>NZ_QGTU01000001.1:0-1351691 GCF_003182295.1 Pantoea sp. AG702 | reverse complement strand
CTTCTGTACTGGCCCAGGCCAACCAGGTTCCACAGACCATGCTGTCTCTGCTGCGTTAATCGCCGCAAAACCTGTATTAATAAAAACGCCCTCAGTGATGAGGGCGTTTTTTTATTGCCTGAAAACATGATGTCTTCATGGCTGTGGGTGAAAAAGTGAAACGCTTGCTTGAATGTTACAGGGATTCATACGGCATTTCACGTCGGTGAGTCTCTGGCAGGTCAGCTCACAGCGTTGAGTATCGAACGCTGACGTAAGGGAATAGACAGAAATATGCTGCGTTGAGGGCCTGGGCTAAAACAGGTGCATATCCTGATGCTGATTCGTTCCTGAAAGTGGTTCTGGCAGGCACGGCTATGACATCTTGCGTTATATCCGTTCATGTTCAGGCCGACTGGCTTTTAAAAGGGAAGCGGTTTGACATGAGATGATGAATAGCAATTATTAACGCAATGTTATTATCACGCCTTTCTGGGAATGGATTATTGAAGATGGAATGCTGAAACAGGTTGCCCGAACAGGCACTGAGATATCACGATGTTTCTTTATTGCAGAAATAACATTTTGTCTCGGTGGTGGCATCATATTAAAGCGGAGCCACTTTTCAATAAAACCGGTAAGTGAAAGGTTTTAATACGGAATAAATAGGCGAAAAAATATAACCGCCTATTTAATAACGTTTTTTAATACAGGGGAAAGTGAGCAGGGGAGCGCCTGCTGCCAGGAATACGGTAAGTTTACGCTTCAGTACGGCCCGACCTTGACCTGGGAAGCCTTTTGTAAACAAATTTCAGTTGTCCTCTTTGGTAAAAAAAAAGACTAAAGCATAAAGTTTTAAGCCAGGAGGGCGATAACAATATTGAAGGCGATGAAGCCGCAGGCCAAATCCGAACCCTATAATTCTTTTATGAAGGATAATTATTATGGCAGTTATTAATACCAATACCCTGTCTCTGGTTACGCAGAATAACCTGACCAAATCTCAGTCATCACTGGGTACTGCGATTGAGCGCCTGTCTTCCGGCCTGCGCATCAACAGTGCAAAAGATGACGCAGCGGGTCAGGCGATTGCCAACCGCTTCAGCTCTAACATCAACGGCCTGACCGTTGCTGCCCGTAACGCCAACGACGGTATCTCGCTGTCGCAGACCGCTGAAGGCGCACTGACCGAAGTCAACAACAACCTGCAGCGCGTACGTGACCTGACCGTTCAGGCACAGAACAGCTCTAACTCAGCGTCTGACATAGACTCAATCCAGGCTGAAGTTAACCAGCGTATGGAAGAGATCAACCGCGTCACCAAGCAGACCGACTTCAACGGCATCAAAGTGCTGAACACCGGTTCAGGCAGCAGCACCTACAACTTCCAGGTTGGCGCGAAAGACGGTGAAACCATTGGTATCACCATCAGTGCAAGTAACGGTTTCAACCTGTTCAATACCTCTGGTGCGACGTCTCAGACTACAGGTCAGACTATCAATGGCAACGCCCGTACTACCGCTGCAGAAGGCTTTGACGTACTGAGCGGTACCGTAACAAGCGGTGGCAGCACTGATGGTGCGCCGCTGGCCGATATTGATGCTGCCATTAAAGCAGTCGATAACCAGCGCAGCCTGCTGGGTGCGTCTCAGAACCGTTTTGAGTCCACCATCAGCAACCTGAACAACACCGTAACCAACCTGACCGCGGCCCGCAGCCGTATCCAGGATGCGGATTACGCAACGGAAGTGTCGAACATGTCCCGTGCGCAGATCCTGCAGCAGGCCGGCTCTTCTGTACTGGCCCAGGCCAACCAGGTTCCACAGACCATGCTGTCTCTGCTGCGTTAATCGCCGCAAAACCTGTATTAATAAAAACGCCCTCAGAAATGAGGGCGTTTTTTTGCTTAATCGCTTTAATTAGCCCGGTTTACTGTAGCTAATGTCCCGCTAAGTTAGTCGCTTACACTTCTACAATAGTCTGATATGGGTGATCTATGTGCGTGCAGATTTTGCTGATGCACAACCAGAGGATATCAGATGAGCAGGCTTTTAATTAGCATCGACAGATTCGAGCACTTTTCCATTCACGTTAATGAAGCGCTCGATATCATTGATGTTTTTTTGTCCTTAGGATGGCAGGTTGACGTTGTTACCAGTACGTACGGTAAGACGGTGTCATTTGAACTGGAAAGGCTCAGACAGAATCCAGACTTTCGCATCATCAGCGAAAAGCTGGGCACTTTGGCCGATGAGTATGGGCTTATCCTGGTTTACAAAGGTTTTTTTAGCCAGAAACTCCTGTCTTCTGTTGGGTTATTTTCCAGAACCGCGCCCGTTATTTTCCGGCATTTTTACGACTATCACGATGTTTATATGCCATGGGGCGTTGAGCTTGAGAATCAGCTTGCTTCACTCTCTCTCAGCCTGTCGCCGGCGATCTCTGAGCGATTACTCCAGAACGGCCTTCTACCCGGTCAGGTAGAGGTTTTACCCTATACTTTCTCCCCTGCATTCAATGCATTCGGGCAGCGTAGGATTCGCACAGAATTGAAAAAGGTGCTTTATTTTGCGCCTGATATTTCTGCCGAAATGTATGAACTGCAGCAGCAGCTCAAAGCACAAGCAATCAGCCTGGAATGGTTCGATTGCAGCCAGCCTGTTAGCCGTATTGAGCCTGAGTGGCTCAATAATTATGATGCCGTTATCGGTAGTGATGAGATTGTGGCGAAATCACTCATCCTCGGTATTCCTGTGTTTCTCGCCTCTACAAATTATGTTGAAGGCTATTTAGGCGAGCATAATTTTAGTGAGTTCGATAAATCACATTTTACTGTCGTTAACCTGCAGTTTTGTCCTGATGCGGATGAATGGATTGAATTACTCAAACGTGGCTTCAAGGATGCACTGCATTGGACGCTTGCAAATGAAGACCGCTTCCGGAATCAGTGGGACCTGTCTTGTGCCATCGACAAAATCATTAGCCTGCCACTTGTAGCCAAAAAATGGTCTATGGATGAACGCGCGCATCACGCTTTGCGTTTCCATAGCCAGTCAGTGTTGTCATGGGTAGACAAAAACTATTCTATAGAGCAGTGGCTTAAAGAGAGGCGTATTACGGACGCCCGTCGGGCAGCATTACTCTCGTTTATTGGAGCCGTTCCAGAAAGTGGTCACATCGGCGTCGTCATCGTTAATGAAAAAGGCAACGCAGCTGACTGCAAACGTTCTCTGGCTGCGGTCAGGGAGCAAACACTGCCGCCCTCGACAATAAGCTTATTAAGCGATGATGATGTCGTTTTAGATGAAGGAACTTTTGCGCGATGTGAAAAGGGCTGGCTGGCTGAACTTAACCACTTGCTCAAAGACACAAGCGCCCCTTCCGCATTTATTGTTGTCATGGCAGGAGATGAGCTTTTACCGGATGCCTTGTTGCTCATGGCTGAACACCGTTTGCGCTATCCTGATACCGCCTTCTGGTATTGCGATGAGAGCTTTAACGATGAAAACAATGAACCCGGCGTCATACTGCGACCCGCGCCTAATATCGATCTGTTAAGAAGCACGCCTTACGTGGGCCGCACGCTGATGTTTGACAAACATAAGGCGCAGGCAGCAGGGGGGATCACCGATGAAATGAATCCCCTCGGACTTTATCAACTTCTTTGGCAATGCATTGAACAGCAAGGGCCGGGTGCACTTGGTCATCTGTCAGAAGTGGTGGTAAAGAGCAGTAAAGATAACGGCCGCTGGTTCGAGGAAAGCCATTACAGCGCAGCCTATCAGGACGTTGTTAAAGCACATTTACAACGTTTAGGGATTACGGCATCACTTGACGCCGGAATGAATCTGGGCACGATGCGGGTGCGTTATCACTGGGATGCTAAACCGCTGGTTTCAATTATTATTCCCACCCGCGACCACGCCGCCTTATTACGTACCTGTATTGATACGTTGATGGAGAAAACGCGCTATCCCTATTATGAATTGCTGATTGTTGATAACCAGTCAGTGGACGAACAGGCGTGTGCATTTCTTAACGATCTTGAAAAATTAAATATCGAACAAATCAAGGTCCTACGCTACGACGCGCCGTTCAACTTTGCAGCCATAAATAATCGTGCTGCGGAACAGGCACGAGGCGACATACTGCTGTTTCTCAATAACGACTGCCAAATTACCCATCCGGACTGGCTTGATGCACTGCTCGAACATGCCTTGCGTCCGGAAATTGCCTTGGCGGGCGCTCGTCTGGAGTATCAGGATGGCCGGATACAGCATGGCGGCTTTCTGCTCGGCGTACAGAATGGTGTAGACAGCCCCTGGGATGGGGTTGATGGTGAAGCCAGAGGCTTCCAGCGTTATCTGCAAACTGAGCACAACCTGGCCGCGGTAAGCGCATCTTGCATGATGGTTCGCAAATCGGTCTTTTTTAGTCTGGGTGGATTTGCTGAACAAGAGTATCCCCTGTATTTCGCGGATGTTGATCTGGGCCTACGCGCTTTACAGCAAGGTTACCTGAACGTCTGGACACCATGGTCGCGCGTTCGTCATATGGGCGGAGCAACCCGACTGATGACGGAAAAATTCCATGTGCAGGAAAGACCTTTTCTTCACGATTACAGCAAGCTTCGCAGCCAATGGCGATCGATGCTCTTGCGGGATCCCAGCAATAATCAACAAATGCAGCGGGCAGGTAAAGCGTTCACGCTTGGCGCAGGAACGGCGCGTTTCCAGCAGCCGTTACCGGGGCGCCCCTTGCCGGTTGTGTTAGCGCATCACGTTGACTGGCAGGGATGTGGCAATCACCGTATCGTCCAGCCATTTAAAGCGCTGGAAAGTAATCTGCTGTTAGAAGGCGGTATGACCCAGCAGATTCCCGGCGTCATGGAAGTGGCGCTTCTGCAACCAGACATCATTTTGCTGGAGTCATTAAGTGGAAGCCGCTTCCCTTCAATTATGAAGCAGTATCGGGACGTCAGCGACGCGAAGATCGTGGTGGAATATGATGATTTCCTGCTGAACGTGCCGTTAAAAAATGGCAACCGCAACCACTTTCCCCAGCAGATCGTCAAAAATCTTCGCAAAGTGATGGAGTCCGCAGACTGGGTTGTCGTTTCCACGGCGCCACTGGCTGAGGCTTACAGCCGCTTTCACGCCGATATACGGATCGCGCAAAACCGACTGGCGGAAGCACAGTGGGGGCACTTATTGAGTCAACGTGGTGTCGGGCGTAAGGTGCGTATCGGCTGGGCAGGCGGCAGCACGCACACGGGCGATCTGCAAATTTTATTGCCAATTATCAAGGAACTGGAAGATAAGGTTGAATGGGTGTTCATGGGGATGAAGCCCCGGGGCGTTCACTGCGAATTCCATCCAGGCGTGCCTTTTGAGATGTATCCAGAAAAACTCGCCAGCCTCAACCTGGATCTGGCGCTGGTTCCTCTTGAAATCAACCAGTTTAATGAATGCAAAAGTAACCTTAGGCTGCTGGAGATTGGCACCTGCGGCGTGCCCATTATCGCGACCAGTATCGAGCCTTATCGCTGTGGATTGCCTGTGACCCTGGTTGAAAACCGCTTCAAAGACTGGATGGGCGCTATCCGCTCGCACTTAGGCGACATGGAGGCCACTTATCATCTGGGCGATCAACTCCGTGCTGCCGTCCATCAGGACTGGTATCTAAGGGAGAATGGATTAGATGAATGGCAGAAAGGTTGGCTTTCTGCCTGAAGCGGTTGCGGCGCGTCGTCTTGATGATGACGCCGTCGTTACATGACTGGACATAAGGTCTCCGTAGAGACACACGACTTTCAGGCAACGCCAGCTTTTCATTGTCGCGCCTGTAGAAAAAGAGGCTGTTATGCGTGGGTTCACCTTTCCATACTTACTTCTGGCACCTGATTACATCGAATCGTCATCCGGCGTTCAGGTTATTCATCAGCTCTGTCATATGATTAACGAACAGGGCGGTAAAGCCTGGATGGTTAATTGCCGGGTAAATCCAGAATGGAATACGCCGGTGATAAACAGTGAAGACTGGATGGTTATTCAAAACAGCGGACAACCCTGGATTGCCATTTACCCTGAAATCGTGTCGGGAAACCCTCTCTCCGCGCCCGTTTGTGTTCGCTATATGCTGAACCGGGAAGGCGTGATCATGAATAATCGGATACATGAAGGACCAGAAGATTTATTTTTCTGGTACCGCAACGAATTTGCTGAAAAAGCGGTTGATCCACAGATATTGGGAATTGAATCGTTTGATCTGCAATTATTTTGTGACGACAACCCGGAGAAAGACCTTAATATTCTCTACCTGAATCGTGTGCCTGAATCGGTTGTTGATTTCAGCCGACTCCCTGCAGATACCAAAATCTTGTCTATGGCAAACCCACTGCCTCTGAAAGAACTTGCCGTTGTGCTCAAGCGTACGCGCGTATTTTATTCGTATGAATCCTCGGGCACCTGCGCAATGGCGATTTTATGCGGAAGTCCCGTAGTTTCGTTAACCGCACCGGGTTATGAAAAGTATGCCATTACGCAGGAAACCGTGCGTGACAACGGTGGCGCTGGATTTTGCTGGGAAAACACCCAGGAAGCGATTGATAACGAGCGCCAGAATTTATGGAAGATGCGTGAATATTTTCTGGTCCGACGCGCGCGAAGTCAGCAACAGTTTGAAAACTTCGTTACGTTGACACAAGAAAAGGCCGAGCAACGTGCCGCGCATGATAAGCGACACGCTTTGAATGACTGGCTGTATAAGCGTCTACTTCCAGTTCCTGCTGAAAAGGTGCAGAGTATTGCGCCACCGCCAGGCCTCAGAATGCTGATTGCCGTGCAGTCAGGTCGCGCAGAAGACATGAACACGACGCTGAATACCTTACTGCCTCAGTTAGATCATGTAAAAGGATGCGCTGTTTTACTGGCGGCTCATCAGGAAACGCGACACGTTTCTGATGATCGTGTCGTTCAAATCGGGCCTGAGGTATGGTTGGGCGAAATTAATCGTTATCTGGAGCAGAACGTTTACGACTGGATATACGTCGTCCCTGCCGGATGCCAGTTTACTGCGGAAAGTTTACGACTCATGGCTGAAGCCTTGAGCAGCAGAACGGAATGCGCTTTTGTTTACGCGGATGAAGGCCTCTCTGACAATGAAGGGAAAATTCATCCCCATTTTAAGCCTGCATTTTGCCCGGATCTTTTTCTGAGTCAGCCTTCACTCTATCTCAAGCGCGGGATCTTCGCGCGAAACGCCATGATGGCTATTGGCGGGTTTAATGCTGATTTTTCGGAGTGCTATGAACTGGATGCGGTTACACGGTTGTTAGCCACGTACGATCGCAATGCCTTTGGCCATGTTTCAGAAGTCTTTACCGTGACTGCTCTGAACAGCTGTGTGACACAGGAACTTCAGCAGGAACATGCTGTGTTGCAATCTTATCTTCAGCAGCAGGGCTTCAGCCAAGGTGTAGTGGAGCACCAGCCGGGTAAGCCGTGGCGGTTAAAATACAGCATGGAGCCGGTTATTTCGCTCAGCATCATACTTGTCGCTGGCACGGATATTCATCAACTGCAGTGTTGCATCACCACGTTATTTGAACAAACCTATCAACCGCTATGCCAGTTGATTGTTATTGTGACGCCAGCGACCTCTGAGGCTATCACGGCCTGGCTGACGACAAATTTGTCAACAGCATCGGTTAACATCCACATCCTGAAAAGTCATGGTAGCCAAACCCAGGAAGCTGCGATTAATGAGGTAGCAGGGCAGGCAGAAGGCGAGTTTCTGCTGTTGTTGGATCCCAGTGTTTTATTTGTCAGCCGCGGCTGGCTGGAGGCGCTGGCATGTCATGCTCTACGGCATGACGTTGTCTGCGTCGCGCCTCATATTATCAACCTGGACAGTCAGATCTTATGTGCCGGAGAAATTCTTGGGGTTCGGGGCCTGGCCTTCCCCGTCGGTTATGCCGAAAGATGGGGCAATGCAGGCTACCTGTCACGTTATCAAAGCGACTGTAGTTATTCGACGTTGCCCACAGACTGTTTGTTAATCAGAAAAGACAGATGGCTGGAGATCGGCGGATTTGATACGGCTTACACACAACCTCTGCTGGCCAGACTGGACCTGAATCTGCGACTGGTTCAGCAGGGCGGTCGGGCAATATGCACACCCTACAGCGTCGTAGCGAAACAGGAAGCCGTGACGGACTTTCCGCCAAATTACGCGTTGTCGCCTTCACAGGACCTCGACCGTTTCTATCACACCTGGCTCCCTGTTCTGGCAGATGATCCGGCTTATAATAAAAATTTAAGCCTGAACAGAACCCTTTTTACCGCAGACAGAACGTTAGTCACGGGCTGGAATCCGCTCAAACATAGCGAAACACGCACCGTCATTTTTATCGCGCAGGATCAGAATGATACTGGCGTGCAGCGATTTATCACCGCTCTGGACAGGCTAACGAATGCCGGCGGCGTCAAAAGCGTGCTTCTTGAACAGATACCCTCCGCGCCAGAATTATTGCGGCATCATCCTGACGAGCTCGTTATCAGCGGCGAACTGTCGGATCTCGCCTGCCAGACAATCAGGCAACTCAAAAACGCCGTAACCTGTCGTGTTCATTATCTTATTCAGGACGATCCGAATGCGCGGAAATATAAAAAATTAATTGAAGATAATGTTATCGATAACTGGCTAACGTACAGCGATGCCCTGGCCAATTGGCTCAAAAAGCGCCATAAACCTGTCGTTATTCTTCCCAATGTTTTAGTGCAACCCTGTCAGGATAGGGTTAAGCAGAAAAAAGACAAATGCCGTGTCGTGTGTTTCACATACGATCTCAGGAAGAAAGAGTGTGAATTACTGACTTCAGCGATAATGGCAAGTGCTGAAAGGCTTGACTGGATTGTCATTGGGCATTGTCCGCCGGAATGGCTGCCTTATATCAGGGAAACGTACCGTTTTCAGACTGAGGCCCGCCTGGTCGCGCAGTTGCTGCATTGTGAAGCCGATATCGCCGTGCTTCCGCGCTGCAACAATGATGAAAACCGTTACAAAGATAACAACGTGCTCATGCAGTTAGCGGTTATGGGGATACCGGCGATATATAGCGATCATCCTACATTCGGTGAATCCGTTCCCGGCTGGAAAGTAAAGCATAACCCGAACGCCTGGAAAGAGGCTATCGCAACACTTTGTGCAGAGACGTCGCTCACTGACACGATGAGTCAGCAGTTGAAAGAAAAAGCTTATGACGAGGTAAACCAGAACGCGCTTATGACACTTTTCGGCCGGATACAGGCGTTATCTGAAGCAACTCAGGCATAAATGACGTGCAAAGACAGCGAGCCAGATAAAAGCCCTGTACGCATTCAACAATTATTTAAGGTCAGGAAGTTATCCGATGAAGATAAACAAGCCCTCATCAAATGTGCTGGTGACAAGTCCTCTTCTGCCGCCCTTGGAAGAGTTCCTGCCTTATTTAGAACGTATCTGGGACAGTAAACAGCTCACAAATGGTGGTCCCTATCACCAGGAGCTGGAACGGGCCCTTGCCGATTATCTCGGTGTCGAGCACCTCAGTTTGTTCGCGAACGGTACCCTGGCGCTGGTGACTGCGCTACAGGCGCTCAGAATCACGGGGGAGGTGATTACCACGCCATATTCTTTCGTCGCGACATCCCATTCCTTATTATGGAACGGCATAAAACCCATTTTCGTCGATATTGATCCTGTTACCTGCAATATCGATCCTGAAAAGATTGAGTCCGCCATTACGCCAACCACCAGTGCAATTTTACCCGTTCACTGCTATGGCATTCCCTGCGATGTTGACCGCATTCAACGTATTGCCGACAACTACGGTCTGAAAGTCATTTACGATGCCGCGCATTGTTTTGGTGTTAAACAAAAAAACGTCAGTATCCTAAATCACGGCGATCTGTCTGTTTTAAGCTTCCATGCAACGAAGGTATTTAATACGTTTGAAGGCGGTGCCATTATCTGCCCGAATGAAAAAATCAAACGACGTATTGATTATTTAAAGAATTTTGGCTTTGCCGATGAAACCACGGTGGTTGCGCCGGGTATCAATGGCAAAATGAATGAAGTTCAGGCGGCTTTTGGATTACTCCAGCTGAAGCATGTGGATTCAGCGCTGGCTAAGCGTAAAGTCATTTATCAAAAATATCAGCAGGCATTAGGGCATATACACGGACTTACGCTACTACCGCTCGTTGATGAAACCGACTGGAACTATGCGTATTGCCCGGTCTTTGTTCACGCGGGATTATTCCCGATGACGCGTGATGAACTGTATCATCACTTCAAAAGCCAAAATATTTATGTCAGACGGTATTTTTATCCGCTCATCTCCGATTTCCCGATGTACAAAGGCTATGAATCATCGGCTCCTTCAAATCTGCCGGTGGCCAGTCAAATTTCTCAGCAGGTGTTGTGTTTACCAGTGCATCCGAACCTGGCGGAAGAAGATCAGGATGAGATTATTAACATTATTATGCGCGCCAGCAATGTGAATGCTGCGTAAGTCATCAATCCGGATCTTTGCAAGCCCGTCATGCAAAAGTGAACATGCTTTTGCATGACGCTGCAGATCTCACATGCATTCCATCTGCACGATCTCGCTTTCTTAATCGGTTCTCATCTCAAAAATCGTTGCTGACAGCGGTACATTGACAGCAGCCTGAAAAAGAAACGGGAAGGGCACAGACGACGGATACAGGTAATGAGAATAACTCTGCCCGGTTGATACGCGAGAGCCGGGCTGATGCAAAGAAAAAATCAGGTAGGAATCGCGTACAACACCAGTTCAAAAGCATGAACAGGATGATGTGCGCGGAGATAAAACCGATACCCGGGCATAATGCTTTTAATATAAGCAGGGATCTTTATAAGATCATCCGGTTTATGATAGGCGCTGATTGCCAACAGTGGGTAACAGCGTTGAATACTGTTTTTCGCCCCCTCCAGCGCAGAAAGCTCAGCACCTTCAATATCCATTTTGATAAATGTCACCTTACTGTCCGCAATAACGCTATCGAGCGTGGTTAATACGATACTGTTAGTCGTGACCTTTTCGGTGATTTTTGAATCCAACGCTTTTCCTGATTCGAAATACAGCGTTGTCTCTTCACTCCATACGCCTGCCTGGTGGCATTCACAATACGCTTTATCCGCTGTAGCGGCACACAGCAACGGGTAATTGACCTTGTCTGGTTCGAAGGCAAAGATTTTTTTCGGCAAAGGGAGTCCGCGGGTTGCCAGTGCGGCTTCGAAAGCATTCACGCTGTCACCATTATAAGCGCCACAGTCAACAAAAACCTCGGACTTACTCAACGCGACAATGTCGATTGGGAAGTAATGGTTCTCATCATATACTGCTTTAATATAGTCAGAGCGTGCGCTAATACGCTGATTCATGAATGCGATAAACGTCTCGCGAGATTTATCATCACCAAGACTTTCATATAAGGAATGCAGTGCATCAGCATGAGTCTGACAAAAATCATAGGAGATAATTTCTTCGGTGTTCACGCCTGTGAAAGAGGGATCATAGACCAGGACTTCAGATTGAACGTCTGATAGTGAATTTAAAAACGTCTGATCGACATACTGTAGTGCAATAATAAAATTGTATTTCTTATTGGTGTTGAGCAAGTTTTCTAGAGGCACAACAGTCAGTTCGTTTAACGTTTGACCAGGAGAAAAATACATTTCATTGACCGCAACATAATCGATATGCAAGTGATTACGCGCCATATATTCACTGGTCTTAGTAGCCAGACAGCCTGCGCCAATGAGGACTACCGGATTGCTGTTTTGGTACATTTTCTCCAGCGTAACGAGAAAATGGTTATTTTTCTCGACTATTTCACTAAGAAAATTCATGAGAAACTCCGTTATATTTTATCTTTTTATTGTTTAAAGGGTACATTTTTGCAGACTTGTTGCACTTTTCGCGGCACTTTCGAGAAAGTGAAGCCCGCGAGCCGCAACGTCTGAACCCATCACGTAATCGTTAGGTTCCCCTCTCAATGCAGAGGCAATGTCAGCATAATAATTGGCAAATGCTTCAATAAAGCCAGCAGGGTGACCCGCTTTAAAACGGCAGTAACGTGCATCAGCAGCAACAATATTGTCATTGGCTGTGCGATCGATAACAGTACGACTGCCTTGCAAACCGCTGACATAAAGGAATTCAGGATCCATTTGGAGCCATTCTGCACTGCCCTGACTTCCCATGACGCGAATCCGCAGGCCATTTCGGTATCCCAGGGCGGCTTTGCCATACCAGTAATTACATGTCATACCGCTTTGATAACGCGATAAGAGATGTACGGTGTCGATGACGCCGGGGATTTTGGCGTACGTATCATGGATCGCATAAATATCGACTGCGTGATCCCCGGTGATAAATTCAATTAGCTGGTGAACATGAACGCCAAGATCGAGCGAAACGGTTGGAATGACGGCATCCTGCTGCCGCCATCTCTGCGGTTTTGGCACATCGCCATGTTGATTATGTCGTGCAAAACCTTCCTGAGGCATTTCAACCATGACTTGCTGAATGGCCCCGAAATCGCCCCGCTGTACGCGTTTTTGCAGTTCGCGCACCATGGGATAGCCACTGTAATTATAAGTGACAAACAATTTTGCCTGATGTTGGTGCTCGCTGTTCATCACGTGCAAAGCGCTTTGATGGCTTTCAACCATAGCCTTTTCGCAAATTACAGCCAGACCGTTTTCGAAACAGGCGGTGATAATTTCATGATGGTCAGGGGTGGGTGTTAACACCGCAACTGCGTCAAGATGGTGGCGCTCCTGCATAATAAATGCCTGAATACTGTCGTAGATACGTTCAGGATGAATATTCCAGCTCTCACCCGTGTGGCGATTCTGCTCAGGATTGCGGCTAAAGCAGCCCGCCACAAGTGTAAAATCCCCGTCGAGCTGTGAGGCAATTTTATGGGTAAGACCAATAGCCGAATTCGCGCCACCGCCAATAAAACCAAGTTGTAGTTGTTTTTTCATATCGGTTTCCTAGTACTTACTGAGCGTAAAAAAATTTTTTAATTGTGGTGTGAAGCTGGCCAGTTCATCACGTTGGTGGAATTCAGCAAAAATAAGCGCGGCGCGATCGTGAGGCGCGCGCTGGATTCTCTCGCCTGTTTTCTTCAGTGGCAGAAAGGAAAGGATATTGGCCGGTAATGCTGCGAAGTTGACGGAGGTAAAGGTTTCTTCCTGATCAACGGACAGGGTATGGCGAGCGATTAATCTGACGTGCCCGGGGCGCCGATTGGCTGGCGTAAAAGGTGTGCCGGTAAAGGCATGGGTGAACCAGAGTGAATAAGGCGTGTCTGTAGAATATTCAATAAGTTGATTATAAAGATCACCCGGGCATCGGCGTGTCATTTCTATTAGAGAAAAGTCTTTACCGTCCGAGATAAACTGAGTGTGCAGTAAACCATCACAAAGCCCGAGCTCATCAACGAGTGCCTGTATACAGTCGCTGACCTGGTCTTTTATCGACGCAGAAAGATTGAGGCTGAGACTACTACTGTTTACCTGCCAGGAGTAAACGGTACAAAATTCATCAACAAAATATTCGACCGCCACTTTTCCATTCACGATAAAAGCGGAGTGGCTGTGCAAATCACCGGCTATCCAGCGCTCTATAAGTGCCTGGCCACAGGATGATGCTGCACAGGCGTCTCGCCAGGCGGCGGAGATATGTTCGCGCTCAGTCACCAGTGAAATCCCTAATCCGCTGTATGAGTCGACAGGTTTTATCATCAACGGTAGCGGAAGTGGCGCCGCCTCTTCAGGACAGCTCACGGCCACAGGGACTGGATAACCCTTATTCTGTGCCCACTGGCGGAAAACGTCTTTTTTAAAAATAATTTCTGCTACATCAGGGCGATCAAAACCGCGTAAGCCCATTGCTTCAGCGACACTGGCACCCGTAAGGTAAGACACATCGGTAACACCAGGCAGAAGTGAAGTGATATTGAGTGATTTCGCCAGGGTCAGTACGTCCTGTACGTTGGCATAATTCAGGCAAAAAGAGTGGGCCGCGAGTTGATGAACCGGATCCTGCGGTTTGCCGCTGCATACGGCTGTTTCATAACCGGAATGCTTAAGTGCCATCAAAAGAGGCATGGCAGCAAAACCGGCATCCAGCATAAGTGCTTTTTTATTACTGCTCATTATGATTTGCCTGAGGTGGTGCAGCTAACACATTGTTTAGCTAGCGAAGTTTTTCCTGGTATGAATGGGGTGCCAGGCGCGCTTTTATAGCAGATTGTAATCCCGGCAGGCCGAACTGATGCCGTAAATAAAGCCCTTTTTAGTGTGTATTTAACGCAAACGGGGACAGGCAGGCACTCCAGGAACCGCGCTTCTTTCTGGCGTCAACCTGAGCGTTGTAAGCAGAATCATAATGACCGGAATGGCAGAGACAGGCCTGACGCAACAAAGCGATATAACGCTGTATTAATACGGTAAAGCAATATCGCTGTGTTTATTGCGCGGCCTGAACAATATCGTTTTCTGTGCTGATAAGCCTGATCGATAAGATGCAACTTCAGGCTTACAGCATAGCTCAGAGGTTTTGATAGCCGGATTTCAGACTGCGGTAATAGGTAGAACGCAGTAAGGCTTCTGAGAGTTGTTCACGCGATTGTGAAGAAAAGAAGTGATAGTTAATTTTACAGGCCAGAGAAAGCCCTGTTTCGCGCATCATAAAATAATGCTGTTCGCCACTGCCTACCTCTGGAACAATATAGTTTTTAAGCAAATCGTTGCCGCCCAGATCGAAGTTCTTATTCTCTTTAAATAAATCAAAAAAGATTGCACTAAAGAAAATGCTTAAATGTTTATTATTGGGGTGGCTTACCGTGCTGTAGCAACGTTTATCTTTTAACAGGGCATCCCGATAAAAGTCTGAATAATCAAACGCCACCTTCCCCTCTTTGAACAACCGCTGGTAGCGATTAGCGTCGTCCATGATCATGTTATGCTGCCTGGCAGCATCGTAACTGACATTGTGGTACGCAGCAACGGCATCCATACAGGCATGTGCGGTCAAATAAAGATGCAAAAAACGGTAATCAACATACACCATTAAATCGGGCACGGCAGCAGAATAATACCCTAGTTGCGGTGCTGATACGCTTGATTCCATTGTGGGTAATATGCGGATATCGAAATACTCAGTCAGTTTTACAGTTGAAAGCAAACCCCAGCGTTCAGAATGATACTGCATATAAATATGATCGCAGCTTTCAAGTTCGTGCATCAGATTGATAATGTCTCGCTGAGCATCAAGTTTATACAGAGGTGTATTAAAAACTTGTGTTATTGCGCCACGATGAAGCTCAGAATAATTACTTAATAACTGACCAACGACTTCGAGCTGACAGTTACCAATCGTTGCTACTTTCATTCAATTATCTCCTTATAAAGTATTCGCGTAGGGAAAGGGGGTCGCCAGGTGATTCAGACAGAGGCGAAGTTTATCCTGCCAGTCTGAAGGGTGGATGCCGATGGTGCTGAGAGCGTCGCTGTTCATCACACTGCGCGCAGGCCGAATCGCCGCAGACGGATAGTGCGAGCTGATAATGCCATGCACGACCACGTCCTGTTGCGCCGCGACAAATATTGTCTGAGCGAATTCGCACCAGCTAACGGCAACATCGCCACAATAATGGTAAAGACCGCGCTTTTCGGGCATGTCGGCGAGCGTGATCATGGCCTGGGCTAAATCACCCGCGTAGGTCGGACAGCCATACTGATCGTTCACCACATGTAACTCGGAACGCGTCTGCGCCAGACGAAGCATCGTACTCACGAAGTTATTACCGTATTCGCTGAACATCCATGAGGTTCTAATCACAATGGCTTCTGGCAATACCTCAAACACACGCTTTTCACCTTCCCACTTGCTTAAGCCATAGAAATTAATCGGGCAGGGCGGATCATTTTCGCTATAAGTCGTTTTCTTTAACCCATCAAAAACATAGTCAGTCGATATATGAATCAGGCGTGCGTTGACCAGTTTTGCTGCTTGTGCCAGATTTTCAGGACCAATCGCATTCACCTTCAGCGCGCGGGTACGATCGGTTTCTGCTTTATCGACGGCCGTGTAGGCCGCAGCATTCATGATGACATCAGGTTTGAATTTTTTGACGACGCGCATAACCGCACAGCGGTCAGTAATATCCAGTTCTGCCGAACCACACGCCAGCGTGATCCAGTCAGCGGGAAAACGATCCAGCAAGCAACGCCCTAATTGGCCATAAGCCCCTGTAAGTAAAACGCGCATTACACCAACTCCTGCAGTGATAGTCCTTGTTGATCTTTTACCGACAATATCGGCTGTTCTACAGGCCATTGAATTGCAAAATCAGGGTCATTCCACATCAGGCAGGCTTCATCCTTAGGATTATCATAGTGAGGACAGGTATATTCAAAATCAGCAATGTCCGGGCGCGAGACGAATGGATGCAAGTGCATCAAAAGCGAAAGGGGAAGAGAGAGCATGGGTTTGTCATAGAACGGTAGCAGTTGCTCAGAGACGCCGCAGGTTACAGGATGTAATCGAGAACCTGTTCCACCAGCCAGCACTATGCCTTTCATCATTCACTTCCTCTATACCCGATCTGCATCTGCAGAGTGATGGTGAAAGAATACGAGTGTGCAAGTGAAATTAATGGCAAGAATAACCGATAAAAAAGCAGGTAAAGTAAAGGATAAGAACGCCGCGCGCCCCTGAACAGAGAGGGAGATAAAACAAACAGGCGTGTTTTGTGTTGCACTAATGCAAATGTTGCAGAGCAAAACGAACGGATTTTGGTCTGGGCCGTAAACAATAAAAAAGTGAACTCAGCGTTACAGTTCATCTCCGCTATGCCGATAATTCCCTTCAGAATGGCTCTAATTTTGATATTACTTTTCATGTTCTGGGGTGGTTATGCGCTTTAACTATGACCTGCTACCGGGCGAACGTCTCTCATTTGAAGAGATCGCCCTACGTTATGCACAACAATACCCTGATGAGAAAGAACTGACCGCGCGTGCGTTGCTGAGTCCTTCAACCAGCTATCGGACGTTAAAAATTCGCGCTGTCTTTGCTCAGGAAGAGAGTAACAGTCCGCTGGAAGACCTGTTGTTCATTGCCAACGATAACGAACGAAAAAATTATCTGCGCCGTTTTGAGCACTATCTGAAACAGCAGCAGCCTTTTCACTATTTTCGTCGGGGACACGAGGATAAAGAGAACAACCGGTGGAAAGTGATTGGGCAGAGCTACGTCTATGCGATGGTCGATCCGCACTCCGCTCAGGCGCAAAACCTGATCAACAGCCGGGGCTATAAGCTGGTTCTGATGCGCGAGGACGAAGAGGATGCCTGGTGGCAGCTGTTCAACGTTCAGTCTAATCCTTGCTTTCCACAGTCACGCCGTATCCAGTTTATTGTGGTACTAAGCACGCCTGAGCACAGAACGCCCGCTGCAGTTATGCCTGGTACGGAAGTCGGGCGGCGGGTGAAAGCCAAAGTGTTGCAGAAGGCCAGCCAGTCAGAGTTTATGGCGGCGGTTAAGGCGCGCTATGGGGCCTGTATCATTACCGGAACCAGCCTTCTCGATCAGCATCAATGGCCCTGGGTCGAAGCCTGCCATATCGATACGCGCGAAAACGAAGAGGGATTTCTCGCAGACAATAGCGTGGATAATGGGCTGTTCCTACGCAGCGACTTACAGCGGCTTTTCATCAACAGAATGATTAGTATCGATGGTGATTCCGGGCAGGTCCGTTTTCACACGGATGATAAAACACGTGAAAGCATTAGCCCGTTTTATCAGGAGATGGAAGGCCGGGTTTGCGCGCTATGGGAAAACGTCCCCGTAGCCACACGGCAGCGTTTGCTGACATTACGTTAGCCTTCCTGTTCAGAGCGGAGACTTCCGCTCTGAAACATCACAAATTTGAAATAACCTCGGTTTATCCCGCCTATTCTGCCAATCAAAAGCCCTACAGAATTGCATAATCATGCCGATAACTTCATTAACGCAGGGTAGTCAACGTGAACGATCTCTATACCGCCGAAGGCGTGATGGACAAACATTCGCTCTGGCAGCGCTACGTACCACTGGTACGTCATGAAGCACTGCGCTTGCAGGTCCGCCTGCCAGCCAGTGTTGAACTTGACGATCTGCTTCAAGCCGGGGGCATTGGTCTGTTGAATGCGGTGGAGCGCTATGACGCACTCCAGGGTACCGCCTTTACCACGTATGCAGTACAGCGCATCCGTGGAGCCATGCTTGATGAGCTTCGCAGCAGGGACTGGGCACCACGTAGCGTCAGACGAAATGCTCGCGAGGTTGCGGGAGCCATGCATCAGGTTGAACAGATGCTTGGCCGCGCTGCCTCTGAGCAGGAAGTCGCGCAACAGTTGAATGTTTCGATAGAAGAGTACCGGCAGATTCTGTTGGATACCAACAACAGCCAACTCTTTTCGTACGACGAGTATCGGGAAGAACACGGTGACAGTGCGGAACTGGTGACGGAAGGGCACGAAGAGGCCAATCCACTTCATCAGTTGATGGAAGGGAGTCTGCGTGAACGCGTCATTGAAGCGATCGAGGCCTTGCCCGAACGCGAAAAGATGGTGCTGACACTGTACTACCAGGAAGAACTGAATCTGAAAGAGATTGGCGCGGTTCTTGACGTGGGGGAATCCCGAGTCAGCCAACTGCACAGTCAGGCGATAAAACGCTTGCGTGCCCGACTTACGGGAGCGCGCTAGAAGGCTCAGTTCCTGGCGATCTATAAATAATAAGAAATCGGGGACTCAACAGTGGGAGCCAAAACCAAAGCCAGACCTTTAAGTCGTTATCTTAAAGACTACAAACACAGCCAAACCAATTGTTCACACTGTGGCAAAGTTTTAGATCGTATGGCGCTGGTCTTCCGAGGTCAGATCATCAATAAAGAGGCCATCGCACGCATGGACCAAATGATTGATGAGCCGCTTTGGCTAAAACTTCAGCCTGAATTAACGGCGCTTTGCCGTTTTTGCAGCGATATTTTTTGTAATACACATCCTAACTACTTTGACATTATGGCGTTTAAACAATATCTGTTCGAACAGACGGAAATGAGCCCGAGCACGATTCGTGAATACGTGGTTCGCTTACGTCGGCTTGACGATATGCTGAAAGCCAGAAACTTTCCGGCTGAAAAACTGACAGGCAATAGCTGGCATCAATGCCTGGAAGAAGACTTACCTGATGCTGGCAATAATAATTATCGTATTGCGCTGCGAAAGTACGACCAGTTTTTAGGCTGGCAGCAACGTTAAGGGACACAGTGAAATGTCAGAGAGCGTTGCCACTGACATGATGTCTCCCACCCCCATTTTTCCCACTTCGCGGGGGAAAATGGGGATGTTGCGCTGCAGCAGGCTGACCTCTCTTTCCCCCCGCATTTGAATTCAGGATGATCCTTTCCGCATCTTCTGTAACACTGTAAAGATCACTGCCTTGTGCCCAACGGGAGGCCGCATTGTCCTTACATCTTATCCATCAGTTTCCTCGTATCGAACTTCTGGGCGCGCCCACGCCGCTGGAATATCTGCCCCGTTTATCTGACTATCTTGGTCGTGACATCTTTATCAAACGTGATGACGTGACACCGCTGGCTATGGGCGGTAACAAGCTGCGCAAGCTGGAGTTTTTAGCCGCGGATGCCCTTCGTGAAGGCGCTGACGTGCTGCTGACCGCCGGCGCCATTCAGTCTAACCATGTGCGTCAAACGGCGGCCGTTGCGGCCAAACTCGGCCTGAAATGTGTGGCCTTGCTGGAGAACCCGATAGCAACGCACAGTGAAAACTACCTGACCAATGGCAACCGCCTGATGCTGGATCTCATGGATGTCGAAGTGGTGATGGTCGATGCGCTGACCCAACCTGCCGTGCAACTGGCGGAACAGGCGGAGCGGCTTGAAGCGCAGGGCTTCCGGCCTTACATTCTGCCGGTGGGCGGTTCGAATGCGCTGGGGGCGCTGGGCTATGTGGAATGTGCCCAGGAGATTGCTCATCAGAGCGAAGGGGTGGTGGATTTTGCGGCAGTCCTGGTCGCATCAGGCAGTGCCGGAACGCATGCCGGTCTGGCGGTTGGGCTGGAACAGCTGCTGCCGGAAACTGAGCTGGTTGGCGTAACCGTATCGCGTAACGTCGCTGAGCAACGGCCTAAGGTTGACGCACTACGCCAGGCCCTGGCAACGCAGTTAGCCCTAGAGGCGAAGGCACCGGTCACGCTATGGGATGACTATTTTGCTCCGCGCTACGGCGAGCCGAATGAAGAAGGCATGGAGGCGATCAAACTGCTGGCGCGTCTTGAAGGGATTTTTCTCGATCCTGTTTATACCGGTAAAGCCATGGCGGGCCTGATCGATGGTATCAACCAGAATCGTTTTCGCCGGGAAGGGCCGCTGTTGTTTGTGCATACAGGCGGCGCGCCCGCGTTATTTGCTTATCACCCTTCGGTCTGAGACGCAGCGCAAAAAAGGGTTATAATTCAGCCGTTATTTTAACGCCTTAGGTAAAATAACGCCCATAATGACAGAGCGGCAGGCCGTGATGCGCCGCTCAACAGCACACTTACAAATAATAAACGGGGTAAACATGGCTTTCTCACAGATTCGTCGCCAGGTGGTGACGGGAATGATGGCGGTTGCGCTGGTGGCAGGCTTCAGCGTTAAAACGTTTGCGGCAGACGATTTACTGGCGCAGGTTAAAAGCAAAGGCGAGCTGCGCGTCGGTCTGGAAGGCACCTATCCTCCTTTCAGTTTTCAGGATGAAAAGGGCAAGCTGACGGGCTTTGAAGTGGAGTTTGCTCAGGATCTGGCCAAACACATGAGGGTTAAAGCCGTCCTGAAGCCGACCAAGTGGGATGGCATGTTAGCGGCGCTGGATTCGAAACGCATCGATGTGGTCATCAATCAGGTGACGATCTCCGATGAGCGTAAAAAGAAATACGATTTCTCTACGCCGTATACGATTTCTGGCGTGCAGGCGCTGACGCTGAAGAAAAACGCGGGCAGCATCACTAAGCCAGAAGACCTCGCAGGGAAGAAAGTCGGTGTGGGCCTGGGGACCAACTACGAGCAGTGGCTGCGCGCGAACGTAAAAGGTGTGGATATCCGCACTTATGATGATGACCCAACCAAATATCAGGATCTGCGTTCTGGTCGCGTTGACGCGATTCTGGTGGATCGCCTGGCTGCTCTGGATCTGGTGAAGAAAACAGGCGATACCATGGCGGTAGCCGGTCCGGCATTCTCGCGTCTGGAAGCGGGCGTTGCGCTGCGTAAGGGCAACGAAGATTTACTGAAGGCGATCGATCAGGCCATTGCGGAAATGCAGAAAGACGGCACCCTTAAAAAGCTGTCAGAAAAATGGTTTGGCGCGGACGTTACTAAATAATGCAGGAAAGTTTACAACTGGTGCTGGACTCAGCACCCTTTCTTCTTAAGGGCGCGCTGTTCACGCTGCAGCTCAGTATTGGCGGTATGTTTTTCGGGCTGATACTGGGCTTTTTGCTGGCGCTGATGCGCCTGTCCCGCTTCTGGCCCGTGAACTGGCTGGCGCGTATCTACGTGTCCATCTTTCGTGGCACGCCGCTTATCGCCCAGCTGTTTATGATCTACTACGGTCTGCCGCAGTTTGGCATTGAGCTGGATCCCATTCCCTCGGCGATGATTGGGCTGTCGCTTAACATGGCGGCCTATGCCTCAGAATCGCTGCGCGGCGCGATTGCTGCCATCGAGCGCGGCCAGTGGGAAGCGGCGGCCAGTATCGGCATGACGCCGTGGCAAACGCTGCGTCGGGTTGTTTTACCGCAGGCCGCCCGCACCGCACTCCCGCCTTTGGGTAACAGCTTTATCAGTCTGGTAAAAGATACCTCGCTGGCTGCCACGATCCAGGTTCCGGAACTGTTTCGTCAGGCGCAGCTGATTACTTCACGCACGTTGGAGGTGTTCACCATGTATCTGGCGGCTTCGCTGATCTATTGGGTGATGGCAACCGTACTGTCAGCATTGCAGAACCGACTGGAAGCGCACGTTAACCGTCAGGATCAGGAGGCGAAATGAGTGCTATTGAAGTTCGCCAGTTGGTGAAAAAGTTTAACGGACAAACGGTACTGCACGGCATCGATCTCGATGTCGCCCCGGGCGAAATCGTCGCGATAATCGGCCCCAGTGGCTCAGGTAAAACCACGCTGTTGCGCAGCATCAACCTCCTTGAGGTCCCGGATGCTGGCCGCATTAAAGTGGGTGATATCACCATTGACGCCAGCCTGGGCATGAACAGACAGAAAGAGCGGGTGCGGATGTTGCGTCAGCAGGTGGGTTTTGTCTTTCAAAACTTCAATTTATTTCCGCATCGTTCGGTGCTGGAAAATATTATTGAAGGTCCGGTGATTGTGAAGCGGGAAGCGAAAGCGGACGCGGTTGCCCGCGCGCGCAGCCTGCTTGAAAAAGTTGGACTCAACGGCAAGGAAGACAGCTACCCACGGCGCCTGTCCGGTGGTCAGCAGCAGCGTGTCGCCATTGCCCGCGCGTTGGCGATGCAGCCAGAAGTCATTTTGTTTGATGAACCGACCTCTGCGCTGGATCCGGAACTGGTGGGTGAAGTACTGAACACCATTCGCGCACTGGCTCAGGAAAAACGCACCATGGTTATCGTGACGCACGAAATGAGCTTTGCCCGCGACGTCGCCGACCGCGCCATTTTTATGGATCAGGGCCGTGTTGTTGAACAGGGCCCTGCTAAGGCACTCTTCAGCGATCCTCAGGAGCCGCGTACCCGGCAGTTTCTGAATAAATTTCTTAATCAATAAACCCGGTGCCGCCAGAAGTTGGCGGCGCTTATTGCGCTGTATCCCACCTTTATTCTTCTCAGTTTCTTCCGAAAATTTACATTTTGCATAGATTTAATTAACTGATTTTAAAGGTTATTTGTCATCATCTCGCGTCCTGAGGTAACAGATTGTAACTTTTAAGAGCCGCCTGATTGAGACTTCCCGCTAAATATTAATAATTCTTCACAAATTCATTGCACGATCGGGAAGACATAATGAACCAACCCAGGAAGGAAATCCTCTGGATCAATACCCTAAAAGGGGGATGCATTTTACTTGTGGTACTGCATCACTCCATCATTACAACCTTCGCGCCAGCGCTTCATCATTTGACAGCCGGTATCGTACCGGCTCATGCGTGGGTGGCGTTTAATACCTGGCTTTCCCCCTTACGGATGCCGGCATTTTTCTTTGTATCCGGCCTGCTGGCCAGTAACTCGGTGATCAATAAACGCTGGAAAGCGGTCTTCACTAAAAAGTTCAGCAACATCGTTTACCTGTATCTGCTGTGGGGCGTAATCCAGTGGCTGAGTATCCACTACATTTCAACCCACCTGGGCGAGCGGCTGTCCAGCAGCAAAAACGCCGCCTATGCGGATTCGCCAATGGAGTTTATTAAACTGCTGATGCTGTCGATGACCAGCCTGTGGTACCTGTATGCTCTGGCGGGGTTTTTTCTGGTCACTAAACTTTTCCATCGGCAGAAGATGCTGCTGGTGGCTGCGGCAATAGCGGCAAACTACGCCGCGCAGTTTAGCCTGATCCCCGGATGGGGCCCGGCCAGCGTGGCACAGAACTATCTCTATTTCTTACTGGGCGTATTTTTTAGCGCAACGTTAATCGAACTGAGCGGTTTAAAAGGTCGTCACTGGCTCTGGTTGGGCGCAATCGCGGCGATCGGCATTGCCCATCATCTGGGCGGCATATATAAAAACCCGTTCTACAGCCTGCTGACCATCGTCTTTGGTATTGTGCTGTGCCGTTTTCTTAATGCGCATTTCAATATGGCGTGGCTGAACTATATAGGGCGTAACACGCTGCAGATTTATGTTTTGCACCGTATCTTTATCGAACTGGTGGGGCTGAGCGCCATCTCACTGGCGCTGCACTACGGCTGGTTTGGCAACGCGGGTTTTAGCTGGGCATGGGCGTTGCTGATGCCGTTAACCGGCGTGGCAGTCTGCACGCTCCTGTCTTTGATGGTCTGGTCGCTGCTGAACCGGGGGCCGGGACGGATGCTGTTTATTCATCCACGTTTAATCAGTAAACGGCAGCCAGAAACCCAAGCCTCATCATCCTGACGTACCGGGCCAGCATGCTGGCCCGTTTCGTATCCTTTCTCTGGCGAGCAAAGCAGGGAGTGAGCATCTCTCCCCCGTTAGCCTGTTCCTGTCGCGTCAGCTGACAGGGCGAGAAGCCTCAGCCGCCTCTGGTCGGGGAAAAGGACACTGCATGTTGAGGCTGCTCTTCGCGTGCCGTGTTATGCCGGGAGACAAATGCCTTTGATGACCAGGTGCTGAATCAGAATAATGGTTTTCGCGTCAATGATGATGCCGGCCTCAATCATTGCAAGCGCCTCTTGAATCGCCACCTCAATGACTTTGATATCTTCACCTTCAGCAGCAAGGCCTCCGCCCTCGTTAATCCGAATTTCGCGGGTAAAAGGGGCGATGAAAAAGTGCAGACGCTCAGTAACGGAACCCGGGCTCATGAATATCTCGCCAATCTTAGTGACCTCATTCAGCTTATATCCGGTCTCTTCTTCGGCTTCGCTTCTTATTGCCTGGATCGGGTCCCGCTCATCAAGCAAACCGGCGCAGGCTTCAATCAGTTCATAGTGATGACCGATCAAAAACGCAGGCAGGCGGAACTGGCTGGTAAGGATGACCGTTCTGTCATCGCGGTTGTAGAGCAGAATAGTCGCACCGTGGCCGCGATCGTAAGCTTCACGCGTGAAACGCTGTTCTGTCCCATCGGAACGGACATAGGTCATATCGTATTTGGTCAGAGTGCCCCAGTCGTTTGCCAGTATCTGCTGGTTGTTAACGGTCGCGGTGGTGGAAACGGGCGTATAATGCGCATGCTGCATATTGAGATTCCATTGGTAAGTAAGTCTGGAAGAGCTATTCAGACACAGCGTGCCGAGTGGACATTGAAAAAATCACCCCTAAACCTAAACCTAAACCTAAACCTAAACCTAAACCTAAACCTAAAAATGCACTTTTCACCTGTCAGCGATATTTCCGAAAGGAACACCTAAGCGAATAACGTTTAGCGGTGTTTTATCCACGCCCTGTCTTTTTTAAGGTGATATTCGAACCTGAAATAAAGATACAGGCAATAATGCAGGAAAAAATTAGCCGAAAAGGGCATGAACGAACGATTTTACCTGGCTGAATAAGTCACTCGCGCTAATCAAACACGCACAGTAACGTTACCTGTACTTAAGATGAGTCACCTGAGCTAACATAAAGCCAGAAATAAGGTTAAGCAAGCGTTGAGTGTGAAAATTCGCCGGGACGTCATCGTGCGGTGTGGCATCGCGCGATGAAACGTTTATCTGTTGCCGCAACGATAAAGTCATGGATCTGAGGGGCAGGATGCGCGGGACCTTGGGGCCTTTTCGGCAGGATGCCTGCATAGCGCCGCACGGCTTTTGCAGCGCGCGTTCACGCAACAGCGTAGGGCCATGGGATAAAATACCTCGCCTGTCCTGCGCGACCCAGGCCAACTGATTTAATAACTGACCTGATGCTTAACGGGCAGCAACACCTGGACATTTCTTATTTATTCAGATAAGAACACCTTATTTATTCCGTCGTCTGACAACAATTCCCTGCGTTGAAATTAAATTCGGGATAAATGTCAGAAAACATCCTGTATTGTAAAGTACGGTTTTAAACCCTTCCGGGGAGGGGACTTTAAGACTTTCGCTACATTCAGGAGTGCGAGCATAGGGAATACTTTTCGTATAACGATAACGTCGGCAGTTCGAATAACTTGTTTGTACATGACACAGCGACGGAAAAAGCCTGATGACGAAAAGTGAAAAAAAAGATATTGCATGGATTAATACCCTAAAGGGAATCTGTATCCTGCTGGTCGTCCTGTATCACACGGTGTTACCCGGTTTTGAAAGCCAGGTGAAAGATCTGGCCGCAGGTGAATGGGTGGCAGAGATGTGGGTGCAGTTTAATACGTTATTATCGCCGCTGCGCATGCCCGCGTTTTTCTTTGTGTCGGGTTTACTTGCCAGAAATGCCATCATTGACCGCCCCTGGAAACATATCGCGACCAGCCGGATGACAAATCTGTTTTATCTCTATCTGCTGTGGGGAGCCATTCAGTGGGGGGCCATCACGGGCATTTCAACGGAAATTACCGGGCAGCGTATTTCACAAAATATCAATGCGGCCTATGCGGGAACCTTTTCTGAGTTCCTGACGCTGACGTTTCTGGCGATGAGCACCTCATGGTATTTATATGCCCTGGGGATCTACTTTCTTCTTGCCAAACTTCTTCAACGTTACAGCCTGCCTTTATTGCTTATGGCCGCAGTGCTTAATTATCTGGCGGTTGAAAAAATCATTCCCTACTGGGGCCCGCAGAGTCTGGCGCAATATTTTGTTTTCTTCATGCTCGGCACGTTCTGGTGTTCGCAGATACTGCGTTTAAGCGAGTGGCGAAGGCAAAACGGACTGCCGTGGTTGTTACTGCTGCTGCTGGCGGGCCTGCCCGCTCTGTTCGATTTCGACAGAAGCCTCTTCTTATCTGTTCTTGCCATCCTCATCAGTGTGGCGGCCTGTCGCGGGTTAAATCAGGTCAGTAGCATGGCGTGGCTCAACTGGATTGGCCGTCACACCTTGCCTGTTTACGTCCTGCATCGCATCTTTATTGAGTATTTCGGCATGACGGCCATTTTGTTTGCGCAGCGCCACCAGCTCTTTGCGCTGGCATGGTTTTCGTGGCTGTGGGCCTGCCTCTATCCGCTGGTCATTGTCGTCCTCTGCTCACTGGCGTCCGTTGCCGTCTGGTCGCTGACAAATCATGGCGTCGGGCGCGCGTTGTTTCGCTTCCCGACGCTGATAAAACGGCCTGCGTGCCCGGCGGCGTAACCGGGGCAGGGCACGCAGGATGCGGGAACAGAAAAAGGCGTGATGTAAAAAGCGCAATGAACCCGGCCGCTGATAGCGGGCCGGATTGCGGTCAGGCTTAGTTACGCGCGCACCACCTGATAGCGTCGCGTGAAATACTCGACCGGCGCGCTCCAGATGTGCATAAGCCGGGTAAACGGAAACACCAGAAAAATCGTCACTCCCAGAATCAGGTGAATACGATCAATCCCTTCCACCCCGTCAAGCCAGCGTGAGGCGTTGCCCCGCAACATGATCACCACCTGTGCCCAGCCGACCTGTTTCATCATGCCAGGGCCGTCCATATATCGCCCAATGCTCCGCGCAAAAAAAGGGTTCATGCCCGGGCATGAACCTTTAACGTAAGCGATCGGTCTGAAGGACGTTACCCGATTGTCATCAGGCTGGCATTGCCGCCCGCGGCTGCGGTGTTAACGCTGAGCGAACGTTCAATCAGCAGACGTTCCAGCAGCAGATTAGTTTCGCCGCGCGCAAAACCCTGCACCGACACGATGGCACCTTCGCGCGCCGCAACCTGTTCGCACAGGTTGCGGAGCTGGTCGGCATCACCGTGATAGATAACGGCGTCAAAATGCGCAGACAGGGGATCGTTGGAGAGCGTAATGCGGCTTTTCACCGTCGCCGGTAAGGTGCCCAGCAGTGCGCGGTGCAGCTCATCGTCCTGCCACAGTGCCTGGCTGCCTACGCTGGTGACCGCCGCCAGTTGAATCAGAGCATCCTGCTCGTTATCCGCCAGACAGAGTACCTGCTCACGCGGCAGCAACAGGAAGGTATTGCGTTCGCCTGTTGGACCGGGCAGCAGGCGTACCGTGCCTGCCTGAGCCAGCTCGGCATAATGCTGGCACAGTGAAGACAGCTGAGGCTTATCTTTTGCCCACTCGCTCAATGCCTGATGTGCTGCCAGCAGCAGCTGACGCTGGGCATGGTCGGCCGGGCGCTCAGCATCCTGACGGGCGAGGGTGGTGCTGAGTGCGTTGTCCGGGCGATTCGCCAGCAGGCGATACAGATAAAGCGGGCCACCCGCTTTCGGACCGGTACCGGATAACCCCTCGCCGCCGAATGGTTGCACGCCCACCACCGCGCCAACCATGTTGCGGTTAACGTACAGATTGCCCACTTTGGCCGCTGCGGTGACCTGCATGATGGTTTCGTCAATGCGGGTATGGACGCCTAACGTCAGCCCATAGCCCGAGGCGTTAATCTGTTCGATCAACTGCGGCAGGCCACTGCGGGTGAAGCGCACAACGTGCAACACCGGACCAAATACCTCTTGCGTCAGATCGCTAACCTTATCCAGTTCAATCAGCGTCGGTTTCACAAAGGTTCCGGTTGCCCACTCTTTGCTGTCCTGTGGATGATCCTGCGCCGTTTGAAACACCTTAAAGCCTTTATTGCGCATGGCCTGAATATGGCGCTCAATGTTGGCTTTGGCCTCTTTATCGATCACCGGGCCGATATCGGTGGACAGGCGCTCCGGATTCCCCATACGGCACTCCGCCATCGCGCCACGCAGCATTTTCAACGTATGTTCCGCGACGTCCTCCTGAACGCACAGCAGACGCAGCGCAGAGCAGCGTTGACCCGCGCTGTCAAAGGCCGAGGCGACGATATCTATCACCACCTGTTCTGTCAGGGCGGATGAATCGACAATCATGGCATTCATGCCGCCGGTTTCAGCAATCAGCGGAGTGGGGCGGCCTTGGGGATCCAGCCGACCTGCCAGATTACGTTGCAACAGGGTGGCGACCGCCGTGGAGCCGGTGAACATCACGCCACGAATGCGTTCGTCTCCGGTGAGCTGTGCGCCCACGGTTTCACCGGGGCCCGGCAGCAGTTGCACGACGCCAGCCGGGACACCGGCACTCAGTAAGATCTCAACGGCCTGCGCGGCAATCAGCGGCGTCTGCTCGGCAGGCTTCGCCAGCACGCTGTTTCCGGCCGCCAGCGCGGCTGCGACCTGACCGGTAAAAATGGCCAGCGGAAAGTTCCACGGGCTGATACAGACCACAGGTCCCAGTGGGCGGTGCGTTTCGTTGTCAAAATCAAGGCGGACGATGCCAGCGTAGTAATAGAGGAAGTCCACGGCCTCACGCACTTCGGCAATGGCGTTGCTGTAGGTTTTACCGGCTTCGCGCACCAGAATGCCCAGCAACTGCTGTAGCTGACCTTCCATTAACTGGGCTGCACGCTCAAGGATGGCCGCGCGCTCCTGCGGCGGAGTGGCAAACCAGATAGGACCGGCATTGACCGCCGCCTCAATGGCCTGGGAAACCTCCTGTTCTGAGGCATGGCGAACGGTACCGACGACGTCCGACGGCGCGGCCGGATTCACCACATTCTGGCTTTCTCCGCTACCAGCAGGGCCGTCAATAAGCGGTTGTGCCAGATAAGGCTCACTCGCGCCGCTCAGCAGAGCACTGGACAGGGAAGCAAGGCGGTGCTCGTTAGCCATATCCAGACCCGCAGAGTTAACCCGGTCGCTGCCATATAAGTCTCGCGGCAGCGGGATCTTTGGATGTGGCAGGCCCAGGGTGCCTTCGCTGGCACCCAGTTTTTCAATTTCACTCACCGGATCGGCGACCAGCTCGTCTATCGGCATGGACGTGTCGGCAATACGGTTAACAAAGGAGGTATTCGCACCGTTTTCCAGTAGGCGACGCACCAGGTAAGCCAGCAGGGTTTCATGTGTACCTACGGGGGCATAGATACGGCAGGGACGATTGAGTTTGCCGTCTGCCACTTTGCCTACCACCTGATCGTAGAGCGGTTCACCCATGCCATGCAGGCACTGAAACTCATACTGTCCGGGATAATAGTTATTGCCCGCCAGTTGATAGATCGCGGCCAGCGTGTGCGCGTTATGTGTGGCAAACTGCGGATAGATCAGATTGGGCACCGCCAGCAGTTTACGGGCGCAGGCCAGATAAGAAATGTCGGTGTACACCTTACGGGTATAAACCGGATAGCCTTCCAGTCCTTCCACCTGGGCGCGTTTGATCTCGCTGTCCCAGTAAGCGCCTTTCACCAGGCGAATCATGAGACGACGACGGCTGCGTTGGGCCAGATCTGTCAGCTCATCAATCACAAACGGGCAACGCTTCATATAAGCCTGAATCACGAAACCTATGCCGTTCCAGCCTTCAAGCTCGGGTTCAAAACACAACCGCTCCAGCATATCGAGAGACAGCTCTAAACGATCGGCCTCTTCCGCATCAATGTTAATGCCGATGTCGTAAGAGCGGGCCAACAGGGTCAGCGACTTCAGAATTGGATACAGCTCATCCATCACCCGATCATACTGCGCGCGGCTGTAGCGCGGATGGAGTGCGGACAGCTTGATAGAAATGCCCGGGCCTTCATAGATGCCCCGACCGTTTGAGGCTTTACCAATGGCGTGAATCGCCTGCTGATAAGAAACCAGATAGGCTTTGGCATCGCTGGCCGTCAGGGCGGCTTCACCCAGCATATCGTAGGAGTAACGGAAGCCTTTTTCTTCAAGCTTGCGGGCGTTGGCCAGGGCTTCGGCGATGGTTTCACCGGTCACGAACTGTTCGCCCATCAGACGCATCGCCATATCCACGCCTTTCCGGATGAGCGGCTCGCCGCTCTTGCCAATAATTCGGTTAAGCGAGCGCGACAGGTTGACTTCATTGTGCGTTGAGACCAGACGGCCCGTAAACAGTAATCCCCACGTCGCGGCGTTCACAAACAGTGACGGGCTGCGGCCAAGATGTGACTGCCAGTTACCGTTGCTGATCTTGTCGCGGATCAGCGCATCGCGGGTGGGCTTATCCGGGATACGCAACAAAGCCTCGGCCAGGCACATTAATGCCACACCTTCCTGAGAGGAGAGTGAAAACTCCTGCAGCAGGCTTTGCACCATGCCGGCACGGCCGGTCGCCCCTTTTTGGTGCCTCAGCTTGTCGGCCAGCTGGTGCGCCAGCTGCTGCGTTTTTTCTGCCAGGGCGGCGGGAAGGCGCGCTTGCTCAAGCAACATGGGAACCGCATCAGTTTCAGGACGGCGCCAGGCGGCTGTCACCGCAGAGCGGGCGACCGATTGCGGCAAAATGTTTTCGGCGAATTCAAGGAAGGGCTGAACGATTTCTTCCGGGGCAAGCTCATCGGATGCTGAGTCGTTAAGCTGCAGGGGGATCTCATCCACCGTTTCACCCGCATCTAACTGGGTCAGATAATTAAAGATCGCCTGTTTGATCAGCCAGTGTGGCGTGCGATCGAGTTTCTGCGCCGCCAGTTTAATACGGTTGCGGGTGGCTTCATCCAGCTTCACCCCCATGGTTGTTGTTCCCATGATTTTCTCTTCCTTAAAACGGTTTTGACCAGAGCATGGGCTGCACTATTACCCATGTTGCAACTTTGTGCAACCAGGTTAAATGTGACCTCGGTTGCACACTTTGAACCCCCTTTTTTAATTAACATTTAAAAGCGGCACAAATCTTGCTGCAAAAAACTCGCCAAAGTTGCAACCTCATTCAATTTAAAGGGTGAAATCATTGCAAAGGTGCAACTTTATTGTGAGCGGGCGCAACCTGTGAGCATTAAAAAGGGATTGAGAGGTGAAACTGATGTGACGGATGTGTTAAATGCATTGTGTGCGCCGTGCCTTTACGGCAGGATACCGCGCCTTAAGGGAAATCGCTTTCTCTTGATGCGGTAACAGCCTGACGCCTTCACGTTCCGAGGGGGGCAGGAAAAAGATTTCTCTCAAGAGATCGGATAATAACGGAGAAACAAATGACAGTAAGTACGCCAATGTTGGTGACCTTTTTAATTTATATCCTTGGGATGGTGCTTATCGGTTTTATTGCCTGGCGCTCAACGAAAAACTTCGACGACTATATTCTGGGCGGACGCAGCCTGGGCAGTGTCGTGACTGCGCTGTCCGCTGGAGCCTCCGATATGAGTGGATGGTTGCTAATGGGATTGCCGGGTGCCATTTTTCTTTCCGGTATCTCTGAAAGCTGGATCGCCATTGGCCTGATTATTGGTGCATGGTTTAACTGGAAGATTGTCGCGGGGCGCTTACGGGTTCAGACGGAACATCATGATAACGCCCTGACGCTGCCTGACTTCTTTACCAGCCGCTTTGAAGATCGCAGCAAAATCTTGCGGGTCATTTCTGCCGTGGTGATTCTGGTGTTTTTCACTATCTACTGCGCATCAGGCGTGGTAGCGGGCGCGCGTCTGTTTGAAAGCACCTTTGGTATGGATTACTCCACCGCCCTCTGGGCCGGTGCCGCCGCCACCATTCTGTATACCCTGGTGGGCGGATTCCTGGCGGTGAGCTGGACGGATACCGTTCAGGCCAGCCTGATGATCTTCGCGCTGATCCTGACGCCAGTCATCGTGGTTATCGCCGTGGGTGGCTGGAGCGATTCGATGGCGGTGATTGAGGCCAAAAATGCTGAAAACGTGGATATGTTCAAAGGCCTGAATTTCGTGGCCGTGCTGTCACTGCTGGGCTGGGGACTGGGCTATTTCGGTCAGCCTCATATCCTGGCACGTTTTATGGCGGCGGATTCACATCGTTCCATTCGTACCGCGCGCCGTATCGGCATGGCGTGGATGATTCTCTGTCTGGCGGGCGCGGTGGCCGTGGGCTTCTTTGGGATCGCCTATTTCCACAATAATCCTTCTCTGGCTGCGGGCGTTTCACAGAATGGAGAGCGCATCTTTATTGAGCTGGCACGTATTCTGTTTAATCCGTGGATTGCCGGTATTTTACTGTCTGCCATTCTGGCGGCGGTCATGTCCACGCTCAGCTGCCAGCTGCTGGTCTGCTCCAGTGCGCTGACGGAAGATTTGTACAAAGGCTTTTTACGCAAGAATGCCAGCCAGAAAGAACTGGTTTGGGTAGGGCGCCTCATGGTGCTGCTGGTAGCGTTAGTGGCCATCGCGCTGGCGTCGAATCCCGAAAATCGGGTGTTAGGCCTGGTCAGCTATGCATGGGCCGGTTTTGGCGCGGCATTTGGACCGGTAGTCCTGTTTGGCGTGTGCTGGAAACGCATGAACCGCAACGGTGCGCTGGCGGGAATGATTGTCGGTGCGGTCACGGTACTGGTATGGAAACAGTATGGCTGGCTCGGCCTGTATGAAATCATTCCGGGCTTTATTTTTGCCAGTATCGCCATTGTGGTCTTCAGCCTGGCAGGCCGGGAACCTTCTGCAGCGGCCATTGAACGCTTCGATGCTGCCGAGGCAGAATTCCAGACTAAATAAGGCGTGAACGTGTTGAAAAGCCTGCCCTGTAAAGGGCGGGCTTTTTTTTGGCCTGCGTCTGGCACAGACAGTTACGAAATTATTTCACGGAGGAACTTGTTTTTTTCTGAGTGGTAATGATAATCGGTATCGTTCGTTTTTACGTAAATTTACGTCCCATTGACGCTGCTTAACATTCAAGAGGTCGGCGATGTTCGTTCCCTTTCTCATCATGCTGCGTGAAGGCCTGGAGGCAGCGCTCATCGTGAGCCTTATTGCCAGCTACCTGAAAAGGACGCAGCGCACACAATGGTTCCCTGCCATGTGGGCGGGTGTGTTTATTGCCGCTGCGCTTTGCCTTGCGCTGGGCATCGTCATCAACCAAACCACAGGGGAGTTTCCTCAGAAGCAGCAAGAGCTTTTTGAAGGCATTGTTGCGGTGGTCGCGGTCGTCATCCTGACCTCAATGGTGTTCTGGATGCGCCGGGTGGCGCGCAATATCAAGCTGGAACTTGAGCAGGCGGTCGATCAGGCTTTACAGAAATCAGCCGGGGGCGGCCTGGCCCTGGTCCTGATGGTGTTTCTTGCCGTCGCCCGGGAAGGGCTGGAGTCAGTGTTCTTTTTACTGGCCGCCTTCACTCAGGACGTCGGTTATGCGCCGCCGCTGGGGGCCGTGCTTGGCCTGGCGACGGCCGTTGTGCTGGGCATGTTGATCTACTGGGGCGGGGTTCGTCTGAATATGGCGCACTTTTTCCGCTGGACCAGCCTTTTTATTCTTCTGGTGGCCGCGGGGCTGGCAGCTGGCGCTATCCGTGCCTTTCATGAAGCCGGGCTGTGGAACCATTTTCAGCAGGTGGCCTTCGATATGAGTAACACCTTATCGACCCATTCACTGTTTGGCACGCTGCTTGAAGGCATTCTGGGTTATCAGGAAGCCCCCAGCGTAAGTGAAGTGGCCGTCTGGCTGCTTTATTTGATTCCGGCATTATTACTGTTTGTTATGCCTGCACGTGCTGGAACCTCAGCCGCTGCGCGCTAACGCGTTTACCAGGCGCGTCAGGCGCGCCTCTGACTGAATAGGGAAAAATATGAAGAAGCGTTTTCGTCGTCACGCGGTGCTGGCTTCGCTGCTGGCGGTTTCCGGCTCCACACTGGCTGCAGCCATTCCACAGGTTAGCGTGAGTGTCACGGACAAGCAGTGTGAACCGATGTCACTGACGGTTCAGGCGGGCAAGACTCAGTTTCTGATCAAAAACAACAGCCAAAAGGCGCTGGAATGGGAAATCCTGAAAGGGGTGATGGTGGTTGAGGAGCGCGAAAATATTGCGCCCGGCTTCAGTCAAAAACTGACCGCCAACCTTGAAGCGGGCGAATATGAAATGACCTGCGGCCTGCTGACGAATCCGAAAGGCAAGCTGATTGTCCAGGGCGGCGCGGGCAAAAACGTGCAGAAAGGTAAAACAGAACTGATGCAGCTGGCGGGTCCAATCAACGCCTACAAAGCCTACGTGACGGACGAAGTCAACCAGCTGGTGGCGGGAACCCAGGCCTTTACGGATGCAGTGAAAGCCGGAGATATCGAAAAAGCCAAAGCGCTGTTTGCCCCCACGCGCCAGCATTACGAACGTATAGAGCCGATAGCTGAGCTGTTCTCCGATCTGGATGGTCGCATTGACGCCCGTGAAGATGATTATGAGAAAAAGGCTGAAGACCCGAAATTCACCGGTTTTCACCGGCTTGAGAAAGCGTTGTTTGCCGATAATAGCACCAAAGATATGGCGGGCTATGCCGAGCAGTTAAACAACGACGTGCGCGATTTGCAGAAACGCGTTAGCGAGCTGGCGTTCCCCCCGGCCAAGGTCGTGGGCGGCGCCGCAGGGCTGATCGAAGAAGTGGCTTCCAGTAAAATCTCCGGCGAAGAAGATCGTTACAGCCGTACCGACCTGTGGGATTTCCGGGCGAACGTGGATGGCGCGCAAAAAATTGTCGAGCTATTGCGCCCCGTCCTGAAGCAGGCAAATCCAGCGCTTCTGGCAAAAGTGGATGCCAATTTCGCGAAAGTTGACGCGATTCTGGATAAATACCGCAGCGGTCAGGGTTATGAATCGTATGAAAAACTGACGCCAGCCGATCGAACCGCGCTGAAAGGGCCGATTACTGCCCTGGCGGAAGATCTTTCTCTGCTGCGTGGCACCTTAGGCCTGGATTGATGATGGATAAGGATAAGGCGTTAAGCCAGCCATCGCGCCGCCGTTTATTGAAAGGACTGGGGATGCTGGGCGGCGCGGCGGCCGTCAGCGGTGGTTGTCCGTTTCATGCCGCGGCCGCCGAAAACCCGGACAGCTTTTCGCCCGGCACGGTAACGCCGAACGCGCGTCAGCAAGTGCAGCCCTTTTATGGCGTGCATCAATCCGGCATTACGACGCCACAGCAGGCGTCAATGATGCTGGTCGCGTTCGATGTGCTGACCCGCGATAAGCAGGAACTGCAGCGTTTGTTCAAACTGCTTACGCAGCGCATCGCGTTTCTGACCCGGGGCGGGATGGCGCCCGCGGTGACCAACCCACAGCTGCCGCCGCTGGATTCAGGCATTCTGGGCGCCGAGATTGCCCCGGACAACCTGACGATGACGGTTTCCGTCGGTCATTCCCTGTTTGATTCGCGCTTTGGTCTGGCGGCGCTTAAGCCGGCTAAACTGCAGGCCATGAGCCGTTTCCCTAACGACTCTCTGGATGCAAATCAGTGCCACGGCGATCTGCTGTTGCAAATCTGTGCTAACACGCAGGACACGGTGATTCATGCACTCCGTGATGTGGTGAAACATACGCCCGATTTGCTCGGCATTCGCTGGCGACGGGAAGGTTTTATTTCCGATCATGCCGCGCGCAGCGCGGGAAAAGAAACGCCTATTAATCTGCTGGGTTTTAAAGACGGCACGGCCAATCCCGATACGCATAACATGGCGTTGATGGATAAGCTGCTGTGGGTAACGGAAGAGCAGGCGGAACCCGCGTGGGCCCGTCACGGCAGTTATCAGGCAGTAAGGTTGATCCGTTTTCATGTGGAAATGTGGGATCGCACGCCATTGGGTGAGCAACAAACGATCTTTGGTCGCGAGAAATTAAGCGGCGCACCACTGGGCATGAAAAACGAGCACGACGTGCCGGATTATCGCCAGGATCCTGATGGCGATGTCATTGCGTTGGATGCGCATATTCGGCTGGCGAACCCGCGCACGCCTGCGACCGAAAGCAGCCTGATGCTGCGCCGGGGCTACAGTTATTCGGCGGGTATTTCAGCGTCAGGCCAGATGGAAATGGGCTTGCTGTTTGTTTGTTATCAACATGATTTAGAATTGGGTTTTCTGACCGTACAAAACCGTCTGAATGGTGAAGCGCTGGAAGAGTATATACGTCCCTTTGGCGGCGGATACTTTTTTGTATTACCCGGCGTTATCAATGAAAATCATTATTTGGGCCAGTCCTTACTTGAAAGCTGATTAAATTTTAATCACGGCATTCTGTGCCTGACCGCCCAGTGTGCCGTATTTCTGTCTCAGGTTTTTTATCTCCCGCCTGTTTTTTCGCGCTCCGTTTTAAACCGTTGATGCCGCATTGAAAAATAAACTAACTCTCTGTAATACTTGCGTAATTTAATTTAAGTAAGGTTGGCGATAACGCACGGTTGAATATTTATTTTTCAATAAAGTGAAAATACTGTTGCAAAATACCAATAAGATGGTTCACTTTACTATGAAAGCGTAATCGGGCGTGTTGATGTCTCACACTGGAGTTCGCGCATGGATAGATGTTTTTACAGCCGTTCAGCAGTAAAAAATATCGCATTTACCCGTGAGGAGGTTTCTTCCTCAACCGCTTTTACACCGCAATGTGTTTTCTCTTTTCAACCTCACTCCTTTTTTACCGGTATACGGCCTGGCTGTTTTGCTGCCGGATATCAATCGTCATGGCCTGTCACGGCTCTAAAGGAAGCCAACTGAAACCTCTAAAGCGTTCACGTAATCGCATCGGGCTTGTTGCCTGAGCGGGAAATGAAACCAACTGTAAGGTGCCACTATGGGAAGACAGAAAGCAGTGATCAAAGCGCGTCGAGAAGCAAGACGAGTGCTTCGCAATGACTCCCGCAGTCATCGTCAGCGTGAAGAAGAATCGGTCACTTCGCTGGTGCAAATGGGTGGGCTGGACTCGATTGGCATGGCGCGCGATGTGCGCGATCGTGCTCCGATTGAAGCCCGCAATGAAGCTCAGGCGCACTATCTCAACGCCATAGAATCAAAACAGCTTATCTTCGCTACCGGCGAGGCAGGCTGCGGCAAAACCTGGATTAGTGCTGCGAAAGCGGCAGAGGCCCTGATTCATAAGGATATCGACAGGATTATCGTTACGCGCCCGGTGCTGCAGGCGGATGAAGATCTGGGATTCCTTCCCGGGGATATCTCAGAAAAATTCGCCCCGTATTTCCGCCCGGTTTACGACATTCTGGTTAAACGTCTTGGCGCATCCTTTATGCAATATTGTCTGCGTCCCGAAATTGGCAAAGTTGAAATCGCGCCCTTTGCTTATATGCGCGGTCGTACCTTTGAAAATGCAGTGGTGATTCTCGATGAAGCGCAGAACGTTACCGCTGCGCAAATGAAAATGTTTCTGACCCGCCTTGGCGAAAACGTCACGGTGATTGTTAACGGCGATATAACCCAGTGCGATTTGCCCGCTGGGGTGCCTTCTGGTCTCGCGGACGCGCTGGCGCGTTTTGAAGAGGACGAGATGGTGGGCATTGTCCGTTTTGGCAAAGAGGATTGCGTGCGTTCCGCGCTGTGTCAGCGCACTTTGCATGCTTACAGCTAGCGTTCGATTGAGTCATGTAGCGACCAAAACCCGGCTTCGGCCGGGTTTTTTATCTCCGTTATGGGGCGCTATTCGCCGCTGCCGATTTGCCAGATAAAGGTAGGATCGCGCCCGTTGACTTCCCAGTCGCCCACGTTACGGCTTTTATAGATCACCGGATTGTGCGAGCCAATCGTTCGGGCATTGCGCCAGTGACGGTCCAGCGCTTTACTCACTCGCGTATCTGACGCGCCAAGCGCGTTAAACAGCTCACTGGCCGCACGCGTCACCCAATCCACGGCCACGACCTGCGCCTTCGCAGCCTCCACTTCTGCCTGGACGTTGGCGGCATGAATCTGCGTTTCATCTTGTCCCTGAATGTGCGTATCAAAAGCCTGTTGCAGCGCGTGCGTGGCCCGCTGCACGGCGGCATCTGTTGCCCATATCCAACTGCTGATCTGTCCCACCACCTGTAAGACCTGCACGTCCTGGCTGACGTGACGGGCATTACCGTGGCTGTAGATTCGTTTTCGGTTTGCTACGCCCTGTGACACGTCCCGCACGATAGCCCGGCCGATCCCGGCCAGCGTCGCCAGTAAGACATGCTGATAGAAGGCGGTTTGATATCGGAAGCGCTCGCTGAAATCATAGACATGGGCAGGTTCCACAACGGCCTGATGAAAACGCGTGGTTCCGCTACCGGTAAGACGTTGACCAAATCCGTCCCAGTCATCCTCCCGTACTACCGCATCCTGATGTGTACTGACCACCGCAATGACATCGCGCTGGTTGTCCGTACGCTTAGCGTAGACATCAATCCAGTCGGCATACAGCGTGCCGGTGCTGTAAAATTTTTCGCCCTCAAGCCGCCAGCCGTTGGCGGCGGGCGACACCTGCGTATTCACGTCTCCTAATCGAACGCTGCCTGTTTCACTCCAGCCGCTCCCGACAATATCACCGTCGATAAACCGATTAAACCAGCGCTGGCGCGCCTCACTGTCGGGCTGGTTAAGACGATCCTCGACAAAGGCCATGTGCGCGCGCAGCGCCTGAGGCAGGTTAGAATCCGCTTCTGCCAGCTCGGTCAGTAAGCGGAACAGTTGTGGCAGCGAGGCACCCAATCCGCCGTTTGCTTGTGGAATACGCAGCGTGCCAAAACCCGCCGCCTTCAGCCAGCGAACCGGCTCGTGAAGCAGGGTACGATTCCGTTCGCGATCGGCAGCGCCTTCGGCGATGCGGGCAAAGATGGGGCGGAAACGCGCCGCCAGTGAGGTGTAATCGGGCTCAGACATGGTGTTCTCCGTGTGTTGACTGGTCATCGATATCGTGACGAGTGGGTTCAAACCGGACGACTAACAGGAAAATGATGGGAATGAGGGCGGCTAGTGACACGATCCAGAACATATTGGTGCCATAAGCCGCCTGCAATATGGGCAGAATGAACAGCGCCAGCGCGCTCCCGATGCCCGAGACGGAACGACTAAAACCGACGCCGGTGGCCCGAATGTGCGTGGGATAGGAGAGGGCGGGATAGATCATTAACTGCGCTCCTGGCCCAAAGCCCTCAGCAAACAACCACAGCCCCAGCAGTAAAATGGCAAATACGACGCCGTAGGTTGCAACAGGATGGCCAATCAGAGCCAGTGAGATCAGCGCAATAAACTGCAGGGCAAATCCGGCAATCGCAACATGGCGTGACGGAAATCGCCAGGCCAGACGCATGCCAAGCAGGCCGCCGGTAAAGGCGAACAGCGCGTTAAGTCCTAGCGAGGCGGAGATCGTTTCAAAGACGCCCGCCCCCAGAAACTGCGCCAGGATAGAGGGCAGGAAAAAGGCGATCGCCGTATATTCGAATGAAATACAGGCGTTCATCACCGCCGCCACAACGGTGCGCTCCCGGTAAGGTTTTTGAAACAAGACGCGAAAACTGACCGCCTGGGCGACGGGTTTGGCCGCCGGCTCAGCGCGCTTATCTTCGTGCGCGTGAATGCCGTACGAATCGCGCAGGATTCGCGCTGCGCCGCTTAAATCCCCCTGGTTTGCGGCCCACAGCGGAGACTCATTCATAAACCTGCTGCGCACAGCAATGATGAGCAGGGCAGGCACTGCGCCAAACAGCAATGAAGCGCGCCACAGCCAGTCGAGGTGCTCTGCAGGCAGCAGAAAGTAAAGGCCAAAAATAATCAGAAAGCACACCGAAGACGCGGCATACCACATGGGGCACCAGGCGGCGAGCCGCGACGCTTTATTCCCCTTTCCGGAGAATTTCGAAAATTCGGCCAGATAGGCCATCGCGACAGGCAAATCGATGCCCACACCAACGCCCATCAAAAAGCGCGCGCCAATCAGTACCCAGACGTTCGGCGCCAGGCCGGCCGCAATAGCGGACACCACAAAAAAAAGCATGTCCGCCATAAAGACGGAATAGCGGCCATATTTATCCGTCAGCCAGCCCCCGACCAGATTACCGACAATGGTGCCAATCATAATGGATGAGGTGACCAGTCCGGTTAATGTGGGCGTTAAGCTGAATGTTTTCACGACATCATCAATGCCGTAAGACAGGGTGGTCAGGTCGTAGGCATCCAGAAATACGCCGCCTAACGCCAGAAACACGATCCAGCGTGCGTAGCTGTTTTTCTCACTTTGCGTATTAATCAACTTTGCAACGTCGCTGACGGAGCGAATGGGCGTTGAGTGAGGTAAGGGGATCGCGGCATCGTCATCGATATTTAATGTGCTCATTTTATCCTCGTTATTGTCTGTACAGGTGACGCCTTTATATGCAGGAATCGCGATGTAAACAAACAACAAAAAGTGATAACTATTACTTTAATTTCAATAAGTTAATTTGATTTTTGTAGATAAGGGAAATACCGGGTGCGCTGTGACGCATCCGGTAAAATAAGCGGGCAAGGGGACGTGGTGTCAGTCTGCTCAGCGGCAGACGGGCTATCCGAACAGATCGTTAAATCCCTTCATGATGCCTCCGCAGGCACAACCCGGCCTGATACCGAGGTTGTGCGTCGATATCCTGCGCCGGGATGAGGATGTTCAAGGCGGGCGCCCTTAGCAAACAGCTTCTCCCGCAGCGTACCGGGTTGGTAATCCTGTTTATAAACGCCACGTTTTTGCAGTTCCGGCACCAGCAGATCGACGACATCAGCAAAGGTTTCATGCGTGAGGGCATAGGCCAGATTAAAGCCATCCACGTCCGTCTCCTCCACCCAGCTTTGCAGTTCATCGGCAACGGTTTCTGTGCTGCCCACCAGTAGGGGACCAAAGCCGCCAATGCCCACCCAGTCGGCCATGTTTTGCACCGTCCATTCACGCTGCGGATCGGCTGTGGAGAAGCTCTCTACAACAGACTGAATGGCATCGGTATGCAGATGCTTAAAAACCTGATCGGGTTGGTACTGACTGAAATCGATGCCGGTCCAGCCGGAGATCAGCGCCAGTGCGCCTTCATGGCTGACATAGCGTTTGTAATCCTGCCACTTGGCCTGGGCTGCTTTATCGGTTTCCCCCACAATGACCGTTTGCATGTTGAAAATCAGAATACTGCGCGGATCGCGGCCGGCCTCCTCTGCACGACGACGTATATCGGCCACGGTTTTCTTCAACAGCACTTTAGACGGCGCGGCAACAAATACGCACTCGGCGTGTTGTGCGGCGAAGGCTTTACCGCGGCTGGATGCGCCTGCCTGATACAGCACAGGCGTGCGCTGGGGCGAAGGCTCACACAGATGAATGCCCGGTACCTGGAAAAACGTTCCCTGATGATTAATGGGATGCACCTTATTGGGATCGCTGAAAATATGACGCTGGCGATCGCGTATCACGGCATCATCCTCCCAACTGCCTTCCAGCAGCTTGTATACCACCTGCAGATATTCGTCGGCGTAGTCATAACGCGCATCGTGGCTGGTTTGGCTGACCTGTCCCAGATTGCGGGCTCCGCTTTCCAGATAGGAGGTAACAATATTCCAGCCGATCCGACCTTTGGTCAGATGATCCAGCGTCGACATGCGCCGGGCAAACGGATAGGGATGCTCAAAAGAGAGTGATGCGGTCAGGCCAAAACCGAGGTGCTTTGTCACCATCGCCATCGGCGTAATCAGAGCCAGCGGGTCATTGACCGGTACCTGGGCGGCACTGCGAAGAGCGGCATCATTATTCCCGTTGAAAACATCGTAAATCCCCAAGACGTCGGCGATAAACAGGCCGTCGAACTTACCGCGTTCCAACAGGACCGCCAAATCTGTCCAGTATTCCAGATCTTTGTATTGCCACGAGCGGTCGCGAGGGTGCGCCCACAGGCCAGGTGACTGGTGACCCACACAGTTCATATCAAACGCATTAAGGCGGATTTCACGTTGTTTAGGCATAGCAAACTCCTGAGCGGATGCGGCACTGTCGGGCCGCCCACTTCGTTGGGATGAAAAAGGGGGGTAAATTAATTAGTCAGAGAAAGGGGACATCGCTCATGACGCGTGTCATCAGTGAGGTTGAGCAACTGGCGCGCGACGGCCTCAGCATGTGTGGCAACCTGCGGCAGGCCCATTAATTCACCAAAACGTCCGCGCGCCGCAGGCCCGACCACATACAGATGAGGATTCGCCTGGCCCTGGGGGTTTAGCGTCTGTGACCGGGCATTGACATGAATTCCCAGCGCCAGCGGATCGGACTGAATAACGCCATCCTGAGCCAGCTGGTTGAGTAACGCATCGCGCTCAATCAACGCGCCATGCGCAGGACCGGTGGTGACGATGATCTTGTCCACCTCCAGCGCCTGTACGCCGCCGGAACGCGGTTGCAGGCTGAGCCTGACGGCAGAGGGCAACGCCGCCGCCGCGGTCAGTCGTGCGGCGAGCACGCTGAGTGTGCCGCTGCGTTGGTGGTGCTTTAACACCTGCCCAACCTGGGGGGCAATCCGATAACGGTGAACGTCCCACCATGGCCGCAGATGCCGCAGGAAACGCCGTTGTTCATCCAGCGACAGGCTTTGCCAAATCGCCTGACCGTTGTGACGGACCTCATCGAACACCACCTGCCACGGGATGTGCCTGGCCGCCGCCTGGCGAATTTCCTGTCTGATCCGGCGTAGCCATGCGCGAACGCCCAGAGGTTTGCTGAAATCAATACCAAGATGCCAGCTGAAATTGTCCTCAGTGAGGCTGGAACGCGGAAGCTGACCGCGTCGGGAAAAGACGGTGACTGGCCCGCGATGTCCCTGACGGTCCAGGGTCGCAACCATGTCTGACATGGTTAAGCCGGTACCCACAATGGCAACCCGGTCGTCAGGCGCAATCTGTGACAGGGCACCTTCCCGCCAGGGATCGGCAATCAGTGCAGGGTGAGGTGCCAGCGAAGCCAGGGCTGAGGGAAGTTGAGGCGCGGGATGGCTGATGGCCAGTACCACGATATCAGCATCGAGATGCGCACCGGATGCGGTGCTGACCGTACCTTGTCGCAGCGCAACGGCGCGGTCCTGCACATGCAACAGCTCAACAGGAGAATGCTGTTTTACTGCATCAAACTGTTCACTGACCCACTGGCCAAACTGCCTGCGCTGCGGAAAAACCGTGCCGTCGTGCCATTCAGCCGCCGCATCCCTGGCAAATGCGGCAGAGGCACGGAACCAGCGCTCAAAGCTGCCTTCCTCGTCGCCGGCGAGTTGCATACGCGAGGCGGGCACGTTGGTGCGATGCGCCGGATCGGTGGTCGAGTAAGCTACGCCCTGGGCCAACTGCGCGCGGGGTTCGATGACCGTGACGCGCAGGCCCGCGCCGCCCAGACGACCAAGATGAACGGCCAGCGCCGTTCCGCTGAATCCTCCACCCACAATGACAATATGCTGCTCGGACATACACTGCCTCTCTGATTAGCTTGCACTGGCCTGTTTTTCGGGACGACGGTCGCCTCCGATGGTTTCGCCAAAAGGACCGGTATTAACCGTGCGCTGTTTATTTCCCGCAGGGGTTGAAAGCGGCAACAGCGGCATCAGCAAATCGGCAACCCGGTGTGCTTCTTCGAGATGCGGATAACCGGACAGAATAAAGTTATCAATGCCCAGCGCCTGGTATTCCCGAATCCGTTCCGCGACCTGCTGCGGATTTCCCACCAACGCGGTACCCGCGCCGCCGCGTACCAGACCGACGCCAGCCCATAAGTTGGGACCGATGCGCAGTCCATCACGCGAGCCACCGTGGAGTGCGCTCATGCGAGCCTGTCCGGTCGAATCCATTCTGGCAAAGATTTTCTGGGCGGCGGCGATGGTGTCTTCATCCAGATGTGCGATCAGCTTATCCGCCGCGGCCCAGGCTTCTTCCTCGGTTTCCCGCACGATGACGTGAAGACGAATACCGTAGGAAAGCGTCCTGCCGCGTTCCTCTGCGCGCTTCCGCACCCCTTCAAGTTTAGCGGCAACCTGCGCTAAGGGTTCGCCCCAGGTCAGATAGGTATCAACCTGACGGGCTGCAACGTCAACCGCTTCATCGGATGAGCCACCGAAATAAAGCGGTGGACCTTCGGCCTGTACCGGTGGAAAGAGAATTTCAGCCCCTTCCACGTGAATATGTTCCCCGTGATAGTCCACTTTCTCTCCTTTAAGCAGGCGGGAATAGACATCAAGAAACTCACGGGTGACCTGATAACGTTCTGCGTGGCTGAGAAAAATGCCGTCGCCCTTGTTTTCAACCGGATCGCCGCCGGTCACCACATTGATCAGCAAACGTCCTTCAGACAGACGATCCAGCGTAGCCGCCATGCGCGCCGCCAGGCTGGGTGGCTGCAATCCCGGCCGGACGGCTACCAGATAGCGAAGCTGTTTGGTAATCGGCACCAGCGCAGAGGCTACCAGCCAGGCATCTTCGCAGCTTTTTCCAGTGGGAATTAAAACGCCATAGAAACCCAGATTATCGGCGGCAAGGGCTACCTGTTGCAGATAGGGCAGGTCTACCGCTCTGCCGCCCTGGGTGGTTCCCAAATAACGCCCGTCACCATGTGTCGGTAAGAACCAAAAAAGATTGATGTTTTTTTCAGCGGTATCAGGCATTAGCAGATTCCTTTATAACGATATTTGAAATTGGCAATTAGAAAATTCATTTTCAGTTATATAGCTTTAAGCAGGATACGTGCCAACAGGTTAAGTGTTTTTTATTTTTTAATATCAATAAGATAGGTTTTTATTGCGGCGGCGGCTGCTGCTGCAAATGCAGCAATGTGTGAAGGATGCTGCTGTATTTGCAGCAAATCACGCTGGGCAGCGGCTCGTTTCTGGCCGCAACAAGGGATATCTTTAGCGCTCTCTCACTCACTCAGCAGGAACGCGCTATGCAACACGCTGGCCCCGATTTAATTGACCCTGCTTCCCTGGCGTTCAGGCATATTCTGGATCAGCTGGCGCCCACGGACGCGACCGTATTAATCATTGGTGAAACCGGCACGGGCAAAGAGGTGATGGCGCGCTATCTGCATCATCACAGCCCGCGCCGCCATGCGCCCTTTATGGCAGTGAACTGCGGTGCGCTAACGGAGAGCCTGGCAGAATCAGAACTCTTTGGTCATGAGAAGGGGGCATTTACCGGCGCGACCGACCGTCATCGTGGCTGGTTTGAGGCCGCGCAGGGCGGGACGTTACTGCTGGATGAAATCGGCGAGCTGAGCCTGCCCCTTCAGGTCAAACTGCTTCGCGTACTGCAGGAAAGGGAAATTACCCGCGTGGGATCTTCTCGCGCAGTAAAAGTTGACGTCCGGGTGATTGCCGCGACGAACCGCGATCTGACGACTGCGATAGCCGAGCGGCGGTTTCGCGAGGATCTCTACTACCGGTTAAACGTCGCCAGCGTTGCCTTGCCGCCGCTGCGCCAGCGGTGTGAGGATATCCCGGTTCTGGCTAACTATTTTCTGCAAAGCTATGCGCGCCGACTGGGACGACCGCAGCTGCGCCTGAGCGACGAGGCAATGGAAACGCTCAAGGCCCATTCATGGCCAGGGAATATACGGGAGCTGGAAAATACATTACATAACGCGGTGCTGCTCTGTGAAACACCGCAGGTAGAACCACAACAGCTGCGGCTGGGCACGGTGACGGGCACGGGGCGGGTACAAAAGCAGGATGCGCTTGATGATTTTATTCGCCAGCAGATCCAGTGCAGTGACACGCCACTTTATCCCCGCGTCATTGAGGCACTGGTGAGAAATGCCTATGAACTAAGCCAGGGCAACCAGTTACAGGCCGCGGCGTTGCTGGGGATTAGCCGTAACAGCCTGCGTACGCATCTTGGCCATTACGGCATCATCAAGCCGCGTCGCAGCCTGACGTCAACCCTTCGCACCGCGTCAACAACGGGCGCGCAGGAGCGCGAGTTGCGAATTGGTTATCAAAAGTTTGGCAACCTTGGCATCCTCAAAGCGCGCCAGCAGCTTGAACAGCAGCTCGCCGGGCAAAACGTCAGCATCCTGTGGAGCGAATTTCCCGCCGGGCCTCAGCTGCTGCATGCGCTGAGCAATCGGGAAATTGATTTTGGCACCACCGGCGAAGTACCGCCTTTATTTGCCCAGGCCAGTCACTGTTCTCTGGTGTACGTTGCCTGGGAGCCGCCCGCGCCACAAAGCGTGGCGCTGCTGGTGGCTAAGCACAGTCAGATAAACCAGATGGCAGACTTAAGAGGCAAACGTATTGCCGTAAATAAAGGTTCCAACGTGCATTTTCTGCTGCTGCAAATCCTTGATGAGGCGGGGATGACGCCAGAGGACGTGCGGATTGTGTACGCGCCGCCTAAATACCCGCTCACGCCCAGCGATCTGAATGCCGTTGATGCATGGATGATGTGGGATCCTCTGCTGAGCGAGGCAGAAAAAGGGGAACAGCTCCGGGTCATTGCCGACGGCGTAGGACGGGTGAATAACCATCAGTTCTACCTTGCCGATCGCCACTTCGCGAACCAGTCTCCAGACCTTTTAGAAATACTGGTAACCGCGCTGGAGCAGACGGGGCGCTACATTGATGCCCATCCTAAAGAGGCCGCCGGGCTGCTGGCCGGGGAGCTAGGGATGTCTGATCGCGCGCTGCGCCTGGCGCTGGCCCGGCGGAGCCACCAGACGCAACCAATGAATCTGGCGATCATTCGGGAGCAGCAGAGAATCGCGGATCGTTTCTACGCGCTGGGCCTGTTTCCCCGCGCGATTAACGTACGTGACGCGGTGTGGTCGCAATGACGTTTTATGACTAAAGATAGAAGTTTTACGCATTAAGGCGTTGAGGCCTGGTTTGCTATGTTGCGCTGACGACAACACCACTCAGGAAAGAGACATGAAAAAAATTATATTCAGCGCACTGCTTGCGGTCGCGCACATTAGCAGCATCGTGACGGCACACGCAGAAGAGAAACCCAGGGTAGTGAATATCGGTTTTCAGAAAGCCAACATTTTTGCCTTACTGAAATACCGGGGCACGCTCGACAGTGAATTCAAAAAGCAGGGGATTGCCGTGCACTGGGTGGAATTTCCGGCGGGACCGCAAATGCTGGAAGGGCTCAACATAGGCAGCATCGATCTGGCCGCAACGGGTGATGCGCCGCCAACTTTTGCGCAAGCCGCGCAGGCTGACCTGGTTTATCTGGGCCATTCACCGGCAAATCCACAAACCGAAGCCATAGTGGTGCCTGCGGATTCGACGATAAAAAGTGTCAAGGATTTAAAAGGCAAGCGCGTCGCCCTGAACAAGGGATCGGATGTGAATTATCTTCTGGTATCAGCCCTTGAGCAGGCGGGGCTAAAATACAAGGATATCACGCCGGTTTATCTTCCTCCTGCTGATGCGCGAGCGGCTTTCCAGCGAGGCGCTGTAGATGCATGGGTCATCTGGGACCCTTACCTGGCGGAAGTAGAAACCACCGCCGGCGCGCGGCTGCTTAAAAATGCCGAGGGGCTGGTACCGCACTACACCTTTTATCTGGCCAGCCGCAAATTTGCGGAAGGTCATCCAGACGAGGCCAAAGAGGTTCTTTCAGAGCTGCAAAAGCTGAGCAGCTGGGCCAATAAAAACCAGGGCGAAGCCGCGAAAATTCTGTCTGGCTCGACTGGCCTGCCCGAACCTATCTGGCAGCGCGCGCTGGCAAGAATGCCCTTAGGGGCCGAGCGGATGACGCCGGATGTTTTCAAAGAGCAGCAGGCACTGGCAGATAAATTTACACAAATTGGTTTATTGCCGGTGAAGGTCGATGTCCGCAGCGCGACATGGTCGCTGGATAAAAAGTAACGGGTGAATGTGTTAAAGGGCCTGCCGGGTAGACCGGTAGGCCTTTTGTATTGGTGGGGGATACATTTCGTAGCGCGTAATTTTTTGGGGAGCGGCTCGCACTTCGCGTACGCAAGGCGTGAACAGGTGAGTGGGGAATCTGAATCGCTGATAGTGTGGGCGGGTGTTATTCATGGCCAGCGGTAATGGCGATGCGCACCGATTGGATTTCTTACTTTTTTACAAATAGCTTCAGATCCATTTGGACGTAAGACCAGGGGCCTTTGGCTTGTGAAGTGTAGTAATCATTACTATAATTCTCGCCATAACGAAAAGGGACTTTTCATGGGTTTTACGCTTTATGTTCATAAACGTTTTGACAGAGTGTTTAAAAAAACGCGTCTGACAGACAGCGTCCTGTGTTACGCAGCAGGTGACGTTATTACTGGCGTGTTTGAGGCTGACTTAGGCGGTGGCGTTATTAAAAAGCGTCTTGCTCTTCACCAAGGCAAGCGTGGCGGCGTGCGAACGGTCATCTTCTTCAGACAAGGCACCAACCTGGTTTATTACGATGGATGGGGCAAAAACTTGTCGAGGAAATACGCCAGGGAAATCGATGAAGATCAGCTGGATACCTACAGGGATGTGGCAAGAATGTTTTTCCGTGCAAATAGTGAAGTGATGAGCCTGCTCGTCAGAAGCGGAATGGTCAGAGAGGTTAAATGTAATGAAAACTGAACCCGCCGAATTGAGTGAACTACTTGAAGATGCGAAAGCGTTTCATGCGTTAGGACTGGCAACAGATGAAGAAGTGGAGTCCATAGCAAAGCGCGCAAAAAATCGTGAACTCCGTGCCCGTATTGCATCAGTAAAGCCCATGACAGCAACTGAAATCAAAGACGTGCGCATGCGTTGGGGAATGTCGCAATCGCTTGTGGCGCTCTCATTTGGCATGACGGTCGATAGCGTATCGAAATGGGAGCGAGGTGAAATCACACCGAGCCCACCGGTGATGCGGATGCTGCAACTCCTTCGCGATAACGGCCCTGAACTCTTTACCTCTAAGCATCAAGGTATCTAGACGCCGAACCCCGGTCGGAGCTTCTCATCCCCCTCAGCGCAGAATATGCAAAAAAAAAGTCCAGAGGTTAGTCTGGACTCTTCTTTCAATGTGGCGGTGAAAGGGGGATTCACTCGCTGCGCTCGCCCTTCGGGTGGCCTTGCGGCCATGCAAAACGGCGGGCCGTTTTGTCGAACCCCGGTCGGGGCTTCTCATCCCCCTCGGCGGAGAATATGTAAAAAAAAGCCTGAACGTGAGTTCAGGCTCTTCTTTGAAGATGGCGGTGAGAGGGGGATTCACTCGCTGCGCTCGCCCTTCGGGTGGCCTGACGGCCATGCAAAACGGCGGGCCGTTTTGTCGAACCCCGGTCGGGGCTTCTCATCCCCCTCAGCGCAGAATATGCAAAAAAAAAGTCCAGAGGTTAGTCTGGACTCTTCTTTGAATGTGGCGGTGAGAGGGGGATTCGAACCCCCGATACGTTGCCGTATACACACTTTCCAGGCGTGCTCCTTCAGCCACTCGGACACCTCACCGCAAATTGTTGCTGACCGCGCTGGGTCAACGGGGCGCTACTATAGGGAGTAGGCCTGAAACGGTCAAGCACTATTTTTCTCTTTTTTTCTATTCGCTTAAGCTCTGAACGAATCGCGTTAAGGCTGCGCAAATCGCGGTTTTTTGGCGCCAAAAACGCGATATTGCACAGCGTAACAGAAGGGGGAAATTCGCTGGGTTGCCTGAGCTTACGGCGCGCTTTTTACGCGGTTGGCAAAACTCTTGCGCAGCTTTTGCAGTTTGGGGGGAATCACCGCCATGCAGTAACCGTTGCGCTGACCGGCGCCTTCCCAGTAATCCTGATGATAACCTTCAGCGGGATACCAGGCTTTTAACGGTTCAATGGTGGTCACAACAGGCTCAGCATGATCCTGTTGGGCACGCGCGATGGCCGCTTTGGCTTCGGCTTCCTGCTCCGGCGTCTCAACAAAAATCGCGGAACGATACTGTGTACCGATGTCATTGCCCTGACGATTGAGCTGGGTCGGATCGTGGGTCGCAAAGCTGATGTCCAGCAAATCGCCATAGCTGATCTTTTCAGCATCAAAACCAATACGAATGGCTTCGGCATGACCGGTTGCGCCGCTGCACACCTGCTCGTAGGTGGGATTAGGGCGCGCACCGCCGGTATAACCACTTTCCACTGACTCAACGCCGATCACATCTTTAAAGACCGCTTCTGTACACCAGAAACAGCCGCCTGCGATCACTGCATATTGGATAGCCATAAAATTACTCCTGTCTGGTCTGAAGGAAAGAGGTGGGGATGAGATCGATCGTTTTCAACGTCACACAAGGCATTTCAGGCCGTTGCCAGGCTTTAGCGGGGTGGTGACATGGCGTGAGACGAATGATTTAGCGTAGCAGGGATCGATCGCCTGCGCCTGGCGGGCAGCCTGAAGGCGCGGCAGGTTAATGTTTCCTTAATATAAGAAAGCGATACTGCATGAAACATCACTGGAGAGATCGATGAAAACCCCCACCGTATCCGTCAGTTCTGTTCCGTCTCGCAGCCTCAGCGAATATCTAGCCGTGATTATTGCCGCCGGCACAGTGATTGCGTTTCTGGTCTGCTGGTTCAACGGCTAAATCACGCAGTAGCGAAGTTTACCCTGGCGCGGCAGCCTGAACGATCTGGGCGATTTTCCAGCAGGAATTGTCCGCCATGGAGCTGGACAATCCGGCTGACAATGCTCAACCCCAGGCCAATTCCGCCGTAGCCGGTATCCATGCGTACAAAGGCTTTACTCAGTTCACCGCGCATACTTTCATCAATGCCGTTCCCTTCATCCTCAATGATGAGCGACAGCCCGGCTGTTGCCTCAATACGCACCGTAATGTTTCCGCCCGATGGACTATAGCGATGAGCATTCTCTACCAGGTTACGCAGTAGCATTCTCAGCAAGATGGCATCGCCCTTCACCCGGAACATGTCCTCGACCTCCAGGGTCAGAGTCTGCTCGCGCGTCTCCAGCATTGCACTCAACTCAGCCTCCATCGGCAGGATGACTTCCTCTACTATCTCAACATTCTGATAACTGCCAGAGGTGAACTGCTGACCTGCACGCGTGAGTTGCAACAGTTGAGAGACATTGCCAGACATCTGATCAAGCCGCTGTAATAACGGTTGTGTATCGACGGCCTGGTTGCGCTGTAACAGTTCAAGATGCAAACGCAGCCCAGCGAGCGGCGTACGCAGTTCATGAGCAACATCGGCAGTAAAGAGGCGTTCGCGTTCAAGACTGGCGGTCAACCGCGCAACAAGTCGGTTAATGGACTGCGTGACGGCATCAATCTCCTGAACGGAGCCTTCAAAGATAATCGGCTCGAGGTTCACCTCACTCCGGCTTTCCAGCTCATGCTGCAGTTGATAAAGCGGGCGAGTGATCCATCTTACCGCCTGATAGCACAGCAGTAGCGTCAGGCTAATCATGACCAGGCTGGGCAGCGCCAGGCTCAGGATGGCTTCACGGACCTCTTTATCCACGTGCTTATCCATGTTGCGGTTAAGCAGGTTGGCTTCCACCAAAAACTGCACCTGCTCTTTACTCTCATGCCAGAGCCAGGCCACGCTGATCAACTGAAAAAACAGCATGATCATGCCAATCGTGAGCATCAGCCGGAAACGCATGGTATTGCCAGAACGGTAGGGATTCATTCGGGTGATGACTCGTTTTCTGCGCGCGGCTGAGATAAGGCATAGCCAAAACCGCGAACCGTTCGGATCGTGGCTTTGCCCACCTTGTCGCGCAGGTTATGAATATGGACTTCCAGCGTATTGGTGGAGGGCTCATTATCAAAGTTGTAGATGTCCTGATACAGCAACTCACGGTGAACCGGATGGCCTGCTTTCAACATCAACCGGGACAGAATGGAAAACTCTTTGGGCGTCAGGTCGAGCAGCACGTCATCCAGATGAATCTGGCGGTGGGTCATATCCAGTGAGAGATTACCCACTTCGAGGCGGGAATCGCCCTGGTTAACGTGACGCCTGATCAGCGCGCGAATCCGTGCCAGCAACTCATCCAGCGCAAAAGGCTTAATCAAATAGTCATCAGCGCCGGCATCGAGTCCGGCTATGCGCTCTTCAATGGTATCGCGTGCGGTCAGGATTAAAACGGGCTGCATCTGCTTTTGACGACGCAGGCGTTGCAGTAAATGCAGGCCGTCTTCGTCCGGCAGGCCGATATCCAGCACCACCAGGCTGTAAAGTCCGCTGGCAAGGTGGGCTTCGGCAGAACGGACCGTTGAAACACCATCGCACACATAGCCTGCACCTTCCAGCGCCAGTACCAGCCCCTGAAGTAGCAGGGCATCGTCTTCAACAATCAATATTTTCATAAGTTCTGAAACCCTTTACGAATCGGCGCTGGCAGTGAGAAAGGCAGATAAAGCGTGTTTGAGTCCCCATCGTGTGGGTGAACAGGACAAGCGCCCCGGCTATTGTGACCGAAAGCAACGTAAACGCCTATTGCGTCAGGGAATCTCAGCCTATTAATCGATGGCAAACGACGCGTAACCTTTACCGAATGCCGCGATAACGCTGAGAGACTGCCTGACGCAATGCCACATTCAGACGAATGGCAACGCCGTATGACGAAAACCTTGCCAGGGCAATAAAGCTGTCGCGATATAGCAAAACATAAAATGCCGCATTGCCAAAAGGACGTAATCAGTAATAGGGGAAAGCGACGCCCAAAAAATGATTTCATACGGAAAGGAATTATTAATCCAGGACGGATGGAAAGTCATTAATTACTATTATCACCGATTAAAAAGCGTTCATGAAACCAACAAAATACCGCCCATCCGTGTACGCGCGAATGAGTTGACAATAATTTTAAACAGTCTGCTGATTAAAGATTAAGAAAACCTTAAACAGGGCCATTTATTACACTTTTATTTCATTGCTGAGCGCTTGATAAAAAGACGGTAAGCGCTCAGGGATCGGTCCGGGCCAGTCCAGGGCATTGGAAAGCGAGACGGCTGGCACAGGAAATGCATATTCCTGGCAGAACGAAATTTAGCGACTACACTTTATGGGGCGACAATAGCAGCCAGCGGATTTATCAGCATCAAAACACATTTGTTTTTTGAGAAAGGGTTGTTGAATTGCAGGGTTTTACCACGCAGTCTCCTTACTTCACATGGCCTTGAGCCAACCTCTTGCTGAAACGTCCTCTGCTGTGATGTCCTGATGATGAACCTATTTACAGGAGAAGACACGTGACCCAGATGGCAGATAGTGATGCCTCATTTCCGTCATTGAGCGGCGGTCTGTATGCCTTCTTTTTTGATGTCGATGGCACGCTGGCAGCGATTCAGTCCCAGCCCGATGCTGTTTTCATTCCAGAAAATGTCGTCGCAGAACTGCAACGGCTCTCATCGTTATGCCATGGCGCAGTGGCGCTGGTTTCTGGCCGACCTGTCGAACAACTGGATGCGCTGGCGGCGCCTCTGCGGGCACCGGCAGCCGGCGTGCATGGAGCTGAACGGCGCGATGCGACAGGCGAACTGCATCGGGTGACTTTGCCAGATGATGTTGAACGTCCGCTCAAACGCCTGCTTGAGGAGGCGATGGAGCAGTGGCCGGGTACGCAGTTAGAAGCCAAAGGCATGGCTTTCGCGCTTCATTACCGTCGCGCGCCGCAGCACGAACAGGATGTCATGCAACTGGCTCAGGCTGCGGTGGCGCGTTTTAACGGCCTTGCGCTGCAACCCGGCAAATGCGTTGTAGAAATCAAACCCACCGGGATTGATAAAGGCGCAGCCGTCCATAAATTTATGCAGGAAGCCCCATTCTCAGGCCGTATCCCGGTGTTTATCGGGGATGACCTGACCGATGAAAAAGGATTCGCTGCGGTGAATGCCCTGCAGGGAATCTCTATAAAAGTGGGGGAAGGCCCCAGTCAGGCGCATTATCGTTTACATGACGTTACGGATGTCTATGCCTGGCTTGAAACAACACGATTACAATTAGAGCAAGACAACATTGGTAAGGAGTGTAGGTTATGAGTCGTTTAGTGGTTGTATCTAACCGTATCGCCATGCCAAATGGGAACAAAACCGGTGCTGGCGGCCTGGCCGTCGGCATTCTGGACGCGCTGAAGAGCACGGGCGGACTCTGGTTTGGATGGAACGGTGAGATCAGTGAGTTTTCAGGTGAAGAAGAAAATCCGGTATCGGTAATGGAACATGACGGTATTGAATATGCCTCTTTCCCTCTGAGCCAGAACGAATACGATCTTTACTACTGCCAGTTTTCAAACACCGTTATCTGGCCCGCCTTTCACTACCGGTTAGACTTAGTTCAGTTCCAGCGCGAAGCCTGGGAAGGCTACTGTGAGGTCAATGATGCGGTCGCGCAGCGATTAAAGCCGCTGATTAAGCCGGATGACATTCTGTGGATCCACGATTACCACTTTTTACCTTTTGCCGCTGCATTGCGTCGGGCTGGCATTAACAACCGTATCGGCTTCTTCCTGCATATTCCTTTCCCTACGCCGGAAATTTTCAACGCGCTGCCTCCTCATAAGGAACTGCTGGAGATGCTGTGCGAATACGATCTGCTAGGCTTCCAGACAGAATCAGATCGTGTGGCTTTCCTCGACAGTGTCAGCCAGTTGACCCAGTTGCAGAATAAGGGTGACAAGAAACACCGCGCCTATGGCAATACCTTTATGACAGAGGTCTACCCGATAGGGATTGAACCCGACAGCATTAAAGAGATGGCTGAAGGGCCGTTGCCACCGAAGATGGCCGCGATGAAAAAAGAGCTGGGCGATGCCCGCAACATCATCGCCTGTGAGCGTCTGGACTACTCCAAGGGGTTACCAGAACGTTTCCTGGCTTATGAGGCGCTGCTGGAAAACTTCCCTCAGCATCACGGCAAAATACGCTATTCCCAGATTGCGCCCACGTCACGCGGTGATGTGCAGGCTTACCAGGATATTCGTCATCAGCTTGAAACGGAAGCAGGGCGCATTAACGGTAAATACGGGACACTGGGCTGGACGCCGCTGTACTACCTTAACCAGCACTTTGACCGTCGTCTGTTGATGAAAATCTTCCGTCTGACCGACGTGGGGCTGGTGACGCCGTTACGTGATGGGATGAACCTGGTTGCGAAAGAGTATGTTGCGGCACAGGACCCGGATGATCCGGGCGTACTGGTACTGTCCCGCTTTGCCGGTGCGGCGAATGAGCTGACCTCGGCATTGATCGTGAATCCCTATGACCGGGATGAGGTGGCCGCTGCGCTGGACAAAGCCATTACTATGCCGCGCACGGAAAGAATTTCTCGCTATAACGATATGATGGCGGTTCTGCGTAAGAACGACATCACCGTATGGCGCGAAAGCTTCCTACGCGATCTCGAAAAGATTGCGCCACGTAGCGCCGATCATGGAATGGCGAATAAAGTGGCCACATTTCCAAAACTCGCCTGATGCCGCAGCAAGCCAGGGATGGCTTGCTGTTTGTCGTATTTGACCCTCGCTTGCCGTCTGCAAACGCTCCTTATGTTTTAATCAGTTACCCTTAACTCAAAGGCGGTCCCGTACCGCGGCAGGACACTATTCCGGCACTTTTGCTGTCAAAATGACCCATTAAAATGTCAAAACACTATTTTTACCTGGTTAAGCTAAAGTTTTGAAGATCCGGGCCGATACTCTTAGTGCACAAAACTATCTTGCCTGCAATTCATTCACGTTATTAATGTAACTCCTTGTTACATCGACGATCACCCTCTAAACACCTTGCTGTCACCCTTTACAACGGATTGCCAGAACGCGCCTAATCCCCATCGCCTGCCGGACATGGCTGTTGCCCCTTACTCTGCAGTAAAACGCTAACTGACTAATTTAAAAACAAATAATTGTTTCTGCTGGCAGCACATTCCACTGCTTTTATGGTTTTGAATGGTTCTAAATAGGGTACAAATTGCATTCGTGAACATAAACCTGACCTCAACGGTCTGATTTGGCTTTTGCGGCCGTTTTGTTGCTAATTAAGTCCTGGTTAGGACAAATCCCTACAAAAAAAACGTAATTTCGCTCAAAAAACACACAGTCAAAATGTGATCATAAAGTATTTCTGAAGAAAAAAGGCTCAAAAGTGTGACCTGTGTCACACTTTATCCAAAATTTCACTGAACTGTCGTTGTATGTGAGGATCAGACGATATAGATTTGCCTTGTTTTCGGATTAGTCTTAAAAAATGTATGAAGGCCTCACGGAAGAAGGTTGAAGACTTAAGAATAAGGTGGACTGAAAAAATTGACTTCTGACCCAAAACACAGGGTCGTAAAAAGAAGCAGCACTCAGAACCATTTGCCTTTTATGTTTAATTATTTTTGCCATCTTTAGATTTACCAACCAGCAGCTCGATACGCAGAGATGTTATCTGCGGTAAGTTACGTCGCGTCTCTCAGGATGGAAAAATGGGTACATCTGAATTACTAAAACATATTTACGATATCAACTTGTCATATTTACTGCTCGCGCAGCGATTAATTAACCAGGAAAAAGCTTCGGCAATGTTTCGCCTCGGGATCGATGAAAAGATGGCAGATGCGTTGTCAGAATTAACCTTACCTGAAATGGTAAAATTAGCTGAGACCAATCAACTTGTGTGTCAGTTTCGTTTTACCGATAGCACCGTTATTAATCGCCTGACGCAGGAATCTCGCGTGGATGATTTGCAACAGATCCACACCGGGATTTTGTTATCCAGCCGTTTATTACGCAGCGCGTCCAAAGACGCCGCGCCTACTAAAAAGAGGGCGGTATAATGGGTGAAAAAAGTATTGTTCAGGAAGCGCGCGATATTCAGCTCGCCATGGAGCTGATTACCCTGGGTGCGCGGTTACAAATGCTGGAAAGCGAAACGCAGCTGAGCCGCGGTCGCTTGATTAAACTGTATAAAGAGTTGCGTGGTAGTCCACCACCTAAAGGCATGTTGCCTTTCTCTACTGACTGGTTCATGACGTGGGAACAAAATATTCATGCTTCCATGTTCTGTAACGCCTGGACTTTCTTACTGAAAACCGGTTTGAGCAAAGGTATTGATGCGGTAATCAAAGCCTACCGCCTCTATCTTGAGCAGTGCCCGCAATCGGACGAGGGCCCGCTGTTGGCGCTGACACGCGCCTGGACCCTGGTGCGATTCGTCGAAAGCGGTATGCTGGAATTATCGGATTGTAAAAGCTGCAACGGCAGCTTTATTAATCATGCACATCAGCCTGTTGGCAGCTTTGTCTGCAGCCTGTGCCAGCCACCATCACGTGCCGTAAAAAGACGTAAACTTTCTGCAGATACTGCCGATATCTTTCCACAACTGCTGGATGAACAGGTTAAACACGCCGTTTAAATTTGTTCGCAATGTGGAAGTCATCCAGCAGCGGTTAATCCCGCTGCTTTTTTTTTGCCTCCACGTGGTGAACATCACCTGGGTTTCTGGCTTAACGTCGACCAACACGTTACGGACGTAAGGATTTTTTGTGCTGATAATTTTAGGTTACATCGTTGTATTAGGTTCCGTGTTGGGCGGATACGCTTTAGTGGGCGGCCATCTTGGCGCGCTTTACCAGCCTGCAGAACTGCTGATGATCGCCGGGGCGGGCGTCGGTGCGTTTCTGGTGGGCAACAACGGTAAATCGATCAAGAAGACCCTGAAGGCCCTGCCGCTCCTGTTTCGTGGCTCGAAATACAACAAAGCGGTCTATATGGATTTGATGGCGCTGCTGTATCGCCTGATGGCGAAATCACGCCAGCAAGGCATGTTGTCACTGGAGCGCGATATTGAAGATCCCGCTCAGAGCGAAATTTTTGCTAATTATCCCCGCATCTTAGCCGATAAACAGTTAGTAGATTTCATCACTGACTATTTACGCCTTATGGTCAGTGGCAACATGAATGCCTTCGAAATCGAAGCATTGATGGATGAAGAGATTGAAACCTACGAACACGAGTGTGAAGTTCCTGCGCAAAGTATCGCAGCAGTGGGCGATGGTCTGCCGGCTTTCGGTATCGTCGCCGCGGTGATGGGCGTAGTGCATGCCCTGGCGTCAGCCGACCGCCCAGCCGCAGAGTTAGGTGCGCTGGTTGCCCATGCAATGGTGGGAACCTTCCTCGGGATTTTACTGGCATACGGTTTTATTTCGCCGCTGGCGTCAGTGTTACGTCAGAAATGTGCAGAAACAACCAAGATGATGCAGTGCGTAAAAGTGACGCTGCTTTCAAGCCTGAACGGCTATGCGCCACAAATCGCCGTCGAGTTTGGCCGTAAAACGCTTTACTCCGCCGAGCGTCCTTCGTTCAGTGAACTGGAAGAGCACGTACGCAACGCGAAGAACCCGGCTAAACAGACTTCGGATCAGACCTCATGAAACATGGCAATCGCCCAATTGTGCTGATTAGAAAGCGCAAACATAAGAAACATGAAGGAGGGCATGGTTCATGGAAAATCGCTTATGCCGACTTCATGACGGCGATGATGGCATTTTTTATGGTGATGTGGCTGCTGTCGATCGCCAGCCCACAGCAGTTGATTCAGATAGCGGAATATTTTCAGACGCCCTTAAAAGTGGCGCTGACGGGTGGACAACGCAGCAGCGACAGCAGCAGCCCTATCCCGGGTGGCGGTGACGACCCAACGAAGAAAGAGGGTGAAGTTAAGAAGGTTGTGGATATGGATGCGCAGAAACGCAAGCTGGATGAGATTCGCCTCAACCGGTTACGTGAAAAGCTCGACCAGCTGATTGAAGCCGACCCGCGCCTGAAAGCACTGCGTCCGCATTTGATCATCAACATGGTGGAAGAGGGGCTGCGTATTCAGATTATCGACAGTCAGAATCGCCCAATGTTCAAAACCGGCAGCGCAGAAGTTGAACCTTATATGCGCGACATTTTGCGCGCGATTGCCCCGGTTCTGAACGACATCCCAAACCGAATCAGTATCGCGGGGCATACGGATGATATTCAGTACGCCGGTGGTGATAAAGGCTACAGCAACTGGGAGCTCTCTGCTGACCGCGCCAATGCGTCACGTCGGGAACTGGTGATTGGCGGACTGGATGGTGGAAAGATTCTTCGTATTGTCGGCATGGCTGACACGATGAAACTGAAAAACCGCGGGGGGGATGATGCCGTGAACCGCCGTATTAGTTTGCTGGTGTTGAACCACGATACCGAAGCCGCCATTGAGAAAGAGAATGCTGAAAGTGATGCCGTGCAGGTTAGCGATCCGGCTGCGTTTGAGAAAGTTACCGAACCATCAGCCTCCATCGGTACAGCAGCAGATAAAGCGGGTGCAGTGAAAACCGCAACCTCAGCACCGTCCGCCTCGGCAGGCGGTGCGATGAAAACGACAGCGTCTTCGCCGTCCGCCCCGGCGAACGGCACAGTGAAAACAGGCACTTCCACGCAGCCCGCGTCTTCAGCGGGTGCGGTGAAAACAGCAACGTCCGCACAACCAGCGTCTTCGACTGGTGCGGTAACAACCGTATCTCCCGCGCCGTCAGCCTTATCGACGGGTACGGTGATAACAGTAACCTCTGCACCGCCAGCGTCATCGGCTGGTGCGGTTAAAACAACCTCCGCGCCGTCAGCTTCGTCGGCTGGTGCGGTCACTACAGCAGCCCCCTCACAGCAGAGGTGATTCCCGTGAGCATGGACATCAGCGATTTTTACCAGACGTTTTTTGATGAAGCCGATGAGCTGTTAGCGGATATGGAGCAACACCTGTTGGGACTCGATCCCCAGGAACCTGACTCTGAACAGCTTAACGCCATCTTCCGCGCCGCCCACTCCATTAAAGGCGGGGCAGGAACCTTTGGTTTTACGGTTTTACAGGAAACAACCCATATCCTGGAAAACATTCTGGATGGTGCTCGTCGCGGCGAAATGCAGCTCAGCACCGACATCATCAATCTGTTTTTGGAAACTAAAGATATTATGCAGGAACAGCTCGATGCTTATAAAACCGCGCAAGAGCCTAACGCGGAAAGCTTCAAGTATATCTGTGAAGCATTACGCCAGCTGGCGTTAGAGGCTAAAGGTCTGCCGGTTGAAGCGCCGGTGGTGGTTGCCCTTGATGCACCGGTCAGTCAGGCAGAGTCCGCGCAAGCCGGCGCCGACGGCGTTCATCTGCAACTGGTCGATCTGAAAGAAAAAGACATTGATTTGATGCTGGAAGAGCTGGGTAACCTCGGCACAATCAGCGATGTCAAGAAAGGCAGCAACTCGCTTGAGTGCCACATTACGGGCGTTGGCAAAGACGATATCGTCGCCGTGCTCTGTTTTGTGATTGATGAATCCCAGATTCGCTTCCCGGAGGAGGGCGACGCAGCCCCAGCCGAGACAGCGCGCGCCGCTGAGCCTGAGGTGGCCGAAGTACAGACCGCGACCGTTACCGAATTGCCCGTTGCCGCAGCCAAACGCGAAAGCAAGCGCGTTGCCGCACCGGCGAAGACCAGCGAATCCAGCAGCATCCGTGTTGCCGTTGAGAAGGTCGATCAGCTGATTAACCTGGTGGGTGAGCTGGTAATCACGCAGTCAATGCTGGCACAGCGCTCTGGCGAACTGGATCCGGTGGCGCACGGCGAGTTGCTGAACAGCATGGGCCAGCTGGAGCGTAATGCGCGTGACCTGCAAGAGTCGGTGATGTCGATTCGTATGATGCCGATGGAATACGTATTCAGCCGCTTCCCGCGTCTGGTTCGCGATCTGGCCAGTAAACTGGGCAAAGAAGTCGAACTGACCTTACTCGGCAGCTCGACCGAACTGGATAAGAGCCTGATTGAACGCATTATCGATCCGTTAACGCACCTGGTGCGTAACAGCCTGGACCACGGCATTGAATCGCCTGATAAGCGTATTGCCGCAGGAAAAGTCGCGACGGGCAACCTGACGCTGTCCGCAGAACATCAGGGCGGCAACATCTGTATCGAAGTCTCCGATGACGGTGCGGGCCTGAACCGTGAGCGTATTCTTGCTAAAGCACTGTCATCCGGTCTACCGGTTCATGAAAACATGAGCGACGAAGAAGTCGGCATGTTGATTTTCGCGCCAGGCTTCTCCACCGCAGAACAGGTCACGGATGTGTCTGGCCGCGGCGTGGGCATGGACGTTGTGAAACGGAATATCCAGGAAATGGGTGGTCATGTCGAAATTGCCTCTAAACAGGGCAAAGGCACCACAATCCGTATCCTGCTGCCGCTGACGCTGGCCATCCTTGATGGCATGTCTGTACGCGTCGCGGATGAAGTCTTTATTCTGCCGCTGAATGCGGTGATGGAATCATTGCAGCCTCGCGCAGAAGAGTTGAAACCGCTGGCGGGTGGCGAATGTGTTCTGGAAGTCCGTGGCGAATATCTGCCGCTGGTTGAACTGTGGAACGTCTTTGATGTGAAAGATGCCAAAACAGAAGCGACACAGGGCATCGTGGTCATTTTGCAAAGCGCGGGCAAACGCTACGCCCTGTTGGTAGACCAGTTAATTGGTCAGCATCAGGTTGTTGTTAAAAACCTGGAAAGCAACTATCGCAAAGTACCAGGGATTTCAGCCGCCACCATCCTCGGCGATGGCAGCGTGGCGCTGATTGTTGACGTTTCGGCGTTGCAGTCACTTAACCGTGAAAAACGTGTGGCCGGCGCTGCCGCCTGATTGATAACGAAAGGGTAAATAACATGAGTGGAATGGCAACCGTGACAAAAATTGCTGGCGAAACCGTGGGCCAGGAGTTCCTGGTGTTCACGCTGGGTGATGAAGAATACGGCATCGATATTCTTAAGGTTCAGGAAATTCGTGGTTACGATCAGGTAACCCGCATTGCCAACACGCCGGATTTTATTCGCGGCGTAACGAACCTGCGTGGCGTGATTGTGCCTATCATCGATTTGCGTGTGAAATTTGCACAGGCAGACGTTGAGTACAATGAGAATACGGTCGTAATCGTTCTTAATCTGGAAAACCGCGTCGTCGGTATCGTGGTTGATGGCGTGTCTGACGTGCTGTCGTTGACGCAGGAACAGATCCGTCCTTCACCTGAGTTTGCCGTGACAATGTCCACCGAGTACCTCACCGGTCTGGGTGCGCTCGGCGACCGCATGTTGATTCTGGTTGACATCGAGAAGCTGCTGAGCAGCGAAGAGATGGCGCTGGTCGATAACCTGCGTACGGCATAATCCTTCTTCACGGGTCAGTCCAGGCTGGCCCGTGAGGTTCTGTGTCTTGTGTACAGCCTGAATTAGTGTGATCCGCTTAACCCACGCATCGCTTCCACCTCTCATTTTTCCCCTGTTGTCTGTGACCTGGGCCACTAAAAAACACCCTCAGCTGATATCAATAATTACAAAAGCCCTAATTGCCGCTTTTTCACTGAAGTTGACTAAACCCTCTCTCTTTCCCGCCGATACAGCCCCTGCACTTTACTTTTTATGCTCGGGGAAAAAGATGTTAAAACGAATAAAAGTCGTGACCAGTCTTATCGCGGTACTGATGCTTTTCGGTGCCATGCAGCTGCTGTCAGGCAGCCTGTTCTGGTCAGCGCTGAATAATGATAAAGAGGCCTTTGCACTGTCACAAATTTCCACCCGGAACGTTGCGGCGATGACCGATGCCTATATGGCGCTGAACCAGTCTCGTACCACCCTCAACCGCGCAATGTTGCGCCTGCAAACCAGCCTGGCGTCTCAAATGAACGGCGGCCAGCTGGACAGCCTGACAGAGAAAGCCGTTAACGAGGCGAATAAAGGTGAGCAGTACCTGGCAGAATTTAACGCGATTCCGGAAACACCGGGCGCAGATACGGAAATGCGCGATCGACTGCAAAACGATTTTAAGGCCTATCTGACCGGTCTGCGCGGCATGATCGCCAGCCTGAAAGCGAAAGATCTGGAAGGCATGTTTAAACAAAATATTGAACAGAAGCAGCAGGCGATGCAGGCCACCTATTCCGCATGGCGCCTGAAGCAAAGCGAACTGTCCGCACACGGCGCAGAGCAGAATCAACAGGCCTTCACGCAGATGATGTGGATGCTCGGCATGGTGGGCGTGCTGGTGATTGTGGTTATTCTGGGCTGCTGGTTTGGACTGCGTCAGCTCTTGATTCAACCGCTTCAACGTCTGCTGGTGGATATTCGCACCATTGCTTCTGGCGACCTGACGCAACCCATTCTGGTGGAAGGCCGCAATGAGATGAGCCAACTGGCCGCCGGCATCCATGAGATGCAGCATTCGTTGGTATCGACCGTGGGTGAGGTTCGCAGCGGGTGTGATGCCATTTTCACCGGCGCCAGTGAAATCGCGGCCGGGAATAACGATCTGTCTGCGCGTACGGAAGAGCAGGCAGCTTCGCTTGAACAAACGGCAGCCAGCATGGAGCAGTTAACGGCGACGGTAAAACAGAACGCAGATAACGCACGTCAGGCTTCTCAACTGGCACAAACCGCATCCGAAACCGCGCTGCAGGGCGGTAAAGTGGTGGATGGCGTGGTGACCACCATGCAGGAAATTGCCGGCAGTTCGAAGAAAATCGCAGACATTATCAGCGTTATCGACGGCATTGCTTTCCAGACCAATATTCTGGCGCTTAACGCTGCCGTAGAAGCGGCGCGTGCCGGTGAGCAGGGCCGTGGCTTTGCCGTGGTGGCGGGTGAAGTCCGCAGTCTGGCACAGCGCAGTGCTCAGGCAGCAAAAGAGATCAAAGGGTTAATCGAAGATTCAGTGGCGCGCGTTAACAGCGGCTCGCTTCAGGTTGAAAGCGCGGGCAGCACCATGAATAACATCGTGGGCGCGGTAACACGCGTGACCGATATCATGGGCGAAATCGCTTCTGCATCTGACGAGCAAAGTCGCGGCATCGATCAGGTGGGCCAGGCCGTAACGGAAATGGATCGTGTGACACAGCAGAACGCCTCGCTGGTCGAAGAGTCAGCCGCCGCGGCCGCCGCGCTGGAGCAACAGGCCAGCGCCCTGTCCCAGGCCGTATCCGTCTTTAAAATCTCGCGCGTTTAAGTTTTCCCAACCTCTTTTTACGGCCAGCGTGAACCTGTCTTCACGCTGGCCGTAAAGTTCCGCACGTCCGGGCCGATAAACAGAATCGAATTGCTAATGAATGAGGTTTCTATGTTTAGTCGAGTACGTGTTGTCTCCGGTCTTCTCTGTGTATTGGCACTGTTCGCGCTACTGCAAATTTTTTCGGGTGGCGTGTTCTATAAGACGGTGACAGAAGATAAAGAAAATTTTGCCTATAACCAACGTCTGAGTACGCTTCAACGCGCCATGGGCACCTCTTGGGTCGCACTGGTACAGGCGCGAAATACCTTAAACCGCGCCGGGATCCGTTATTTGCAGGATGGGCAAATGGCCGGCTCAGGTGCCACCGTTAAAGAGCTGGTGGCGCTGGCAGATAGTGAATTAAAGCGTGCGGAAGAAGGCTATGCCATGTTCAATGCCAATCTTTCTGAGAAAGGCAAAAGTGCAGAAAACGTACTGACGCTGCAGGCAAACTATAAGCAATTCCATGACGGACTCGCGGAACTGATCGTATTTCTTGGCAACGGTAACTTTAAAGGGTTTGTAGACCAGCCGACGCAGAGCTATCAGGACAAATTCCAGAAAGACTACGATGCCTGGCTTAACTACAACCTTCAACTCAGTCAGCAGGGCGTGGATGCCAACAATGCCGCCTATCAACGCATGATTATGCTGGTTGTAGGGACGCTGTTGGTCACGCTGTTGGTGATTGTGCTGGTCTGGAATCTGATGCGCAGCCTGCTTATTCGACCGCTCAAAGAGAGCATTGAACATATTCAGCACATCGCAGGCGGCGATCTCACGCAGCCCATCAACATTAGCGTACGTAATGAAATTGGCGATCTGCTGACCTCGCTGCAGGACATGCAACGTTCTCTGGTGCGCACAGTCAGCACCGTGCGAGACGGCGCAGATGCAATTTATACCGGGGCCAGCGAAATTGCCGTCGGTAATAACGATCTTTCTTCACGAACCGAACAGCAGGCGGCATCGCTGGAGCAAACGGCGGCCAGCATGGAAGAACTTACCGCGACCGTAAAACAAAATGCGGAAAATGCCCGTCAGGCTTCAAAGCTGGCGCTGAATGCCTCTGAAACCGCGCAGCAGGGTGGCAAAGTCGTTGATGGCGTGGTCACGACCATGAAAGAAATTGCCGGCAGCTCACGGAAAATTGCGGACATTATCAGCGTCATTGATGGTATCGCTTTCCAGACCAACATCCTGGCGTTGAACGCAGCGGTTGAAGCCGCGCGAGCTGGCGAACAGGGACGAGGCTTTGCCGTGGTAGCTGGTGAGGTTCGTAACCTGGCCCAGCGCAGCGCACAGGCGGCAAAAGAGATTAAAGGCCTGATTGAAGACTCCGTTGGTCGCGTTAACACCGGCTCAGTGCTGGTTGAGAGCGCGGGCGATACCATGAATGAGATCGTCAGTGCGGTGACGCGCGTGACCGACATCATGGGTGAAATTGCTTCTGCGTCGGACGAACAGAGCCGTGGTATCGACCAGGTCGGTCAGGCGGTGACCGAGATGGATCGCGTAACACAACAGAACGCCTCGCTGGTGGAAGAGTCTGCTGCAGCCGCCGCGGCGCTGGAAGATCAGGCCAGTAACTTAAAACAAGCGGTTTCTGCCTTCAATATTGGTAAAGAAATTGTCACGCAGGCCGTTAACAAGACTACGGCGGCAAAAAATTTACGTTTAGAAAGTCCGTCAGAAGGCATTCGCCAGCCATCACCGCGCGGTGATGAGAACTGGGAAACCTTTTAATTGCCTGGATGGCCCAGCCGCTGAGACGCGGTTGGGCGTAGCAGCAGATGTTCAACAGGTTTAGTTCAGGCCAGGTGCAAAGATGAAGAAATCGACGTTATTAGATCAACCGGAAGCGACGACGCTGCTGTCACAAATGGTGCAGCGTCTGCCCCTGTCCGATACCCATTTTCGCCGTATCAGCCAGCTCATCTATCAGCGTGCGGGTATCGTGCTGGCCGATCACAAGCGCGAGATGGTTTACAACCGTCTGGTTCGTCGTCTGCGCACGCTGAATATCGATGATTTTGGTCGCTATCTGGCCCTGCTGGAAAATGATCCAAACAGTGCTGAGTGGCAGGCGTTTATTAATGCGTTAACCACTAACCTGACAGCGTTTTTCCGCGAGGCGCATCATTTTCCAATCCTTGCGGAGCATGCACGTAAACGTCAGGGAAATTTTAGCGTCTGGAGTACGGCAGCGTCCACCGGCGAAGAGCCTTACTCTATCGCGATTACGTTGGCTGAAACCTTAGGCATGGGACCGGGTAAATTCCAGGTACATGCCAGCGATATCGATACCCAGGTTTTGGAGAAAGCCGTGGCGGGCGTTTACCGCCAGGAAGAGCTGCGTACGCTGTCGCCCGCGCAGTTACAGCGTTTCTTTTTACGCGGTACAGGTCCACATGCTGGCATGGTTCGTGTCCGTTCCGAACTGGCGAACATGGTGAACTATACCCAGCTTAACCTGCTGGCAAATGACTGGGCCTTACCGGGACCGTTCGATGCGATCTTCTGCCGCAACGTAATGATCTATTTCGATAAAGAAACACAAGAAAAAATTCTACGTCGTTTTGTTCCTCTGCTTAAGCCCGGCGGCATTCTCTTTGCCGGACACTCAGAGAACTTCAGCCAGATTAGTAAAGAGTTTTGGCTGCGTGGGCAAACCGTGTATGGACTGACGAAGGAAAGATGATGAGCAAAATTACCGTGATGTGCGTAGATGACTCTGCGCTGATGCGGCAACTGATGACCGAAATCATCAACAGTCATCCTGATATGGAAATGGTGGCTACGGCCCCGGATCCGTTAGTGGCACGCGATCTGATTAAACAGTTTAATCCGCAGGTGTTAACGCTGGATGTTGAAATGCCGCGCATGGACGGCCTGGACTTTCTTGAAAAACTGATGCGTTTACGGCCCATGCCCGTGGTCATGGTGTCATCCCTGACGGGACAGGGCTCAGAAATCACGCTGCGCGCGCTGGAGTTAGGTGCGATCGATTTCGTGACGAAGCCGCAGCTAGGCATTCGTGAAGGCATGCTGGCCTATAGCCAGATGATTGGCGACAAAATTCGCGCGGCGGCCCGGGCGCGCCTGCATGTTCGTAACGTCATGCCCGCGCCGGTCACGCTGAAAGCCGGCCCGTTGCTGAGTAGTGAAAAGTTGATTGCCATTGGTTCATCAACCGGCGGCACAGAGGCGATTCGCCACGTTTTACAGCCGTTACCGGCCACCAGTCCGGCACTGCTGATTACGCAACATATGCCACCGGGCTTTACCCGATCTTTTGCCGAGCGGCTGAACAAGCTGTGCCAGATCACGGTGAAAGAAGCGGAAGATGGCGAGCGTATTCTTCCCGGCCATGCCTACATCGCGCCTGGCGCAATGCACATGGAACTGGGGCGCAGCGGGGCGAACTACGTGGTGAAGCTGAATGAAGGCCCCCCGGTTAACCGGCATAAACCTTCAGTGGATGTCTTGTTTAAATCGGTTGCGATTAACGCCGGGCGTAATGCCGTCGGCGTCATCCTGACCGGTATGGGTAACGATGGGGCAGCAGGCATGCTGGAAATGCATCGTGCCGGCGCCTGGACCATCGCGCAAAATGAAGCAAGTTGTGTCGTTTTTGGCATGCCACGCGAGGCGATAGCCAGCGGTGGCGTGAGCGAAGTAGTAGATTTAAGCAACATCAGCCAGCACATGCTGGCGAAAATTAGCGCCGGACAGGCATTGCGTATATAACCAGGCCCGTCCTGCCGGGCGAGATAACACAGGAGTAGATATGGCTGATAAAAACATGCGCTTTTTGGTAGTGGACGACTTCAATACGATGCGTCGTATTGTACGTAACCTGCTGAAAGAGCTTGGTTTCAATAACGTAGAAGAAGCGGAAGACGGCGTTGATGCGCTAGGCAAGCTGAAAGCAGGTGGTTTCGATTTCGTTATCTCTGACTGGAACATGCCAAATATGGATGGCCTGCAACTGCTGCAGACTATTCGTGCCGATGCTGCCATGGCGAGCCTGCCAGTTTTAATGGTGACGGCAGAAGCGAAGAAAGAAAACATTATTGCTGCTGCTCAGGCGGGTGCAAGCGGCTATGTAGTCAAGCCGTTTACTGCAGCCACGCTTGAAGAAAAGCTGGGCAAAATTTTTGAAAAACTGGGTATGTAAGGAGATGTGATGAGCGACCTTCCGAAATCAGCTGAGCAAGCCGCGGCACACGATATCATTTCCCGCATCGGTTCACTGACCCGCATGCTGCGTGACAGTCTGCGTGAGCTGGGGCTGGATCAGGCCATTGCAGAAGCTGCTGAAGCCATTCCTGACGCCCGCGACCGTCTGGACTATGTAGTGCAAAAGACCGCTCAGGCGGCCGACAGGGCGCTGAACAGCGTCGAAGCAGCGCAACCGCACCAGGACAAAATGGAAGCGGGCGCGATTGCGCTGAAAGGACGCTGGGATGCGTGGTTTGAAAATCCAATTGAACTTGCCGACGCACGCGAGCTGGTGACGGATACGCGTGAGTATTTAGGGGAAGTGCCTACGCACACCTCTTTTACTAACAAGCAGTTGCTCGACATCATGATGGCGCAGGATTTCCAGGACCTTACTGGTCAGGTCATCAAGCGCATGATGGATGTGATCCAGGAAATCGAGCGCCAGCTGTTGATGGTGCTGCTGGAAAACATGCCAGAAGTGAGCGCCGAGAAACGTCAGGTTGGCACCACGCTGCTTAACGGACCTCAGGTCAATGCCGCTGCGCCAGGCGTCGTGGCGAATCAGGACCAGGTTGATGACCTGCTGGACAGCCTGGGTTTCTAACCGCGAGTCTGTCTGGTCATCGCCGATCCGTTAACGGTTGGCGATTGCCGCCCCTTCTAAGATGGCCTGTTTCTGACAGGCCACTTCTCTTTTCTCTTTTGCCATCCGTGAAAGAGCGCGCATTTTTCACGTTTTATCCACGCTTTAACCAAACCCAAATTTGGCATTCTATGCTCAGAATTCCTGCCAACCGAGGTTTGTGGTGTCAGAAAATAGCGACGAAGAAAAAACAGAATCGCCCACGGCCCACCGACTTGAGAAAGCACGTGAAGAAGGCCAGATTCCGCGTTCGCGCGAGTTGACCTCATTACTGATGCTGTTAGCCGGCATCATGATTTTATGGGTCGGCGGTGCCATGATGGCCCACCGGCTGGCCGCGATGGTGTCAACCGGATTACGATTTGACCATGCCATGGTGACCGATGACAAAATCATCATTGCGCATGTGGGCAATCTGATTATGCAGGCCATTGCGGCGCTGCTCCCGCTGCTGGGCGGGCTGGTTCTGGTCGCGATTGCCTCGCCAATGCTGCTGGGCGGCGTGGTGATCAGTGGAAAATCCATTAAGGTCGATTTTGGCAAACTGAACCCGCTGTCTGGTTTAAAGCGTATGTTTGCCGCTCAGGCCTGGACCGAACTGTTTAAAGGCATCCTGAAGACTATTCTGGTCGGTTGTGTTGCAGGCTGGTACGTCTGGAGCCACTGGCCCGATATGCTGCGTCTGATTGCCGAATCACCGACAACGGCACTGATTCACGGCATGGATATGATTGCCATCTGCTGCTCGCTGGTCATGCTCGGGTTGATCCCCATGGTGGGCTATGACGTTTTCTGGCAACTGTACAGCCATTTTAAAAAGCTGCGCATGTCGCGTCAGGAAATTCGTGATGAACATAAACAGCAAGAGGGTGATCCGCACGTGAAAGGGCGCATCCGCCAGCAGATGCGCGCAGCCGCCCGACGTCGCATGATGGCCGATGTTCCCAAAGCCGATGTTATCGTCACCAACCCAACGCACTACTCGGTTGCCTTGCAATATAACGAGAAAAAGATGAGCGCGCCGAAGGTCATCGCCAAGGGCGCAGGGGATATTGCCTTACGCATTCGTGAACTGGGCGCGGAACACCGTATTCCGGTTCTGGAAGCGCCGCCACTGGCGCGTGCGCTGTACCGACATACTGAAATTGGACAACACATTCCGGGTGCGCTCTATGGCGCCGTCGCGGAAGTGCTGGCCTGGGTCTGGCAGCTACGTCGCTGGAAGCGCGAAGGCGGCCTGATCCCGGTAAAACCTAAAGACCTGCCGGTCCCGGCAGAGATGGACTTTGCAGGAGAGAACACAAACGATGGCTAATCTGGCCGCTAAATTACGCCTACCGGGCAACTTCAAAGATATGCAGTGGCAGGTGCTTGCTGGCCCGGTACTGATCATCATGATTTTATCGATGATGGTTCTGCCGTTACCGCCATTCATCCTTGATCTGTTGTTCACCTTCAACATCGCCTTGTCGATCATGGTGCTGCTGGTGGCGATGTTTACCCAGCGCACGCTGGAGTTTGCGGCGTTTCCAACCATCCTGCTGTTTTCGACCTTGCTGCGCCTGGCGCTTAACGTTGCCTCAACCCGTATCATTTTACTGGACGGCCACACCGGGGCCGCCGCCGCCGGACGGGTGGTGGAAGCCTTTGGCCACTTCCTGGTCGGGGGCAACTTTGCCATCGGTATTGTGGTGTTTATCATCCTGGTGATTATCAACTTTATGGTTATCACCAAAGGTGCTGGCCGTATCGCTGAAGTGGGCGCGCGCTTTGTTCTTGACGGGATGCCCGGTAAGCAGATGGCCATCGACGCCGACCTGAATGCCGGTCTGATCGGTGAAGATGAAGCGAAACGCCGCCGTGCTGAAGTCACCCAGGAAGCCGACTTCTACGGTTCAATGGACGGTGCCAGTAAGTTCGTACGTGGTGATGCCATCGCCGGCATTTTGATCATGGTAATCAACGTGATTGGCGGGCTGTTGGTCGGTATCGTGCAGCACGGCATGGATGCAGGACATGCGGCAGAAACCTATACGTTGCTGACTATCGGTGATGGTCTGGTTGCTCAGATCCCGGCGCTGGTTATCTCGACTGCGGCGGGTGTTATTGTGACGCGCGTGGCAACCGATCAGGACGTCGGCGAGCAGATGGTTGGCCAGCTGTTTAAAGATCCTCGCGTACTGATGCTGAGCGGCGGCGTAATCGGTTTGCTGGGCCTGGTGCCGGGCATGCCGAACTTCGTTTTCCTGCTGTTTACGGCGGCCTTACTGGGGCTGGCATGGTGGTTACGCGGCCGCGAAATGCAGCCGAAAAAGAGTGTCGAATCACCCAGCAGCCTCACCAAATCTATGGAAACACCCGCATCGGCCGAGGCGTCCTGGACCGATGTACAGCTGGAAGATACCCTGGGAATGGAAGTGGGCTATCGCCTGATTCCGATGGTCGATCATAATCAAAACGGTGAACTGCTGGGGCGTATCCGCAGTATCCGTAAGAAGGTGGCGCAGGACGTCGGCTTCCTGCCACCGGTGGTGCATATCCGTGACAATATGGAATTACCGCCGGCCCGCTATCGCATTTTGATGAAGGGCGTAGAAATTGGCAGTGGTGACGCGTATCCGGGGCGCTGGATGGCGATTAACCCCGGCACCGCAGCGGGCACCTTGCCGGGTGAAGCCACCGTCGATCCGGCGTTTGGCCTGGCGGCCGTGTGGATTGATGGCGCGCTGAAAGAGCAGGCCCAGATCCAGGGCTTTACCGTGGTCGAAGCCAGTACGGTGGTGGCAACCCATCTTAATCATCTGATTGGTCAGTATGCCAGCGAGCTGTTTGGTCGTCAGGAGGCGCAACAGCTGCTGGATCGCGTCTCGTCTGAAATGCCTAAACTGACTGAAGATCTGGTGCCGGGCGTCATTACCCTGACAACCCTGCATAAAGTGCTGCAAAACCTGCTGGTGGAGCGCGTCTCTATTCGCGACATGCGCACCATCATTGAAACGCTGGCAGAGCACGCGCCGGTTCAAAGCGATCCGCAGGAGTTGACCAGCGTGGTGCGTGTCGCGTTGGGTCGTGCAATCACCCAACAATGGTTCCCGGGCAACGGTGAAGTTCAGGTTATTGGCCTGGATGCTACGCTGGAACGCCTGTTACTGCAGGCTCTGCAGGGCGGTGGTGGGCTGGAGCCGGGGCTTGCCGATCGTCTGCTGGCCCAGACGCAGGAAGCCTTACAGCGTCAGGAGATGATGGGCGCGCCGCCGGTCTTACTGGTAAACCATCCATTACGTGCGTTACTGGCGCGCTTCCTGCGTCGCAACATGCCGCAGCTGGTTGTGCTGTCCAACATGGAATTAAGTGACAATCGTCAGATTCGCATGACCGCCACCATCGGAGGCAAACAATGAGATCGATGATGCTGTTTGCACTGCTCCTGCCGCTGTCTGCCCTGGCCGCTGACGGCGCCTGGAGCGCCAGCGCGGCGGGCCCGCTGATGGCCAATCGCGGTAGCTGGCAATCCTCACAGCCCTTAACGCCGCCGGGCGACGTAAAAGGGGCAATGACCGTGGTGAACTGGCGCTATCAGCTCACCCGGCCTGCGCCATCGGGCCTGCAGGTCCGGCTTTGTGCGGCGCAGCGCTGTACCGAACTGGACGGTGCCAACGGCGCGACGCGGGGTCTGACCGGCGTGACCGCGGATGAAACATTGCATATGGTGTTTGGTTTCGCTGGAAGCGGCAGCTTACCGCCCGGGCTGAAAGTGGTCAGTACAGACGTGACGGTTAATTACCAGTAAGCCTGATTATTTCATTGTTAAGACAGACCGGCAGCGATCGTGCAGGCGTGCACGATCGCTGCCGGTCTGCATAATGAAGTCATTTTCGCATTAAATCAGTCTGTGCTTAGCAGCAGAAAACGAGAGATCAATCCGCCAGCCACACCGCCCACCATCGGCACCAGCCAAAACACCCACAGCTGCTGCAAGGCCCAGGTTCCCTGGAACAGCGCCATCGCCGTACTGCGCGCCGGGTTTACCGACGTATTGGTCACGGGGATGCTAATTAAATGAATAAGCGTTAAGGCCAGGCCAATGGCGATGGGCGCGAAACCCGCGGGCGCGCGTTTATCGGTCGCCCCCTGAATAATGATCAGGAAAAAGGCGCTGAGTACTAGTTCAGTGACCACTGCTGCACAAAGGCTGTAGCCCCCGGGAGAGTGTTCGCCAAAGCCGTTAGCCGCGAACCCGCTGGTGGTGGCATCAAAATCAGACTGACCACTTGCAATCACATACAGCACGGCCGCCGCCGCGATACCGCCCGCGACCTGCATAATGATATAGGGCAAAATGGCCTGATATCCGATACGGCCGCCCGCCCATAAACCCAGCGTGACGGCAGGATTAAAATGGCCGCCCGAAAGATGACCAACAGCAAAAGCCATCGTCAGTACGGCAAGGCCGAAAGCCAGAGCCACTCCGGCAAAGCCAATCCCGGTTTGCGGAAAGGTTGCCGCCAGCAGGGCGCTTCCACAACCTGCCAATACTAACCAGAATGTGCCTATGAATTCGGCAAACGCTTTTTTAATCATCAATTTAGTTTCCTTTCTCGTTAACAGGTCAAGACCTGATGAAATGCGGGCTTATAGTAGAGCGCGCGCATCAGAAAGGAATAACCCCATGATCTTACGCAGATAAACAGGACATTATGGCGGCATGGGCCAGTTTGTCCGTTGCTATGCATCATGATGTCTGGTTTTCAGGCGATAGCGGGCCGATTCATATCGTGGGCAGAGCGGGCGGCGAAAACAGCGGTCGCGGAAATCATGACGCGGCGGCGGGGAAGGCAGGGAAGGCAGGCGCCGGGCCACGGTGGGCACTCAGCGCCTGAAGAGGTTACATGCGATCGACGGTTTTGATACCCAGCGTGTCCAGCCCCAGTTTCAGGGTTTTGGCGGTCAGGGCAGCAATCTGTAACCGGCTCTGACGGGTCGCTTCATCTTCGGCCGCCAGAATCGGGCAATGCTCGTAGAAGCCGGAGAACAGGCCAGCCACGTCATAGAGGTACGCACACATCACATGCGGCGTGCCGTCACGGGCAACCTGAGTAATGACTTCTTCAAACTGCAGTAGGCGTGTAGCCAGCAGGGCTTCACGATCGTCCGTCAGGGTGATGTCGGCCTGAATCGCGTCGGCTTCAATACCGGCCTTACGGAATACCGACAGGACACGCGTGTAAGCGTACTGCATATAAGGCGCGGTGTTACCTTCAAACGCCAGCATGTTGTCCCAGTCAAAGATATAATCCGTGGTGCGGCTCTTTGACAGATCGGCATATTTTACAGCGCTGACGCCGACGACTTCCGCAAGTGCACGCCGCTCTTCTTCGCTCATCTCCGGGTTTTTTTCGCTGACCAGCGAGTAAGCACGATCGTAAGCTTCATCCAGTAGATCCGAAAGTTTGATGGTGCCGCCGCTGCGGGTCTTAAACGGACGACCGTCTTTACCCAGCATCATGCCAAATGCATGGTGCTCAAGCGGCACAGATTCAGGCACATAACCGGCTTTACGCACGATGGTCCACGCCTGCTGTAAATGCTGATGCTGGCGCGAGTCGATGTAGTAAATCACCCGATCGGCATGCAGCGTTTCGTAGCGGTATTTGGCGCAGGCAATATCGGTAGTGGTGTAAAGATAGCCGCCGTCTTTCTTCTGAATGATGACGCCCATAGGCTCACCTTCTTTATTCTGGTATTCATCCAGAAAGACCACGGTCGCACCTTCGCTCTCAACGGCTAACCCTTTCGCTTTCAGGTCGGCAACAATACCCGGCAGCATGTCGTTGTAAAGGCTCTCGCCCATGACATCTTTGCGGGTCAGCGTGACGTTAAGGCGGTCATAGATATGCTGGTTCTGGCTCATGGTGATATCAACCAGCTTTTTCCACATCTGGCGGCAGTAGTCATCGCCGCCTTGTAACTTCACCACGTAGCGACGTGCGCGCTCTGCAAATTCCGGATCTTCATCGTAGGTGCGCTTGGCTTCACGGTAAAACCCTTCTAAGTCAGCCAGCGCCATTTCGGCATGGTTTTCGTTCTGCTGTTTCTCAAGGAAAGCTATCAGCATACCGAACTGCGTTCCCCAGTCGCCAACGTGGTTGGCACGGATGACGTTATGGCCCAGAAACGCCAGAGTGCGGACAGCGGCATCACCAATAATGGTGGAGCGGACGTGGCCGACGTGCATTTCTTTCGCGACGTTCGGGGCAGAGTAATCCACGACGATAGTCTGAGGTTCAACGCGGGCGACGCCGAGTCGCGGATGCTGAAGGGCATTCCTGGCATGTTCTGCCAGCCAGCCACGATCGAGAAAGATATTAATAAACCCGGGTCCGGCAATCTCAACCTTGCTGGCAATACCGGTAAGATCCAGATGTTGAATAACAGTTTCAGCTAATTGTCGCGGCGCCTGGCCCAGTTTTTTAGCCACGGCCATGATGCCGTTTGCCTGATAATCACCAAACTGAACTTTGGCCGACTGGCGAACCTGAGGTTCGCAATCGGAGGGAGCACCAGCCAGCACCATAGCCTGACTGACTTTTGCGGAAAGAAGCGCCTGAATATTCACCGGGTTACCTTACATATGCTAAGAAAAGCACGCTGACAGCGCAGCGCGCTTCATCCTCATTCTGCCGGAGGCGATAACCAGAGTCATCACCAGGCAGAACGGAAAAAAATGAGGGGAAAAGTATACGTGAATTGTCAGCTTGAGTCAGTAACTGGATAAACGCGGAGAAACAGAGCTAAGGATGTTTCCCAAAGGATTAGCGGCGGCGCGCGCGGCGCGCATTTTTAACGCTTTTGTCTTCTCGCACCTTCCAGTGGCGCGCAAGGGCAAATCCCATCAGTGCGATCAATGTTGCCACTACGATGAGCATAGTCATAAAAACTTTCCTTATAATGGTATTGATGCAAATTTATAAGAAAGGTGACGCGGCTGCAATCATGTTGGCGGCAAATGGGAATTGTCTTATGGCATTAATTAACGTTAATTTAAACAGATAGTTAGGTGGTTTTTGTCAACTTAAGGGTGGATCTAAAAAGAAGATAAGTCTGAATTGAAAGCGTAATTTATCTGCTTTAATGGAAAAGAATCACGTAAATAAGATGAATCTCACCATTATGTCGTTTAGGATTTAATGCTAACAATGAGTTACGATATTTAAGTCTGTAAATTTTAGAGGGGCAGAGGCAACCGTGAGCACCACCTTTCCATCAGAACTGGACGATTTACGCGAAGATTTGGCCGCTTTCGAACAACGGTTACAAAGTTTTTCACAGCGACTCGGATTAGATAATGCCGGACTCGATGTCGATCATGTCGCGGTTCGCTGTCACCAGAACACCACCGCCGAACGTTGGCAGCAGGGTCTGGCGAAAATGGGCCAGCAATTTTCGGCAGCGATGATCAATGGTCGTCCTGTCTGCCTGTTCAAACTGCATCAGCCGCTCCAGATTGCCGGCTGGCATATCGACGTGGTGGAGTTACCCTGGCCCGGCGAGAAACGCTATCGCCATGAAGGCTGGGAGCATGTGGAAGTGGTATTAAGGGGCGAGCCAGAAACGCTTGGGATGCGGGCAATGGCGTTGCTGTCCGACCATGCGCTGTCCCAACCCGGTATTTCGTTCAAGACCAGCTCGCCAAAAGGGGAAAATGAACGTTTGCCTAATCCTACCCTCGCAGTAACCGACGGGGAAACCACGATAAAGTTTCACCCGTGGAGCCTGGAAGAGATCGTGGCCAGTGAGCAGTCCTAACCCAGGGCGTCAACCGCGCGTTTAAGCCGCTTTGCCGCTTCTTCCAGCAGTGCGCGTGGACAACCGAAGTTGATACGCACGAAACGATCATCGCCAAAATCGCGGCCCGGTGAGAAACCCAGCCCGTACTTTTCAAAATAGAGTGCCGGGCTGGCAACCGGTAATGCGCTGGCATCAATCCAGCCGAGATAGCTGCCTTCTGGTGACACCATCGAGAGTCCGGGGAGCGCATTGACCTGTTCAACCAGCCAGTCACGATTACCGCGCAGATAGTCCAGCTGTGCAGCAAGCCAGTCATCATTGTCGCGCCAGGCAACCTCTGCGGCCACCAGCGCCAGAATATCAACCGAGGGAACGATGCCCTGGCGGACGGCGTTGAAACGTTCACGCAGTACAGGGTCAGGGATGATGGCGACGGATGCGCCCAGGCCTGCGATGTTAAAGGTTTTCGAGGGCGAAAGCAGCGTGACGCTGCGCCGGGCGGCATCGTCGCTCAGGGAGGCGAACGGGATGTGTTGCAGGCCCTGTGTTAACAGCAGGTCGCAATGGATTTCGTCAGAACAGACAATCAGGTCGTGCTGCTGGGCAAACGCCAGCTGGGCCTCCAGCTCTTCCCGGCGATAAACCGTACCGCCAGGATTCTGGGGATTACACAGCATCAACAGCTTTTTGTCCTGCATTTTCCCTTCGGCCGCGCTCAGGTCCATGACCCAGCGCCCGTCCTGTAATATTAATGGCAGACTCAGCTGGTCGCGTTCCGCCAGTTTAGCGGCAGAGCGAAAAGGGGGATAAATCGGTAAGGGTGCCACGGTACCTTGCGGTGGCTGAGTAAAGGCGCGGACCGACAGATTTAAGCCGCAGACAACGCCGGGCAAGACAACAACCCATTCGGGATCGACCTGCCAGTGATAACGTGATGCACAGCGGGCGATAAGGGCCGCAATCAACCCCTGGGGCTTATCGCCATAGCCGAAAACGCCGTGGTCAACGCGGGCTTTAATGGCTTCAATGATACGCTCAGGCGATCGGAAATCCGTATCGGCGACCCACAGTGGCAGAATATCCTGACCCGCATATTTGTGCCATTTAAGACTATCACTGTGACGGCGGTCTATCCGTTGGTCAAAATTGAATGTCATAGTTAGTTTTCCACGTAAACTGTTCTAAGGGATAAGCGTACCTGACGAATTTGGCGTGAACAGGAAGCCATGTAAAGGAGAAGACAATGACGACACTGGAAATTTGTTGCTATGGGGTGGATTGTGCATTAACCGCCCAGCAGGCGGGAGCCGATCGCATAGAGCTTTGCGCCGCGCCGCGTGAAGGCGGGCTGACGCCTTCTGCAGGCATGCTGGAGGTCGCCCGTCGTAACATTTCAGTTCCGGTGCATCCTATTGTTCGCCCTCGCGGTGGCGACTTTTGCTATTCCAGCCGTGAATTTGAAACGATGAAGTCAGACGTGGCGCGTATCCGTGAGCTGGGTTTTCCCGGCATCGTTCTGGGCATGCTGGATGAAGATGCCAATATCCATGCCAGTCAGATGCGACAAATCATGGCCCTGTGCGACGGGATGGCGGTGACTTTTCACCGCGCCTTCGATCTGTGCCATCGGCCCAAGCGTTCGCTTGATGTGCTGACGGATTTTGGCGTCAGGCGCATCCTGACATCTGGCCAGCAACAAAGCGCGGAAAACGGAATTGCATTATTGAGGGAACTTAATGAATACAGCGCAGGTCCAATCATTATGGCCGGTGCTGGCGTTCGCCTCAGCAACCTGCAAAAGTTTCTGGATGCGGATATTCGCGAGGTACACAGCTCGGCCAGCCACCTTGTGGCATCCCCGATGCGCTACCGTAAAGTGGGCGTTTCCATGTGTTCCGAAGCCGAAATTGATGAGTTCAGCCGCTACTGCGTCGATGGCGATGTCGTTGAGGCAATGAAAAGTGTGATGCAAATGAATACCGCCCGGGTGGCTTGATTCATGACCAGTTTTGCCGCGCAGCACGCCGATTGATGACGTGATGTTTGCAAGTACCAAACCCCAGTAAATTTGCTGGGGTATTTTTTGCCCAAAATTCCTTCAGCGCCCTTTATCGTCGTGCCCGCGAGGCTGAATTCAGTCGCTGCTGGCGCTGAGAGAAGAATTCCGCTTTCCATCATCCGTCGGTTCCTGCTATTTAGGGTAAACCGTTTACGACATTGACGTCCGAGGTGCACACCATGCGATGCGTTCTGCTGTCCGCTGTGATTACGTTATTCTCCTTTCCCACCGCATGGGCCGCAGCCTCATGTCAGCCATACAGTAAAGCGGTGACCAACAGCAATAACTGGATCCTGCTGGGCGGCAGTGCCAAAGGTCAGGTGCGTCAGGTGATCGCCGGCGAGTTTGGTAAAGACGTCAACTCACAGAAACGGGTACTGGGGCAGTTTGATCGCTGTGGCGATCTGCTGGTGGCGGACATCAGCTATGACAAAAATGAGCGCAACGTCATCCTGAGCATGGAACAGCACCTGGTTCGGGTTCAGGACGGCTGGGTTGCGGAGTATGCCTATCTGGTTAAAGTCATCAAGCAGGGCAGTGAAGTGGTGGTCGATAACCGTCAGGGCACTATTCAGTGGCAGAAGGGCAAAAACGGCAACATCATCAGCGCATCGGATAAATTTATCAGCATGGGTAAAGACGGGTTTACGGATACGACTTACCGTTATGATAAACGTTTCCACTTACTAAAAAGTATTGCGCGAGGTACCGATCCCGTCAGCAATGGGGAATACCGTTATGAGTGGAATCCACAAGGCCTGGTCACCCGTTCGACCTCTGCCCGCCGCAAAGATACCTATACCTATGATAACCAGTGGCGGGAACGGCGCCTGAATGGCACCGCAACGACAGACGTCAGCACATTGCGCACCGTGGATGAATGCCAGTTCTGGGATGAGAAGGGCAACTGCACGCTGAGTTATCTGAATGAAACGGAAGTGTTCGAGAAAGGGACGATTCAACGCCACCTCAGCGCAGTCTATAAATACCAGTACTGGGATAAACCCGCTGAGGTGACGGAATAGCCGTTATTTTACCGTTTGACTGAACGCATCCAGCCCCAGCAGCGCATGGGCAATTTGCTCCGGTGCCAGGTTGGGGTTAAGGTTTTTCAGCGTATCGCCTTCACTGTTTGCCAGTGCGCCTATTTTCACCAGATTTTCCCAGCTTTCGCCCTCCAGATGCATCTCTTTCAGGGTGGTGGGCATCTTAATCGAGCGATAGAAACGGATGTAGCGTGCGATCTCCTCGTCCGGTCGCTGCTCCAGCACCATCTGGGTTAAGGTACCGTAGGCCACTTTCTCGCCGTGGGTGAGATGATGGATATCGCCTTCAATAGCAGTAAAACCATTGTGAATGGCGTGCGCGGCTGCCAGGCCGGCATTTTCGAATCCCAGGCCCGACAGCAAGGTATTCGCTTCCACCACCGCTTCCACCGCCGGCGTCACGCGTTTTTCCGAAACGGCAACATAGGCACTGTAACCCCAGGTCAGCAGGGTTTCCTCACAGGCACGGGCGATGGCCAGCCCGGCAATGGTCGGATCGCCATTGACCATCGATTTGGCATGGCTGCGGGCTACCGCCTGGGCTTCCACCCAGGTTGCGAGGCCATCCGCAATGCCCGAGGCAAACAGGCGGGCAGGCGCAGCGGCACAGACGGCGGTATCCACCAGCACCAGATCGGGGTTCTTATTGTAGAAGCGGTAGCTCTCAAACACGCCGCTGTCAGAATAGATAACGGAGAGTGCGCTACAGGGCGCATCGGTAGAGGCAATCGTGGGAACGATCACAACCGGTTGTTGGATCTCATCAGCCACTGCCTTAACGGTATCCAGCGTTTTACCGCCGCCCAGCCCGATGACCACGTTGCAGTTCTGCTGTTGCGCCTGCTGGCTCAACCGGGTGATTTCATTACTGGACGCCTCGCCGTTGAACTGCTGGCGCACCACGTTCACGCCCGCCTTTGTGAGCGTGGCCTGAGCCCGTTCACCAATCAGTCCCCAGACGACATCGTCCGCGACCACAAAAGCCTGAGTACCCAGTTCGGTGACGTAGCTCCCCAGTTCATCGAGTACGCCTGCACCTTGCACATATTTGCGCGGTGACGAGAAAATAAATTTCATAAACGTTGCTCCTGGTTGCATAAATCATGGCCGTGATCGGCCCGTTGATAAAGCCCTTAAAAGGGTAGCAGCTAATGGGGGTTTGCTGGCTGTACAGACAAAAAACCGCTTGTTATTGTGAGCGGATGTTTACCGGGGATACGCTTATGACGGCTTCGTTGCTCTCTTTCCTGCTGGCTATTATTATTTTGACCCTGACGCCGGGCTTTGATACGGCGTTGATCCTGCGATCGGCCGCCGCACAGGGCTGGCAGCGTGCCAGTGCCACGGCGCTGGGCGTGGCAACCGGCTGTTTGCTCTGGGGCATTGCGGTAGGGCTGGGATTAGGCGCGCTGCTGCTGGCGTCTGAGATGGCTTATAACCTGCTGAAGTGGGCTGGCGCCGCTTACCTCCTCTATCTGGGCATTAAGCTGCTGTGGCATCCGCGCGCCCAAAGCGTGTCAATGCATGCCGAGGCCGCGGCTCAGCAACGTCATCTTGCCTGCTTCACGCGTGGATTATTGGGGAATCTGCTGAATCCCAAGGTGGGCGTTTTCTATGTGACTTTTTTGCCCCAGTTCATTCCGCAGGGCGCCTCTGTCCCGATCTGGTGCAGCCTGATGGCGTTGACGCACATGCTGGTGGGGTTGGCCTGGAGCACGGTGCTGATCGGCAGCAGCCACTATTTTGCTGAGCAGTTAAAACGGCCACGGATAGTCAAAATCATGGACCGTTTAACGGGCTGCGTCTTTATTGGTTTTGCGGCGAAACTGGCGCTGTCTCGCCGCTGAGGGTCAGGGTTTGGTGGCAACCAGAACGGCACGCAGCGGTGCGGGATAACCTTCAATGGTTTTGCTGCTGTCGTCAGGATCCAGAAATTCGGCCAGTGATTCACTGGTCATCCAACTGGTACGACGTTGCTCTTCCGTCGAGGTCAGGGCAAAGTCGACAATGCGCACGTTAACAAAGCCACACTTCTCCAGCCAGCTTTTCAGCGCCTCGGCAGAGGGAATAAAATAGACGTTGCGCATCTGCGCATAGCGTTCGCCCGGCACCAGCACCTGGTTCACATCGCCTTCGATCACCAGCGTTTCCAGTACCAGCTCGCCGCCGCTGACCAACTGATTTTTTAGCTGAAGGAGGTGATCAAGGGGGGAGCGGCGATGATATAGCACGCCCATCGAAAAGACCGTGTCGAACGCCTGGAGCGCCGGCAGTTGTTCAATGCCCAGCGGCAGTAAATGGGCGCGACGGTCATCATTCAACAGCTTACGCACGGCTTCGAACTGGCATAAAAACAGCTGCATGGGATCGATACCGACAACCAGATGCGCACCCGCACCGATCATCCGCCACATGTGGTAGCCGCTGCCGCAGCCGACATCCAGCACGGTTCGTCCGGCCAGCGAGGAAATATGAGGCAGCACGCGCTCCCATTTCCAGTCAGAACGCCATTCGGTGTTAATCTCCGTTCCGTACAGGGAATAAGGGCCTTTGCGCCACGGCATCAAATTGCGTAGTAGTTTCTCAATGCCCTGACGATGACGATCGCTGATGTCATCCCGATCGGCGCTTACGCTGTTCAGCAGGTCCAGCCGCTGGGGTTCCAGCAGCGGTAAGTATTCCAGCGACTTGTACCAGTCACGGAAGTGCCCGTGCAGATTCTCGCGCTGCCAGTCGCTAATCTGTGCAGGCAGCACGTCAAGCCATTTTGCCAGGGGGCTAACGGCGATTTGCTGATAAAAACGGCCAAAGTCGATCATTTTAATGCCACCAACGAACCAAAATTAAAGCACTGAAACCATAATTCAGCGTGCGAAAAGCCCGCCTGCTTAAGACGAGCCTTATGCGCTTCCACACTGTCGGTCAGCATGACGTTTTCCAGCATGCTGCGCTTCTGGCTAATCTCCAGTTCGCTGTAACCGTTGGCGCGCTTAAAGTCATGATGCATGTTAAACAGCAGTTCGCCGACATCACGATCTTCAAAGCTGAACTTCTCCGAGAGAACCAGGGCTCCGCCGGGATTCAGCCCCTGCCAGATTTTACTGAGCAGCGTAAGACGGGCAGGCGGCTCAAGAAACTGCAGGGTGAAATTGAGCACCACCAGAGAGGCATTCTCAATCTCAATGTCACAGATGTCCGCTTCCACCACGGTAACCGGCGTGTCGGCGCGAAAGGCATTGATATGGCGGCGGCAGCGTTCGACCATGGCCGGAGAGTTGTCTACGGCGATAATCTGGCAGCCTGGCACGTGAATATTACGACGCACCGAAAGTGTGGCGGCACCGAGTGAGCAGCCCAGGTCAAACACCTGGCTGTTGGGCTGGACGAAGCGTTCTGCCAGCATGCCAATCATCGAAATGATATTGGAATAGCCGGGCACCGAGCGCTGAATCATGTCGGGAAACACTTCAGCGACACGTTCGTCAAAGGTCCAGTCGCCCAGTTTTTCAATGGGCGCAGAAAAGAGTTGATCGCGATCAGACATATCGAAAATCCGAAGAGACGGCGGAAAGGGCGCTATTCTGGCAGAAACTGCCGCGGCCTGCACCCTTTAAGCCGCAACATTAATGCAGGCTGAGCACCAGTTGCCAGGGGAGATAGATGAGGTTAAAAATCACCATTCCACTCAGGCCAAACAAGGTCAGCATCATGCCGTATTTGCGTCCACTCATCACGTCTTTACGCAGGCCATAAGCATGCAAAAAACGGCCAACAAAAAACACGATGCCCGTCAGGTGAACCATCCAGACATCCGCCCCGTTCATCTCAAGCGTGATCAGCAGCAACAGCGCCAGGGGAATGGTTTCAACGGCATTGCCATGAATGCGGATGGCCCTGTTCAGGTCGTGATGACCGCCATCCCCAAAAGCAACATGATGTTGACGCCGAAAGCGGACGACATTGAGGGTGAACTTCATTATCAGTAACGCACCGATAACCACATATAACGCGCTAATCATCATTGTTTCCTTTTTTATTCATATCACCAGAGGGGGCGAGGCTGCCCATCGCTATCAGAATAGCGAATCCTGTTGCGGCCAGTCAGGTCCGGGACCGATGCTGGCATCAATTTTTTGTAATGCCGGCCAGAGCGCCTGCACCAGCGGAAACACCTGTCCCATATCGGGCGTGTGGATAAACACCAGAGGGTCACTTTGCGTGTGCCATTCGGCCAGCTTGGCCAGCCAGATTTGAAACAGTGGCAGGCTTTCTTCCAGGTTGTCGCTGCCGACAAAACGGATCATGGGGCGCGACCCGGTTAACAGTGCATGCGGCGGAACGCGAGGCTTTTGCTGGCGGGCGTGAAGTGCCGCCGGGCTTTGCGAGGTTGAGGCATGAACCGGACGGCTGTCCAGCACCACACGATTGACGCCGCGCTGCAGCAGGCCGCGATTCAGCGCGCGCTCAGCCTCGCCTTTGGCAAAAAAGGCGGCATGGCGGACTTCGACGCCGTAGGAGAAATGGGTGGGCAGGCTGTCCAGAAAGCGCCAGAGATCGTTCAGTTGCGCAGGGGAAAAGCTGGCGGGCAGCTGTAGCCAGTACTGACCCATGCGGTCGGCGAGCGGTGCCATCAGGCGAAAAAAATCCGTTACTAAGTCGTCGGTATTTTGCAGGGCGGCCTGATGGCTGATGCTGCTGGGAAATTTAAAACAGAAACGAAACTGGTCATGCGTCATATCCCGCCAGCGCAGGACCGTTTCCGCATCAGGCAGCGCATACAATGTGGTATTGCCTTCCACCGTGCCGAAATAACGCGCATAGTCAGCCAGGGTTTCGATTCCCCATCGCTTCCAGTGCGCGTGATGCCATTGTGGCAAACCAATACGAAGTGTCACGCCTGATTCCCGCCTTTGAGTGTGATGGTAATTATCCTGTAAGGCAGTATATTGACGCAAACAGGTGAAAAGCGAACAGGAAATGCCGCGCTTTAACGTGGCTCCACTTATCCTGTTTGCCTTTTTCCATTATAATAGCGGCCTTTTTTGCGACAGCACCCTACAAGGTGACGCGGCCTGGTGCTGTCAGCTGCAGCGGCGAAGTTAAAAGGATAGTGTTATGCGTACAGAGTATTGTGGACAGCTCAATCTGTCTCATGTAGGTCAGCAAGTCACGCTTTGCGGCTGGGTCAACCGTCGTCGCGATCTGGGAAGCCTGATTTTTATCGATATGCGTGACCGTGAAGGCATCGCACAGGTTTTTTTCGATGCCGATCATCAAGACGCTTTCCAACTGGCATCTGAACTGCGTAACGAATTCTGTATCCAGATTACCGGCACCGTGCGTGCCCGTGACGAAAAAAACAGAAACAGCGACATGGCCACGGGTGACGTAGAAGTCTTTGCCCACGCGCTGAACATCATCAATCGTGCTGAACCACTGCCTTTGGATTCTAACCAGACCAACAGCGAAGAAGCACGTCTGAAGTACCGTTATCTGGATCTGCGCCGCCCTGAAATGGTTGAGCGCTTAAAGACTCGCGCTAAGATCACCAGTTTTGTCCGTCGTTTTATGGATGACGCTGGCTTCCTGGATATCGAAACGCCGATGCTGACGAAAGCCACCCCGGAAGGCGCGCGCGATTACCTGGTGCCGAGCCGCGTGCACAAAGGCAAATTTTATGCGCTGCCTCAGTCACCGCAGCTGTTTAAACAGTTGCTCATGATGTCGGGTTTCGATCGCTATTATCAGATTGTTAAATGTTTCCGTGATGAAGACCTACGCGCAGACCGTCAGCCCGAATTTACGCAGATCGATGTGGAAACTTCCTTCCTGACCGCACCTCAGGTGCGTGAAATTATGGAGCGCATGATTCGCGAACTCTGGCAGAGCGTGAAGGGCGTGGATCTGGGTGAGTTTCCGCAGATGACCTTTGCCGAAGCCATGCATCGCTACGGTTCAGACAAACCCGACCTGCGTAATCCCATGGAGCTGGTGGACGTGGGCGACCTGCTGAAAACCGTTGAGTTCCAGGTATTTTCTGGCCCGGCTAACGACGAGAAAGGCCGTGTTGCCGCGCTGCGTGTTCCCGGCGGCGCGCAGCTGAGCCGTAAGCAGATTGATGAATACGGCAAATTTGTTGAGATTTACGGTGCCAAAGGCCTGGCCTGGATGAAGGTAAACGAACGTGCGAAGGGCCTGGAGGGCGTACAGAGCCCGGTAGCGAAATTCCTTAATGCCGATATCGTTGAAACCCTCCTCAGCCGCACGAGCGCGCAGGATGGGGATATCATCTTCTTTGGTGCCGACCGTGCCAAAGTGGTGGCCGATGCGCTGGGCGCACTGCGCCTGAAAGTGGGACGTGACCTGCAAATCACCGACGACAAAGCCTGGGCGCCGCTATGGGTTGTCGACTTCCCGATGTTTGAAGAAGATGACGAAGGTGGGCTGGCTGCCATGCACCATCCGTTTACGGCACCGAAAGAGATGAGTGCGGAACAGCTGGCAGCCGATCCAACCCAGGCCGTAGCGAATGCTTACGACATGGTGATCAACGGTTATGAAGTCGGCGGCGGATCTGTGCGTATCCACAACGGAAACATGCAGCAGACCGTGTTTAGCATTCTGGGCATTGAAGAGCATGAACAGCGTGAGAAGTTCGGCTTCCTGCTGGATGCACTGAAGTACGGCACGCCGCCGCATGCAGGCCTGGCGTTTGGTCTGGATCGCCTGACGATGCTGTTAACCGGTACCGACAATATTCGTGACGTTATCGCGTTCCCGAAAACCACGGCAGCGGCCTGCATGATGACGGAAGCGCCAAGCGAAGCGAATCCGGCGTCACTGCTTGAGTTAGGCATTCAGGTCGTCAAGAAAGACAAGTCTGAGACGAAGTAATGCCGTATAAACATCCGGTTTCTGTGTTAGTGGTGATTGTGGCGCAGGACAGTGGCCGGGTGTTAATGCTGCAGCGCCGTGACGACCCGGATTTCTGGCAATCGGTCACCGGCAGCCTGGAAGCGGATGAGTGTCCGCTGCAGGCGGCCGAGCGAGAAGTCGGTGAGGAGCTGGGGATTGATGTAAAGGCCGAGCAGCTAACGATTGAAGACTGTCAGCGTGAAATCGACTTTGAGATTTTCCCGCACTATCGTCATCGTTATGCGCCGGGCACGACGCACAACCGTGAACACTGGTTCAGGCTGGCCTTGCCTACAGAGCGTGATCTGCTGCTCACCGAGCATCTTGCCGCGCGCTGGCTCGATCCCGCCGCCGCCGCTGCCCTCACGAAATCCTGGAGTAATCGCCAGGCGATTGAAGAATTTATCTGAATGCTCGCCGCTGCGCGTTTTTCCCGTGGCGAAGGCATTAGGTTTTATGAATCGGGTGGGTTTTCAATGAACGCACCGAACAATATCGACAGTCAGGCGTAATCGGCGCCGCGAGGGTGTCCACCGCCAGCGCACCGCAACGGATCGTACTTCTGTACGTGGGAATTGCGGGCACGGCCTGGGGACACGTTCGCACGTAAGATAGCCTGCACCCAGTAAAAGATCGGAGAAAATGCAACATGGCTGGACACAGTAAATGGGCGAATACCAAGCACCGTAAGGCCGCTCAGGACGCCAAGCGCGGTAAAATCTTTACGAAGATCATTCGTGAGCTGGTCACGGCTGCCAAACTGGGCGGCGGCGATCCGGGCTCCAACCCGCGCCTGCGTGCGGCAATGGATAAAGCGCTGTCTAATAACATGACGCGCGATACCATGAACCGTGCCATTGCACGCGGCGTAGGCGGCGAAGATGACTCCAATATGGAAACCATCATTTATGAAGGTTACGGTCCGGGCGGGTCGGCCATCATGATTGAGTGCCTGAGCGACAACCGCAACCGTACCGTGGGCGAAGTGCGTCACGCCTTCACCAAAACGGGCGGCAACCTGGGTACCGATGGCTCCGTCGCCTATCTGTTCAGCAAAAAAGGCGTAATCTCCTTCGCACCCGGTCATGACGAAGATGCGGTGATGGAAGCGGCGCTGGAAGCGGGCGCAGAAGACGTGGTCGGTTACGATGACGGCGCGATTGACGTGTTTACCGCATGGGAAGAGATGGGCACGGTGCGCGATGCGCTGGAAGCGGCGGGCTTTAAAGCCGACTCCGCGGAAGTGGCCATGATCCCCTCGACCAAAGCTGAAATGGATGCGGAAACCGCGCCTAAACTGCTGCGCCTGATCGATATGCTGGAAGACTGTGACGACGTGCAGGAGGTTTACCATAACGGCGAAATCTCCGACGAGGTGGCGGAAACGCTTTAATGCTGTACCGCTGCACGCTTAGGCTGGAGACGCGTCATGTCGATTATTTTAGGGATTGACCCTGGCTCACGCGTGACCGGTTATGGGGTGATTCGTCAGACTGGCCGCCAGCTCACTTATCTGGGCAGCGGCTGTATTCGTACCAACACAACAGAGTTACCTGCGCGTCTGAAGCTGATCTATGCCGGAGTATGCGAAATCATTACGCAGTTCTCGCCGGATTTTTTTGCTATCGAGCAGGTGTTTATGGCGAAGAATGCCGATTCTGCCCTGAAACTGGGGCAGGCGCGGGGGGCCGCGATTGTGGCGGCGGTTAACCATGATCTGCCGGTGTTTGAATATGCCGCGCGCCAGGTCAAGCAAACGGTCGTTGGCACCGGTGGCGCAGAAAAAAGTCAGGTGCAACACATGGTGAAATCGCTGCTGAAACTGGCGGCGAATCCCCAGGCCGATGCCGCCGATGCGCTGGCTATCGCCATCACGCACTGTCACGTGGCCCAAAACGCGGCGCGCATGAGTGACAGCAAGCTGGTGCTGACCCGCGGCCGGTTGCGTCAGAGTTAACAACCCTTACGTCGTCATCGCTATCAGGCTGGATATTCATCCAGCCTTTTTTATGGTATAAATTCCGCCACATACTTTGGATAAGGAAGGCTTCAGGTGATTGGTCGTTTACGGGGCATTATTCTGGAAAAGCAGCCACCGCTGGTGCTGCTGGAGGCGCACGGTGTCGGCTATGAAGTCCATATGCCAATGACCTGTTTTTATGAGCTGCCCGATCTTAATCACGAGGCGGTGATCTTTACTCAGTTTGTGGTGCGCGAAGATGCACAGTTGCTGTTTGGCTTTAACAGCAAGCAGGAACGTGCACTGTTCCGTGAGTTGATTAAAGTCAATGGCGTTGGGCCTAAGCTGGCGCTGGCCATTCTGTCGGGCATGTCGGCACAGCAGTTTGTGACGGCGGTTGAAAAGGAAGAGATTGCCGCGCTGGTTAAACTGCCGGGCGTGGGCAAGAAAACCGCTGAGCGTCTGGTGGTGGAAATGAAAGACCGCTTTAAAGGCATGCATGGCGATCTGTTTGGCGGCGATTCGGCCTTTACGCTGACCACGCCGGGCCCGGAGCCAGAGACCAACGATGCAGAATCGGAAGCGGTTGCAGCGCTGGTGTCGCTGGGGTATAAACCGCAGGAAGCGAGCCGCATGATCAGCAAAGTTGGCCGTCCTGACGCGGATTGCGAAACGTTGATCCGTGAAGCGCTCCGCGCCGCTATTTGAGGTAATTCATGATTGAAGCCGATCGCCTGATCTCCGCTGCCAGCATTAACGAAGAAGAGGGCCTCGACCGCGCCATTCGTCCGAAGATGCTGACCGAATATGTGGGCCAGCCGCAGGTGCGTGAGCAGATGGAAATTTTCATCAAGGCAGCACAACTGCGTGGTGATGCGCTGGATCATTTATTGATTTTTGGCCCTCCCGGGCTGGGCAAAACGACGCTGGCCAACATTGTGGCCAACGAGATGGGCGTTAATCTGCGCACGACCTCCGGCCCGGTGCTGGAAAAAGCGGGCGACCTGGCCGCGATGCTGACCAACCTCGAACCTCACGATGTGCTGTTCATTGATGAAATCCATCGTCTTTCACCGGTCGTGGAAGAGGTACTTTATCCGGCTATGGAAGACTATCAGCTGGATATTATGATTGGTGAAGGCCCGGCTGCGCGTTCCATCAAACTGGATCTGCCGCCCTTTACGCTGATTGGCGCCACCACGCGGGCAGGCTCGCTGACGTCACCCCTGCGCGATCGCTTCGGCATCGTGCAGCGTCTGGAGTTTTATCAGGTAAAAGATTTACAGCACATTGTGGGACGCAGCGCCGCCTGCCTTGGTCTGGCACTCAGTGAAGAAGCCGCCCTGGAAATCGCCCGCCGGTCACGCGGAACGCCACGTATTGCCAATCGCCTGTTACGTCGGGTAAGGGATTTTGCTGAGGTGCGCGCGAACGGTGTACTGAGTGGTGATGTCTCGGTGACGGCGCTGGATATGCTGAACGTGGACAGCGAAGGCTTCGATTATATGGATCGAAAACTGTTGCTGGCCATTATCGATAAATTCACCGGTGGGCCGGTCGGGCTGGACAACCTGGCGGCAGCGATTGGCGAAGAGCGGGAAACCATCGAAGACGTGATTGAGCCGTTTTTAATTCAGCAGGGCTTTATTCAGCGCACGCCGCGCGGCCGGATGGCCACGCAGCATGCCTATCGCCACTTTGGTATCACCAAAGAAGCCTGATCACAGCGCCGGTTTGCGCACCATGCTGAAGAGAAAAAGGATGGCGGCGCACAGCACGACGGAAGGGCCGGCGGGCGTGTCATAAAACGCCGAGAAGGTTAAGCCGCCGGTCACGGCAATCACGCCAATCAGTACGGCCACTGCCGCCATCATTTCGGGTGAACGCGCAAAGCGCCTGGCGGTGGCAGCCGGAATGATCAGCAGCGATGTGATGATCAGCGCACCAACAAACTTCATCGCCACACCAATCGTCAATGCGGTTACCAGCATCAGCATCAGCCGGGTGCGTTGAATATTCACGCCGTCAACCTGTGCCAGTTCAGGGCTGATTGTCATCGACAGCAGTGCGCGCCACTGCCAGGCCATAACGGCCAGCACGAATATCACACCTGCAGCCATGGCCCAGAGATCGCTGGGCGTTACCGCCAGCAAATCGCCAAACAGGTAGGCCATCAAATCCACCCGCACGTTCGACATCAGGCTCACCACGACCAGTCCGAGCGAAAGCGCACTGTGCGCCATGATGCCTAGCAGTGTATCTATCGCCAGATGCGGGCGACGCTCAAGCCAGACCAGACCCAGTGCCAGACAGACCGTGACCAGGATCACGGCATAGTAAGGGTTGACGTTGAGCAGCAAACCAAAGGCGACGCCGAGCAGTGAGGCATGCGCCAGCGTGTCGCCGAAATACGACATCTTGCGCCAGACGACAAAAGAGCCCAGGGGGCCCGCCGCCAGCGCCAGCATCACGCCGCCCAGCCAGCCCGGAAGCAGTAATTCAATCATGATGGACCCGGTCCTTTGCGTAATACGATACGTCCCTGAAGGTCGTGACGGTGATTATGGTGATGACGATAAATAGCCAGTTCCTGCGCACCGCGCGGGCCGAACATGGCAATAAATTCGGGATGCTGCGACACCGCCTCAGGCGTACCTGAACAGCAAATGTGATGGTTAAGGCACAGGACCTCATCCGTTTTCGCCATGACTAAATGCAAATCATGGGAAACCATGAGCACGGCGCAGTTCAGCTCGTGTCGCAGTTGATTGATCAAATCGTAAAGCGCGACCTGCCCGTTGACATCCACACCCTGCGTCGGTTCATCAAGCACCAGCAACTGAGGCTGATTGAGCAAGGCGCGAGCCAGTAACACGCGCTGCGTTTCGCCGCCCGACAGTTTCTGCAACGGCGAGGTCAACAGGTGACCCGCCTGGACGCGTTTCAGGGCAGGCAAAATATCCTGATTGCGCGCACCGCGCGACAGGCGCATAAAACGTTCGACCGTGACCGGCAGCGTGGGATCGATATGCAGCTTCTGTGGCACGTAGCCGATGCGTAAGCCCGCACTGCGACTGACCCGACCGGAGGAGGGCGCAAGGAGGCCAAGCACCACCCGGACCAGCGTCGATTTGCCCGCGCCGTTAGGACCGAGCAGGGTTAAAATTTTACCAGGATGAAGTTCCAGACTCACGCCAGATAAGACCTGACGTTGATCAAAACTGATGGATACGTTTTCAAGTGTGACAAGTGATGGCATAAGATTTACAGGTTGCACAGAATTTCGAATGTTATAATATCACATCCAATCTGTTGATGACGAAGGAATGACGCATTATGTTACATAATAAAAAAGGGGGCTTTTTGACCCTGACGGCGATGGCTTTCGCCACCTCTGCTGCCTTACCCGCTCATGCCGATATTGTGGCCTCCATTAAGCCCGTTGGGTTTATCGCCTCGGCCATTGCTGACGGCGTCACACCCGTGGAGGTTTTGCTGCCGGATGGCGCATCCGAACACGATTATGCCCTGCGCCCCTCTGATGTAAAACGCTTACAAAACGCGGACTTAGTTGTTTGGGTTGGCCCTGAAATGGAAGCCTTCATGACAAAATCTGCGGCGTCTCTGCCGGAAAAAAAGAATCTTGAGATCGTGCAAATTTCCGGCGTAAAACCCTTGCTACTGCGTGGAGGTGAAGACGATGATCATCACGACCATGATGACGCAGAGCACGATCATGATGAAGCGCATCATCACCATCATGGTGAGTTTAATATGCACTTGTGGATGTCACCAGAGATAGCGAAAAAAACCGCGGTTGCAATCCACGGAAAATTATTGGAACTTATGCCGCAGGATAAAGCCAAACTTGACGCCAACCTGCAGCATTTTGAGGCAGAATTAGCGGACACAGATAAGCGCATTATCTCACAGCTTGCCCCCGTTAAAGATAAAGGGTATTTCGTTTTTCACGACGCTTACACGTACTTTGAAAAACACTACGGTCTCTCGCCCACCGGGCATTTTACCGTTAACCCTGAGATTCAGCCGGGTGCACAGCGCTTACATCAAATTCGAACACAGTTGGTTGAGAAAAAGGCCGTTTGCGTCTTTGCTGAGCCACAATTCAGGCCGGCGGTCATCGATGCTGTTGCCCGTGGAACCCAGGTGCGTAAAGGCACGCTTGATCCGCTGGGTACAGACATCAGCTTAGGAAAAGACAGCTATGTGAAATTCCTCTCACAGCTGTCGAGCCAGTATGAGACCTGCCTGAAAGGAGCATAGAGGAATAGTTCAACGTGCAGCAGATAGCCCGCTCTGTCGCCCTCGCATTTAATAATTTGCCGCGCCCCCACCGCGTTATGCTGGGATCGTTAACCGTAGTGACTCTGGCCGTCGCCGTCTGGCGGCCTTACGTCTACCATCCCAGTAATGATGTGACGCCCATCGTCAAAACCATCGAACTGGACAAAAACGAATTTCGTACACTGCTTCCCGAAGCCAGTGAACCCATCGACCAAAGTACCCCAGAGCCGGATGAAGAACTCCCTGCAGATGATGTCGATCAGGACGTCGCCGACAGTGCCGGCACGCATGAATACACGGTTTCTTCTGGCGATACCCTGAGCAGTGCACTTAATCAGTACGGCATTGATATGGGGGACATTAACGCCCTGGTCTCCAGCGATCGCGATCTGCGGAATTTGCAGGTCGGGCAGCAGCTCAGCTGGACATTAAACGATGACGGCGCGCTGAACACCTTTAGCTGGGAAATTTCGCGTCGTGAAACCCGCACCTATACGCGCACGGATAGCGGCGGCTTCAAAATGCAGTCGCAGATGCAGCAGGGCGAATGGCGCAACAGCGTGATGCAGGGTGAGATACACGGCAGCTTTGCCGCCAGTGCCCGTCGGGCCGGTCTAACCAGTGGCGAAGCCAGCAGCGTGATCAAAGCGATGCAGTGGCAGATGGATTTCCGTAAGCTGCGGGCAGGCGATAAGTTTAGCGTGCTGATGTCGCGTGAAATGATGGACGGCAAGAGCGCACAAAGCCAGTTGCTGGGGGTGCGTTTGCGCAGTGGCGGTAAAGATTATTACGCCTTCCGTGCTGATGACGGCAAGTTCTATGACCGCAGCGGTGCAGGACTGGCGCGCGGCTTTATGCGCTTCCCCACCGTCAAACAGTATCGAGTGTCCTCTAACTTTAATCCCCGCCGCCTTAATCCTGTGACGGGTCGCATTGCGCCGCACAAAGGCGTTGATTTCGCCTTACCGATCGGTACGCCTGTGCTGGCGGTCGGTGATGGTGAGGTCGTGGTGGCGAAAAACGGCGGCGCCGCCGGAAACTATGTGGCTATCCGGCATGGTCGTCAGTACATGACGCGCTACATGCACCTGAAGAAAGTGTTGGTGAAACCAGGTGAAAAAGTGAAGCGTGGCGACCGCATTGCGCTGTCAGGCAACACAGGCCGTTCTACTGGCCCGCACCTGCACTTTGAGATCTGGATTAATAACCAGGCGGTCAATCCCTTAACGGCTAAGCTACCGCGTATGGAAGGCCTGACCGGTAAAGAACGGACGCAGTACCTTACCCAGGTGAAAGGCTGGCTACCTCAGCTAGGGCTGAAGTAAGTTTTTCGCTAAAATCGACGGCATTGCCGTCGATTTTTTTATCTCTGGCGCAGGATGATTGCAAATTTACTCGTCGCCACTATCATTAGCCCGTCATTGATTGAGGCGAGTGCATGGAAACCCGTAAAAAAAATAACAGCGAATTTATTCCCGTTTTTGAACGATCTTTTTTAAAGCCTAAATACTGGGGCAGCTGGTTGGGTATTGGTGCACTGGCAGGCATCGCCCTGATGCCCGCCACCGTGCGCGATCCGCTTCTGGGGCGGCTGGGCAAAATGGCCGGAAAGCTGGCGAAAGGCGCGCGTCGTCGTGCGCTGATTAATCTCTATTATTGCCTGCCTGAATTAAGCGAATATCAACGCGATGCGATCGTTGATCAGATGTTTGCCACTGCGCCACAGGCGATGGCCATGATGGCTGAGTTGGGGATGCGCGATCCGGCACAAATTCGTCAGCGCGTTGAGTGGCACGGTCGGAAAATTATTGACCAGTTGCAGGCCGACAAGCAGAACGTTATTTTTCTGGTACCGCATGGCTGGGCTGTCGATATTCCTGCTATGCTGCTGGCCTCAGAGGGCCAAAAGATGGCAGCCATGTTCCACAATCAGAGCGATCCGCTGGTGGACTATGTCTGGAACCGTGTCCGTCGCCGCTTTGGTGGCCGTATGCATGCGCGCAATGATGGCATCAAGCCGTTTATCAGTTCGGTTCGTCAGGGCTACTGGGGCTATTATCTGCCTGACCAGGATCACGGTCCGGAGCACAGCGAGTTTGTCGATTTCTTTGCGACCTATAAAGCCACTTTGCCCGCGGTGGGGCGACTAATGAAAGTCTGCCGTGCCCGCGTTGTACCACTGTTTCCGGTCTATAACGGTGAAAGTCACAAACTGGAAATTTATGTTCGCCCTCCCATGGACGACTTACTTGACGCGGATGACCGCCAACTGGCGCGCAGGATGAATGAGGAGGTGGAGGTGTTTGTGCGTCCGCATCCGGAACAATATACCTGGATACTCAAGCTGCTGAAAACTCGCAAAGAAGGTGATATCGAACCTTACTCGCGCGACGAGCTTTATCCACGTAAATAATCATCAGGCCGCATTGCGGCCTGAAAGCTTCAGAAAGGCGTTACTTTGGCGTGACGTTTACGTTCACGCAGGAACATCAGCACCAGCCCAAACCACATCACGCCGCTGATAAAGTTGATCAGGCTAAACCAGATGACCCCGCCGTTGAAATAGAAGTGCTTCGCTAACTCAATGCCGATAGCCAGGGTCAGAATACTGACCATGCCCAGCATGGCCGCCACGCTGCCTTTTCCTTCATCACTGGCATACAGTGTCAGACGATAAAGTCCTGCATTGACCATGCCGCCGCCAAAGGCATACAAACTCAGTCCCGCCGTGATAAAGAGATAACTGTGCGCGTCAATCAGGGTAGCTGAAAGGGCAAGACTCAGGCCCAGTAGTATCGGCCATGCCGCAAACTTTACTGGCTGCTCTATCGGCATGCGGCCTACCACCTTACTCAGCGTCACATTGCCCGCAATCATCGCCAGAAAAACCGGAAGCTGGAGCAGGGCATACTGCATGCGGGAAAGGCCCTCATCGCGCATTAAAATCACGGGTGACAAGGCAACCCAGGTCAGAATGGGAATGAATACCAGCCCGATAGCAAAGGAGCCATACATCACCTGGCGATCTTTCAAAAGACGGCCGTAATTACGTGCGAGCACGGGCAGCGCAACAGACTGAGTGCGATCGCCTGCGGTTTCAGGCATCACCCGCCATAAAACGAGAAAAGCCACGGCGCTGCAGGCGGCAAACAGCCAAAACATACTGCGCCAGCTGCCTACCGTTAGCCAGGCTGCACCCGCCAGCGGTCCGGCGAGCGGGGCGAGCAGGGCCACATTCGCCATGAGCGCCATAATCCGCACCGCTAAAGCTTCTTCAAACGCTTCCTGAATAGCGGCATAGCCCACCGCGCCGATGAAGCACAGACTGATACCCTGCACAAAACGCAGGCTGACAAACTGCTGAATATCGCTTACCCAGGTTGTGAGAATGCAGGCGGACGCAAAAAAGAGAATGCCGAATAGCAACACGGGCCTGCGGCCATATTTATCCGATAGCGGGCCGAGTAACCACTGGAGCACGACGCCGCCCAGTAAGTAGGCCGTCAGAGAGGTTGATACCCATTCTGCGCCAACGTTGAATTCGGCGGTGACCAGTAACATGCCGGGTTGGATCATGTCGTGCGCAATATAGGTTGCAAACTCGTAGAGCACCATAGCCAGTGGGAACAGCATTATGCGCCCCGTAAGCTGGCTGATGGGTTGATAACGGGCCATCTGGCCTCCTTGTGGAAAAACAAAAACGCGACTGCAGGGCAGTCGCGTTTCCAATGGTAATACAGGTGATGGGAAAAAGGCGGAATTAATCGACGCGCAGCACACGACCTGTGTTGGTTGTTCCGGTTGCGCCCATCACATCACCCTGGGTGACCACGACAAGGTCACCCGACAGCAGAAAGCCTTTATCACGCAGCAGATTAACCGCGTCGTGCGCGTTTGCTACGCCCTCATTATTGCTGTCGAAGAATACCGGCGTTACGCCACGGAACAGCGCCGTAATGTTCAGCGTGCGCTCGTGGCGCGACATGGCAAAAATCGGCAGGCCAGAGGTGATGCGCGAGGTCATCAACGGCGTACGGCCTGATTCCGTCATCGTAATAATGGCGGTCACGCCCTGCAGATGGTTGGCCGTGTACATGGCTGACATCGCGATGGCTTCTTCGATGTTGTCAAACTGCACGTCAAGGCGGTGTTTAGAGACGTTCACGCTGGGGATTTTTTCTGCACCCAGACACACTTTTGCCATCGCCGCGACCGTTTCAGCCGGGTACTGGCCTGCGGCGGTTTCAGCAGAGAGCATCACGGCATCGGTGCCGTCCAGCACGGCGTTGGCAACGTCCATGACTTCAGCGCGGGTGGGCATTGGATTGGTAATCATGGATTCCATCATCTGGGTTGCCGTGATGATGGTACGGTTAAGCTGACGGGCGCGGCGGATAAGCGCCTTCTGAATACCCACCAGTTCCGGATCGCCGATTTCAACGCCAAGATCGCCACGGGCCACCATGACCACGTCTGAGGCCAGAATGATGTCGTCCATCGCCTCCTGCGAGGCAACGGCTTCAGCACGTTCTACCTTCGCCACCATCAGCGCATCACAGCCTGCGTCGCGCGCCAGACGGCGCGCATAGTGCATGTCTTCACCACAGCGCGGGAAAGAAACGGCCAGGTAATCCACATTGATTTTGGCTGCGGTGATGATGTCTGCTTTGTCTTTTTCGGTCAGGGCTTCGGCTGATAACCCGCCGCCCAGTTTGTTGATCCCTTTATTGTTGGAGAGCGGGCCGCCTACCGTAACTTCAGTAAAGACTTTTACGCCCTGAACTTCCAGCACCTTTAACTGTACGCGACCATCATCCAGCAACAGAATATCGCCAGGCACCACGTCCTCAGGCAGACCTTTATAATCGATGCCCACGCGCTCTTTGTCGCCTTCGCCTTTACCCATCGCCGCGTCCAGCAGGAAACGATCGCCGACGTTCAGGAACACTTTGCCTTCTTTGAAGGTCGAGACACGGATCTTAGGGCCTTGCAAATCGCCCAGAATGGCAACATGACGTCCCAGTTTTGCGGCAATCTGACGGACTTTATCAGCACGCAACTGATGATCTTCAGCCGTGCCGTGAGAAAAGTTAAGACGCACGACGTTGGCGCCAGCTGCAATGATTTTTTCGAGGTTGTTGTCGCGGTCAGTGGCTGGGCCGAGGGTAGTTACGATCTTGGTTCTTCTTAAACGTCGAGACATAGGGATTCCTTTGGAGTTTGGAACTGAGCTGAATCGTTACATTTTAAGGTGTTAGCCCATCAGATACTGCTTACCACACAGAGGTATTATTATACATTCGAGTGTGTCAGAACTGTGGCACTGCGCCATAACCCTGTCGAGAAAGGGCGATTTTGTTAGATACAATACTGAGACTCATCAAGGAAGTCATCCCCCTCACGGCATTAGCGAAAGCTTAATTGACCAGGCGCATATGATGTCACTTTTCCGATCGCTTTTACGCGGTATCGGGAAAATGAACCCAGGGCGCAGAGATCAGACGCTATCGTTATCGGCAATGGCAGGTTTGTCGTAACGAGATGACTTTAGCGCCTCTTTTACCCGCTTCAGGTTCTGCCTGAAAGCGGGCCCCCGTTCCAGGGTAAAACCGGTCGCCAGCAGGTCGATCACGGTGAGTTGAGCCAGCCTGGACACCATCGGCAGATAGATATCGGTATCCTCGGGCACATCGACGAGCAGCGCCAGCGAGGCTTCATGGGCAAGTGGCGATCCGGCTGAGGTAATGGCGATAACGGTCGAGCCGTTGGCCTTTGCCATCTGCGCTAGCTCAACCATGTTGCGGGTACGGCCGGTATGAGAGATCAAAACAAACACCTCGTTGTCGCGGCTGTTGATACAGCTCATTCGCTGCATCACCACATCATCTGACCAGATAACCGGCAGGTTGAAGCGTAAAAACTTGTTGAAGGCATCGTGTGCCACCACAGCGGAGGCACCTAAACCAAAAAAAGTGATTTTATCGGTATGCGTCAGATGGCTCACGGCCTGCTGCAGCGCGGCAAGATCGAGATGCTCCCGCACCCGCTGAAGCCCGGCCAGGGCAGAATCGAATATTTTCTCACTGTAACGCTCAACGCTGTCATCTTCCTGCACGTCCCGACTGAGCCAGTTAGGGGACTTGACCAGCGCCTGAGCAAGTTGAAGCTTGAAGTCGGGAAAACCCGCCGTGCCAAGATGGCGGCAAAACCGGTTGACGGTGGGCTCACTCACTTCCGCCGCCCGTGCCAGCGTAGCAATACTGGAATGTATCGCCTGCTCCGGAGAAGCAAGGATATGTTGTGCCACTTTACGCTCTGACTTACTGAGCGCACTCATCTGCACCCGAATTTTATCCAACATAGTCCTGACCTGATAAGCGTGGAATATCTGTTAATATGAATAATTACTGTTGTTACAGGAAATTAACGGAGAATATACCCCGCCTGACCGAGGTGGGCGCAAGGTCTGATAAGTTTGCGGCCCTTTTTTTTGCGATAATCAGGCCCGTACTGGATTTTAGCCAGACAATATTTGACACAGAAAAATAACTGAAAGCGCACGTGTCAACATACCCCAGACGCTAATTGGGTGCAGAGTTAGCGTCGTGACGCCGCAGGCTGGTTTACCTGGCCTGGGGAAAAAAGTACATTGTGCTGAAAGAAAATGACAACTTGGACCCGGTGCTCAGGACGCAACGCCACCGGGACAATCCTGCAACGAGGAGAGGAAAATGGCGGTAACACAAATAGCCCAGGCATGCGATCTGGTAATTTTCGGCGCCAAAGGCGATCTCGCCCGTCGTAAACTATTGCCCTCGCTGTATCAGTTAGAGAAAGCGGGCCAGATTCATGAAGAAACCCGCATCATCGGCGTGGGCCGTGCCGAGTGGGATAAAGCCGAATACACCAAAGTGGTGCGTGAGGCGTTAGAAACCTTCATGAAGGAAAAGATCGATGAAGCACTCTGGGACAAGCTCAGCAACCGTCTCGATTTCTGTAACCTTGATGTAAACGATACGTCGCACTTCCCACGCCTGGGTAAGATGCTGGACCAGAAAAGCCGTACCACCATTAACTATTTTGCCATGCCGCCCAGCACCTTCGGTGCGATCTGTCAGGGACTGGGCACGGCAAAGCTGAACGCTAAACCCGCGCGTGTTGTCATGGAAAAACCGCTCGGTACCTCGCTGGAAACCTCAAAAGAAATTAACGACAGCGTGGGTGAGTACTTTGATGAGAGTCAGGTTTTCCGTATTGACCACTATCTGGGCAAAGAAACGGTTCTTAACCTGTTAGCGCTGCGCTTTGCTAATGCCATTTTTGTTAATAACTGGGATAACCGCACGATCGATCACGTGCAGATTACCGTAGCGGAAGAAGTGGGTATTGAAGGACGCTGGGGCTACTTTGATAAAGCGGGCCAGATGCGCGATATGATTCAGAACCATCTGTTACAGGTTCTGACGATGATCGCCATGTCACCGCCTTCCGATCTCAGCGCCGACAGTATTCGTGATGAAAAAGTGAAAGTGCTGCGCTCGCTGCGTCCTATCGATCAAACCAACGTCCGCGAAAAAACGGTACGTGGTCAGTACACCTCTGGCTTCGTTCAGGGCAAGAAAGTGCCAGGTTATCTGGAAGAAGAGGGTGCCAATAAGACTAGCGCCACCGAAACCTTTGTGGCTATTCGCGTGGACATCGATAACTGGCGTTGGGCAGGCGTGCCGTTCTACCTGCGTACCGGTAAACGTCTTCCGACCAAATGCTCAGAAGTCGTGGTGTATTTCAAAAACCCGGAGATGAACCTGTTTAAGGATTCCTACTCCCAGTTGCCGCAGAACAAACTCACTATTCGCCTGCAGCCTGATGAAGGCGTGGATATTGAGATCCTGAACAAAGTGCCTGGTCTTGATCATAAACACAAACTGCAAACCACCAAGCTGGATCTGAGCTATTCAGAAACCTTCAATCAGTCTCATCTGGCCGATGCCTATGAGCGCTTATTGCTGGAATCCATGCGCGGTATTCAGGCGCTGTTTGTGCGTCGCGATGAAGTGGAAGCGGCATGGACCTATGTGGATTCCATCATCGATGCCTGGGCAGCCGACGGCGACTCATCCAAGCCTTATCAGGCGGGAACATGGGGGCCGGTGGCCTCTGTGGCAATGATTACGCGTGATGGCCGCTCCTGGAACGAATTTGAATAACCACCCAGCCCGCCGCGAGCGGGCTTTTTTTTGCACCAACTCTCAAAAATGAACTGCCGTTTTAAAAATCTTTCCCGGTCATAGACGGGCAAACGGCGGATCCTGTATGGTAGTAGCGCTGTTAACCGGGCTGACCTGGCGATGTCCTCGCCGTGCTGCTCCCAATGTTATCCATCAGGGGACGTGATGAAAAACTGGAAAACGAGTGCCGAACAGATTCTGAAAACCGGACCGGTCGTGCCGGTGATTGTGGTTAACAAGCTGGAACATGCCGTTCCCATGGCTCAGGCCCTGGTCGCCGGTGGCGTCAAGGTACTGGAGGTCACGTTGCGCACCCCTGTGGCGATGGATGCCCTGCGCGCCATCATTAAAAACGTACCTGACGCCATTGTGGGAGCCGGCACCGTGCTTAACACCCAACAGCTGCAGGAAGTCACGCAGGCGGGTGCCCAGTTCGTCATTAGCCCGGGGATTACCGAGTCTCTGCTTAAGGCCGCCGTTGAAGGCCCGATTCCGCTGATTCCCGGCATTAGCACCGTGTCAGAATTGATGACCGGCATGGACTATGGTTTGCGGGAATTCAAGTTTTTCCCTGCGGAAGCGAACGGTGGAGTAAAAGCGTTGCAGGCCATCGGCGGGCCTTTCCCTCAGGTACGCTTCTGCCCGACGGGCGGTATCTCACCGACAAATTACCGCGACTATCTGGCTCTCAAAAGCGTGCTCTGTATCGGCGGTTCCTGGCTGGTGCCAAACGATGCACTGGAAGCGGGCGACTGGCAGCGAATCACGCAACTGGCGCGCGACGCTGTCGCTGGCGCGGAGTAATCTCCGGCGGGAAGTCAAACGCGAGCGGTGAGTCACTGACTCACCGCAATGGTACTATCCCTGAACGCTGACAGCCGCCGCGCTGGCAACGGCACGCGCAACGGCTTCTTCAGTTGTATCCGCACTGGCCAGGGCAACACCTAAACGGCGCTGACCGTCGATTTCAGGTTTGCCAAACAGGCGCAGCTGCAAACCTGAACCCAATGCCGCCTCCACATTGACGAACTGCACGTTCTGACTGGTCAACTGCGGCAGGATAACAGCTGACGCGGAAGGACCATACTGGCGAACGGCGCCAATCGGCAGGCCAAGGAACGCACGCACATGAAGCGCGAATTCAGACAGATCTTGTGAAATCAGCGTCACCATACCGGTATCGTGCGGGCGAGGGGAGACTTCGCTGAACACCACTTCGTCGCCACAGACAAACAGCTCTACGCCAAACAGCCCATAGCCACCCAGCGCTTTCACCACGGTTTCCGCAATGTGCTGCGCACGCTGCAGCGCCAGCTCACTCATTTGCTGAGGTTGCCATGATTCACGGTAATCCCCGTCCTCCTGGCGATGACCAATGGGGGCACAGAAATGAATGCCGTCAACGGCACTGATCGTTAACAGGGTGATTTCAAAATCAAACTTCACCACGCCTTCCACGATAACGCGCCCGGCACCCGCACGGCCGCCCTGCTGCGCATAGTCCCAGGCTTTTTCCAGCTGGCTGGCATCCCGGATAAAGCTCTGACCTTTACCTGAAGAGCTCATCACTGGCTTCACGATGCATGGAAAACCAATTTCGGCGGCGGCAGACACGAAATTATTTTTGCTGTCGGCAAAACGGTAGTGGGAAGTGGGAAGCGCGAGCTCTTCTGCTGCCAGACGGCGAATGCCCTCGCGGTTCATGGTCAGGCGCGCCGCGCGGGCCGTCGGCACGACGTGCTGGCCTTGCTGCTCCAACTCCAGGAGTTTTTCAGTCGCAATAGCTTCAATTTCGGGTACGACGAAGTGAGGCTTTTCCTGCGCAATCACCGCGGCCAGCGCGTCACCATCCAGCATATTAATCACGTGGCTGCGATGAGCAACATGCATGGCAGGTGCATCAGCGTAGCGGTCAACGGCAATCACTTCCACACCCAGGCGCTGACATTCCAGCGCAACTTCTTTCCCCAGTTCACCGGAGCCCAACAGCATTACGCGCGTTGCACCAGGGCGCAGCGCAGTTCCAAGAGTCGTCATAAATTCCCCTAAAATCGAAGCAGTCAAAATGCGCGCGCAGTATATACGAAAACGTTTGCGTTCTCACCCTTCAGCTTGTTTGCCTGGGTTTGCGCTACTTTTCCTGCTCTGACGTTTCCTGACATCTTTTTGGTAATGATGTTGTTTCTGAATGGTAAAGGGAGATGATGATGAACAACTGGCTGCAACAGATTCAATCGGTACTGGCTAAAAAAAGCAGCGAGGGTAAATCCAGCGGAGGATTAAGCGATATGCTGGCGCCGGGGGCTTTAGGCGGGCTGGCAGCCATGCTGGTGGCCAGTAAGTCATCCCGAAAGTTGTTAACGAAATATGGCGGTCAGGCTTTGATTATCGGCGGCGGGGCCGCGGCGGGTGCCGTGCTGTGGAACAAATATAAGCAGCGGGTACGCGAAACGCATCAAAACGATCCCGGCTTTGGTGCGTTGCAAACGCCAGTGGATCAGCGGGCGGAGCGGCTGGTGACCGCGCTGGTTTTTGCTGCTAAAAGCGATGGCCATATTGACGATCGGGAACGCGCGGCGATTGAGCATAATATTCACGAGGCTGGCTATGGTCAGGATGCCGAAAAACTCATCCAGCAGGCCATGCAGCGACCGCTGGACCCCGAGTGGCTCGCGGCGGACGTCAAAAATGAAGAAGAGGCGCTTGAACTCTATTTTCTGAGCTGCGCCGCCATTGATGTGGACCACTTCATGGAGCGCAGCTATCTTTCCGCCCTGGGCGATGCGCTAAAAATCCCGCACGATGTGCGTGACGGCATTCAGCAGGATATCCTGCAGCAGAAAGCGGGCTAACCGCACAGGGCCAGCGATATGGCCCTGCACAACCTCACATTACCTTCACTTTACTTGGCATCTCTTTACATTAGTGCCACGCTTAGTGTTCATTACATTCAGCGGGACGGATGACATGAAAGCACCGAGCGCAAAAAAAATCCCTTACGAATTATCGCTGCATGGCGAAACGCGCATCGACAATTATTACTGGCTACGTGACGACAGGCGTGAAAACAGCGAGGTGCTGGACTATTTACGCGCTGAGAACAATTACGGCCAGAAAATCATGGGCTCACAACAGCCCTTACAGAATCGCATTCTGCATGAGATTATCGATCGCCTGCCGCCGCAGGACCACTCAGTACCCTATGTGAAAAATGGTTATCGCTATCAAAGCCGGTATGAAAGCGGCAATGAATATGCCGCCTATTACCGACAGCCCGCTGACAGCGATGAGAGCGACCCGTGGACACTGCTGCTGGATGCGAATCAGCGCGCATCACACAGTGATTTTTATACTATGGGCGCACTGCACATCAGCCCGGATAACCGGGTGCTGGCAGTGGCAGAGGACTTCCTTTCCCGGCGGCAGTACGGCATTCGTTTTCGCAATCTGGACAGTGGGAGTTGGTATCCGGAAGTGCTTAACGATGCCTCGTCCAGCTTTGCGTGGGCGAATGATTCACGCACCCTCTATTACGTTCGTAAACATCCGCAAACCCTGTTGCCTTATCAGCTATGGCGGCATGAGTTGGGTACGCCCCAGCACGACGATCGGCTCGTGTACGAAGAAAAAGACGATACCTATCACCTCAGCATTCATAAAACCACGTCGAAACAGTTCATCCTGATCGTGCTATACAGCACCAGCAGCAGCGAGATTCAGCTGATCGATGCGGATTTCCCGGACGCCCTTCCGCAGGTTTTTTTGCCCCGGCGGCGCGATCATGAATACAGTCTTGATCATTATGATCACACGTTCTTCATCCGCTCGAATCGCGAGGGTAAAAATTTCGGACTCTACCGTAGCCATTATCTGGATGAAGCGCGCTGGCAAACCGTGATCCCCGCGCGCGACCATATCGTAATGGAGGATTTCCAGCTTTTTCGTGACTGGCTGGTGGTAGAGGAGCGCCAGCGTGGGCTGACCAGCCTGCGGCAAATCAACTGGGAGACGGGAGAAACCAGCGGCATTGCGTTTGACGATCCCACTTACGTTACCTGGCTGGCTTACAATCCTACGCCGCGCACCAGTAAGCTGCGCTATGGCTATTCGTCCATGACCACGCCCGCCACGCTGTTTGAACTGGATATGGATACGGGGGAACGTCGCATCTTAAAACAAAGTGCGGTCAAAGACTTCAATCCGGATGAGTACAAAAGCGAGCACCATTGGATCACCGTTTCTGACGGCACAGAAGTGCCGGTCTCGCTGGTGTACCACCGCACCCATTTTCAGAAAGGGCAGAACCCCATGCTGGTGTATGGCTATGGCGCCTATGGCAGTAGCATGGACGCTGACTTTAGCGTCAGTCGACTCAGCCTGCTGGACCGCGGGTTCATCTATGCGCTGGTGCATGTGCGAGGCGGCGGGGAGATGGGGCAGCAGTGGTATGACGGTGGCCGCCTGCTCAATAAGATGAACAGCTTCACCGATTTTATCGACGTGACAAACGGGCTCGTGGCGCGTGGATTCGGGCACCCGGACCGGCTCTATGCGATGGGAGGAAGTGCAGGGGGATTGCTGATGGGCGCAGTCATGAATCTGGCGCCCACGCGCTATCACGGTGTGGTTGCGCAGGTGCCTTTTGTTGATGTGCTCACCACGATGCTTGATGAGTCTATTCCACTGACGACCGGGGAATATGACGAGTGGGGTAATCCGAATGACGCGGAGTACTATCGCTATATCCGGCAATACAGCCCATATGACAACGTTGCGGCGAAAACCTGCCCCCACCTGCTGGTGACAACCGGCCTGCATGATTCACAGGTGCAATACTGGGAACCGGCAAAGTGGGTGGCTAAGCTGCGTGAATATAAAACCGATGATAACCTGCTGCTGCTCTGCACCGATATGGACTCGGGGCATGGCGGTAAGTCTGGGCGCTACAAGGCCTATGAAGGCGTTGCCCTGGAGCTCACCTTCATCATCGCCCTTGCTCAGGGCAGTTTGCCTCCGGCCGCGCTTACGGAAGCTGACTAAGGCACTTGCGCAGCGCCTGCCGTAACGGTGGGCGCAAATCTTTCACGTTATCCAGCATCCATTTCAGGTAACCCGGATCTTTTCGGGCCACCACGGCCAGCGCCTGACCACGATATTTGCCAAACGGCAGCACATCATCACGCTGCGCGGCAGGCTGCGAGCGCAGACTCATTTCGTCCGCACGCCAGCCGGACAGTTCCATAATTCGAATGAGCAGCGCGGCCGTCACGTAGCAGTCGTACAGCGCCCGATGAGCATGCAAATCCGCTGGCGGCGTCACATCCAGCTTGAGGCTGTGCCGGAGCGCCTGATTACCGTATTTAATGCCGGGCCATAGCTGACGAGCCAGCGTCATGGTACAGATCCACTCGCCGTGCATTTCCGGCAACATCCGGCGGTCAAAGCTGGCGTTGTGGGCCACGTAAAAGGGACTGCCGTGGTAGCGCAGGATGGCCTCTTCAATCGGCGGTTTGCCCATTACCATGGCTTCAGTAATGCGGTGCACGGCCATGGCCTGACGACTGATGGGGCGATCGGGTGAGACAAGATCGCTCATTGGATTGACGATTTGGCCGTCGATCACATCTACCGATGCAACTTCAACCACGCCGCCCTGCAGTCCGCAGGTTTCCGTATCGATAACGCGTAGCATCATTATTTCTGTTTAGGCTCGTAGGGCAGGCGTGACAGGTTGAGAGAGGCCTGGCGGTAATGCATTAAACGCTGACGAAACCACTCCCGCAGGGCTTCAGGTTGTTCGTTGGCGATCATTTCTGCCACGACAGGCATGTTGTAGCGCTCTTTAAAAGCAACGCCTGCTGCAGCCAGATCGACATTGACTTTGTCTTTCTCTTCCTGCGACAGCAAGGCAAGGTTGTGACTCATGATATTCTCCCGATAAGCGTGACCAAAAGTAATGTTTTCCTCCTCCTGGCGCAAGGGACAGGATAGCATTGCTGGCCTCGACAGTTAAATTTCAGCGGCGTATTCTTGCGCCACGTTCGTGGCCTTTGCCGCCGTTAACAGGATGAAGAGATGAAAAAAACCGCGATTTCACGTGGGGTGCTGGCTCTGATCGCCACCGGCACAATGATGTTTAGTCAGCTTGCACTGGCGCACGCCCACTTAGCGTCGTCGGTGCCGGCAGCCAACGCGGCGGTAACGCCTGCGCCGCAACACATTACGCTGAGCTTCACCGAAGACGTTGAAGCCGCATTCAGTGGCGTTGACGTCATGAATGCACAGCATAAAGCCGTGGGTGAAAAGGCCCGGCTGGATGGCAAGCAGCACGACCGCCTGCGGGTTGATTTTGCCCAGCCGCTGGCGCAGGGCGCTTATCAGGTTAACTGGCACGTGCTGTCCGTTGACGGGCACAAAACGCACGGAAGCTATACCTTCAGCGTGAAATAAAACCGTGACCCTGTTGTGGCTGGTGCTGCGCGCACTGCATTTCACGGCATTAATGTTGTTGGTTGGCAGTGCCTTTTACAGCAGGTTGCTGGCACCGGTTGCCTTTCGAACCTCGCTGGCCGCGCGATTATTTCCGCTAATGAAGTGGAGTACATGGCTGGCCCTGCTGTCGGCACTGGCGATGCTGGCCACACAAAATGTGTTGATGAGTGGTGACTGGCACAATTTGTCAGAGACGGCTGTGTGGCTGGCGGTATTCACAACCCGCTGGGGGGCCGTATGGCAATGGCAGCTCCTCTTTTCGCTGTGTAGCGTGGCTGCGATTGTCATGCGTGACCGCCTCCGTCAGCAGGTTTGGCTGTTAATTGGCCTGCTACAGACAGGCTGCCTGGCGCTAACGGGCCATGCCGCCATGCGCGAGGGTATCGCCGGGCTCCTGCAACAAAGTAACCAGGCCTTACATCTTCTCTCCGCCGCCTTTTGGGCGGGCGGGTTAGTGCCTGTGTTGGTGTTGATGCGCATGGCGCGTAACATCGAATACCGGACAGCCGCAATCCGCACCATGATGCGTTTTTCCCGTTATGGTCACGTTGCCGTCGCCTTAACGATAATTACCGGTGTCGTTAACAGCCTGCTGATTGCCGGGGCGCCAGCAAACTGGCATCTCAACGATTATGTTGTACTGTTGTTGTGCAAAGCAGGGCTGGTCATGCTAATGGTGCTGATTGCGCTCTGGAATCGTTACTGGCTGGTGCCGCGCTTTCACATTGCGGGCCTTGCCGCACAACGACTGTTTATTCGCATGACCCAGCTGGAAATTGTGCTGGCATGCGGCGTAGTGGGGTTGGTCAGCGTGTTTGCTACGTTGTCACCAACCTGAATGATGAAAACCCCATAAAGGTAAGTTATGTTGCTGAAGAAAGCGATCCCCACACTGCTGTTATTAACGCTGGCTGGTCAGGCAGCAGCGGCACAAATCATCACCGTCAGCCGTTTCGAAATTGGTAAAGACAAGTGGCCGTTTAATCGTGAAGAGGTGATGCTGACCTGTGAGAAAGATGGATCGCTGTTTGCCATCAATCCCAGCACGCTGATGCAGTACCCGCTTAATGAGAAGGCGGAGGCTCAGGTCAATGCTAAGCGGGTGAAGGCACAGCCCATCAGCGTGATTCAGGCGCCGGATAAAGCGCATCCGGATCGGATGATGAGTCTGCAACCTGTCGTGGATCGTGCACAGGCGCTGTGCACAAAATAAGACGATGCAGGCAAGAGTGCGCAAATTTGTCTTACGGGTCACAAACCTGTCGGGTTTATGGTCTGAGCCGCGGCGCTGGCTGGAAAATCTGGCGCGTTGTCCTACGCTTTAGAAGCAAGGCGAAAGCCTCTATTAATGCCAACTTTTAGCGCACGGCTCCTTGAGAGCCATTTCCCTGGACCGAATACAGGAATCGTGTTCGGTCTTTTTTTGCCTTTCAACGCTCACCATGACGGCCCAGACAGCGGGGATGGTGTTCACCTGGCCGCACGCTACTGGCCCGGCTCACGCAACAGGATGGCAGAAACGAAACCGGCGCGATCGCGTTTCTCCCTCCTGTGCGAAAGGGCGTTTACACCCGGAACGCTTCTACCATACCGCGCAGCGCGTGTGCCTGCTCAGAAAGGGATTGTGAAGCGGACGATGATTCCTCAACCAGTGCGGCGTTGTTCTGAGTAACGCTGTCCATCTGGCCCACGGCGACACTCACCTGAGAAATCCCCTGCATCTGTTCGGAAGAGGCCAGCGAGATCTCATCCATAGCCGTTGCCAGTTCACCCACCATGTTAACGATTTTCAAGATACTTTGACCGGTTCCACTCGCGACGGTTACGCCGGTTTCAACCTGCTGCACGGCCTGTTCAATCAAGGTTTTAATTTCCTTCGCGGCGGTAGCACCTTTACGCCGGGTATTGTGCTAATGCTCCTGGCGAACCGGCACCGCTTTCCTTTACGCCAGCTGAAGTTTTACGACAATGACGCGGCCCGTCAGGAAACCATTGCCCGGGCCTGTAAGATTATCTTGCAGGAACAGGCACCTGACATTGTGTTCAGCTATACCACCGATCCGCAGGAAGCATTCAGTGACGTCGATTTTGTCATGGCGCATATTCGGGTGGGTAAATATCCCATGCGTGAGCAAGATGAAAAAATCCCCTTGCGTCATGGTGTTCTGGGCCAGGAAACCTGTGGGCCGGGTGGTATTGCCTATGGCATGCGCTCAATCGGCGGTGTCCTTGAGCTTGTCGATTATATGCAACAGTACTCACCCGACGCCTGGATGCTGAATTATTCCAACCCGGCCGCCATCGTGGCTGAGGCAACGCGACGCCTGCGACCTGAGGCTAAAATCCTGAATATTTGTGACATGCCGATTGGTATTGAAAGTCGGATGGCAAAAATTGTCGGTCTGCAAGACCGCAAGCAAATGCGGGTGCGCTACTACGGGCTCAATCATTTTGGCTGGTGGACCGCTGTTGAAGATTTGAAGGGGAATGATTTAATGCCACAGCTGCGTGAGTACGTGGCAAAGTACGGCTATGTTCCGCCCTCTGGATCGTCATCAGTGGAGTCCAGCTGGAAGGATACTTTCCTGAAGGCGCGCGATGTGCAAGCGCTGGATCCCCAGACGTTGCCCAATACCTATCTGAAATATTATTTGTTCCCAGATTATGTGGTCGCGCATTCCAACCCTGAACGCACCCGCGCTAATGAGGTCATGGAGCATCGTGAAAAGCAGGTGTTCAGCGCCTGCAGGGCAATCACCGATGCCGGGCATTCATCCGCCGGAGAGTTGGAAATAGACGAACATGCTTCCTATATTGTCGATCTGGCGACCGCGATCGCCTTCAATACCCAGGAGCGTATGCTGCTCATTGTGCCTAATCAGGGCGCTATCCCCAACTTTGATGCGGACGCTATGGTGGAAATTCCCTGTCTGGTGGGGCGCAACGGTGCGGAACCCCTTCAGGTTGGCGACATTCCGACTTTCCAGAAGGGGTTAATGAGTCAGCAGGTTGCGGTCGAAAAGCTCGTGGTGGAGGCATGGGAACAGCGCTCCCGGCATAAGTTATGGCAGGCCATTACCTTATCTAAAACGGTACCAAGTGCCGCCGTTGCAAAAGCGATTCTCGACGATCTTATCGAGGCAAATAAAGCCTTCTGGCCGCCGTTGAGCTAGAGCGCCCGTCAGCCAGCCTGGGTTCGCGTTCAGGCTGGCTGTCTTCGCAGACAGGGCCAACCAGGAGAATCGAATGCCGTGAGGGATAACCCTGTGGATCGCGCGAGAGAGTCGTCAATATTCCAGTGTGCATTGCGCGGCAGTGCAGTCCTGAGCTCGGCGTGCCGGGACTGCACTGCCGCGTCATGCCTCTCCACCGTTGCGCGTGCTTGATTTTCAGCGCGCATCCCGCCACATTAGCTCCTCGTATCCTGCCGCTTGCAAAGGAGATGATCGTGTCGACTGTACCCCCACTGACCTTACTGAAGCGTATTGATGAACGCTACCGATCGCTCACCGGACATGGGCTTTACTGTCCTCATGATATCGATGACCGTTATCAGTGGCTGCATGAACAGGCACCGTACAGCATTCTTGCCCACAGTACCGCAGCCGATCCCGTGTTTGTCTATGCCAATCGTTGTGCTCTGAACTGCTTCAAATACAGTGCGGAAGAGATACGGCAACTGCCGTCACGACTCAGTGCCGGGCCTTTCGACAGGGAAGCACGACAGCGCCTGCTGGATATTGTCAGACGCGATGGCATTGCCACCGGCTACAGCGGACCGCGTGTCGATAAGCAGGGCAAAAGCTTCATTATCTACGATGGCGAAGTCTGGCAGTCAGACGGACGCGATGAGGCGGGATGGGGCCAGGCCGCACTGTTCTGGCCCAGCCCCCGTCACGCGTTGGCAGCGTTCTGATCGGCGCGACGACGCCTTTCTGCCGTGTGCTGACAGGCTTATACCCGGAACGCTTCTACCATGCCGCGTAATGCGTGGGCCTGTTCAGAAAGGGACTGAGAAGCAGAGGATGACTCTTCAACCAGCGCCGCGTTGTTCTGGGTGACGCTGTCCATCTGGCTGACGGCGACGCTCACCTGAGAAATGCCCTGCATTTGTTCGGAGGAGGCCAGTGAGATCTCATCCATCGCGCTGGCCAGGTCGCCGACCATGCTGACGATTTTGAGGATGCTTTCACCTGTACCGTTGGCGACTTTGACGCCGCTGCCAACCTGTTCAACCGCTTGCTCAATCAGCGACTTAATCTCTTTTGCTGCGGTCGCGCTGCGCTGGGCCAGGGTGCGGACTTCACCTGCGACAACGGCAAAACCCCGGCCCTGTTCGCCAGCACGCGCGGCCTCTACCGCGGCATTGAGGGCCAGGATATTGGTCTGGAAGGCGATGCCCTCAATAACGCCGGTGATATCGCGAATTTTAGACGCGCTCAGCGAAATGTCGTTCATGGTTTCCGACATCCGGTGTACGTCGCTTTCGCCACTGCGCGCCAGCACGGCGGTCTCACGGGCAGTTGACGCAGTGCTTTGCGCACCGGCGGCGTTACTTTTCACCGTGGCGGTGAGCTGTTCCATGCTGGCTGCGGTTTCCTGCAGGGCGGCGGCCTGCTGTTCGGTCCGGGAGGACAGCTCCGTGTTCCCCTGGGCGATCTCTTCCGCTGCCAGCGCAACGTTACCCGAGGTCTGTTTGATCTCTGACACCAGAGCACGCAGTTTAGCCTGCATACCATCCAGTGAAGCCAGCAGGCTGGTGGAATCATTACGGCGGAGCGTGACGCTGGCGGTCAAATCGCCCGAGGCAATCGCGGCCGCCAGTTCCTGGGCCTGGGCAGGCTCACCGCCCAACTGGCGCATTAACACCCGGGTGATGACATAGCCGGTGGCGATGGAGAACAGCACGGAAAGCACGGATAAAAACACCAGCGTCAAGGACGCCCGGCTGGTTGCCACGCTGTTAACTTCCACCGCGTTGCGGCTGTTATGCATGAGAATGTCTGTGGTTTTGTTTAGCGCATCCAGCATATTGCGTTGCAAGGGGCGCAAGGTCTCCATGAGATAACGCGTCGCTTCATCTCGCTCATTCTTCAGCCCCAGTTGCCCGGCAGCTTCGAAAGCGCTCATCACCGTGCCTTCCAGTTCTTTAATGTGGTTTAAGGCAGCCTGTTCTTCAGCCGTGGACTGGCTCTGCATGATCACCTCGAGCGTTTCACGGTTTTCCGCGAACAGTTTTTTTTGCGCTTCAAGACGCTCCCATTCAGGCTGCATTTCCTTAACGTCGCTCAACAAGGCCAGATTTCGCACGGCTATCGCCAAATCCCTGAGTTCGCCGCGCATATCAAGAATCAACTGGTACTTCCGCATTTTGACATTCACGACCTCATCCATTCCGGTTTTAGCGTTATGCAGCGAGTTAAGTGAGACAGAGGTGCAGATAATGGAAAGCAAAATTAACAAACCGAAACCGGTTGCAAGACGAGTGGAGATTTTCATGGATATGTTCCCGATGGATTGCTGTTTTGTTCTCTATCGGCACGCGTCAGGAAAATGATTAACAAAAAGGCCAAAATTTACATAAGTATCGTTAATATTATTATTTTGAATTTAAAAAATGATCTTAATCAATAAATGACGATATTTTTGTTATGTCTTGAATATCGTAAGGTAATGGCCGAAAAATATGCAATAGGTTGATGTATTGAGTCAGGTTGAGGGGGAATTTTTTATTAAATCATAAATTTAAATGGTGGTTGCCACTAACCCGGATCGACGGGCAGCGAAGGGCAGACATGACCTCGTAGCGGGCCTGGATCTGCGCTCGCCACTCTGTTGCTCATCAGTGATCCCGTCACGCTACCCAACAGATCAAACTCTGAAGTGACGGCGTTGGGTAAGGTGTGCCTGTGCGACGAACACAGCGCGTATACGTCCGATAAATATGTGATCGGGGGTAACAATCTTGACATGAATTTTAAGTTTATCAGACAGTTCATTACGCCAGTTTCTTCACTATAGCGACTCCATTCACAGCATGGGAAAGCACAATGAGGAAACCGTTAGCAGTGGCCTGGTTGTTTTTGATCATTTCATTCGGCGCAACGGCGCAAAGTCTGACGCACAGCAGGGCCGATCCCGCCCATTATGCGGGATTAAAGACGTACAGCAGCATCGCAGATACGCCGGAATCACCGGATGAGCATGTGAGGGAGAGGCAGCACGACGTGGGTAAAGCATTGTGAAGTAAAAAGATGGCTCGCCAGTGCGAGCCATTTTTTCATCAGCGTGCAGGCCTGGGTGCCAGAAACTTCTTGCCCAGTTTTATTCCCGGTTTTTCCACACAGTTAAACAGTAATGATGCCAGCGCGTAGGTCACCGGAATCGATACGGCACAAACAATCAAAAAACGCGTCAGATCATTTTGATACTCAATGTCCGTTTGATTGAGCAACAGCGCAATGGCCGGGATCACGATCAGCAGATGCAGCAAGTAGACCGAAAACGACACATCGCCCAGCCATGTACTCAGACGGTTGTTTAACACCTTACGCGGAATGCGGATCAGTTTTGCCATCAGGCTGCTTTCCTGATACTGCCAGAGCACGGCCGCCATACCGATAATCATAAAGGCTTCCAGCATCACCTGCAGCTTAATGGCACCCAGCCCAATCAGCACGCTTACGGCCGGTCCGGCAAGGGCAAACAGCACGTACAGCAGGGATTTACGGCGTACCGCTTCAGCCAGCAGCATGCCTGAAATAAACATATTCAGTTTAATCAGAATCATTGACGGCATTTCAAAGGCTTCATAGTAGTCGGGCAGCAGATAACGGCCTGCGCAACTCAGCGCCATCATGCTCAGCAGGGCGGTCGCGTAACCGAAGCGCATCACCGCCAGCATCATAAACGGAAACAGCAGATAGAACTGCATTTCCAGCCCAATGCTCCAGTCGGGCAGCGTGGTATTGAATCCATAGGCGGGCAGCACGCCAAACAGGAATGACAGATGCGTCAGCACGTTCATGAACGACTGATCCGCATAGCGTGAGGATTCTGTTGCGGTCCCGGAATAAAACTGGGCAATGGTATCGCGCATCTCACCAAACCAGGGGCCATAGATCAGGGCAACCGCCAGCAGCAGATAATAAAGCGGGGCAATGCGGAAAAAACGGCGTAACCAGAATTTTTTAATGGTTTCCGCGCGTTGCCAGGGCTCCTTGTGCTGGCGTTCCACATAGTTTTTTGCCATCAGATAGCCCGAAAGCAGGATAAAGAGATCCACGCCAATGCCGGGTGAGGAGATCAAGGTAATATGGCAATGGATAAGCAGACTTATGTGTCCCAGCAGTACCCAAAGAGAAGCGATGCCGCGTAACCCCTCCAGTTCCGTGGACCAACCTCGTGTCGCAGACATGGTAAAACCCCGTTAATCAGTTAGTTATACTTGCACTAAGGCGGTAACTAAGCCCTAACGTGGTGGTTAAGTCCACCCGTTGAGAAAAAAGTGAGAGGATTCTGACGCTGTGGTTAATAATTAATCGGCGAGATAATGCGCTCGCTGATTATTTATGGCGGTTCAAACGGGAGCACGCAAGATGAATAAGCACGGCAATACATTGTTGATCACCGGTGGGGGAACGGGCATTGGGCGCGCACTGGCGCATCGCTGGCATGACGCCGGGAACAAGGTGATTATTACCGGACGTCGTCAGGACGCGCTGGACGAAGCGGCGGCCGGACGAGAAGGCATAGCGACCTGGGTTTTAGATGTCACCGATGCGGATGACGTCAGTCACGCCATTCCTCTGCTGCTCCAGACGTATCCGCACCTGAATGTTTTAGTCAACAATGCTGGCGTCTTTAGCCCTGAGGACATCACTTCACGCCGCGACCTGAGCGATGTTGTGAGAATGACCGAAACCAATTTTATTGCGCCCGTCAGGCTCACTGATGCGCTAATCGATCACCTGAGTGCTCAGCCCGCTGCGGCTATTATTAACGTGTCGTCCGGGCTGGCATTTGTCCCTTTCCCTGCTTCGCCGACCTACAGCGCCACTAAAGCGGCACTTCACTCCTATACCGCAGCCCTTCGGCCGCTGTTAAAAGGGAAGGTTGAGGTGATTGAGATTATCCCGCCACAGGTGCAAACCGAGTTAGCGCCCGGGCAGTCTCAGGATCCTGACAGCATGCCGCTTGATGCCTTCGCCGATGAGGTTATGACGTTATTGCACAGCGGCACAACGCCCACCGAAGTCTGTGTGGAACGCGTGCGCTACTTTCGCGAGGCCGAAGCGAAAGGGCAGTTTGATGAGGCATTGCAGATGCTGGTGCAATACAGCTAAGCCCCGGCCAGGCGCGAGGCGACAACGCGAGCGACGATTACGCTGTTCCACTGATTTCGTGCAGCCAGTCTGTGAGGTCGCGCTCAAGCGTTCCTGCCTTTGCGACCTCAGGCGAGAACAGGCAATACTCTGAGCCATCTTCCACAAACCCCATTGGTGCGGCCAGTATGCCGCTTTGAATATCATCTTTAACGAGCGGCCAGGGTCCAATGGCTACGCCGATCCCGGCTACCGCCGCCTGCAGGCTAAAATAAAAATGTTCGAAACACTGCTGCACGTTAACGGGAGCCGGTATCTGCATCGCCGTCGCCCAGACCTGCCACGCCTCCGGGCGGCTTCTGGAGAGCAGTAAAGGCGCGTCCGGATTCAAACCCGGACGCTCGCTGTCGAACCAGACCGTGACGCGATCGGGGCGGCAGACCGGTCCCACCTTTTCCCTGAACAAGTGTTCGATATGGCAGGGCGATACGTGAGTAAAATCATTGCGGCGCAGCGCAAAATCAATCCCCTGATCAAACGAGAATGCGCCACTGGCCGCGACCAGATGGATTTCATTTTTACCGAAGCGCGCCTCAAAATCGCCCCAGCGTGGAATCAGCCAGCGCATTAATAACGTGGGCTCACATGACAGCACGCGCTGGCGCGTTCCCGCGCGTAAGCGGTTTACGCTGCGGGAGATCATGGCGAAGCCGTGACTGACCGCGTCAGCCAGCTGTTCGCCTGCTTCTGTCAGACAGACTTTCCGGTTACGACGCGCAAACAGCGCAACACCTAAATCCTCTTCAAGTACGCGCACCGCCCGGCTGACAGCACCGGGCGTAAGATGCAGTTCGTCTGCTGCACGGGCAAAACTTTCGAAACGCGCCGCCGCTTCAAAACAGCGCAGCGCCATTAACGAGGGCAGGCGGTTGCCTGCTACAGGTGAGTTTAACTCACCGTTTGGCGCAGAAATCATCGTTATATCTCGCGTTTTTTCACCATTAATATCAATCAAACCGAGAAGGGTTGGATATTTATATTACCAGGGGGTCAGTAACGTGGACTATATCATTCGGGAAGAAATACCGTCTGTAGAAACCTATCGCCACATCAGAGTGAGCGCAGGATTAAGTGACAAAACGGAACAGGCCGCAAAGACGGGGTTAAGAAACGGTTTGTACAGCGTGGTGGTTTGCCATCAGGACGCGCCGGTTGGCATGGGAAGAGTGATTGGCGACGGAGGCTGCTTTTTTGTCATTACCGATATTGCTGTGCTGCCACAACATCATAAAAAGGGGGTGGGCGATCGTATTATGACGGCGTTAATGGCCTGGATAGCGCGCCATGCGCCGCCCTCCGCCTACATCAGTTTGATTGCCAGTCATGGCTCGCCGGGTTTTTATGCCCGTTATGGTTTCGAACCGGCATTGCTGCCAGAACGTGCGGGCATGTTTTTGCGAATCCAGGGATAAAGATGAAAAAGGGGACGTCAGCGTCCCCCTGTTATCAGGCCAGTTTCAGAATGATCATGCCCAGCAATAACAGCACAAGCCCCACCCAGCCCTTGAGGTTGAGCCGCTGACCAAACAGTATCCATCCTGCTGCCACGGTCGCGACGATACCAAAGCCGCCCCACAGGGCGTAAGCAACCGACAGATCGATGCCTTTAACCGCCTGAGACAGCGCGCTAAACGCCAGCAGCACGCAGGCCAGAGACAGCATTCCCGGGAGGATTTTTTTAAAGCCGTTGCTGTACTTAAGCAAAATATTTGCGGCTATCTCCAGCAGGACCGCCAGTGCCAGCCAGGCAAAATGGATCACATCAGGCAGGATCATGTTCTGCCTCCTTCACCTCACCGCTGCCGACTTTAATGAGCAGAATGCCCGTCATCAGCGTGATCAAACCGCAGATTTTCATTAACGACAGGGTTTCATCAAAAAGCTGCACGCTAAATAAGGTGATCAGCAGAATGCCAATGCCCTCCCAGAGCGCGTAAGCCACACCCAGCGCAATGCGCTTGATGGCGAAACTCAAAAAAAAATAAGAACAGGCAATCATCCCCAGCATGACCACATAACCCAGCTGACTCTGATTCAGGCTGGACCATTTCATGGTCAGGGTACCTATAATTTCCGTAACAATAGCGAGTACTAATAATCCCCAGGCGCGCATGGGTTTTCTCCATCAATCGACGTCATGATTTACCGTGATGCGTAACACAACGGCAGAAAAGAAGTTGGCTGGCAGAAAGGGGACTAAAGGGCGCTGCGCCAGTGCTGATCGACGGCGTTAACGCTGACAGGTGCGAGGGTAAAAAGGGGGGTAAAAAGAGTAATGAACATCCTGCTCATAATTAAACAATGCATCCACGTTGTTGCTTCTCTTCAGTGGACGGGGAAAGCCTCCGGTAATGAACACAGTAGCGTTATATCATTAAAACCGCCCCAGGCACAGCCTGTTTGTTCGGGTTTTTGACAAATATCAGGTCAATATTGCTGGGGTTTAGGCACGGTTGCGTTTCGGCAAAAAAAAGCCGGACAGCAGTCCGGCTTTGATGTCGTAGAAAACCTTACGCTGGGCGCGCGGGTTCCGTACGAACGGGCGCTTCGCCCGCCACATAGTAGTCAGCCGTGCTGCGTGGCAGAGCATCAAGTCCACGAATGCAGTCGGCAATTTTTTCACCGATCATAATGGTGGTCGCATTCAGGTTACCGGTAATGATCAGCGGCATAATTGAGGCATCGACAACGCGTAATCCCTGGAGTCCGTGAACGCGGCCTTCACCGTCAACGACCGACATCTCGTCATTGCCCATTTTACAGGTGCCGCAGGGATGATAGGCCGTTTCGCCGTGATTACGGACAAACTCATCCAGTTCTTCATCGGTCTGGCATTCAATGCCCGGACTGATTTCACGTCCGCGGTATTTATCCAGGGCCGGCTGATTAATGATCTCACGCGTAATGCGGATGGCATCGCGGAATTCGTGCCAGTCCTGCTCATGTGACATATAGTTGAACAGGATCGCAGGATGGCGACGTGGATCGCGCGATTTCAGGCGCACATGACCCCGGCTCGGCGACCGCATAGAGCCAACATGACACTGGAAACCGTGCGCATCTACCGCATTTGACCCGTTATAGTTAATCGCGACCGGCAGAAAATGGTACTGAATATTCGGCCAGCTAAACTCTTCGCGGCTGCGAATAAATCCGCCTGCCTCAAACTGGTTGCTTGCCCCGACGCCGGTGCCGTTAAACAGCCATTCCGCGCCAATCTTAGGCTGGTTCCACCATTTCAACGCCGGATAGAGCGAGACCGGCTCTTTGCACTCGTACTGCAGGTACATTTCCAGGTGATCCTGCAGATTTTCACCCACGCCTGGCAGGTCATGTACCACCGGAATATCGAACTGGTTCAGCAACTCGGCTGAACCCACGCCGGAACGCTGCAGGATCTGAGGGGAGGCAATGGCCCCTGCACACAGCAAGACTTCGCGGCGGGCGTGAACCGTATGCAGCGTATTGCTGTCGCCGATCAGGTACTCGACACCTATTGCACGCTTGCCTTCAAACAAAATGCGATCGGTCGTGGCATGCGTAACGATTTTCAGGTTGGCACGATTTTTCGCCCTGTCCAGATAACCGCGCGCGGTGCTTGAACGACGACCTTCAGGCGTGACAAAGCGGTCCATTGGACCAAAGCCTTCCTGCTGATAGCCGTTAAGGTCATCGGTACGCGGATAGCCGGCCTGAACGCCTGCCTGAATCATCGCCTCAAACAGAACGTTATTGCCTTTCTTCGGCGTGGTCACGCTGACCGGACCCTCTCCGCCGTGGTAATCGTTGGCGCCCGTATCACGGGTTTCTGATTTACGGTAGTAGGGCAGACAGTCCAGGTAGCTCCAGTTTTCCAGACCGGGCATGGTCGCCCAGTTGTCCAGATCCATGGCGTTACCGCGGATGTAACACATGCCGTTGATCAGTGATGAACCGCCCAGGCCTTTGCCTCGGCCACACTCCATCCTGCGGTTGTTCATGTAAGGCTCAGGTTCCGTTTCGTAGGCCCAGTTATAACGTTTTCCCTGTAAAGGGTAAGCCAGTGCCGCAGGCATCTGGGTTCGGAAATCAAAACGATAGTCGGGGCCGCCCGCTTCCAGCAGTAAGACATTCACATTGCTGTCTTCGGTCAGTCGGGTAGCCAGGACATTCCCTGCGGATCCGGCTCCAATGATAATGTAATCAAATTCCATTCGTCGCTCCTCAGGTAGGGGGATTAAAATACAGACTGAAAACGCGTCAGTTCTACCTGAACCGACTTCACCTGGGTGTAATTTTGCAGCGTCATCAGGCCGTTTTCACGTCCCACGCCAGAGTGCTTATAGCCACCAACCGGCATTTCGGCGGCAGATTCACCCCAGGTGTTAATCCAGCAAATACCGGCTTCAATCTGATGGATCACGCGGTGCGCGCGGTTAAGGTCTTGCGTGACCAGGCCGGCAGCCAGACCGAATTCGGTGTCATTGGCCCGACGTATCACTTCGTCTTCAGAGGTGTAGCTCAGAATTGACATCACAGGACCAAAGATTTCCTCACGGACAATCTTCATCTCGTCACGGCAGTCGCTGAATACGGTGGGTTCAACCCAGGCGCCCTGATCAAAGCCTTCGCCCGTTAAGCGTTTTCCGCCACACAGCAGACGTGCGCCTTCTTCAACGCCAGAGGCGATAAAGCGCATGACGTTGTCGCGGTGGCTAAAGCTGACCAACGGACCAAAGTTAGTCTCAGGATCGCGCAGGTCGCCCGCTTTGATGCGCGCAACGCGCTCAAGAATTTTGGCTTCAAACGCCGACTGCAGCCCGGCGGGAATAAACACGCGCGTGCCGTTAGTACATACCTGGCCTGAACTGTAAAAGTTAGCCATCATGGCGATATCCGCGGCGAGATCGAGATCGGCATCATCAAAGATGATCAGCGGTGACTTACCGCCCAGCTCCATCGTAACGTCTTTCAGCGTAGAACCGGCCGCGTTCGCCATTACCTTCTTACCACTGACGACGCCGCCGGTGAACGAGACTTTATCAATGCCGGGATGTTCGGTCAGCAGCTGGCCGGTCACCGCGCCGGTTCCCGGCAGCACGTTGAACACGCCATCCGGCACGCCCGCTTCCGTGTAGATTTCAGCCAGTTTCAGGGCCGTAAGTGGCGTGACTTCACTGGGCTTGAAGATCATGGCGTTGCCGGCGGCCAGAGCAGGCGCTGACTTCCACAGCGCGATCTGGATCGGATAGTTCCAGGCACCGATGCCCGCAACAACGCCCAGCGGTTCGCGGCGGGTATAAACAAACGAGGTATCACGCAGTGGAATTTGCTGGCCTTCCAGCGCAGGGATCAGCCCAGCGTAATATTCCAGTACGTCGGCACCGGTCACGATGTCCACGCTGGAGGTTTCACTGAACGGCTTACCGGTATCAAGCATTTCCAGCTCAGCCAGCTCATCATTGCGCTCGCGCAGGATATCAACCGCACGACGCAGAATGCGTGAACGTTCCATTGCGGTCATCGCTGCCCAGATCTTTTGTCCTTTTCTGGCAGCGGCGACGGCACGATCGACATCCTCGCGTCCGGCGATCTGAACATCAGCCAGAACCTCACCGTTGACCGGATTGATGCTCTGGAAGGTTTCTCCAGAGGTGGCGGCAACGTAGGTACCATTGATGTAGAGTTGTTGCTCGTTGAATCGGGACATAATTTCTCCTGGTTCCGTTACTCGTGTTCGCCAGCTAACTGCTGACGAATGAATTGGGTGGTCAGTGTTCGGGCGGTGGCGGCGTCAAACGGCTTGCCACTCAACGCGGCGCGTAACCACAGACCGTCGATCATGGCCGCCAGCCCGTACGCGGCAAGACGGGCCTTTTCCTTTGGTAACTGGCGGCGAAATTCAACCGCTAAAGAGGAAAACAACCGCCGGTGGCTGACCCGTTCCAGACGTTTGAGCTGCGGCTGATGCATGCTGCTCGACCAGAAATCAAGCCAGGCTTTCATTACCGCACGTTCGATCTGACTTTCGTCGAAGTTGCCGTCAACGATAGCGCGTAGCCGGACCTCTGCGGAGGCCTCTGTCAGGGACGCCAGTCGACTCGCGACCGCCTCACGTAGCTGACGCGTCACATCGCGCATGGTGGCTTCCAGCAGGCCGTTCTTATCCTTGAAGTAATGACTGATGATGCCCGTTGAAACCCCTGCGCGCCGTGCAATCTGGGCAATGGTGGCATCATTAATACCCACCTCATTAATTGTTCCCAGCGTTGCATCGATCAGCTGCCGACGTCGTATTGGCTGCATCCCTACCTTTGGCATGACTCTCACTCCAGCCTGAAACCGAACCCCTATTTAAACTTTTTTTGATTGGATGTTCAATATAAATAGAATCCTTGTTAGGATGATGTGTCCTAAAAGTTGAGTAAGTGAAGCGGTAAGTGTGGCAGATTTGCTAGTTTTGACCAGAATGTAACAGCAGGAAACGAAGCGTAAAAACACACGACGCCGGGACGCCGGATTATCCAAACAGGATGATCCCTTGCAAAATTTACACGCCAACAACCAGAGGTAAACGATGACGAGTCCACCTAGTAGTGAAAAAGACAGAATCAATCCTGTAGTGTTTTATACATCGGCGGGATTGATTCTGACCTTTTCACTCATCACCATTTTGTTCAGTAATGAAGCCGCAGGCTGGATCCTCAAGGCAGTCAACTGGGTATCTTCCGCGTTCGGCTGGTATTACATGCTGGCGGCCACGCTCTACATTGTGTTTGTGATTTACATGGCCTGTTCCCGTTTCGGCTCAATCAAGCTGGGGCCGGAGCAGTCAAAGCCAGAGTTTAGTGTACTGAGCTGGTCGGCGATGCTGTTTGCTGCCGGTATCGGTATCGACCTGATGTTTTTCTCGGTAGCCGAACCTGTTTCGCAATATATGCAGCCGCCGGAAGGTGCAGGGCAGACCATGGAGGCGGCCCGCCAGGCGATGGTCTGGACGCTGTTCCATTACGGCTTAACCGGGTGGTCAATGTATGCCTTGATGGGGATTGCGCTTGGCTACTTCAGCTACCGGTATAATCTGCCGCTCACCATTCGTTCGGCGCTGTATCCCATTTTTGGCAAGCGCATCAACGGGCCGATTGGGCACACGGTTGATATCGCCGCCGTTATCGGCACGATTTTCGGTATCGCCACCACGCTTGGCATCGGTGTTGTGCAGCTCAATTACGGGCTGAAAGTGTTGTTTGATATTCCGGAAGGGTTAACTGCCCAGACCGCGCTGATCGTTTTATCGGTGGTTATCGCCACCATTTCAGTGACCTCCGGTGTGGACAAAGGTATCCGTATTCTGTCGGAACTGAATGTCGCCCTGGCGCTCTGCCTGATTCTGTTTGTTCTGTTTGCAGGCAACACCAGTTTCCTGCTGAATGCGCTGGTGCTTAACGTGGGAGACTACATCAACCGCTTTATGGGCATGACGCTGAACACCTTTGCCTTTGACCGGCCAACGCAGTGGATGAACAGCTGGACGCTGTTTTTCTGGGCCTGGTGGGTTGCCTGGTCGCCGTTCGTCGGCCTGTTCCTGGCGCGTATCTCTCGCGGCCGTACCATCCGTGAATTCGTTCTTGGTACGCTGGTGATTCCTTTTACCTTTACGCTGCTGTGGCTGTCCGTATTCGGTAACGCGGCCCTGTATGAAATTATTCACGGCGACGCCGGTTTTGCACAGGAAGTCATGACGCACGCCGAACGTGGCTTCTACAGCCTGCTGGCGCAGTATCCGGCGTTTAAGCTGAGCGCATCGGTCGCCACCATTACCGGCATGTTGTTCTACGTCACCTCAGCGGATTCCGGATCGCTGGTGTTAGGTAACTTCACCTCAAAGTTGAAAGACATTAACAGTGATGCCCCCAACTGGCTGCGTATTTTCTGGTCGGTAGCCATCGGTGTCCTGACGTTAAGTATGCTGATGACCAACGGCATTACCGCGCTGCAAAACACGACGGTTATCATGGGGCTGCCATTTAGCTTCGTGATCTTCTTTGTGATGGCGGGGTTGTATAAATCACTTAAGGTTGAAGATTACCGCCGCGCCAGTGCTTCACGTGAAACTGCACCCTATTTGGCCCATGCGACCGATCGTCTGACCTGGAAAAAACGCCTGTCGCGCCTGATGAACTATCCTGGCTCGCGTTACACGCTGAAGATGATGGAAGAAACCCTCTTCCCCGCCATGCAGGAAGTGGCGAAAGAGCTGGAGCTGCGCGGGGCTAAGGTTACGCTGGACAGGGTTGCGGCCAATGACGAACATCCCCTGGGTTATCTGGACCTGCGGGTGCAGCTGGGCGAGGAGCAGGATTTCCTCTATCAGGTCTGGCCTCAGCAGTACTCTATACCGGGCTTTACCTACCGCGCGCGTAGCGGAAAATCGACCTATTACCGGCTGGAAACCTTCCTGCTGGAAGGCAGTCAGGGCAATGACCTGATGGACTACAGCAAAGAACAGGTGATTATTGATATCCTCGATCAATACGAACGCCATCTTAACTTTATCCATCTTCATCGTGAGGCACCGGGAAACAGTATTACCTTCCCTAACGCCTGAGTCAGCAGCCCGTAAGCCATGCGGTTTACGGGCTTTTTTTATAGTCGGAATTGTCCCGACCTAAACCGTGACAAAATCAACTATGGTTAACTCTGACAGGACACCGACCAACGGGGTAGACAGGGAGTCTTATGCGAAAAATACTCAGAACATTTCTGCCGCTTTATACCACGACGCTGTTAATGCTGCTGGGTTCGGGCTTGCTGACCACCTATGTGTCACTTCGCCTGGCGCATGAAGCGGTAAACGGTGCCTTAATCGGCGCGATTATTGCCGCCTATTACATTGGCCTGGTGATTGGTGGAAAAGTGGGACACAACCTGATTGCCCGCGTCGGCCATATTCGCGCTTACGTCGCCTGCGCCGGGATTATCACAGCCTCGGTAATAGGGCACGGGCTGACGGACTTTATACCGCTGTGGGTTTTCCTGCGTCTGATTATCGGCCTGTGCATGATGTGTCAGTACATGGTGCTGGAGAGCTGGCTCAATGACCAGGCGGAATCTTCCCAGCGCGGCCTGATTTTTGGCTTCTATATGGTGGCGACCTACCTTGGCTTAAGCAGCGGTCAGGTGGTCCTGACGCTGCAAAGCGGGTTTGGTATTAACACGCTCCTGATCGTGGCGCTCTGCTTTGCGCTTTGTCTGGTGCCCATTGCGCTGACGACGCGCACGCACGTCCGGCCCATGTCGCCTGCACCGATGGAGCTGGGCTATTTCATTCGCACCATTCCTAAGTTGCTCAGTACCACCCTGTTAACTGGCATGGTGGTCGGCGCGTTCTATGGTCTGGCGCCGGTCTATGCCAGCAGCAAAGGGTTCAGTGACGCGCAGACCGGTATCTTTATGAGCCTGACCATCTTCGCCGGACTCGTCTCGCAGTTTCCGCTCAGCTGGCTGTCCGATCGCTATGACCGTCAGCGGCTGCTGTTTTATATCTCACTGGTTTTGATGCTGGCCTGTTTGCCGCTGGTCTTGCTGCCAAATCTACCCTTTAACTGGGTACTGGGTATCGCGTTTGTCGCCAGCATGGTGCAGTTTGCGCTTTATCCTTTACAGGTTGCCCTGGCTAACGATCAGGTGGCTGCCGAGCAGCGCGTTTCCCTGACGGCCTGTCTGCTGATGGCATTTGGCATCGGGGCCAGCATCGGTCCCTTGTTGGTGGGTACATTGATGCAGCCCTTCGGCAGCAACCTGCTCTATCTGTTCTTCACCCTGTGTACGCTGCTGATTGCCGCACTGAGCTTCATGAAAACGCCGCAGCCGTTACCCACCACCGAAGTACCCCTGCCGCACGTGGTGTTGCCAGACAGCCTGGCGACATCGCCCTTAGGCGCGGCGCTTAATCCGGTGCTGGAAGACGAGGCGATTCAGGCGGCGATGGTCAACAGTGATGAGATAAACGAGGACGAGGAAGGCGGTGAAGATGATGAAGGGGACGAGAATGATGACGACCCTGGCACGAATAAGACGCTGAATCAGTCATCTCCGCCCCGATGAACAACGGCCCTGAACGTGCCGCTGGCACGATGAAAATCCTCGACAAGGTGCGCGGGTTTTGTCACGCTGAAAGCCGAAATCGCCGAGGAAGATGCCATGCTGGAACTGCGCCCTAACTGTGAACGCTGTGATATTGATTTGCCTGCGGCATCCCACGATGCGCGCATCTGTTCGTTCGAGTGCACGTTTTGCGCCGCCTGCGCTGAGCAGCACCTTAAAGGGCGGTGTCCGAACTGTGGCGGTGAACTGGTCCGGCGTCCTGTCCGGCCTGCCGCTAAACTGCTGACGCACCCGGCCAAAACGCGTCCCGCCTGAGGTCATGACATCACAACGCCGGCTTCTGCCGGCGTTCTTCCATTCTCATTACCGCTTGTCTTGCCCGCTAACCTCCCCGAATCATCCCCTTTGCAAGGTGAAAATGGGATCATTTAGTGACAGTGTCACAAAAGGCGGGTGGGGCGATTACCGGAACAGCCTGCCGTCGCGCACCAGCTCGCGCGGATAGCTGTTTTTAATACGGCTGCCAACACGTTTAGCCAGCCCGAGCGGCTGATCCTGATAGGTCACTATCATTTCATCCCGCGTGGGGACGCTTTCAGGATAAATATCGCGACCGCGATACCACTCTTCAGCTTCAGCTTCGTTTAGCGCAAACGTCTGATCGGGGCGCGGGGATGCAAGGGCAATGACGGCCTCGTGTTGCCAGCGATAGCCTTTTGCAAAGGTTTCGGCCAGCTTCAGGCCAATCCGCGAGAAACGGACCTTACCTAACAGCGGTGTCACACCGGCCGGGAACAGCCAGATCTCCTTATCGCGCTGCCAGAGCTGAAGGTTGTCATCCCACTGAATCGCCACCTGCGCCGCCGACGCTACAATCTCGCTTTCAAGTTTGCGACTGACGTGGCTGAACGGCAGCTTACCCACTTTATAGGTCGGCTCAGGTAGCCGTGTGACAGAGGCGGTTTTACGCAAGCAGGCGACAAAGAACCCTTCGCTGTCGAACAGGTGCGGGAAAACGTGAAGATAACCTTCAGGCGTCGCGGCCCGCTCCGCCCCGGCAAATAACCCATTCAACGGGGCGATTTCAACGGCGTCCGGATAGCGCGCCAGCAGCCAGGCGACAACCTGTTGGTTCTCAATCTGATTAAGCGTACAGGTAGAGTAAACCAGCGTACCGCCGGGCTTGAGGGCGTGGAACGCGCTTTCGATAAGTTCGCGCTGAGTCTGCGCGATAGTCTGCGTGCTGGTCAGCGACCAGTTTTTCAGGGCATCAGCATCTTTACGCATGACGCCTTCACCCGAGCAGGGCGCGTCCAGCAAAATGGCATCAAACTGTTCCGGCAGCGCAGGCCCAAAGACGCGGGCATCAAAGTGGGTCAGGGCGCTGTTGGTTACGCCGCAACGGGTTATGTTGGCATGAAGCACTTTGACCCGGCTGGCGGAAAACTCGTTGGCCAGAATAACGCCCCGGTTGTGCATGCAGGCGGCAATCTGGGTGGTCTTGGAACCGGGAGCAGCAGCCATATCCATGACGCTCATGGCATCGGGCTGGGCCGCAAACAGTGCCGTCACCGGCAGCATTGAGCTGGCTTCCTGGATATAAAACAGGCCGCTCAGATGCTCCGCAACGCTGCCCAGCGGCAGGCTTTCGTCCTCGCGATTTATCCAGAATCCTTCCGCACACCATGGAACCGGCGTCAACTGCCAGCCGTAATGCGCGGTTTGTGTCAGAAAGTCACTAACGCCGATCTTTAAGGTGTTAACGCGCAGGCTGCGACGTAATGGCTGCAGGCTGATGTCAATAAACTGCTGCAGGTCAGTATCATCGGGCAAGCTCTGGCGTATCAGATCGAGGAATTCGGCAGGGAAGCGTGAGGCGGAGTCGGACACGGATAAGTTCTCTTTGAGGCAAAGGCGGCAGTGTAGCACGCCAAAAGAAAACGGGCAGCCTGGGCTGCCCGTATGGCTTAAGGTTGATTCGGGTCGGGGATCGCAGTTCCCCAGTTACGCCAGTCTTTAGGCGGTTCATCCTGCAGCAGGAAGTGTTTGTTTGACGTTGCCTGAGGTGCCAGCGGCACGGTCGGCGGCGTAGCAAACTGAATACCGCCACGGATAAACTGCTGGAAGGTGCCGGTTTTCACCACGCCGCCAATCAGGCCAAAGTCCAGGTTATAGCCCGAGGCCAGCCAGAACACCGAATTGTTGCGGACCAGGTGCTGGTATTTCTTACTGATACGCAGCGCGATTTGTACACGGTCTGCCATATTCCCCAGCGATGTACCGGTCACCGTGCCCACTTCTACCCCGCGGAACAGCACCGGCGTACCCAGCGACAGGGAACCCGCTTCGGTCGCATCCACATAGATGTTCAGGCCGTTAAGGTAACGTGAATCAGTAATGGTGCTTTCCTGCAGCTCAAAGGTGCGCGCGCCACGGCCTTTACCCGGATCGACGTTGACATAAGGCTGGAGGATCGTTTCCAGATGATTTACACCTGCGGCAGAAATTTCTGGCGATACTACCGAGAAACGGCTGTCGACGCGGGCAAAACTCTGCACATATTCAGGGTAAAGTACGGCCTTCGCCACCACCTGATTGTTGTCATCGCTCAGCGACAGCGACTCGATTTGTCCCACGTTGATACCGAGATAACGAATTGGCATGCCGGCGGACAGCTTGCTGGCGTCATAGGTATGTAACGTAATCTGGCTGCCCACGGCCCGTGCAGCCGTTTCAGACGGATAAAGCACGCGCTTCGCGCCTTTATCAATTTTCGCGCCCGTCAGGTTGTCGAAGCTAATGGCGCCTTTCAACGCCCGGTTTAGCGGCGAGGCCTGCACGGTTAACCCACTGCCGTTAAGCTGAACGCGTGCGCCGCCTTCTGCCCAGAACACACTTTCAGCAGAGAGCAGTTTGCGGTATTCCGGTTTGATGTGGACCGCGATATCAAACGCATCAGCACGCGGGGTGACTTGAGTAATTTCACCGACCTGGAATTTACGATAGAGCACAATCGAGCCGGCCTGAACGTCTGGCAGGCTTTTCGCCGTCAGCATCAGCGTGGTGGATGGGCCATCGCCGGTAATGCCTTCTTCCGCGCGTTCAGCATCGGCAAAGAGGGGATAGGCCGTCTTAGGTGCGCCTTGTTTACCCGGCTCCAGACGAATACCGCCATCGACCCACTCGCGGGCGCTGGCGCCCAGCACCTGCATGCCATCCAGGCCGAATTTCACGTCAAGGCGACTGTTCACAATGAATTTACTGTCGCCGTGGACCAGTTGGCGCTGGTCAGGATTGACCGCGACAACAAAATTAACGCCATTTGCATCCAGATCCCGGGAAATCACCTGACCAATTTTTAGCCCATGCAACATCAGGGGTTGGCCGGCATCGATGCCGTAGCTTTCGGGGGCGCTCAGTTTCACGGTGAGAACATTGGGTTGCTGCAGCAGCGTTTTATTGGGTGCGACCACCGTAAAATGCTGCTGCGGTGCACCATCGCCAGGCACCAGCTCAAAGGTGTTACCGGTCAGCAGGCTGCTCAGGCTGGTATCCGTGAGGCTGAGTTTGGGGCTGCGCATCTCAATACGCGTGCCTTCACGCATCAGTCCCACGACAGAGGGATCGATCGTCATCTCACCGGTCACTTTACCGCCATCCTGTAGATTCAGTTTGGTCAGGGTGCCGACTTCTAAGCCCTGATACATCAGGGGCGTACGGTTGGCTGAGAGATTATCCCCGCTGGGCAGATCCAGCGATATCAGCACGCCCCTCTGGCTGTGAGCCAGGTCGGGATAGAGCTGATAGTTCTGATCGGTTTTGGCGGCTTCCGCGCCCTCAGGCGAGTCAAAGGCGATAGCGCCGTTGACTAAGGCTGACAGGCTTTCTAGCTGTACTCTGGCCCCGCTCAGGCTGACGTCTGCATTCATTCCTGACACATTCCAGAAGCGGCTGCTGGTTTTCACCAGGTTCACGAAGCGCCGCTCAATCAGGACGTCAATCGACACGCCGTTGTTCTGATTGTTAATGCTGTAATCGTAGACACGGCCCACCGGGATTTTGCGGTAATACACTAACGAGCCAGTGTTCAACGAGCCGAGGTCGGATGAATGCAGGTGAATCATGAGCTCACCGGTATTCACGCGGTATTTCGGTTGGGTATCCAGCGCGGTAAAGGTGTCACTTTCTTTACCATCGCCTGGCATCATGCCGATGTAGTTCCCCCCCACCAGCGCATCCAGACCGGAAACCCCCGCCAGTGAGGCTTTTGGCGTGACCAGCCAGAACTGCGTATTTTCACGCAGCGCATCGCGCATGTCGCTCTTAATGCTGGCCTTGATCTGAATCTTTTTGTAGTCGTCGCTAAGATTGATGCCCTGCACAGTACCGACTTCCACGCCCTGATAGCGGATAGGCGTGCGGCCGGGCACGATGCCATCGGCCGTCTGGAAATTGATGGTGATGGTCGTGCCGCGCTCTTGAAAATTGGTCCAAAGCAGCCAGCCCGCAATCAGCATTGCGATAATGGGCAGAAGCCAAAAAGGTGAAATTTTACGCTTGTTGCGCAGCGTAGCATTAGTCGGTGTAGTCGGCGTTTCCTGTTGCATGTGCATCCCAGAGCAGGCGGCTATCCAGCCACTCAACGGCCATAATGGTCAGGATCACTGCCGCGCCAAAATAAAACGCAGCGGGTCCCATGGTAAAAGCCAGTAGTTGATCGCGATTGACCAACGACATGGTTAGTGAAATGACAAACAGATCCAGCATAGACCAGCGTCCAACCCAGGTCACAAAACGTAGCAGACGAATGCGGGTTTTCAGGCCCTGTTCGCAGCGGAAATGGATACTGAGCAGCAGCGCCAGCATCACCAGCACTTTGGTGAAGGGAACCAGAATACTGGCGATAAACACCACGGCTGCGACGGGCACGTTACCGGATGCCAGAGACAGGATGCCGGAGAAGATCGTGTCTTCACGGCGCGATCCGTTCAGGTACACCACCGAAATCGGCAACAGATTGGCGGGAATCAGCAGCACAATTGACGCGATAAGGGCGGCCCAGGACTTTTGTAAGCTGTGGCGGCGCCGAAAATCAAGCGGCGTATGACAGCGCGCGCAGCGGCCGCGGGCGTCAGGAATATCGGTGTAGTGGCAGTTAAGGCAGACCTGAAGATCGTCACGCCGCGTCACCTGGTGCGACTGGGGATAAAAGTGCTCCCAAAGCTGCTCCATGTTCAGATGAATCAACGTAATGACGCTCAGCACGGTTAGCGCCACATAGGCGACCAGCCCATAGCCTAATTCGAGGTCGGCGTAATCCTGGACTTTTATGGAGGCGACGGCGATGCCAATCAAAAAAATATCCAGCATCACCCACTCTTTGAGCTTATCGAGCATCAGCAGCACCGGGCGCAGATTCATCCCTAAACGCTCACCCAGGGCCAGATAGCCAATGCCTGCCACCAGCGTCACCGGCGCGCCGATAGTACAGAACGCCACCATCGAGGCGGTCAGGACATTGCCCTGTAGCGTCATCTGAACGATACCTTCCAGTACGCTGGCGTCAATGCGCATGCCCAGCAGGCGAATGTCGATAAGCGGCATGCTAAAAGCAAAAGGCATCAGCACCAGCATCGTGGCCGCCATCGCCAGCAGACGTGTCATTGACCAGTCGCGGCCGCTCACAATTTGCGCGTTGCAGCGGGGACAGTGGGCTGACTGATACGATTTCACATCTGGTAAGGAAAAAAGGGTATCGCATTGCGGACAACGCTGATAACGTGCCTGAGGCAATGTCTGGCTGATAGCGTGAATTTTCATAAATTAGTGCATGTTTCGCTTATTGTGATTAACGCAAAGGGTCAGTAAGACATCGCCTGGGTACCTGTCTCGGGTATCACGCTTCGATCCACAGAATGTTAAGGTTATAGTAACTAACGCTATGATTCACCTTATGGCTATGGATTTTTAGTGCTTATTTTTAACAAGCGGAGTGGTTAGCCGCTCGGATGTCACTGGTAACGGTTGAATAATGAACAAAACTGCCTTTTACGCCGATTTAGATCGCGATATGCGCGCCTTACTGGCGGGAGAAACGGCGTTCCTCGCTGCAATGGGTAATTTTAGCGCGCTGTTGTATGAACGTCTCGAAGGCGTGAACTGGGCAGGTTTCTACCTGCTAACGGAAGCCGATACGCTGGTTCTGGGCCCGTTCCAGGGGAAAATCGCCTGCGTGCGCATTCCCGTGGGCAAAGGGGTTTGCGGCACCGCACTGGCGCAACAACAGGTGCAGCGTGTTGATGATGTCCATGCTTTCCCTGGCCATATCGCCTGCGATGCCGCCAGTAATGCAGAAATTGTGATTCCTCTGAAAATAAACGGTCAGGTTGTCGGCGTACTGGATATCGACAGTGTGGAATACAATCGCTTTGATAGTGAAGATGAAAAAGGGCTGGTCGCCTTGACTAACGGGCTTTGCGACGTGCTCGCGAACAGTGACTTAGAAAAATATTTGCAGCTGACGCGTAGCTAATCGACTGGATTGCATGGCATTTGGCGATGTTGTCATTATAATGTCGCCTGTTCATGCCTGCTCTGGTCGGCAAACCCGTAGTAATCAGGAAATTTCATGGAAAATCAACCTAAGTTGAATAGCAGTAAAGAAGTCATTAGCTTTCTGGCGGAGCGCTTTCCGCACTGCTTTAGCGCTGAAGGCGAAGCGCGTCCGCTCAAAATCGGTATCTTTCAGGATCTGGTAGAGCGCGTTCAGGGCGAAATGAACCTGAGCAAGACGCAGTTGCGTTCGGCCTTGCGTCTTTATACCTCTAGCTGGCGCTATCTGTACGGTATCAAAGCGGGTGCCACCCGTGTGGATCTCGATGGAAACCCCTGTGGTGTTCTTGATGAGCAGCACGTGGAGCATGCCCGTAAGCAACTCGAAGATGCCAAAGCGCGTGTTCAGGCACAGCGCGACCAGCAGCGAGCCGCTCGTCGCGAAGCCGGTGAAGGCGAAGAGGGTGCCAGCGCACCACGTCGCCCACGCAAGCCTGCTCCGCGTAAACCGGCAGAAGGTGAGGCCGCGCGTAAGCCGCGTCCACAGTCTGCTGAGCGTCCTACTGCATCGCAGAATCGCAAACCGGCACCACGCCCGGAGCAGCAGGCTAAACCCATCACTGATACCTCAACTTTGCAACCCGGCCAGAGTATTAAAGTTAAAGCAGGCAAAAGTGCGATGGACGCAACCGTTCTGGAAGTGTCGAAAGACGGCGTCCGGGTACAGCTCGCTTCCGGCATGGCAATGATTGTGCGCGCAGAACATTTGCAGTTCTGAAACGGAGGCTGACCCCGGCATGAACACCCTTTTAAAAGTTGGATTGATTGCGGGCCTGCTGTTGTCAGGCCCTTCCTTTGCGGCCGAGAACATTACACGTGCCGATCAAATTCCACAGCTGCATGAAGATCCGCAGGATGCGACGGTAAGCGAGCGCGTGACGTCGCGTTTTACCCGTTCTCACTATCGTCAGTTCGATCTTGACGGCGCCTTCTCGGCCAAGATTTTTGACCGCTATCTCAATATGCTCGACTACAGCCACAACGTGTTGCTGGCGTCGGACGTTGCACAGTTTGCCAGCAAGAAGACCCAACTGGGTGATGAGCTGCGTAGCGGTAAGCTGGATATTTTTTACGATCTTTATAATCTGGCGCAAAAACGCCGCTTTGAGCGCTATCAGTATGCGCTTACGGTGCTGGCGCGTCCGATGAACTTTACCGGCAATGATACCATCGATATTGACCGTTCTAAAGCGCCCTGGCCGAAAGACCAGAGTGAGTTGAATGCGCTGTGGGACGCCAAGGTCAAATACGATGAGCTGAGCCTTAAACTCGCCGGTAAAGACGAAAAAGAAATCCGTGAAGTGCTGACCAAACGTTATAACTTTGCCATCCGTCGTCTGGCGCAAAGCAACAGTGAAGATGTATTCCAGCTGGCAATGAACGCTTTTGCCCACGAAATCGATCCGCACACCAACTACCTTTCACCGCGTAATACGGAGCAGTTCAACACCGAAATGAGCCTGTCGCTCGAAGGGATTGGTGCCGTGTTGCAGATGGATGATGACTATACCGTTATCAACTCTATGGTGGCCGGTGGTCCGGCGGCGAAAAGTAAAGCGATCACCGTTGGCGACCGCATCGTCGGCGTCGGTGAGCCTGGCAAGCCAATGGAAGACGTTATCGGCTGGCGTCTGGATGATGTGGTCGCCAAAATCAAAGGGCCGAAAGGCAGCAAGGTTCGCCTTGAGATTCTGCCTGCTGGCAAAGGCACTAAGACCCGTATTGTGACCTTAACGCGTGAGAAAATCCGTCTGGAAGATCGCGCGGTTAAAATGAGCATTCACACTGTCGGTAAAGAAAAAGTCGGCGTGCTCGATATTCCTGGCTTCTACGTTGGCCTGACCGATGATGTCAAAGTGCAGTTGCAGAAGCTGCAAAAGCAGAACGTTGACAGCATCGTCATCGATCTGCGCACCAACGGCGGCGGCGCACTGACCGAGGCGGTTTCGCTTTCTGGCTTGTTTATTCCAAGTGGCCCGGTTGTTCAGGTCCGTGATAACAATGGCCACGTGCGTCAGGATAGCGACAACGACGGCATTGTTTATTACAAAGGCCCGCTGGTGGTGCTGGTTGACCGCTTCAGTGCTTCTGCATCAGAAATTTTTGCAGCGGCAATGCAGGATTATGGTCGTGCGCTGATCGTCGGCGAGCCCACCTTTGGTAAAGGCACCGTTCAACAGTACCGGTCACTGAACCGCATTTACGATCAGATGCTGCGTCCGGAATGGCCTGCGCTGGGTTCGGTGCAGTATACGATTCAGAAGTTTTATCGTATCAATGGCGGCAGTACGCAGCGCAAAGGCGTGACGCCGGACCTGTTGATGCCAACCGGTGTTGAAGCGGCGGAAACGGGCGAGAAGTTCGAGGACAATGCGTTACCGTGGGACAGCATTACGGCCGCGACCTACACCCGCACAGGTGATGTCAAGGCGCTGGCGCCACAGCTGACCAAAGAGCACGATGAGCGCATCGCTAAGGATCGCGAGTTCCAGTACATCATGAAGGACATCGCCCGCTTTAACGCCATGAAAGACAAGCGCAACATTGTGTCGCTCAATCTTGCCCAGCGCGAGAAAGAGAACCACGAGGAAGATGCGCTACGTCTGGAACGCATTAACGCGCGCTATCAGGCTGAAGGTAAAAAGCCGCTGAAGAGCCTTGATGATTTGCCGAAAGACTATAAAGAGCCCGATCCTTATCTGGATGAAACGGTAAAAATTGCCAATGACCTGGCGCAGCTGGAGAAATCCTCACCTGAGGCACCGGCAGCCAAAACCAACTAACGGCATAACCCGGGTTACCCAAAGCACCGCCCAGCGCGGTGCTTTTTTTTATCATTAATTTGGCAGTGATAAGCGTCGTTAATGTGTTCGTCTGAGCGGTTTCCGACAGGTTGCGCGAAAGGTTGTGTCATATTGTAAAGTTATGTCTTTTTAGACACTTAAACGTTAAGGTCGCTTGAAAACCCGCACAATGCTCATAGGATATGTATCCGCGCATGAGCGCATGAACTACTGAGGAAGATTAACCGTTATGATGCGTATTGCTCTTTTCCTGCTGACCAACCTGGCTGTGATGTTGGTATTCGGGCTGATTCTCAGCCTGACAGGAATCCAGTCAAGCAGTGTTCAGGGCCTGATGATAATGGCAGGCTTGTTTGGCTTCGGCGGTGCGTTTGTCTCACTGCTGATGTCGAAGTGGATGGCGCTACGTTCAGTTGGCGGTGAAGTGATTGAGCAACCGCGCAACGAAACCGAGCGCTGGTTAATTGACACGATTGGCCGACAGGCACAGCAGGTCGGTATTGCTATGCCCCAGGTCGCTATCTATCACGCGCCGGATATCAACGCGTTCGCAACCGGTGCGCGACGTAATGCCTCGCTGGTGGCGGTTTCTACTGGCCTGCTACAAAACATGAGTCGTGATGAAGCGGAGGCGGTGCTGGCGCACGAGGTGGCGCACATTGCGAATGGCGACATGATCACCATGACGCTGATTCAGGGTGTGGTGAACACCTTTGTTATCTTTGTGTCGCGTATCCTGGCACAGATTGCGGCGGGCTTTATGTCCGGCAACCGTGATGGCGAGGAGAGCAGCAACGGAAATCCGCTGGTCTACTTTGCTGTCTCGATGGTGCTTGAACTGGTATTCGGTATTCTGGCCAGCATCATCACGATGTGGTTTTCACGTCATCGTGAATTCCATGCCGATGCCGGCTCGGCCAAACTGGTGGGGCGCGAAAAAATGATTGCGGCTTTGCAGCGTCTGAAAACCAGCTATGAGCCGCAGGAACCCAGCAGCATGATGGCGTTTTGTATTAACGGAAAAGGAAAATCATTTAGCGAACTCTTTATGTCGCATCCACCGTTAGATAAACGAATCGAAGCGCTGCGCAGCGGTGAATACCTGAAGTAACCCTCACGAAAAAGGCGACGGCAACGTCGCCTTTTTTTATCGCTGAACTCAGGCTTTCATTCGTGACAGGCTGAGAAGGGCGGCGACGGTAGAGAATCCTCCCGCTAATAACAGCGAGGCATGGGTTCCGCCATTTCCCATCAGATTGAACATCAGCGCGACCAGCGCCGCGCCGCTGCTCTGGCCCAGTAATCGCGCCGTGCCTAACATACCGCTGGCACCGCCGCTGCGGTTGCGCGGCGCAGCAGTGACGATTGTATGGTTGTTTGGCGACTGAAACAGGCCAAAACCGGCTCCGCACAGCATCATGCGCCAGATAATATCCATGTCGTCAGGTTGGGCAGGCAGCCGGGCCAGCAGGAACAGCCCGCTGGCAAACAGTGCCAGACCAATGCCGCCGAGCAGACCGGCATGGACCCGCTCAATCAGGCGGCCCGCAATGGGTGAAAGCAGCATGGTAGCAAGAGGCCAGGGCGTCAGCAGCAGGCCTGTTGCGACTTCATCGCGACCCAGTACGCTTTGCAGATAAAAAGGCAGAGAGACCATCGCCAGCATTTGTGCACAGAAAGAGCAGACGGAAGTGCAGATCGACAGTGCGAAAATGGGAATACGCAGCAAGTCAACCGGCAGCAGCGGCACCTCCATCCTTAACTGACGACGGATAAAGAAATAACCGACCAGGATGATCACCACAATTTCGCTGGCGATCAGCCAGTGGGGCTGTCCCTGCGCAAATCCCCCCAGAGCCGAAATCAACAGCCCGAAAAAAAGCGCATTCATCACCGCACTGGTGATATCGAACTTCTGGGTTTTTGCCCGTTGTGGGTTATCGGGCAGATAACGCAACGCCAACCAGAGTGTCACTGCACCCAGCGGCAGGTTAATCAGAAATAACCAACGCCAGCTGGCAACAGAAAGAATGGCTGCCGCGACGGTGGGACCGGCAGCGGTTGAGATCGCCACCAGCAGTGCATTGATGGCAATGCCCCGACCCAGATAGCGAGGAGGATAGATAATGCGTATCAGCGCTGTATTAACGCTCATGACCGCAGCACCGCCAAGCCCCTGCAAGACACGCGCAACGGTCAGCATCGTCAGCGTGGATGACAGCGCGCAGAACACCGATGTCGCGGCAAAGACCACCAGGCCGAACTGATAAACGCGGCGGTATCCAACGATATCGCCTAAAAAGGACAGCGACAGCAGTGAAGCCACAATCGCGATCTGATAGGCGTTAATGACCCAGACCGACTGGGCCGGGCTGGCCTGCAGCTCACGTGAAATGGTTGGGAGAGCCACATTGGCAATTGAGCCGTCTAACACCGCCATGATGAGGCCAATGGCGATTGTCAGAATAGCCCAGTACCGTTGTGGCACAGGAAGTCCGCCGTCAGAAGAAGAGAGTGACATAGAGGCTAATATTAAAGAGTGTGAATATCATCATGCTAATCAATTGGCGGACAAAATGCACCGCGCCGGAATGAAAAATATATTTTACAGATGTTACAGACCTTGAAAGTTTGCCGGAGCGAGGCGCCGCAATCTATACTGCAACCCCGTTCCGTTTTTTTTGAAACACGTATTCAAGGTGAGCAATGGTTCCTGATTCAAAGGACAAACAACCTGATTCTGTCTCTTCGGTGCAAAAGGTGTTTGGCATTTTGCAGGCCTTAAGCGAAGAGCGCGATCACGGCATTACCGAACTGGCTCAGCGGCTGATGATGTCTAAAAGCACCGTTTACCGTTTCCTGCAAACCATGAAATCACTGGGCTATGTCGCCCAGGAAGGGGAAAGCGAAAAATACTCACTGACGTTAAAACTGTTTGAGGTGGGATCGAAAGCGCTGCAGAACATTGACCTGATCCGCAGTGCCGATGTGCAGATGCGTGAACTGTCCCGGTTAACCAAAGAAACGATCCATCTGGGCGCGCTGGACGAGGACAGTATTGTCTATGTCCATAAGATCGATTCGCTGTATAACCTGCGCATGTCGTCACGTATTGGCCGCCGCAATCCGCTGCACTCAACCGCGCTGGGTAAAGTGTTACTGGCGTGGCGCAGTCGGGAAGACATTAACGACATTTTGCAGCGGATAACCTTTACCATTAATACCGCGAATACGCTTTCTGACGCCGGCGCGCTTATTGACGTCCTGAGTCAGGTCAGGAAGCAGGGTTATGGTGAGGATAATGAAGAGCAGGAAGAGGGCGTTTGCTGCATCGCCGTGCCCATTTTCGATCGTTTCGGCGTGGCCGTCGCGGGGCTGAGTATCTCTTTTCCTACGCTGCGCTTCCCGGCATCGAACAAGCACACTTACGTGGCAATGCTGCATGAGGCGGGACGCCGTCTTTCCGCTGAGCTTGGTTACCACGATTACCCTTTAAACTGAAAAAGCGGGCCGTGGCCCGCTTCAGTGCGATCAGTTATCAATCACGTCGCCACTCTTTTTCAACAGCGGGCAGTCGGTAACGCCCACGACGCCGCTGTCGGTGTGCAGATATTGTGCCGTGATCATGCCCCGTGCGGTCAGGTAGTTACACTTCAGGCCCAGACCTGCGGCATTCTTGTTACTTCCGGCCAGCACGCCATATCCGGTAAACAGCATGGCCAGCCAGATGATTCCCACAACAACAATTGCCCGAATGAACAGTTTCATTGTATCTCCTTATGATACCCAACGCAGTGTTCCAGTGACTGCTGCTTAACATGATGTACAGGGGCAGCATGCCTCGCTTTTAAAAGGGATGCGATCAGAGATAACTGAAAGAAGCAGATTGATACACATCATTTACGTCACCATTATCTTTTACTGCGCCACAGGGTAGAATGGCGGGTCGTCCCCTTTATTGTGATTTCACCTGGTATCTTGAGGCAGTTATGAATGAGTTAGCCGCTAATGCGGGTCCTGTGGTCAGCTTTGGCGTGATGGGAATCGTGCTGATTGTGGCATTGATGCTATGGTTCTATGTTAACCGCGCCAGCGTTCGGGCAAATGAACAGATTGCGTTGCTGGCGTCACTGTTAGAAGAGCAAAAGAAACAAAACGCGCTGCTTAAGCGGCTGATCGAGAGGCAAACGGGTGCCGCCGAGCAAAAAGCGGAAGAGCAGGCGGAAAGCAATGATTTTATTCGCCTGATCCCGGAACGTTAAATCCTGCATGGAGGCCGGATGGCCTGGAAAAATCCCTGGTATGACAGCAGTAAACCCCATCATACGCCGGAGGGGTTTCGCAACCCTGAACCTGATATGCGCCAACAGGGTGACCTGAAGCGCTGGCGTAAGGAACGTAAAGCGCAGGGATTACCGCATCCGCCTCAGCAGGGCTATGATGGTTTTAGGGCGCAGTGGTGGCAACCCGCCGACCTGAGCGGTGACGACGATCGCATCTGGTGGCTGGGCCATGCTGCGCTGCTGTTGCGGCTGAATCAACGCTATATTCTGATTGACCCCGCACTTTCCCGGCGGGCATCGCCATTGCCGTTTCTGGGGCCGGAACGCAAAACCCCTTCGCCGCTGACGATCGACCAGTTGCCACATCTGGATTACGTGTTGATCTCCCACAGCCATTACGATCATCTGGATAAGCCGACCATCAAGCAGATCGTACGCCACTTTCCAGAGGCGGTTTTTGTGGTTCCGCTGGGTCTGGCTGACTGGTGTCAACGCCGTGGCGTGAAGCAGGTACATCAGCTTGACTGGTGGCAGCAGAAAGCCTTCGAGGGTATTCAGTTTCATGCGGTTCCGGCCCGCCACTGGAGTATGCGCACGTTAACTGACCGCAACCGGTCATTGTGGTGCGGCTGGGTCATCCACACCGCGTCGCTGCGCTTTTGGTTCTCGGGGGACAGTGGCTACACTGAAAACCTTCATGCCATTGCCGCGCGTCTCGGGCCGTTTAATCTTGCCGCGCTGCCCGTCGGTGCCTATGAACCCCGCTGGTTTATGGCGGGGCAACATATGGATCCTCAACAGGCGGTGTCGCTCTGGCATGCAATAGGGCAGCCTCTCACGATCCCTGTTCACTGGGGCGTCTTTGAACTTGCTGATGAATCGCTCGATGCGCCCCCGGCAGAATTGCTGCGGGTCTTACAACAACGTGGGGAAGCAAGCAGGCATTTTACGCCCTGGCAGATAGGCGAGAGCCGCAGCCTGAGCTATATCGACCAGGCGTAGTCAGAGGTAATAACCTTTCCTTCTGACGCCACGGGATTCTGGCTGAAATCAATATTCCTTCACGGCCCCCGGCAGGCGTAATTCAAAAAACGCCTGCATGCAAGCTGTAAGTGATTGCGTTAACGCTCAACTTATGATTTTACTGGAAATAAAATTTATATTTGTACGAAATAGAATTTATTGTACAAGCCTGCTGCAATAGTTTGCCCGCGCTTCACTTATCGGCTCCTTTATTTGGTGCAACTTTGCCATATTAGTGCAATGTTATTTTTTTAATGTTATCCCTCTGGCTGGACGGCCTAGACGGCGTCAGATATCACCCTGTCTGGGCAGAAAAGCATTATATTATAGGGTTGTTGTGACTATTAGTGGCGTTCAGTACACAGGCTTATGTACCAGAAAGTACATTCTCTGGGAGCTGTCTTGCAAATATGTGAAAAGCGCCGACCGTGTTTATAAAAATGGCTTGCCATTATTTAGCGGATATGTGATAACAATTCGTGGGTTAAACGAGGTACAGTTCTGTTTATGTATGGCATCTTCAGTAAAGAAGTTACGAGTAAAGACGTTGACGTTGAATACCGCTTCCTTGCCGAACTTTAATCAGTGCCTCATTCAGTAATGTCTCTGTTTTATCTGTAGGTTAGCCTCCGGGCAAAATAAACACTTTAAGGAATTAGTAAAATGGCAAAGATTAAAGGTCAGGTTAAGTGGTTCAACGAGTCTAAAGGCTTCGGTTTTATCACTCCAGCTGACGGTAGCAAAGATGTATTCGTACACTTCTCTGCTATTCAGGGCAACGGCTTCAAAACGCTGGCCGAAGGCCAAAACGTTGAGTTCGAAATTCAGGACGGCCAGAAAGGCCCAGCAGCGGTTAACGTTACTGCTATCTGATTTCGCCTCAGACGGGTGCCATGCACCACAGTCTCAGATATTAAAGCCTTGGCCAACTGGCCGAGGCTTTTTTTACGCTTTCGCTATTGTTTCCCGTCAAGTACACTTCCGCGCGTTAATCTTTGCCGGAGCGCCTGATGTCTTTGAACTGCCCACTTTGTCACTTCCCCCTGACCCTGACTGACCGCAGCTGGCGCTGTGAAAATCGCCATCAGTTCGATCAGGCGAAAGAGGGCTACGTCAATTTGCTGCCCGTTCAACATAAAGGTTCACGTGAACCGGGCGACAGTGCAGACATGATGCAGGCGCGACGTGCGTTTCTGCAGGCCGGTCACTACCAGCCATTGCGGGACAACGTGGTTGCCGTCCTTAACCAGCATCTTAACCAACCGGCTGCGCAGATTCTGGATATCGGCTGTGGAGAAGGGTACTACACGGGCGCACTGGCCAGCGAGCTCGCGCCTGAGGGCCAGGTTTATGGTCTGGATGTGGCGAAGATGGCCGTCAGGCTGGCGGCAAAGCGTTACGCCCAGGTTTTATTTTGCGTGGCATCAAGCCACCGCCTGCCGTTTGGTGATGCTTCGCTGGATGCGGTGGTCCGCATTTATGCGCCCTGTAACGAGACTGAGCTCAGCCGGGTCATTAAACCGGGAGGCTTTTTACTCACGGTCACGCCCGGGCCTCATCATCTTCAGCAGCTTAAGGCGCTGATATACCGCGACGTTCAACTCCACGCCTCGGAAGAGAAAAGCTACCAGGGATTTCGTCAACTCGCCCAGCATCGTTTAACGTATCCAATGGCGTTGAGCGGGCAGTCTGCCACCACCTTGTTGCAGATGACGCCCTTTGCCTGGCGCGCGCGACCTGATGTGTGGCAGAGCTTAGCGGAAAGTACGCAGTTTCCCTGCGACGCAGACTTTATGATCACCCTGTGGCAACGCGATTAGCGTGCCTCCACCAGGGTCTGGTAAATGCGTTCCAGATCGTCAAGCTGTTGCACGGCGATAAGCAACCGCCGCTGCTCAAGCTGCATCACCAAAATACCGTCCTCGGAAAGATTGATGCTCTGTATCTGTGGATACGTTGTCCATCTGCCGGCATAAAACAGCCCCTGACTTTTCATCAGCAATTTGGGGCGGCGCACCCAGAAAAGCCAGAACGATAAAAAGCACAGCACCATCAAAAGCGTGGTCGTGAGTTTCGGCCCCTGATGGGTCAGATTGTTCCACAACAGAATGAGCAGTAAGCCAATAAAAATGAGGCTGTCTGCTTTGTGTTGGCGTTGGAGCGGGACACGTAAAAGCGCAGGGCCATGACGACGTGGCAGCACGGCTTCAACGTAAATAGCCAATAACAGAAGGGCAGCGATGCAGAGGGCGATGACGATGTCGGTCAATGACATTCTTCTTCCTTTACTGATTAAAGCCGGGCGTGAGTCACGCGACCACAATCTGAAAACATCGGGAGCCGCGGCTCCCGATGTGATGCCGGTTACAGCCCGAGCAAACCAATCCAGTAGCCAAAAATACCGATAGCAAAAAAGCCCACAATGATCCACAGGGCATTGACCTTACGGCGCAGCAGCCACATACAGGCGAAGGTCAGCAGGAGCGGTACGATCCCCGGCATCAGCTGATCCAGAATCGACTGCACGGTTGTCACCGTGGTTTTTCCGGTTTGATCGGTGATGCGTGAAACCACCAACGGAATGTTGACGTGCGTCCACTTATTGACCAGCGCCCCCATGACAAACAGGCCGAGTATGGATGCCCCCTCGGTCAGTTTTTGCAGGAAGCCACCGCCCATATCGCTGACGATATCAATCCCCTTACGGTAACCATAAGCGACGCCGTAATAACGGGTTAACAGACGCGCCAGGTTAAACAGGATAAAGAACAGCAGCGGACCGAGCAGACTGCCGCTCATTGCAATCCCCGCGCCTAATGCCGCAAACACGGGACGAACGGTTCCCCAGAAAATCGGGTCACCAACGCCAGCCAGCGGGCCCATCAGGCCCACTTTGATGCCGTTGATGGCACCGTCATCAATCGCGGCACCGTTGGCGCGCTGCTCTTCCATTGCCATCGTCACGCCCAGCACAGGCGCGGCGACGTAAGGATGTGTATTAAAAAACTCCAGATGGCGTTTGATCGCCTGCTTACGATCGTCATTGTTTTCAGGATAAAGACGGCGAATGACCGGCACCATTGAGAAACAGAACCCCAGCGCCTGCATACGTTCAAAGTTCCAGGAGCCCTGAAAGAGGTTTGAGCGTAAAAACACAGCGCGTACGTCACCCGGCGTCAGTTTCTTTTCGACTTTTGTTATATCAACCATGTTGTCACCTGTTCCTTAATCGAGTTCGTTGTCGAGGTCGTTAGCTGACGGTGATGCCGCAGGCGCACCGGCTGCGCGGTTATATTTCGGGCTGAGCTGGATATAGAGCACCGCCATCACCACGCCAATCACGCCCAGTGCCACCAGGTTAAAGCTGGTAAACGCGGCAGTAACGAAACCCAGATAGAAGAACGGCATCAGGTAGCCTGCGCGCATCATGTTAATAACCATGGCATAACCCACCACCACGATCATGCCACCCGCGATGTTCAGGCCGTTGGTGACCACCTCCGGAATAGAGCTGAGCAGGGAGTGAACCGCATCCGTTCCTACCGAGATAGCCACAATCAGCGCCGGAATCGCGATGCGCATGGCCTGAAGCAGTAAGGCGGAAACGTGGATCCATGAGATGGCCGTGAGGTTGCCTTTCTCCGCCGCTTTGTCAGCGGCATGCTGGAAGGCTACGGTCAGCGTACGCACGATGATAGTCAGCACCTGACCGGCTGCCGCCAGCGGAATAGCCAGGGCGATACCGGCACCGACGCTCTGTCCACCGGCAATAACCAGAATGGTGGAGATAATCGAGGCCAGCGCAGCGTCCGGGGCAACCGCAGCACCGATGTTCATCCAGCCCAGCGCAATCATCTCCAGCGTACCGCCGATGATGATGCCCGTTTTCATATCACCCAGCACAATGCCAATCAGCGTACAGGCGACTAACGGACGGTGAAACTGGAACTCATCCAGGATCGAACCCATCCCGGCAATACAGGCAATGATAAAGATTAATACAATTTGAAGTGTGGTTATTTCCATCATACTGCTTGTCCTCTACAGGATAGAAAAAGACGGCTGGCGCGTTATGCGCTCACCTTTGCCACCAGATCCATCATTTTTAGTTTTGGATCGCCCGAAACTTTACGCACCTCAAGTTCGATGTTGCGCGCGTTAAGCTGGCGAAATGCGGCGATATCTTTTTCATCGACCGAGACGGCATTGTTGACCTGGGTTTTACCCTGGCGAAAAGCCATGCCGCCAATGTTAACGCTCTTGATATCAACCCCTTGCTCAACAATCCGCAGGACATCCGTCGGGTTGGTAAACAGCAACATGACCCGATCCCGGGCATATTTGGGGTTATTCCAGACGCGCACCATCTTATCGACGCCCACCACATGCGCGGTGACGCCCGGCGGTGCCACCTGGGTTAACAGCGTTTTGCGCACGTTGTCGTTGGCCACTTCATCGCTGACAACGATGATGCGGCTGACGTTGGTTTCCTTGGTCCAGCGTGTAGCGACCTGCCCATGAATCAGGCGGTCGTCGATGCGCGCCAGGCAAATATTCATATGGTCGTCGGGGGTGAGAGGGCGACTGGCATGCGGGGCGCTGGCCGGGGCGGAGAGCGAGGCGGCAACCGCTGCGGGTTTTTCTTCAGGTTGTGCTTTTAAGGCTCTGACGCCTTCGCGACCGGTTTCTACCGCAATGGCCACCAGCTCGTCAAAAGAGGGGTTATCATCCCGCGCCATCAGGGTTTCCACCAACATGGGAATGTTTACCCCGGCGACCACCTCATAATGTGTTTTATCAACGACCAGCCGGCTGGCTGCATTGAAAGGGCTGCCGCCCCAGGTATCAACCAGAAAAAGCACGCCCTGCGAGGTGTCCAGTTCTGTTAGTCTTGCCTGATATTTCTCAATCAGCGTGTCCGCGTTTTCTCCCGGGACAAAATCAATCCATCCCACATTTTCCTGTTCGCCTAAAAGCATCTCTGCCGTTTTTAGCAGCTGCTCCGCTGCCCAGCCGTGTGTACCAATTACAAGAGCAATGGTCACGTGCTACCTCCGTTCGCTTGTTAGTTCCTCAGAATCTGAGGAACCGTTAAGAATTATCGCGTTAACAATATCCAAATCTTGTTAATGTGATTTAACCTGACTTCAACATTGCAGGGATAACTAACTCACTACGTGATGCCGGATTTATTTTAGTGTCCGAAAAAATAAATTTTGTGACATTGGTTGGTTATTTGCAGCATGAAAGAGGGAAGTTGAGTTTTTATGTTACTCAATGCCGTCTGGCGAAAATGTAAAAACAGGAAAATTTTTTGACCTCGTGGTACGAACTGATACATTAGCGATCTGTTTATTATTCAGGAGTAGCGGGCAGCAGCCCACCCTTATGGATCGTCACCGACGTTGCTTAACCTTGTCTTTGCGCTCTTCAGCGCGCCAATTTACGCCAGACCGCGTTTTCTCTGCTTTTCCGGGCTTCTCTCTGTCACGTCCTTCGACGCGGGCATGCGTTAGCGTAATCACATCCTTTTTCTGGAGTCACTAATGGAATTTCTGTTCGACCCCTCAATTTGGGCGGGATTGCTCACGCTCATCGTGCTGGAAATCGTACTCGGCATTGATAACCTGGTCTTTATTGCCATTCTTGCGGATAAGTTGCCTCCTAAGCAGCGTGATAAAGCGCGATTAATTGGTCTTTCTCTGGCACTGGTGATGCGCCTGGGGCTGTTGTCACTTATCTCCTGGATGGTAACCCTGACGCGCCCTCTGTTCAGCGTGGGGGATTTTAGCTTTGCCGGACGCGATCTGATTTTGCTGGCGGGCGGGATATTCCTGTTGTTTAAGGCCACCATGGAACTGCATGAGCGGCTGGAAAACCGTCAGCTGGAAAACAGCGGTAACCGTAGCTACGCCAGCTTTTGGGCGGTGGTGACCCAGATTGTCATACTGGATGCGGTCTTCTCACTGGATGCCGTGATAACTGCGGTAGGGATGGTGAATAACCTGCCGGTCATGATGACTGCGGTCGTGATTGCGATGGTGGTGATGCTGCTGGCTTCCAAGCCGCTAACCAAATTCGTTAACGCGCATCCTACTGTTGTGGTGCTGTGTCTGAGTTTCCTGTTGATGATCGGCCTGTCACTGGTGGCTGAAGGCTTTGGCTTTCATATTCCGAAAGGCTATCTGTATGCGGCGATTGGTTTCTCGATTCTTATCGAGTTGTTCAATCAGATTGCCCGTCGCAACTTCATTCGTCATCAGTCCCATCGTCCGATGCGTGAGCGCACCGCCGAGGCCATTCTGCGGTTGATGGGGGGACGTAACCGGGTGCAGAGCGCACCTGCGAGCACTGAAGAGCAGGCGATTGCCGTCGCGATGCCGCAGGAAGCGTTTAAAGATGAAGAGCGCTACATGATTAACGGCGTACTGACGCTGGCGTCACGTTCCATCCGCAGCATTATGACACCGCGCGGCGATATCTCGTGGGTGGATGCCAACCGTCCTGTGGATGAAATTCGTATTCAACTTCTGGATACGCCGCACAGCCTGTTCCCGGTGTGTCGGGGGGAACTGGATGAGATCATCGGCGTGGTCAGAGCCAAAGAGCTGCTGGTGGCGCTGGATCACGGCGTTGACGTCGCGACCTTTGCCGCCAGCACACCGACGATTATTGTGCCGGAAACGCTTGACCCGATTAACCTGCTCGGCGTGCTGCGTCGTGCCAAAGGTAGCTTCGTGATTGTGACTAACGAGTTTGGTGTGGTGCAGGGCTTAATTACGCCGCTGGACGTGCTGGAAGCGATTGCCGGTGAATTCCCGGATGAAGATGAAACGCCGGATATCATCATGGATGGCGACGGCTGGTTAGTAAAAGGCGGCACTGACCTGCATTCTCTGCAGCAGCTTCTGGACTTCCATGAGCTGGTGAAGCCGGAGGAAGATCATGCTTCGCTGGCTGGCTTGTTGATTGCGCAAAAAGGGCAGTTACCTAAGCCCGGCGACGTGATCGATATCGAACCGCTGCACTTCCAGATTATTGACGCGACGGAGTACCGCATTGATCTGGTCCGGGTAACAAAAGATCAGCGTGACGACGACGAAGAAGAAGGTTAAGGCCACACCTGAAGATAAAACGCATCACGGAGTGATGCGTTTTTTTTGCGCGGAATAATGCGATGGCACACTTTTATCGCATTACAGGCCGAGGGTAAGCTGGTGCTGACGCAACCATTCCGGGAAGTCCTCCAGCGGCATGGGGCGGGCAAAGTAATAGCCCTGTAAATGTTCCACGCCCCGATCCCTCAGATAGTGGGCCTGTTCCTCGGTTTCAACGCCTTCCGCAACCAGACTGATGTTCAGGCGCTGTGCCAGAGAAATCACCATATCCGTCACGATGGCGTTGATGGCATCTGTGCCAATTGACGCGGTAAAAATTTTATCCAGCTTTAACACGTCCGGCTGCAAATCTTTCAGGTAGGACAACGAGCTGTGCCCGGTGCCGAAATCATCAATCGCCAGACGCACCCCAATGTCGTGCAGTTGAGAAATTACGGCCTGATCGACGACGGGCAGCGCATCACGTTCGGTTAATTCAACAACCAGCGTGGGAACGGGCTCGGCGGGCCACCAAAGCGTTTGCAGGTCTTCCAGAATGGCGCGGTCGCGGAAGTGGCTGGCAGCCACGTTAATGGCAATGTGAAAATGAGGGCTATGCGGAAGGTCGGGTAAGGCTTCGACAACGCGGTTCAGTACAAAGCGGGTTAACGGCTTAATCAGGTTCTGACGCTCAACAAGAGGGATAAAGACGTCAGGCGGAATCCAGCCCTGCCGAGGATTGTGCCAACGCAACAGTAGCTCAATGCCTTCACACTCAGACGTACGGGCATTGATCAACGGCTGGCAGTAAACCATAAACTCCCTGGCCGTAATGCCGTAACTAATCTGCCAGCTCAGACTCATACGATTGGCGGTCGCCAGCCAGACCACGTAGCCAATCAGTAAACTCAGCATCAGCGCCAGCGGCAACTGCGAGGGTAAAGATTCCAGCGCCAGGCGGGAAGGTGACGGACCATAGAGCGTCACGGTGTAAGGATAACGCAGTGAGGCCTCGGTATAGGTGACTTCATCTTCAGAAGGCTGCGTGGACTCAATCAACGGATTACCGTATTCCAGGCTTTTACCGTTGACGTTAAAAATGGCCCGTTCAACCCAGGGCGCCTGCGGCTCCAGCAGGTAGCTGCTCATTAATTCAATATTAATGGCCTGAAGAATGCCAGAACGATTATCCAGCGTCGTTGGCGTCCACAGTAATAAAACGGGTGAACCTTTAAGCAGATACTCATCCGTGGATAACACCATGCGCCGATCGTTAAGGGCCAGTTCGGGGTAGGTCTGACTAAATGAGATGTCCCGGGTGCCAAAAATACTGGAACAGTAGAGCGTGTCCCCATCGACCAACAGAACAGCGCGCACCGTTTGTAGTGACGAAATCTTTTCAATTAATGGAAAACGGGCATCCTGGCAGGGCATACCCACCAGGCCCAGCATGTTGTTCGCTGAGACGTCGAGAGGTGAAAACATGCGATCGAAACGCGTGATCGCCGTGTCGGCAAAGCTGATTGCTCGCTTTTGAATACGTGATTTTTCTTCAAAATAGCGAAAAGCCAGCGTTAATGTAAGAACAATCGAAGCAATCACCAGCGCAATAAGCAATCGCTTACGTCTGTATTGTCCAACATATTGCTGGGCCATGAACATCAAGAATCACCTTCCCAAAACCAGAAAATAGATATAGCTGGGTTGTTATCGGCACGGCCCGAAGCAAATTTAGGACCTGAGCGTAAAATGAAAGGTCATAAAAAAAGGAGAGCGACCCGAAGGTCGCTTTAACATTGTTAATATTTATAGCAGGCAGGGCTGACTAATGCACTGGTTAAAAAGCAGAAAGTTAGAAACAAATCTCAAAAAATATTAGTCACACTGAACTTTTATCGCCAGTCCGCCGCGGGAGGTCTCGCGATATTTGGCATTCATGTCTTTTCCTGTCTCGTACATGGTTTCAATGACCTTATCCAGCGAAACGCGCGGCTCGCTGGTGCGGCGCAGGGCCATACGTGCAGCGTTGATGGCCTTCACGGAGGCAATGGCATTACGTTCAATGCAGGGCACCTGGACCTGACCCGCCACGGGATCGCAGGTCAGACCCAGATTGTGCTCCATGCCGATCTCCGCAGCGACACAGACCTGCTCTGGACTGGCACCTAACAGTTCCGCCAGACCCGCTGCAGCCATAGAACAGGCAACGCCCACTTCGCCCTGACAGCCCACTTCGGCACCGGAGATAGAGGCATTCATTTTATAAAGAATGCCGATCGCGCCGGAGGCGAGAAAATAGCGAATATAGATATCGGGCGTGACCGGTTCGATAAAGTGGTCGTAGTAGGCCAGCACGGCTGGCACGATGCCGCAGGCACCGTTGGTTGGTGCGGTGACCACGCGCCCCCCGGCGGCATTCTCTTCATTTACCGCCAGGGCAAACATGTTAATCCAGTCAATGACGACCATGGGATCGTTAGAGTGCTTGGCAGAGGAGATCAGCAGGCGGCGCAGTGACGCGGCGCGGCGCGGCACGCGCAAGGGACCGGGCAGCACGCCTTCGGTATTCAGGCCGCGATCGATACAGGCCTGCATGGTTTGCCAGATTGTTGCGAAATAGGCGTTAATGTCGTCACGCGAATGCAGTGCCAGTTCATTTTTCATCACCAGCCCTGACAGGGAAAGCCCGGTTTCACGGCAGTGCGACAACAACTCTTTTGCCGAGTGGAAAGGCCAGGGAACCGAAACTTCATCCAGCGCAGACTGACCAAAATGCTCTTCATCGACAATGAAGCCGCCGCCAACGGAGTAATAGGTCTTTGACAACACCAGCAGATCGCCCGAAAACGCCAGCAGGCGCAGGCCATTTTCATGCAGAGAAAGGTTCTCGCTGCGGAAGACCATGCCGCCTTCGCGAGGAAAATCGACTTCATGCGCGCCTTTCGCAACCAGCAGACGTTCCCGCTGCTGCACGTCTTTGATAAAGGCAGGAATGGAATCAATGTCTACGCTGTCAGGTGACTCACCCGCCAGGCCCATGATGATAGCGATATCGGTATGGTGACCTTTACCGGTCAATGACAGGGAACCATAGACATCGACGGCGATGCGTGTCACCTCATGCAGTTTGCCCTGTTCAGACAACAGATCCACAAACTGCTTACCCGCTTTCATCGGACCGACCGTATGAGAACTGGATGGGCCAATGCCCACTTTAAACATGTCAAAAACCGAAATCATGGGTGACACTCCTCACAAAAAAAACTTACCCTGCCGTGGCAGTTTATGGCGCTAATAGTAAACGGCGAAGCAGGATGAACGCGCTGCTTTTCGCATGAAATAAACTAATTAAAACCACGAAAAAAAATTATAGTGTGAGATCGCGCGGAAGCCCGTAAACAGGCTTAAAAATGAAAGCTGCGTCAACTAAAACGCAATTTGCTGACTCAGTGATCGAATAATGCCTGCTGTCATGCCCCAGACCAGGTAATCCTGATAGCGCGACAGCCACACAGGATGGCGAATACCGGCGCGATAGTAGTCAAGCTCTGCGTAGCGGCTGAGGCGCAACGCTTCGGTCAGGGGCATTTCAAAAGTACTCACCACTTCATCGGGGTTGATGCGCAGCGCGAGGCGGTCCGGGATGATGCCTAACACAGGCGTGACCTGAAATCCTGTGCTGCTGGTCACCGCAGGCAGGCAGCCCAAAACCTCCACCTGAGCGGGTGAAATGCCCACCTCTTCCTGCGCCTCCCGCAAAGCGGTAGCGACCAGCGAACCATCTTCGGGGTCCTGCATGCCACCGGGAAAAGCCACCTGACCGGCGTGCTTACGCAGCCCGTGTGAACGCTGGGTCAGCAGAAGACCGGGCTGCTGACGTGCAACAATGGGAATTAACACCGCCGCATGGCGCCCAGAAAGCGGCTGCGTAGGTTGCTGAGGGGGCTGCAGCAGAAAGCGGGTGCGGAAATCCGCCAGGGTCAACGCCATTCAGGCCCCTTTTTCCAGCGCGGGCAAAATGCGGCTGACCTTATCCAGGGTTTCCTGATATTCCGATTCCAGCTCGCTGTCGGCCACTAAACCGCCGCCAGCCGAACAGTAGAGGTGATGATCTTCGGCAATCAACGTACGAATCGTAATACTGGTGTCCATACGACCACACACACTCAGATATCCGATGCTGCCACACCAGGCGTTACGGCGTTGCGGTTCCAGTTCATCGATAATTTCCATTGCACGAATTTTCGGCGCACCCGTGATCGAACCGCCGGGAAAGCAGGCGCGTAACAGATCGCAGGCCTGCAGATTTTCGGGCAGCGTGGCGCGAACGGTGCTGACCAGATGATGCACTGCCGGAAAGGGCTCCACCACAAACAGTTCGGGTACGCTTACGGAACCGGCCACGGCGACCCGGCCTATATCATTACGCAGCAGATCGACAATCATCAGATTCTCTGCCCGGTCTTTGGCGGACGTCCGCAGACTTTCGGCCTGGGCGGCGTCCTGCACCGGATCGCTGTCACGCGGTCGCGTACCTTTAATCGGGCGGGTCGTAATGACGTGTTGATCCAGCGCCATAAAGCGCTCGGGGGAAAGGCTGAGAATGGCGCTATCCGGCAGGCGTAAAAAAGCGCTGAAAGGCGCGCGATTAGCCTGATTCAGCAAGCAGAACGCACGCCATTCGTCACCCTGATAACCGGCCTTGAAGCGCTGTGACAGGTTGACCTGGTAGCAGTCACCCGCCTGGATATAGGCCTGGACCTTGCGAAAACGTTCCGCGTAGTCATCAACGCTGAGGTTAGCGGACCATTCGCTGGTCAGTGAAAACGGCGCGCTTTCGCGTGTGGGCCAGCCTTCCAGCCAACTGAGCCGCTGCGCAACATCCTCTACAGCAACCAGGGTCAATGTCTGACGATGATGATCGGCAATTAATGCCCAGTTGTAGATGCCCACCGCCATATCCGGCGTCTGCAGATCGGCGGTGGCGATCTGAGGTAACTGCTCAAAGCGCCGTCCCAGGTCATAGCCAAACAGCCCCAGCGCGCCGCCCACAAAGGGTAAATCCGGATGGCGTGTTGGGGGGATGCCCAACGCGTTGCAGTAGTGCTGCACGAGAGAGAGAGGATCGTCCTCACTGTTTTCATGGCCATGTGCATGGCGAATTTCTGTTATCCTGCCACGCGTCGTCAGTGTGGTAAGGGGATCGGCGGTCAGGATATCAAAACGGTTATCGCTGTGATCGGCGTGCCCTGACGACAGCAGCATCGCCCATGGCAGATGCGCAATACGGGAAAAATAGTGCGTAAGGGCGTCAGGAGAATAACGTAGGTTATGAGTTTGAACGTTCATTGAGCACAAAATCTGACATCAGAAATGCCGTTAGACTGACATATTTTTTCCTGACTGGCACCTGTTTGTTCCCCATGAAATAATGGCAGCCCTAAAGCAGGAGTGAAACATGATTACAGGATTACCCGCACTTTCACACGACCAGCAGCAACGCGCGGTAGAACGCATTCAACAGTTAATGGCAGAGGGCATGTCCAGCGGCGAGGCGATAACCCTGGTGGCGCAGGAAATTCGTGAAAGTCACACCGGAGAACTGATTCGGGCGCGCTTCGAAGATGAAGACGACGAAGGCTGACGCCCGGAACCGGGGTTAACGCGCGGCGATAATTTTTATTTCGACTTTATACTTCGGATTCATTAAGGCTGCCTGAACCGTGCAGCGCACCGGGGCATTGCCGGGTGAAACCCAGGCGTCCCAGGCGCGGTTCATTGCCGCAAAATCAGCTTTATCGACCAAAAAAATGGTGGCATCCAGGATTTTGCTTTTGTCACTGCCCACGCGTGTAAGCAGGGCGTCAATCACCGCCAGCGCATTGGCGGTTTGCGCTTCGGCATCCGCATCAAGGTTTTCAGGCACGCTGGTATAATAAATCGTGTCGTTATGAACAACCGCTTCGGACATACGATGTTCGGGATCAATGCGCGTAATGCTCATCATCTTCTCCTTATTTTTTGGACGCCTAGCCTGACATATTCCCGATGCCATTGTCATCCATTGCAAACGCCTGCGGGCGTCGGTCGCGCATCGTGGCCGGAAAAATGGTATAAAACGTCGCTTATCAGTTCAGGACTCCTAGGAAGAAGGCATGGCGAATACGCAATATTTGTTTTGGGTGATGTTTGGCGCACTGGCGTTGCTGTCTGTGGTGGTGTCAACTTTTGCGGGCATGTCGCGTACGGCCAGACAGGGGTTTATCACGCTGGCGGTTTTATGGGTGATCCTGGCGGCGGGTGCGCTTTATATCAGTCATTAGCGGCATTCCCTGCATCCAGCTAGCATAATGGAGACGCCCGCGTCAGCAATTTCCTTAAGGCGGGAAAGACTGACATAATATACAGTGTTTTTTGCCGGAATTGAGAGGATACGTGGCAGACGATTTTGCATCAGATGGCGCGCTGGCAAAGCGTATTACGGGGTTCAAACCGCGTGAAGCACAGCGTGAAATGGCCCAGGCTGTCACCGAGGCCGTGCAGAGCAGCGGTGAGCTGGTTGTTGAAGCGGGCACGGGGACGGGCAAGACCTATGCCTACCTGGCACCGGCGTTACGCGCCAATAAAAAAGTGATTGTGTCCACGGGCTCAAAAGCCCTGCAGGATCAGCTTTATGCTCGCGATTTGCCCACCATCGCTAACGCGCTAAAATTTACCGGTAAAACGGCGCTGCTTAAAGGGCGATCTAACTACCTGTGCCTGGAGCGGATGGATCAGCAGTCTGCCACCGGCGGCGATCTGAGCGTTCAGTCGCTTACCGACCTGGTGACGCTGCGCGCCTGGGCCTCACACACCGTCGACGGCGATATCAGCGCCTGTGCAGACGTGACGGAAGACAGTCCGATATGGCCGCTGGTGACCAGTACCAACGACAACTGTCTGGGGAGCGATTGCCCGCAGTATAAAGCGTGTTTTGTCGTCAAAGCGCGCAAGAAGGCTATGGATGCCGATGTCGTCGTCGTCAATCATCATCTTTTTCTTGCCGATCTGGTGGTGAAAGAGGGGGGCTTCGGTGAGCTGATCCCTGAAGCGGACGTCATGATTTTTGATGAAGCCCATCAGTTACCGGATATCGCCAGCCAGTATTTCGGTCAGCAGATCTCCAGCCGTCAGTTAGCCGATCTGGCGAAAGACATCATTATTGCCTATCGCACCGAAGTGCGTGACGTTCAGCAACTGCAAAAATCGGCCGACAGGCTGGCTCAGTGCGCTCAGGATTTTCGGCTGGCGCTGGGCGAACCCGGCTATCGCGGAAATCTGCGGGACTTGCTCAGTGATAACAACATCATGCGCATGTTCACGCTGCTCGATGATGCCCTGGAACTGTGCTATGACGTCATTAAACTCTCACTCGGGCGTTCTGCGCTGCTTGATGCGGCCTTTGAACGCGCAGCGCTTTACCGTACGCGACTGAAGCGCATACGATCCATCAGCGAACCGGGATTCAGTTACTGGTATGAATGCACATCGCGGCACTTTGTGCTGGCGCTAACGCCGTTATCCGTGGCCGAACGCTTCCGGGAAATGATGGATGACCGCAAAGCAGCATGGATTTTCACCTCCGCGACCCTGGCCGTCGATGAAAAGATGGACCATTTTGCCGATCGGTTAGGCGTGAGCAAGGCGAAGAGTTTGATTCTCAGTAGCCCGTTTGACTACTCACAGCAGGCATTACTGTGCGTTCCCCGCAATCTGCCGGAACCGAATCGTCCCGGTGGCGCACGTCAGCTGGCTAAAATGATGAAGCCCTTGATCGATGCAAACCAAGGCCGCTGCTTCTTCTTATGTACCTCACACTTGATGATGCGTGAGCTGGCGGCCGAGTTCCGCGCCTCCATGACGTTGCCGGTGTTGGTGCAGGGCGAAACCAGTAAAGGGCAACTGCTGAAACAGTTTATCGAAAAGGGCAATGCCCTGCTGGTGGCTACCAGCAGCTTCTGGGAAGGGGTGGACGTACGTGGCGATGCGCTGTCGCTGGTCATCATCGACAAGCTGCCGTTTACCTCACCGGAGGATCCGCTGTTAAAAGCCCGCATGGAAGACTGCCGTTTGCGGGGAGGCGATCCCTTCAGTGACGTGCAACTGCCCGACGCCGTGATTACGTTGAAACAGGGCGTTGGCCGTTTGATTCGCGATACCGACGATCGTGGCGTGCTGGTGATTTGCGACCAGCGTCTGGTATCCCGGCCTTATGGCGCGCTGTTTCTTAACAGCCTGCCGCCCACTCCACGCACGCGGGATATCGCGCAGGCTATTGCCTTTATTCGTCAGCAACCTGACGCGTAATTTTATGCTAAGATGCGCGCCGTTTTTGAATCCTCTGAGGTCGTTATGTCGGTCCGAATTTTAGCGCTGGATACAGCGACAGAAGCCTGTTCTGCAGCCCTGCTCAACGGGCAGCAGATTGATGCGCGCTTTGAGATCGCGCCGCGCGATCACACCCAACGAATTTTACCCTTAGTGGCAGAACTGCTGCAGTCTCAGCAGTTGGAACTAACACAACTTGATGCGCTGGCATTTGGCCGCGGTCCGGGCAGCTTCACCGGCGTGCGTATTGGTATCGGGATCGCTCAGGGGCTGGCACTGGGCGCTGCGTTGCCCATGGCGGGCATCTCTACGCTGGCCACGCTGGCGCAGGGCGCCTGGCGGCTGCACGGCGCCACGCGGGTATTAACCGCGATAGATGCTCGTATGGGCGAAGTCTACTGGGCCGAGTATCAGCGTGATGAGCAGGGTCACTGGCAGGGTGAAGCGAGCGAGAGCGTACTGTCGCCCGCCGCGGCCTTGACGCGGATGCAGGCGCTGGAGGGCGAATGGTTTACTGCCGGAACCGGCTGGCAGGCCTGGCCAGATCTGCAGCAGGGCCATGCCCTTCAGCTGGTTAACAGCCATGTGGAACTGCCTGCGGCAGAAGATATGTTGCCGCTGGCCGTCGCCGCTTTGCAGCAGGGCGCGACGGTATTGCCTGAAAACGCAGAACCCACCTATCTGAGAAACGAGGTGGCCTGGAAAAAACTGCCTGGACGCTGAAACGAGACGCAACTTATTGTTATCGGAGCACTCTAAACAGCAACTTTCAGGAGAATACCCATGTCAATTCGTCGTCACGGTGTTGCCGGTCTGCTACTGGCCTGCGCCCTGGTTTTAAGTGGTTGTGTTTCAGTGCCGGATAATATTAAGGGCAATTCCGCCATGCCCCAGCAGGACTTATTGCGGGTGATGAAAGATCCGGCCATCTATGTCGGTCAGGAATCGCGCTTTGGCGGCAAGGTGGTTAACGTGTTCAACCGTAACGGCAAAACCCGGTTGGAAATAGCGACGCAGCCGCTGGATGAGGGCGCGCGTCCCGTACTGGGCGCCAGCTCTGTGGGTCGCATCTATGCCGACATTCCCGGCTTCGTCGATCCGACGGATGTCAAAGATCAGTACGTTACGGTGCTCGGTACGATTAAGGGCACGGAGCAGGGCAAAATTGGCGAGGCCACCTATCAGTTTGTGGTCATCGACGTTCGTGGCTATCAGCGCTGGCATCTGACGCGCCAGATTGTTGCGCCTCCGCAGCCCATTGACCCGTGGATTTGGTATGGCCCGACGCGCCATCGTGGGGGCTACTGGGGACCCAACCCGTACTGGGGAATGTATAACAGCGGGCCCGCACAGGTTGAAACTATCCTGACACAGTAAGCATTACCTGTTTTATTCAGCCCGGTAGCGGTGCTCGCTGCCGGGCTTTTTATTTGTATTGTCTGCAAAGACGAAATTTAGTGATGGACTTCGCAACCTCAACATGACAAGAAGAGCAAACTGGTACAATCAGTTAAAATATTGTTAACAAATGCGATTGTCGAGGCGGCGATGAGTACACAACAAGATTATCGGGGTGAATCCTTGAATAAGGTTTGGCTAAAACGCTACCCGGCAGACGTCCCTGCCGAAATTAATGCTGATCGTTACCGCTCTCTGGTTGATCTGTTTGAGCAGGCCGTTGCCCGTTACGCCGGGCAACCTGCTTTTTACAACATGGGTCAAAAGATGACCTATCGCCAACTGGACGAAAAAAGTCGGGCCTTTGCCGCCTATCTGCAACATGAGTTGAAACTGAAACAGGGCGACCGTGTTGCCCTGATGATGCCTAATCTGCTGCAATATCCGGTTGCGCTCTTTGGCGTTTTGCGGGCCGGAATGGTCGTGGTCAACGTCAACCCACTCTATACGCCGCGCGAATTAAAACACCAACTTAATGACAGCGGTGCCAGCGCGATCGTTATTGTCTCTAACTTTGCGCATACGTTAGAAAAAGTCGTCAGCGAGACCGCGATCAAACACGTTGTTTTGACCCGCATGGGCGACCAGCTTGCACCGGTCAAAGCCACCCTTGTGAACTTTGTGGTGAAGTATGTGAAGCGACTGGTACCAAAGTACCATTTGCCGGGTGCGATAGCGTTTCGCCACGTACTGGAAGCCGGAGAGAAAATGCCGTATCAGCGCCCGGATGTCAGTAATGAGGATCTGGCGTTTCTGCAATACACGGGCGGCACGACAGGCGTGGCGAAAGGTGCCATGCTGACGCACCGGAATATGCAGGCAAACCTTGAACAGACGAAAGCCACCTACGGCAAGCTGTTACGGGATGGCAAGGAGTGCGTTGTCACAGCGTTACCGCTTTACCATATCTTTGCGCTGACCGTTAACGGCTTGCTGTTTGTTGAGCTGGGTGGGCAGAATCTGCTGATCACCAATCCGCGTGATATTCCCGGTTTTGTTAAAGAGATCGCCAAATATCCGTTTACCGCCATTACCGGCGTGAATACGTTGTTCAACGCGCTGCTTAATGACGATGGCTTTACCAAACTCGATTTTTCTACCCTGCGCCTCTCTGCCGGGGGCGGGATGGCGGTACAAAAGGCCGTCGCTGAGCGCTGGGAAAAACTCACCGGCCACTATTTACTGGAAGGCTACGGTCTGACCGAGTGCTCTCCGCTGGTCTCCGTCAATCCTTATGACATTAGCTGCCACACGGGCAGTATTGGCTTACCGGTGCCCTCAACGGACGTGATCATTCTGGATGAAAACGGCAATGAAGTGCCAACCGGAGAGCCCGGCGAATTGTGTATCCGGGGTCCGCAGGTGATGCATGGCTACTGGCAGCATCCGGAGGCCACGGCAGAAGTCCTGAAAAATGGCTGGCTCCACAGCGGGGATATTGTTACCGTTGACCACGAAGGATTTATCCGTATCGTGGACCGCAAAAAGGATATGATTCTGGTGTCAGGTTTTAACGTCTATCCGAATGAAATTGAAGACGTTCTGATGCAGCATCCCAAAGTGCGCGAAGCGGCTGCGATTGGCGTGCCCAGCGAACTGTCGGGCGAGGCGGTGAAGGTCTGTGTGGTGAAGAAAGATCCCTCGCTGACCAAAGAAGAGCTGCTCGATCACTGTCGTCGTCAGCTCACCGGCTACAAAGTGCCGAAAATCGTTGAGTTCCGCGATGAACTACCCAAAACGAATGTAGGAAAAATTCTGCGTCGTGAACTGCGCGACGAGGTGAAAACCCACACGGGTTGATTCACCGTCAGGATTCAGGTTGAACGCCGGCTCTGTCCGGCGTTTTTATTGCTTTTAACATGGAGCACCGCACGTTGTCGGCTGCGGTGAAAACTGAACGTGAACTATTCCCTGATCGATAACGATGATCGCCTGGCCGAGGTGTGCAACAAAGCACGCCAGCATACGGCCGTCGCCCTGGATACGGAATTTGTCCGTACCCGTACCTACTATCCACAGCTGGGACTGATTCAGCTGTTTGATGGCGAACAGCTGGTGTTGATCGATCCGTTACCTGTCCGTGACTGGTCACCGTTTATCGAACTGTTAACGGATACCCGCGTCACGAAATTTTTGCACGCGGGCGGCGAAGATTTGGAAGTCTTCCTGCACCGTTTTGCTGTACTGCCACAGCCGATGATTGATACACAGATTCTGGCGGCCTTTAGCGGTCAACCGCTTTCCTGGGGATTTGCCTCCATGGTGGCGCACTTTACCCAGGTCGAATTAGATAAGAGTGAGGCGCGCACGGACTGGCTGGCGCGTCCGCTGACGGAACGGCAGTGCCAGTATGCCGCTGCCGACGTGCATTACCTGTTGCCGATTGCTCATCAACTCATGCAACAGGTTGAGCAGGCAGGGAACATGGCGGCGGCGCTGAGCGAATGTGAAAACCTGTGCCAGCGTCGGCTGGATAGCTTAGCGCCGGAAGATGCCTGGCGCGATATCACCAATGCCTGGCAGCTGCGTCCGCGCCAACTGGCGGCGCTGCAACGCCTGGCGGCCTGGCGGCTCAAGGTTGCCCGAGAAAAAGACATGGCAGTGAATTTTGTGGTGCGGGAAGAGAACCTGTGGAAAGTCGCCCGTTTCATGCCGGGCTCGCAGGGTGAGTTAGATCACCTGGGCTTATCTGGCCATGAGATTCGTTTTCACGGCAGGGCGATGCTGGCGCAGGTCGCAGACGCAGCCGGACTGGCTGAAAGCGAGCTGCCGCCGCCGTTAAGCAATCTGGTCGATCATGTGAACTATAAGCGGGCGTTTAAAGCGATCAAAGCACTGGTGCAGCAGGTAAGTGAGCAGAGCGGGTTTAGTCAGGAGCTGCTGGCATCGCGCCGACAGATCAATCAGGTACTGAGTCAGCACTGGGGGCTGAAGCCACAAAACCGCGAACCTGAACTGTTATCAGGCTGGCGAGGCGACGTGCTGAAACCCGGCATTATGACCATCCTTGCCGAGATGTAAGAAATTTCCCCTGCCAGTACAGCGCAGGGGAAAATCAGGAAACGGTCGACGTCATTTAGGCACGTCTTCCGTTTCAGGTAGCGTGACGTTCAGTTCCAGAATGGAGATATCATCCCCTTTCTGGTCGAGTTGAACCGTCACCATGTCCGGATCAATCTTCACGTACTTGCAAATCACTTCGAGAATGTCGCGCTTAAGTTGCGGAAGATAGTGGGGCTCACTGTCGCCCCTTCTCCGTTCTGCCACAATAATCTGTAGCCTTTCCTTGGCTATGTTGGCAGTGTTCTTCTTCCGGGATAAAAAGAAATCAAGTAATGCCATGGTTTATCCCCCGAACAGGCGTTTCAGGAAACCCTTCTTCTCTTCTTCAATAAAGCGGAAGGGGCGACTTTCACCGAGTAACCGGTCAACGGTATCGGCATAGGCTTTACCAGCATCAGACTCACCATCGAGAATTACCGGCTCACCCTGGTTAGAGGCACGAAGAACCGACTGGTCTTCTGGGATGACGCCGACCAGAGGAATACGCAGGATTTCCAGAACATCTTCCATGCTCAGCATATCGCCACGATTCACGCGGCCAGGATTGTAACGGGTCAGCAGCAGATGCTCTTTAACCGGTTCCTGGCTGGTTTCCGCACGGCGGGATTTGGAAGAAATAATACCGAGAATACGGTCAGAGTCGCGTACAGAGGAAACTTCCGGGTTCGTGGTGATGATGGCTTCGTCGGCAAAATAGAGCGCCATTAACGCACCGGTTTCGATGCCGGCCGGCGAGTCACAAACGATGAAGTCAAACGCCATCTCTGCCAGATCGTTCAGCACCTTCTCAACACCTTCGCGGGTAAGGGCGTCTTTGTCGCGGGTCTGCGAGGCAGGCAGAATATAAAGTTGTTCTGTGCGCTTATCACGAATCAATGCTTGGTTCAGCGTGGCATCACCCTGAATGACATTAACAAAATCATAAACCACACGGCGTTCGCAGCCCATGATTAAATCAAGGTTACGCAGGCCGATATCAAAGTCGATGACAACCGTTTTTTTGCCTTTCTGCGCTAAACCGGTGGCGATGGCCGCGCTTGACGTGGTCTTACCAACGCCCCCTTTACCGGATGTAACTACAATAATGCGTGCCATAAATGTTGATTTCCTTAACGAAAGAAAAGGGGCCTAATTAAGTGTCTGGATAGTCAGCGCGCCGTCCTGAAGGCAGAGGCGTGCCGCTTTAGCAAAAAACGCTTCGGGGATTTGATCCATGATCCAGTACTCCCCGGCGATAGAAACCAACTCTGCTGCCAGGTTGGTGCAAAAAATCTGGCAATCTCTGTCACCGCTGGCACCCGCCAGCGCGCGGCCGCGCATCATGCCATAGATATGAATATTGCCATCGGCAACCAGTTCCGCGCCGGCGCTGACGCTGCTGGTGACAATCAAATCCGCATTGCGGGCATAGATTTGCTGACCAGAACGCACCGGCGTGTTAACGATGCGTGTTTTCGCCACCAGCGCTTCCGTCGCAACGGGTTTTGACTCCGGCTCCGGCGCTTCGCGCTTGTGGCTCTCTTTACCTTCGGCCAGCACCGGAAGACCGACGCGGGCGATCATTTTTTTCAGCGCCTCGTCTTTGCATCCACTGACGCCGACGATACGGAGCCCCGTTGCGCTGACGGCCTGCTGCATCTGTTTCCAGTTTACGGCCGCATCAAGGGCCGCAACATTCAGCACCACGGGTGCGTTTTTCAGGAAATCTGGAGCCTGGTCAATTTTGTCCTGTAGCGCTTTGCGGATCACCTCTGGCTCATGGTGATGCAAATGAACAACGGACAAGGTAAAACTGCTTCCCTTAAATTCGATTGGCGATTGCGGCATCTGTCCCGACTCAGTCCTGTTTTACTACCCTGTGCTAAGCGATCATAAAAGCATCGTTAAAGCGCGATCGGCGAATATTCGAAGTACTGCAAGCATGTTATAGTTACCGCTATATTCAAACAAGCCTCACGGCTGGTTAATTCGAGTAAAAAATATGTTTTGTGTGATCTACAGAAGTCCCGTCCGCGACCAGACTTATCTCTACGTTGAAAAAAAAGACGATTTTTCGCGCGTTCCTGAGGCCCTGCTAAAAGGCTTTGGTAAGCCTCAGTTAGCGATGGTGGTGAACCTGGCCCAGCGCGACAAACTGGCCAATGCGGACATCAATAAAGTGAAGCAGGGGTTAAGCGAGCAGGGATATTATTTGCAAATTCCACCACCCATCGAAAGTTTGTTAAAAACGCATCTCGAACTGGATAGAAAAGATTAACTCGGATTGTTCCTTTAATATAAATTTTGCAGGGCCGTCATCAGCAAATTTATATTCCCGTGAGGCTGAATAATAATTGCACAGTCGCGCCGCTGCGGCGCGCTGTTTGCAACCTGACCGGTCAGATGAAGGCGGCGACGCACAAATAGCCTGGCTGACTTATTGACAATTCTCGCGCATCTGTCAGGTTTATGCATCTCAGTGATAGCTGGCAGGCTGGCTTTAGGTGTCGTCTGTCAGTAACGTCAATCCGCCGACATGACTGGCATTTCGGCACTCTAAGCAGGGGATTAGCATGTATCAGCATCGTAACTGGCAAGGCGCTTTGTTAGATTATCCCGTGAGCAAAGTGGTTTGCGTGGGCAGCAACTATGCGAAACACATCAAAGAAATGGGCAGTGCGACACCGACCGAGCCGGTTATTTTTATTAAGCCGCAAACGGCCTTGTGCGATCTGCGCCAGCCTTTATCTGTTCCCGATGCGTTTGGTGAAGTGCACCACGAAGTTGAGCTGGCCGTACTGATAGGCACCACCCTGAAGCAGGCTTCAGAAGCGCACGTGGCGCAAGCGATCGCCGGTTACGGTGTGGCGCTGGATTTAACCCTGCGTGACCTGCAGGCAGGCTTAAAAAAAGCCGGGCAGCCGTGGGAAAAAGCGAAAGCCTTTGATAACGCCTGTCCGGTCTCGGGATTTATTCCGGTCGCTGAGTTCTCAGGCGACCCGCAGAATACCGAGCTGAAGCTGGTGGTCAACGGTGAGGTTCGCCAGCAGGGCAACACCGCCGATATGATCCACAAAATTCTGCCGCTAATTGCACATATGAGTCAGTATTTTACCCTGCATGCGGGTGATGTCATCCTGACCGGCACGCCTGAAGGCGTGGGGCCGATGCGCTCGGGCGATATGCTTGAGGTTTCTGTTGCGGGCCACGGCATCAGCACGCGGGTACTCTAAAACTTGCATCATCGCGTCAATATCTTTATAAGGTGCGGTTTAGGCTAAATCTGGACAATCATCATGACTGAAACCCCTTTCTGGCAACATAAACGCCTGGCACAAATGAGCGATGAGGAATGGGAATCCTTGTGTGATGGTTGTGGCCAGTGCTGCCTGAACAAATTACAGGACGCCGATACGGATGAAATCTATTTCACCAACGTCGCCTGTAACCAGCTCAATATAAAGACCTGTCAGTGTCGCAATTACGAACGTCGGTTTGAATTTGAAGAAGACTGTATCAAGCTGACGCGCGAAAACCTGACCACCTTCAACTGGCTGCCCCGTACCTGCGCCTACCGGCTGTTGGGCGAGGGGAAGCCGCTCCCGGCCTGGCATCCGCTGCGCGCGGGCTCCAAAACCGAGATGCATGCTCAACGTATTTCGGTGCGTTATATTGCGGTGCGGGAAAGCGAAGTGCGTGACTGGGAAGATCACATTATTGATCGGCCGGATCGTAACGGCTGATGCACATACATTAAAGGCTGCCAGTGGCAGCCTTTTTAACGTTAGCGGCCAAATAGATCCCGGCGCTTAGGTTTTAACGGCTGCGCGATCAGAACCAAAATGCCGACCAGCAGATAGGCAGCGAAAACACCGATCATCCACTGTGGCATGCTGAGCGACAGGAATTCCCACCCACGATCTGAGCAGTCTCCGCTGGCGACGAACACCGACGGTAGCCATTTATCCAGCGGCAGCCACGTTGGAAAACGGGCCGCGAAATCACAGGTCACAAAAGGATTGGGATGCAGCAGGATCATCGTGTGTTCGTAAGACAGCCGCAGGCCTTCCCAGGCGCTGTAGATCCAGACCAGAATGGCCACCAGCCGTAACAGTGAACGTGGTAGAAGTAACCCGATAAGCCCTGCAGCCACTACGCCAAACAGCGCACAGCGCACATAAATACACATCACACAGGGTTTGAAGCCCAAACCATACTGGAACCACAACGCCGTAAGCTCCAAGGCCAGTGCAGAGAGGGCCAGTAATAACCAGGCCCCGCGACCACGCGAACATTGGTTTAAATATCGCAACATATTGCATTCCCTGTAAACGTTAATGCCCCGCAGTGTAAACCAAAAGTCGCTGCGCGCCATCCTGCGTTGGGTAAAAATTATGTACAAACATGACCTGGCACTGATCCAGATTAATGACTTAACAAAAATTCTGATAACCGCGTGATATTGATGTTCTTTTGCGCGTTAAATCCCGCAAGCAAGGGAACCGCGTGGTAGCAATGCGCCCGCCCAAAACGCTGAGGTAAGGCTGGCGTAAATACGGCCATAATGATCGCGGTAATCTGTCTTAATTTTGTGCTAAACCGCGCTTTTAATCGTTGTGCAGTCTGTATCCGCTATAGGGCGTCTGGTATGATGAGTCCCCATTACGATCCAGAAAGCAATGAGAACACACAGTTATGGTTATTAAGGCGCAGAGTCCAGCCGGATTTGCTGAAGAGTATATAATTGAAAGCATCTGGAACAGCCGTTTTCCGCCTGGATCTATTCTTCCTGCTGAACGTGAGCTTTCTGAACTGATTGGTGTAACACGTACCACATTGCGCGAAGTGCTGCAGCGTCTGGCGCGTGACGGCTGGCTGACGATTCAGCACGGCAAACCTACTCGCGTGAATAATTTTTGGGAAACCTCGGGTCTTAATATTCTTGAAACCCTGGCGCGTCTCGATCATGACAGCGTACCCGCCCTGATCGATAACCTGTTATCTGTCCGAACCAATATTTCTTCGATCTTTATCAGTCGCGCCTTACGCCATTATCCAGAGAAGGCACGCGAGGTGCTGGAAGCCGTAAACAGTGCTGAAGACCAGGTAGACAGCTATACCGAACTGGATTACCGGGTGTTTCGCGGGCTGGCGTTCGCATCAGGCAACCCAATTTATGGCCTGATCCTGAATGGGCTGAAAGGGCTTTACACCCGCGTTGGACGCCACTACTTTTCCAACCCGGAAGCGCGTAAGGTGGCACGCGATTTTTATCAAACGCTGCTCAACCTGTGTGACAAAGAGCCTACCCAGGACGAAATCGTTGAATGTGTCCGTCGCTATGGTCGTCAGAGTGGCGATATCTGGCATTCGATGCAAAAAACGTTGCCGGACGATTTAGGCAGCAAACGTTAATAAAAAACCGGACATGGCGTCCGGTTTTTTTTATTCCGCATTCCGCTTAAAGCGGGGCGTTACGCGGTGGATTACGGTCCAGTAGCTCAACGCTCCCGTCTTCGTTTTGCTGTTCCAGAATAACGTCAAATCCCCATAGTCGTTTCACGTGTTTAAGCACTTCCCGGCGGCTTTTGTCCAGCGGCGCACGGCTCTGCGGGACATAGCGCAGCGTCAGGGAACGATCGCCACGCAGGTCAACGTTGTAAACCTGAATGTTGGGCTCCAGGTTACTCAGGTTGTACTGAGCGGAGAGCTGCTGACGAATCGCACGGTAGCCCGCCTCATCGTGGATGGCAGCGATCTCCAGAAAGTTATTACGATCGTCATCCAGTACGGTAAACAGGCGGAAATCGCGCATAACCTTTGGCGACAGGAACTGACTGATAAAACTTTCATCCTTGAACTCCCGCATCGCGAAATGCAGGGTTTTTAGCCAGTCAGAACCGGCAATATCCGGGAACCAGTAACGATCTTCTTCGGTTGGCGACTGGCAAATGCGCTTGATGTCCTGGAACATCGCAAAACCTAATGCATAGGGGTTAATCCCGCTATACCACTGGCTGTTATACGGTGGCTGATAGATGACGTTGGTATGGCTGTGGAGAAACTCCATCATGAAGCGCTCGGACACTTTGCCTTCATCGTAAAGGTGGTTCAGGATGGTATAGTGCCAGAAGGTGGCCCAGCCTTCATTCATGACCTGGGTTTGTTTCTGGGGATAGAAATACTGGCTCACCTTACGCACTATGCGCAGAATCTCCCGCTGCCAGGATTCGAGCAGGGGCGCGTTCTTTTCCATAAAGTAGAGCAGGTTTTCCTGCGGCTCTGAAGGGTAACGCGCGGCCTCAACCAGCGTGGCTTCTTTCTCTTTGCGCGGCAGCGTACGCCAGAGCGTGTTCACCTGACTCTGCAGATACTCTTCACGGCTTTTTTGCCGCGCTTTCTCTTCCTGCAACGAAATTTTCTGGGGACGCTTGTAGCGATCAACACCGTAGTTCATCAACGCGTGGCAGGAATCAAGCAGGCGTTCCACTTCTTCAACCCCGTAACGCTCCTCGCAGTCAGAAATATAATTCTTTGCAAACAACAGATAATCCACGATGGAGCTGGCATCGGTCCAGCTACGAAACAGGTAGTTATTCTTGAAGAAGGAGTTGTGCCCGTAGCAGGCGTGCGCCATCACCAGCGCCTGCATGGTCATCGTGTTCTCTTCCATCAGATAGGCGATGCAGGGATTGGAGTTGATCACGATTTCGTAAGCCAGGCCCTGCTGGCCGTGCTTGTAGCGCTGCTCGGTCTCAATAAATTTTTTGCCAAAAGACCAGTGCGAGTAGTTGATGGGCATCCCTACGCTTGAGTAGGCGTCCATCATTTGCTCTGAGGTGATCACTTCTATTTGGTGCGGGTAGGTATCCAGACCGTAGTGTTTGGCTACGCGGTCGATTTCAGCGAGATAGACATCGAGCAGGTCGAAGGTCCAGTCGGGTCCATCGCTGATGCGTTTGCTGTCCATGAGTGAATCGTCAAAGATTGTTGTCATAGCGCACCTCTGTTTTGGCGAACGGACTCACGCGGTGGGGTTGCCCGTTGCGATTTATTTAAGGCTCTTCCTGAGAAAGGGAACCCAAAAAAACTGAGTGAACATATCAATGATAGTTCACTGTCGCTTATCCGATTCGGGAACTCAAACGAATTCTTTGGCAGAAAAATCATTTCAGGTTTAAGGGGTTGGGATTAAATAGCTCTACCGACTACATTGCAGGTATTTATTAGCACAATATTCTGGAATTGGGCCAAAAGGCGCGCTTTGAATGATTCTCCTGAAAGTGGTGGAATTAACTATAGACAATGTCATTTATGCCTGCTTTTTTTACTATTGGCGCATAACTCTCTGAATTTAAGTGGGTGAAATGATTTTAGTTACCTGCGGATGAAAAAAGAGGTGAAATAGTTGAATTGTTTAGAGGATGTTTCCACTTTGTGATCACACTGAATGTAAACCATTGCACAGTGGATTATGCTTTTTAATTTCGCGGGGGACTTATGCACGTAGTGATTCTTGGGAGTGGCGTAGTAGGGGTAACGAGCGCATGGTATCTGGCGCGTGCCGGACACCAGGTCACCGTGATCGATCGTCAGCCTCAGCCTGCGATGGAAACCAGTGCCGCCAATGCCGGGCAAATCTCCCCCGGTTATGCTGCCCCCTGGGCGGCGCCGGGCGTGCCGCTTAAAGCGATGAAGTGGATGTTTCAGCGCCATGCGCCGCTGGCTATCCGTCTGGACGGCAGTCGCTTCCAGCTCGAATGGATGTGGAACATGCTGCGCAATTGCGATATGCGTCACTACCAGCAAAACAAAAGCCGTATGGTCCGCCTGGCCGAATACAGCCGTGACTGTCTCAAAGCGTTGCGTGCGGAAACCGGAATCGCCTATGAAGGTCGTCAGGGCGGCACGCTGCAGCTGTTTCGAACCCAGCAGCAGTTCGACAGCGCCAGCAAAGATATTGCGGTGCTACGCGAGGCCGGTGTGCCCTATGAATTGCTGGAGGCGCACCAGCTGGCCAGCGTGGAACCGGCACTGGCAGCAACACAGCATAAACTCACTGGCGGCTTGCGCCTGCCTAACGATGAAACCGGCGATTGCCAGCTTTTCACGCAGCGTCTGGCCAAAATGGCTGAAGAGGCTGGCGTTGTCTTCCGGTTTAATACGCCGATCGATCAGCTCCTGCGTGATGGTAATCGTATTTATGGGGTGAAGTGCGGTGAGGAAGTGATCAAAGGTGACAGCTATGTGGTTGCGCTGGGATCCTACTCAACCTCGTTGATGAAAAACATCGTCGATATTCCTGTTTACCCGCTCAAAGGCTATTCCCTGACCATACCGGTGACCAATCCCGATGCCGCCCCAGTTTCAACGATCCTCGATGAAACCTATAAAGTGGCGGTGACACGCTTCGATAACCGTATTCGCGTCGGCGGTATGGCGGAGATTGTGGGTTTTAACACCAAACTGCTGGAGGCGCGTCGCGAAACGCTGGAGATGGTGGTCACAGATCTCTATCCTGAGGGGGGAGATGTCAGTCAGGCCAGCTTCTGGACCGGTCTGCGTCCCATGACGCCAGACGGGACGCCGGTGGTCGGTGCCACGCCGCTTTCGAATCTTTTCCTGAATACCGGCCACGGCACCTTGGGATGGACAATGGCGTGCGGCTCCGGTCAGTTACTGGCTGACGTCATATCCGGTACCTCATCCGCGATAGCCGCGGACGATCTTACAGTCTTTCGTTATTTACCCGGTTTTGCGGCGACCCGATCGCCGCTTCATAACGTTAACGCAGTACGTTAAGCCTTCAGGGAGAGGAATATGTCACGTCCAATTGTCGCGACCATCGATCAACAGGCGTTGCGACATAATCTGGCGATTGTGCGCCGGGCGGCCCCGACGTCACGCGTCTGGTCAGTGGTAAAAGCCAACGCTTACGGTCACGGCATCGCCCGCGTATGGGAAAGCCTGTCCGCCACGGATGGTTTCGCGCTACTCAACATGGAAGAGGCCATTTTGCTGCGCGAGCAGGGCTGGAAGAAGCCGATATTGCTGCTTGAAGGCTTTTTTCACCCTGACGATCTGGCATTGATTGATCGCTACCGGCTGACGACCAGCGTGCACAGCAACTGGCAAATTCACGCCCTGGCAAACGCCACGCTCTCTGCGCCTGTTGATCTCTATCTCAAGATCAACAGCGGCATGAACCGGCTGGGGTTTCGTCCTGAACAGGTCAACGGAATCTGGCATAAGCTGCGTGCGCTCGAAAATGTCGGAGACATTACCCTGATGGCGCACTTTGCCGATGCGGAAAATCCTGACGGAATCGTCGAGCCGCTTAAACGCATCGCACAGGCTACGGAAGGGCTGGACAGTCCGGTGTCATTATCCAATTCGGCCTGCACGTTGTGGCATCCTGAAGCGCATTACGACTGGGTACGTCCGGGCATCATCTTGTATGGCGCTTCGCCAAGCGGGAACTGGCAGGATATCGCCAGCAGCGGACTAAAACCGGTCATGACGCTGAGCAGTGAGATTATCGGCGTACAGCAGCTGCAGGCCGGTGATGGCGTCGGCTATGGTTATCGCTATCATGCAACCCAGCCGCAGCGTATCGGCGTGGTTGCCTGCGGTTATGCGGACGGCTATCCACGTCATGCGCCGACAGGAACCCCGGTTGCCGTTGACGGGATAATGACGCAGGTTGTCGGCGCGGTTTCGATGGATATGATAACGGTGGATCTCACGCCGTGCCCGCAGGCTGGCATTGGCTCGTCCGTGGAGTTATGGGGGGAAAATGTCAAAATCGATCAGGTGGCGAAAGCAGCCGGAACGGTGGGCTATGAGCTGATGTGCGCGCTGGCCCCACGCGTTCCGGTTAAAATCAGTTAACGGCGGTAATCCGGCTTTGCATTTTCTTACTGCAGCGCCAGGCCAGGAAGGCCAGCGCTGCGCCCAGCAGCATCATCAACGTTAATGACAGTTTCTCCGCTACCGGCAGAGCCACCACGATCAGGCTGCCTGCTGCGCCTCCCGCCATCTGGATAAATCCCTGCAGCGCCGAAGCCACGCCTGCCTGCTGCTGATAGGGTTCCAGCGCATAGCTGGTGGCTGGCCCAACGGTGAAAGCCAGCCCTGCTACGGCGACCGCCACCGGGAACATATACAGCGCCCAATGGAACTGCAGGCTGTCAGGCAACAAGGTCATTCCCGCCACGAGCAGAACGGCACCCGTCAACATGGTGATAAAACCGATGGCAAGGCAAAACGGTCGGCCCGCTTTGCGAATCGCTTTATTCACCACCACGCTGACCAGCATGATCCAAAAACCATTTGCACCAAAGGCAAACGAGAAGGCCAGAGGCGAAAGTCCCCCTTCGGTCATTAATACCTGCGGGGCCAGCGAGACATAGGTCAGCACCATCCCCAGCGCGCCGGCATTGGCAAAGGCAAACGCCAAAAAGCGCGGCTGGCGAAGAATCGCGGCGTACTGGTTTACCGGAAGGCCCTTCACGCGCAGCGTATCCGCCGGACGCGTTTCAGGCAGCCAGATGATGACCATCAGCATCACGACTGTCGCATAGGAACACAGGAACCAGAACGGCGCGCGCCAGTCGAAGGCGCTGGCCAGAATGCCACCCAGCAACGGCGCCAGAGCAGGCACAATATTCAGTGCCCCGTTCAGGAAGCCGTAAGCCCGGGCGGCGTCATCACCACTGAGTCGGTCACGCACGCCGCTAAAAGCCACCACCGCGCTGCAGCAGACCGCGCAGCCCTGAACCAGTCGGGCAATTAAAAATAGCGGGAAAGTGGTCGCCGTCGCGGCAATGACGCTGCCGGCGATGTACAGCGCCAGGCCCAGTAAGGCGACGGGCTTACGGCCATAGTTGTCCACCAGCGGGCCACTGACCAACTGTCCCAGCCCCATAATCAGTAAAAAAAGCGGGATCGTGGTTTGTACCAGGGCGACGGGCGTCGATAAGCCTTCAGCAATCTGCGGCAGCGTGGGTAAATAGAGATCAATGCCTAAAGGTGCCAGCAGCACCAGGCTCAATAGCAATAAGGTATATTTTTGCATAGCAACCAGAGGGTAAACGTTCGATAAAGCGAGGAAAGAGGGTAATGATTAACAGCGAAAAAGGAAAGCAAATTACCTGGAGAAATGGCGATGCCTGCTGAAACAGGCATCGCATGCTAAATCAGTAGGCGCCGTCGCGGCGGAAAACTACACCGGCCGTTTTAAACAGGATGGCGATGTCTGTCCATAACGCCCAGTTTTTAACATACCAGGAGTCGAAATAGACGCGGGTGTCGTAATCAATATCGTTACGTCCGCTGACCTGCCATAGCCCAGTCATACCCGGTTTCGCCATCAGGTAGTAATCCACATCGCCGGCGTAGCGCTCAAGCTCAGCCTCAATCACCGGACGCGGCCCCACCAGGCTCATCTCCCCGCGGATCACGTTCCACAGCTGCGGCAGCTCATCCAGGCTGGTTTTACGCAGGAAGCCGCCGATGCGGGTAATACGCGGATCCTTCTTGAGCTTAAAGTCTTTGTCCCATTCCCGACGCGCTTCTTCACTGGTTGCCAGCAAGCTTTCCAGCACCTCTTTGGAATTGGTCACCATTGAGCGGAACTTCAGACACTTGAACTTTCTGCCATCCTGCCCGATACGTTCGTGACCATAGATGGCATTGCCCCCATCACGCTTGACCATATAGCAGAGCAGGGCAAAGACCGGCGCCAGGAACAGCAGCAGTAACGACGCCACAACAATATCGAAACTGCGCTTCAGGAAACGTGACGAATGCTTTGCCAGGTTATTACTGACGCGCAAAATCATCACTTCATGGCTAAAGATAAACGACATATCCGTGCCGTAAAGCGGGACGCCACGCAGGGTTGGGATCACCGACACTGACCGGCAGTTCATTTTTGACAGAAACTTCAACCAGCGATCGCGCTCCGGCTGCTGCTCGTACTCCATCGCGACAATAAACTGCACGTTGTCGCGATCGATGGTGCTCCAGTTAATATCGTTGGCAGAAATGACCGGTACGCCATTCACGCTCTGCTGCAGCGGCGCATCTTCTACTGAAATAAATGCCTGAACGTTATATCCCAGGATTTCTTCACTTTGTAAGGCCGCATAGGCTTCGGTAGCGTTACGGCCAGAGCCAATAATGATGGTTTCTTTTTGCCACTGACCGGCTTTATTAATGGCACTTTTAACGCCTGCGCGCAGCAGCGGCAGCAGCAGCAGGGCATAGCTCCAGCTGAACACCCACACCATGCGGGAGAAGTCCCATTTAGAAAACGCGATTAATGCCAGATCGAGCAGGGAGAAAACAACCAGTGTTTTCACAATTTCTTTCAGTTCGAACCAAAAGGGTTTGCGGTAGGTGTAGTGACGCAGGCGCATCCAAAACCAGCCGGTACATAATACCGACATAATAAACTGCGCAATAAAACGGTTTTCAATTTGATGCGGCGGAATAAACGCATCCAAATCTCCCCAAATACCCTGCACGGTAGCGGCAGAGAGAAACAGCGCCAGGTTCAGCGCAATAAGGTCTGAAAAACTCAGTGCAAACTTTACCAGAATATTCTTACGAAGACCGCTCCATGAGCGACTCGCATTGTTTATTACCATTGTACTTGCCATAAAACCTGCTCTCTTAATTAAGTAAAAGATGGCCTGACCAGAATCAAGTACGCGTTCAGGGGTTAACGACTGAAAACCCGAAACCGGGATGTTTTCAGTTTGTTACAGTCATTAGAGCCATTGATGCTACAAATAAACCGTTACTAAGCGTGATTTGAGTCACGTAAAATTGCAGCACTGAAGGAGAGTATGCAGGAGATATTTGACGGAGTTAATACGGAAGAATTCTTAAAAAACCAGGTGAAAATTGCGCAGAATTGGCTTAAATGGCTGATTTGGAAAATAATATTTTAAAAGTATAACCTATAAGCCGTGCGGCCAGGGCCACTTTTTAGGAATTACCGCCAAATCAACTGACTGGCGGTAATACTCAGGCTCAGGCCGGTTCTTTTAATACCCACCGGTCTTGCTGCTTATCGTAGTGAGCGATATGTAAAATGACCTCTTTATCGTCGATCCATGCCGGAACGCTGGTGTCGTGATCCCAGCCGTCGAGCTGATAGCTCAGTCCGGGGTTGGTGTGGCAGGGAATACTCACTGTCAGCGGTTTTTCGCTGCTGAATTCTGCATCGACAATTTCGTAGCGACCAATTTTAACCACGTGACCCATGGATAACTCCCGTTTTCACTGAATGTTATAAAAGCGTAGTGCAATTCAGCCCATTTAACGCGCCAGCGAAGTAAGATTATTCTTTGTCTTCACTTGGGCGCACACCAATTTTCACAATCTGATTATCTTCTTTTTCCGCCACGGTCCAGGTCAGTTGATTCCATTCAACCTGATCGCCCACGACGGGCGTGCCACCCAGCATGCCAAGCATCAGCTGCCCGAGCGATTGTTGAGCATTGGTCTGTTCGTCCAGTTCAAGGCCGTAAATTTGCGCCACGTCGTTCAGGCGCGCGTCGGCATCCAGAATAAAGTCACCAAAGAAACGCTGATCCAGCGCGACGGGCGGCGACTGACTGAACATTTTTCCTAGCGCAGGCAGGTCACGCTCGCGTCCAATCACGCAGATAACGTCGTTTTCTTTTAATCGTGTCGCCCCGTTGGGATGCATCAGCACATTATCCCGAAACAGGGCAGCAATGCGGGTTTCACGCGGCATCTGTAAATCACGCAGCGCAGCGCCCACGCACCATTTGTCGGCACTGAGCTGGTAAACAAACTGCTCCCAGGGATTTTCCGGGTGGATATCTAACCCAATTCGGCTGACAGGCGATGCCGTGGGCGGTACCACCACTTTGGCTTTTTTTGCCGCATAGCCCAGAGAGGTGCCCTGCAGCATCAGGGAGACCAGCACGACAAAGAAGGCGATGTTGAAATAGAGTGATGCGTTTTCAAGTCCGGCCATCATCGGGAATACCGCCAGGATGATCGGAACCGCGCCCCGCAGGCCTACCCAGCTGATAAAAATCCGTTCGCGGCCTGTAAAACCGCGGAAGGGCAACAGGCCGATAAACACGGAGAGGGGGCGCGCAACCAAAATCAACCACAGGGAGAGGATCATTGCCGGAACCGCAATATGCCAGAGATCGGAAGGTGTGACCAACAGGCCCAGCACGATAAACATCCCTATCTGACTGAGCCACGCCATACCGTCAAAGGTTTGCAGAATGCCAAATCGGTTACGGATGGGGCTGTTACCCAGTAAAAAGCCGCACAGATACACGGCCAGAATGCCGCTGCCTTCCAGCACCGTTGTCAGGGCGAACACCAGAATCCCGCCGCTGAGTGCCAGCAAAGGATACAGGCCGGGTGCCAGGTTGATGCGGTTTATGAGCTGCTGCAGGGCCCAGCCGCCGCCCAGTCCAAGTACGATGCCCAGGCCGAACTGTTGGATGAGATGCACGAGAAACATCCAGTCAAGACCGGTTTTGCCCTGCTCGATCATTTCAATCAGCGTGATAGTGAGAAACACGGCCATGGGATCGTTGCTGCCTGACTCAATTTCCAGCGTTGAGCTGACGCGTTCGTTCAGGCCTTTATCCCCAAGCAGTGAAAAAACGGCTGCCGCATCGGTAGAGCCAATAATGGCACCGATCAGAAAGCCCTGCATCATATCCAGCCTGAAGAGCCAGGCCGCGGCCACGCCGGTCAGGCCAGCCGTAATCATTACGCCTACCGTTGCCAGTGACAGGGCCGGCCCCAGCGCCACCTTGAAGGAGCTGGCTTTGGTACGCATCCCACCGTCCAGCAGGATAATCGCCAGAGCAAGGTTAGAGATAAGGTAAGCGGCGGGATAGTTATCGAAGGCGATGCCGCCAATGCCATCCACGCCGGCCAGCATGCCCAGTGCCAGAAATATCACCAGAATAGGAATGCCAAGACGGGATGAAAAAGAGCTGAGTAAGATACTCGACGCAACCAGCACGGAGCCAATAATAAAAAGACTATAAACAATAGTGTGGTTCAAACGCGGTCTCCTGAGATTCGGCAGTCAATGTCAGCTAATGTGTAGAAACATCCATGCTATCTCTGCAAGATAATGTTTTATCAATGAGTTGTCATGGTCATTTTGCAATTTATATCAATTGCTAATGCCTTGGTTAATCCGGTTAAACGATATTAATAGAGGAGTTGGAGGAGTTGTTGCAAGAAAGGCCATGTTTTAACAGGTTATTACGCAAAAAAAAGCCGACAGAGCGTCGGCTTGATGTGTCAGGCTTCCATCGCCTGCTTGTGAAACAGTTCACGGAAGACCGGATAGATATCCTCCGGCTCGCGAATGTGCTGGATCGCAAAGTTATCAAATACAGACTGCAGATGTTCATATTCGCGCCACAGTGTCTGATGCGCGCGACGCGTGATTTCAATGTAGGTGTAGTAACGGACGACCGGTAAAATGTTCTTTGCCAGAATCTCATGGCACAGGGGGGAATCGTCGGCCCAGTTGTCGCCATCGGAGGCCTGCGCGGCATAGATATTCCACTGTGCCGGATCGTAACGCTCTTTCACCACGTCATCCATGAGCTTAAGGGCACTCGACACGATAGTGCCGCCGGTTTCCTGTGAGTAGAAAAACTCCTGCTCATCAACTTCTTTCGCCTGAGTATGGTGGCGAATGTAGACCACCTCGACATTTTTATAGGTTCGACTCAGGAACAGATAGAGCAAAATATAAAAACGTTTTGCCATGTCCTTGGTGGCCTGGTCCATTGAACCCGAAACGTCCATCAGACAGAACATCACGGCCTGGCTGGACGGCTCAGGGCGTTTTTCAAAATTTTTATAGCGTAAATCAAACGTATCAATGAAGGGCACCCGATCGATACGTGCTCGCAGCTCGGCAATTTCTTTGCGTAAGCGCTCCTCTTCGAGCAACTGAGCTGGTTCAGATTTTTCAACCGTCGTCAGCGCATCCTCAAGCTCATGCAACTGGCGGCGCTTACCTGCGGTCATCGCCGTACGGCGCGCCAGCGAGTTCTGTAGCGAGCGTACCACGCTGATGTTGGCCGGTACGCCATTAGACGTAAAACCGGCGCGGTGGGTTTTATACTCATTCAGCTGGCGATGCTGGTTTTTACGCAGGTTGGGCAGGGCCAGGTCTTCAAACAGCAGGTCCAGATATTCGTCTTTAGAAATCTGAAAAACAAACTCATCCTGACCTTCACCGTCCTGACCGGCGTTACCCTGGCCTGAACCGCTGCCACCGCCGCCCTGCGGCCGCTCCACGCGGTCATTTTGCACAAAGTGATCGTTACCGGGATGGACGCGGTGGCGCTGCCCGCCGCGTCCCTGATGGAAAATCGGTTCGTTGATGTCATCAATCGGAATAGAAACGGATTCGCCACTGCTGACGTCGGTGACCGAGCGTTTGTTAATGGCCTCGGAGATCGACTGCTTAATCTGAGACTTGTAACGACGCAAGAAGCGCTGGCGGTTGACCGCGCTCTTGTTTTTACCGTTTAGTCGGCGATCGATAAAATAGGCCATGATGTTCCCCCAAACTACATTGCAAGCAGGCCGGGTTGTCCCGACCTTAAGAGACCGGTGCTATCCCGCACCGGTTTGCTTACAGACTCTGATCAGGACGATTTACGCACGCGCAGATACCATTCACACAGCAGGCGAACCTGTTTGCGGGTATAGCCTTTTTCCATCATGCGATCGACAAAATCATCGTGTTTCTTCTGCTCATCCGTAGAGGTTTTCGTGTTAAACGAAATAACCGGCAACAGCTCCTCGGTATTCGAGAACATTTTTTTCTCAATCACCGTACGCAGTTTCTCATAACTGGTCCAGTTTGGATTGCGGCCGTTATTGTGCGCACGCGCACGCAGCACAAAATTGACAATTTCATTACGGAAGTCTTTAGGATTACTAATCCCGGCAGGCTTCTCGATTTTCTCCAGTTCCGCATTGAGCGACTCGCGGTCAAAAAGCTGTCCGGTGTCAGGGTCACGATATTCCTGATCCTGGATCCAGAAGTCGGCATAGGTAACATAGCGATCGAAAATATTCTGACCATATTCGGAATAGGATTCCAGATAAGCCGTCTGAATCTCTTTGCCAATAAACTCAGCGTATTTCGGAATTAAATAACCTTTAAGGTGCTCAAGGTATTTTTCCGCCTGCTCCTGTGGGAACTGCTCGCGTTCAATTTGCTGCTCCAGCACATAAAACAGGTGAACAGGGTTGGCTGCCACTTCAGTGTGATCGAAGTTGAAGACGCGGGACAGAATCTTAAAGGCGAAACGCGTTGACAGCCCGTTCATCCCTTCGTCGACGCCGGCGTAATCATGATACTCCTGCCAGGACTTCGCCTTAGGATCGGTATCTTTCAGGCTTTCACCGTCATACACACGCATTTTTGAGTAGATACTGGAGTTATCCGGGTCTTTAAGTCGCGAAAGGATGGAGAATCTCGCCAGCGTTTCCAGGGTGCCGGGTGCGCAAGGCGCGGTAGACAGCTCACTGTGGTTCAGCAGCTTCTCATAAATCTTAATCTCTTCGGACACGCGCAGGCAGTAAGGCACCTTAACAATATACACACGGTCAAGGAACGCCTCGTTGTTTTTGTTGTTGCGGAACGTCACCCACTCAGATTCGTTCGAGTGGGCCAGAATGATACCGTTAAACGGCAGGGCGGAAATGCCTTCGGTACCGTTGTAGTTACCTTCCTGGGTGGCGGTCAACAGGGGATGTAGCACTTTAATCGGTGCTTTAAACATCTCCACAAATTCCATGATGCCCTGGTTAGCCCGGCACAGCGCGCCCGAGTAGCCGTAAGCATCGGGATCGTTCTGCGCATGGTTTTCCAGTTTACGAATGTCCACCTTGCCGACCAGCGCGGAGATATCCTGGTTGTTTTCGTCGCCCGGCTCTGTTTTAGCAATAGCTAACTGCTCCAGAATCGACGGCCACACTTTCACCACTTTAAAGCGGGTGATATCCCCGCCGAAATCATGGAGGCGTTTAGCCGCCCATGGCGACATAATGGTGCCAAGGTAGCGGCGCGGCACGCCGTACTCTTTCTCCAGAATATTGGCGTCTTCCTGAGGATTGAACAGGCACAGTGGATGATCGTTAACCGGGCTCCGTTCGCCATCGGCACTCAACACATAGATAGGAACGCGTTGCATCAAAGATTTGAGACGTTCCGCCAGTGAGGATTTACCGCCCCCGACCGGACCCAGCAGATAAAGAATTTGTTTCTTCTCTTCAAGGCCTTGTGCCGCGTGTTTCAAATAAGAGACGATCTGTTCAATCGCTTCTTCCATACCGTAAAACTCTTCGAACGCCGGGTAACGGCCCATTACCCGGTTAGAAAAGATTCTGGAAAGACGTGGCTCCTGAGCGGTGTCCACCATCACGGGTTCACCGATTGCCATTAACAGTCGCTCTGCGGCGTTGGCGTATGCACTGCGATCCTGTTTACAGATTGTCAGAAATTCCTGCAGTGTGAACTCTTCGTCCTTGGCAGCTTCATAACGCTGACGATAATGATCGAATATATTCATAGCGATGCCCGTCCTTTCGTTTTTAGCACAGGTAAAGGAGCAATAATCAGTGCTCGTACAGCTCCCGGAAGATATTATCTGTTAGTACAGCAACCCTTATGCCAACCTGATCATTGTTATCGGGATGCACAACATTTATGACGACACTCTTGCAACAAAACCTCGGGTATTAAGTTTAACTGTAGAAGGCATTCAGAAAATTTCATCATAGATTTTTGATTAGTGAGCCACATATCAATAACAAAATCATTTTGTTGCGAAACCTTTTTGACAGGGTAATGGCGAATTTGTGATGCCTCCAACCCGGTTATGCCACATTCCGCCATAAATGCGGTAGATGATTTTCATATAAGGTTAATTCAGTCTGTAAAAAGCGTTAGACTGTATGAGTGATTGTTATATTTATGGAATGAATAAATTGTGAACCAATTCAAACTTAACACGCTTATCGCGCTTATCCCTTGTTATTTTCTGGGGCATTCAGTACAGGCCGCACCTTTATCGCTTGGCGCATCAGTGATTTATGCCCAGTCGCCTTACCGGGGTGGGCAGGACCGCTATTTGCCGGTGCCCATCATCAATTATGAAGGAGAAAACTTCTGGTTTAACACGCTGCAGGGCGGCTATTACCTGTGGAAAGACCCGCAGGATCAGCTGTCTCTGACCCTGCTCGGCTCGCCCCAGGAGTATGACCCCGGTGATAACGATCTGGGGGATATGAAAGGGCTGGATAAGCGCCGTATGACGCTGATGGGCGGGGCAACCTACCGACATACTGCAGACTGGGGGATTATCCGTACCTCACTGCTGGGCGACCTGCTCAACAACAGCAACGGGATCATCTGGGACCTGACCTATCTCTACCGCTTCAACTTCGGTGACTTTACCCTGACACCGGGCATCGGGGCGATGTGGAACAGCGCGAACCAAAACCGCTACTACTATGGTGTTTCCGGCAATGAGAGCGATCGCACCGGCATCAGCCGCTACCATCCTGATGACAGCTGGTCGCCCTATGCTGAGCTGAACGCCAGCTACAGTATTACGCCGCAGTGGAATGCCAACCTGTCCGGTCGCTATACGCGTTTTGCCAGTGAAATCAAAGACAGCCCTATGGTCGATAAAAGTGGGCAGTTCACAATCTGGACCGGTGTCAGTTACAGCTTCTGATTTGCACCCTAAGAGGGCAGGCGTTGCCCTCTGATCGTTTGTCTGCTCTACAACAGTGCAGGAGAGTCAAATGGCACAACGTCTCGATGTTGCGGGTCACCAGGGCATCCCGGCTATTGGCCTCGGAACCTGGTACATGGGCGAGGACAGCGCTCGCCGTCAGCAGGAAGTCACAGCGCTTCAGGCGGGTCTGGATGCAGGCCTGAAAATTATCGATACGGCAGAAATGTATGCCGATGGCAGAGCGGAAGAGGTGGTCGGCGAGGCATTAAAAGGGCGCCGCGATAGCGCGCTGCTGGTATCGAAAGTCTACCCATGGAATGCCGGTGAAGATGATGCGATAGCGGCCTGCGAAGCCAGCCTAGGCCGTTTGCAAACCGACCGTATTGATCTCTATCTGCTGCACTGGCGCGGCAGCGTCCCGTTGGAAGAGACGATTCGCGCCATGCAAAGGCTTCAGCAGCAGGGGAAGATTGTTCACTGGGGCGTTTCAAATTTTGACAGCGAAGACATGGACGAGCTCTGGGCGGAACCCGGGGGCGAAGCATGTGCGACGAATCAGGTCCTTTACCATCTCGCCTCTCGCGGTATTGAGTACGACCTGTTACCGCAGTGTCAGCAGCGTGCTGTGCCGGTCATGGCATACTGTCCGTTGGCACAGGCAGGGCGGCTGCGCAGCCATTTGTTCTCTGAGCCCACGCTGGTCGCTTTGGCTCAGCAGAAAGGCGTGACGGTTGCACAGCTGCTTCTGGCGTGGGTAATCCGCGCTCCCGGCGTGATGGCTATTCCTAAAGCCAGTTCCCTTCAGCACGTCCGGGAAAATGCCGCGGCACTGGATATCACCCTGAGTGATGAGGCGTGTTTCCTGATCGACAAGGCTTTCCCGCCACCGCGGCATAAAATTCCCCTGGACGTGGTGTGAATTAAGCGTTAATTCACTTTCCCTTTCAGACGGATCGTGGTGGCCAGCCGGGCCGGTTTTTCGCCCGCGCTGCGTAACGGCTTGCTGATTCGCGCCGTTTCCACGCACACCATGGTTTTATACCCTTCGTTGGGCATGTCCGTCATACTGCAGGAGAGTTCGACGCCGGGGTTCCACGTGACAACGTCACTATGATGGTGGTGATAGACTTCAATCTGGCGCTTTCCAGCCTGATCGTTAATCACCGAACAGTCATTGGCCGAGGTGAAAATACGGTCAACCCGGGTGGTAAAGCGCTGTTTGCCGTCGCCCGTGCCTGGCTGATTGTCGTTAACCTTGTCGATATAGTGCTCACCCAGACCCGACACCTCTACGCCGTTGATATCCGCCACGTTAAAGTAGCTGTGCAGGGCGGCGGTGGACGTGTAGTCGCCATAGGCTTCCAGTTCGATCTCACAGTGCTGCCCCAGGCGGAAACGGGCGATTAACGTGAATTCATGTGGCCACAGCTTTAAGGTTTGCGGATTACTTTCCAGCACCAGCGTCAAGATAACGCCATCTTCGTTTTCGTCATGGGCGGACAGCGTCCACGACTGGTTACGGGCAAAACCGTGTGCGGGTTCACCTGCGGGGCCAAACCAGGGCCAGCAAATGGGAATGCCGCCTCGAATCGCTTTGCCTGGTGAGAAGGGGCTTTTGTCACTTAGCCACAGGACAGGTTTCTCCCCGCTGGGCTGCCAGGCGATGAGATGCGCGCCCTGTAACGTGATAGCTGCGCGCACGCGGGGATGACTAACGACGATAGTCGGAAGTTCGCCCACCTGACGCTGTGACAGGTAAGGCGTAATCTGTTTAATGACGGGAAGAGAAAAAAGTTTGTCTTGCATGCCCGACTCCTTACGAAAGGGATCAAAAAAAGGGTGACCGAAGTCACCCTTATTCTCTAGTGTCTGGCTGCCTTATTTAGCAGAAACCAGCGCAATCAGGTCGAGAACTTTGTTTGAATAACCGGTCTCGTTATCGTACCAGGAAACCAGTTTAACGAAGTTGTCATTCAGCGCGATACCCGCTTTCGCATCGAATACTGAAGTCAGCACTTCGCCGTTGAAGTCGGTAGAAACCACGTCGTCTTCAACGTAGCCCAGCACGTCTTTCATTTCGCCTTCTGCTGCTGCTTTGATGGCTGCACAGATTTCTTTGTAAGATGCGGCTTTTTCCAGACGAACGGTCAGGTCAACAACAGAAACGTTTGGCGTCGGAACGCGGAACGCCATACCTGTCAGCTTGCCATTCAGTTCTGGCAGCACTTTACCTACGGCTTTGGCCGCACCGGTAGAAGAAGGGATGATGTTCTGAGACGCGCCACGACCGCCACGCCAGTCTTTGTGAGACGGGCCATCAACGGTTTTCTGCGTTGCAGTCGTTGCGTGAACGGTGGTCATCAGACCTTCCACGATACCGAACTTGTCATTGATCACTTTAGCCAGTGGTGCCAGGCAGTTAGTGGTACAAGAGGCGTTAGACACGATGTCCTGGCCCTGGTATTTGTCGAAGTTTGCACCACGAACAAACATTGGGGTGTCATCTTTAGACGGACCGGTCAGAACGACTTTCTTAGCACCCGCAGTGATGTGCTTACGTGCCGTCTCGTCGGTCAGGAAGATACCGGTTGCTTCAGCAACAACGTCAACGCCGACTTCATCCCACTTCAGGTTAGCCGGATCTCTCTCAGCGGTAACGCGGATTTTCTTACCGTTAACAACCAGAGCGCCGTCCTGTACTTCAACGGTGCCGTCGAAGCGGCCGTGAGTAGAGTCGTACTTCAGCATGTACGCCATGTAATCAGCGTCCAGCAGGTCGTTGATAGCAACGATTTCGATGTCAGAGCGCTGTTGAGCAGCACGGAAAACGATGCGACCGATACGGCCAAAACCGTTGATACCTACTTTGATAGTCATATATTCCACCAGCTAGTTGTTAGTGAATAAAAGGTTGGCTGTAAAATTACAAAAACCTTACCAGGCGTCAAGCGGAATCGTGTCAATTGTTGCGACAGGTCAATCCACCAGACAGGAATTATTGGGGCCGCAACCGCTTGCGCTCAGCGGTAAACGGCGTGCTCTGTTGAATCCTTCGCCGAATATATAGGGATATGCCAGAGAAAAGGTGATCGAGTTCACAAATCCACCTAGTGAGATACTGACTGAAGGGTTGAGCACAAAATAAGACCCGATTAATGTTGATCGTTTGTTAGAATACTAGTCGATTTTTACAGAATGACATCCCGGAATTGCTCAAATGCCTAAAGAAACCGCACCCGAAGCAAAAATTGCCCAACTGACTGAGATGCAACGCTATGTGACTCAACAGCGAGGAACGGAGCCGCCTTACAGCGGTGCCCTGCTGCATAACAAGCAGGAAGGGATTTATCACTGCCTGGTCTGCAATGCGCCGTTGTTTTTGTCTGATACCAAGTACGATTCAGGTTGTGGCTGGCCGAGTTTTTATCAGCCGGTAAGCGATGAGGCCATTCGCTATCTGGAAGATAATTCCCATGGTATGCAGCGCATCGAAATCCGCTGTGGCAGCTGTGATGCGCACCTGGGGCATGTTTTCCCGGATGGCCCCCAGCCGACAGGCGAGCGTTACTGCGTCAATTCTGCCTCGCTGAACTTTACAGATCAGCAAGGTGAGGAGACCCAAGGATAATCATGAAACAGCAACTTGAAGCCATGCTTGAAGCCCTGACGCCTGAAATTTATGAGCGTCTTGTTGTGGCCGTTGAAACCGGAAAATGGCCGGACGGTGTAGCGCTTACCCAGCAGCAGCGTGATAACAGCCTGCAACTGGTGATGATGTGGCAGGCACGTCATAACGATGCACCTCAGCATATGACCATCGGAAAAGACGGTGAGATGGTCACCAAATCGAAAAGGCAGCTGAAAGAAGAGTTTGGTATCGAACCAGACGTCACGCGTATCAACCTGCATTAAGTCTGATAAGGTGCTTCTGTCAGGGTGCTGACAGAAGCGTTTAGCGTGGATGACGGGCTGGCACGCTGCCAGCCCGGAGCACGTCAGACAATGACCGCACCCTGGGCGGCCATCTGGGCCAGTGCGATGTCGCTGTCTTCAGGATTCAAATTCACCCCGCGGCAGCCTTCGGCGACCACGTCCACCTGATAGCCCAGTTCCAGTGCATCCAGAACGCTGTATTTCACACAGTAATCGGTTGCCAGCCCCAGCATAACCAGATGGCTGATGCCGCGTTCACGTAACCAGCTGTCCAGCTCCGTTTTACGGCGATGGCCGTTATCAAAAAAAGCGCTGTAGCTGTCGACATCCTGATCCTGGCCCTTGTGAAAAACAGCATCAAACAGGCTGCGATCGAGACCAGGATGAAAATCAGCGCCCGCCGAATGCTGAACACCATGATCGGGCCACCAGATTTGAGGCAAACCGTTGAGCTCACCCAGGGTATAAACCGGCTCGCCCGAGACAGAAGCAAAGCTGCCATGATTGGCCGGGTGCCAGTCCTGCAAGGCCACTACGCATTCGCCTTTCTCATGAAAGGCACGGGCATAGCGATTTGCTACCGCGACGGTGTGATCGCCTTCTCTCACGGCCATTGGGCCGCCGGGGCAGAAGTCGTTCTGAATATCGATAATGATCAGTGCCCGTTTCATTCCCGTTTGCTCCGTTTTAGTCTTCTGTCAGTTCGCCACGCAGGTTTTGCTGCATTTTGGCACGGATTTGCTCGCTTGAAAGATCCTGACTTAACAGATAGTGAAGTTTGGTCAGGGCCGCTTCTACCGTCAGATCAAAACCGCTGATCACGCCTGCATGCTCCAGCGCATTGCCCGTCGCGTAGCCGCCCATGTTAACTTTGCCGGAAATACACTGCGTCAGGTTAACGACCACAATGCCGCGCTCGCTGGCCTGCTGCAGTTCAGAGAGAAACTCAGCGTTCTGCGGCGCATTACCCACGCCATAAGAGCGCAGAATAAGGGCTTTAACCGGCTGGCGCAGGAAGTTGCGCACCACATCGGCGGAAATACCGGGGTAAATGGTAACCACGCCAATAGGCTGTGGCGTAATGGTATGAACGATGAGTTCACCTTTCCCCTGTGGCGCGGGTGGCGTGTTCAGACGACGAATGTGGATGCCGGCTTCCAGCAGCGCAGAAAGGTTGGGTGAGGCAAAGGCATTAAACCCGTCAGCATGCGCTTTTGTGGTGCGGTTACCGCGATAGAGCGTGTTATTGAAAAACAGCGTCACTTCATTAACCGGATAGTTAGCGGCGACATAGAGTGAATTCAGCAGGTTTTGCTGACCGTCCGAGCGCAGTTCTGCCAGGGGGATTTGCGAGCCGGTTACGATGACAGGCTTGGCCAGGTTCTCCAACATAAACGACAGGGCGGAGGCGGTAAAAGCCATGGTATCTGTACCATGCAGAATCACAAAACCGTCGTAGCGATCGTAATTACGCCGGATATCTTCGGCAATTGACTGCCAGTCCTGAGGCGTCATATCGGACGAGTCGATCAGGGGCTGATATTCGTGAATCGTAAAGTCAGGCATTTCCGGGCGATGGAATTCCGGCATTTTTGCCAGCTCTTGCTGCAGGTGACCTGAAACCGGAATATAACCTTGAGCGGAACGTTGCATACCTATAGTACCGCCCGTATAGGCAACGTAAATGTTTTTCTTTTGCATAGGTGTACTCAGACTTGCCGTAAAACGCGCAGTATAAGGGCAATGGCAGGGAAAAGCAGCCCGACCAGCGGTCGGGCTGAGAGGTTTATCGCACTTCGCCGCAGGTCAGGCAGAAGGCATAGCGGTTTTGTGGATCGTTAAGATGGTCGAACAGGCCAGGCTGACGTCGCATCGCACTCATTACGTCGAACATCGGCGCAGGCAGCCAGGCTTTGATCGGGTCAGGCAGAACAGCCTGCACAGAGGCATTCATTTGATTTAGCATCAAATCAATAAAGCCGGGATCTTCCTGGTACCAGTCAAGCTGCGGCTGGGAAACCTTCGCCAGCTCAGCGGCTTTTTTCACTGCGTCATCAAAATCCCCCAGCGCATCGACCAGGCCATTAGCTTTCGCATCACTGCCGGTCCACACATGTCCCTGGGCGATGGCGTCAATTTGCTCCGGCGTTTTGTGACGCGAGGCGGCAACCAGACCAACAAAGTTGTGATAGCCGTTTTCGATGGTCAACTGCATAAGCTGTTGAACCTCGGGGGGCAGCGCCTTAGTGCTGGCGACGTCCGCCAGTGGCGATGTCGCCACGCCGTCCGTGTGCACACCAATACTGGCCAGACTGTTCTCCAGGGTATTAATTACGCCGAAGATGCCAATAGAGCCTGTCAGGGTACTCGGGCTGGCGATGATGTAGCTGGCTGGCGTTGAAATCCAGTATCCACCGGATGCCGCCATGCCGCCCATTGACACCACTATCGGTTTCCCGGCCGCTTTCGCTGCAGCCAGTTCGGCACGGATGGCCTCCGAGGCCGTCACGCTACCGCCCGGGCTGTTGACCCGAAGAATGATCGCTTTGATTTTCGGATCCAGGCGTGCATCACGAATCTGCGCCGCCGTGGTATCGCCACCGACGTTGCCCGGCGTTTCATCGCCATCCATGATGGCGCCGCTGGCCATGATCACGGCAATATTGCCTTTCTGCTGAGTGGCGTCCGGTTTCACGTTGTAGTCATAAATACTGACGCTGCGATAATCGCTACTCTGCTTATCGAAACCAAAGGTCTTGATTAACATCTGATCGGCATCGGCCCGTGAACCCAGAACGTCGACCAGTTTGTTATCCAGCGCGTATTGACCCGTATCACCTTTAACAGCCTGCAGGCCGGCGATAATGGCCGTTGCACCAGGGAACAGCTGCTCAGGCGTAATCTGACGGTTAGCCGATACGGTGTTCAGGTAATTTTGCCAGAGTTGGCCAACCCAACGGGTATCCGCATCGCGCGCTGCAGGTGACATATCGTCGCGCAGGAAAGGCTCAACGGCAGACTTATAGGTTCCAACACGGAAGACGTGTGAATTGACTTTCAGCTTTTCAAGCAGCGTTTTGTAGTACAACCCGTTGGTGGCGAAACCATGCAGGTCAACCGTACCCTGAGGCGAGAGGTAGATTTTTGTTGCATAGCTTGCAAGGTAGTACTGAGCCTGGCTGTAGCTGTCGCCCAACGCATAAATCGGCTTACCGCTTTCCCTGAATTCGCGCAGCGCTTTGCCCACATACTGCAGCGAGGGCTGATCGCCACCGGCAAAGTCACGCAGGTCCAGCACCATGCCTTTGATATTACTGTCATCCTTTGCCTGACGAATCGCATCGACCACGTCAAACAGGGAGTTTTCCTGCAGTCGGTCACTGCTGGTGCCTAACAGCTGACGGCCAATTTTGCTCAGGCGATTACTGACGGAAGGCTTATCGACCAGCACACCGGTCAGGTCAACTTTTAACGCACCTTGCTGTATGGGAGCAGAATGACTGCCTGAACCACTGACCTGAAGCCAGATCCCGACACACACGACAATTAAAAAAATCAGGAACAAATTAAGAATTAATTCCCTGATAAAGTTCAGCACTCGCCAGATCCCGCGGAACAGGCCAGCAATTATTCGCCACAATGTGCGCATCACACTCTCCATATTGATATAACCGGAAATCGCCGCTTAGCGGTCCAGGTCTCCGTTGACGACCTCATCCTAAAGAGCGGCGAAACAAAAGTCAGCAGGAAATCACCCTGGACTGTTACAAAAAATCCACCTGTGCCAGGATTACGCATGCTTTTACCCCACTGGAGAAAAACATGGATGCACTTGAATTACTGGTTAATCGCCGTTCGGCTTCCCGTCTGGCGGATCCGGCTCCCGGCGGCGAGGCGCTGGATAACATTCTGCGCGCAGCCATGCGCGCGCCCGATCACGGCACCTTACAACCGTGGCGCTTTATCATAGTTGAAAACAGTGGACGCGATCGCTTAAGCCAGCTTCTGGAAAAAGCGGCACGTGACAATCAACTGGATGACAAGGCCATCAATAAAGCCAGCCAGGCCCCATATCGTGCCCCAATGATCATTACGGTTGTGGCCCATTGTGAACTGAATCACAAGGTGCCACGCTGGGAGCAAATTGCATCTGCAAGCTGTGCCGTGATGGCTATGCAAATGGCCGCGGTCGCACAGGGATTTAATGGTATCTGGCGAAGTGGGGCCTGGACTGACGATCCCCAGGTACGCGAGGCCTTTGGCTGCCGTGAGCAGGACGCGATTGTGGGCTTTCTCTATTTAGGCACGCCCCAGCTGAAATCCAACACCACCGTGATACATCCCGACACTGCGCCGTTTGTGCGCTATTTCTGATCGCCCCTGAGCGGGTTTGCGCGGTTATTGTGCGAACAGTTCAGCATTGAACCCGGCGCGCTTATCAGCCGCGCGCCGCCAGGCTACCATAGCGCTGCTTCATCTGGCAGCGCATACTCTCTTCCAGCCTGTGCGCATGATGTAACCGTTCTTTGGACTGAGGCGCAGGCATCATGTTGCCGACTGTTTGTTGACCGGTAGTGCGTTGTCATCATTGTTGTTTGCTGACGTTAAGGATTACCCGATTTAATGCGTTTGTTTATTGCAGAGAAACCCAGCCTTGGACGGGCCATTGCCGATGTACTGCCTAAACCGCACCGGCGTGGTGAGGGCTTTATCGCCTGCGGCAATGACCAGATTGTCACCTGGTGCGTGGGGCATTTACTGGAGCAGGCGCAGCCTGATGTGTACGACAGCCGCTATGCGCGCTGGTCGCTGGTCGATCTGCCGATTATTCCTGAAAAATGGCGTTTGCAGCCGCGTCCTTCGGTGGCAAAACAACTCAAAGTGGTGGAAGGCTTACTGGCCCAGGCCGATGAAGTGGTGCACGCCGGCGACCCGGACAGGGAAGGCCAGCTGCTTGTGGATGAAGTGCTGGATTACCTTCAGCTTCCCGCTGAGAAACGCAGTAAAGTGCAGCGCTGTCTGATTAACGATCTCAACCCACAGGCTGTGGAGCGGGCTATCAACCGGCTGCGCGAGAATCGCGAATTTATTCCCCTCTGCGTGTCCGCGCTGGCGCGAGCACGTGCCGACTGGCTTTACGGTATTAATATGACCCGCGCCTGGACGCTGCTGGGCCGGAATGCGGGCTATGATGGCGTGTTGTCCGTTGGACGCGTACAAACGCCGGTGTTGGGGCTGGTGGTGCGACGGGATGAAGAGATCGCGAATTTCGTCCCGAAGGATTACTTTGAAGTGAAAGCGCACATCGTCACGCCGGATGAGAGCCGGTTTACCGCGAACTGGATCCCCAGTGAAGCCTGTGAACCCTGGCAGGATGAAGAAGGTCGCCTGCTGAAACGCTCACTGGCGGAACATGTGGTGGCGCGCATCAGCGGTCAGCCCGCTATCGTTACCGCCTACAGTGACAAGCGAGAAAACGACATTGCGCCGTTGCCGTTTTCACTCTCCAGCCTGCAAATCGAGGCGGCAAAGCGCTTTGGTTTGAGTGCACAGGCGGTGCTGGACATCTGCCAGCGGTTATATGAAACCCACAAGCTGATCACCTATCCACGTTCTGATAGCCGCTACTTACCCGATGAGCATTTTGCCGGCCGTCATGCGGTGCTCAATGCGATCCAGTCCCATCAACCCGATCTTACTCCACCAGCAGACTTTGATGCAGATCGAAAAAATCGCTGTTGGGATGACAAAAAAGTGGATGCGCACCACGCCATTATTCCTACCGCGCGCGCCAGCGCAGTGAAACTTAATGAAAACGAACAGCAGATTTATGGACTGGTTGCGCGTCAGTATTTGATGCAGTTTTGTCCGGATGCCGTGTTCCGCAAATGCACCATCGATCTGGATATCGCGGGCGGTAAATTCGTGGCTAAAGCGCGCTTTCTGGCGGAGGCGGGCTGGCGTGCGCTGTTGGGTGGCAAAGAGCGCGATGAAGAAAACGATGGCATGCCGCTGCCTGTTGTAGCGAAAGACGATGAGCTGCTGTGCGAGCGGGGTGAGGTGCTGGCGAAACAGACACAACCGCCACGCCACTTTACCGACGCGACCTTGCTTTCGGCCATGACCGGCATTGCGCGCTTTGTGCAGGATAAAGAATTAAAGAAAGTGCTGCGTGCGACCGATGGTTTAGGAACGGAAGCCACGCGCGCAGGCATTATTGAATTACTGTTCCGTCGTTCGTTTTTGCATAAGAAAGGGCGCTATATTCATTCTACTGATGCAGGCAAAGCGCTGATCCACTCGCTACCGGATCTCGCCGCCAGGCCGGACATGACGGCGCAATGGGAATCAACCCTGACGCGTATCAGTGAAAAGGCCTGTCGCTATGATGAATTTATGCAACCCCTGGTGCAGACGCTGAGCGGGCTTATTCAGCAGGCGCGACAGCAGCCCTCGGGACAGGCGTTTCGTGGTTTACCGTCCACCGGCCAAAAACGTCCACCGCGTAAAGCAGGGCGTAAAACGAAGGAAACTGAATAATGAGTAAATCAGCCTGGCTAATTCTGGTTGCAATGGCTGCCTGTAGCCCCGCGCATGCTAACTATCATCAGCAGGGCGCGGCAGGTGGCACCAATACCGATGTGATCGTGGATATGCCACCGGAAGTCTGGACGCAGGGGCAAAACCGTCAGCAAAACTGTCTGCAGTGCTGTATTTTTGAAAACCGAAATTACACAGAAGGCGCTGTGGTGAAATCGGAAGGTGTCCTGCTACAGTGCGCGCGCGATGAGAAGTCGTTGGGAACCAATAATCTGATTTGGAAAATAGTGAAATAAGGACGCGTGGCATTTCACCACGCGTCAGGATCCTGTCAGAAGTGGAAGGTTGACCAGACCGGCGCATGATCGGACGGTTTTTCCATACCGCGAATCTCGTAATCGATGCCTGTTTCAATACAGTGTGAGGCCAGCCCGGTGCTGGCCAGCAGCAAATCGATACGCAGACCGCGATTGTCATCAAAGCCTTTTGAACGGTAGTCGAACCACGAAAAGCGATCGTTAATCTCAGGGTTTTGTGCCCGCCAGGTATCAACAAGGCCCCAGCTGAGCAGGCGATCCATCCATTCACGTTCTTCCGGCAGGAAAGAGCATTTACCGGTACGCAACCAGCGCTTGCGACTGTCTTCTCCAATACCGATATCGAGATCAGTGCTGCTGATATTCATATCACCCATGATCAGCACCGGCTTATCGGCCGCCAGGCTGTCGCTCAGGTAGCTTTGCAAATCGCGATAAAACTTCTCTTTCGCCGGAAATTTTGTCGGATGGTCACGGCTCTCGCCCTGGGGGAAATAGCCGTTAATTACCGTAATATCGCCAATCGGGCTGGGGATCTCCGCCATGATCAACCGACGCTGAGCATCGTCGTCATCGCCCGGGAAGCCGCGTCGCACGGATACCGGCTGGACTTTTGTCAGCAGCGCCACACCGTAGTGCCCTTTTTGACCATGGTAAAACACGTTGTAGCCCAGCTTAGCCACGTCTTCTAAGGGGAACATATCGTCATGAACTTTGGTCTCCTGCAGTCCGATGACGTCCGGCTGATGTTTTTCTACCAGCGCTTCAAGTTGGTGAGGGCGAGCCCGCAAGCCGTTAATGTTGAATGAAATAAATTTCATGAGATGACCTTCAGCGAATGATAGGCAGGATGGTAGCGATTTTTACAGGAAAAGTCATGGCAGAGCAGGGCAATTTCAGCGAGTGGTGGACAGGCTCAGTCAGAAAGCGGGAAGCGGGTTCAAGAGGATGATTTCACCCTGCGGGCCGCGCTGATGCGCGTTGTCTCGCGATGCTCGACCCGAACCTTAGTCGAAGGTTCTCATCCCTCTCCCCGAAGAAGATGGTAATACATGTCTTTATTTGGGAGGGAGTGCAATATACGAGATGGTGGTGGGAGAAGGATTATTCGGCGCGTTGCGCCTCACCCTGCGGGCCGCGCTGACGCGCGTTGTCTCGCGATGCTCGACCCGAACCTTAGTCGAAGGTTCTCATCCCTCTCCCCGAAGAATATGGTGATTGAGATTATCTTGGGCAGATCAGGAGAATATTTAAGATGGTGGTGGGAGAAGGATTATTCGGCGCGTTGCGCCTCACCCTGCGGGCCGCGCTGACGCGCGTTGTCTCGCGATGCTCGACTCGAACCTTAGTCGAAGGTTCTCATCCCTCTCCCCAGATAACTATGATGGTTTGGTTTTTTTGGGCAGAAAGGCAGAATTTTCGTGATGGTGGTGGGAGAAGGATTATTCGGCGCGTTGCGCCTCACCCTGCGGGCCGCGCTGACGCGCGTTGTCTCGCGATGCTCGACTCGAACCTTAGTCGAAGGTTCTCATCCCTCTCCCCGAAGAAGATGGTAATAAATGTCTTTATTTGGGAGGGCGTGCAATATACGAGATGGTGGTGGGAGAAGGATTCGAACCTTCGAAGTCTGTGACGGCAGATTTACAGTCTGCTCCCTTTGGCCGCTCGGGAATCCCACCGGGGATGATATGTGTGTTCAGGCAGCAGGTTCAGATGGTGGTGGGAGAAGGATTCGAACCTTCGAAGTCTGTGACGGCAGATTTACAGTCTGCTCCCTTTGGCCGCTCGGGAATCCCACCAGGGACTGAATTGTTGTGCTCTGAAGCGGGGCGCATCATACCAAATGCGCCATGGCTGTAAAGCGACGACTGGCAAAAGGTGAATCGTTTGCCCACTTTTTGCCCGTAGCGCTGGAATGTCAGCCAATCCAGCGCCGTTTACGCTTAAAGAATAATCGTGCGGTTACCATAAACAAAAACACGCTGGCCCAATACTTTATCCAGCGCGCGGCTCAGCACGTTTTTTTCGACGTCGCGTCCGGCCCGCATCATCTCTTCTGCGGTGTAACTGTGATCGACATTAATCACGTCCTGCATGATGATCGGACCTTCATCAAGGTTATCGTTAACGTAGTGTGCCGTTGCACCAATGATTTTCACACCACGTTCGTAAGCCTGATGGTAAGGCCGTGCGCCGATAAAGGCCGGCAGGAAAGAGTGGTGAATGTTAATAATCTGATTTGGGTAGCGCTGCACAAAGCCCGGCGTCAGCACGCGCATGTATTTGGCAAGCACCACATAATCGGGCTGATAACGATCAATCTCGTCCGCCATGCGGTTGTCATGCTCTTCGCGCGACAAGCCTTCGTGGCTGACCAGAACAAACGGAATATCGAAACGCTCTACCAGCGAACGCAACGTGTCGTGATTACCGATAACGGCGGCGATTTCCATATCGAGGCCGCCAAACGCACTCTTCATCAGCAGGTCGCCAAGGCAGTGTGCTTCTTTGGTAATGAGAATAACAACACGGCGACGGCCTGCGCTATGCAGTTCACGCACGGAACCTTGCGGAAGGGCACTATCGAGATCGGCCAGCAGGGTGGTGTCGTTAAAAATCCCCTCCAGCTCTGTGCGCATAAAAAAGCGCCCGGTGCGATGGTCAACAAATTCATTGTTTTGCACGATATTCAGTTCGTGCTTGTAACAAATATTGGTGATTTTGGCGATCAGACCTTTTGCATCGGGACAAATGGTTCGTAAAACTTTTCTTTGCATGGTTTGCGCTTGCATCTCAATCAGAGTCCTGTCAAAGCATTAAGGGTAAAACCGTTACGCAGGCAACTGCCTTAGCCGCAACATTTTTTATATTTTTTATCGGCGCCACAAGGACAGCGATCGTTACGCCTAATAGCGGGCGTCACTCCGTCTACATAGTACCAGCGTTGATCCTCGCGAAGAAAGCGTGAACGTTCGTACATTGCCCGATCGGCGCCGTTTTCACGATAACGGGCGAAAAAAGTCACAAACGATTCGTCATCATCACGCCCCGGTTCACGCTGCGTGATGTTCAGGCTCAGCCATTCAGTACCAGCAAAACTTTCAGACAACAGTCCCGCAAGTGCCGGATCGCGCCGGGTAGGATGCCAGGTAGACACCAGGTAGTTGACGTCATGTTTGACATAAGCGCAGTAGCGAGAGCGCATAAGTTGTTCAGCTGATAAGGGAATTTCTGCTCCTTTAACAAAGGGCTGACAACATAGGCTATACTGCTTGCCGCTACAGCAAGGGCAAGATTCGGACACACTTTCTCCTGTTAATCACAGTCGTTGTTGATGATATCGTTTACTTTATCTGACCCATGCTTATGACGCTACGTATTGACGCCAGGAACCGAGCAAGATGAGAAAGCAAAAGATTGGATTGGCTCTGGGTTCCGGTGCCGCCAAAGGATGGGCGCATATCGGCGTCATCGAAGCGTTGGAAAGCGCAGGCATTGAAATTGACGTAGTCGCCGGGTGTTCAATCGGTGCCCTGGTCGGTGCGGCTTATGTCAATCACCGGTTGCCCCACATGAAAAAATGGGTCAGCGCTTTTAGCTACTGGGATGTGATCCGCCTGATGGATCTCTCCTGGCAGCGCGGCGGACTCCTGCGCGGTGAACGCGTATTTAACCATGTCCGCCAGCTCATCACGAATGATGCGCTTGAGTCATGCCATAAGCCCTTTGGCGTAGTGGCGACCAACCTGAGCACCGGGCGTGAATTATGGCTCACTGAGGGAGAATTGCATCAGGCGGTTCGCGCTTCCTGCAGTATGCCAGGTTTATTACCACCGGTCGGCTACAATGGATATTGGCTGGTAGACGGTGCCGTGGTGAATCCGGTGCCGGTTTCGCTAACGCGCGCACTGGGCGCTGATGTGGTTATTGCCGTCGATCTTCAACACGATGCGCACCTGATGCAGCCTGATTCAATGGTGCTGACGCCGCAGAGTTCTGAAGAACATGCCGCGGCTGTCGCACTGAATCTTGACTGGCGCGGAAAGCTGCGCCAGAGGCTGGTCAGTTTTACCCAGCGACGGGCATCACAAGTGCCGGGCGCGATGGAGATCATGGCAACATCCATTCAGGTCCTGGAAAATCGCCTGAAGCGAAACAGGATGGCAGGCGATCCGCCCGATGTGCTCATCCAGCCGTTTTGTCCACAAATATCCACGTTGGATTTTCATCGTGCAGAAGAAGCTATTGCGGCTGGGAAGGTTGCCGTTGAGAAACAAATGGATGAATTATTACCGCTGGTCCGTAGAAGATAATCTGGTTGTTCACGCACAGATGTTACTTCGGTCTATTCTGAAAGGCGCAACTGCGTTTTATGAACCACTATTGAATTATCGGGTACGCAGGGGGATGGAATGGAAAAACCACTGATCGGCAAAAAGATACTCATTGTCGAAGATGAGGCCGTTTTCCGTTCGCTTTTAAACCAATTTCTGTCATCAATGGGGGCTGTCACAGTTGAGGCAGAAGATGGCCTCGAGGCTATTGAGCAACTGAAGCAGCATGCTGTGGAGCTGGTGATTTGTGATCTTGAGATGCCGCGCATGAGCGGTATCGAATTCGTTGAACACGTGCGCAGCCGGGGTAACAGCGTCCCGATTTTGATTATTTCCGCCACAGAAAATATGTCCGATATTGCTCAGGTTTTGCGTCTTGGCGTACAGGATGTGCTGCTTAAGCCGCTAAAAAACTTTGAACGTTTTCGTGAAGCGGTTTACGAATGCCTCTATCCCTCCATGTTTACCTCAAAGGTGGAGGAAGACGAGCAGCTGTTTCAGGACTGGGACGCTCTGGTTCGCGATCCCTCTGCGGCGGCAAAACTCCTTAAAGAACTTCAGCCACCCGTACAACAACGCATTGCTAACTGTCGGATCAACTATCGGCAACTGATGATGGCCGAGCAGCCAGGTCTGGTGCTGGATATTGCGGCGCTTTCAGACAAAGATCTCGCCTTTTATTGTCTTGACGTTACTCGCGCTGGCGACAACGGCGTACTGGCCGCCTTGCTTTTGCGCGCCTTATTTAACGGACTCCTTCAGGAACAGTTATCTGGCCAAAAACAACGCTTACCTGAGCTGAGCAGTCTGCTCAGACAGGTTAATTTGCTGCTGCGCCAGGCAAATCTGACCGGTCAGTTCCCGTTGCTGGTGGGCTACTATCACCGCGGATTAAAAAATCTGGTACTGGTTTCAGCCGGATTAAATGCAACGCTGCACGTTCAGGCCCATCAAATACAACTCAGTAACGGTGTGCCACTTGGCACTATGGGCAGTACACATACTAACCAAATAAGCCAGCGCGCTGATGACTGGCAATGCCATATTTGGGGGGCCGGAGGCCGAATACGACTGATGTTATCGTCTGACCAGTAAACCCGAATGGATAGTTTATTATCTGATGGGAGACAGGGCCAGAAGTTAGCTTTACACTTGGGTAATAGTCTTAAATTCTACGGATAGCGGTCTTCCAGGATAAATCCGTTCACGACTAACTGATATACTCATTTCCGAATTTAAACCGACATATCAAGCATTAAAACTTGAACGGCCTATAAGAGAGGTATTTTGATGTCTGCCTATAAGACCAAAGTAAAAAAAGCGGTAATTCCAGTAGCGGGTTTGGGTACACGTATGTTGCCTGCTACCAAAGCGATTCCAAAAGAAATGTTGCCGCTGGTTGATAAGCCGTTAATTCAGTATGTCGTTAACGAGTGTATTGCTGCGGGTATTAATGAGATTGTGCTGGTTACTCACTCCTCTAAAAACGCCATTGAGAACCATTTTGATACCAGTTTTGAACTGGAGTCTATGCTGGAAAAACGCGTCAAGCGCCAGCTGCTGGACGAAATTCAGTCCATCTGTCCTCCGCACGTGACCATCATGCAGGTCCGTCAGGGCATCGCGAAAGGTCTGGGCCATGCGGTCATGTGTGCACATCCTCTGGTCGGCGATGAACCTGTTGCGGTCATCCTGCCTGACGTGATCATCGACGAATACGAATCTAACCCAACCAAAGATAACCTGGCAGAAATGCTGAGCCGTTACGAAGAGTCTGGCCGTAGTCAGATCATGGTTGAGCCCGTCAGCGATGTGACGGCATACGGTGTTGTCGATTGTCAGGGTGCAGAACTGAATCCTGGTGACAGCGCGCCTATGGTCGGGGTTGTTGAGAAACCTAAAGCGTCTGAAGCGCCATCCAACCTTGCGGTTGTCGGTCGTTACGTTCTGTCTGCGGATATCTGGCCACTGCTGGCGAAAACGCCTCCAGGTGCCGGTGGCGAAGTTCAGCTCACCGACTCCATCGCCATGCTGATGGATAAAGAAACCGTCGAAGCCTATCACCTGAAAGGGGTAAGCCACGACTGTGGTAACAAACTGGGTTATATGCAGGCTTTCGTTGAATATGGTGTCCGCCATCCGGTATTGGGTAAAGAGTTCACTGAATGGCTCAACAATACTGTTAGCGATAAAAAGTAATTTTAAACACAGGATAGCTCAATGAAAGTCACTGTATTTGGTATCGGCTATGTCGGTCTGGTTCAGGCTGCGGTGTTGGCCGAAGTCGGACATGACGTTCTCTGCATTGATGTGGATGAAAACAAGGTCGAGAACCTTAAAAAAGGCAAGATCCCAATTTTTGAGCCGGGTCTGACGCCGCTGGTTATGTCGAATTACGAATCGGGTCGCCTGAAGTTCAGCACTGATGCTGCTCAGGGCGTGAATCACGGTGTAATGCAGTTTATCGCCGTCGGCACGCCGCCTGATGAGGACGGCTCGGCCGATCTGAAATATGTTACTGCCGTAGCGCGTACCATTGCTCAGCACATGACCGATCACAAAGTCGTGATTGATAAGTCAACGGTACCGGTCGGAACGGCTGACAGAGTCCGTGCTGTCATGACAGAAACGCTGCAGGCGCGCGATGCCAACATCAGCTTTGATGTGGTATCCAACCCAGAGTTCCTGAAAGAAGGCGCGGCCGTTAACGACTGTATGCGCCCTGAGCGTATCGTTGTCGGCACCGACAATGATGACGTGGTGGAACTGTTGCGTGAGCTGTATGAGCCATTCAACCGTAACCACGATCGTATGATTTTGATGGATATTCGCAGTGCAGAACTGACGAAGTACGCCGCTAACTGCATGCTGGCGACGAAAATCAGCTTTATGAACGAAATTTCCAATCTCGCAGAACGTTTAGGTGCGGATATCGAAAAAGTGCGCCAGGGGATTGGTTCTGACTCACGTATCGGCTATCACTTTATCTACCCAGGCTGCGGCTATGGCGGTTCCTGCTTCCCGAAAGACGTTCAGGCGCTGATCCGCACAGCGGAGTCTATTGGTTATACACCGCGCCTGTTGAAGGCGGTGGAAGACGTCAACGACAGCCAAAAGACAAAGCTGCCCACCTTCATTAAACGCCACTTCGGTGACGATCTGAAAGGTAAAACGTTTGCGCTGTGGGGCCTGTCGTTCAAGCCCAACACAGATGATATGCGCGAAGCATCCAGTCGCGTGTTGATGGAAACGTTATGGGAAGCGGGTGCCTCTGTTCAGGCGTTCGATCCGGAAGCCATGGACGAAGCGCAGCGCATCTATGGTCATCGCGACGATCTGAAGCTGATGGGAACCAAAGAAGCGGCGCTGCACGGTGCAGACGGCCTGGTGATTTGTACGGAATGGCAAAATTTCCGTGCACCTGACTTTGACGTGATTAAGAGCGCACTGAAAGAACCCGTGATTTTTGATGGACGTAACCTGTATGATCCAGAGCGTATCAGCAAACGCGGCTTCGTTTATTATGCAATCGGCCGCGGAGCATCTATCCAGGCTGTGTGATTAACGAGGGATTTATGAATTTTCTGGTAACCGGCGCAGCAGGCTTTATTGGCTTTCATGTCAGTCAACGCCTGCTGGCCGCCGGTCACCAGGTTGTCGGCCTTGACAACCTGAATGACTACTATGATGTAAACCTTAAACAAGCTCGCCTTGATATCATCGGTGACAATCCATCCTTTACCTTTATTAAAGCCAATTTGGCCGATCGTCAGGCTATTGCCACACTTTTTGAACAGCACAATTTTCAGCGCGTTATTCATCTGGCCGCTCAGGCAGGGGTGCGTTACTCACTCGAAAACCCCCATGCGTATGCCGATGCAAACGTCATTGGGCACCTGAATATTCTTGAAGGCTGCCGCCACCATAAAATCGAGCATCTGCTTTATGCTTCATCCAGTTCGGTTTATGGCCTGAATAACAAGATGCCATTTTCAACAGAAGACAGCGTCGATCATCCCGTGTCATTGTATGCCGCGACGAAAAAAGCCAATGAGCTGATGTCGCATACCTATTCACATCTCTATCAATTGCCTACCACTGGCTTACGTTTTTTCACGGTCTATGGCCCGTGGGGACGTCCGGACATGGCGTTGTTTAAATTCACCCGCGCAATGCTTGCAGGCGAGGCGATAGATGTTTATAACCAGGGGCAAATGAAGCGCGACTTTACTTATATCGATGATGTTGCAGAGGCGGTTATTCGCTTGCAGGATGTTATCCCGCAGGCGGACGCAGACTGGACCGTGGAAACGGGTTCTGCCGCGTCAAGCTCTGCCCCTTATCGCATATATAACCTTGGCAATAGCCAGCCGGTGAGTCTGATTCACTATATTGAAGCGATTGAGAAAGCGCTGGGTGTGAAGGCAAATAAAAATCTGATGCCCATGCAACCGGGGGACGTGCTGGCAACCAGCGCGGACACAACCGCATTATTTAATACCATTGGATTTAAACCCCAAACCGGTGTTGATGAAGGCGTAAGGCGCTTTGTAGACTGGTATCGAAATTTCTATTCAATCTGAAAATAAAAAAAAGGAAGCGATCGCTTCCTTTTTTTTCTGGTGCGGATAATCGTAAAGCTAAAGTAAAGCTAACAATAAGCGAAACAGGCTAAGCATTACAGCAGGAAGTCGTCTAACTGCTTACCTTGTTCTTCCATGGCTTTCTTGATTGCTGCTGGCGTACGGCCCTGACCCGTCCAGGTTTTGGTCTCGCCATTTTCATCTACAAACTGATATTTAGCCGGGCGGGCAGCACGTTTGGCTTTGCCAGCCGTTTTTGATTCTGACAGGGTATTGAATAATTCGTTGGGATCGATACCATCCGCTAACAGCATCTCGCGATATTGCTCAAGTTTACGCGCACGCTCTTCGTTTTCAGCTTTAGAGTTTGACTCTTCGTCGCGACGTTCATTTACCACGACGTCCAGTTTTTCCAGCATTTCTTCCAGCGTTTCCAAAGAACACTCTCTGGCCTGGGCACGCAGCGTGCGGATATTATTAAGATTTTTAAGTGCTTCGCTCATTGTCCTGATCTCTGAATAATTAATAGGAGAGTTGTTCTGCCCGCTAATAGTAGTGGTGGAGAAAAATAAGTTCAACATTAAATTAATTTTTAGCTTAAAAAGAGTAAGCGAGGAATTTAATAAATTATTAATTCACCCCGATGACGTGTGATGTCAGGTGGGTTGAATCAATGAAAAGATTAAGATCTTAGCTGAAAATGCGCTGATACATTATCGGTATAAAAATAATGTTTAATCACACATGTGCTTTAATATTTATCCTGACCTAAAGACCCAATGCCGCATCATATTAACCGCTGCATCATCAATGAGTGATGCTAATCTGAACAGCATAAGGTGAAAATCCCCCCAGCAGCAACCTGTAGATATGGTAAAATCGGCCCTGTTTTTTCATCGTATCCGAGAATCGGCGCAAATGGCTCAACTCTATTTCTACTATTCGGCAATGAACGCCGGTAAATCAACCGCATTATTGCAGTCATCCTACAATTATCAGGAACGCGGGATGCGCACGCTCGTCTATACCGCTGAGATCGACAATCGCTTCGGCGCAGGCAAGGTGAGCTCGCGTATTGGATTATCTTCTCCTGCGGTGCTTTATAATGCAGCCAGCCAGCTTGATGTGGAAATTGCCCAGGAACATGCGCGACAACCCGTTCACTGTGTACTGGTGGACGAAAGCCAGTTTCTGACGCGTGAGCAGGTTAAGGCCTTGTCTGACGTGGTAGATAATCTGGATATTCCCGTACTCTGCTACGGGCTGCGTACCGATTTTCTTGGTGAACTCTTCACCGGTAGCCAGTATCTTCTGGCATGGGCGGATAAGCTGGTAGAGCTGAAAACGGTCTGTCATTGTGGACGTAAAGCGGGCATGGTGCTGCGTCTGGACAGTGACGGTAAACCTTTCAGAGAGGGGGAGCAGGTCGTCATCGGCGGCAACGAACGTTATATCTCCGTATGTCGTAAGCATTATAAAAAGGCGATAGAGCAGGGTTGTTTGCAGGCCATCCATGGGGCGCAAACCCCCGTGGGGGAATAAATAGCCCTCAATGAGCGCCGGGCTGCTTTTCCATGGCGCTCGTTAAGGGCGCAAGGCGATGTGATCACGGACTTTATCCCTTTTCCCGTCCGGCTCAGGTCGATATTCTCTTCACTACGCTGATGCACCAGGCAGCAGTGTTTATCAAAGCGATAAACCCCCCATAAAAAACCCCTTGAGGCACGGGCCAGACAAGGGGTTTCGGCAGCCCGTTCATCGGGCGCGGAGCGGATTAGGCTTTTTTAGCTTTCTTCGCCGCTTTGCTGTCACTGACAGGCTGAGCCTGGGCAGCCTCGGCGGCACTGGCGAACGGCTCGACAAATTTGCGTCCGTAGTAGCTGTCCAGCATCAGCTGTTTGAGTTCGGCAATCAGCGGATAACGTGGATTCGCGCCAGTACACTGGTCATCAAAGGCATCATCCGCCAGTTTATCGACTTTCGCCAGGAAGTCAGCCTCCTGCACACCGGCTTCACGAATTGAGGCCGGAATACCCAGTTCCGTTTTGATTTCATCCAGCCATACCAGCAGCTTCTCAATTTTCTGGGCAGTGCGGTCGCCCGGCGCGGTGAGACCAAGATGATCCGCAATTTCAGCATAACGACGACGCGCCTGGGGACGATCGTACTGGCTGAATGCGGTTTGCTTAGTAGGGTTGTCATTGGCGTTATAGCGAATAACGTTGGAAATCAGCAGCGAGTTAGCCAGTCCATGAGGAATATGGAACTCAGAGCCAAGCTTATGCGCCATTGAGTGACAAACCCCGAGGAAGGCGTTAGCAAAGGCGATACCGGCGATGGTGGCGGCATTATGTACACGTTCACGGGCAACCGGATTTTTTGCACCTTCTGCATAACTCGCCGGTAAGTTCTCTTTAAGCAGCTTAAGCGCCTGCAGGGCCTGACCATCGGAGTATTCATTGGCCAGAACGGACACATAGGCTTCCAGCGCGTGCGTCACCGCATCCAGACCGCCGAAGGCACAAAGTGAACGTGGCATATCCATGACCAGGTTGGCATCAACGATAGCCATATCCGGCGTCAGCGCATAATCGGCCAGCGGGTATTTCTGTCCGGTCGAGTCATCCGTTACCACGGCAAAAGGCGTCACTTCTGAACCTGTGCCTGAGGTCGTCGTAATGGCCACCATGCGCGCTTTCACGCCCATTTTAGGGAACTTATAGATACGTTTGCGAATATCCATAAACCGCAGTGCCAGCTCTTCAAAATGGGTTTCTGGATGCTCATACATGACCCACATGATTTTGGCTGCATCCATCGGCGAACCGCCGCCCAGGGCGATGATCACGTCTGGCTTAAAGCTGTTCATCTGTTCTGCACCTTTACGCACGATGCTTAAGGTGGGATCCGCTTCAACCTCAAAGAAAACTTCGGTTTCGATGCCGTGAGATTTTAAAACGCGGGTGACCTGATCGGCATAACCGTTGTTAAACAGGAAGCGGTCAGTCACCACAAACGCGCGTTTGGCACCGTCAGTGGCGATCTCTTCAAGCGCAATTGGTAAAGAGCCGCGACGGAAGTAAATGGACTTCGGAAGTTTATGCCACAACATATTTTCAGCTCGCTTAGCGACGGTTTTCTTGTTGATGAGATGTTTGGGCCCCACGTTTTCAGAAATGGAGTTACCGCCCCAGGAACCACAACCCAGTGTCAGAGAAGGGGCGAGTTTGAAGTTATATAAATCACCAATACCGCCCTGAGAAGCTGGCGTGTTGATCAGAATGCGGGCTGTTTTCATCTTGTCGCCAAAATAGTGCACGCGCGCTGTCTGATTGTCCTGGTCGGTATACAGGCATGACGTATGACCAATACCACCCATCGCCACCAGTTTCTCCGCTTTGCTGACGGCATCCTGATAATCTTTAGCACGGTACATCGCCAGTGTCGGCGACAGTTTTTCATGAGCGAAAGGCTCTGATTCATCGACCCGTTCAACTTCGCCAATCAGGATTTTGGTTTCACCAGGTACGCTGATGCCGGCCATCTCCGCAATCTTCACCGCAGGCTGGCCCACAATGGCGGCGTTAAGCCCACCGTTTTTTAGAATGATATTTTGTACCGCACTCAGTTCCTGTCCCTGAAGCAGATAGCCACCATGGCTGGCGAAGCGCTCGCGCACGGCGTCGTAGACGGCATCCACCACGATAACCGACTGTTCAGAGGCACAGATCACACCGTTATCAAACGTTTTTGACATCAGGATGGAGGCAACGGCGCGTTTAACATCAGCTGTTTCATCGATGACAACGGGCGTGTTACCGGCCCCCACGCCAATCGCCGGCTTACCTGAGCTGTAGGCCGCTTTAACCATGCCGGGACCACCCGTCGCCAGAATCAGGTTAATATCAGGGTGGTGCATCAACTGATTGGACAGTTCCACTGAAGGTGCATCAATCCAGCCTATAATGTCTTTGGGCGCGCCAGCGGCAATCGCTGCCTGCAGGACAATATCCGCCGCTTTATTCGTCGCATCTTTGGCTCGAGGATGGGGGGAGAAGATAATCCCGTTGCGGGTTTTAAGGCTGATAAGTGCCTTGAAAATCGCGGTGGAGGTAGGGTTAGTGGTGGGGACGATACCGCAAATCAGGCCGATGGGTTCAGCGATTGTGATGGTGCCAAACGTATCATCGGTGTCCAGTACGCCGCAGGTTTTCTCATCCTTATAGGCGTTGTAGATGTATTCAGAAGCGAAGTGATTTTTAATGACTTTGTCTTCAACAATGCCCATGCCCGATTCCGCCACCGCCATTTTAGCGAGTGGAATTCGGGCATCCGCGGCGGCCAGTGCGGCTGCGCGGAAGATGGCATCGACCTGTTGTTGAGAAAAATTGGCGAATTCTTGCTGGGCTTTTTTTACACGTTCAACCAGTGCATTGAGTTCAGCGACATTAGTAACGGCCATTGTGCTCTCCTGAGGAAGTTAAACTTTTTTTAGTAAACAAGCCTGAATCCCTGAGTATAGCCATGGTGCAAACGGCACGGTTTACGGGAATAAAGCAGCGGTTTTTCAATTGTTTACTAAAAGAGCTTCTCTCTGTTTCGAAATAATGAGACCTGCGTTACTGACAGAGAAAGAGTATCGGGTTTGGGAGAGAACAATGATGATTTAGATCAATTTAAACCCAAGCTGACTCCTTTCAGCTCTGCATTGAGGGGGGCCGGGCTGGGGGATAATAAACGGGGCGTAAAAGTAACATCTTCCACAAGATAGTTAATGCATGGTTAAAGCCACTAAATTGTAAGTAAAATAACAGCATAAATAACTGCTTAGGCATCTGGCGCCCACGGCTTTTTTCACTTACATTAGGCGCGTTTTTCATCTGGGATGGGGAGTTAACCGTGAATCCTGCGTTATTAGATCTGTCTGGCTATATCAAGTTTTTCGTAGGCCTGTTTGCACTGGTTAATCCCATCGGCATCATTCCGGTATTTATTAGCATGACCCGCTATCAGGGCGTGGCAGAACGCAATAAAACCAACCTGACGGCCAACCTCGCGGTGGCGATTATTCTCTGGACCTCGCTGTTTCTGGGCGATGCAATCCTGCATGTCTTCGGTATCTCTATCGACTCGTTTCGCATTGCGGGCGGGATTCTGGTGGTGACCATCGCTATGTCGATGATTAGCGGCAAGCTGGGCGAGGATAAGCAAAATAAGCAGGAAAAAACGGAAACGGCAATTCGGGAAAGTATAGGCGTGGTTCCCCTTGCGCTGCCGCTCATGGCGGGTCCAGGCGCCATCAGTTCGACTATCGTCTGGAGCACACGTTATAACAACTGGCTCAACCTTCTGGGTTTTACCGTTGCGATTGCTGTTTTCGCCTTTAGCTGTTGGCTGCTGTTCCGCGCTGCGCCTTTAATGGTCAGGCTGTTAGGGCAGACAGGGATTAACGTGATTACCCGTATCATGGGATTGCTGTTAATGGCGCTAGGTATTGAATTTGTGGTGACCGGCATCAAGGCAATTTTTCCCGGTCTGGTTGGGTAAACCGACTTATTTAATCGCGCTTAAGAAGAAATGAACCAATAAGGTGCAAAAGACGATTTTTTTGCACCGTATTAATGCAATTATTTGCCTCTCTTCACATCCTTCTTCAGTTATCACTTCCGCTAATAACCTTCGCTGCAGCGCCAGTGCTGGCATCGCGGCATGTCACTATATTCACACTATATTCTGCTTCCGCAGCGGAAGTTGGCATGATTAATGCTGGTCTACGTCGCTTAAACCGTTTTTTAAATGATGTGACGGTGTGTATTCACACTACAACAACGCAACGCCAGGGTATAAATGTTGTTTTTTGGTTAAATTGACATCAATGTGATGAGATTGTTTATTAATCAGTCTGTTAAGCTATTTTTAGGGCAAAAATTAACACTTCCACTGGGAAAAATCTCATGATAAAAGAGAAACAGGTAACATTTTAGCGATTTAGTTTTGGCGCCCCTCTGCAGCATCTGCTAATTTTCGGCGCATTAATAATGTTTTCCCAAACGTCAAAAGCAAAAGATTTATTCCTTATTGATGCTGGGATATCAGAATAAAAATTGGCATTTAACAAGGGTGTGGGAAATGAACGCGCAGCACTACCTGGCTTGTCTGGCACTAACCTTAACCGCATTGCCCACCTGTGCTGCCACCGTGCCATCAGACGTGACGCTCTCCGCCGTCCAGCAAATCGTGATTAATAACGGTTCGGAAGTTGCCTCGCTCGATCCGCATAAAGTCGAAGGTGTACCGGAGTCAAACATCATCCTCAACCTGCTGGATGGGCTGGTTAACACGGACAATAACGGTAATGTGGTGCCGGGTGTGTCTGAGCGCTGGGAAAACCAGCAAGGTAAAATCTGGACATTCACCCTGCGCGACAATGCCAAATGGAGCAATGGGGAGCCGGTTACGGCACAGGACTTCGTTTACAGCTGGCGGCGTCTTGCCGATCCTAAAACTGCGTCGCCCTATGCCAGCTATCTGCAGGCTGCCCATATTGCGAATGTCGATGCGATTCTTGCCGGTAAAGTTGCCCCCGAACAACTGGGCGTGAAAGCCCTGGACGATCGCCATCTGCAAATTACCCTGACCCAACCGGTGCCTTATTTAGTGGCCATGCTGGCGCACACCGCGATGAAACCCGTTTACGCACCTGCCATCGAAAAGTGGGGTGAGGGCTGGACCCAACCCGGTCACTATATCGGTAACGGCGCCTATACGCTGAATGACTGGGTGGTGAATGAGAAAATTGTTCTGAAGCGTAATCCTCTTTACTGGAACAATGCTCAGACCGTTATTGAGCAGGGAACGTTTCTGGCCATCAGCTCGGAAAACAGTGATATCAATCGCTATCGCAGCGGTGGCATTGATATGACCAACAGCGCGGTTCCGCCCGACCTGTTTGCTAAATTGCGCAAAGATATGGGTGATGAGCTTAAAGTCAGTCCGCTGCTCTGCACCTTCTATTACGAAATTAATAACAAAAAAGCGCCGTTCACCGATGCCCGCGTGCGCGCTGCGATCAAAATGACGCTGGATCGCGATATCATCGCTCGTAAGATCATGGGGCAAGGGCAAATTCCGGCCTACAGCTTTACGCCGCCTTACATCGCAGGCGCTGCGTTATCTTCCCCAGACTGGATGGCGTGGACACAGCCGCAGCGAAACGCGGCTGCGAAAAAACTGCTGGCCGAGGCGGGTTACAACGATAAAAATCCGCTGCGCTTTACGCTGCTCTATAACACATCCGATCAAAACAAAACCCAGGCCATCGCCGCCGCATCCATGTGGCAACGCAATTTGGGCGCGCAGGTTACGTTGCAGAATCAGGAATGGAAAACCCTGCTGGAAACTCGGCATCAGGCACAATATGACGTTGTGCGCGCCACCTGGTGTGCGGATTACAATGAGCCCTCAACATTCCTGAATATGTTCCAGAGCCAGTCGTCGACCAATACCGCGTTTTACCACAGTGCGGAATACGACCGTCTGTTAGCCGCAACATTAATGGCTGAAAATGAAGCGGACCGCGCATCATTGTATCAGCAGGCAGAAACACAACTCGACAAAGACTCAGCAATTGTGCCAGTTTACTATCGCGTCAGCGTGCGGCTGGTTAAACCCTGGGTTGGCGGTTTTACTGGCCACGATCCGCAGGACATGACAGACCTGAAATACTATTTCATTAAAAAACACTGAGTCACGTGCTTAACCGGCGGCACAGTCGGGAAGGGCGTGGCCGTGCAGACCACACAACAGGGTCAATACGCCCCAGGTGGCAAACACCGGGGACCCGAATACGGGGAACGCTGAGGTCGCAAACACCCTCAGTGAAAATAAAAAACTGGAGTTAAGAATGAACAACATCACGAAAAAAACCTTGATTGCTGCCAGCGTCTTTGCAGCGATGAGTGCGCTCGCAGCGAACAGCGTTATGGCAGCCACAGTACCTGCCGGCGTAGAACTGGCCGCGAAGCAGGAGCTGGTTAAAGGAAACGGTAGCGAGGTTCAGTCACTGGATCCGCATAAAATCGAAGGCGTTCCCGAATCTAACGTGAGTCGTGATCTGCTGGAAGGTCTGGTCATCAGCGATACGGATGGTCATCCCATTCCTGGTGTGGCTGAAAGCTGGGATAACAAAGACTTTAAAGTCTGGACTTTCCACTTGCGTAAAAATGCAAAATGGTCAAATGGTGAACCTGTCACTGCTCAGGATTTCGTCTATAGCTGGGAGCGTTTGGCCGATCCGAAAACCGCATCGCCTTATGCCAGCTATCTGCAATACGGCCATCTGGCTAACGTTGATGATATTATCGCTGGCAAGAAGCCCCCAACAGACCTGGGCGTAAAGGCGATTGACGATCATACACTGCAAGTGACCTTAAGCGAGCCGGTGCCTTATTTCTATAAATTACTCATTCACCCCTCAATGTCGCCAGTTAATAAAGCTGCAATCGAAAAATTCGGTGACAAGTGGACTCAGCCAGAAAACTGGGTGGGTAACGGTGCGTTTAAGTTGGAATCACACGTTATCAACGAACGTATTACCGTTGTGCGTAACCCTGAATACTGGGATAACGCGCATACCGTGCTGAACAAAGTCACTTTCCTGCCAATCTCGTCGGAAGTCAGCGATGTAAACCGTTACTTCTCTGATAACGGCAGTGACATGACCTATAACAACCTGCCTATTGAGCTGTTTAAAAAATTGCAGCGTGACAACGGTAAAGAGCTGCATGTTGACCCGTATCTGTGTACCTACTACTACGAAATCAACAACCAGAAAGCGCCATTTAACGATCCGCGCGTTCGCGCTGCGCTTAAGCTCGGCATCGATCGCGACATTATCGTAGACAAAGTCCTGGCGCAGGGCCAGAAACCGGCTTACAGCTACACGCCGCCAGCGACAGATGGAATGGAATTGGTGAAGCCTGAGTGGTTTACCTGGTCACAGGAAAAACGTAATGCCGAAGCGAAAAAGCTGCTGGCTGAAGCCGGTTATACGCCAGAAAAACCGCTGACCTTTAATCTGCTGTACAACACCTCTGACCTGCATAAGAAACTGGCCATTGCCGCGTCATCTATCTGGACGAAAAACCTGGGTGTGAAAGTGAAGCTGGAGAACCAGGAGTGGAAAACCTTCCTGGATACCCGCCACCAGGGCAACTTTGACGTTGCGCGTGCAGGCTGGTGTGCAGACTACAACGAACCGACATCGTTCCTGAATACCATGCTGTCTGACAGCAGCAACAATACCGCGCACTATAAGAGCCCAGCTTTCGACAAGCTGATGAAAGATGCGTTGGCCACTACAGATGATAAAGCGCGTTCGGCTGATTACGAGAAGGCAGAGCAGCAGCTGGATAAAGACTCTGTGATCGTGCCGCTTTACTACTACGTTAACACGCGCCTGGTGAAACCTTATGTTGGCGGTTATACCGGTAAGGATCCGCTGGATAACGTAGCAGACAGAAACCTGTACATCATCAAGCACTAATAAAACACCAAGAACAGCGGCGGCGCGTTACGCGCCGCCAGTACTTTTTTTAATGCAATGTGAAGCACCAGCCTGGTAGGTACGGCAATGTTAAAATTCATTCTGCGTCGGTTGCTTGAAGCAATTCCGACGCTTTTCGTTCTGATTACCATTTCCTTCTTTATGATGCGACTGGCGCCCGGCAGCCCTTTTACCAGCGAGCGCACCCTGTCGCCAGAGGTCATGGCAAATATCGAGGCGAAATATCACCTCAACGATCCTATCGGTAAGCAATACGTTGATTATCTGATTCAACTGGCGCATGGCGATTTCGGGCCCTCGTTCAAGTACAAAGACTATTCGGTCAATTACCTGGTCGGCCATGCCTTCCCGGTTTCAGCCAAACTCGGCCTTGCTGCCTTTATCCTGGCGGTGGTTCTGGGCGTCACGGCGGGCGTTATTGCGGCGCTGAAGCAGAACAGCCTGTGGGATTACGTTGTGATGGGGGTGGCAATGACCGGCGTGGTGATACCGAGTTTTGTGGTAGCGCCGCTATTGGTTCTGGTGTTCGCAATCACGCTTAAGTGGCTGCCGGGTGGCGGCTGGAATGGCGGTCAATGGAATTACATGCTGCTGCCGATGGTGGCGCTCTCACTGGCCTACATTGCCAGTATTGCGCGCATCACCCGCGGCTCGATGATTGAAGTTATGCACTCCAACTTTATCCGTACCGCGCGAGCGAAAGGGCTGCCGCTGCGTCGTATCGTGTTACGTCATGCACTGAAGCCTGCGCTGCTGCCGGTCATTTCCTATATGGGGCCGGCCTTTGTGGGCATCATTACCGGTTCTATGGTCATCGAGTCGATTTACGGACTGCCGGGTATTGGTCAGCTGTTCGTGAACGGTGCACTTAACCGTGACTATTCACTGGTGCTGAGCCTGACCATCCTGGTGGGGCTGTTGACCATCCTGTTTAATGCGATCGTCGATGTGCTGTATGCCGTTATCGACCCGAAAATCCGCTACTGATTCTGGAGTTCGCCATGATGTTAAGTAAGAAAAATAGCGAAGCTCTTGATGCATTCAGTGAAAAACTGGAAGTCGAAGGGCGAAGCCTGTGGCAGGATGCCCGTCGTCGTTTCATTCATAACCGTGCCGCATTAATCAGCTTGATGGTGCTGATGCTCATCACGCTGTTTGTGATTTTCGCGCCTATGCTGTCGCAATTCTCCTATTTCGATACCGACTGGGGAATGATGTCATCACCGCCCGATACCACGTCGGGACACTGGTTTGGCACCGACTCCTCGGGGCGCGATTTGCTGGTGCGCGTAGCCATTGGCGGGCGCATTTCACTGATGGTCGGGATTGCTGCCGCGCTGATCGCCGTGATCGTGGGAACCTTGTACGGTTCAATCGCGGGTTATCTGGGCGGGAAAACCGATTCCGTGATGATGCGTATTCTGGAAATCCTTAACTCCTTCCCGTTTATGTTCTTCGTTATCCTGCTGGTGACCTTCTTTGGCCGCAATATTCTGCTGATCTTTGCCGCTATCGGCATGGTGTCCTGGCTGGACATGGCGCGTATCGTGCGCGGGCAGACATTAAGCCTGAAGCGCAAAGAGTTTATTGAAGCTGCACACGTTGGCGGTGTTTCCACCTGGAAAATTGTGACGCGCCATATCGTCCCCAACGTTCTGGGCGTCGTGGTGGTTTACGCTTCGCTGCTGGTCCCCAGTATGATTCTGTTTGAATCTTTCCTGAGCTTTCTGGGGCTGGGAACGCAGGAGCCACTGAGTAGCTGGGGCGCACTGCTCAGCGATGGTGCGAACTCCATGGAAGTCTCGCCGTGGCTGTTACTGTTTCCGGCGACGTTCCTGGTCGTCACCTTGTTCTGTTTCAACTTTATTGGCGATGGCCTGCGTGATGCCCTCGACCCCAAAGATCGTTAAGGAGTTTCCCGATGACTATTCATGAATTTCAGCCTGCTCAGGCTGCGCGCGCGGGAAGCGAACTGCTGCTTGAAGTGAAAGATTTACGCGTAACCTTTGGCACGCACGATGGTGACGTCACCGCCGTTAACGATCTCAATTTTTCACTGCGGGCAGGTGAAACCTTGGGGATTGTGGGCGAGTCGGGTTCGGGTAAATCCCAGACCGCCTTTGCGTTAATGGGGCTGTTGGCCAGCAACGGGCGCATCGGTGGTTCGGCGTTGTTCAACGGTAAAGAGATCCTGAATCTGCCTGAGAAACAGCTGAACCGACTGCGTGCCGAGCAAATCGCCATGATCTTCCAGGATCCCATGACGTCACTGAACCCCTATATGCGGGTCGGCGAGCAACTGATGGAAGTGCTGAAGCTGCATAAAGGGATGAGCAATGCACAGGCATTTGAAGAGTCAGTAAGAATGCTGGATGCGGTTAAAATGCCGGAAGCGCGTAAACGTATGAAAATGTATCCCCACGAGTTTTCGGGTGGGATGCGTCAACGTGTGATGATTGCGATGGCCCTGATGTGTCGGCCTAAGCTGCTGATTGCCGATGAGCCGACGACCGCACTGGACGTCACGGTTCAGGCGCAGATCATGACCTTGCTGAATGAGCTTAAGCGCGAGTTTAACACCGCGATCATTATGATCACCCACGATTTGGGTGTGGTTGCGGGCATTTGCGATAAAGTTCTGGTGATGTATGCCGGACGCACCATGGAATATGGCCGCGCCCGTGATGTGTTTTATCAGCCCGCACATCCCTATTCTATTGGTTTGCTGAACGCTGTACCCAGACTGGATGCGGAAGGGGAAAGTCTGACGACGATACCGGGTAATCCGCCTAACCTGCTGCGTTTGCCGCAGGGTTGTCCTTTCCAGCCGCGCTGCCCTCACGCCATGGATATCTGCTCCAACGCACCGCCGCTGTTACCTTTTGCAGAAGGGCGTTTGCGCGCCTGCTTTAAGCCGGTGGAGGAACTCGTATGAGCAGCCTGGCAGAAAAGAAAGTGTTACTCGAAATCGCCGATCTGAAAGTCCATTTTGATATCAGGGATGGCAAGCAGTGGTTCTGGCAGCCGCCAAAATCTCTCAAGGCGGTGGACGGTGTCAGCCTGCGCCTGTATGAAGGTGAAACCCTGGGCGTCGTCGGGGAATCCGGCTGCGGCAAGTCTACGCTAGCGCGGGCCATTATTGGCCTGGTAAAAGCCACCGAGGGCCGCGTTTCATGGCTCGGGCGTAACCTGCTGGGGCAGAGTGAAGAAGAGTGGCGTAAGGCGCGAAGCGATATCCAGATGATTTTTCAGGATCCGCTGGCCTCGCTGAACCCGCGTATGACCATCGGCGACATCATTGCAGAGCCGTTACGCACTTATCATCCGGAGCTGTCGCGTCAGGATGTCAAAGATCGCGTCAAGACCATGATGATGAAGGTAGGGCTCCTGCCTAACCTGATCAACCGCTATCCACACGAGTTCTCGGGTGGACAGTGCCAGCGTATCGGTATTGCGCGCGCATTGATACTTGAGCCTAAGCTGATTATCTGCGACGAGCCGGTGTCGGCCCTGGACGTGTCCATTCAGGCTCAGGTCGTTAACTTGCTGCAGCAACTGCAACGTGAAATGGGCCTGTCGCTGATTTTTATCGCCCATGACCTCGCGGTGGTTAAACACATTTCCGACCGCGTGCTGGTGATGTATCTGGGGCACGCCGTGGAGCTGGGCACCTACGACGAGGTGTATACCAATCCGCAGCATCCCTATACCAAAGCGCTGATGTCGGCGGTGCCGATTCCCGATCCGGACCTGGAGAAGAATAAGCAAATCCAGCTCCTGGAAGGGGAATTACCCTCACCGATTAATCCGCCCTCCGGCTGTGTGTTCCGGACGCGCTGTCCGATTGCCGGCCCTGAGTGTGCGAAAACCCGGCCGCTGCTTGAAGGCAGTTTCCGCCATGCGGTGTCCTGCCTGAAGGTGGATCCGCTGTAAAACAAAAAGCCGGGCAATCGCCCGGCTTTATATTCATGGTGTTACGCTATTCACGCCACAAAATATGGCACAGCTTGTGATCTTTTTCGCGACACAACAGCACGCGCGCAAAAACATCAGTAATAGGTTCGCCATCCGCTTCGCCCAGACCGATCACCACTTCTGAGAAAAAATCTGGATTCAAATCGAAATCCACATGATCCTGCCAGTCATCGGAAGGGTCAAACAGCTCTGCGCCACCACGCTCTTCAAACTGCAGGTTGAAAAGAATGATATCGGCCGGATCAAGATTATCGCCAGCCAGTTCAAGAAAAATGTCATAGGCCTGTTCCAGCGTTTCGTCTTCTGTCAGGCGGTTGTTCAGATCCATGCTCAGTCCCGTTTATCTAAGGGCAGTTCGTAATTTCGCTCGTTTTACAGTAAAGGGCTGAAGAAGTAAAACAGTCGTTCGACAATCCGCTGCCACCAGGCACGTTTTGCCCAGCGTTTAGGATCGAGCAGACGCGAACGGGCAATATAGTCATCCTGCACGCAGGCCAAATCGCTGCCGAATCCGGCATCATCGACAGCCAGGGTAATTTCGAAATTCAGCCACAGGCTACGCATGTCCAGGTTAACGGTTCCCACCAAGCTCAGTTGACCGTCCACCAGCACGCTTTTGGTATGCAGCAGGCCATCTTCAAACTGGTAGATTTTTACTCCTGCCTCAAGCAGCTCGCCAAAGAAGGAGCGGCTGGCCCAGCCGACCAGCAAAGAGTCATTGTGAAGGGGAACCACAAGACTCACGTTAACGCCCCGCATGGCCGCCGTGCAAATGGCATGAAGCAGATCGTCACTCGGCACCAGATAGGGCGTGGTCATGATAAGCTGCTCACGCGCTGAATACACCGCCGTGAGCAGGGCCTGATGAATCAAATCCTCCGGAAAACCGGGACCGGAGGCGATAACCTGCACCGTGTGCCCACTTTCCTGTTCAAACGGCATGATATTGCGGTCTGGCGGCGGCGGCAAAATACGTTTACCGGTCTCAATTTCCCAGTCACAGCTGTAGACAATTCCCATGGCGGTGGAAACCGGACCTTCCATGCGCGCCATCAGGTCAACCCACTGGCCTACGCCGGCCTCTTGTTTAAAAAAGCGCGGATCAACCAGGTTCATGCTGCCGGTGTAGGCAATATAGTTGTCGATCAGCACCATTTTACGATGTTGACGCAGGTCCATACGGCGCAGGAATACGCGCAGCAGGCTCACCTGGAGCGCCTCAACGACGTCAATGCCTGCATTACGCATCATGCCCACCCAGGGGCTTCTGAAAAACGCCACGCTGCCCGCTGAATCCAGCATGAGGCGGCAGTGAACGCCGCGGCGTGACGCGGCCATTAACGACTCGGCGACCTCATCCGCCAGACCGCCCGGATTCCAGATATAGAACACCATCTCGACGTTGTGGCGAGCCAGCTGGATATCGCGAATCAAGGCTTTCATGACGTCATCAGAGCTGGTCAGAAGCTGCAACTGATTGCCTTTTACGCCCGCAATGCCCTGGCGGTTGTTGCACAGTTGAAACAGCGATCGTGCGACGTCGCTGTAATCTGTCGCGAAAATTTCGCTGCGTTTCTTTAAATCATTTAGCCAGCGAGCGGTGGAAGGCCACATGGTACGTGCGCGTTCAGCGCGGCGCTTACCCAAATGTAATTCGCCAAAGGACAAATACGCGATGATGCCAACCAGCGGCAGAATAAAGATAATCAGCAGCCATGCCATCGCTGAGGTAACGGCCCGTCGCTTCATCAGGATGCGCAGCGTGATCCCGGCAATCAGTAACCAGTAACCAAACAACAGCAACCAACTGATAAGCGTGTAAAACGTGGTCATTAAGTGGACATCCTGTTCGCGCTTGAGTCAGAGAAGTTTACGTGGAGATGAGGGGGAGCGAAACCCTTAATAATAGCGGCGTTTCGATGAGAGATCCGATTTGGCATTCGCTCAGAGATCTTTATAATGCGTGCGCGTGAGTTTGATGGCAGAGAGGAAGTGATGAGACGAAGCAGAAACGAAGTGGCCCGTTGGAGAATGTTACGTCAGGTACAGCGCAGACGTTCACGCTGGCTTGAGGGGCAGTCACGTCGCTATAAACGGATTCACGGAATTCGCCATCAACTGGCGCAGCAGCAGCGTCGTTCGATTCTGTTTATCACACAAAATCTCTAATCGATCAGCCGCCCGGCGCGGCTGAGACATTAATGCCCGGTCATCAATAACTTGACGTTCACCAGCTGTACCGCAGCGGCCAGGACGATCAGCATGACGATCAGGTGCTTTTTATTCCGCCAGCCGTGTTTTCGCCACAGATAAAGCGCCGCACCTACCAACAGCATAATCACCAGCAACAGGGTGATAATAATCGATTGCATAAAATATCATCTCGAAAAAAAAAGCTTCTGAGCGGCTGCCCGGAAGCTCTTTTTTGGCTGCGGAGTTAAATCAGAAGACGCGCTTAAACGGCTTAACGCTAACCTGCTTGTAAACACCGGCGGCGATATAGGGATCGTCTGCAGCCCAGGCCTGCGCCGTTTCCAGCGACGGGAATTCGGCGACGACGGTGGAACCGGTAAAGCCCGCAACGCCCGGATCGTTACTGTCGACCGCAGGCATAGGACCGGCGACGATTAACCGACCTTCTTCATGTAACAGCTTCAGACGTGCCAGGTGAGCGGGGCGCACGGCGTTGCGTTTTTCCAGAGAATCGGCGTTATCTTCAGCATAAATGACGTAAAGCAATTGGGCGCTCCCATTAACTCTTAAATTTGGCAACACGGTAAGGGATAGTTAAGTAGAGTGCAAACGAAACCTTGCGTCAATGGCCTCTGCAGCATATTGGGCTAAACAGGCTTTTTTAGCCGCAAAACAAGGAGGTTATTGAAACTGATTGCTATTTGCATTTAAAATCGTGACTTGATTTCACTACTGCGATTGCTATGACCACGCTGACTATGCCCTTACCGAAACGCACGCCTGTCGCCATGATCTTGTCTGTTGCACTGCACGGTGCAGTCATTGCGGGTGTTCTTTATGCGTCTTTTCATCAGACCATTGAGTTACCTAAAGCATCACAGCCGATTAGCGTGACGATGGTTGCACCGGCCGTTCAGCCAGAACCTGCAATCGCCCAACCCGCGCCGCAACCGACGCCTCAGCCAGAACCGGAACCCGTACCGGAGCCTCAACCTGCGCCAGAGCCGCCAAAAGCCGAACCGGTGCCGATCCCCAAACCTGAACCTAAGCCTAAGCCAAAGCCCCGTCACGAGCCTAAGCGTGAACAACCCAAGCGCGAGGTGAAACCGCGTCAGGACGTGAAACCGCAGGCAAATCCGTTCAGCCATGATACGGCCGCCACCCAAAGCAAGCCTGCCACCGCGCCAAAAATTACGCCGTCGGCAGCACCCACGCAAAGTGTTTCCTCCGGGCCCAAAGCGCTTAATATCAGCAAGCCGTCTTATCCGCCACGGGCGGCGGCCTTGCGCGTTGAAGGACGCGTCAGGGTAAAATTTGACGTAGACAGCGACGGCCGGGTCGATAATATCGAAATCCTTTCTGCCGAACCGCGCAATATGTTCGAACGTACCGTTAAGCAGGCCATGCGAACGTGGCGTTATCAGAGTGGAAAACCGGGCAGCGGCCTGACGATGAATATCGTATTCAAAATTAACGGCGGGGCCAGCATCGAATAGCCGGAGAAAGGCTGTCTGAAGGGCGCTTGTGGCGCCGTGAGCGATCGCAACCTGCGCGTCGCTCACGGCAACAGGGAATTATCTGCAGGGCAGATTCAGCACCGAAAACCTGTTATCAGGCAGGGTAGGACTGGTTATCCCGTCCTGCTGGCAGTTGGCGAGGATGCCCCTCGTTGTCCACCGCGACGTAAATAAACACGGCTTCGGTAGCACAATATGTCTGCCCGATAGGTTCAGATGACACCTTCTTGATCCATACCTGAACGTTAATCGTCATCGAGCTGTTGCCGGTGCGGATACAGTGCGCATAGCAACTGACGACATCGCCCACTGCGACGGGTTTTAAGAAGGTCATACCATCAACGCGTACGGTGACGACGCGGCCTTCAGCAATCTCTTTAGCCTGGATCGCGCCACCCATATCCATTTGTGACATTAACCAGCCACCGAAGATATCGCCGTTAGCATTTGTATCCGCTGGCATCGCCAGGGTGCGCATCACCATTTCGCCCTTGGGCAATTTATGTTTATCGTCCATTGCTCTGGTTTCTTAAGTCTGAGAGAGACGTTGCCCGCCTGAGCGGACAACAGGTTTATTTTTGTTCTTGTTGCGGCATCTTACGCCAGATATAGACTCCGCTCAGCAGCGTAAACAGCAGCGTAAGGCCGGTCAGTCCAAACACTTTGAAGTTAACCCAGACTGACTGAGGTAACCAAAACGCAACATATATGTTTGCCAGGCCACAAATCAAGAAAAACAGCGCCCAGGCGATGTTGAGATTTCGCCAGACGTGGTCAGGCAGTTCCAGCTCTTTACCCAGCATGGTCTGTATTAACGGCTGTTTCATGAACCACTGGCTGAACAGTAACGCCAGCGCAAACAGGGTATAGATGACGGTGACTTTCCACTTAATAAATTCATCATTATGGAAAACCAGCGTCAGCGTGCCGAAGACGGCCACCAGAACGAAGGTGAAAATCGTCATTTTCTCAAGCTTGCGATACAGCACCCAGCTCGCAACCAGCGCCAGTCCGGTCGCGACAACCAGCGCGCCCGACGCCACAAAAATGTCGTACAACTTATAAAAAATAAAGAAAACAACAAGGGGGAGAAAGTCGAGTAGCTGCTTCATAGTCATTCCAGTTAAGGCTGCATGGCCTGCCAGTGCGCCGGAAGGCGCACGGACAATCAACGTAACAGCATATAAAGCCGGTACAAATAAATCACCAACAGGGTCGAAACCAGGTTACCGATGGCGGTGAAAATCACCGTTGAAACATTCATGGGCAACAGGGTTAATGAGGTAAAGAAAAACATCACGGCGAGCTTAGCCAGTAACCATACGATAATGGCAGGGGCAATCAGCTTCACGTTTTTCCAGGCCATTCGCATGCTGGCGCGCATTGCGGCGATAACGCCGAGTTTTTCACTCGCCAGAATGATTGGCGACAGCGACAGCACAATGGTCAGCAATACGCCCGGAACCACCAGTACCATAAAGCCCAGCTGCGCCACCAGGGTAACGAGAAACGTCAGCAGCAGTAGCTTTGGTAGCAAGGGTGCAGAGGCGCCAATCGCTCGCAGCGCACTTACGCGTTGGCCTGACGAAACCAACGGAATCAGGCACAGCATACCGCCCAACAGCAGCGTATTCCCCACCAGCCCCGCAAACGTTCCCGCTGCAGAAGCGCGCAGCAGCACCTGTTGCTGTTCGGGTGACATGCTCTGCACCATATCGAACAGCGAGGTACTGCTAATTTCGCCTTGCTGCAATATCGCCATTTGATCGTCACCGGGCGTCAGAACGTGTAACAGCATGACCGTGACAAACGCGGTCAGCAGCGACATCAGCACCAGGGTGAACAATTGATGACGAAAAAAATTTCCAGTGTCACGGTATAACGAGCTTGCCGTGATAGACATGTACTCTCCTTGAAAGAACCGGGTTAATTAACCCGGCGATTGTACATGTTCTGACGGCTCGCTGGCACCCGCAACCCGATAACTTTCTGTCATATCAGGTAAAGATGGGTGAAAAAGTGCGGGAAGGCCAAAGCGCGCTCTGGCCCGGTCGCAGCCTTCGTTCCAAACCCCCTGTTCTCCAGACATCTCAAACTCACGGCAGGGCGAAGGCCGGTTTTCATAGATACTGCACGAAACACAGCCGCCAATATCGCCCTTGAGCGCGACACAGCGCGGTGTGCGATCGTTCGTGCCGCGCATATTCCGCATTAACAGACTCAGGGGCTCCGTTAATTCCGTTGGCACCAGCCCCCCGGCGTCATCGGCTTCTGCCCAGTAAAAAGAGACGCGAAAGTGGGCACAACAGGCACCACAGCTAATACAAGGGTTGAGAGTATCGCTCATTTGATCGCCCGCCACCTCTGAGGCATCGAAGCAAAACAGTCTGGGGAGATCAGCAAAGTAATGCGGCGTTACGGTTTCGGCAAGGGATATTTAGCGACCACCAGAGCACGCAAAATTGATTTGAATCAATTCATTGTTTTTTAAATCATTTTTCCGGGTTGATTTAGATGCAATTGACAATGAATCGCGCTAAATCTGTGCGGACAAAAAAATGATTCAGTGCAGGCATTCAATTTCTCACAGGAGTGAATATGAAACTGGCTAAATGCGCCATGCTGCTGGCGCTTGCATTACCGCAATTTGCGTTGGCTCACCAGGCGGGCGATTTCTTTGTCCGTGCAGGAAGTGCCACAGTCCGACCCACCGAAGGCTCAGACAATGTGCTGGGAATGGGGCCGTTTAGCGCAAGCAACGACACTCAGCTGGGCTTAACCTTTACCTATATGGCCACTGATAATATCGGGGTTGAGCTTCTGGCCGCCACGCCGTTTCGTCATAAAGTCGGGCTGGGCCCAACCGGCACCCTGGCGACGGTACGTCAGCTGCCGCCCACGTTGATGGCACAGTATTACTTTTTTGACAGCCAGAGTCAGGTGCGTCCCTATGTGGGCATCGGCGTTAACTACACCACCTTCTATGATGCCGATTTTAACCAGACCGGACGGGATGCGGGCTTGAGCGATCTCAGCCTGAAGGATTCGTGGGGCGTTGCCGGGCAGGTGGGGCTGGATTACCAGATCAACCGCGACTGGATGCTGAACGCTTCCCTGTGGTACATGGATATTGATACGCAGGTGAAATTCAAAGCGGGCGATCAGCAGCAGAATATCCATATGCGCGTGGATCCCTGGGTGTTCTTCTTTGGCGCAGGTTACCGTTTCTGATAAAAAAAGGGCCACGTCAATGTGGCCCTACATTTTTTAACCGACGTTATTTAATTTGCATGTTATTAACGACGGATCTTACGCCTGCCACGCTGCGGGTAACCTGTACGGCATGGTTAGCCATCTGCGGCGAGCTGACAAAACCGCTGAGCTGCACTTTACCCTTAAAGGTTTCAACGTTGATTTCAGTCGATTTCAGCGACTCATCTTTTAACAGTTCTGCTTTTACTTTCGTGGTGATGACGGTGTCATCGATATAACCGCCGGTGCCTTCTTTAGTTGGCGTTGGCGCACAGGCGCTCAGTGTTAATGCAACAACAGCCGCGACCATGGCACTTGCCAGCACTTTAAACCATTTCATTGCTTCTCTCCCTGTCACAAATTGGATGCGACGTTACCATAACGGCGCCTGTTAATTGTGGTGCAGAAAATCCGAAATTAGCAAACCGGGAATGAAAAAAAACAGGGAAATCATGCCTTACCGGGCGGTAAGGCATGTGGGGAATTAGCGGGTGGCGGCTTTCATTCTTGAGACAAAGTCTTTTAATTCATTCAGCATCACTTCGGGCTGAGCCAGGTTTTTCTCGATAATTTTTACTACGGCAGAACCTGAAATCGCCCCAGCCACGCCTGCATCAATGACTTCTTTCACCTGAGAAGGTTCGGAGATGCCAAAACCTTGTAAGGATGGCGGCGCATTGTACTCACGCATTTTATCGATCAAATGCTTTAGAGGCAGGTTGGCGCGATTTTCAGCACCGGTAATGCCAGCTCGTGAAAGCACATAAATGTACCCACGACCATGTGAAGATATTTGTCTCAGAAGTTCATCATCTGCATTTGGCGGGCAGAAGAAAATAGGGGCGATGTTGTGGCGCATGGCAGCCTGGCGGAATGGGGCAGACTCTTCTACGGGAACATCACCAATTAATACGGAATCAACCCCTGCTTGTTCACAGCGTGTATAAAACTCTTCGATGCCATTGTTAAAGACTAAATTCGCATACATCAGCAAGCCAATCGGCAGTTCAGGGTATTTCTGGCGTACGCTTGCAATTATCTCAAAGCATTGTGTTGTGGTGGTGCCAGCGGCAAAGGCGCGAAGGCCTGCGCCCTGAATAGTTGGTCCGTCAGCGAGCGGGTCAGAGAAGGGAATACCGAGCTCAAGAGCATCAGCGCCACCTTCAACAAGGGCATCAATAATGCGTAGTGATAGGTCTGGAGAAGGATCTCCCAGAGTAATGTAAGGCACAAACACGCCTTCTTTCTTCTCTGCCAGACGTGAAAACAGTCGATCGTAACGTTCCATCAGATTTCTCCCTGCGCAGTCAGAATATCGTGGACGGTGAAGATATCTTTATCACCGCGACCCGAAAGGTTGACGACAATCAACTGCTCTTTCTCGGGTTCTGCCTTAATCATTCTCAGCGCGTGGGCCAGCGCGTGCGCCGACTCCAGGGCAGGAATGATACCTTCGGCGCGGCACAGCGTTTTAAAGGCAGCAAGCGCTTCATTGTCGGTTACCGAAACATAGTCAGCCCGACCAATACTGTTGAGGTGAGCGTGCTGAGGACCGACGGAAGGAAAGTCGAGTCCGGCTGAAATTGAGTATGACTCTTCAATCTGCCCTTCGTCAGTCTGCATCATCGGGGCTTTCATACCGAAGTAAATGCCGACGCGGCCGTGCTTCAGTGGCGCACCGTGTTCGCCGGTTTCAATCCCGTGTCCGGCCGGTTCAACACCAATCAGCTTCACCTTCTCTTCGTCGATAAAGTCGGCAAACATACCGATGGCGTTGGAGCCCCCGCCGACGCAGGCGATCACGGCATCCGGCAGGCGACCTTCCTTTTCCAGAATCTGCTTTTTGGTCTCTTCACCAATCATGCGCTGAAACTCACGCACAATCGTCGGGAACGGGTGCGGACCCGCCGCGGTGCCCAGCATATAGTGAGCGGTTTCATAACTGCCTGACCAGTCGCGCAGTGCTTCGTTACAGGCATCTTTCAGCGTGGCAGAGCCGCTGTGCACCGGGATGACCTCGGCGCCCATCAGGCGCATACGAAAGACGTTCGGCGACTGCCGCTCTACGTCTTTGGCGCCCATATAGATGCGACATTTCATGCCCAGCAGCGCGCAGGCAAGGGCAGAGGCGACGCCATGCTGGCCTGCACCGGTTTCGGCAATGATTTCGTTTTTGCCCATGCGCTTAGCCAGCAGAGCCTGCCCTAACACCTGGTTGGTCTTGTGCGCGCCGCCGTGCAACAGGTCTTCGCGCTTTAAGTACAGGCGGGTTTTCGACCCTTTGGTCAGATTACTGCACAGGGTTAAGGCTGTGGGGCGGCCAGCATAATTTTTCAGCAGATCGGTAAATTCAGCCTGGAATTCCGGATCTTTTTGCGCGCTGACAAAAGCTTCTTCTAGCTGTTTCAAGGCCGGCATCAAAATCTGCGGCACATACATGCCGCCGAAGTCGCCAAAATAGGGATTAAGTAAGGTCATGTTTTGCTATCCTTTTTTTTGGCCCGTCAACACACGGGCCAGGTCAATCAGTAGGCGCGAAGCGTCCGGAATACCGAGGCAATTTTGCTGGCGTCTTTAATACCCGGCTCGCTTTCCACGCCCGAATTGAAATCCAGCCCTGCACAGCCTAACTGAGCGGCTTCTACGCAGTTGTCAGCGCTCAGTCCTCCTGCCAGCAGAACATTCTTCAGGTCCTGTCCTTTTAGCAGCGACCAGTCAAATGTCTGGCCCGAGCCACCGTTGCCGTTATCGAAGACATAGCGGTCAACATGGGGCCAGCGACGTTCGGGCAGGGCCGTCTGGATGCTGAGCGCTTTCCAGATTTGCACGTTTTCTGGCAGCGCCTGATAAAGCTCAGCCACATAGTCCGGGTCTTCATCGCCATGCAGTTGCACGGCACTCAGCTGTAACGCCTCTGTTTTGGTGACAATGTCACTTATAGCGGCATCACGGAACACGCCAACATACTTTAGCGGTGCGCCAGCCATGACCGCGCGCGCGCGCTCGGTATCAACCTGACGCGGCGAACCTTCAACAAAGATCAAACCACCAAAAATGGCACCTGCCTCGCAGGCCGCGCAGGCGTCTTCAGGACGGGTCAGACCGCAGACTTTATTGCTGCCCAGGGTGACGCGGCGCACGGCGGCATGAAGATCCTCTTCTTCCATTAGCGCAGAGCCGATGAGGAAACCATTCGCAAAATGGCTTAACTCGCGGACATCCCGATAGTTGTTGATGCCCGACTCGCTGATCACGGTGACGCCGGGGCCCAGGCGCGGGGCCAGTTCACGGGTCCGGTTAAGGTCGATGGAGAGATCGCGTAAGTCACGGTTGTTGATGCCGACCACTTTGGCTTCCAGCGCAATCGCGCGTTCCAGCTCCTGCTCGTTACTGACTTCAGTCAGGACGCCCATCTGCAGGCTGTGCGCAATGGCGGCCAGCTGGCGATACTGCTCGTCGTCAACCACAGAGAGCATCAGCAGGATGGCATCCGCCTGGTAGTAACGCGCCAGGTAAATTTGATACGGATCGATAATAAAATCTTTGCACAGGACCGGCTGCGTAATGGCCGCGCTGACGACGGGCAAAAAGGCGAAGTCACCCTGAAAGTATTTCTCGTCCGTTAATACGGAAACGGCAGAGGCATAGTGGCGATAAACCCCGGCTATCATCTCAGGATCAAAATCATCACGAATAAGCCCTTTGGATGGAGAGGCTTTTTTGCATTCCAGAATAAAGGCAGTGCGGGTGCCCTGCAGTGCGTCATAAAAACTACGGCTGGAAAGCGCCACTCGCTGCTGGAAACTCTCCAGAGGTTGCTGCTGCTTACGCGCCTCAACCCAAACGGCTTTGTCTTTCACGATTTTATCTAACACTGTACCCTGCATGATTATCCTCTTGCTGCCAGAGCCACCACGCGCTCATAAGCCTGACCGCTACGGATGGCATTGAGCGCACGCTGTGCATTTTCACGGAGATCTTCATTACCAAACACTTTGAGCAGCATCGCCACGTTGACGGCAACCGCCTCCTCGTGGGCCTGCTCGCCATTACCCTGGAGTAAACGTGTCAGAATGTCACGGTTTTCTTCGGGCGTGCCGCCGGCCAGCGCCTCTTTAGGATGGAAGCCGAAGCCGAAATCCTCTGGCGCCAGCTGATAGCGGGTAATCTCACCTTCACGCAGCTCCGCTACATGGGTGACATCGTGAAGGGCCACCTCATCCATGCCGCCCCCGTGTACCACTGCCGCGCGCTGGTAACCCAGAACTTTTAGCGTCTGCGCGATGGGCAACACCAGCTCGGGGCTGTAAACCCCAATCACGGCCAGCGGTGGACGTGCAGGATTAATCAGCGGCCCCAGCACGTTAAACAGCGTGCGGGTTTTCAGCTGTTGGCGCACCGGCATGGCATGACGAAAGCCCGTATGGTACTGGGGGGCAAACAGGAAGCAGACATTAAGATCGTCCAGCGCTTTGCGTGCCCGCGCCGCAGGCATATCAAGATCGATGCCGAACGCCGCCAGCAGATCGGAAGAACCTGATTTGCTGGATACGCTGCGATTTCCGTGTTTCGCCACCTTCAGGCCGCAGGTTGCTGCAACAAACGCGCTGGCGGTGGAAATATTAATGCTGTTACTGCCATCGCCACCGGTGCCGACAATATCGGCAAAGGCATAATCCGGGCGAGGAAAGGGTTTAGCATCTTCCAGTAAGGCACAGGCCGCCCCGGCAATCTCCTCGGGGTTTTCGCCACGCACCTTCATAGCAATCAGCGCGGCGGCCAGCTGAGTAGGTTCAAGCTGACCGGTGATGATGGCGCTAAACAACTGATGACTCTCGTCTTGCGTCAGGATGTGCGACTGGTAAAGTTTTTCCAGAATCGTGTTCATACCTTGCTCCCTGTTACTTCGCCAGCGCCCAGGCCAGCGTCTGTTCAAGCAGACGTGCGCCCTGCGTGGTTAAAATGGATTCCGGATGAAACTGGAACCCGCAAACGCGATCTTTATCGTGACGGACCGCCATCACCATGCCGTTGTAGCTGGCATTCACCGTTAACTCGTCGGGTGTATTACTGCCAACCAGTGAGTGATAACGGGCAACGGGAAGAGGATTGCTGAGCCCGGCAAACATCGCTTCACCGTCATGACTGATGGCAGAGGCTTTACCATGCAGAATTTCGCCCGCCTGGCCGACGTGGCCGCCGTAGGTTTCCACGATTGCCTGATGCCCAAGGCAGATACCAATAACCGGCAGCTTTCCGCGAACCTCGCGCAGCAACGCTGGCATACAGCCCGCATCTTTCGGTGCGCCAGGTCCGGGAGAGAGCATCAGCACCGGATTATTCATGCTGTGCAGTCGGTCGAGCAACAGCGACGCCGGCATCGTATTGCGATAAACCACCACGTTATGCCCGAAGGTGCGCAGCTGATCGACGAGGTTGTAGGTAAAAGAGTCGATGTTGTCCAGCAGCAGGATGTCAGCCATCAGAAAATCTCCTTGCAGTGATGAGCAGTGGCAATTGCGCGCAGCACCGCGCGGGCTTTATTACGGCTTTCGTCCGCTTCGGCCTGCGGGTTCGAATCCAGTACCACACCGGCCCCGGCCTGCACCGTTGCCACGCCGTCTTCCACATAGGCTGAGCGGATCACGATGCAGGTGTCTAAATCACCGTTAGCGGTGAAATAGCCTACTGCGCCGCCGTAGATGCCGCGACGGGTGCCCTCAGCTTCGGCAATCAACTGCATCGCTCTGACTTTTGGCGCACCACTAAGGGTGCCCATGTTCATGCAGGCGCGATAGGCATGCAGCACATCAAGATCATCGCGCAGCGTGCCGACGACGCGTGAGACCAGATGCATAACAAAAGAGTAGCGGTCCACTTTGGTCAGATCGGCAACATAGCGGCTGCCGGGGCGACAGATACGGGCTAAGTCATTGCGCGCCAGATCGACCAGCATCAGGTGCTCTGCCAGCTCTTTGTGGTCCGTGCGCATTTCCAGCTCAATGCGGCTGTCGAGATCGCGATCCAGGGAGCCGTCGGCGTGACGACCACGTGGACGCGTACCGGCTATGGGGTAAATTTCAATCTGACGTGAAGCGGCATCGTACTTCAGCGAACTTTCAGGCGAGGCACCAAACAGTGAAAAGTCCTGGTCCTGCATAAAGAACATATAAGGACTTGGATTACTGCGTTTCAGCGTGTCGTAAGCCGCCAGCGCAGATGGGCAGGGCAGCGAAAAGCGGCGTGAGGGCACAACCTGGAAGATTTCGCCAACGCGAATGGCTTCCTGCATTTTGCGCACCACCTCACAATACTCATCATCACTCTGGCTGGTGGTCAGCGTCATGGTTTCGACAGGCTGAACCGGCAATACCGGCGCAGGCTGTAACATCTGCCCATGCAGTTGCTCAATACGGCGCTGCAGACGCTGAAATTCAGAGGTGGAAGCGCTGAACAGACTGGCCTGCAGGCGTGCGCTGCGCGCCTGGTGATCCAGCACCAGTAGCGTTTCCGCCAGATAGAAGCAGTAGTCGGGGCAACGTTGCTCGCTGCTGAGCTCGGGTAAATCTTCGAAGCCTGCGACCAGGTCATAGGCGAACAGCCCGCCAACAAACACGGCTTCACGCTCTTCACTGGGTGAATTCACCAACTGCGGGATCAGACGCAGGGCATCAAATACCGACAGGGCGCGCAAGCGGGAATCTTCATCCTGCTGATCCTGAGGCGCAGGAAAGGTCAGAACACGGCCGTCAGGACGCGGTTCATTCAGAATGTCAGAGGGTAACGCGTCATCCAGCAGCGGCAGCAGTGCCCGACCATTGTCAGACAGCGCCTGAAAGGTGACGCGATTGCCCAACGCGCTAATGCGCAGGGCGCTGTCGACAATCATCAGGCTTTGTAAGTTTTCTTTGCTGTCAATGTCCGCCGATTCGAGTAACAGGGTGGCCGGATGCGCACCGCATAACTGGTGAAACACCGCGGCAGGATCTTCCCGATAGGGCGCGCTTCCGGTAATTAACTTCACTGTAGGTTTTGCATTGAGCATGATGATTTCTCTGAATATCGTCCAAAAAAAAGCCCGCTCGGTGGCGGGCTCAGGTATCTGCACAGTGTTTACGCTAGGTGTGCACGACAACGTCGCCCGTACTGGGAAACATTGCGCCACCAACCCATCAAAAGCGTAATAACAGTTTTCATGATCAAATACCCGTTTGCGGTGAACTTGTGTACTAGTTAACTGGTTCGCGACAAAAATGTCAATACACTTTTTCAGTGACCGATAAAATCGTTATTATGCTGACCCGAGCAGTAGCCAGCAGGAGTTGTTTTGAGCGATATCGCCCGTTTTCCGCTTTACGATCTTCATAGTCACACACGGGCTTCAGACGGATTACTGTCGCCGCAGGCGCTGGTTGAGCGCGCGGTCGACATGCGCGTCGGGGTGCTGGCCATTACCGATCACGACACCGTTGCGGGCGTGACCGAGGCGCAGCAGGCCGTACGGGATCAGCAACTGCCCCTTAGCGTTTTAGCCGGTGTTGAAATTTCCACGCTGTGGGAAAACCATGAGATTCATATCGTCGGCCTCAATATTGATATTCAGCATCCGGTCATGACTCAGTTCCTTGCCGGTCAGTCTGCGACGCGGCTGGAACGCGCACATCGCATTGCTGAACGGCTTGAAAAGGCCCAGATCCCGGATGCGCTGGCTGGGGCTATGCGTTTGGCTGATGGCGGAATGATTACGCGTGGCCATTTTGCCCGCTACCTGGTCGAGGTGGGAAAGGCCAACAATATGGCCCAGGTGTTTAAAAATTATCTGGCACGAGGCAAAACCGGCTACGTCCCGCCCCTATGGTGTACAATTAATCAAGCTATTGATGCTATTCACCATTCTGGTGGATGTGCCGTGCTGGCACATCCGGGACGGTATGGATTATCGGCAAAATGGCTAAAGCGCCTGGTCGCGTTTTTTAGCGCCGCGGGGGGGGATGCTATCGAAGTGGCGCAGTGCCAGCAGGCACCTGATGAGCGAACGACGTTAGCGCAATACGCCCGAGATAACGGCCTGGCAGCATCGCAAGGTTCTGATTTTCATCAACCCTGCCCGTGGATCGAACTTGGCCGCAAATTGTGGCTGCCCGCGGGGGTTGAACCGGTGTGGGAACGTTTTCCCGCGCTGGCACCCGCAGTCGAATGTACGGAAAGGGGATAAGAGGTTTCTATGAGTCAACTGTTTCATATTCATCCAGATAATCCGCAACCGCGCCTCATTAATCAGGCGGTAGAGTACCTGAATAAAGGTGGCGTTATTGTCTACCCGACGGATTCGGGTTATGCCCTGGGGTGTCGGCTGGAAGAGAAAGGGGCGATGGAGCGAATTTGCCGCATCCGTCAGCTGGACGGTCATCACAACTTCACCCTGATGTGCCGTGATTTATCTGAGCTGTCTGTCTATTCTCAGGTCGGTAATAGCGCCTTCCGGCTGCTTAAAAATAACACACCAGGTAATTACACCTTTATTCTCAAGGCGACCAAAGAGGTGCCGCGTCGTCTGATGAATGATAAGCGTAAAACGATTGGATTACGCGTACCTTCAAATCCGGTCGCGCTTGCGCTGCTTGAGGCGCTAAACGAGCCAATGATGTCCACCTCGTTAATTCTGCCGGGTAATGACTTTACTGAATCCGATCCGGAAGATATTCAACACAGTATTGGCAAACTGGTCGATTTAATTATTGACGGTGGCACGCTAGGACAGCAGCCCACCACCGTCATCGATCTGACCAGCGATGCACCTGAAGTCGTCCGTGAAGGTGTGGGGGATGTTACGCCTTTTCTGTAATACACTCAGGTTTTACGGGTGGCCGGAAGGGTCGCCTGTAACCAGTTTTTAAACTGGCCGTAAGGGATATACAGTGACACGTCTTTTAAAATCACTTTTCCACTGCGGCCATTTTTAATGGCATCTGAATAACCTACGATAACCCCGCCCAGCGTATCATCACTGTTGTAAACACCGCCGCCGGACATGCCCTGAACCACACCGGCGTTAGACGCCATCGCGATACAAGGGCTTTTATTCCAGGTATTACGAATGGCTGTGCGCGCCAGGTTTACCCCTTTCGACTCCACCGGCATGGCGGAGATATAGCTGTATCCGTACATTTTCACCGCATCACCAATATCGGTGCTGCGGAACTGGGTCAGCGTATTCGGGGGATTCTTGTGATAAATAATCGCAAGGTCGCAATAAGGGTGATAGGACTTCACGCGCTGCACGGCAAATTTAGCCACGTGCGCGGCAGTCAGGCTGTAGTCAGGCGTCAGAGGAATGCTGGTGCCCAGCGTCCCTAAACCGAGAATGGTAGGGATGCCTGTCACACTCATATCCACGTGTTGCATTGCCGTACGGCTGTACTCAGTGTGACCCACAGAACAACCGCTTAGCGCCAGCGTCATAAGCGCCAGGCATAAAAACTGTTTTTGCATAATGATGTCTTCAGGTGAGCATGTCAGTAAAATCCCTGGTGAAGATTCAAGACATGCAAATTAAAGCTCATCGTGAGCCGTATTAACGCAATATTCCTGATGCGCCGGTTTATAAATATTCAATAACAACCAGTTAGCTGTCGTTTCATACTGCTGCGATAAAGATACCGAAGCCTGTAAGGTTCTCAGAATTAGACGGCCAGAAAGGTCGTATAAGGGTTATCGGCTAAAATTCGTATTAGCCCAATTTTTTTAATTAACTTTTGCTTTATTGACAGAACGACTACATGAGCAGCAGGCCAACCCAATGAGGTCAACACAAGGGTATTATCGGACAATAATTAAAATTGTACAATTTTTTTATCTTTGTATAGCTTTGTCATGCAATTGCTGTTGTTTTACAGGGTAAAAAACGCAGCTGTCCGGCGAGAAAGGGTTGGATTTCGCGCATTCCTGTACAGGCTTAATGGCCACGCGGTTATTTGAGTTAAGTGAAATTTTGCCCGATTTTTATTTAACTCAAATTAAATGGGGTGCGCTAAATAACCTTCCTCATGGAACTTTTGTTGTCACCGCAGAAGCCGTTAGCGATCTGCTTAAATTGTTTGACGGTAAATCTATAGTACAGAAATCATTAAATACAAATCTGTTTTATAGCCATTTTTAAAAACAGATGACGCGTGAAGTTTTATAGTCGCTCATCTGAGAAACATTAGATAAAATTAAGTAACAAAGCGTTACATTTTGCGTTGAGGACAAATAAATCTCTGCCGGGAACCTGTTACAGAAAAGAGCGCGGACAGCCGTGAATCCAGACGACAGTATGCTGAGGATCTGAGGAGGCGCCTTTCTGATAATTATGCAGACAAGGTGTGGCGCGAGCCCGGCTTCAAAGACGACGTTTTCATTATTATAATAAAGGGGCAGGCTTCGCTTTCCTTGCCTTCAGCCGCGTTGATGCGTAACAGACGAGCGGTGGGTTTCATCTGTTTTCATGCTGATTTTTACTTACCTGCGGCGCGCATCAGGGCAATGCCATAATACGGGTTACATTAAGAGGGACATCCTGTATAATGGGGCCAACAGGAAAATATAAGCCATTGATTTTTAAGGTTAAATTCCTAATCCATCCGACGCCTGGGAAGGCGACAATGAGGTAGCTCCATGAGCGAAAAGTTACAAAAAGTCTTAGCGCGTGCCGGTCATGGCTCGCGTCGTGAAATTGAAGCGATGATTGCTGCCGGGCGCGTGAGCGTTGACGGCAAGCTGTCCACTCTCGGCGATCGTATCGAAAACAGCAAAGCCCTGAAGATCCGTATTGACGGTCATCTGGTGTCGATTGCTGAATCAGCAACAGAAGTCTGCCGTGTTCTGGCCTATTACAAACCTGAAGGTGAACTTTGTACCCGCAGCGATCCGGAAGGGCGTCCTACAGTCTTTGACCGACTGCCGCGCCTGCGCGGTTCGCGCTGGATCGCCGTGGGCCGCCTTGATGTCAATACCTGTGGATTGATGCTGTTCACAACGGATGGTGAACTGGCTAACCGCCTGATGCACCCCAGCCGTGAAGTTGAACGTGAATATGCGGTGCGCGTGTTTGGTCAGGTTGATGACGACAAAATTCGTCAGCTCAGTAAAGGTGTGCAGCTTGAAGATGGCCCCGCGGCATTTAAAACGCTGCGCTTTGCCGGGGGGGAAGGGATTAACCAGTGGTATAACGTAACCCTGACCGAAGGACGCAACCGGGAGGTTCGTCGTTTGTGGGAAGCGGTGGGCGTTCAGGTGAGTCGACTGATGCGTGTTCGCTATGGCGATATCACGTTGCCAAAAGGGGTACCACGCGGTGGCTGGATGGAGCTTGATCTCCCTGCTGTTAACTATCTGCGCAATATGGTGGGAATGGACGATGAGACCGTCACCAAGCTGGCTGTCGAAAAAGATCGCCGCCGCACCAAAGCCAACCAGATCCGCCGTGCCGTTAAACGCCACAGCCAGACCAGTGGCAGACCTGCGCGTCGTAATCCGGGCAGCAAACGCAACGCGACCTGATATCAGGCTGAGCTGAAGCGCCGGATTAATAAAAAAGCCGCAACGTGATCGTTGCGGCTTTTTGCTGTCAGGGAGAGGTGATCTGAGCCGGTTTAGCGGTGGAACAGTGGAAACGCGCCGGTAATTAATCCCCCGGCCATTAGCACCAGACTGATTAAAATGCCCCACTTAATGGCAAAACGCTGGTGGTCACCAATATCGACTTTCGCCAGACCGACCAGGAGATAAACCGATGGAACCAGCGGGCTGAGCAGGTGGAAAGGCTGACCCACAATCGAAGCGCGGGCAATTTCCTCAGCAGAAATCCCATAGCTGGCCGCCGTTTGGGCAATGACTGGCAGGATGCCAAAGTAGAAGGCATCGTTGGACATAAAAAAGGTAAAAGGCAGGCTGATTAATGCGGTAAATACCGCGAGATAGGGGCCAAAGCTGTGGGGGATAAACGCCAAGAGGCTCTTCGCCATGGCATCCACCATGCCGGTTCCGGAAAGGATGCCGGTAAAAATACCTGCGGCAAAAATCAGGGCTGTTACGGCCAGCACATTACTGGCATGGGAACCAATACGCGCCTTTTGCTCTTCCAGCGTAGGGTAATTCAGCATTACCGCAATCGCGAAGGCCAGCATAAACAGAATCTGGATAGGCATCGCGCCAATAACCAACAAAACCAGCAGCACCGTGGTAAGAATAAAGTTTGGCCAGAACATTTTGGGTCGACGATTCGCCGCGCACTCTTCCGCATCGCCCAGGCCCAGCTCAATATTATCCAGATGGTGATCGTTGATGTTCATGACTCCCAGACGCTTACGTTCCTGCAGGCCAAACAGAAACGCCAGGCCGACAAGGGCCACGCAGGCGATAAAAATGGCCGGCAGCATGGGAATAAAAATGTCCAGCGCGTCAATGCGCAATGCCGCCGCCGCACGGGCCGTCGGGCCGCCCCAGGGAGAAAGGTTCATGATACCGCTTGCAAGGTTAACCAGACAGGTCATTGCCAGCACGTTCATACCCAGCTTGCGGTAAAGAGGAAGAAACGCGGCAATCGCGATCATGTAAGTCGTTGAGCTGTCACCATCCAGTGAGACCAGCAACGTTAACACGGCCGTTCCGACGAGAACCTTAAGCGGATCGCCACGTACGATTTTCAAAATAAACCGCACCAGGGGATCAAACAGACCCGCATCGATCATCAGGCCGAAGTAGAGGATAGAGAAGGTGAGCATCACGCCCGTTGGAGCCAGCGTTTTCACACCATCGAGCATCATGGCGCCCAGACCCTGGTAAAATCCCCCTATCAGGGCGAACAGTGTGGGAATAAGAATTAGCGCTATCAGCGCTGACATGCGTTTGGTCATGATTAAATACATGAAACAAACAACCATCGTAAAACCCAGTATGGTCAGCAAAATAACAGCCCTCTTATTGGCAAAAAGTCATTCAATTGTGAGTAAGCAAGGTAATAATTTATGGAATTACTTAGCGTGTTAATAGTTAACCTGTTGTTTTGATTAACCATGCACATAGAGATGATATTAAAGCTAAATTATTTTTATCATTTCTTTAACATAAAAGGGTGATCCCGATCGGTTTCCGGCCCGGCTGGCCCGGCACAATGTGACTGTGATCAATGAATGCTGGCGCGGGAAAGGGTTAATTTCAGGCATCATTAACTGGAAAGGGCGCGTAAAACCTAAGCGAAAAAATGACATTGATCGCCAGTTGAATGGGGTAAGGCCGTGAGCAGCCTGCACAAATTGCCCCGACAACCTTAACGCGACACCGGGAAGGGCGCGTGGTGGGTCATCTCGCATTTGAGCAAGGGATGGGGATGACAGCTATAGCAAAGTGATAACAGATTGATAATTTGATTGAGACAAAAAAGAGGCGGGTCAGACGGATTCACGCCTGACCTTTATGGCATTGTGTTAATTAACGCTACCAGTCTATGCCCTGTTGGGCCTGGATACCGGCGTCAAAAGCGTGCCTGACGGGGCGCATTTCCGTTACCGTATCGGCCATATCCAGCAGCGTGCGATGGCAGCCCCGGCCAGTAACGATAACGCTCTGATGCACCGGTCGCTGTTTCAGGGCCGTTACCACCGCCTCAAGCGGAAGATAATCCATGCTGACCATATAGGTGATTTCATCAAGTATCACCAGGTCCAGCCGGGGATCGGCCAGCATGCGCTGAGCATGTTGCCACACGGCAAGGCAGGCATCGGTATCGGTCTGGCGATTCTGCGTTTCCCAGGTGAAGCCGGTAGCCATCACCTGAAACTCCACGCCATGCTGTTCCAGCAGATTGCGCTCGCCGTTTGGCCACTCGCCTTTGATAAACTGAATGGCTGCGGCACGCTTACCATGCCCGCAGGCGCGGAGCGCGGTGCCAAACGCCGCCGTGGTCTTACCTTTGCCATTGCCGGTAAACACCATCAGGATGCCCCTGACTTCACTGGCTGCGGCAATGCGGGCATCGACGTGTTCTTTCAAACGCTGCTGTCGCTGTTGGTGGCGTTCATCCGTCATTACTCGGCCGCTCCGGGTTTTCTGCCAGGCTGGGCATCAAAGCTGATACCGGTTTTGCGACGACTGTCGTCGCCCATCAAATACAGGTAGAGCGGCATGATATCGGCGGGGGTTTTAAGTTTGCTGGCATCTTCCTGCGGAAACGCACTGGCACGCATTTTAGTCCGCGTACCGCCGGGATTGATACAGTTGACCCGCAACCCATGATTTTTATACTCATCTGCCAGCACCTGCATCATGCCTTCGGTGGCAAATTTCGATACCGCATAGGCTCCCCAGCCTGCCCGGCCGGTGCGGCCTACGCTAGACGTGGTGAAGACCAGCGAGCCGCTATCTGATTTTAACAACAGCGGCAGCAGGGCCTGGGTGAGGAAGAAAGTCGCATCAACGTTAATCTTCATCACCTGTTGCCACACCAGGGGATCAAGCTCGGCCAGCGGCGTGATGTCACCCAGAATACTGGCGTTATGTAAGACGCCATCCAGGTGTGAAAACCGTTGTGCCAGTTGCCCGGCCAGCTGGTGGCAATGCGCCGGCGTGGCCTCAGACAGATCAAATACGACCGAGTGTGCCGGACATTTGTTTAACTGATTAATCGCCTCTTCTGTCTGCTGCAGCTTTTCGGCGCTGCGCCCCAGTAAGATGACTTCCGCACCAAAGCGGGCATAGGTTAACGCGGCTTCCCGTCCAATGCCGTCAGAGGCACCGGTCACGAGAATCAGGCGATTCGCAAGTAAATCATTTTTGGGTTGGTAATGCATGTTGGGAGCCTCCCGCAACGTGAGGGTTTCACGCTTTATGCCTCAATTCAGGGCATGACGCAATTAGCAACAGGTACATTCTGTGCCAGGTGCTGGCATTTCAGGCGACGAGCCAAAATAAACCAGTTAAACTAACCCTTTGTCAGTAATCCTCTGTTTAATAAGGCGACACGATGGAACTTCTTTTGAATTATGGACTGTTTTTAGCAAAAGCGGTGACGGTGGTGATTGCCATTGCAGCGATCGTCATGATCGTTGTGAACGCCGCACAGCGCAAACGTCACCAGGGTGGGCAACTCCGTTTAACCCACCTCGGTGATGACTACAGCAAAATGAAAGAGGATCTGCAGCTTGAGAAAATGAAACCTCAGGCACAAAAGCTGTGGTTAAAAAATCATAAGAAAGCCGAGAAACAAAAGGCTAAAGCAGAGAAACGCGCAGTGAAGCAGGGCAGCCTGGAGACCGCCAGGCCGACGCTTTATGTGCTCGACTTTAACGGCAGCATAGATGCCAGCGAAGTGAAATCATTGCGTGAAGAAGTCTCTGCCGTACTGGCAGTGGCCCAGCCCGGTGACGAAGTCCTGCTGCGGTTGGAAAGCCAGGGTGGCATGGTGCACGGCTATGGTCTCGCCGCCTCTCAGTTGCAGCGCCTGCGTGACGCCGGATTAACACTTACGGCTGCCGTTGATAAGGTCGCGGCCAGCGGCGGTTACATGATGGCCTGTGTTGCCAGCCAGATCGTGGCGGCGCCCTTTGCGGTCATAGGTTCAATTGGCGTTGTCGCGCAAATTCCTAACTTCAATCGCCTGCTCAAGCGCAACGATATCGATGTTGAACTGCACACGGCGGGCCAGTACAAACGCACCCTGACACTGTTTGGTGAAAACACGGAGGAAGGGCGTGAGAAATTCCAGCAGGATCTGAATGAAACACATCTGTTGTTTAAGCAGTTCGTTCACGAAATGCGCCCGTCACTGGACATCGACCGTGTCGCCACCGGTGAGCACTGGTACGGACGCCAGGCCCTGACGTTAGGCCTGATCGATCGTATTTCAACCAGTGACGATCTGATTATTCAGCACATGGATAAATTTACCGTGCTGGGCGTGAACTACGTGCGTCGCCGTTCAAGAATCGATCGCCTGACCCACAGTTCAGGACAGGTATTTGAACGCCTGCTGCTAAAGTGGTGGCAACGCGGTGATAAACCGATGTTATGAGTACAAACCCGGCTTCGGCCGGGTTTGTTGTTATTGCAGGTGGTAGCGGGGAGACAGCTCAACCGCCAGGTGTTTAAAGAGATTGAAGACCGCGGTGGTTTTTGCCGTTGGCAACCCTTCTTCATCCAAAAAAAGCGGGCCACGGAAGACCAGCACATCACCCTGCTGACTGACCGCCTCCACCGCGACACCGGCTAAATAATCATCATGTTGCCTGAGAAGAGCATTGGCAATCTCCAGTAGTGCCTGGGGCGAAATACCCTGAGTCGGGTTGTGCATGTGTCGGCTCCTTTTTGACAGTCTGACAATTCTTTCTATATTACTTGCGTATCGCATCGTTCGACAAACGGCTGCAGGGGTAAAAAGGGGCTTTACTCACAACAGATGCTAATTAAGTTGCGTAACAGATTTTATCAGGTACAGTGTGGGCGTTTCAGATTCCAGGGATATTGCACCGGGAAGTGCGATTAAGTCAGGCAGAAAAAGCGATTTTTATCATAAAGTTGCATTGGACTGTAATCACTGACCAGAGATTGAGCCCCTCGTCCTGAAATAAAAAACAGGCGTAGCAATATTGAACCCCGTGGGTTTTTGGGCATCCAATCCTCTCCCGTAGAGCAGGACGTATTCATTAGGTAAAGGTAAATATGGGTAAAGCACTCGTTATTGTTGAGTCCCCGGCAAAGGCCAAAACAATCAATAAATACCTGGGCAGTGGCTACGTGGTGAAATCCAGCGTGGGCCATATCCGGGATCTGCCGACCAGTGGTTCAACCGCCAAAAAAAGTGCTGAAACCTCGACAGATAAAAAAGTCAAAAAAGTAAAGAAGGACGAGAAGGCCGCGCTGGTCAGCCGTATGGGCGTTGATCCCTATCATGGCTGGGAAGCGGACTACCAAATCCTGCCAAATAAAGAGAAGGTGGTCGCTGAACTCAAAGCCTTGGCTGAAAACGCTGACCACATTTATCTCGCAACCGACCTTGACCGCGAAGGGGAAGCCATTGCCTGGCACCTGCGGGAAGTCATCGGCGGCGACGACAAACGCTTTAGCCGCGTGGTGTTTAACGAAATCACCAAAAATGCGATCCGTCAGGCGTTTGATACGCCGGGCGAACTGAATATTGACCGCGTTAATGCGCAACAGGCACGCCGCTTTATGGACCGTGTTGTGGGCTACATGGTTTCGCCGCTGTTGTGGAAAAAAGTCGCGCGGGGATTATCCGCGGGCCGCGTACAGTCGGTTGCCGTGCGGTTAGTGGTTGAGCGTGAGCGCGAGATCAAAGCGTTTGTTCCTGAAGAGTATTGGGAACTCAGCGCTAACCTGACGACGCCGAAGGGCGATGACCTGGCGATGGACGTGACTCACGCGGGTGATAAACCTTTCCGTCCGGTCAATCACGAACAGACGCATGCCGCCCTGGCGCTGCTTGAAAAAGCCCGCTTTGCCGTTACCGATCGCGAAGATAAGCCAACCAGCAGTAAACCCGGTGCGCCATTTATTACGTCTACGCTGCAGCAGGCCGCGAGTACCCGCCTGGGCTTTGGCGTCAAAAAAACCATGATGATGGCACAGCGACTTTATGAAGCGGGTCATATCACCTATATGCGTACCGACTCGACCAATCTTAGTCAGGACGCGGTTTCCATGGTGCGCGGCTATATCGAAGGGAATTTCGGTAAAAAGTATCTGCCAGACAACGCCAATACCTTTGCCAGCAAAGAGAATTCACAGGAAGCGCACGAAGCGATTCGTCCTTCTGACGTGGATGTGGTGGCTGAGCAGCTCAAAGATATGGAAGCGGATGCACAAAAGCTGTATCAGCTCATCTGGCGTCAGTTTGTTGCCTGCCAGATGACACCTGCTCAGTATGATTCAACTACGCTGACGGTAACAGCGGGGGATTACAAACTGAAGGCCAAAGGGCGCACGCTGCGTTTTGACGGCTGGACTAAGGTCATGCCCGCCCTGCGCAAGAACGATGAAGATCGCACCTTGCCGCCGGTGAACGTGGGTGACGAACTGAGCCTGCAGGCATTGCTGCCAAGCCAGCACTTTACCAAGCCACCGGCTCGCTTCAGCGAAGCCTCGCTGGTGCGCGAACTGGAAAAACGTGGAATTGGCCGGCCTTCGACCTATGCCGCTATTATCTCCACCATTCAGGACCGGGGCTATGTCCGGGTTGAGAATCGCCGATTTTATGCCGAGAAAATGGGTGAAATCGTCACCGATCGCCTGGAAGAAAATTTCCGCGAACTGATGAATTACGATTTCACCGCGCATATGGAAAGCAGCCTCGACCAGGTTGCCAACAACCAGGCGGAGTGGAAAGCGGTGCTTGATCGCTTCTTCTCAGACTTCAGCCAGCAGCTGGAACAAGCGGAGAAAGATCCTGAAGAAGGCGGCATGCAGCCAAACCAGATGGTGTTAACCACCATTGACTGCCCCACCTGCGGCCGCAAAATGGGCATTCGCACGGCCAGTACCGGCGTTTTCCTGGGATGTTCAGGTTACGCACTGCCGCCGAAAGAGCGCTGCAAGCAAACCATTAACCTGATTCCAGAAAATGAAGTGCTGAATATTCTGGAAGGGGACGATGCGGAAACCAATGCGTTACGCGCACGTCGTCGTTGCCAGAAGTGCGGCACGGCAATGGACAGCTACCTGATTGATAACGGACGCAAACTGCACGTGTGTGGTAACAACCCTGAATGCGATGGCTATGAAATCGAAGAGGGCGAGTTCCGAATCAAAGGTTACGACGGTCCGGTGGTTGAGTGCGAAAAGTGCGGGTCTGAAATGCACCTGAAGATGGGGCGTTTCGGTAAGTACATGGCCTGTACCAACGATGACTGCAAGAATACACGTAAAATTTTGCGTAATGGCGATGTGGCACCACCGAAAGAAGATCCGGTGCCGCTGCCAGAACTGCCGTGTGAAAAGTCAGATGCCTACTTTGTGCTGCGCGACGGTGCGGCGGGTGTGTTCCTGGCCGCTAACACCTTTCCAAAGTCACGTGAAACCCGTGCACCGCTGGTGGAGGAACTGCAACGTTTCCACGATCGCCTGCCTGAGAAGTTGAAATACCTGGCCGAAGCGCCAGCAACCGATCCGGAAGGCAATAAAACGTTGGTGCGCTTTAGCCGTAAAACGAAACAACAGTACGTTGCCTCTGAAAAAGAGGGTAAAGCGACGGGCTGGTCAGCGTTTTACATTGACGGCAAGTGGCAGGAAGCGAAAAAGTAATCCTCAGAGGCCAGCACACGCTGGCCTTTTTTCTCGCCTTATATCAATCCGTTCTACATTGTTTCTTAAAATGCTATAGTGGTTATAGCATTTCCGAACCCTTCTTGCTGCTCAGCACTCCTCCACCGGCCGGGGCGACAGTACGTCATCCGGGGATGCGACTCTGTAACCGACCAGGATAAAAAAAGATATGAAATTACAGCAGTTGCGCTATATCGTAGAAGTCGTGAACCACAATCTTAATGTCTCTTCGACAGCGGAAGGTCTTTATACCTCGCAGCCTGGCATAAGCAAACAGGTGCGTATGTTAGAAGACGAACTGGGCGTGCAGATTTTTGCCCGCAGCGGTAAACATCTCACCCAGGTGACGCCGGCCGGTGAAGAAATCATTCGTATTGCCCGCGAAGTCCTCTCTAAAGTCGACGCAATCAAGTCTGTCGCCGGTGAACATACCTGGCCAGATAAGGGCTCCCTGTATGTGGCGACTACCCATACTCAGGCTCGCTATGCCCTCCCGGGCGTGATCAAAGGATTTATCGAGCGCTATCCCCGTGTTTCACTGCATATGCATCAGGGCTCCCCAACGCAGATTGCCGAGGCGGTCTCCAAGGGAAATGCGGATTTTGCCATTGCTACGGAAGCGCTGCATCTGTACGACGACCTGATCATGCTGCCGTGCTATCACTGGAACCGCGCCATCGTTGTCACGCCCGATCATCCTCTGGCAGCTAAAGCGCAGGTAACGATTGAGGAGCTGGCCGATTTTCCGCTGGTCACTTATACCTTTGGTTTCACCGGTCGCTCGGAGCTGGATACCGCGTTTATGCGGGCGGGATTAACGCCGCGTATCGTTTTTACCGCGACGGATGCGGACGTTATCAAAACCTATGTCCGACTGGGGTTAGGGGTTGGCGTTATCGCCAGCATGGCCGTCGATCCCGTTGCCGATCCAGACCTGGTCAGAATCGAAGCCTCTGAAATTTTCACCAACAGCACGACCAAGATTGGCTTTCGTCGCAGCACCTTCCTGCGTAGCTACATGTATGACTTTATCCAGCGCTTTGCGCCTCATCTGACGCGAGATGTCGTTGATACGGCTGTCGCGCTACGCTCAAACGAAGATATTGAAGCCATGTTTAAAGATATCAAACTGCCGTTTAAGTAACAGAGATGTCCAATCCCTTAGTCTCAGGCTGCCTTGCGCAGCCTTTTTTTTGTTTGAATGTTAGCGCCATGCTTAGGTTGATAAGTTTTATTATTTTTTTGTTAATGCTGCGTCGATCACATGTTTAATGTTTGCTGTATCTTAAATGCGAAACACAACACATTTTTGACGCGATATCTTTGCGGGCTGCCAGGATAATTCCCATACTCCAGTTAAGCCTTGATGGAGAAGCGTTAATTATGGGGTGATTAAAAGACGGGTTTAGTAATGACTGGATCTAAAGTTAAATTAACTCAAATTTTTGTCACTGCCGTTTACGTTTATTTGGAATAAGTCATTAATCATCACTTAAGTAATTTTTACCATTTTGATAAATTGCGTTAATCGTTTTGTGCAATAAAAATTACTGGATTTTTGGCCTTAACGGGTTTAGGATTCGTCCTAAATCTTAATCGATGTTATCAATCGTTTTGTTGAGAGTGATTATCAAAAACTATGACTACGAGACTGACTGTAGACCCGGGTTTCCCGGCTAAAAGCACCAAGGTTAAGCGCTCCGGTAACACTCGTCGCAACGCCTGGTTAACTGTATTTGCTGCCTCAGCGCTGTTTTGGGTTGTTGTAGCGTTAATGATTTGGCGCATCTGGGGTTAAGCCATGTGGGCAAACGCACTCTGCCATAAGCACACAATGACCACTCGTCAGCATCGCCTCTCTGGCTACAAAGCTAAAGAGCCGGTTGCAAAGGCGGAAAAAGTGTCTATCCCGGAAAGCTGGGATCTCAACGAACATCAACGCAATTTCATCGAGTCCTTTCTGGACCCGAAAGTAAAATAATTAATTATCGTTCTTTTCTTTTCTTTTCGACACATCTTCTGTCATTCGGCTGCTTAAAAAAGCCTTTCACACGTAGCATAAAAGATGTCATCCGTTAAAACGGTTGGTAGTGCGGCTTTCTATTGCCCATTCGGCGCAGGAGTGATCTTATGAATATGATAAAAATGACCTGGTTCAGTGCCTATGCTTTCTCTTTTAGCGTGTGGATGGCAGCACTTTGGGCAGCCTTGTAATATATCGTTTCCTGTTAATAAATAATGCCTCGTAATTTTACGGGGCATTTTTGTTTGCGTCAGATTGTAGCAATTGGTGTTGTAATCAAAACGTTAACAGAAAAGTGGTCTATCTTTAAGCTAAACCTTGTTGTCTCTGAGGTTTAAAGACCATGATTATTAAGGAGGAGCTATGTCGTCAACCCTACGCGAGCAGAGTCAGGAAACACTGCAGGTAGATAATCAAAACTATCACATCTTCAGTCTACCTCGCGCATCACAACATCTCGGCAACATTGATCGTTTGCCTAAATCCATGAAAGTTCTGCTGGAAAACCTGCTGCGCTGGCAGGACGGTGATTCAGTCACGGAAGAGGATATCCAGGCACTGGTCGACTGGCAGAAAACGGCCCATGGCGATCGGGAAATTGCCTATCGCCCTGCGCGTGTATTAATGCAGGACTTCACTGGCGTGCCTGCCGTGGTGGATTTGGCCGCCATGCGTGAGGCGGTGAGTCGTCTTGGCGGCGACGTCGCCAAAGTGAATCCTCTGTCGCCGGTCGATCTGGTTATCGACCACTCTGTCACGGTTGACCATTTCGGCGACGATAACGCATTTGAAGAAAACGTGCGGCTGGAAATGGAGCGCAACCATGAACGCTACGTTTTTCTGCGCTGGGGCCAAAAGGCTTTTGATCAGTTTCGGGTGGTACCGCCAGGCACAGGTATCTGTCATCAGGTGAACCTGGAATACCTGGGCAAAGCGATCTGGCAGCAGAACATTAACGGTGAACGTTACGCCTGGCCTGATACGTTAGTCGGAACCGATTCTCATACCACCATGATCAATGCCCTGGGTGTACTCGGCTGGGGCGTGGGCGGCATTGAGGCAGAGGCCGCCATGCTTGGCCAGCCGGTTTCTATGCTGATCCCCGACGTCGTGGGTTTCAAGCTAACCGGGAAACTGCGTGCGGGCATCACCGCAACCGACCTTGTACTTACCGTCACGCAAATGCTGCGTAAGCACGGCGTTGTCGGGAAGTTTGTCGAGTTCTATGGCGATGGCCTGGCTGATCTGCCGCTGGCCGACCGTGCCACCATTGCTAATATGGCACCGGAATATGGCGCAACCTGCGGATTTTTCCCGGTTGATGAAGTCACACTCAGCTATATGACGCTAACCGGACGCGATGCCGAGCAGGTGGCACTGGTTGAACACTATGCTAAGCGACAGGGCCTGTGGCGTAATGCGGGCGATGAACCGATTTTCACCAGTAGCCTTGCGCTCGATATGAATGAAGTCGAGTCGAGCCTGGCCGGACCGAAACGTCCGCAGGATCGCGTCTCGCTGGGGGATGTGCCCGCCGCTTTCGATGCCAGCAATGAGCTGGAAGTGAACCATGCACAGAAACCGCATAAGCAGGTCGACTATACCGACAGCGAGACCGGCCTGAGCCACACGCTGACCGATGGCGCGGTCGCGATTGCGGCGATTACCTCCTGTACCAACACCTCTAACCCCAGCGTGCTGATGGCCGCAGGGTTACTGGCGAAAAAAGCGGTTGAGCGGGGATTAAAACGCCAGCCGTGGGTCAAAGCGTCGCTGGCTCCGGGTTCTAAAGTGGTCTCCGACTATCTCGCGGTCGCGCAGCTGACACCTCATCTCGATAAACTGGGTTTTAACCTTGTGGGCTATGGCTGTACGACCTGTATCGGTAACTCGGGTCCGCTGCCGGATGAGATTGAATCGGCCATCAAAGAAGGGGATTTAACGGTAGGGGCCGTCCTGTCCGGTAACCGCAACTTCGAGGGCCGTATTCATCCGCTGATTAAAACCAACTGGCTGGCATCGCCACCGCTGGTCGTCGCCTATGCGCTGGCAGGTAATATGAAAATCAACCTGCAAACCGACCCGCTCGGTCACGATCATCAGGGCAAGCCGGTATTTCTGAAAGACATCTGGCCTTCACCTGAAGAGATTGCGACCGCCGTCCAGCAGGTCACCAGCGATATGTATCACAAAGAGTACGCTGAGGTATTTAACGGCACGCCAGAGTGGCAGGCCATTAAGGTAAGTGAAGCGGCTACCTACGACTGGGATGAAGGATCAACCTACATTCGCCTGTCGCCCTTCTTTGACGACATGGAAAAAGAACCTAAGCCGGTTCAGGATATTCATGGCGCGCGCCTGCTGGCGATTCTTGGCGATTCGGTCACCACTGACCACATCTCGCCTGCCGGTAGCATCAAAGCGGAAAGTCCGGCCGGTCGCTATCTGCTGTCCCACGGCGTGGAGCGGAATGATTTTAACTCCTACGGTTCACGGCGCGGCAACCACGAAGTGATGATGCGCGGGACCTTTGCGAATATCCGTATTCGAAATGAAATGGTGCCTGGCGTGGAAGGGGGTTACACCAAACACTACCCCAGCGGTGAGCAGTTGGCCATTTATGACGCGGCGATGAAATATCAGGCTGACGGCATTCCCCTGGCGGTGATTGCGGGTAAAGAGTACGGTTCAGGATCGAGCCGTGACTGGGCGGCGAAAGGGCCGCGTTTGCAAGGCGTCCGCGTGGTAATTGCGGAATCCTTCGAACGTATTCACCGTTCCAACCTGATTGGTATGGGGATTTTGCCGCTGGAGTTCCCTCAGGGCGTAACGCGTAAAACGTTAGGTCTGAAAGGGGATGAGGCGATAGATGTGGAAAACCTGGCGCAGCTTAAACCCGGATGCACTGTTTCTGTCACGCTAACGCGCGCAGATGGCAGTCAGGAGAAGCTGGATACGCGTTGCCGTATTGATACCGGTAATGAACTGACCTATTACCGAAACGACGGTATTCTGCACTACGTAATTCGTAACATGCTGAACTGATAAATCAGCCGGGGAAACCCGGCTGTTTCATTCAGGACTTCGGCAGAAGATGACCCATTTTTTCTGCCTTGGTATCAAGATAGTGCGCATTCTCAGGATTGCGCCCGACAACCAACGGCACCCGCTCAACAATATTGATCCCGGCTTCACCCAGAATTTCCACTTTCCGCGGATTGTTAGTGAGCAGCCGAACTTCATTTACGCCCAGTAACTTAAACATATCGGCACACAGCGTGAAGTCACGTTCGTCAGCGGCAAAGCCCAACTGATGATTGGCTTCAACGGTGTCGTAGCCTTTATCCTGCAACGCATAGGCACGAATCTTGTTCAGCAGACCGATGTTACGACCTTCCTGGCGGTGATAGAGCAGTACACCGCGGCCTTCTTCAGCAATGGCATTCAGGGCCGCTTCAAGTTGGAAGCCGCAGTCGCAACGCAGGCTGAACAGCGCATCGCCAGTCAGACACTCGGAATGAACACGAGCCAGGACTGGTTGATTATCGTTAATATCGCCAAAGACCAGGGCAACATGGTCATGACCGGTTGCCAGTTCTTCAAAACCTACCATCAGGAAATCTCCCCATGGCGTGGGCAGTTTGGCTTCTGCCACCCGTTTAAGCTGCATGTGACTCTCCAGAACCCTCAAAGGATGCACTATCATCATAATAGTGCACAGGCCGATGCGGCCCGACAAACGTGGAATATTGTGCCACAACCGCGAGGCAGGCTGTTAATCTGTGTAAACGATTGTTGTGATAAAGCACGATTATCTAATCTTAAAAGGTTATGTTATTCTTTTTTAAGCTAAAGTTATGCTTTCGCAACAGGTTTTTACCGGGAAAAAGGAAAAGGGATGATTAAAATCTTTCAACGGACGCTGGCGGGAATGCTGCTGCTGCTTATTATGCCGGTTGCAGTATGGTTGTCCGGTTGGCAATGGCAGCCTGGCGAAAGTAATACCTTTCTTAAGGTCTTGTTCTGGATGACCGAAACGGTCACACGGCCGTGGGGAATGCTGACCAGCCTGATTTTAAGCGCGTGGGTGCTGTGGTGCCTGCGTTTCAGGCTCAAACCGGCGCTGCTGCTCCTGGTGATCATGAATGCCACCATCCTGGCCGGTCAATACACAAAATCCTTTATCAAAGAGCAGGTGCAGGAACCCCGGCCCTATGTCGTCTGGCTGGAGAAAACCCACGGGCTGGACGACAAGACCTTTTACCAACTGAATCGTGAGCAACGTGGCCAGCGCGTTACGGCGCTGATTGCGGATGAATCCCATATTCCGGGCTGGTTGAAAAAGCACTGGGCCTTTGAAACAGGGTTTGCCTTCCCGTCGGGACACACGATGTTTGCCGCCAGTTGGGCCTTACTGGTCATCGGTTTACTTTGGCCACGCCGGCATTACAAAACGATTGTGCTTGTCGGACTCTGGGCGACAGGCGTCATGGGCAGTCGCCTGCTGCTGGGCATGCACTGGCCGCGCGATCTGGCCGTGGCAACATTCATTTCCTGGGTGTTTGTCGTGGTGGCAACCTGGCTCGCTCAACGCTTCTGTGGGCCGCTCAGCCTGCCACCGGAAGAGAAGCAGGAGGTGGCCGAACGGGAACAAGGATTGTAATTGCGCCGTTCAGCACCATATCTTTATCTTGAAACTGAGCAAAAGCTCTTCGTCTGATGCGGCCGGGAGCAGTATTTTTGCCGTAATTTTGGCATAATTCTATTCGACAACCTCACAACGGGATGCACTGTGAAATATTTGCTGATTTTTTTAGTGGTTTTGGTCATTTTTATCATTTCCGTGACCCTTGGCGCGCACAACGACCAGGTTATCACCTTTAACTATCTGCTGGCGCAGGGTGAATTCCGTATCTCTACGTTACTGGCGACGCTTTTCGGCGTCGGTTTTTTGCTGGGATGGGTTATTTGCGGACTCTTCTGGTTACGTCTTCGGGTCTCTCTGGCCAATGCACAACGTAAAGTTAAGCGCCTGCAGACACAGATTGATCAGAGCACGCCAGCGCCTGTCGGTAAACCGCTACCGCCGGCCGCGCAGGAATAAGTCTCCATGTTAGAGCTGCTGTTTCTGTTACTTCCTGTCGCCGCTGCCTATGGTTGGTACATGGGCCGCCGAAGCGCGCAGCAGGATAAGCAACAGGAATCAAACCGCCTGTCTCGTGACTACGTCGCAGGGGTAAACTTTTTACTCTCCAACCAGCAGGATAAAGCGGTCGATCTGTTTCTTGACATGCTCAAGGAAGACAGCGGCACGGTTGAAGCGCACCTGACCCTTGGCAACCTGTTCCGTTCGCGCGGTGAGGTTGACCGCGCCATTCGAATTCATCAGTCTTTAATGGAAAGCGCGTCGCTAAGCTACGAACAACGCTTGCTGGCCATCCAGCAACTGGGGCGTGACTATATGGCAGCAGGTCTTTATGACCGCGCCGAAGACATGTTCAAACAGCTGACGGATGAGACAGATTTCAGGATCGGTGCACTGCAACAGCTGTTGCTTATTCATCAGGCAACCAGCGACTGGGTTCAGGCTATCGAGGTGGCTGAGCGGCTGGTTAAACTGGGCAAAGACAAGCAGAAGGGTGAGATTGCCCATTTTTATTGCGAACTCGCGCTGCAGGCCATGAGCAGCGACGATCTCGACAGGGCGATGACCCTGTTGAAAAAGGGGGAGTCAGCCGATCGTCAGAGCGCACGTGTCTCGATTATGATGGGGCGCATCCTGATGGAGAAAGGGGAGCACGCCAAAGCTATCGAGCATCTGCAGCGTGTTCTGGATCAGGATAAAGAGCTGGTCAGTGAAACGCTGCCGATGTTAGAAACCTGTTTTCAGCGTCTTAATCAGCCCGACGCCTGGGCCGCGTTTCTTAAACGCTGTGTGGAAGAGAACACCGGCGCCGCGGCGGAACTGTATCTTTCCGCGATTCTGGAGCAGGAGCAGGGCGCGGAAGCGGCGCAAAACTACATCAATAACCAGTTACAGCGTCACCCCAACATGCGCGTATTCCATCGTCTGATGGAGTTTCACCTGCATGAAGCGGAGGATGGTCGTGCTAAAGAGAGCCTGATGGTGCTGCGCGATCTGGTCGGCGAGCAAATCCGCACGAAACCACGTTATCGCTGCCAGAAATGCGGCTTTACGGCTCATGCGCTCTACTGGCACTGTCCGTCATGCCGGACCTGGTCATCAGTCAAACCGATTCGCGGACTGGATGGACAATAACCTGTTGGTTATTGTCTTCGGTTTTCAATGTTTTTTAGTTACAACATACTAGGATTGTTAATTGCAGAAATTGCCTGACCTCCGTGCGTTTATCGCCTGGCAGCGCAACAGGGATTGTGATGCGAAAAGCGGGCAGGTAGAATGCGTGCCGTTTGTCTAACGCGCCAGCAGGTGCCTACCGCAGAGGAAATAGCATGGCCTTATCCCAGACTTCACCGGTGTTAGTGGCGCTTGATTACCACGATATGAACAGCGCACTGCATTTTGTCGATCAGATAGAGCCGGGCAGCTGCCGCCTGAAAGTGGGCAAAGAAATGTTCACATTGTTCGGCCCACAGCTGGTAAAAACCCTGCAACAGCGTGGATTTGAGATCTTTCTCGACCTGAAATTTCACGACATCCCTAATACCACCGCCCGCGCGGTCGCTGCCGCCGCCGATCTCGGCGTCTGGATGGTGAACGTTCATGCGAGCGGCGGGGCACGCATGATGAATGCCGCCCGTGAAGCGCTTCTTCCCTATGGTGAGCAGGCGCCGTTACTGATTGCCGTCACCGTCCTGACCAGCATGGATGCTGAAGATTTACTGGGCCTGGGCATAGCGCTGTCTCCCGCAGAGCAGGCTGAACGCCTGGCAAAACTCACGCGCGAATGCGGTCTTGATGGGGTTGTCTGCTCCGCACATGAAGCCGCGCGGTTTAAACAGGCGATCGGTCATGATTTTAAGCTGGTTACTCCCGGCATTAGGCCTCAGGGAAGCGACGCGGGCGATCAGCGCCGCGTTATGACGCCACAGCAGGCCCGCCTTGCTGGCGTCGATTATATGGTAATAGGACGTCCCATTACGCAGTCAGCGGACCCCGCAGCGACGCTTAAGGCGCTGTTGCAGGATTTGGAGAGCGTAAAATGAGTCGCGATAATCCCTTGGTATATTCAACCGACGCTGGCCGTATCACTCAGCCCGAACAAAAGGCGGAACGGCCCAAAGGCGACGGCATTGTTCGCATTCAGCGCCAGACCAGCGGACGCAAAGGCAAAGGTGTTTGCCTGATTTCTGGCGTCGATATGGATGAGGCAGCACTGAACCAGCTGGCCGCTGAACTGAAGAAAAAATGCGGTTGTGGCGGGTCGGTGAAAGAGGGCGTGATCGAAATCCAGGGCGACAAGCGCGATTTATTAAAAAGCCTGCTGGAAGCCAAAGGGATGAAGGTAAAACTGGCTGGGGGTTGAAAGAAGAAACCGGACTACAAGGTAGCCCGGTTTTTATTATGTAGATGCGCTGCGTAGCCGTGATTTATTGTTATAGCGTGCTTAGTGAACCTGGTGACCGATAATACCACCCACAGCTGCACCACCCACGGTACCCAGCGCGCTGCCGTTGGTTAATACAGAGCCACCAATTGCGCCGGCACCTGCGCCAATCGCAGTGTTACGGTCGCGTTTAGACCAGTTCGAACAGCCGCTTAACGCCACAACCAGCGTGGTCGCCAGGACAGCGGCGGTCACTTTTTTCATTGTAATTGTCATGAACTTCTCCTTTATTGTGTATGCAGATGCAACACAGTAAGTATAGCTGTGAAATTTTTTCAGGCCGCCTGTGAGGCATGATTACCGCATCCTTTCAGTATAAAAATGCCAGACACCATGGACAATCTGCTTGTAGCGGCTGAAAAGCATCATTAACAGATGGACCTGTCTGATGCCTGACAGAATTCTATTCATTTTGCAGAATTTCCGAAGATGGAAAATTCTTAATTCGCGACACAATTTTTCATTCACAGCCATTTTCCGCTGCTTTTTAGCTATTTGCTCCATAACGTTTTTTCTGCCTGCTCCGCACACTATGAAAACCCTTCTCAGCAGGAGAAAAAAATGCTGGAGCACCTTAAACAACAGGTCCTGGAAGCCAACCTGGATCTCCCCAAATACAACCTTGTCACCTTCACATGGGGAAACGTCAGCGCGATTGACCGTGAGCAAGGTCTGTTAGTGATTAAACCTTCTGGCGTCAGTTACGATGTCATGAAAGTGGAGGACATGGTGGTGGTCAACCTGGCGACCGGCGAGGTGGTGGAAGGCGAAAAACGGCCTTCATCCGATACGGCTACGCACCGGGCACTCTACCTGGCCTGGCCTGAGGTTGGCGGAATCGTCCATACGCATTCACGTCATGCCACTATCTGGGCGCAGGCCGGACGTGCCATCCCCGCGTGGGGCACCACCCACGCGGACGACTTTTACGGTGAGATTCCCTGCACCCGAGCCATGCGCGATGAAGAAATCAAAAATCAGTATGAGTGGAATACGGGGGAGGTGATCATTGAAACCTTCGCCGAGCGCGGACTTTCTCCTTCGGCCATTCCTGCCGTGCTGGTGAATTCTCACGGGCCTTTCGCTTGGGGCAAAGACGCACATGCGGCCGTCCACAGTGCAGTGGTACTGGAAGAAGTGGCTTACATGGGATTGTTTAGCCAGCAGCTCACGGCCGGGCTGCCTCCCATTCAGCAGACCCTGCTTGATCTGCACTATTTGCGCAAACACGGTGAAAATGCCTGGTACGGCCAGAAATAATGCCTGGGGCGCAGCGGTGCCTGCGTCCCGAAATGGCTCGTGATGAGCGAGCCTTAAGGGAAGGACAGTCCCATCAATGCCGGTTATAGGTTCGCGCCTTTCCGTGGTAAAGGCTGCGGATATCAAGAAAGTCTACTAATCATTTAAAGGTGGTGCATCGGGGATCACTCTGGAATTTATGTTGTAAATCAATCTCTCATTTGGTCTGGCCTCACTCTGGATTAGGCTGATGTGGCGCAATTAGCGCATCAAAATAATAGAGGATGAGACAATGACCGTGATTAACCAACCCACATGCAGACTGTTTTCCGAAGCCGGACAAACCACGCAGTTAGTTGCCTATTACGAGGAAGGACGTCGCACCATGTGGATGATGTTGCGCGCCCAGCCACGCCCCAGTTTTAATCATGAGTTGATTGAAGAGATCATGAATCTGAGTTACACGGCGCAGCGATCGGGCTTACCTATCGACTTCTGGGTCACCGGCTCGTTAGTTCCACAAATGTTTAATGCCGGTGGCGATCTGCGCTTTTTTGTGGAATGTATCCGCAACAACCGGCGCGAAGCGTTACGTGCTTATGCCCGTGCCTGCGTTGACTGCATCCACTCGGCGGCGCGCGGATTTGACACCGGCGCGGTAACGCTGGCGATGATTGAAGGCAGTGCGTTAGGCGGCGGTTTTGAAGCCGCGCTTGCCCATCACTTTATTCTGGCGCAAAACAATGCGCGGATGGGGTTTCCGGAAATCGCCTTTAACCTGTTTCCCGGAATGGGCGGCTACTCATTAGTCGCGCGGCGTTCGGGCATGAAACTGGCTGAAGAGCTGATTATGGAAGGCGAATCGCACAGTGCCGAATGGTATGAAACCCGTGGTCTGGTCGATAAGGTTTTCCAGCCGGGCGACAGCTACCGCGCCACCCGCACCTTTATCGATACGTTGCGACCTAAGCTCAATGGCGTACGCGCCATGCTAAAGGCGCGCCAGCGGGTACTGCAGCTGTCACGCGCGGAACTGATGGATATCACCGAGGACTGGGTAGATTATGCATTCACGCTTGAAGCGAAGGATATTGCCTATATGGAACGTTTAGTCCAGTTACAAAACCGCCACAGCGCATCACTGCGTAAAGCGGGTTAGATAATTACACGCGGGCAGGATGCTGAGCCAGCCAGTGCCCAAACTGATCGGCGGGCATTGGTTTTGCGTAAAAATAGCCTTGCCGCCCATCGACGCCGCTTTTTAACACAAAGGCTTCTTCATCGACGGTTTCAATACCTTCGGCAATCACCTGCAAATCAAGCGCCTTCGCTACCGCAACAATCGCCCTGACGAGTGACTGAGAAACGGGACGTTTATTCACATTACGGATAAAGCTTTGATCCAGTTTGATGGCATTAATAGGGACGCGAGCCAGCTGTGAAAGGGAGGAATAACCGGTGCCAAAGTCATCAAGGTGAATCTGGGCACCCAGTTCCTGAAATTTACGCATCAGCTTGAGCGCTTCGGCTTCATTCTCAATCAGGCAGCTTTCCGTCAGTTCGATATCCACCGGGCACTCGGTTAAACCGGCATCCGTCAGGGCTTGTTTCAGGTCACTGTAGATTGTCTGGTCGAGTAACTGGCGCGCCGAGACATTAACCGCGACGCGCAGATAAATATTCTGCTCCCGCCAGGCAATAATTTGCTTCAGCACGTTAAGCATGACCCAGCGACCCAGTGGCACGATCAGCCCGGATTCTTCCGCGTAGGGAATAAATTCCCCGGGTGAAACCAGCCCGCGCTCGGGTGAGTTCCAGCGAACCAGCGCTTCCGCACTGCGCACTTTACCGTCAGCATCCACTTTGGGCTGGTAGTGCACTAATAAATGGTCTTGCTCCAGCGCTTTGCGCAGGTTGGTGTCGAGCCAGAGATATTCAAAAACCCGGCGGTTCATCTCCTCGGCAAAAACACAATAGCTGCCACGGTTGTTCTCTTTGGCGTGATACATCGCCGTATCAGCGTTACGAATCAGACACTCACGGTCCTCTCCGTGTAGCGGAGCCAGGGCGATCCCGACGGAGCAGCCGCTGTAAACCTCGATGAGGCCGATGCGGAAAGGCTGACGCAGGCGATCGAGAATGCGCGTAGCCATTGCTTCCAGCGCAGCCTGACTGGTGTGCTCAGCCAGCACCACAAACTCGTCACCGCCCAGCCGTCCAAGCGTCTGGTTCTTGCTCAGACAGCTCAGAATCGCCAGGGAAACGGCCTGCAACAGTTGATCGCCGAACATATGACCGTAGGCATCATTCACTTTTTTGAAATTATCTAAATCCAGGTAGACCACGCCGGTTTCACTGCCCTCAGCCCGCTCCAGCGCATGGCTGATTTGCTGGTGAATCGCGTGGCGATTGGGCAGGCCAGTGATGCCATCGGTGTTGGCCATCACGCGCAGGCGCTCTTGCGCACGGCGTTCTTCCGTAATATCCGTTCCTGAACAGATGAGGAAAATTTCATTTTTACCGCTGCCACTGTGAACAAACTTATTACGAAAAAGAAACAGTCGCTGTCCTTTCATCGTCTTGATCCAGCGTTCCACTTCGTAGGAATTTCCATCGCGAAAGAACCCTGCGATGTTCCTGCGTGAGGCCGCGGCTTCCTGTTTGGTCATAAACAGCTGGAAAACATTACGGCCGATCACATCCTGTTCATACAGGCCGGTATACTCTTCGCTGAGGCGGTTAAAGCGTTGAATGTTGCCGCGCTGATCAAGGATAACGATGACCGAGTTGGCCTCCGACACGACCTGTTCAGCAAATGACAGGCCCAGCGTCAGATCGCGCGCCACCGCCGACGTATCGCCCCATGCCGAAGCGGTGCCCGCCCACACGGACTGGTTGATCCGCCGGCCAACAAAATGCATGGCGACCTGCTCGCCGTGAATCGTTAACGTCAGATTAATACTGGAAGTAATAACGGGCATCGCGCGCAATAAACTGCACTGGCCGGGCGTCAGTGGCACAGCAACGCTGGTGTTCGATGATTCATCTAAGGCAAAAAGCAGCGCATCACTGTCTGCGGTTAATCGCCAATGAGGGCTGGTTGTACCAAACAAGGTATACAACAACGATTGCCCTTGTTCATCGGTCATGGTCACTCCCTCCAGGAAGTACATTGCTGGCGTTATCTCGTTATTTTAGCAACAGTATTCATCAACTGACGCCAGCACAAGACGAAACTGTATTTATTTTGCTTTCCAGAAAAAACGGGCAGAAAAAACCCCGCCGAAGCGGGGCACACTTTCTGTTCAGCACGGACATTTTCCCAGCTTACCGGCCTGGCTGGGGAAGCGGGCATCCAGACAATAACGATGAAAGTCCCGCTCGCTCATCGGCGCAATGTCAGGATGATGTTGCCGCATATGCTGCAGGTATTTCGGGTAATCCTGCACGCCGACCATCAAACGAAAACTTTGCTGAAGTCCCTGCCACAGCGCTCGCCAGCGAAAACCCACGGGTTTTGGCCTGGAAAGCAACTTGCAGCGCATTATATGCCAGCGACCCTGTGGGCGCGCTACGCGATGGATGCTGTCAACCATGACGAAGCTCCTTACGTAAGGATATGTCTGACTCATGCGTAGTGGGCACATCGCTACGCAGCGCGCGACGAATGACAAAGAAGGCCGCAATCAGCATCGTAACGGCAACCAGCATAAAGAACCCGCACAGGGCAGCATTAATCTGGTTACTGAATACGATGGTTTGCATATCGGCCACGGTTTTCGCGGGGGCGATGATCACGCCATCATCCAGGCCTTTTCGGAATTTATTGGCCTGAGCAAGAAAACCAATTGACGGTTTTTCGTGGAAAATTTTTTGCCAACCCGCTGTCATCGACGTAATAAACAGCCAGATAGTGGGCAGAATTGTCACCCACGCATAGCGCTGCTTTTTCATCTTAAACAGCACGACCGTGCCCAGAATCAGCGCCATCGATGCCAGCATCTGATTACCAATACCAAACAGTGGCCACAACGTGTTAATCCCGCCCAGAGGATCGATCACGCCCTGATAAACGAAGAAACCCCAACCTGCGACGGCGACGGTCGTGCCGGAAAGGTTGCCGAGCCATGAGCGGTTATTGGCCAGTGAAGGCACAACCGTACCGACCAGATCCTGCACCATAAACCGGCAAGCGCGCGTACCGGCATCCACGGCGGTTAAGATAAACAAGGCTTCAAATAAGATGGCAAAGTGATACCAGAAGGCCATCATCGCGCGGCTGTTGAACACCTCCGTAATGATGTGCGCCATGCCGACCGCAAAGGTTGGCGCCCCCCCGGCGCGTGACAGAATTGAGGCTTCTCCCACGTCTCTGGCGATACCGCTTAACATTTCAGGTGTGACGACAAAGCCCCAGCCGTTAATCACCTGAGCGGCATTTTCTACCGTAGTGCCAATCAGTGCAGCAGGGGCGTTCATCGCAAAGTAAACGCCTGGGTCCAGCACGGAGGCGCATATCAGCGCCATGATTGCCACAAACGACTCCATCAGCATCGCGCCGTAACCGATAAAGCGAATATGGCTTTCACGCTCAATCAGCTTCGGCGTGGTGCCGCTGGAGACCAGCGCATGGAAGCCGGAGATGGCGCCACAGGCAATGGTGATAAACAGGAACGGGAACAGGGCGCCGGAAAAAACCGGGCCTGAGCCATCAATAAATTTGGTCACAGCGGGCATTTTCAGTTCTGGCATGGCAAAGACGATGCCAACGGCCAGCCCGACAATTACGCCGATTTTCAGGAAAGTAGACAGGTAATCTCTGGGAGCCAGCAGCAGCCAGACCGGCAGCACCGAGGCGATAAAACCATAGATGACCAGTACCCAGGTCAGAGAGGTGCCTTTCAGTGTGAAGAACGGGCCCCAGTAAGGATGCTGAGCCACATCACCACCGTAGATAATGGCCGCCATCATCAGCACAAAACCGATCAAGGAGACTTCGGCGATCTTACCCGGGCGCAGAAAGCGCATGTAAATGCCCATAAACAGGGCGATAGGAATCGTTGCTGCAATGGTGAACAGCCCCCACGGGCTGTTCGCAAGGGCTTTAACCACCACCAGCGCCAGCGCGGAGAGAATGATGATCATCACGCCCAGCGCACCCAGCATGGTAATAACCCCGGCAAAGGCGCCCAGCTCCTGACGGGCCATTTCACCTAAGGAACGGCCGTCACGTCGCGTAGAGATAAACAGGATCAGAAAGTCCTGCACCGCGCCCGCCATCATAACCCCAATCAGGATCCAGATCGTGCCTGGCAGAAAGCCCATCTGGGCCGCCAGAATAGGGCCGACCAGCGGCCCGGCGCCCGCGATCGCCGCAAAGTGGTGACCGAACAGCACCCACTTATTGGTGGGAACATAGTCAAGACCATCGCTGAGGCGCTCGGCGGGGGTAAGACGGCGATCGTCCAGTTCAAAAATGTTGCGGGCGATAAACAGGCTGTAAAAACGATAAGCGATGCTGTAACAGGCTACGGCGGCAATCACCAGCCAGACTGCGTTGACGTGCTCGCCGCGGTTAAGCGCCAGCATCGCGAACGCACCCGCGCCAATTAACGCCACTGCCAGCCAGAGCACGCCGTTTTTGACGTTCTTCATAACTCACTCCTTGTAGAGACCGAATGGAAGGCGATCGGATACAACGAGCTAACGTTAATGTAATGTAATGTAAGTGGAAGTTAATAAAGATAAAACTGTGAAGCGTGGAGCAAATTTAACGCGAAGATACAGGGGCAGGCGGAGGAGAAAAGACCGTCGGAGCAGGCTGTGCTGTTCCGACGGTGGTGTCTTAGGCGGCAGGGCGTGCAACAACGCTGCGTGTTTCCATGCGAACTTCCGCAATGGTCACGTCAATCACGTCGGATACGCGGTAAACCACGTCACCTTTAATCTGTACCGTACCGCTTTCCTGGCTGCACACCAGCTCATCGCGCACCGCATGCAGGAACGGCGCAGGAATAAACGCGACGGCGCCATTTTCCAGCAGACGGACGCGCATGCCACCACGCGATACATCAATGATTTCTGCGCTAAACTTGCGGTCAGTTGCGGCAAACGGCGACAGATAGCGGGCATAGAGCCAGTCACCCACGTCGCGCTCGGCCATGCGGTTTAGACGACGACGCTCGCTCATGGTGACTGTCAGCGCATCGTCCGGACGGCCGATGGGTTCGCCGCGCACGATCGCCTTCAGCAGACGATGGTTGATCATATCGCCAAACTTACGAATCGGTGAGGTCCAGGTGGCATAGGCTTCCAGTCCCAAACCAAAGTGCGGGCCCGGCTCGGTGGTGATCTCTGCATAGGTCTGGAAACGACGAATGCGGCTGTCAAGGAACTGAGTAGGCTGCGCATCCAGCTCACGACGCAGTACGCGGAAACCGTCGAGCGTGGTGATCGCCTGCGGATCGGCCGTGATGCCGTGAGTTGCCAGGACAGCGGCGGCCTGTTCGGCGTTTGCTGCGTCAAAACCGGCATGGACGTTGTAGATACCAAAGCCCAGCTTTTCGCGCAGGACGTTGGCGGCACAGATGTTCGCCAGAATCATCGCTTCTTCAACAATCCGGTTCGCTATGCGGCGCGGTTCGGCGACGATTTCCAGCACTTCGCCTTTTTCGCCCAACAGGAAACGATAGTCCGGGCGATCTTTAAACACCAGCGCGTGGTTTTGACGCCACTCGGCGCGTGACAGGCACAGACGGTGCAGCAGACGAATCTGGTCAGCAATCGCGTCGCTCTGTGGTTGCCATTCGCCACTGTTTTCCAGCCAGTCTGAAACCTCGTCGTACACCAGCTTGGCTTTGGACTCGATCCAGGCCGCAAAGAACTGCACATCGTCCGCCAGGCTTCCATCCTGAGCCACGGTCACGCGGCAGGCCAGAACCGGCCGACGCACGTCAGGGCGCAGCGAGCAGACATCGTCAGACAGCTCGCGCGGCAGCATGGGAATATTGAAGCCCGGCAGGTAGTTGGTAAAGGCACGCTGCGCCGCCAGCTTGTCCAGCTCGCTGCCTTCGGCAACATAAGCGGTCGGATCGGCAATAGCAATAGTCAGACGCAGGGCGCCATCGTCCAGTGCTTCAGCATACAGCGCATCGTCCATATCTTCCGTGCTGGCGCTGTCGATGGTCACAAAATCCAGCGCGGTCAGGTCTTCACGCGTCAGGCTTTCGTCCAGCATCTCGCCAAAGCCGATTTCTGGCGCTTCACGCTCCAGATTATGACGTGACAGTGTCACCCACCACGGTGCAAGGTGGTCGTCGGCTTTAACGATAAATTCGGTGAGTTCGGCATAAAAGCCACGGTCGCCTTTTAAGGGATGGCGACGCATTTCTGCCACGGCCCAGTCGCCGTTCTGGAAATCATGGCTCAGTCCACGGACCGGACGACACTGAATCGCGTCTTTGAGCAGAGGATGATCGGGCACGATAGAAAGGCGGTCATCTTTTTTCTGCACGCGGCCAACAAAACGGCTCAGAAAGGGCTCGACCAGCGTTTCAGGCTCGGCACTTTCGCGATCTTTATCGCTGTGGACGATGGCAACGATACGGTCGCCATGCATCACTTTTTTCATCTGTGGCGGCGGGATGAAATAACTTTTCTGTGCATCGACTTCCAGAAAGCCGAATCCCTTTTCGGTGCCTTTAACAACGCCTTCTGCACGAGGCGTTTGCGAGTGAAGCTTCTCTTTAAGCTGCGCAAGCAGCGGATTATCCTGGAACATGATTTTTACGTTTCGTGGCCTAATAGCGGCTGACAGTTTTACGCGAATCGGGGTCTCGCGGCAAGGCAAAAAGCCGGACGAACCGGCTTTTTGCCTGGAGAAAAACCTGAATCAGGCGATGCGTTGGGTTGCCAGCGCCTGCGTCAGTTCGAGCTTAACCGGCACGGATTTTGAGGTGGGCGTGCCGCTGATATCACCGAAGCTGTTTAACGGAACCAGCGGGTTGGTTTCAGGATAGTAGGCGGCCAGGTTGCCGCGAGGAATGTTATAAGGCACCAGCTTAAAGCCGCTGACGCGACGCGTGACGCCATCATTCCACAGCGTTTCGATATCCACATTCTGCCCTTCGCTGAACCCTAATTCAGCCATGTCATCGGGGTTGATAAAGACGACTTCGCGCTGACCGTAAACGCCGCGATAGCGGTCGTCAAGACCGTAAATCGTCGTGTTGTACTGATCGTGCGAACGCAGCGTTTGCAGCGTGAAGGGCACGTCCTGATCCAACTGCGGAAACAGCGAGTGGGGCAGCGCAGCAGGGCTAAACTCAGCCTTGCCGGTCGGCGTATTAAAACGCAGTTCTGCCGCCGCGTTGCCAAGATAGAACCCGCCAGGCTGATCGCATTTGGTATTGAAGTCGGCAAAACCCGGAATCGTTGCCGCGATATGATCGCGAATCAGGTTGTAATCTGCCGCCAGATCTAACCACTTCACCTTGTCATCACCGAGAACCGCGTGAGCAATACTCGCCACAATTGAGGTTTCAGAACGCTGCGTCTCCGCCAACGGAATCCCAACGCCTTCAGAGGCATGAACCATGCTGAAGGAGTCTTCGACCGTAATGAACTGGTTACCCGTAGCCTGCAGATCGCGCTCGGTGCGGCCCAGCGTAGGCAGAATCAGTCCTTCATGACCCGGCACGAGGTGGCTGCGGTTAAGCTTGGTGCTGATGTGCACCGTCAGACCACAACGGGACAAGGCTTCTTCGGTGCGCGGAGAATCCGGTGCCGCCGCTGCGAGGTTGCCCCCGAGCGCGATAAGCACTTTGATTTCATCACGCAGCATGGCGTTGAGCGCTTCAACAGTATTGTGGCCTGCAGCACGCGGGGGTTCGAAGCCAAAGTGCTGACCCAGCGCGTCGAGGAAAGGCTTAGCCGGTTTTTCATCAATGCCCATGGTGCGGTTACCCTGAACATTGCTGTGACCGCGAACAGGGCACAGGCCCGCCCCTTTTTTGCCTAACTGCCCAAACAGCAGCTGCAGGTTGGTGATTTCACGCACGGTATCAACCGAATGCTTGTGTTGGGTGATGCCCATCGCCCAGGTGCAAATAACCCGATCGGCACTCTGATAAATTGCCGCCGCTTCGCGGATTTGTGCCTCTGTCAGGCCGGACTGCGCCACAATCTGCATCCAGTCGGTGTTATCAACTGCTTCAAAATAGGCCTCAACGCCATGGGTTTTGGCATTCAGGAAAGCCTGGTCGAACAGGCCGCTTTCGCCCGCCGCAAGGCGTGCACGATGCGTTTCCAGCAGGGCTTTCACCATGCCGCGAACGGCAGCCATATCACCGCCCAGATGCGGCTGGTAATAGGCAGAGCTGATGGTGCCCGCTTTAGACGTGACAATTTCCAGCGGCTTTTGCGGATCGGCAAAACGTTCCAGACCGCGCTCGCGTAGCGTGTTAAAGGTCACGATTTTTGCGCCATGGTCGGCGGCGTGACGCAGGCTGTGCAGCATGCGCGGATGGTTTGTCCCTGGATTTTGGCCAAAGACAAAAATGGCATCGGCATGGTCAAAATCGTCAAGACGGATGGTGCCTTTACCCACGCCGATGCTGCGTTTCAGGCCCGCACCGCTTGCCTCGTGACACATATTGGAGCAGTCCGGGAAGTTATTGGTGCCCAACATGCGGCCGAACAGCTGATAAAGCCAGGAGGCTTCATTACTGGCGCGACCAGAGGTGTAAAGCTCCATCTGATCCGGGTTATCCATCGCTTTAATATGTTGTGCGATGAGCGCAAAGGCATCATCCCAGCTGATGGGTTCGTAATGATCGCTTTCGGCGTTGTAGCGCAACGGATGTGTCAGGCGGCCCTGATATTCCAGAAAATAGTCGCTTTGTGCATACAGGGTTGCCACGCTGTGTTTGGCAAAAAAGTCGGTATCAACAACGCGGCGCGTGGCTTCCCAGGTGACGGCTTTTGCACCGTTTTCGCAGAAGCTAAAGGTACTTTTATTGTCATCGCCCCAGGCACAGCCCGGGCAGTCGAAGCCGCGTGCTTTGTTCATGCGCATGAGGTTACGCAAATTTTTCAGCGCAGCTTTACTGTCGAAAACAAAACGTGTGGTGGCTTCCAGTGAACCCCAGCCGCCCGCTGCGGCACGGTATGGCTTAATTTGACGCTTAAATTTCATCATGTGTGCAGGCTTATTTTTATGTTGGACGAATGTTGCAAGGATATATCCTGATGGTAAAGATTAGTGTGCTATTCACGACAAAGCTTGTCTAATTGATTGGCTTAATGGTGCGATAGCTGGCGTTTATCGTGGGGCACGCCAAGTGTGATGGTGTTCATGTTTTACCTTTTCGTAACCTTGCCATAACGGGTGTTATCGGCACATCGCGCTAATACTTGCTGTTTAAAACAGAAAAGGGCGCGACACCATGAAACAACTGACCAGCCAGATCCATGCGTTTGGCAAGGCGTTGATGATGCCGATTTCGGTGATTGCGGCGGCCGGCATCTTTCTGGGGCTGGCAGCCGCCATGCAGAATCCCGCCGTCACCGGTGAAGCCTTCGCACAGATGCAGGTTGCCCAGCTTATCATCGGGTTTATTCGCAAAGTCGCAGGCGCGCTCTTTGCTAATCTGCCGCTGTTCTTTGCCGTGGCCAGCGCCATCGGGCTGGCAAAAGCGGAAAAGCCGACGGCAGCCTTTGCCGCAGTTATCGGCTATATCGCCATGAATGTCGGCATTAACGCCACGCTGGCCGCCAGGGGCATTACCGCCGCCACGACCACACCTCAGGCGCTGCAGCAGGCCGGAATGGATCAAACCACGGCCATGATGACCTCGGCAGAATATATCCAGATGCTGGGCATCTTCACCTATAACATGAGCGTGCTGGGCGGCGTGATTGCCGGACTGCTTACCGTCATGTTGCATAACCGCTTTTATACGCAGCAACTCCCCACGGCGATCAGTTTCTTTGGCGGACGCCGTTTTGTGCCCATCGTGACGGTGGTTTTCCTGCCGCTGATCGGCGTGCTTCTGGCGCTCGTCTGGCCCACTATCGGTGAAGGTATTGCCTGGGTAGGACAGATGATCGGTCGGAGCGGGCAGTATGGTGCGTTCCTGCTGGGCGCTTCAGAACGTATTCTGATCCCGACGGGCCTGCATCACATCCTGAATGAAACCGTACGCTTTACGCCCATCGGCGGTATGGCCATCGTGGACGGGCAGACGATTGTTGGTGCGTTGAATATCTTCAATACCTCGCTGACCCATCCCGGGATGATTCCTGATGCGACGCTCCGCACCGCCACGCAGTTTCTGGCGCAGGGAAAAATACCGGTCATGATGTTTGGCCTGCCGGCCGCGGCCCTGGCGATCTATCACACCGCAAGGCCTGAGCATAAACAGCGCGTTAAGGCGCTGGTCATGGCCGGCGCGCTGACGTCCTTTACCACCGGGATCACCGAACCGCTGGAGTTCTGCTTTATTTTTGTTTCGCCGGTGCTCTATCTGCTGCATGCATTTCTAACGGGCCTGTCATTTATGCTGATGTCCATGCTACATCTGATGATTGGTAACGTGCAGGGCGGCATTATCGATCTGGTGGTCTTCGGCGTGCTGGGTGGCAGTAAAACCCACTGGTGGTGGACGCTGGTGCTTGGGGCAATCTACGCACCTGTTTATTACTACGCGTTTCGTTATGTGATTACGCGCATGCATGTCGAAACGCCCGGGCGGGAAACGGACGATGAAAAACCCCAGCTTGTTGAAGCCAGCGAGCGCACTAACGTGATCATCAGCGGACTGGGCGGGGCGGCCAATATAGAGGATGTCGATTGCTGCTTCACGCGTTTGCGGGTTCGCGTCAAAGACATGAAAGAAGTGGCGGATCAGACGTTAATGCGTACCGGCGCGAATGGTATTAACCGCGTGAGCGAACAGGATGTGCAGGTGATTTATGGCCCACAGGTTGAGAAAATCGCACAAGAGGTGAAATCAGCGTTGGGCGTCGGATAATCCCCCTTCACCCGGCAAAGGTGCGAGCACGGTGCCTTTGCCGTTTGTCACTCCTGTGCATTGCCCGCCTTCCTGCTCACTGTCCATTGTCCCCTTAAAGCGCGCCTCCGCGACAATCCGTACGCTTGTAACAAACTGGTCACAATATATAAGCATGGCTTTATGTTTCATTTTGTGAACGGGGCTTGTACTTTACCGGTAACACTCTAAGGTAAGAGGTGAAGGTCAAATACACGCAATCAAAAGGGGGTTATTAATGGCTAAACACAGTCTGATTAAAATCGTTGAAATATCAGCAATTATATTCTTTGCGTTGGTGGTGATTTATTTACTGGCTACCGGCGTCCTGTCTTCCACAGGGATTGATCACGCCTGGCCGTATCCCACGAAGTGAGTGTCGCAATACCAGGGAAACACCAATAAAAATTACAAATAATACAATGTTAAGATCAACAATAACCCCAATCTATTGCCCACATGGGGCGTTCTCCACTTGATTGTCTGATGTACCGCCGTCTTAATAGCGCTTCCACACTACGCCGCATGCACGAAACCGCAAGCGCCCGCGATCTCTTTACCACAATGCTATCTCCGACTGGCAATCTGTTAACCCATCGGCACATAATAGGTGTTCATTAGAACGGTGTGACGGCGGGTAAAAGAAAATCGATATCAAGCAACTCATCTATCTCTGCAATCTCGAACGCGAACGCCATTTTGGTCGTGCCGCCGAAGCCAGCTTTGTCAGCCAGCCAACCTTATCGATGCGGTTAAAAAACCTGGAGCGTGAACTGGGCCTGTCGCTGATCAACCGCAGTAACAACTTTGCCGGTTTCACGCCGGAGGGCGACAGGGTGCTGGCATGGGCACGGGAAATCGTTTCGGTTTATCAGGGGCTGAAGCTGGAGGTCGAGTCGTTAAAACACGGCGTGAACGGTACGCTTCGCCTCGGTGTGGTCCCGCAGTGCAGCGTTTCGTTGGCAGAGCTGTTAAAAGCGGTGCAGGCTCGCTATCCGCAGCTGGATTACCGCATTGCCGTGTTAAGTGCCGATCAACTGCTGGACGCGCTGAACAGCCACACGGTTGATGTCGGCATTGGCTTTTTTGAAATGGCGACGCTGCGGGAACTGCATTTTCAGGCATCGCTGCTGGCGGATAGCGGCGTTGAGGCGGTTTTTCATCCCGCCCATTTCCCCCCGTTATGCGCCCATGAAACGCTTGACCTGCCAACGCTGGCGCAGCAGCCGCTGTGTCTGGCGGAGCCAACCCGTTATTTTCGCCGCTATCTGGATATGACGTTTCGCGATGCTGCGCTGGTGCCGCGCGTGGTGGTTGAAAGCGCCTCTGTCATGCAGCTGTTGCAGTGTACCCAGGTCGGTCTGGGTGTTCTGATCTCGCCACGGGGCCATTTGCTGCCTGAATCCTTACACGGCCTGGAAAAGCGCACTATTTCGATGCCAAAAATGGCGCGTCAGGCCGCGCTGGTGATCGCAGAGCCTGGCCGGGCCACGCCGCTCGCACAGCATTTTTATGACGAAGCGCGAAGCTATCTGGCCAGCTAGCTGGCTTCACCACAGGCATAAAACAAACGGCTGTTCCAGTTGGCCAGCGCGATAGCCTGTATCACGCTGAACTGCCTGGCATGCGACCAGCCAGCTTGCGCCAGCGGTTGCAGATCGAGCGCACTGACGCGCTCTGGCTGGCGGGTGAGCTGAGCGGTTAGTGTAATGAGAGCCTGCTGCTCACTGTCGGTTTTCGCCTCGTCCGCCTGACTCATTCGCTTCTCTGCATCTGCAGCATGCTGCCAGACCCAGCGGCTGCCCAGTATCCGGGCGGCGGTCGCCTCCACGCTTGCGCTTGCGCCATCTTGCAGCTGTTGACGCAGGGCAAACCAGCTTTGCAGCAGCGCAGGCGCGTGAGCCAGCAGCCAGACTGTATCTTTGAGCACCGGCGCATGCTGACACGCGGCGACAGCGGCATGTTGCGCCTCGCTGGCATAGCGCGGCTCCAGCGGCGTCAGCACAGGCTGCCACGCGCAGGGCTGGGAAAACGTCGCCACATCGGCGTCAGGAGCCGGTGACATACCCGGCATCCAGCGCACCGGCCGTTCCAGCAGAGCATGAATCCCGGCGATGACGCGCGCCTGATAGCAGACAAAGCCCACCAGATGGTTAAGTGTGACGATATCGGCTTCGCTCAGCCCTACCGCATGCAGCGCGCGGATGCTCTCCGCCGTAATTAATGCGGGCTGCATCGCCAGCAGGCGGGCATATTGCGTAATTTGCGTCAGGCGATTGTTGCTTTCACGAGAGGAATCAGGACCCGGCAGGGGATTGAGGCGGGCGGAATAGTGGTTACACAGACGTTGAATGCCTGCCACCTGAGCCACCGTCAAGGCGGTGCTTAGCCGGTCATACAGCGTAAGCGTATGGGTCAGTGTGGTTTCAATCTGGTCGGGAAACAGCTGGTCAACAACGTGACGGGCGATCTGTATGGCGGGCTGGTCGGCCTGAAGTAAATGCTGAATAACAGAAGCGTCCTGTGCTAACCCCAGCAAAAACCGGTCATCGACATGTGCGGCTTCTGGAAAAAGCGGGGCAGCCTGTACGCTGCGCGGACTGGTCTGACTTTCATAAAACCAGTGGTCCTGGCCGGGATAGCGGCGTTGTTGCATCATCAGTCCTTTTGCAAAATCTGATGCGGCGCATGCGGTGATTCAGTCGCAGGCCGCAGGGCTGACTTATCGTCGCCCACGGGCAGGTCAGGGCAAAAGACCAATCGGTGATAATTAATAGCGATAAGGAATAACGCGGGGATCGGGCAGGGGGCGCGCAGGGCGAGCAACGCTCGCCCGTGAGGAAACTTATTTCAGTTCCAGTTCATTCATCGCAGCGATGCTGAAACCGCCGTCAACGTGAACGATTTCACCGGTGATCCCACCCGCAAGGTCGGAACACAGGAAGGCCGCAGAGTTACCCACGTCTTCAATGGTGACGGTACGACGAATCGGGGTAACCGCTTCACAGTGGGCCAGCATCTTACGGAAGTCTTTGATGCCCGATGCCGCCAGGGTACGAATCGGACCCGCAGACACGGCGTTAACACGCACGCCTTCAGGACCCATCGCGTTAGCCATGTAACGGACGTTTGCTTCAAGGGACGCTTTCGCCAGGCCCATCACGTTGTAGTTAGGGATAGCGCGCTCTGCACCCAGGTATGACAGCGTCAGCAGGGCGGAGTTAGGGTTCAGCATCGCACGGCACTCTTTTGCCATTGCAACAAAGCTGTAGGCGCTGATGTCATGTGCGATTTTGAAACCTTCGCGGGTTACGGCATTGACGTAATCGCCATCCAGCTGGTCGCCAGGGGCGAAGCCAATGGAGTGCACGAAACCGTCAAATTTCGGCCAGGTTTTTGCCAGCTCAACGAACAGGGATTTGATGCTTTCATCTTCTGCAACATCACATGGCAGCACAATGTCAGAACCCAAATCTTTGGCAAACTCTTCCACACGACCTTTCAGTTTGTCGTTTTGGTAGGTGAAAGCCAGTTCTGCGCCCTGTTTGCGCATCGCCTGTGCAATACCGTAGGCGATGGAAAGTTTACTGGCAACACCAGTAATCAGAATGCGCTTACCGGAAAGAAAACCCATAGCTGTAATCCTTATGGTCATGGTAGTTGGCGGTCGCGTTGTTTAAATAATAGACGACCGACGTTAATCGACGTGCGGATTCTAGCACGTCTGCTTGAAATCAGGAAAACCGCTCAGCGTTTTCCACAATATGCCGCAAAATCAACGCTCACGCCGCCAGGCTTCGGCGGTCAGCGCCTCGCCAAAATGGCTGTTGATCAGGCGTTTGGTCATCTCGTGCAGCGGCGAGGCGAGCACGTCTGCCGTTCCGCCGCGTTCCACCACTTCACCGTGATGCATGACGAGTACTTTATCGCTGATGTGCTTCATCATGCCAAGATGCTGGGTCACATAAATATAAGCAATGCCGTGTTTTTCCTGGAGTTCCAGCATCAGATTGACCAGTTGAGAGCGCATGGTCATATCCAGAGAGGCCAGCGCCTCGTCGGCCACAATCACTTTGGGCTGCAGGATCAAGGCCCGTGCCAGCCCAAGGCGCTGCTTTTGGCCCGGTGCCAGCATGTGGGGATAGTAACCCGCGTGATCGCGCAGCAATCCCACCTGACGCAGCGTTGCAATGATGCGTTTTTCCCGTTCCTCAGCATCCAGCCCGGTATTCAGGCGCAGCGGCAGATCCAGAATCTGGCTCACGCGCTGGCGCGGGTTGAGCGACGTTGACGGATCCTGAAAAATCATGCGAATGCGTTGGCTACGATAGCCGTAATCACCAAAGCTGAGCGGATGATCGTCAATGATGATCTCCCCGTCGCTGGGGGCAACGGTGCCGCTAAGCATTTTCGCCAGGGTCGATTTACCCGATCCGTTCTCGCCGATAATCGCCAGGGTCTGCTTTTCACGCAGCGTAAAGCTGACGGATTTAACGGCTTCAACGTGCTGGCGGCGAAACAGGCCGGTGCGGTAGCGAAAGGTTTTGCTGAGATTGCGGACTTCCAGCAACGTTTCCATGTTATTGGCCCTCAACGTTAAGCGGGAAGTGGCAGGCGTACAGGTGCGAGCGGGTGCCCGTCAGCCGCGGCGTTTCAATGCACTTACGCTGTGCGTAGGGACAACGTGGTCCCAGGCGACAGCCAATCGGCAGGCTCTCCAGCGACGGAATCGCGCCCGATAAGGTGTTCAGTCGGCTTTTGTGCGGCAGCGGACGACCAAAATCAGGCATGGCGCGAATCAAAGCCTGAGTATAGGGATGATGCGGGGTCGTCATCAGGTCTTCGCTTTGCGCCGTTTCGACCGTCTGGCCGCAGTACATGACGTTAATGCGGTCAGCCCACTGGCTCATCGTGCGCAGATCGTGGCTGATCAATAAAATGGTGGTGTTATTGTTCTGGTTAAGACGGCTCAGCAGGCGGAATATCTGCGCCTGGGTTGTAGGCTCCATCGCATTCGTTGGCTCATCCGCAATCAGCAGGCGGGGCTTATTCGCCAACGCGATGGCGATCATAACTTTCTGGCACTCGCCCTCGGTTAACTCATAGGGAAAGCTGCGCATAATGTCTTTATGATCCTTAATGCCCACCCGATGCAGCAGTTCAATCGCCCGGGTTTTACGCCAGAACCAAAAACGCTTCATCCACGGGCCTTTATAGGTCCAGCGCGGAATCGCCTGCATCAGCTGACGCCCGACACTTTCAGAGGGATCGAGACAGGATTGCGGCTCCTGAAAAATCATCGATACGTTATGACCCACGATGCGGCGGCGCTCACGGGCAGACAGACGCAGCAGATCAACGTCATCAAAGACCATGCGGTCTGCGGTAACGCGCCAGTTGTCGTTAGTCACGCCGCAAATCGCCTTGGCCACCAGGCTCTTGCCCGAACCGGACTCCCCGACCAGACCGCGAATTTCGCCTTCACTGAGGGACAAATTAACGCGATCGACCGCTTTAACCGGCCCGTCCGCGGTTATAAATTCAATCGTCAGATTACGAATATCCAGTAACGGCATTATTCCACTCCCGCCTCGACGGCCCGACGAATGCCATCACCGAGCAGGTTAACCACTAATACGCTTAGCATCAGCGCCGCACCGGGCAACATCACGGTCCAGGGGGCCACGTAGACCAGCTCCAGGGAATCGCCCAGCATCGCGCCCCATTCCGGAGAGGGCAACTGCGCGCCAAGGTCGAGAAATCCCAGGGCGGCAATATCAAGAATGGCCATGGAGAGCGCACGCGTAATTTCGCTGATCAGCATCGGTAACACGTTAGGGAGAATCGCATGCCACATAATATTAATGCTGGTCGCCCCATCGAGACGCGCCGCCACCACATACTCTTTTTCCAGTTCATCATGAACGGCGCTGTAAATTTCCCGCACCAGCCTTGGCATCAGCGCCAGCCAGACCGCCAGCAACGCATGTTCAAGGCGTGGGCCGAGAAAGGCCACCACGATGATGGCCAGCAGGAGAGAAGGAATTGACAGTAACGTGTCCAGCACGTGATTCAGCACGGCAGAGCGCACGCCGTGCGTCATGCCCGCCACGATACCGAGTACCAGTGCCCAGAAAGTGGCAAACAGCGTAACGACAATGGCTGAACCCACTGTCGGGGCCACGCCATTGAGCAGACGGCTGAGTAAATCACGCCCTAAATCGTCTGTTCCAAGGAAGAACGACACTTCACCGTAGCGTGACCAGGAGGGCGGTAACAGCTGGTAGCCCAAAAACTGCTGGTCGATGGGATAAGGTGCCAGGAAATGCCCAAACAGACAGAGCAGCAGCAGTGCGCCAAAGCCGTACAGGCCTATCATCGCAGGCATGTCGCTATAAAAATGGTGCCAGCTCTGACGAATTGCGCTCGGCAGGCGTTTTTCGGCGTAGATGTTATCGTAGGGCATACCATTCCTTATGTTTCAGCGGATTCAGCGCCGCACCGACAATGTCAGAGAGCACATTCACCACAATCACCACGCCGCCGGTCACCATCACACCGGCCGATATCGCCGCATAATCCTGCTGGCGGATAGCGTTAATCAGCCAGCGCCCCAGGCCGGGCCAGTTGAAGACCATTTCCGTGATCATCGCCAGCGTTAACATGCTGGAAAACTGCAGACCCAGGCGTGGAATGACGGGCGGAAGGGCATTATGCAGAACGTGACGGCGAATCACGGTAAAACGGGATAACCCACGGGTGGCGGCCGCCTTCACATAGCTTTTATCCACGACATCAATGGTGCTGATGCGCAATAAACGCACGATCTCGGTCGTTGGCGCCATGGCCAGAACGGTCACCGGCAAAATCAGATGCATCAGCACGCTAATCATCATTTCATGCCGCCACGGCGAGGGGCTGAGCCAGGCATCGATCAAGGCAAAGCCGGTAATGTTCTGGACCGGATAGAGCAAATCGTAGCGGCCGGAAACCGGCAGCCAGCCCAGCGTCAACGAAAAAAACAGCGTAAATAGCAGGGCAAGCCAGAACACAGGAATCGAGAACCCTAACAGGGCGAGAGCGCTGATCAGTTTATCCTGCCATTTATGCCGCATCGCACCGGCGCAAATGCCCAGCGGAATCCCGACGATCAGCGCTAAGCTAAAGGCCATCAGGCACAGCTCCATCGTAGCGGGAAACACCTCACGCAGCTGTACGCCAATTTCCTGCCCATTGGTGCTGGAAACCCCAAAGTCCAGCTGCAGCATGCCTTTAAACCAGAACCACCAGGCATCGAACAGCGATGCGCCTTCCAGCGGCGCGTTAGGGGTGAAATAGCTCAGGCTGAAACTCACCAGCGAAAGAAAAAACAAGGTAATCACCAGCAATACCAGGCGACGCAGGATATAGATGACCACTTAACGTTCCTCTCGCTCATCACGATACACGCCGGCAAATGATGCATTGCCAAACGGACTCAAAACCAGACCTTTAATATCATGCCGATAGGCTTGCAGACGCAAAGATGAAGCCAGCGGCAGAACGGGCAGCTCGCGCGCCAGAATCTGCTGGGCTTTATCATAATTTTCAATACGCCCCGACAGCTGCTGTGACAACAGGGCATTTTTCAGCGTGTCGTCAAACGTGGGTGAACACCAGTGAGCATAGTTGGTCTGCGAACTGATGGCGGCGCAGCTGAGCAGCGGACGAAAGAAGCTGTCGGGATCGTTACTGTCAGTTGCCCAGCCCGCCAGCGTCAGATCGTGGTTCATTGCCATCAGCTGTGCCTCCTGAAAACGCCCCTCAACCGGCACGATGGTGACCTGTACGCCAATTTGCGCAAGATCAGCCTGGATAAGCTCTGCCGTTTTCAGCGGTGCAGGGTTCCAGGACTGCGAGGCCGCGGGCACGACCAGGCGCAGATGAAGATCGTGGTCGCCAGCGGCTTCCAGCGCTTCTTTGGCCTTTTTGGGATCGTAAGGGGTAATGCTGGCATCGGTATCGTAAGCCCAGGACGCGCGAGGCAGTATGGATGCAGCCGTCTCGGCAGTGCCGTAATAGATAGATTCCATCAGACGCTCATTATTCATCGCCAGCGCCAGTGCGTGACGGACTTCCGGCCTGTCGAGCGGCGGTTTTCGGGTATTAAATGCTAAATAGGCGATGTTCATCCCGGGCCGCAGCGTCATGCGCAGTCGGGGATCGTCACGCAGAATGGATATTTGGCTGGCGGCAGGATAGGCGAGCACGTCGCATTCGCCCGTAAGCAGCTTCGATAAACGGCCTGTTCCGCCGGCTCCGAGGTCGATAACCACCTGCTGCAGGCGCGGCACGCCTTTCCAGTAATGCGGGTTACGCGCCAGACGAATATATTGCCCGCTGCGGTATTCGCTCAACTGGAAAGGACCGGTGCCGACAGGTAAACGATCCAGCTCTTCCTGGCGGCCCACTTTATCCAGGCTGTCAGCATACTCTTTCGACAAAACGGGCGCGTAGTGCGTCGCCAGGTGCCAGAGAAAAGAGGCGTCCGGACTATTCAGACGGAATTCGACGGTATCGTTATCGATTTTTTTAATGCTCTGAACGGAATCGGCGAACTGCAGGCTGTCGAAATAGGGGTAATAGCCACCGTTGACGTTATGCCAGGGATGTTTGCGATCGAACATGCGGGCAAAGCTGAATACCACGTCATCCGCATTCATGGCGCGGGTGGGTTTAAAGGTTGCGGTGTGCTGGAACTGCACCCCATGACGCAGGTGAAAACGGTAAGTGGCACCGTTATCACGCACGTCCCAACTGGCAGCCAGATCGGACTGCAACCGGTAGGTGTAAGGATCCACATCTAACAGGCGGTCGTACAGCTGCGCAGCCAGCGTATCCACCGTTAAACCACTGCTGGCCATCTGCGGATTGAAGGTATTCAGCGTGCCGTTAACGCAATAGACGAATCCGCTTTGACGGATATCACCCGCCAGCGTCGGCGCAGACCACACAGGCGCGCTCAACACGCTGAGACTCAGTAACAGCGAAGGAATTAGTTTTAACATAGAACTCAACGATTCTCAGGCATTAGGCAGAGTGTATCGCAAAGCGGGCCTGGCCCCAAATACGCATCAGCGATTGCCAGCTCTTTGCGCGCGCACCAGCGTAAAAGTGGGATTGGCTGGTGCCGATCGCGATCAGTTTTTACCCAGGCAGAACCTGTTTGTGTCGATGGCACAGGAGGAAAGCACCCATGACTATCGATGAAGTGACGGAAAATAAAAAAATCTACCTGCCGCTATTGCTGTTGGCCGATGAACAGGAAGATATGATTGACCGCTATCTTGCCAGCGGACGCATGTTCAGGCTGTGGGATAACGGAGTGAAGTGCATTGCCCTGGTGACGCGTTTAAACGAGACGGAATGCGAGCTTAAAAATATGGCGACCTGCCCGGCAGATCAGGGTAACTATGGCCGCGCGATGCTGGCTTATCTTGCAGAGACGTTTTTAAAAGCGTGTAAGACGATGTACGTCGGCACCGGGGACGTGCCAGGCATACTCCGTTTTTATCATAAAAGCGGTTTCCGCGAGTCACACCGGAAAAAGGATTTTTTCACGGACAATGATGACAAACCGATTATCGAAGAGGGCGTACAGTTACGTGACATGGTCTATTTACGCAGAGACACAAATGACGCGTAAGCACGCGGAGTTGCGTGAAAAATAAAGGCATAGCGTTGATGTGGAAATGAGAAAAGTTCTCAATAAGGCTTTACAGATGCGAACAGGAATGATTATTATTCAGTTGCGCTTCGACGGTGGCTCTACCGAAGAAGAGCACGACATTGCTCACATTGCTTCCAGTTGCCCGCTTCGGCGGGCCCTTTTTTAGGCTCCCGCCCGCTTTCTGTCTCACCCTCTTGTCTCAGTCGTATCGAAGAATCGCCCACGGCAAATGCCGCAGAAAAACAATGCCTTGCCACGTATCGGAACCGGCCAGATCCTTTATGCTTGTCCGTCTCGCGCCTGAATCCCGTGCTTTTTCATCATCGCTCTGAGCTGGTGGTAGGTCACACCCAGTAAGCTGGCGGCACGACGTTGATTGTACTTCGCCTGTTGTAAGCTGATTTCTACCACATCGTACTCCTGCTGATTCTGCCACTGACGCAGGTCAAGCGGTAAAGAAGGCAGGGCCGATGCCGCGTCCGGCACGTGGGCAGGCGGCGGGGCATCTTCGGGGGCGGTGCGTCGTTCAAACGGGTTGATAATGATGTTATCCAGAGGTTCATCGCTGGTGTTATGGCGATAGACCGACCGCTCAACGACGTTTTTTAGCTCACGCACGTTACCCGGCCACGGGTGTTCCAGTAAGGTTTGCTGAGCCTGCTGAGTAAAACCGGGAAACAGGGGCAAGGTCAACTCCCGGCACATCTGGATGGCGAAATGGTCCGCCATCACCAGAATATCGCTACGGCGCTCGCGGAGCGGCGGCAGTTGAACCACATCGAACGCCAGACGATCGAGCAGATCGGCACGAAACTTCCCGGCGGCGGCCAGCGCGGGCAGGTCTTCATTGGTGGCGCAAATCAGCCGCACATTCACCTGAAAAACGTGATTCCCGCCTACGCGTTCAAGCTGACCGTATTCAATAACCCGCAGGAGTTTTTCCTGAACCAGCATCGGGGCGGTTGCCAGCTCATCAAGGAACAGCGTGCCGCCGTCTGCCCGTTCAAAACGGCCCAGGTGACGCTTTTGCGCGCCGGTAAAGGCGCCTGCCTCATGTCCAAACAGCTCCGAATCCAGCAGGTTTTCATTCAGCGCGGCACAGTTGAGCGAGATAAAAGGGCCCTGCCAGCGATCGGACAGATAGTGCAGACGACTGGCGATCAGCTCTTTACCGGTACCGCGTTCGCCCACGACCAAAACCGGTTTTTCCAGCGGTGCGAGTTTCGATACCTGCTCCAGCACTTCCAGAAAGTTGTTCGATTCGCCCAGCAGGTTATCGTTGTTAGGAGACATGATGAATTTCGCCACTGATTAATCAATTTAACTATCTTAGAACAGATAAAAGAAACTGCAAAGCCAGCAATACAATAAAAATCAATAAGATAAAAGTTGGCACGCATCTTGAATTAATCCGTTCAGCAAGTTGAAACTATGACAATCAAGAGGAACATCATTATGGGTATTTTTTCGCGTTTCGCTGACATCGTTAATGCCAACATTAATTCCCTGCTGGAGCGTGCAGAAGATCCGCAGAAGCTGGTGCGCCTGATGATTCAGGAAATGGAAGATACGCTGGTTGAAGTCCGCTCCACCTCTGCGCGCGCCCTGGCAGAGAAGAAACAGCTGGCACGGCGGATTGAGCAGGCAGAGCTTCAGCAGGCCGAATGGCAGGACAAGGCTGAACTGGCTCTGCGTAAAGACAAAGAGGATCTGGCCCGCTCCGCGCTGATCGAAAAGCAGAAACTCACCGATCTGATCGCCACCCTGAAACAGGAAGTTGACCAGGTTGAAGAGACGCTGGCTCGAATGAAAGGCGAAATCACCGAGCTGGAGAAAAAGCTGAGCGAAACCCGCGCACGCCAGCAGGCTCTTACGCTGCGCCACCAGGCGGCATCGTCTTCACGCGATGTCCGCCGTCAGCTGGACGGCGGTAAAATTGATGAAGCGATGGCGCGTTTTGAATCCTTTGAGCGTCGCATCGATCACATGGAAGCAGAAGCAGAGAGCCACGGTTTTGGCAAACCGAAAACCCTGGATCAGCAGTTTACCGATCTGAAAGCGGATGACGAAATCAGTCAGCAACTGAACGCGCTGAAAGCCAAAATGAACCGCAGCGAATAAGACGCCGCTTTCTGCTGGACAGGATTAAGGAGAGTCAATGAGCGCATTATTTTTAGCCATTCCATTAACGATATTTGTGCTGTTTGTGGCACCCGTCTGGCTATGGCTACACTACAGTAACAAACGCAACGGGGGCACCGATCTGTCGCAGAGTCAGATGCAGCGTCTGCAACAGGTAACCAAAGATGCCCAGCGCATGCGGGAGCGCATTGAAGCGCTTGAAGCCATCCTCGATGCTGAACATCCTAACTGGAGGCAGCCATGATGAAAGGCCGCAAGTTATGGCGTAAGCCTGACGAAGGGAAGCTGATGGGCGTGTGTGCCGGTTTAGCCGAATACCTTGACGTTCCGGTACGACTGCTTCGCATCATCGTCGTCTTGTCACTGTTCTTTGGTCTGTTTGTGTTTACTGTGATCGCCTATTTCGTGTTGGGTTTTGTGCTGGACGTTAAACCGGCCGGCGTGGATAACGGAGAATACGCGCCCAGCGCCGGTGAACTGCTGGACCAACTGGAAACGACACTGCAACAGGATGAGCGTAATGTTCGGGATATTGAACGTTACGTCACCTCTGAAACCTTCAGCGTGCGCAGTCGTTTCCGTCAGATTTAATCGTTGTTCTGCAGCGGGCCAGTGTCTGGCCCGTTTGTGAACCGTTTGGAGGAAGTGATGACTGTTTCACGCACTGCGGCTTTTCGTCATCGTGCAACACCTGCGTTGAAGTCCGCCGCTAAATTTATCATTATCAATGCGATAACTTATGGTCCTGCGGGCGTGACCGGCTGGGCGGTGAAATCGGTGGCGCGTCGTCCGTTGCGTATTCTGTTAGGACTGGCGCTTGAGCCACTGCTGAAACGCGTGATGAACACTGTGGCATCACGCTTCATCAAGGAGAAAGATGAAAAGACTGCAAACTGAATTGCTGGCATTGATGAACCGCGGCGTCGATCGCCATCTTCGTCTGGCGGTAACCGGATTAAGCCGCAGTGGTAAAACGGCCTTTATTACCTCGCTGGTTAACCAGCTCCTGTCTGTTCACAGCGGTGCCCGACTGCCGCTGTTTTCCGTGGTGCGCGATGAGCGCCTGCTGGGCGTGAAACGCGTCCCCCAGCGGGACATGGGCACGGCGCGTTTTACCTACGATGAGGGGCTGGCGCAGCTTTACAACACACCGCCCGCCTGGCCAACCCCGACGCGAGGCGTGAGTGAAATGCGCCTGGCACTGCGTTATCGCCCCAACGATTCGTTACTCCGCCATCTCAAAGACACCGCCACGCTCTATCTTGAAATCGTCGATTACCCGGGTGAGTGGCTGCTCGATCTGCCTATGCTGGCACAGGATTACCTGACCTGGTCGCGGCAGATGAACGGCTTATTACAGGGCGATCGCGCCAACTGGGCCGCGCCATGGCGTGCACTGAGTCAAACACTTGATCCTTTTGCTCCGGCGGATGAGAACCGCCTGGCCGACATCGCTGCGGCCTGGACTGACTACCTGCATCGGTGTAAAGCGGAAGGGCTGCACTTCATTCAGCCGGGACGTTTTGTTCTGCCTGGCGATATGGCCGGTGCGCCAGCGCTACAGTTTTTTCCCTGGCCAGCTGACGATGAAGCCCAGGCGGCAAAGCTGGCGCAGGCCGATAAAGGCAGTAACTTTGCCATGCTGCAGCAGCGATTCAATTACTACTGCCAGCATGTCGTAAAAGACTTCTATAAAAATCATTTTCTGCGCTTTGATCGCCAGATCGTGCTGGTGGACTGCCTGCAACCGCTCAACAGCGGGCCGCAGGCGTTTAATGATATGCGGCTGGCATTAACGCAACTGATGCAGAGCTTTCATTACGGGCAGCGTACGCTGTTCCGACGACTGTTTTCACCCGTCATCGATAAGCTGTTATTTGCCGCGACCAAAGCCGATCACATCACCAGCGACCAGCACGGCAATATGGTCTCTCTGCTGCAGCAGCTTGTGCAGGACGCCTGGCAAAACGCCGCGTTCGAAGGCATCAGCATGGACTGTATTGGCCTGGCCTCGGTTCAGGCCACACAAAGCGGGCTGATCGATCACCGTGGCGAAAAGATCCCGGCACTTCGCGGTCATCGCCTGCAGGATGGCGAGGCATTAACCGTTTATCCGGGTGACGTTCCGCCCCGGCTACCGGGCCGCGCGTTCTGGCATCAGCAAGGCTTTCAGTTTGAGCAGTTTCGCCCACAGCAGCTGGATATCGATCGCCCACTGCCGCATATCCGCATGGATGCGGCGCTGGAATTTTTACTGGGAGATAAATTGCGATGAGCGATCCGTTAAAACCGCGTATCGATTTTGCCCACCCGCTGGAGGATAAGCCCGAAAGTGTGCTGCGGCCTGCTCAAACCTTTGAAGACGATGCCCAGGCCGCTTTTTTGGCTGTGCAAGACAGCGACGCGACGGTTGAAGAAGAAAGCGCAGGGGAAAGAGCCGTCGAGGCCGCGCTGAAACCTAAACGCAGCCTGTGGCGCAAAATGGTGGGCGCAGGCCTGGCGCTGTTTGGCGTCAGTGTTGTGGCGCAGGGCGTGCAGTGGAGCCACAATGCCTGGCTGGCGCAGGACTGGTTTGCGCTGGGCAGCGGCGTCGCCGGCGGACTGATTGTTCTGGCCGGTGTGGGCGCGCTGACCCAGGAATGGCGCCGCTTATATCAACTGCGGCAGCGTGCGGAAGAGCGCGATCGGGGCCGGGAACTGCTTAACAGCCACGGCGTGGGCCAGGGGCGGGCTTTTTGTGAAAAACTGGCGCGTCAGGCCGAACTGGATCAGGCTCATCCAGCGCTGCAACGCTGGCATGCCTCGCTTCACGAAACCCACAATGATGGTGAAACGGTCCGGCTCTATGCCCAACTGGTGCAGCCGGTTCTTGATCGCCAGGCCCGGCGGGAAATCAGCCGCCATGCTGCCGAATCGGCGCTGATGATCGCCGTCAGCCCGTTGGCACTGGTCGATATGGCCTTTATCGCCTGGCGTAACCTGCGGCTGGTCAACCGCATTGCGGCCATTTACGGTATTGAGCTGGGCTATTTTAGTCGACTGCGCCTGTTCCGACTGGTGCTGCTTAACATGGCGTTTGCCGGGGCCTCAGAGCTGGTGCGCGAGGTCGGAATGGACTGGATGTCGCAGGACATCGCGGCCCGCCTGTCGACGCGTGCCGCGCAGGGCATTGGTGCGGGGCTGCTCACCGCCCGGCTGGGTATCAAAGCGATGGAGCTGTGTCGGCCTTTACCCTGGCTGGAAAATGATAAACCTCGTCTCGGCGATTACCGCCGGGAGCTGTTAGGGCAATTGAAAGACGCGCTACAAAAGGGCGGGAATAAACATCCACAAAACTGACTTTAGATGGGGCCGTTATTTAACGTCCCCTGTTTAGCGCGCCAAATCTGCGGGGGACCGTTCCGGGATACTGGGAAGATTAACTGCGAAAGACGTCGAAAACTCAAGGTGTTATGGCGCGCTGCGCGCGACGGACGTTTAAAAAAAACGCGCTTGCGTTAACGCTGTCAACTTTTCCTGACAGCCCCCTTTCTGCGGACGGGCTGTTTAGCGTATTATCGCGACATATCAAACGGATTAAGGCCCACGCAATGCGTTTAGAAGTGTTTTGTCAGGACCGTATCGGACTGGCGCGTGAATTGCTCGACCTGTTGGTGGCGCGCAGTATCGATCTCCGCGGCATTGAAGTCGCCGCCTCAGGCCGTATCTATCTCAATTTCTCCACGCTTGAATTCGAACAGTTCAGTAATCTGATGGCGGAAATCCGTCGTACACCCGGCGTCACCGATGTCCGCACGGTCCCCTATATGCCGTCTGAACGTGAACATCGGGTACTCAGCGCCTTGCTGGTTGCCATGCCAGAGCCGGTATTTTCGGTTGATTTGAGAACGAAGGTTGAGCTGGCGAACCCGGCGGCGCAAAACCTGTTTAATCTTGATGAAAACAAGATCCGCAATTTTACCGCCGACCACCTGATTAACGGTTTTAATTTTGCGCGCTGGCTGGAGAGCGAACGCGTTCAGGCGCAGGCGCAACATGTGGTGATAGAAGGGCGCGACTTCCTGATGGAAGCACACCCGATTTACCTGTCAGAGGACAACGACCAGGCCGACCAGCTCGTCGGCGCAATGGTGATGCTGAAGTCTACTGCCCGTATGGGGCGACAACTGCAGAACCTGGTGGTGACTGATGAAACCGAGTTCGATCATATTGTCGCCGTTACGCCCAGGATGCGGCAGGTCGTGGAACAGGCGCGCAAGCTCGCGATGCACGATGCACCGCTGCTGATTATCGGCGACACCGGCACGGGCAAAGACATGCTGGCGCGGGCCTGTCATTTACGCAGCGCACGCGGAAAGATGCCTTTTCTTGCGCTTAACTGTGCATCGCTGCCGGATGACGTAGCGGAAAGTGAGCTTTTTGGTCACGCAGCCGGGGCCTATCCCAATGCGCTGGAGGGTAAAAAAGGCTTTTTCGAACAGGCAAACGGTGGCTCGGTGCTGCTGGATGAAATTGGCGAGATGTCACCCACCATGCAGACGAAGCTGCTGCGTTTTCTCAACGATGGCACTTTCCGCCGCGTCGGTGAGGAGCATGAGGTACACGTGAATGTCCGCGTGATCTGCGCCACCCAGAAGAACCTGTTTGAGCTGGTTCAGCGCGGCGAGTTCAGGGAAGACCTTTTCTATCGCCTGAATGTGCTTACGCTGAATCTGCCGCCGCTGCGCGAGCGCGTTCAGGACATTATGCCGCTGACGGAAATGTTCGTGGCGCGTTTCGCCGATGAACAGGGCATTCCACGGCCGCGTCTTTCCTCACAGCTGAATGCTTTTCTGATGCGCTATAACTGGCCCGGAAACGTGCGGCAGCTTAAAAATGCCTTGTATCGTGCATTAACCCAGTTGGAAGGCCATGAGTTACGGCCGCAGGATATCGTCTTGCCGGAACAGGCGCTGGATGTGTCACTGGGGGAAGAAGCGATGGAAGGCACGCTGGATCAGATCACCAGCCGCTTTGAACGATCTATTTTGACGCGGTTATATTTGTCTTATCCGAGCACGCGCAAACTGGCAAAACGACTGGGGGTTTCCCATACCGCCATTGCCAATAAACTGCGTGAGTACGGTCTGGGGCAGAAGCGCGGCGACAACGAATAAAACGCAGCGGATAAGTCTGGCTTATCCGCTGTGGCCATTATTTCAGCGCAGCGAGTGCGGCATCATAATCGGGTTCAGTGGTGATCTCATTCACCAGCTGGCTGTAAAGCACTTTGTCATGCTCATCCAGTACGATAACGGCACGGGCCGTCAGACCCTGAAGGGCACCATCAGCAATTTCCACGCCAAAATCTTTTTTGAATTCCCCGCCGCGCAGCGTTGACAGCGTAACCACGTTGTTGAGGTTGTCTGCGCCACAAAAACGCGATTGAGCAAAGGGCAGGTCGGCGGAAATACATAACACCACCGTGTTATTCAGTTCGCCCGCTAACTGGTTAAACTTGCGCACCGAAGAGGCGCACACGCCGGTATCGACGCTGGGAAAAATATTCAGAATCTTGCGTTTTCCTGCATACTCAGAGAGTGAAACGTTAGACAGGTTTTTCGCCACGAGGGTAAAAGCGTTAACGCTATCGCCCGGCTGCGGGAACTGACCTGCAACCGCTACAGGGTTGCCCTGAAAGTGAACAGTCTGAGACATAAGAATTCCTTCTAATGATGTTATCTGACAGAAAAGAAAGCGTCAGTACAGGTATAGCCATTGTTTATGACATAAATTTTAAGGGTTTACGAGAGCATTTGTTGCCTAAAGTTAAATGGCGATGATGAATCCCAGAGAAAAGGAGAGGTAATGAGAACGGTAAAATGTTATCCCGAAGCATGGCCGCTGCATACGCCGTTTGTCATTGCTCGTGGCAGTCGCACCGAAGCCAAGGTCGTTGTCGTCGAAATCGAAGAAGAGGGCGTGAAAGGGATCGGCGAGGCCACGCCTTACACGCGCTACGGCGAAAGCGAAGCCCTGGTGCTGGAACAAATTGCGACCGTTATGCCTCAACTGCAGCAAGGGCTGTCGCGTGAAGCCTTGCAGAGCCTGTTGCCTGCCGGTGCGGCAAGAAACGCCATCGACAGTGCTCTCTGGGACCTTGCCGCTCGCCAGCAGCATGTGACGCTGGAGCAGTTAGTGGGCGCGGAACCGACCCAGTCTGTTGTGACTGCACACACGGTGAGCATCGATACGCCGGAAGCGATGGCCAGCAGCGCGCAGGCGTTGTGGCAACATGGCGCAACCCTGCTCAAAATCAAAATGGACAATAACTTTATTACCGAGCGCCTGATGGCGATTCGCGCTGCTGTTCCCGACGCGACATTACTTGTGGATGCGAATGAATCCTGGCATGCCGAAGGGCTGGCAGCCCGTTGCCAGCTGTTAGCCGATCTGGACGTGGCCATGCTGGAACAGCCGTTACCGGCAGGTGAAGACGCGGCGCTGGCGAACTTTATCCATCCTCTTCCGATCTGCGCCGATGAAAGCTGCCACACGCGGGAAAGTTTGCCTGCCCTCCGTGGACGCTATGAGATGGTGAATATCAAGCTTGATAAAGCGGGCGGACTCACTGAAGCGCTTGCCCTGGCACATGCTGCGCTGCAGCAGGGCTTTACGCTGATGTCCGGCTGTATGATCTGTACCTCAAGAGCGATTCGCGCGGCGCTGCCGCTGGTGCCGCTGGTGCGTTTTGCCGATCTTGATGGCGCAACGTGGCTGGCCGTGGATGTTGAACCGGCGCTTAAGGTACATGACGGGGCGTTAATGACGGCTGCCAGCGCAGCAGAGTAAGCATCGTCTCCAGATACGTTTCTGTGGCTTCGTCCACCGAGATAGCCGGCATCTCGGCAGTGACGCAGGGCAGACTCAGGTCGTGGCACCAACTGCCAAAGGAGCCCGGCGTGGCATAGCCCACGCTGCTCACCCGCGGTAATTGGGTCTGCGCCGCCAGCCAGGCGCCTACGTCTGTCTGTTCGGGGTCATCAATGCAGGCCAGAGGCTCGTGCCACGAGACGACCCAGGCCGGTTTAAGCTGATGAATGAGCGCGCACAGCGCCTGGGTTTCCGGCTCCGATGCCGGATGTGTCCCCGTTGACAGCTTAACGTCCCGCGCGTCTGCCGCGCTGTTCCAGCGGTAAACCGTTTCGCCCGACTGCCAGTTGGCGGCCGGAAAGTTTCGGTTCAGATCCACGCCATTCGCATTGGCACGCAGGCCCAGCTGACAGCCGTCGGGGTTCATCGCCAACACCACATGATGCCGACGCTGTGCCTCCGGCAAGGTCCGCAGCGCAGCGGAAAGGGCGGCTATCGCCGCGTTTTCATCACCGTGAGTGCCGGCCAGAATCAGGCCACTGTCGCCGTCCGCCTGCACGGCGGGAAACCAGAGTAGCGGGGCGCCCAGAACAGAGCGGCCATACTGCTGCCAGGAAATAGCCAGTTTGCCGCGCAGCGGTCGCGGATGAATGGATGACATAGTGACGTTCTCCTGAGTTTATTTAAAAGTAGCGGAAAAGCCGGTCGGGGAAAATAGCTATTTATCAATCAGCAATTTGCGATAAAGTGGCCGTTAACAGGCTGAGTCAGTAATGCGCTGATCCAGCGCGTCTTTATTGCAAAGGGGTGATAATGGTAATCCGCTTTTCATTAACGCTAACGGCCCTGAGCCTGCTTAACGCGTTTGTGCCCGCGTTGGCCGCCGAGGTTCCTGCCGGTGCACAGCTCGCCGCGAAACAAGAGATTGTCCGCCATATCAAAGATGAACCCGCTTCCCTCGATCCGGCCAAAGCCGTGGGCCTGCCTGAAATCCAGGTGATGCGCGATTTGTATGAAGGGCTGACCAGTCAGGATGCCCACGGCAAAATTGTGCCCGGTGTCGCGCAGAGCTGGAGCAGCAGTGACAATAAGGTCTGGATACTTACTTTACGTAATAATGCCCGTTGGTCTGATGGCAAACCGGTGACCGCGCAGGATTTTGTATACAGCTGGCAGCGCGTTGTCGATCCTAAAACCTCATCGCCTCAGGCCTCCTTTATCGCACTGAGCGGCATGAGCAACGCGGGCGCGATTACCAAAGGCGAAATGACACCGGATAAGCTGGGCGTCACCGCCCTGGACAAGAATCGCCTGAAGATTACGCTGACCCGTCCGGTTCCCTGGTTTCCTGCGATGCTCTCTAACGTCGCGTTTTATCCAGTACCGCAGGGCGTGGTTGAAAACGCAGGTGCAGACTGGACCCAGCCGGGCAAACTGGTGGGCAATGGGGCTTATCAACTCAGCCAACGCGTCGTGAATGAAAAAATCGTTCTGGTGCGCAATCCCCATTACTGGGACAACGCCCACTCCGTTTTAACCAAAGTGACCTTTGTGCCCATCAACGAAGAATCGAGCGCAACTAAGCGCTACCGCGCTAACGATGTGGATATCACCGAATCTTTCCCCAAAAACATGTGCGCGCTGCTGAAGAAAACGCTGCCCGGCCAGGTTTATACGCCGGATCAGCTCGGCACCTACTATTACGCGTTTAATACCCAGAAAGGGCCAACGGCCGACGTACGCGTGCGCAAGGCGCTGTCGTGGAGTATCGATCGCGCCGTTATCGCCGAAAAAGTCCTGGGCACAGGGGAAAAACCGGCATGGCATTTTACCCCTGACGTCACGGCCGGGTTCACACCGCTGCCCGCCCTACAGCAACAGCACAATCAAAAAGAGATGGATGCGCAGGCCAGAGCCCTGTTGGCAGCCGCAGGTTACAGCCCCGCTAAGCCGTTAAAGCTGACGTTGCTGTACAACACTTCTGAAAGCCATCAGAAAATCGCGATTGCGGTGGCGTCGATGTGGAAGAAAAACCTTGGTGTGGATGTGAAACTGGAAAACCAGGAGTGGAAAACCTATATAGACAGCCGAAACAGTGGGAACTTTGACGTTATCCGCGCCTCCTGGGTAGGGGATTACAACGAACCCTCGACGTTCCTGAATCTGCTCACCTCAGGCAACAGCAGCAACATTCCGCGCTTCAGTAATGCCGAATACGATGCCGTCATTGCCAAGGCAAGTATGGAAACCAGCGATAAGGCGCGCAATGCGGATTATAACCGGGCAGAGCAGATTATCGCTGACCAGGTCCCAATCGCGCCCCTTTATCAGTACACCAATGGCCGGCTCATTAAGCCGTGGGTCAAAGGTTACCCGATTACTAACCCCGAAGACGTTGCCTACAGCCGGGAATTGTGGATTGAGAAACACTAAGTCACAGCGGCCTGACATCAGGCCGTCTTTTGACATCTTTGTACACAGGCTCAGGATTGCAACTCAACAGCGCCACGCTAGACTGTATCGTATTGATTTTGATAGCGGGGTAACGGTGTGGACGGTGTAAAAGGAAAAGCGCTTCAGGTGACAGATGCCATTATTTCCTGCCAGTTGGATGGCAAGGGTGGCATGATCCCCATTGATGAAACGCAGGTGCTGCACGACGAGCATCCCTGCTGGTTGCATCTTAATTATACCCATCCTCGTAGCGCCGAATGGCTGCAGTCTACGCCTCAAATTCCGGATGCCGTGCGCGATGCGCTGGCTGGTGAAAGCATGCGTCCCCGTGTTTCCCGGCTGGGGGACGGTTTTATGATTGTCCTGCGCAGCGTCAACCATAACAGCGATGCACGACCTGACCAGCTGGTGGCAATGCGGGTGTTCATTAACGATCAGCTCATTGTCTCCACCCGCCGACGCAAAGTGTTTGCCGTAGATGAAGTGCTGACCGATCTCGAAAACGGCAACGGTCCGGTGAACTGTGGCAGCTGGCTGGTTGAAGTCTGCGATGCCTTAACCGGGCACACCAGCGAATTTATCGAAGACCTACACGATAAAATCATTGAGCTGGAAGATGCCTTACTTGATCAACGTATTCCGCCGCGGGGTGAGCTGGGACTGTTACGCAAACAGCTGATCGTAATGCGCCGTTATATGGCACCGCAGCGCGATGTCTTCTCGCGCCTGGCGAGTGAAAAATTGCCGTGGATGGACGACAGCGAGCGCCGCCGTATGCAGGAAATTGCTGACAGACTGGGCCGCGGCCTGGACGATCTGGACGCCGGCGTAGCCAGAACCGCCGTGCTGGCAGACGAAGTGGCCTCGGTCATGGCGGAATCCATGAACCGCCGAACCTACACGATGTCGCTTATGGCCATGATCTTTCTGCCAGCGACCTTTTTGACTGGCCTGTTTGGCGTCAATCTGGGCGGGATCCCCGGCGGCGCATGGCGCTATGGCTTTAGCGTCTTTTGTCTTTTACTCGTGGTACTGGCGTTAGGCGTGGCTGGTTATCTGCGCAAGCGACGCTGGCTGTAAGGCATGGGAGAGGAGCAGGGCGTCAGTCAGGAAAATTCCATTAACAGGACTAAAGCTGATCGACGTCAATATCTTCCAGACGCAAACCGCGCAAAATCTCTCTCGCAGGTGAATGCAACGTCAAGCGATGGGCGTTGCGCTCCATATTGTCTTACTTCCTTTTTTGAATTATTGCATAGCATATTTAATTCGAAATACGCCGGCTAACTAGCCGGCTTTTTTTTTGCCCGCTGGCTGAGATGTCAATTCTTTCCTAAGCTTAAAATCCATTCGCATAAGAGGAGAACGGCATGATGGCGATTCACAACAGCGAGCCCATTCCAACGGATCCGCCCCCCATTCCGCAGCCGCAGCCCGATCCGCCACCGGAACCGGAGTTTCCGCCGGTAATGGATCCGCCCCCTCACCGCAACGTATAAAAAAAGGGCACGCGAGTTAATGCGTGCCCTTTACTTTCATCGAACAGATAAGCGTTACTTAATTTCCAGCACGTTAAGACGTTCGCTGAGGTCAGGCGTTTCTTCTTCCTCGGCGCGCCAGCCAACCGGTGTGACCGGCAGCGTTTCGCGATCAAAGGCCAGATCGCCGCCATCGACCACGGCATCACCGTGTTGAATACCTTTAAAATCAAAGAGTTTGATATCTGCCATGTGAGAGGGCACGACGTTTTGCATGGCGCTGAACATGGTTTCAATACGGCCAGGATAACGTTTATCCCAGTCGCGCAACATGTCTGCGACGACCTGACGTTGCAGATTCGGCTGAGAACCACACAGGTTGCACGGGATAATCGGAAACTGACGGGCTTCTGAGAAACGAATAATATCTTTCTCGCGGCAGTAAGCCAGAGGACGGATCACGATGTGTTTACCATCGTCACTCATCAGCTTGGGCGGCATGCCTTTCATCTTGCCACCGTAAAACATATTCAAAAACAACGTTTGCAGAATATCATCACGATGGTGGCCAAGGGCGATTTTCGTACAGCCCAGCTCCGTAGCGGTGCGATACAAAATTCCCCGACGCAGACGTGAGCACAGAGAGCAGGTCGTTTTACCTTCGGGAATTTTATCTTTAACGATTGAGTAGGTGTCTTCTTCAACGATTTTGTACTCAACACCCTGAGCATCAAGATATTCAGGCAGAATGTGTCCCGGGAATCCCGGCTGTTTCTGGTCAAGATTCACCGCCACCAGGCTGAATGACACCGGCGCGCTTTTTTGCAGGCTACGCAGGATTTCCAGCATGGTATAGCTGTCTTTGCCGCCTGACAGGCAAACCATAATGCGGTCGCCTTCCTCAATCATATTAAAATCGGCGATAGCCTCGCCAACGTTACGGCGTAAACGCTTCTGAAGCTTGTTGAGGTTGTACTGCTCTTTCTTGCTCGTTTCTTGATTTTGTTGCATTACGCGGTTTCTCAGTCATCAAAAGGGAAGTTCACAGAGTCAGTGTGCGGGTTAACCCGGCCCTGGCCCCGTGGGTCAATGCGCACAAACCTTTTACGCACTGCCGCGCCCCTTTGATTGGCTCTCTATGACGGCTTGTCGCCGGCAGTAAAAACCAGCGGACAAAAGTATGCCGCGTATGGTACGGATTACGCGTTCAATTTCCAATATCAATTTCTGCGTGCAGCAGAAAGTTCAAGGCTAACGATTCAGCCACGACAGGTCCGTTAGCCCTGTCTGGCGATAACGATAAACAGGAAGACCTGGCTATTCTGCCTGCAAAGGTCAGGCCACCATCCAGAGGTCTGTCAGGCCTCTGTCATTTTCGATGCTGGCGCGGTTCATCATTCGCCCGGCAGGGCATCTTTATTCCCATAGCGTCCCGTTTATTCAGGCCCTGATCACATCATTTCCAGCGACTGCACGCCTTTGACTTCCATGATTTTGTCATACAGGTGCGCATCGCTGGATTTGCGCGATAAGGTAACCTGCACGCTTAATTCACACTGGCCGCTTTCTTCATCCCGGTTAATCACCGAAATATTGCCGTAGCGGATGCCTTCACGTTGCATCACCAGTAACACCAGCGGCACGCTCTTGGCTTTGAGGTAAACAATCAGCGTATGATGTTTACCAATTAATAAATGGCTCAGGCGGCGGAACACCTCCAGCACCACCAGTGCCAGCACCGTGCCGTAAATCCCAATCTCATACATACCGCTCCCGATCACCAGCCCGATAGCGGCGGTAACCCAGAGTCCGGCCGCCGTGGTCAGGCCTTTTACCACCTGCTTTTGAATCAGGATGGTGCCGGCACCCAGAAAGCCCATGCCGCTTACCACCTGCGCCGCAACGCGGCTGGGATCGAGCGCCACATGATCTTTCATCAGCATGTCGGCAAAACCGTATTTCGAAACCAGCATAAACATGGCGCTGCCGATACCGACCAGGATATGGGTACGTAACCCGGCTTCTTTGGCACGCATCTGGCGTTCCAGGCCAATCAGCCCGCCTAAAATGCCGGCCAGCGCGATACGAATCAGCATATCCATTAACATTGTTTTTCTCCGGTAATCATCATGTTCAGATAAGTGCAGTTACGTGACAGTGTGATAACAGGATAATTCTGCTTGCAATTAGCTGTGAGGTTTTTTGTAAAAAGCTGTTTCTTCTATCGACCCCGCGTCAGGGCTGACATATTCTTGCTAAGCCTTTAACTCACCTTCCCGGAGTCTGATTGATGAAAGCCGCTACTTTTCTGCTGGCTGGTGCCGCGTTGATACTGTCTGCCTGCAGTAGCAACAGCGATGACAACGAGCCACCACAACAAGCTACTGCCGCCCATGTTCAGCCACACGTGGTGATGTCGTCAATGGCAGAGGCAAACTGTGCCAATGCAGGAGGGACACTGGCGTTCTCAAGTCAGCTGGACGGATCGCGCATCGGGATGTGCCAGTTAGTTAACGGCCGCCGCTGCAGCGAACAAGCGCTAATCGGCGGTAACTGCGCACGCTAACGGGTTCAGGCCGGATAACACCGGCCGGATACGTCAGGCGGTAACCCGATTTTGACAGGTTTCGCCGCGGTTTAGCTGGCTGAGGTTTTCCAGCGTGGTGTCTGATATCGCCGTCAGGGCTTCGGCGGTGAGAAACGCCTGATGACCGGTAAACAGCACGTTATGACAGGCTGACAGGCGGCGGAATACATCATCCTGAATCACATCATTAGATTTGTCTTCAAAGAACAGATCCCGCTCGTTTTCATAAACGTCCATGCCCAGCGCGCCTATTTTTTGCTGCTTCAACGCATCAATCGCAGCCTGAGAATCAATTAATCCGCCCCGACTGGTATTAATGATCATGACGCCGTCACGCATCTGCGAAAAAGCCTGTGCGTTGAGTAAATGATGGTTCTCCGCCGTCAGTGGACAGTGCAGACTGATGACGTGCGACTCGGCAAACAGGGTTTTCAGATCGACATACTCCGCGCCGAGCGCTAAAGCCTGCTCGCTGGGATAAGGATCAAACGCCAGTAAACGCATTCCGAACCCTTTTAATATGCGCAGCGTGGCGATGCCGATTTTGCCGGTGCCAATGATACCGGCCGTTTTGTTATGCATGTTAAAACCGGTCAGGCCGTCCAGCGAAAAATTGGCGTCGCGGGTGCGCTGGTAAGCGCGATGAATCCGGCGGTTCAGCGTCATCATCAGCCCCACCGCATGCTCGGCAACGGCCTCCGGGGAGTAGGCAGGCACGCGGACGACCTGAAGCCCCAGCTCGGCTGCCGCGTCGAGATCGACATTGTTAAATCCCGCACAGCGCAGGGCAATGTAGCGGACGCCCAGCCCCGCCAGCTCTTCGAGCACCGGGCGGCTGCCGTCATCATTCACAAAGATACATACCGCATCGCAGTCTACCGCCGTCTTCGCCGTGCTTTCGCTGAGTAAAAAATCAAAAAAGACCAGTTCGAAACCATACTGTTGGTTGACCTGTTCAAGGTACTTCTGGTCATAGTGTTTAGTACTGTATACGGCGATTTTCATCGTTGTGCTCCTGAAAAGGGAATGCAACAAGAATAACGTTTTCTGTTGCTTTTTGCTGGTCGCTGTTTACCTTTCGCGGTGAAACCTTCACCTTCCGGACGTTACGTGCCATCATTATTCTCAGGATAGTGAGAAAAAAAGGATGCTTGTTTTCATGCCGCGGATTTTCCGTCGACGTCTCGCCGCTGTTCTGGCGCTGATTTTATTGCTGCTGGGATTACTACTGACGATCACACAGTGGCTGCCGCGCCTGGTGGGCATTTGGCTGCCTGCAGGTACGCGCGTCGAGCTGGAGGGCGCGCCACGCTGGCGGAACGCGCAGGTGCTGTTTCCCAACATCCATTACCTGGCGGATGACTGTCGTCTGGCGAGTTTCAAAAACGCCGCGCTGGGTTGGCATCACGCGCGCTGGGCGCTCAATGCGGATCAGGTCACGCTGGAAACTGAATGTCTGCAACAGCTACCTGAAACGCAAAACGATACGGCCGCGCCCAAAACTCTGGCCCAGTGGCAGGCAATGTTGCCGGGCGCCGACATTCACATTGGTAAACTGACCGTTTCCCCCTGGCAGGATTATGCTGGCGGGCTGGATCTGACGCTGGATAAATCGCGACAGCAGTTACACTACCGCGGTGATAACCTGCAGCTCGACGCCACATTACAAGGACAGCAGCTCAATATTAGTCAACTGACGGTGACGCATCCCGCTTTACCCGAACCGCTCAGCCTTAATGGCCACTTCGAACTGCCCAAATATGCCAACGGCTTGCCGGTGAACGGTGAAATTACCGGCACGCTGGCGCTGGCGGCATTCCCGCAACCTGTGGACGCTGCGCTCAGTTGGGCGCATCAACGTGGTCTGCTTAATGTCACCACGGGGGGCAGCGATCGTCCTTTACTCCATCTTCCCTGGCAGGCCAGCCGAACCCGTATTGATATCGAAAAAGGTGAATATTACTGGCCACTGGCCTCGCAGCCGCTGTCGGGTTTCGTCAATCTGACGCTGAATAACTGGCAGGACGGGCTGGAGGCGACCCAAATCGTCGGTCGTCTCAATATGCTCACGCAGGGCCGGGGCGGTAAAGGTAACGTGGTGCTGGGGATGGGGCCGGGTCACCTCAGCCTTACGCAAAGCCAGCTGCCTTTGCAACTGACGGGCGAAAGCAAATTCGCGGCGATGCAGCTTTACGGCAGCATTCCCGGCGAGCTGAACGGCTCGTTGCTCAATCCGCAACTGACGATAAAACCCAAAGCACTTTTGCGCCTGCGCGGGCGTTTGCTCTCCACGCTGGAAGTCGATGAAGCGCGCTGGCCGCTGGCCGGCGTGCGCTTATCTTCGCAAGGCATCTCCGGACGCCTGCAGGCCATTCTCCGCGCTCACGATCCCAGCTTTGGCCGCTTTACGCTGCACCTGGATGGCGGCGCGCATAACTTCTGGCCGGATTCAGGCGTCTGGAACTGGCGTTACTGGGGCGAGGGAGAAATGCGTCCCTTACAGGCAAAGTGGGACGTCAATGGCACGGGCGGCTGGCGCGATACGCTGATTCATCTGGATAGCCTGTCTACAGGTTTCAATCAGCTGGAATACGGCAGCGTTCGGGTAGAGAAGCCGCGCTTAACGCTCACGGCGCCGGTGAACTGGCAGCGTGATGCGCACCACCCGTCATTTACCGGCCAATTCAAGATGCAGGCAGGAGAAACGCGCTTCAGCTACGGGGGCAGGCTGGCGGCCTCAACGCTGGACTTCGGTGCGACGGGCAGCGATCCCGGGCATTTCGTCTGGGGCGGACAGCTGAACGCGAGCAAGGTGGGGCCGGTACGTGTTAACGGCCGATGGGACGGCGAGCGTTTACGCGGACAGGCCTGGTGGCCAACGCAGTCGCTGACGGTATTCCAGCCGCTCCTCAGCCCTGAACTTAAAATGAAGATTCAGTCAGGTGAGTTACGCGCTCAGGTGGCTTTTTCTGCCGCCGCCAGACAGGGCTTTCAGGCTGGCGGTCACTGGACGGTGAAAAACGGCAGCGTCTGGACGCCGGACAGCCAGGTCAACGGGGTGGATTTTTCGCTGCCATTCCGACTGCAAAATCAACAGTGGCATTTCGGGTTACGCGGGCCGGTTTCGTTACGTATCGCCGAGATTAAAAATCAGTTTGCGATGCAGAACATTCGGGCCGACCTGCAGGGCGCTTATCCCTGGCGTGAAAACGATCCACTGTGGTTACAGGATGTCAGTCTGGATCTGCTGGGCGGACACATTACCCTGCCATCCCTGCGCCTGCCTCAGCACAGCCCGGCGCGCGTTTCGCTCCGTGACATAAGCCTCAGCAAGCTCGTCAGCGCCATTAAACCCAAACAGTTTGCAATGTCTGGAAACGTGAATGGCGAGTTACCGCTGTGGATCAGTAATCCCCACTGGATTATTGAAAATGGCTGGATTGCCAACAGCGGGCCGCTGACTTTCCGTATGGATAAAGATATGGCCGATGCCATTACCCGCAACAATGTCGCCGCCGGTGCGGCGATGGACTGGCTGCGCTACATGGAGATTTCGCGGTCATGGGCCACGCTTAATCTGGACAATCTCGGGGAGCTGACGATGGAAGCCCAGGTAAAAGGCACCAGCCGCTTCAGTAATCGTAATCAGACCGTTAATTTAAATTATCGTCATCAGGAAAACCTGTTCCAGCTGTGGCGCAGCCTGCGCTTTGGCGATAATTTGCAATCCTGGGTGGAGCAAAATGCCACCTTGCCGTCAAAAAAGGATCAATCACCATGAGCCTCAGGGCCTTACTGCTGATGGTAGCCTGGCTACCGCTGATGGGTTGTGTGCCACGCATCGAAGTGGCGGCGCCAAAAGACCCCATTACCATTAATATGAATGTGAAAATTGAGCATGAGATCCACATCAAAGTGGACAAGGATGTCGAAGCCTTACTGAAAAACCAGAGCGGCCTGTTCTGAGGAGAGCCAGCATGAAACGCATTGGTCTTGCACTTTTACTGGCGACGACGATGAGCCAGCCGGCCTGGGCTCTGACGCTTGATGAGGCCCGTCAGTCGGGCCGGGTCGGCGAAACCCTGTCCGGTTATATTGCCCCTCGATCAGACGACAGCGAAACTCTCGCACTGGTTAAACGCATTAATGACGGACGGCGCGCCGAGTACCAGCGTCTTGCCGGGCAGAACAACCTGAAAACCGATGAGGTGGCCCGCATCGCTGGACAAAAGCTGGTCACGCGGGCGGGGACGGGGGAATACGTTCAGGGCATTAACGGGCAGTGGTTGCAGAAATAGCCCGATCGAGCAGGGCGATGCAGGCATAAAAAAACCGGGCTGATGCCCGGTTCTCGCGTCAAACAGCATTATCACGCAGTAGCAATCTGCTTAATCGCGTCTTTGGCTTCGCTGGTTGCTTTCGTGGCTACTTCCGGGCCGTAAGCGATGCCTTCAGCCAACACGAACTCAACGTCGGTGATGCCGATAAAGCCCAGGAACAGCTTGACGTAAGGGGTCAGCAGGTCAGAAGGGCTGTCTTTATGAATGCCACCACGGCTCGACAGAATCACCGCACGTTTACCTTTCACCAGACCTTCCGGGCCCGCTTCGGTATAACGGAAGGTCACGCCAGCACGCGCGATCAGGTCGAAATAGTTCTTCAGCTGAGTCGGGATGTTGAAGTTGTACATTGGGGCCGCCATCACGATAACGTCGTGCGCCTGCAGCTCGGCAATCAGTTCATCAGACAGTGCCAGCGCTTCCTGCTGACGCGGTGACAGTGGCGCATCAGAAGGGCGCAGTGCGCCAACTAACTCACCGTCCAGTACCGGAACCGGGTTAGCAGCCAGATCGCGAACGGTGATCTGGTCGCCCTTAGCCTGTGCCTGCTCGATATAGAAGTCTGCCAGCTGGCTTGACTGAGAATAACCCGCAAGAATGCTTGATTTCAGAACGAGTACTTTGCTCATAGTAGTTTCCTGTCTGTTATGCGGAAGGCTTTCCGCTCAATGGTTTACACTTTACAAACATCGGCCTTAGGGTGAAAGCGCAATATTTCGAGAGCTATATTCGAATTAATTGAACAAGCCGGTTTTGCCGACCATCACGGCGTAAAAGGGAATGTGCTATGCTAGGCGCAATTATTAGAGTTAATCAGCGGGTTATCTTAGCACTGTACGCTGAATCCACACCGTCTGAGTAAGGTACGTCACTACTATGTCTTCTCCGGTTTCATCCCCATTAACGCCGCTCTGGTCGCGGCTTGATGCGTTAATGCTGCGTGACCGTCAACGCTTGCAGCGTCGGTTACATGGTGCCAAAAAAATCAAAAATCCCGACGCTCAGCAAAGCATCGCCGCCGAGCTTGAGCAGGATATCATTGTTGCAGAGCGCCGCGTTGCACAACGTGTTGCGGCGACGCCGCGCATCACGTTTCCGGAAAATCTGCCAGTCAGCCAGAAGCAGCAGGCCATCGCAGAGGCGATTCGTGAACACCAGGTGGTTATCGTCGCGGGCGAAACCGGATCGGGCAAAACCACCCAGTTGCCCAAAATTTGCCTGACGCTGGGACGCGGTATCACCGGTTTAATTGGTCATACCCAACCGCGTCGGCTGGCGGCGCGAACCGTTGCCAACCGCATCGCCGACGAGCTGGAAACTTCGCTCGGTGGCTGTGTGGGTTACAAAGTGCGGTTTAACGATCAGGTCAGCGAAACGACCCAGATTAAACTCATGACAGACGGAATTCTGCTGGCGGAAATCCAGCAGGACCGCATGCTAATGCAGTATGACACCATCATCATTGATGAGGCTCATGAACGCAGCCTGAATATCGACTTCCTGCTGGGCTATCTGCGGGAGCTACTGCCGCGTCGTCCCGATCTGAAAGTGATTATTACGTCAGCAACCATCGATCCCCAGCGCTTCTCTCGTCATTTCAACAACGCGCCGGTGATTGAGGTGTCGGGCCGCACCTATCCGGTAGAAGTGCGTTATCGTCCGGTGGTGGAAGAGGCGGAGGATGTTGACCGCGATCAACTGCAGGCCATCTTCGACGCGGTCGATGAGCTGGGGCGGGAAGGCCGGGGCGACATCCTGATTTTTATGAGCGGTGAGCGCGAAATTCGCGATACCGCCGACGCGCTGATGAAGCGCGATCTGCCCCATACCGAAGTGTTGCCGCTCTATGCCCGTCTGTCTAACAGCGAGCAGAACCGGGTATTTCAGTCGCACAGCGGGCGGCGTATCGTGCTGGCAACCAACGTCGCCGAAACGTCGCTGACCGTACCGGGCATCAAATACGTTATCGATCCCGGCACGGCGCGTATCAGCCGCTACAGCTATCGCACGAAAGTGCAGCGCCTGCCGATAGAGCCGATTTCGCAGGCCTCCGCGAATCAGCGTAAAGGACGTTGCGGGCGCGTGTCGGAAGGGATCTGCATACGGCTCTATGCCGAAGACGATTTCCTGAGCCGTCCTGCCTTTACCGATCCTGAAATCCTGCGTACCAATCTGGCCTCGGTTATTCTGCAGATGACCGCGCTGGGGCTGGGCGATATCGCGGCCTTCCCGTTCGTGGAAGCACCGGATAAACGTCACATTCAGGATGGCGTAAAGCTCCTGGAGGAGCTGGGGGCATTAACCCTCAATGACGACGGACATTACTCACTCACCGGCTCCGGCCGCCAGCTGGCGCAGTTGCCTGTCGATCCGCGCCTGGCGCGCATGGTGCTGGCAGCACAGCAGTACGGCTGCGTGCGGGAAGTGATGATCATCGCTGCCGGCTTATCGATTCAGGACCCGCGCGAACGTCCCGCCGACAAAAAGCAGGCCTCGGATGAAAAACACCGACGCTTTGCGGATAAAGAGTCAGATTTTGTGGCATTTGTGAACCTGTGGAACTACCTGGGCGAACAGCAGAAAGCGCTGTCCGGTAACCTGTTCCGCCGTCAGTGTAAAACAGACTATTTAAACTATCTGCGCGTGCGCGAATGGCAGGATATCTATACTCAGCTCCGTCAGGTGGTGCGCGAACTGGGCATTCCCGTTAACAGCGAGCCAGCGGAGTACAGAGAGATTCACTGTGCCTTGCTGACCGGCTTACTGTCACATATCGGTCAGAAAGACGCCGATAAACAAGAGTTTACCGGCGCACGCAACGCCCGTTTTGCTATCTTTCCCGGCTCTGGACTGTTTAAAAAGCCGCCTAAATGGACAATGGTCGCTGAACTGGTGGAAACCAGCCGGCTGTGGGGCCGCATGGCGGCGCGCATCGATCCCGAGTGGATTGAGCCGCTGGCGCAGCACCTGATCAAACGCAGCTACAGCGAACCGCACTGGGAGAAATCGCAGGGCGCGGTGATGGCCACCGAAAAGGTTACCCTGTACGGTTTGCCGATTGTGGCTGCGCGCAAGGTGAATTACGGCACCATCGATCCCACGCTCAGCCGCGAGCTGTTTATTCGCCATGCGCTGGTTGAGGGCGACTGGCAGACGCGTCATGCGTTTTTCCGCGCTAACCAGAAACTGCGCAGCGAAGTCGAAGATCTGGAACATAAATCCCGTCGCCGCGATATTCTCGTGGATGATGAAACGCTGTTTGCTTTCTACGATCGGCGCGTGGGCAAGGATGTCGTTTCAGCCCGCCATTTTGACACGTGGTGGAAGCAGGCCAGCAAAACCAATGCTGAACTGCTGAACTTTGATAAGCAGATGCTGATCAAAGAGGGCGCGGATAAGGTCAGCCAGCTCGACTATCCCAACGTCTGGCATCAGGGAAACCTTAAACTCAAGCTGAGTTATCAGTTTGAACCCGGTGCGGATGCCGATGGCGTGACGGTCCATATACCTTTACCGCTGCTTAACCAGGTGGAGGAAGCGGGTTTTGAATGGCAGATCCCCGGCGTGCGGCGCGAGCTGATCATCGCCCTCATCAAATCGTTACCAAAGCCACTGCGCCGCAACCTGGTGCCTGCACCCAACTATGCTGAGGCGTTTCTGGGCCGTGTTACCGCCATGGAGATGCCATTGCTGGATGCGCTGTCGCGGGAATTCCGCCGCATGACCGGCGTGACGCTGGAGCGAGACAACTGGCAGTGGGAACAGGTGCCCGATCATCTGAAAATGACGTTTCGGGTTGTCGATGAGCACAACCGCAAACTTCAGGAAGGCAAAGATCTTGCTGGGCTGAAACGCCTGTTAAAAGGAAAGGTGCAGGAAACGCTCTCTAACGTGGCGGACGATGGCCTGGAGCAGAGCGGTTTGCACCTCTGGAGCTTCGGCGATTTACCGCGCAGTTACCAGCAAAAACGCGGCAGCTATGAGGTAAAAGCCTGGCCTGCTCTGGTTGACGAGAAGGACAGCGTGGGCATCCGCTTGTTTGACAGCGAGCACGAGCAGCAGAAAATGATGTGGCGCGGTCAGCGCCGCCTGTTGTTGCTGAATATTCCGTCCCCCGTGAAGTATCTGCATGAAAAGTTGCCGAACAAAGCCAAGCTGGGGCTGTATTTTAACCCTTACGGCAAGGTCATGGAGCTGATTGATGACTGCATTGCCTGCGGCGTTGACAAGTTAATCGCGGAAGCCGGTGGCCCGGCATGGGAGCAAACGCAGTTTGAAGCGCTAAGGGAAAAAGTGCGCGCCGAACTCAATGATACCGTGGTAGAGATCGCAAAGCAGGTTGAGCAGATTCTGACAGCGGTATTTTCGATTAACAAACGTCTGAAAGGGCGGGTAGATATGACGCTGGCGCTGGCACTGGCGGATATCAAAGCGCAGATGAACGGCCTGGTTTACCGGGGTTTTGTCACCCAGAATGGCTGGCAGCATCTGGCAGATACGCTGCGTTATCTGCACGGCATTGAGCGACGGCTGGAGAAGTTGCCGGTCGATCCTCATAGCGATCGCGCCCGAATGCTCAAAGTGCAGGCCGTCGAGCAAGCGAGGCAGGCATGGTGGAATAAATTGCCGCCGCAGCGTCAGGATGACGCGGACGTGCAGCATATCCGCTGGATGATTGAAGAGCTACGAATCAGCCAGTTTGCGCAACAGCTGGGAACGCCTTATCCGATCTCGGATAAACGCATCCTGCAGGCGATGGAGCAAATCGCAGGCTAGTTGCCGAGACAGCTCGCGTAAAAAAAAGCCCGCACCTTGATGGATGCGGGCTTTTTTATGTGTTCAGATCGTGTAACCCCTCAGGCAACCTACTGGGCCAGCGCTTCAAGCCGGTCTTTAAAGGAGGTCACGGCAATCGCCCGGTTATCCGCAAGATAGCGATCTTTTGCGGCAGGTGCCGAACTCTGCACGGCAATCAGCTGCCAGCCTTTATCGCCTTTCAACAGTAGCGGCGAACCGCTGTCACCCGGCAGCGTATCACACTGGTGCGATAACACGGCACGCTGCGCCCAGCCGGTGATCAGGCAGTCGCTGTGTGAATACAGGCTGTCAAGATGATCGGCAGGGTAGCCAGCCTGAGTCACTTTACGTCCGGCTTCTTTAAGCGCGTCCGTTAAATCACTGCGTGAACCATCAAACAGCGGAATCGGCGTAATGGCAGAAGGGGGATTACGTAAAATAACCAGACCATAGTCGAACGGTGCTGCGCTGCTGGGGACGATCCATCCTTCGCCATCGGCTTTTAGCCTGTGGACCAGAGAAGGTTCAACGCGGGCATCAATGTCGTGGATCTCGTAGCGCCAGCCTTTTTTGGTCGACATAAAGCGCAGCGCGACCGGTTTATCAAACTTGCCCGGTGGCGTCAGTAAACAGTGGCCTGCGGTCAGTGCCAGATGTGGTGAAATAAGCGTTGCGGTGCACAGGTTACCACTTTCGGTTTCCAGTTGACCTATCGCATCCCAGGGCGCGTCGCTGACGTCGGTAATCGCCTGACGATGATCCTTACCAAAAAACAGCATTTTTATTTCGGCAGGCGTCGGTGAATCATCATTATCATCGGCATGAACAACGGCGGTGAAACTGAAAAGTCCAACGATTAACAGGGTAGCCAGGCGCATAGAACTCTCAATAGCGAGAAAAAGAAAACGTTTTTGTTATTACTGAAGTGACATAACTATAGTCAGTGAGCGGTAAAAAAGGGAGTCTTTTCAGTTAATCAGTACGCGACAGCGACTAAATAAAAAAACTGGCCGCGATAACGCCACATAAGATCATCACAATCAGAATAATTTCGAAGCGATAGCGACGGACCATATTAGCCACTCCAGTAAAGAAACACCCGGCAGAACCGGGTGTTTTAATTATTAACGCTTACTCGGAACCCTAAAGGGTGACCTTATTTTTTAGCGGCTTTTTTGTGGTGCTTTTTAGCAGCCTGGGCTTTCTGAGCTGGTTTAGCTTTGTGGTGTTTTTTAGCGGCCTGGGCTTTCTGGGCTGCTTTAGCTTTGTGGTGTTTTTTAGCAGCCTGAGCTTTCTGGGCTGGTTTAGCTTTGTGGTGTTTCTTAGCAGCCTGGGCTTTCTGGGCTGGTTTAGCTTTGTGATGCTTTTTAGCGGCCTGCGCTTTCTGAGCGGTATCTTTCTTAGCGACTTTCTTTTTAGCCGCCTGAGCTTTCTGCGCGGTGTCTTTCTTCACTGCTTTTTTCTTAGCAGCCTGAGCTTTCTGTGCAGCTTTATGGTGCTTCTTGTGAGCGGCAGCTTTGTGTTCGGTCTTAGCAGGTGCAGCGGTAGTAGTAGTGGTAGCAGCAGCGGCTGGAGCAGCAGTTGTCTCGGCAGCGAAAGCAACTGAAGACAGACCCATGGCAGCGGCGATTACCAGTGCAAATAATTTTTTCATTGCAAAACCCTCGGACTATTTTTTCATGTGTAGCCCACTGCGGGGCCGGTGAAATGACTATATGAGAAAATAACAGGCGCGTCCGTGGGTCATTGGTATCGCCGTGTAACCGATTGTACAAAGTGGGCGGGGGGAAGTGAAAGGCGGCCTTCAGACCGCCTGCTACCTTAACTGTTCAGGTAACGCTGCTCAAGATGTTTGCGGAAATAGTCCGGGTTCAGCGCCTCTCCCGTGGCATTAAGCATCAGCTGATCGGTAGAGAAACGGCTGCCGTGTTGCCAGATATTCTGTTGTAGCCAGTCAAAAACGGGCTGCAGTTCGCCATGCAAAATCAGCTCTGCCGACTGTGGAATCGCTTTTTGCAAAGCCTGGAACAACTGAGCCGCGTACATCGCGCCCAACGTATAGGTCGGGAAATAGCCGAACGCGCCATCGGTCCAGTGAATATCCTGCATGCAGCCGTTGCGGTAATTCCCGCGCGTATCGATGCCCAGAGACTGCTGCATTTTCTCATCCCAGAGTGCGGGGATATCCTCGACCTCAATCTCACCTTCGATGAGCGCACGTTCAATTTCATAACGCAGAATCACGTGGGCCGGATAGCTCAGCTCGTCGGCATCCACGCGAATCAATCCGGGTTTTACCTGCTGAGCTAAACGCACAAAGTTATCAGCCTGCAGTGCCGGTTGCGCCCCCATCTTAGCGATCACCTGCGGCAGGATGCGTTGCAGGAACTGCGCGCTGCGGCCCAACTGCATTTCCATAAACAGACTTTGTGATTCATGAATGGCGGTGGAGCGCGCCAGTGCCACCGGCTGGCCCCGCCACTGTTTGGGCAGGTTTTGCTCGTAACGGGCATGGCCGGTTTCATGGATCACGCCCATCATGGCACTCAGAAATTCATCCTGATTGTAACGGGTGGTGATGCGCACATCGTCGGGGACGCCGCCGCAGAAAGGATGCGCACTGATATCCAGCCGACCATGGTTAAAATCAAAGCCCAGCTCGGCCATAATGCTCAGCCCCAGCTCGCGCTGCGCCTCGATGGGGAATGGCCCCTGAGGGGTTAACTTGGGTTCTTGCGCCTGTTTTTCCACCACCTGTTGCAACAGCGCCGGTAGCCAGGTTTTTAACTGTCCAAACGTCTCATCCAGTCGGGCGCTGGTCATCCCCGGCTCAAAAACATCGAGCAGGGCATCGTACCGGGAACAGCCATTGGCTTGCGCGCGCAGTTGCGCTTCCTCACGACTTAAGCGCACCACCTCTTTCAAATTTGTGGCAAAGCCCTGCCAGTCATTGGCGGGACGCTGGCTGCGCCAGGCATGTTCACAGCGCGAACCCGCAATGGATTTTGCTTCGACCAGTTCGGCAGGCAGTAAGGTCGCCTGGGTCCAGGCGCGACGCATCTCGAGCAGGTTGGCGCGCTCTACATCATTGAGAGATTGCTGTTCTGCCTGCTCAAGCCAGTCACCCAGGCGCTTGTCTGTCAGGATCTGGTGCTGCAAAACACTCATCTCCGCCAGCGCTTCACCCCGCGCAGCACTGCCGCCTGGTGGCATCGTGGTCTGCATATCCCATCCGGCGATGGCGCTGACGTGGCTGAAACGCGACAGGCGCTGAAAAGTGGCACAAAGTTGTTGATAAGCTGAAGTCACATAATGCTCCTGAATGAGTTAACGTCGTGGCAGTTCCCGAAAGGGAAGATCCAGCGGCCAGCAAAAGCGAACGCTGGCCCCGCCAAGCGGGCTGGTTTCAATAGAAACCCGGCCACTTAATGCATGGGCAATAGAGTGAACGATGGCAAGGCCAAGCCCACAGCCCCCGGTGGCGCGGTCACGGCTTGGGTCGAGTCGTACAAAAGGTTCAAATACGCGTTCACGTTCATCAAGGGGAATGCCCGGGCCATCATCTTCGACCTGCAGGTTCCCCAGCGCACCATCAAACCACAGGCTAACCCGCAGGCGCTGACCGGCATAACGCAGTGCGTTATTGACCAGGTTATCCAGTACGCGCTCCATCAGTCGGGTATCTGAAATCCCGTAGTTTTCACGCTGGGGTAAATCAAGATCGATCTGTGTCTCCGGGTTTATCGCCCGGAAATCTTCCATGCGCTCACGTAACCAGTTCGCCAGATCCAGCGACTGCAAATTAAGATCGACGCGGGGCCGATCGAGACGGGCATAGGTCAGCAGCTCTTCAATCAGGCTTTCTAACTGGCTGACATCGCGGTTCAATGCCGCTGACTCCGCTTCGGTCAGATTGTCGCTCATCTCCAGACGATAGCGCAAACGTACCAGCGGCGTTCGCAGTTCGTGGGCGATGCCGTCAATCAGCTGTTTTTTACTGGCGACCAGCGTATTAATGTTTTCCGCCATTTGGTTAAAAGCCACGCCGACCCTGAACAGGCTAGAGGTGCTGTCGAAGTGCGTGCGGACATCAAGCTGTCCCTGACCAAAACGCTGAGCCGCGTGCTCCAGCCGCAGCATCTCTTTCCAGTGCGGACGTAGCCAGATAAAAACCGGCAACCCCAGCGACATCCCGATAAACACCACCAGGGCCATATCCAGCAGGCGCATCTGGTGCAGATAAAACAGGTAAGGGATTGGCCCAACGGTCAGAACGTAGTGGCTGCGGGGAATGTGCTGCAGGAAAGTGTATTTATCATCCAGCGCCACGATTTCGCCTGCGCGCAGCCGGCGCAGTTCATTTTCATCCAGTTCAAACTTACTCATTGGCTCAATATGCAGCTCAAACGACAAGCCGAGATCGAGACTCTTAATCGTCTTATTCCAGTCCCGTGGCGGGATCTCACGCAGTTCGCTGCGGATCAGATAGAGCGAACTGGCCATCAGGTCGTTCATTGACTGGCGACCGGCACGCTCGGCGGTAAATTTGTAAACCAGCCCGACCATTAGCGACATCACCAGGAAACAGACAAACAGCAGCAGGTAGAACTGAATAAAAAGTTTTTTCATACCGAACGCGTGTCCCAAGCCTGTGGCGCAAACAGATAGCCTTTATTACGGATGGTTTTAATACGAAATGGCTCGGTGGCGCTGTCGTGCAGCTTTTTGCGCAGGCGCGAAATCGCCACGTCAATGCTGCGATCCATCCCGTCGTAGCTGACGCCGCGCAGCGTTTTTAGTAGCGCGTCACGGTTCAGAATTTGCCCGGCATGGCTCGCCAGCACCCAGAGCAAATCGAAATCTGCGGTAGACAGGGCAATGTTTTCGTCAAACAGCACGACCTGACGATTGAGCGCATCAATCGTCAGAGAGCCAAAGCGTAACATGCGATTGTTTTTCGCTGGCGTCGGGGCTTCTTCGCTCTGGCCCTGCTGGGACTGGCGCAGATGCAGGCGCAGTCGGGCCAGCAACACCGCAGGGGGCGCCGTTTTCAGGATATAATCCTGGGCGCCCATCTCCAGCGCCAGAATATGGTTCATGTCGCTGTCGAGAGACGTGAGCAGGACAATCGGTCCCTGCCAGTTCGCGCGTAAGTCACGACAGATTGACATACCGTCTTTGCCTGGCAGCATGATATCCAGCATGACCAGGTCGGGCTGCTGCTCGACAATAGTGGCTTCCGCCCGATCGCCGCGCGTCTCCACAATCACTTCAATATCATGTCGTCCAAGGTAAGCGGCAATCAGCGAGCCCACTTCCGGTTCATCTTCAACGTAAACGATTTTGTGCATGATGCTTTCTAACGTAAAAAGGAGGGGTAAAGCATAACTTTTCCTGACGCAGAGCTCTATGCAATCACACGAAATATCCTTGAGTAACTGGGATATATTCCGCAAAATAGACAGTCATTAACCCTGCGTTTAACGTGTGTTCCGGATTCATTGTGATCACCTTGAGGAGCCAAAGTGTTTGATAAAGAGCTGGCATCAGCGGTATACCGCGATCGCATCTGCTTTAATTACAGTGATTTCCTGTCGGCATCCTGTAAAAAACGATGGAGCTTTGTGGATGCAATCTACGGCGTACTGCCTATATTTGGCATGGTGACACGCAAATCTGCGCACAGCTTACAGGCGAGTGAAGATCAGCTTAAAGAATTAGCATTACAAATCATTTCAACGCAGGTCAGCGATGAAATCAACATAGCCCGTTTGATCACGCTTGCCGAGCAGCAACACATTTCCCGCTTCGATATTCAGCTTCCGTACCCGCTGTCAGACAAGCAGCTTGAGGCTATTCATGAAGAATACCCTAAGCCTGTAGCACTGACACAGCAGGATGACCTGCTGTGTGTCGTACTGGATCAGGCGCACTAGGCAAGCAGTTCCCACATCGCAGGAAGGGTTGCCGCCACGATCAGCATCATGGCAACCCGTTCGACCGGCTTCAATGCCACCTCATGCCCGCGACGGCGCGCAAAAATAAACAGTAAAATACCCGGCGCATAGAGCACCACTGACGTAAACAGATGCAGCGGGCCTGACGCATACAACAGCCAGATGCCATACAGGCTGGCGCCCACACCGACGGCAAGCGCCCAAGGTTTTTGCTGTCCTTTCACCACTTTAATCAGATAAAGTCCGACCAGCAGATAGGGCACCAGAATCATTTCAGAGGCAATGATGAGCAGCGTGTTGTAATCTGCGCCGGTCAGGGCAATGAGGATCAAGCAAACCTGAATACTGCCGTTTGTCAGCCATAACGAGGCGGCAGGCGCGTTGCGGGCGTTCTGCCGGGCAATACTGCGTGGAAACGCACCCTGCTGTGCGGCAATAAAGGGCACTTCAGCCGCCATGATCGTCCAGCTCAGGTAAGCCCCGCACACGGAAATAATCAGGCCCACCACAATAATGGCGTTACCCCAGCTCCCCGTCAGGCGCGTCATCAGGCCCGCCATGGAAGGATTCCGCATTTCCGCCAGCTCCGCACGGGGAACGATGCCCAGTGACAGCAGCGTCACCAGCAAATAGACCAGCAGGGCAGCCAGCACCGCCAACAGCGTCGCGCGTCCGACATCCTTTTTATGCTTTGCACGAGAGGATACAACCACCGCGCCTTCCACGCCGATAAACACCCACAGCGTGATCAGCATGGTCTGCTTGACCTGTTCCCACAAGGGGACGCCCAAACTGAGTCCGGAAAAATCGAAGTGAAACCGGTCATAATTGAAGGCCAGTACGGCCAGCACAACAAACAGCAACAGTGGAACCAGTTTGCCAAGGGTTGCCAGCAGGTTGATGCTGGCAGCGGTTTGCACCCCGCGCAGCACCAGCCAGTGAACCAGCCACAGCAGCACCGATGCGCCCAGCATCGCCTGCCAGGTGTTACCGTTGCCAAAAATGATCCGATCAGGCGTATCCGTAAAGAAGCTCAGCGCAGAAAAAACGATAACCAGGTAGGAGACGTTAGCGATAACCGCACACAGCCAGTAACCCCACGCGGAACAAAATCCGGTCAGTTCGCCAAATCCGGCGCGGGCATAGGTAAAAATCCCGCCGTCCAGTTCAGGTTTCAGCCGCGTCAGTAACAGCATCGCCAGCGAGAGGAAGATAATCCCCGCGCCCGTGATCAGCCAGCCGATCAACAGCGCCGCCGGACCGGCGACCGCCGCCATATTTTGCGGCAAGCTGAAAACACCTGCGCCCAGCATAGAGCTGAGAACCAGCGCTGTCAGGGCACTGAGGCCTAATTTTTTCTCCAAAACGTTCTTCCTGCTAGCATAAGTGGCTGGATGACCAGCATAAACACAACGTTATATCGTCATTGTGTTACGTATAGCGCGTTAAATACTCTGAAAAACAGGCGGAGGATTTTACGGAGTGCGGTGAAGGATGGCAATGCGTGGCTATGCAAAATCGGGCAGGAATTATGCAAACAGACAACAGGGCGGCGGGCGCCGCCCTGCGGTATTTTATTTGAACAGATCGGCTGTCACGGTCAGGTTGCCACCGCTCTGGTTCTGCCACTGACGCGTCACATGGTAGAATTTAGCCCCTTTCTCGGCAGCGCGTTTCGCGGTTTCCTGTGAAACCTCGGTTGGCGTACCAAAATGTCCGCTAAAGGTTACGGTATCAAACGGCTGCATCTGTGCTGCCGTGACCGCATTCACTTCCTGGATCTCTTTGCCGTCCGGCAAGGTCACCGTATAGCGTTTACCGGTTGAGCTCTGCGTTTCAAAGAAGCGGCCTACCGTGTTGCTAGGGGTTTCTGAAGAGGCGACGCCGGGGATTTCCACTTTCTTAGCGGCTGCACCGCCTGCCGCCAGCGCTGCTTTGCCCGCCTGAGAGTCTGCCGGGATGGTGTCCGGACTCTGCACCACGCGCTGTTTCGCATCGGCCTTATAGATGTACGCGGTAATGAACTGGTTGCCGCCGGTATTGGCATCAACCTGACGCACGATAAAGAAGGAGGCTGCGCCTTTTTCTTTTGCGGCTTTGGAGATCGCGTCATTCACATCAGGCTGGCTCGGGAAGAAGCCGTTGACGGTCACGGTATCGAAGGGTTCCAGGCGATAAGCCTCTGCCTTGGGCAGCTCTTTCAGGCCATTGAACATCCGGTATTCAGTTTCCTGACTGGCTTTAGGCGCGTTGGCCTTGTACAGGTCTGCGGTCACGCGCCAGTTGCCGCTGTTACCGTTGCTGTCGTTAATGCCTTGAATGTAATAAGAATCTGCATTCAGTTCATCAGCACGTTTTGAAACGGCATCGGCCGCATCGCCAATTGCATTGAAACGACCGGTGATATTAATACGTTCGAATGGCTTCAACGCGGCCGCTTGTTCTGGCGTCAGCTCTTTAGCCGCAAATGCATTTGCCGCCAGCAGAGATAACAGGGTAGATGCCAGAATAGTGTTCTTCAGCTTCATAAAAATGATCCTTCGCCTTACGCAAAATGAGTACGAAAACGTGCTGGACTCTTGATGTATAACAGATTAGCCGCTGATTATTACATGTTATAAACACGCTGTCGCAGCCATTTTTTGCGATATATCTCTTGTTGTGAGCCAGATTATTCAATCCTGACCGCGCGCCGCGCGATTTTGCCTTACGCTTAAGACAATAAGATGAAATGCGCTGTGATAACAGTACGAAAATAGTTAATGCATTGTTAATTTTAGCTTTTTTTAAAAGGAATATCAGGGTGAAGCGCGCAACAGTCAGCAGATTGTTTGCTGCTAATGTCCCTATACAGTGAGGTTATGCGGAATTGTGTCACTCCGGCTGGATATTACGGCGAATGTGACATAACTGCGCCTGTGCAGTAGATCGTCCGTAACAATTTCAGTAGCTTTAGAAACGATTAGGTTATTGCTTTTTATCACATTGCCTGATGGTTGGTATCGGCACGGCAATGTGTACCGCAAGGATCATCCTCCTTTAATCGATGAAAGGGAAAACTATGTTAATTGGAATACCCAAAGAGCGATTGGCTAACGAGTCACGTGTGGCTGCAACGCCCAAGACCGTTGAACAGCTAATCAAGCTGGGTTTCAGCGTGGCTGTAGAGCATGATGCAGGTAAGCGCGCCAGCTTTGATGATGACAGCTATCTTGCCGCGGGTGCCTCGCTGACTGACCGCCAGCAGGTCTGGCAGGCCGATATCGTGCTGAAGGTGAACGCACCCGATGATGACGAGACAGGTCTGACCCGCGAGGGCAGCACGCTGGTGAGCTTTATCTGGCCCGCTCAGCATCCCGAACTGCTTGCAAAGCTCGCCGCGCGACATGTCACGGTGATGGCCATGGACGCCGTTCCCCGTATTTCCCGCGCCCAGTCGCTCGACGCGCTCAGTTCCATGGCGAACATTGCCGGTTATCGTGCGATCGTCGAGGCCGCACATGAGTTTGGCCGCTTCTTTACCGGGCAGATCACCGCGGCGGGTAAAGTGCCACCGGCAAAAGTCATGGTCATTGGTGCCGGCGTGGCTGGCCTGGCGGCGATTGGTGCAGCCGGCAGCCTTGGCGCCATTGTGCGCGCTTTTGATACGCGTCCTGAGGTCAAAGAGCAGGTCCAGAGTATGGGCGCGGAATTCCTTGAACTCGATTTTGCAGAGGACGCGGGCAGCGGCGATGGGTACGCCAAAGTGATGTCCGATGCCTTTATTCAAGCTGAAATGGCGCTGTTTGCTCAGCAGGCGCAAGAGGTCGATATCATCGTCACCACGGCGCTGATTCCGGGAAAACCCGCACCAACGCTCATCACCGAAGAGATGGTGGCCAGCATGAAGCCGGGCAGCGTTATTGTGGACCTCGCGGCGCAAACCGGCGGCAACTGTGCGCTGACGGTTGCCGATCAGGTTACCGTCACCGCCAACGGCGTGAAAATCATTGGCTACACCGATTTACCGAGCCGTTTACCCACCCAGTCTTCACAACTTTACGGCACTAACCTCGTTAATCTGATGAAGTTGCTGTGCAAAGAGAAAAACGGTGAAATTGCTATCGATTTCGCCGATGTTGTCATCCGTGGCGTTACCGTCGTGCGCGATGGCGAGGTGACCTGGCCTGCGCCACCGATTCAGGTCTCGGCTGCACCTAAAGCCACAACCACGTCTGCACCGGTGCAGAAAAAGAGTGAGGTTGCGACGGGATCGCCACGACGCAGCTATCTGCTGCTGGCGCTGGCCATCGTGCTTTTTGCCTGCCTGGCGAACGTCGCACCCCGTGAATTCCTGTCACATTTCACCGTCTTCGCGCTCGCCTGCGTAGTGGGTTACTACGTGGTGTGGAACGTGAGCCATGCGTTGCATACACCGCTGATGTCTGTCACCAATGCCATTTCCGGCATTATCGTGGTAGGCGCTGTGCTGCAAATGGGACATGGCGGTTGGGTCAGCTTCCTGTCTTTTATTGCCGTATTGATCGCCAGCATCAATATTTTCGGTGGCTTCACCGTCACGCAGCGCATGCTGAAAATGTTTCGTAAGGGGTAACACATGTCTGGCGGATTAGTGACAGCAGCATACATTGTTGCCGCAATACTTTTTATTATGAGCCTTGCCGGGCTTTCTAAACATGAAAGCTCAAGACAAGGGAATCTCTTTGGCATCAGCGGCATGGCAATTGCGCTCATCGCCTCCATTTTTGGTCCCGATAGTAGCAATGTCGTCTGGATTTTGCTGGCCATGGTGATCGGCGGGGCCATCGGCATCCGGTTAGCCAGACGGGTTGAAATGACAGAAATGCCCGAGCTGGTTGCCATTCTGCACAGCTTTGTCGGGCTGGCTGCGGTATTGGTGGGGATCAACAGCTATATCGATCATGCCCCCGGACTGCCCGCAGTCATGGAAAATATCCATCTCAGCGAAGTGTTTATCGGTATCTTTATTGGTGCGGTCACCTTTACAGGATCGCTGGTTGCGTTCGGTAAGCTGTGCGGGAAACTGTCGTCCAGACCGCTGATGTTGCCTCACCGGCATAAGCTGAATTTGCTGGCGCTGATCGTGTCATTCCTGCTGTTGCTGTGGTTCGTCAACACAGACAGTAGCGGCGCGCAGGGATTTGCCCTGTTTGTCATGATGGTCATTGCACTGGCTTTCGGCTGGCATCTGGTTGCCTCCATCGGCGGGGCAGACATGCCGGTCGTCGTTTCTATGCTGAACTCCTATTCAGGCTGGGCGGCGGCGGCGGCAGGCTTCATGCTCAGCAACGATCTGCTTATCGTAACCGGCGCGCTGGTGGGGTCATCGGGTGCCATCCTCTCCTACATTATGTGTAAGGCGATGAACCGTTCGTTTATCAGCGTCATTGCCGGCGGCTTTGGCAGCGACAGCAGCGCGGTAACGGACAGCGAAGAGGCTGGCGAACACCGCGAGATCAGTGCGGAAGACACCGCAGAAATGCTGAAGTCATCCACGAGCGTCATTATCACGCCCGGCTACGGGATGGCGGTGGCACAGGCACAGTATCCGGTGGCCGAGATCACCGAAAAACTGCGCGCCCGTGGCATCAAGGTACGCTTCGGTATTCATCCGGTCGCTGGGCGTTTACCCGGCCATATGAACGTCCTGCTGGCTGAGGCAAAAGTGCCTTATGACGTGGTACTGGAGATGGACGAAATTAACGATGACTTCAGCGACACGGATACGGTGCTGGTGATCGGTGCCAACGATACGGTCAATCCCGCCGCTCAGGACGATCCCGGCAGCCCGATAGCCGGTATGCCGGTGCTGGAAGTGTGGAAGGCGCAAAACGTGATTGTGTTTAAGCGGTCAATGAATACCGGCTATGCCGGTGTGCAAAACCCGCTGTTCTTCAAAGAAAACACCCAAATGCTGTTTGGTGATGCCAAAGCCAGCGTGGAAAATATTCTTAAAGCGCTGTAATAAACAAGGGCGACACAATGTGTCGCCCTTGTTGCGAACCTCGCCTGATTAGTCGTGCTCGTCATCCTCTTCAAGCGTAATCGGCGAAACAAAGTCATCCGGTTTTATCGCCAGCAGATCGCAGCGCAGGTGATCGATCACCTGTTCCGCCGTGTTGCCCAGGAAAGCGGCCGACAGTCCGGTTCGGCCAATAGTGCCTAGTACCACAATCCCCGCGCCCAGATGCCCTGAAAGTTCGGGTATGACTTCTTCCGGTAAACCTTTCTCGACATGAGTGAATTCTTCACTGATAGAGAACTTCTGCCGTAGCGCTTTCATCGCCACCAGGTGCTGGCCACGAATCGCGTCGTTGTACACACTGGGATCAAAGTCGGGCAGTTCAATGGCAATATTGATCGGTGTGATGGGATAGGCGCCCACCAGATGAACTTCGGTATGGTTTACGCTTTCTGCCAGTTTAACGGTTTCACGAATAAGTTTCTGATTCAGGGCATCGTGGTGAGGTTCTTCGCTGGCGAGGTTAACCGCCACCAGGGCTTTGCCACCTTCGGGCCAGGGCTGATCTTTGACCATCCATACCGGACAAGGACATTTACGCAACAGATGCCAGTCCGTCGGCGTAAAGATCACCGCTTCCAGCCGATCGTGCTGGTGCGCCATCTTAAGCACCAAATCATGCTGATGAGCCAGCACTTCCTGAATGATGGCTTCGTAAGGACGGTTATGCCAGATCACTTTGATATCGATATCCACGCCTGCATCCAGATAGGCCTGGGCCTGTTCGCGTATCCACTCTGAGCGCTGAGAGATCACGCCCTGACGCATTGAGGTGCGCTCATCCGGTGAGAGCAGGGTGGTCATCTCATATGAGAAGTCGTAGATAGGCAGAAAAGCTTTGATTTTGCCGCCGATAAGCTGGTTGAGATATACCGCACGTCGCAGCGCGGGCTGGTCATCCTGTTGAGGATCGATGGCGACCAGAATATTTTGATACTGGGACATAGGCTACTCTCCTTAAACCAAAGCGACTGGATTAAAGATAGCCTATGTTCAACGCAGTAAGAAAGTGAAAAAGATGTAGCCGGATCAATAAAATAACATTTATTAACCCGGCTTAACCATCAGGCTGCCTGATGGCTCTGGCCCGCCAGACCTTCCAGCATGGCGTGGTTCTCAATAGTGATGTATTTCCCTTTCACCGCCAGCATGCCTGATTTCTGAAAACGCCCCAGCAAACGGCTAATGGTTTCAACGGTTAATCCCAGATAGTTGCCGATGTCGCCACGCGTCATGGTCAAACGGAACTCACGCTGTGAGAACCCCCGCTGACCGTAACGGCGGGATAAGTTCCAGATAAAGGCCGCCAGCCGCTCTTCAGCGTTCTTCTTGGACAGCAACAGGATCATGTCCTGATCGCCTTTGATTTCGCCGCTCATCAGACGCATCATCTGCTGACGCAGGGCCGGCATTTTGCCCGATAAATCATCCAGCGTATCAAAGGGGATTTCACAGACCATCGCCGTTTCCAGCGCCTGGGCAAAGCTTGGATGGCTGGCATTCATGATGGCGTCAAAACCGACCAGATCACCCGCCAGATGGAACCCGGTAATTTGTTCATCGCCCTGTTCAGTGATGGTATAGCTTTTGATCGTGCCGGAACGGATAGCATAAAGGGAGCGGAGGTCGTCACCGGCTTTAAACAGCGTATGACCTTTCTGAATGGGTTTCTTTCGCTCAATAATGTTATCTAGCTGATCAAGCTCATGTTCGTTCAGTGTGAAAGGGATGCATAACTGGCTAATGCTGCAATCCTGGCAGTGAATCGCACAACCGCCTGACTGTATACGTTTTTCAGGGAACATAGTGGTTTGCTCGACGATAATTGACTGCGGTCAATTTTACCATTTTTCGCTCGCAAAGGAACTCATCCGAGCAGTTTTTAGGCATACAAAAAGTGTGGTCTGTTACACTTCGCTGAAGGCTGTTATTACTGGCTTTCTTGATGTCAAAGTGTAACGGCCGTCAATATATGTTTACGGTTTTATGATTTCAGACAGGATCTTTCTTTATCTTAAGACCGGGAATAAGGGTTAAAAACGGGGTTAGCGCAGACTTTCCCGATTTTGCTACTATTCGGGTTAAGCACTATTTTGCGTCATATCATTTTACAGGGGCGAGCGATGAACCTTGACGATGACAATCTGTTCCGTGACGCGATGAATGACGTTACGCCACTCAGAGATGCGGACAACACGCGGTGGAATCCTCTCTCCGCCAGTAAAAAAGCACGTCAACTGCCGCCAGAACAGGAAGATGAAAACATCTTAACGCGCGGTTATCTGGATATTATCCCGCTGGATCAGCCTCTGGAATACAAAGCAGAGGGCATTCAGCAGGGCGTGTTAGATAAGCTACGCAAGGGACAGTATACGCTGGACGCCAGCCTTAACTTACTGCGTCAGCCTGTAGAGGTCTGTCGCCAGAACCTGTTTAATTTCATTCGTGAGGTGCGGCAAGCCGGGTTTCGCAACCTGCTTATCATTCACGGTAAAGGGCGCGACAGTGAATCCCACGCCAACATCGTACGAAGTTATCTGGATCGTTGGCTACGGGAGCTGGATGAGGTGCAGACCTTCTGTGTGGCGCAAAAGCAGCACGGCGGGGCGGGCGCGCTTTACGTCGGATTACGCAAGACCGAGAAAGCGCGTCAGGACAACTGGGAGCGACATGCAAAACGCAGTCGCTAACTGTGAAATTTACGAATAGTACTCATCAGAACCTCAGCGCTCAGGCTTAAGGTATCGCCGGTCCGGGTGATAATACCGACCGGCTCGCCAGGGCCTGGAGAGGTAATGGGCAGCGAGAAGACGGCGTTGTGACTGAGATCTTCTTTAATGGCGCCTGAAGGCACAAACCAGATGTAGTCATAGCGTAGCGCCAGTTGGCGGGCCAGCGAGGTGGAAGAGGTTTCAACGCAATGTGGCGGTAAACAGCAGCCCTGCTCGTCAAGCATCTGCTGGGCCAGGCGGCGCGGAGCCGTTCCTTCGGGGGAAATCACTACCGGCCACTGCATGGCGCGGGATAAGGTGACGTTGTCACTTAACAGGGGATGTTCCGGCCTGACAACCAGTTTTAATGATTCGAGGAACAGCAGTTCATAGGTTAAGCCGGTCATCATCTCTTTATCAGCCATACGACCAATGCCGATATCAAATTCGCCCGCGCGCAGTCCGGCCAGCAAGACATTGTTGTGCAACGTGGCAACCTGAATGGTGGTGTTAGGACGCAGTTGATGAAAGCGATCGAGAATCTGTGGCAACATGCCCATCGCGGCAGTCGTAAGCGCGCCAAGCCGAATCACGGCAGGACGCTCGTTGATCTGTTCGTTAAAACTCTGACCGGCATGGTTTAGTGCATCCAGCACCTTTACCGCATGCGTCAGAAACTGCTCTCCCATGGTGGTGAGCTGTGCGCCCAGTCGGCCGCGTTCGAACAGCCTAACGCCCGTCAGTTCCTCGAGTTCGTTAAGGGTTTTAGAGAGTGCAGGCTGGCTAAGACTTAACGTCTCGGCTGCACGCCCCAGCGTTCCCTGCTGCGCAACGGCAACAAAGGCATGTAAATGACGCAAGCGAATGCGCTGATTGAAAAGGATATTTTTTTCCATTTCCCAAACTTAATGACATTGCCAGGTAACTGGCAACTATTTAAGCTGGATTTTGTTAACTTTGCTGCAAATTTTTATTAACAATGTGTACTTTTTATCGGGTTTTCATTTAAGTTACTGATAAATAATGCTTGAGGCGCTATCGTGGGATAACGCAGCCGCCAGTCGTGACTGAAAAATCATTAACTTAACTAACCATTTTTTGAATGATTATTATTCTCGTGTAAAATTCACGCGTTTTATCGTTAACGATCGGCTATCATAAGCGCCGTTTTTTTTACCAAAACTGATAGTTATTTCGTTAAGGAGAGTACGTCCGTGAGCAGCGTTGAGTCGGTAGACGTTCGCCGGTTAATCAATCAGGGTGCCCTGAGCGGTGGCCAAATTCGATTGATTGTACTCTGTTTTATCGTCGTGGCGCTTGATGGGATGGATATCGCCATCATGGGGTTTATCGCGCCCTCGCTGAAAGCGTCCTGGAACGTCACGAACCATCAGTTAGGCGTCGTCATCAGTGCGGCGCTTATTGGCCTGGCGCTGGGCGCCATGATCGCCGGTCCACTGGCCGACCGCTTTGGTCGTCGCTTAATGATTATATTCAGCGTGCTGTTTTTTGGCTTATGGACGCTGGTCACCGCGTTTTCGCACAGCATTGAGCAGATGATCCTGTTCCGCTTTTTGACCGGGCTCGGATTGGGCGCAGCCATGCCGAACGTCAGCACCCTGGTCGCAGAATATGCCCCCGAGCGCCGTCGCTCATTCATCATCACCGTGGTTTTCTGCGGCTTTACCTTTGGCGCAGCCAGCGGAGGCTTTGCGGCATCCTGGCTGTTACCGCGTTACGAATGGCATTCTGTTCTGTTGCTGGGCGGTATTTTACCGCTGCTGGTGCTCCCGGTGCTGATACGGCAACTGCCAGAATCAGTGCGTTTCTTAATTAGCCGTGGTGCGCCGGCAGAACGCATCCGAACCATTCTGGAGCGTATGATTCCGGGCAGTACGAACCCGCACAGTCAGTTTCAATCCTCCGAAGCGGACGCCACTCAGCCAGACAAAAACGCAATCGCCACGGTTATCTCTCCCCGCTACCGTACCGGCAGCCTGATGCTGTGGGGCGGCTATTTTATGGGGCTCTTTCTGGTTTATCTGATAGGTAGCTGGCTGCCTTCGCTGGTGAGTAAACAGGGGATGACCGTGACCCAGGCCGCCATTATCACCGCCATGTATCAGGCGGGCGGCACCCTAGGCTCGTTATTTGCCGGCTGGTTGATGGACAGATTTAATGCCAACCTGGCGTTGGCCGTCATCTATTTTTGTGGCGGGATTGCCATTGTGGCATTGGGTTTCTCACCGGCGCAGGTCACCGTCATGAGCAGCATAGCCTTCTGTAGCGGCTTTTGCTTTAACGGTGCTAATACCGGCATGAATGCCTTATCAGCCAGCTATTATCCTACCCATGCCCGCGCGACCGGCTCCAGTTGGATGCATGGCGTGGGCCGAATCGGTGCCATCCTCAGCGCGTTTGTGGGAGCAGAAATGCTGTCGCTCGGCTGGTCTTTTAACCTGATCTTTTTGCTTCTGGCGATTCCGGCCGTCCTCACGACAGCGATGCTGGTGATTAAAAACCGTTATGGTTTTAAGCCGATCACAAATTCATGATTTTTTCCGCTGACGGCAACGCGTTGGATTACAGTAGCTGCAACGCTCATGCTTTCAGGTGGTGATTATGGATAACGTTATCAGTGCGGATGCCATCCGTACGGGCTTTTCAAAGGCAATGTCGGACATGTATCAGCAGGAAGTGCCGCTGTACGGCACGTTGATGCAGTTGGTCAAAGACGTTAATCAGGCCTCGCTGGCGGCGGACAGCGCCCTGCAGCAGCGCCTGGCGCAAGCCGATGAGCTGAGCCGTTTAAGCCTGGAACGCCACGGTGCAATCCGCGTCGGCAGCGCCGAAGAGCTGGCCATGCTGCGTCAGATGTTCGCCGTTATGGGCATGTTCCCGGTCGGCTATTATGACCTTTCTCAGGCGGGCGTACCGGTACACTCAACCGCGTTTCGCCCTGTTGACGACGACGCGTTGCGTCGTAATCCGTTCCGTATTTTTACCTCATTACTGCGGCTTGAATTGATTGAAGACCCGGCGCTGCGCGATGAAGCTGCCGCAATCCTGGCCTCGCGGGACATTTTCACCGCAGGCTGTCGCGCATTAATTCAACAGCATCAACAGCAGGGCGGTCTGACTGAGACCCAAGCGCAGCGCTTTATTACCGAGGCGTTAGAAACCTTTCGCTGGCACTCGCATAGCCTCGTTGAAAGCCACACCTATCAGGCCCTTAATCAACAACATCGGCTAATTGCGGACGTCGTGTGTTTTCCTGCCTGTCATATCAACCACCTGACACCGAGAACCCTGGACATTGATCGCGTTCAGGCCTTAATGCCCGAACGTGGCATCGATCCCAAAAACGTTATTGAAGGCCCGCCTCGGCGCAAGGTGCCGATTTTATTACGCCAGACCAGTTTTAAAGCGCTGGAGGAACCTGTCGTTTTCAAAGATGGCTATCAGGGCACCCATACGGCAAGATTTGGTGAGATAGAACAGCGCGGCGCAGCCTTAACCCCAGAGGGGCGCGCGCTTTACGATCGGCTGCTGACTGAGGCCGGAAGCGGCGCAGACAATCAACAGCATCAGCAACGGTTGTCTGCTGTATTTCAGGCTTTTCCGGATAACGAAACCGATCTACGCCGGGAGGCTCTGGCCTGGTTTCATTATCGCCTGAGTGATAAAGGCCGGGCTGAACCGCCTCAGCCCGGTGAACCGCTGGACGCCCTGATCGAACAGGGCCGCATTCTGGCCGATCCCATTATTTATGAGGATTTTCTACCGGTCAGCGCGGCGGGGATTTTTCAGTCTAACCTCGGGGATCACACCCAGGCGCGCTCGTCAGGCCAGGCAAGCCGCAGCAGCTTTGAAGCCGCACTGGGCTGCGCAGTACTGGACGAAATGGCGCTGTATGCCCAGCGTCAGGAAGCCTCATTACAACGTTGCGGCCTGGCATGCTAACCCACCGGGGCGTGATTGCCCCGGATTGCGCGACTATTGCAGCCGTGAATCACGTATCAGCGTGAATCTTCCCGCGCCCAGCAGCATGATCACCAGCGCGCCCAGCAGAAACAGCGCTTCGGTCTCCAGCGACCAGGCGCCCACGCCGGTGCGATGCCATAGTGCCCCGGTTTTGACCAGCAGCGTTGCCACCACCATATTCACCGCCACAATGAACGCCGCAGGCCGCGTCATCAGCCCCACAATCAGCATCAGCGGGGCGATAATTTCCCCGATCCAGGCACCCCAGGCAAGAAATCCTGGCAGGCCGTGCTGGTGCAGCAGTTGGGCAATCCAGCCCACCCCGTGCACCAGCTTGAACTCACCGTGAAACAGCAGCAGTCCACCCAGTGTCAGACGCAATAACAGCTTGCCCAGGTCAGGATGATCGGTCATTCGAACAAAAAGTTGATTGATGCCACTGAACATTTTCTATTCCTCTCACGCTTTAAACGACATGCAGTACTAAAAACAGGTTCGCCGGGAGCGGTCAATCCCGGCGGACGTGCGCAGCACATTTTCGGTATTTTTACCCGCTGTGTTTCTGGACAAAGACAGATGGCCTGAAATAATGACCGCCTACGCAGACAAGGAATAATGCATGAAAAATGAGCACGGCCTGAAGATCGCTATCGCGGACGGTGAGCTGCAAGGCGGCATCGATGACGGGATCTTTGTGTTTAAAGGTATTCCTTACGCTGCGCCGCCTGTGGGGGACCAGCGCTGGCGCGCGCCCCAGCCCGTCATCCCCTGGCAGGGCGTGCGAAGCGCACTGCATTTTTCTGCCGCGAGCTGGCAGAACCGCGAATACTGCCTTGCGATTGGCGGCGGCGATCCCGGCGATTTCAGCGAGGACTGTCTTTATCTCAATGTCTGGACGCCTGAACTGCAGCCCGATAAGCCTCTGCCGGTGATGGTATGGCTGCACGGGGGCGGATTTACCCTCGGTTCCGGCGGGCTGGCTCCCTACAACGGTAAACCGCTGGCCTCACGCGGCGCGGTTATCGTCACGATTAACTATCGGCTGGGCCATCTTGGCTTTTTTGCCCATCCGGCCATGGAAAAAGAGCAGTCGGCGACCGGGACGCTTCACAATTTTGCCCTGCTGGATCAGATCGCGGCTTTACGCTGGGTTCAGCGCCATATTCACGCATTCGGCGGCGATGCCCGTAACGTTACGCTGTTTGGCGAGTCATCTGGCGCACGTAGCCTGTTATCGCTGTGCTGTTCGCCCCTGTCAGCCGGTTTGTTCCACAAGGGAATTGTGCAGAGTGCCTATAGTCTGCCAGACGTGACGCGGACCACGGCGCTTGAGAAAGGCGTGAAGGTGGCCAGCCGTTTAGGTTTGCCCGCTGATGCCAGCATGGAACAGCTGCGCGCGCTGCCTGCTGAGGCCTTTTGGTCACTGGACAGCAGCTACGGGCTGGGTCCTGTTGCCATCGCGGGCGATGCGGTCCTTCCCGCGCCGGTACTGGATACGTTTATGGCCGGACGTCAGCATCGTCTGCCGCTGATGGCCGGAAGCAACAGCGACGAAGCCAGCGTACTGGCGTATTTCGGTGTCGATGCCGCCACGGTGGTAGACCGGCTTCGTCGTCAAAACCGGTTCAGCTATCAGCTGTTGAAATGGATTTATCCGCTTGAGACGGATGCGTTGCTCGGACGTGCCGTGGCACGGGATATGACGTTTAGCCTGCTTCCCTGGCTGGTGATGCGGGCGCAGCAAAAAGTCGCTATGCCGGGCTGGCGCTACTGGTTTGATTACGTATCTGAACATTCGCGGGACCTTTTTCCGCACGGCACCTGGCACGGTAACGAAATCCCCTACGTCATGAATACGCTGCATAACCTGCCCGCTGTCAGCGACGATCGCCGCTTTACGGCCGCCGATTACGCGTTTGCGCAGCAGGTCAGTGACTACTGGTTTCTCTTTGCCCGCGACGTGGACACCAGCACGACGCAACTGGACGGGATCTTGCCCTGGCCTGCCTGGCAGGCGAATAATGACGTGACAATGTCACTCGGGTGCGAGGGAAAAGCGGGGCTCAGACTCATGCCGCGCTTTATGCGTCGGCGGCTGGCGCTGTTTCGTCTGATGATGTCGCGTATGGTTCGCTTGTAGTGCTCCCTTAGCCCTCAGCCCTCGAGCCGGGTGCCATCCTGCGCGCCCTCCAGGCTGATTTTTGCTGGAACGGTGATCTGTCGCGGAGGCAGTGCACCAGCATAAAAAAGTTTAACAGCGCTGTTACATTTTCGGCCTTTCTGCCGATATATCCCATACGCCCGGTGTCACGGGTTAACGTTTAAGGGATTTCAGTATGGGTATGCTTAAAAATTTCACAATTCGCGCGGTAATGCTGACAATACTCGGGCTGTTTTGCCTGCTGTGGAGCGGAATCGGGCTGTTCAGTATTCATTCGCTCAATTCGTTGAGTGACGGCAACGATGTCGATCGCCATATCGTGGAGCAGATGACCGCGTTGAGTAAGGGCAACGATCAGTACTTTCGTATGATTACGCGCCTGTCGCGCGTCATGGAGAAAAAAGCGGCAGGCACAGCGCAAAACGATGAGGCTTTCGCGCCCGTACAGCAGGCACTGGACAGTATGTCTCAGCAACTGACCCTGTTCAAACAGCTCTCTCCCGGCCCAATGGATGCAGCCGTTGCCAATGACGTTATTGATAAATGGCAAAAACTGCTCGACCAGGGCGTGACGGTTCAGCTTCAGCGTGCCCGCCAGGATTCGCTGGACAGCTATCGCCAACAGGCAAATGACGTCACCCCCGCGCTGAGCCGTGCCTTTGGTGCCAGTACTGAAAACTTCAATAAAGTGGCAAGTGTCAAACTGGGTCAAACGCGGGTTGAAGTCGATCGCATGACCGCGATGACCAAAACCCTGATTTCAGTCACCGTGGTGATTGGCTTGCTGATTCTGCTGTTTACCGACCGTTATCTGGTAAAAATGTTGGTTAAGCCGCTGGAAAAAATTCGCGAACATTTTTCAGTCATCGCCAAAGGCGATCTCAGCAAGCCGGTTGAAGATATGGGCCGTAACTGCGTCGGCAAACTGGTGCCCTTACTGAGCGCCATGCAGGACAGCCTGCGCGAAGCCGTCAGTGCGATTCGTAGCGGCACGGAAAACATTTCACGCGGAGCCGCTGAGATTTCGATTGGGAATAACGATCTGTCTTCACGCACGGAAGAGCAGGCTGCCGCGCTGGAGCAAACCGCAGCCAGTATGGAACAACTGACGGCGACCGTGAAATTCAATGCGGAAAATGCGCGTCAGGCCAGTACCCTGACCGAAGCCGCAACGATCACGGCCAAACAGGGCGGTAGTCTTGTCGGTGAAGTGGTCACCACGATGAACGGAATCTCTGACAGTTCGAAGAAAATTGCAGAGATTACTAACGTCATCAACAGCATTGCGTTCCAGACCAATATCCTCGCGCTTAACGCCGCAGTAGAAGCCGCCCGCGCCGGGGAACAGGGCCGTGGCTTTGCCGTTGTGGCCAGTGAGGTCAGAAATCTGGCCCAGCGTAGTGCGGGTGCGGCAAAAGAGATCGCTGGCCTGATTGCGGATTCCGTTGAGCGCGTGGAAAAGGGGGCGCAACTGGTCAGCACGACCGGCGGCACCATGAGCGGTATTCTGAAATCGGTGCAGGATGTTGACGCGATCATGAAGCAAATCGCGGCCGCCTCAGAAGAACAAAGCAAAGGCATTTCGCAGGTTGGCACGGCGGTAACGGAAATGGACAGCGTAACCCAACAAAACGCCGCGCTGGTGGAAGAAGTCTCCGCCGCCGCCAGTGCGCTGGCGCTGCAGACGGAAGCCTTGCAGGCCTCTGTCGCACAGTTCCGCCTGTCCAGCGATGCGCCCCTGGCACCGACGTCAACGCGGAAGCCGCCCTCACAGCCGGCCAGCCCAACGACCTCATTCCAGCCTAAAGCCGCGTCGGCGGATAACGGCGATTGGGTAACTTTCTAAACCCGCATCTGACCACCGCCTTCATCGCGAAGGCGGTTTTTACTGCCTGTATCCCATCACTCCGCCGCCAGATAACACAGCTTCTCTGCCACCTGGTATGACTTCACAAAGGAGGTCACGGGCAGGAACTCAAAGCGCGAATGGAAGTTATGCGCGCCAGTAAAGAAGTTGGGTGTTAACAGACCTTTCGCCGACAAAGCCGCGCCATCGGTGCCGCCGCGCATGGGGATCACCTTAGGCGCAATATCCAGCGCTTGCAGGGCGGCGAAAATCAGATCAACCGCCCGACGATCTTCACCCATCGCATTGCTGATATTGCTGTAAATATCGCGAAGGGTTAGCTCAACTTTGCCCGTGGGATAGCGCGCGGCGATGATATCTCTGACCGCCTGCAACTGCTGTTTGCGTGCAGCAAAGCCTGCCAGATCAAAATCGCGAATCGAGGCGTTAAGCGTGGCAATGCTGGCGTTGGCCTGCATCTCGTTAAACCAGATATAGCCTTCGCGACCTTCGGTATGTTCCGGCGTCGCCTGCCGGTCGAAGTGGCTGATAAAATCGTGAGCCATCAGTAAGGGATTGACCAGCACGCCCTTGCCCGACATCGGATGCGCCGGCACACCGGTAAAGCGGATTTCTGCTGCGGCCGCGTTGAAGTTCTCATAAACGACTTCGCCCAGCTCGCAGCAATCAATCGTCCAGGCGAAATCCACATTAAAACGGGTTTCAAGATCCAGCGCTTTCGCGCCGCGCAGCCCGATCTCCTCATCCGGCACGAACGCCACCACGACGTCGCCGTGTTTGCCCTGCAAATTCTCCATCAGCGTCATGACGACGCTCACGGCCGCCTTGTTATCGGCGCCCAGCACGCTGGTGCCGTCGCTGAAAATAATCTGCTGGCCGATATAGGCCGCGATCTCCGGGTGCGCATCCCGACGTAACCAGATGTCCTGCTGTGGGTTCAGACAAAGGTCTTCACCCTGCCAGGTGAGGATCTGCGGGTGAATGTCAGGGGACAGCCCCACGTCAACCGTGTCGATATGGGTGATAAACCCCACGCGCGGCGCATCGGGGCAGTTTCCTCGTTTCAGCGCCGTTACCGTGGCATGTTCATCAATCACAACCTGCTCAAGGCCAAGGTCGCGTAATTCGTCCGCCAGCAGCTGCGCCATCGCGTGCTGGCTGGGGGTGCTGGGTAAGGTGCTGGACTTTGCATCACTTTGGCTGCTTACCGCCAGGTAACGAAAAAAACGCGTAATGAGTTGCGCCTGAAGTTTGTCGGTCATCACTAATCCTTATTAGTTGACGTACTGCGGGGTTCGCTATGGTGGTGATTCATGCTATCTATCAAAGCGCTAAATCATTCATTTAGATATTCAGACTAACGGAAGTCAACAGAAAGCGAGGACAATAATGAGAAACAGGTTTACGACCCTGGCACTGCTTACTGCAGGTGTGGCTCTGGCGGGCGGCGTTCATGCAAAAACGCTGGTGTACTGCTCCGAAGGCTCCCCTGAAAATTTTAATCCGCAACTTTACACCTCGGGAACCAGCGTGGATGCCAGTGCTGTACCGGTATTCAATCGCCTGGTGGACTTCAAACCGGGCACGACCGAACTGATTCCCAGCCTGGCAGAACGTTGGGATATCAGCCCGGACGGCAAGGTTTATACCTTTTATCTTCGGCACAACGTCAAATTTCAGAGCAATAAGCAGTTTACGCCCAGTCGCGATTTTAACGCAGATGATGTGATCTTCTCGTTTATGCGGCAAATGGACAGCAAAAATCCCTATCATGCGGTCTCTGGTGGCAATTATTCCAACTTCGACAGCCTGCAGTTGGCGACGCTGATCACCCATATCGATCGCATCGACGATCACACCGTGCGCTTCACCCTGGCCCATCCGGAGTCGCCGTTTTTGGCCGACCTGGCCTGGTACTTTGCCTCTGTCCATTCAGCGGAATACGCGGACAAGATGCTAAAGGCCGGCACGCCAGAGAAGGTGGATATGGACCCGATAGGCACCGGACCTTTCCAGCTAGTGCAGTATCAAAAAGATTCACGCATTCTCTATAAGGCGTTTCCTGACTACTGGCAGGGGAAAGCCAAACTGGATCGGCTGATTTTCAGCATCACGCCGGATGCCGCCGTGCGCTACGCCAAACTGGAAAAAAATGAGTGTCAGGTGATGCCATTCCCTAATCCGGCCGACCTGGACAAAATGCGACAGAACAAGGCGATCACGCTCAAACAGGCAGCAGGGCTGAATACCGGTTTTCTGGCATTCAACACCACGAAAGCGCCCACTGATAATGTGAAAGTCCGTCAGGCGCTGGCCATGGCGATAAACAAACCCGCCATTATTGAGGCCATTTTTAAAGGCACGGGCACGGTCGCCAAAAATATTCTTCCGCCTGGCGTCTGGAGCGCAGACAAGGATCTCAAAGACTACGATTACGATCCGGAAAAGGCTAAAGCCCTGCTGGCCGAAGCGGGTGTGAAACCGGGAACGGAAATCGCGCTGTGGGCGATGCCGGTTCAGCGCCCCTATAATCCGAATGCGCGCCGGATGGCGGAGATGATTCAGGCCGACTGGGCAAAAGTCGGCATCAAGGCCAACATCGTGAGTTATGAATGGGGCGAATACCTCAAACGCGTGCGCAACGGTGAACATCAGGCTGCTCTGATGGGCTGGACAACGGCGACGGGCGATCCGGATAACTTTTTCGGACCGCTCTACACCTGCACCGCGGCGAAAGGCGGTTCAAACTCATCAAAGTGGTGCTATCAGCCGTTTGAAACCCTGATCACCCAAGCCCGGGCCGAACCGGATCAGCGCAAACGGACTCACATGTACCTGCAGGCGCAGCAGATCATGCATGACCAGATGCCCGCCGTCATGATTGCCCACTCCACCATTTATGAACCGATACGCACGACGGTCAGCGGTTATGAAGTGGATCCCTTCGGCAAGCATATTTTTTATCAGGTCGATATCAAGCCGTAATCCATGATGCGGCGGCTCACAGGGACGTGTGCCGCCTTGCCTGCAAAATGTCAGATATGTTGTACAGTTAAGAGTATGTTTGGTGTTCAGAAGGGAAATAACATGGCGAACGGTTGGGCTTCAGAAGGGGCGGTTCAGGAACAGATCGACAGTACCGTTAACGACGGGATCGAACGCGTGCGCCAGTCGATCGGTCAGGGCGAAAGCGCCACGGAATGTGAACTGTGCGGCGAACCGATACCGGCGGCGCGCCGTCAGGCACTGAAAGGCGTGCGCTACTGTGTCACCTGTCAGGAAAAAATCGATAAGCAGCAAAAAGAAACCAGCCTTTACAACCGTCGCGGCAGTAAAGACAGCCAGCTTCGCTGACTTATGATCCCGGCATGGCCAGGCCGCTGCCGATGAACCAGGCGAGAAAACCGATGCCGGCCACGATGATAGCAATGGGGAACAACAGACCAATTCTCATGTTTATCCTGTGAGTCTATTCAGGGATTAAGCCAGCCGTAACACGGCGTGATGGTTCTTCAGCAACGTAAAGAGTTCAAACTGGGTCGCCTCATTTACCGCACGCCGTATATCGCCTTTGGTGTAAATCATTGTGTGGATATGACCCAGTTGACGCCACACAACAATCGCCGAGGCCACAAGCGCGCAGGTATTCTCTGCCTGCACACATTCTACTGTGGCATGGCAGGCATCGTCTAAGTCATTGAGAAAAATTTTCACCCCATCAGTGGGCAAGATCGCCCGAATATCATCCAGCATGACCCGGCTGACGCTGCGTGACAAATATAGAGTTAACCACTTCCTCGTCATTATGACACCTGACGTTAACGATTTTCTCCGTTATACGGGGTAAACATAGGTAATGGAAGTGTTGAGAATAGGGTAATGATATTTAACGAACTTTTTTAGCTTATTAACGGCAGGCGAATTCCCAGACGTTTTATACCTTAACGATGCGGCTTAAATAACCAATTTACACGTGCCAATTTTATACCGGCCAATACGCTGTCTCAGGTTACGACGTTAAAAACGCGGGGTGCAGCACGTGTTCCGTTATTTAATGTTTAGGGTTGTCTGTGACCTTAATTCACTGACTCGTGCTGGCTAACGTCGGGCAGGCTGGTGACGCGGCGTGATCGATGACGCAGATAACCGCCAACGCGCGGCGGCATGATCCCGGTGCCGGTAGCCGAGCGGCTGTTTTCACGCATTGTGTCTGTGAGGAATAAATCAGAGCAGGCTCCGTCATCACGAAGCCTGCTGTTGTCACCCGTTGGAACGCAGTTGCGGATAACGTTTGAAAATATAAATACACCATAACAGCGCCGCGAGTCCGATGATCGCTCCCACATTACCCACATCAGACAGGCTCATGTAAGCGCTGACCTGGCTGCCTAATAGCGCGCCCGCACCAATACCGATATTATAAATACCGGACATCAATGACATCGCGACGTCCGTCGCGTCCGAGGCTAAAGACAGCACGCGGATTTGCATCGCCAGGCCAATCATCATCATTGCCATTCCCCAGACCACGCACAGGGTAATGATTGCGCCGGGCCGGACTGCGGCGAAGATTAACAGTCCCATGCACAGCGTCACCAGCGCGATAGCGGCAATCAGCAACGCAGAGGGGAATTTTTTCCCCAGCGAACTGAATAACAGGCTGCCAATAATGCCCGCCGAACCGAACAGCAGCAGCAGTAAGGTGGTGAACCCCTCGCTGGCATTAGCAACGAGCTGCATAAAAGGCTCAATATAGCTGTAGGCCGTATAGTGCGCGGTCACAATTAACGTCACCAGCAGATACATCCCGACCAGCGCCGGTCGGCGGAACAGCAGGGGAACGCTGCTAAGCGAACCCGTGTGCTCGCTGGGCAACCGTGGCAGGATACGCGCCAGCATAATCATCAGCACCAGGGCGGACAGCCCGATCACGCCAAACGTTGTGCGCCAGCCCAGCGCCTGACCGACCACGCGTCCAATCGGCACGCCCAAAACCATTGCCAGCGCGGTGCCGGTTGCCAGCATGCTGAGTGCCTGGGTTTTTTTACCTGCGGGGGCAACACGAATTGCCAGCGATGCTGTAATTGACCAAAACACCGCATGGGACAACGCAATTCCCACACGGGATACGATCAGGGAAGTAAAACTCCACGCAAACGTAGAAAGCACATGACTGGCAATAAAGACGATAAACAGAACCGTTAACAGGAACCGGCGTTCAATATTCCGCGTCAGCAGCATCAAAGGCAGTGACAGTAAGGCCACCACCCAGGCATAGATCGTCAGCATAATGCCCACTTCAGACGTTTTCATCGAAAAGCCTGCGGCAATATCGGACAGTAAACCGACCGGCACAAATTCGGTGGTATTGAACACAAAAGCGGCGATGGCCAACAGCACCACGCGTAGCCAGGCCGTTTTACGGGAAACAGTTGTTAATGGCATGAGAAGTTAAATCAGTCTGTGCGTCAAAAAGGAGTCAGGGCGATCACCCCATGATAGTGACCTGCGTCACACTTTAGCGGTTATTGTGGAGGAATTACGCGCCGGGTGGAACCACCAGGCGCAGATTAAGATGAATTTTTTTTGCCCGATACGGCAGTATGGCGTTTACGGCTCGCGATGACGCTGTCCGGGCATCATCCGCAGCAGCGTATTGTCCTTCAGGGCGTAATGATGAAACAGCGCCGCCGCCACATGTAAGCCAATCAGCCAGTAGCCAAGTGGGGCCAGCGTTTCGTGCCAGTCGGTCAGCGTATCCGACAGATCAAAGTCAGGTTCGGCCGCCACCGGCATCGGTATACCAAATAACTGCCACTCGCGACCTTTCAGATAACGCGATGCCAGTCCCAGCACCGGAAGCGTGATGAAAAGCGCATAAATCAGCGTATGCGTCAGATGAGCCAGCCCGGTTTGCCAGCGCGGCACCGGAGGAATAATGGCGGGACTACGATGACGGAGTTTCAGCAGTAATCGCGACAGCATCACCACCAGAATCGTCGCCCCGGCGCTGAAATGCGTCACCATCATCGCAAAGCGCTGCCAGGAACCCCGCTCGACATAGCCACGTAACTCCATCGTGGCATAGGCAATGATGAGCAGCAGAACAGTAAGCCAGTGAAGCGCAATTTGAGACGATGCGAATTTATTACGCATGGTAGAGCCCTGTATGAAAGTAAGGGTTCTAAGATAACGGAAAAAAATGAAAAAGCTTAACGAAATGACGACTCTGTGGGATGACAGACCAACCGCAGACAGCAGACTCGGGGGCAGAGAAGGCGAGGATAACCGGCACACGGGCTGGGCTGAGAATGGCGGCCAGCAACCGCCATACTGACGTCAAACGGGCGTTGCGTAATCAGAAATCCACGCCGTGCTTAAGCGCCACACTGTCCTGAGTGTGCACATTTTTACCCGGGGCAACCGGGCAACATGCATCGCACCCTAATGAACCGGGATAGTACTTACGGGCCTGCTGAATGGCTGCGGTTGCGGAATAGAATGTGCCGAGAAACAGCCGACCTTCCAAATCCGGAAGATATTTACAGCCGCTTGCATGAACCACGTGATTATCGTTGTAGCCTGATTGTTTGTTGACGTAATAGTATCGCGCCATTAGGTCTCCCCCTTGCTGTGAATTCAAAGATGACATTAATCTTTGGGATCAAACCGATTATAGCGGGGAAACGCGTGCTTTAGGCAATCATACTGATAATACGGACAATTCTTGTACGGGCCGCATTCCGGGCAGTCAAACACCCGGAATATTCATTAAGTTTTGCTAGAGTTTGCGGCGGTGCAGCTGCCAGGCAACCCACAACGCTAACAGCAGTAAAGCGGAGATAAACAGTGTCAGGCCGCCCCAGCCAAACTGTTGCCAGAAAAAGCCGCCAGCCGTACCCGCCACGCTTGAGCCGACGTAATAGCTGAACAGATAGAGCGAAGAAGCCTGACCTTTTGCCCGACGAGCGCGTGGGCCAATCCAGCCGCTCGCCACGGAGTGCGCAGCGAAAAATCCTGCCGTAAACAGCATCATACCAATGAAGATCAGCACGATACCGTTAAATGCCGTCAGCAGTAACCCCATCAGCATAATAAAGGTCGAGCCAAACATAACCGGGCCGCGCCCAAACCGGCTGGTTAACGCGCCGGCTTTAGGGGAACTCCATGACCCGGTCAGATAAACCACCGACAGCAAGCCCACCACAGCCTGACTTAAATGCCACGGCGCGCCCAGCAGGCGATAGCCGATATAGTTGAACAGCGTCACAAAGGCGCCCATCAGCAGCAGGCCTTCGGCAAACAGCAGCGGCAATCCCGCATCGCGCCAGTGCAGACGGAAGTTAATGGTCAGATGGCGCGGGCGCAGCGAGGCCGGACGGAAATGGCGCGATTCCGGTAAGATTCTCCAGAACATCAGGGCAGCGGCGAGGGCAAAACAGCCAATGGCCGCAATGGCTATGCGCCATGAAAAGAAGTCAGTTAATACACCGCTTATCAGGCGGCCGCTCATGCCGCCAATCGAGTTTCCGCTGATGTACAGCCCCATCGAAAAGGCCACCACGCTGGGATGAATCTCTTCACTCAGATAGGTCATGCCCACCGCCGCCACACCGCTCAGCGATAAGCCGATCAAGCCCCGCATCAGTAAAATGCCGTGCCAGCTGGTCATAGTGGCAGAGAGCAGGGTACAGATTGCGGCCAGCATGAGCGCCGTTACCATCACGGACTTCCGTCCTATGGCATCGGACAGCGGGCCTGTCACCAGTAACCCCAGGGCCATCATGGCGGTAGAAATGGAAAGCGAAATACTGCTCGCGGCGGGAGAAATGCCAAACTGTGCAGAGAGCACCGGCAGGATAGGCTGCACGCAATACAGCAGGGCAAAGGTGGCCAGCCCGGCAGAAAACAAGGCGAGCGTGACGCGCATAAAAGGCCGGGTGCCGCGCACAATCCAGTCAGACGAAGAAGCCTCAGACTGCGCAGGCATATCGCTGTCCAGCGGCACCGCAGGTGAAGAGCTATTCACAGGGGGATCCTTATGAGTAAAAACAGAGTGTTACTGTAGAAAAGGTCTATTAGGTTGTCTAATATATTAATCATCTTAAATAAGACGTTTAACCTATGAATATTGAGCTGCGTCACCTGCGCTATTTTATTGCCGTTGCGGAAGAGCTGCATTTTGGCCGCGCAGCCCAGCGCTTACACATCTCCCAGCCGCCGTTGAGTCAGCAAATCATGCAGCTTGAAGCGGAAACCGGCGCGCAGCTGTTTAACCGCACCAACCGTAGCGTGCAGCTTACGCCGGCCGGCGCGCAGTTTTTACAGGATGCGCGGGCAATCCTGTTACAGGTCGAGCAGGCAACCCAGCGCGCCGCGCGTCTGCATCGCGGTGAAGAAGGAGAGCTGCGCATTGGATTTACCTCCTCTGCGGCTTTTATTGGCGTGATGTCAGATGCGCTTTATGTGTTTCGCCAGCGCTGGCCCAACGTACATGTTCAGATGCAGGAAATTAACACCCGTCAGCAGCTGGCTCCGCTGCATGAGGGCAAGCTGGACCTCGGCGTCATGCGCAACACGCCGCTCCCCGCCGATTTGCATCATCAGCTTTTGCTGCGCGAGCCATTGTGCGCCGTGGTGCATAAAGCCCATCCGCTGGCGACGGCAGGGCGGATCACCTTGCAGGCGCTGGCGCGGGAACCCTTTGTGTTTTTTGATCCTCAGGTGGGAACGGCACTGTACAGCGAAATCCTGGATTTGCTTCAGCGCTATCAGATCCGGCCCTACATTACCCAGGAAGTGGGCGAGGCCATGACTATTCTCGGACTGGTCGCGACCGGGCTGGGTGTATCTATCTTGCCTGCCTCCTTCAGCCACGCGCGTCTGGCAAACGTGGTGTGGTTACCGCTGGAGGAGCCTGATGCGCAGTCGGAGATGTGGCTGGTCTGGTCGGGCGAACGCGAAATGAGTGCGCAGATGGCGCATATGATGGCGTTACTGCGCCGTGAGTGACAATTTATCCGCCAAAGCCAGAAAAATTATGTGTGTTAAATCACATATCTAAGCAAATATTTGCCGCAAAAAGTGAATCTGCCGCACCATAGCGGATATTTATTTAGAAGCGCGAAAATAACCGGAGCAGGGTGTGAGTTCGGACAGTCAACCTGGCCATATTGACCAAATTAAACAAATTAATGCTGGCGTCGTTTACCGGTTAATCGATCAGCATGGGCCAGTCTCGCGTATTGAACTGTCCAAACGGGCCCAGCTGGCGCCTGCCAGTATTACCAAAATCGTGCGGGAAATGCTGGATGCCCACCTGGTTCAGGAAACCGAGTTTCAGGAGCCAGGCGCTCGCGGCCGTCCGGCGATTGGTTTAATCCTTGATACGGACGCCTGGCACTATCTGGCGATTCGTCTGCACCGTGGCATATTGACGCTGACCTTGCGTGACCTCAGCAGCAGGGCGCTGGTCGAAGACAACCTGCCGCTCATTGATGACGCCACGGAGCCGCTGCTGACGCGGTTGACCGACCATGTTGACGCGTTTTTTATCCGTCATCAGAAACGGCTGGAAAGGCTGACCGCCATTGCCATCACCCTACCGGGGCTGATTAATGCCGCATCCGGTGTGGTGCACCGTCTACCCGGCTATACCTGCCATGATATGCCGTTGGGCAGCACCCTGGCGGCGCGGACCGGCCTGCCGGTATTTATCCAGCACGATATCTCCGCCTGGACGCTTGCCGAGTCGCTGTTTGGTGCGTCACGCGGTGCGCAGGACGTGATTCAGATTGTGATCGACGAAACGGTAGGGGCTGGCGTGATCACTGGCGGTCAGCTGTTGCACAAAAGCGGACGCGCGCTGGTGGAAGTCGGCCACACACAGGTCGATCCTTACGGCCAGCAATGCTACTGCGGCAATCACGGCTGTCTTGAAACAGTCGCCAGTACCGGCAGCCTGCTGGCGCTGATTGCGCACCGACTTCCGGGTCAGCCCGACAGCCTGTTACACCATCAGCCCTTAACGCTTTCTGCCGTTTGTGAGGCAGCACAGAGCGGCGACAGGCTGGCGCGGGATGCCATAGCGACAGTGGGGCATCATGTTGGCAGGATCCTCGGCATGATGGTCAATATCTTTAATCCTCAACAAATTCTTATCGGTTCTCCGCTAAATCAGGCGGCAGATGTTCTCTTTCCGGCAGTACAAAATACCATTCACCAGCAGTCTTTACCTGCATACAGCGCAGTGATTCAGCTTGCGCCCACTGAATTTACTGAGCCAGGTACGCTGGGTGCCGCCGCGTTGATCAAGGATTCGCTTTACAGCGGCTACCTGTTAATTAAGTTACTGCAAGGTTAAGCAACACTAACCTTGCGCTAACGCAATCTGCTCCCCCTTTTCCTTCCTTAGAATGATCATTCGCATGAAAGCCGAATCGTCAGTGAGCTGACACCGCTTGTGAAGGAGAAGTAGAGTGAAAACGCTATTTATTACCGGAACCGATACCGAAGTGGGGAAAACCGTGGTCGCACGCGCCCTGCTGCAAAGTTTTACCCAGGCGAACGAGCGGGCTGCGGGCTACAAACCTGTTGCCCGCTGGGGCGTCAAAACAGAAGAGGGCCTGAGAAACAAGGATGGGTTGTTTTTGCAGAGCGCCTCTTCCCTTGCGCTGCCTTATCAGGCAGTGAATCCGGTCATTTTTGAGAAAGAAGAAATCTGCGGATACCCGCCCAATAAGGTCGATTATGCGAAAATCACGCAGGGGCTTCAGCATCTCAATCAGCTTGCCGATCGCGTGGTGGTCGAGGGCACCGGGGGCTGGCGCAGCCTGATGAACGATGCCCAGCCGCTGTCGGCCTGGGTGATCGAGCAGCAACTGCCCGTCATCTTAGTGGTCGGGATTAAGTTAGGTTGTATCAGCCATGCGCTACTGACCGCTCAGGCGATCCAGGCCGACGGATTGCCGCTGGCCGGATGGGTGGCTAATCGTATTAATCCGGGGCTGGCGCACTATGCCGATATCATTTCCGTCCTGCGTGAACAGATTACGGCACCGCTTCTCGGTGAGTTGCCTTACTTGCCCCGCGCAGAGCAGCGCGATCTGTCCCGTTATCTGGATATCTCCCTGCTGAATAGCGATAACCTGCACTACGCCCGGACAAAAACAGCCTGAGAGAACCAGAGCAGGATGGCGCCACGCGCGCGACGGTGCCATTCATCAGAGATAACTGACCAACAGTGATACGGAATGAGAGGCAGGATTAAGTGGGCCGCAACCAACGTGCGGCCCTGATTCATTATGGATTCAGGCGGCGACGGGTACGCCCGGAGCTGAGATAATCAGCAATGTAGTCCTGGGAAATCTCGCCACTGTAACGGCCATCTTCGTCCACAATCGGCATCCAGACGGTGTTGTGTTCATAGAGTTTCGACAGAACCACACGCAGGTTTTCTTCTGCTTTGCCGGTCACTTTAAACGTATGCAGCATCTCTTCACAGCGCCCGCTCGCGTGACGCGCCTCACGGCGTTTCACAAATCCTAACGGCTTGCCGTCGTCGTCAACCACGGTGATGGAACGCATGTCGTTTTCGTCCATGGTGCCAAAAGCCTCCGTTAACGGCGTCGAGCGTTTTACCGTGATGGTGGGTTGTTGGTCGGTCACGTCGCCTGCCTGTACCAGCAGCAGACGTTTCAACGTACGGTCCTGGCCAACAAAGGAGCCGACAAAATCGTTAGCCGGCGTCGCCAGCAACTCATCGGGGCTGGCGCACTGGACAATTTTGCCCTGGCCGAAGACCGCGATGCGGTCGCCAAGTTTGAGTGCTTCATCAATGTCGTGGCTGACCAGCATCACCGTTTTCTTTAACTGACGCTGCATATCCAGAAACTCATTCTGAATAACTTCCCGGTTAATTGGGTCAACCGCGCCGAAAGGCTCATCCATCAGCAGTACCGGCGGATCAGCCGCCAGCGCGCGAATCACCCCAATGCGCTGCTGTTGTCCACCGGACATTTCACGCGGGTAGCGATGCAGAAACTTATTCGGATCCAATGCCACCATGCTCATTAACTCCGTTGCCCGCTCGCGGCACTGCTTTTTATCCCAGCCCAGCATGCGTGGCACCACGGTGATGTTCTCTTCAATCGTCATATTGGGGAACAGACCAATTTGCTGGATCACGTAACCAATATTGCGACGCAGGGTGGTGGTATCCTGAGTGCTGGTGTCTTCACCGTTGATGAGAATCCGCCCGCTGGTAGAGGGAATTAAGCGGTTAATCATTTTCAGCGTGGTGGTTTTGCCACAGCCCGAAGGCCCAAGCAGCACGCACATCTCGCCAGCAGGAACCTCAAGACTCACATTGTCCACCGCTTTCATCAGCGTGCCGTTTTTCTGGCTGAAGGTTTTCGTCAGATTTTCAAGTTTTATCATTATCGAATTCCCTTAGGAGTCAGCGCCAGCTGCAAACGGTGCAGCAGCCAGTCAAGAACAATCGCCAGCAGGCAAATCATCAGCGCCCCGGCAATCAGCATACGAATATCACTGCCGCTAATGCCATCCAGCAGCAGCATGCCCAGCCCGCCAGCACCAATCACGGCCGCGATAGCCATCACGCCAACGTTCATGACCACGGCGGTGCGAATACCACCAAAAATCACCGGAAGCGCCATCGGGATCTCAACCCAACGCAGGCGTTGCCAGAACGTCATACCAATGCCACGACCCGCTTCACGCAGGCCGTCCGGCAGATTTTCCAATGCGGTATGCGTGTTGCGCACAATCGGCAGTAATGAATACAGGAAGACCGCCGTGATAGCCGGTAGCGCACCAATCCCTTTCCCAATCAGCGAGAAAAGCGGAATCATCAGGCCAAACAACGCAATCGTCGGGATGGTCAGTACAACGGTGGCAATGCCGAGCACCGGCGTGGCCAGCCATTTAAAGCGCACAATTAAAATCCCAAGGGGTACGCCAATAACAATCGCGCATCCTACTGCAACCAGCACCAGCCAGGTATGTTGCCAGGTCAGCGTGAGCAGGTTATTCCAGTTATCAATGATGTAATGAAGGGTATCCACGATGCCTCCTTACAGCATGTTTTTGGATTGAAGGAAATCGCGCGCTACCTGTTCAGGCGACTGGTGATCGATGTCCACGCGCTTGTTCAACTCGGTAATGGCCTCATCGGTGATCAGCGGGGAAAGCTGATTCAGGGCGGCTTCAAGACCGGGATGGCTCGCCAGCACGTCTTGACGCACAACCGGCGTCACGTTGTAGCTGGGGAAAAAGTGTTTATCGTCTTCCAGTACCTTGAGATCGAAACCTTTCACGCGCCCGTCCGTGGTGTAGATCAGGCCGGCATCCACAAAACCATCGCGCACGGCGTTATAGACCAGCCCCGGATCCATCTGGCGAATCTGAGGCCTGTCGAGCGTCAGGTTGTAGGTCTTCTGCAGTGGCTTCATGCCGTCTGAACGGCCATAAAACTCCAGGTCCAGCCCGAGTCGCCAGTTATGTTTCGGATCTGTTTTACGCACCTGATCCATTTTGGCCACCAGTTGCGACAGCGTCGAAATACCTTCTTTTTCCGCGCGCGCGCGCTGCATGGCAAAGGCATAGGTGTTATTCATCGGGGCGGGATTGAGCCAGATAAGACCCAGTTTGCCGTCCAGATTTTTCACGGTTTTATAGGCGTCCTCGGAGGACATCGGTTTATTAATATGGTTAAAGATGATCAGTGAGGTACCGGTATATTCCCAGGTCATGTCGATCTGCTTGTTAATCATGGCATTACGACTGATGGTGGTGGCGATGTTGCGTTTCGGGATAACCTCAAAGCCTTTCTTTTGCAGCCACATAACCGTCATGGCTGAAAGAATATGTTGCTCGGTAAAGCTTTTTGTCGCGAGCACCAGCGGCGTGGCCGCCTGTACGCTTTGGCTGAGTGCCATTGAGGCCACCAGTGCCAGGGTAGAGCTCTTAATCCAGCGCGTTAGCATTACAAACCCCTTATCGTTATGCCGCAGCGTGCGGGCTAAGGTAGCGCCCTAATGACGCCAGTAGCATATCCAGCACCAGTGCAACCAGCGCCGTAGCAACGGCACCCAGGATAAGCACAGGGAAGTCATTAAGATAAATGCCGGGGAAAATCAGTTCGCCAAAGCTGCTGGCGCCAATCAGGAAGGCGAGCGGGGCGGTGCCCACGTTAATGGCGGTGGCAATGCGCACGCCCGCAAGAATAACCGGCAGGGCGTTAGGAATCTCAACCTGACGTAAGCGCTGCCATTTGGTCATGCCGATGCCGTTCGCGGCTTCGATCAACGAAGGCGGTACGGCGCTGAGTCCGGAGTAGGTGTTACGGACGACAGGCAGCAGTGATGCCAGAAACAGCGCGACCAGGGCGGGCTTATCACCAATGCCAATGACAACCATCGCCAGCGCCAGAACGGCAAGAGGAGGCAGCGTATTGCCGACGTTAAAGATTTGCATGACATATTCCGCCCAGCGCCGGGCAAAAGGGCGGCTGAGTAGAATACCGCTGGGTATACCGACCAGCAGGGCGAACAGCATCGACCAAAACACCAGAAACAGGTGCTGCTGTCCAAGGTAAATCAGATCGTCTTTGCGGGCGACCAGCGTATCCCAGCCAAGCCCCCATACCAGCGCACCTGCCACTGCGACCACAGCCAGCAGTGCCAGACCGGCACGCCTGGCCAGTGAAGCGTTATGCATACGGTTTCTCCCTGTTTACGGATCTGTTGTTATAGCTACCTAAACCAGCATGACAAAAGTGGCTATCGTCAGCGCCCCTTCCAAAACCATGCCGGTCGCTAAATGCGGCAAACCGCAGTGAATTTCTGCGTAATTTCACCAAGTGCGGAAAATAGCGCTTTATTTCTATAGCAGCGGTAAGCGGAGCGCGCCAGCTTTTATCGGAAAAATCAGGAAGATAGCATGAGCCAAAAAACGCCCCAGCCCTTACAGCAACAGGTTTCAGAGTGAAACGACCTGAAAAGGCCTTTTTTAAGTGACAGTGTCACAATTTGGATTGAATCGGTTCCCGTCTGGTGAAATATGCGCTAGCCTTAGGGAACAAAAAAGGGAGCATCATGACCAACAGCACCTCCGCACCACGCCGTCGCCACTGGATTCTCTTTGCCTGTATGCTTGCCATGTTTATGGCTGCGATTGAAGTCACGATTGTGGCGACCGCAATGCCCACCATTGTGGCCGATCTCGGCGGTTTTTCGCAGTTTGGCTGGGTTTTCTCTGTCTATCTCCTTACCCAGGCGGTGAGCGTGCCGCTCTATGGCAGGCTGGCGGACCTGTGGGGCCGCAAAAAAATGCTGTTTCTGGGCATCGCGATCTTCCTTACCGGGTCGGTGCTCTGCGGTTTCGCCCACACGATGCTCTGGCTGATTGTCTTCCGGGCATTTCAGGGGCTGGGCGCGGGCGCGATCATGCCGCTGAGTTCCACCATCGTGGCAGACATCTATTCCCCCCGGGAACGCGCCAGCGTGCAGGGCTGGTTGTCCAGCGTCTGGGGCGTTGCGGCGATTGTCGGTCCGCTGTCCGGTGCCTGGCTGGTCCAGCACTTTAGCTGGTCCGTCATCTTCTGGGTCAACGTACCGATCGGCATCATCAGCATGCTGATGCTGGCAGCCTTGCTGCCTGCCTATACGCAGACACAACCCTCCCAGTCTTTGAATCTGACCGGGAGCGGCTGGCTCACGTTGTGTATCAGCGCCGTTCTGATTGCGCTGCTGCAGGCGGAACAGCTTGGCTACTGGCTGCTGCTGTTCTTAGCCATTGGCCTGGTGGCTGGCTGGCAGTTAACCCGTCATGAGCAGCGCACCCGCTCGCCGCTGTTCCCGCTCAGCCTGTGGAAAAGCCCACTGATTATCGCGGGCAATCTCGGCAACTTCATCATTGGTGCAACCATGATGGGCGTCAGCGCTTTTCTGCCGACCTGGATTCAGGGCGTAACCGGCGGATCGCCGCTTCAGGCCGGAACTGCGCTGGCCATGATGTCTGTTGGCTGGCCGCTGGCCAGTACGCTAAGTGGCCGTCTGATGCTGTTGACCTCCTACCGTTTTACCGCGCAGCTGGGCGCACTGTTATTAATCGGCGGCAGCGCCTTGCTACTGCTGTTGCACACAGAAAGCACGCTGTTCCAGGCGGGATTCACCGCCTTTGTCATCGGAACCGGCATGGGAATGACCAGCACGACATTTCTGGTATCTGTCCAGAATCATGCCGACTTTAACGTGCAAGGCATTTGTACAGCGTCGGTCATGTTTAGCCGTATGATTGGATCGGCGCTGGGGACAGCGGTGATGGGCGCGGTGCTTAACCTGAACCTGCAATGGCGGTTGCCCCATGCGCAGGATCCGGTTCAGCAAATCATGTCGCAGGAAACGCGCGACCGCCTGGCACCGGACGTGCTTCAGCCTATGCTGCAGGCAATAGCCGCATCGCTACATTGGGTCTTTATTGTGGCACTGGTCATTGCGTTCCTCACCCTGTGGGTAGCGTGGAAGATGCCGCGCCAGCAGCCGCAACAAACGGAATAGTGCGCTGAAACCTCAGGCGTGATGGGCAGAGAAGGGCCAGCAAAAGACAGGAAAAGACAGGGCGACATCATCGTCGCCCTGAACATTATTGTGTAGCGGAGTCTTGCGAGCTGCCTGCGCTGTCGGGCACGGAGGCGCCCTCATCACGGCCCAGCTTTTTATAAACAATTTTCTGTGTGTCGTTATCGCAATGGCCGACGACCTGACCGCCAGCCTGATCAACCTGATCGTTGGCGACCACATCCAGGCTAAAGCCTGATTCAGGCACGCCGTTTTGAATGATTTTCTGGCTGATATCCGCTTTTACAGATTCGCAGGATGCCTGAGCCAGCAGGGGGAAGGCTAAAAACGTCGCTGTCAGTAATGCACTCTTGATCTTCATAACCCTTTCCTTTTGTCATGCGTCAGTCATTACTATAGCCGAAATTTACGGCAATACCGGGCGGCCCGTGCGGCGGTCTAAGCAGCGCAGCGTATTGGGTTCCCAATAGGCATTCAGATTAGCGCTCTGTTCACATTTGTCGCGTGTGTCGAATGCGCGATCGGCTTTATCGAATTCTTTCTCAACCCGGCTGTTCACTTTGTTGCGCAGCATGTGCGTATCATTCCACTGCTCTTTACTCTGACGTGCCGCTTCGTTGCTCAATGCGCTGCTGCCGTTTTCAATAATCACGTGTTCGGTGTTCGCACTGACACGCATCGCGGTGGCAGAAAGCAGGGCCACCATCAGAACCGGAACCAATTTTTTCATCGTAATATCCTTCGGTTAACACTGTTTTACTCTTGGGTAAAACTATTGCATCAAATGAGAATAGTATACCATTGCCGATTACTTGCTCACCAGCTGTGTGCATGTTGTTTACCTGTCAGAGAGATTATTGTGCTGCTTAAAACCACGCTGCTGTTTTTTATCACCGCTCTGGCGGAAATCATCGGCTGTTTTCTGCCGTGGCTGTGGCTAAAGAAGGGGGCGTCCATGTGGCTGTTGTTGCCTGCCGCGTTGAGCCTCGTGTTATTTGTCTGGTTGCTGACCTTACATCCTGCGGCCAGCGGCCGGGTTTACGCGGCGTACGGCGGCGTCTATGTGCTGACGGCCATGCTCTGGCTGCGCGTGGTCGAAGGTGTCAAGCTGAGCGCATGGGACTGGAGTGGTGCGCTGATTGCGCTGAGCGGCATGCTGATTATCGTAGCGGGATGGGGCAAAGCGTAAAAGCCAGCCTTTGCGGCTGGCTTATCGGTCAGGGTTTATGCACTTTCAGCCCTGCCAGCGTCTGGCTGACGGGCATCATCTCAAGCGTATTGATGTTGACGTGCTTCGGCAGCGTGGCCACCCAGTAAACGGCTTCGGTAACGTCTTCAGGCGTCAGGGCCGTGGCGCCCTCGTAGACCTGTTCGGCCTTGCCATCGTCCCCTTTAAAGCGCACGTTAGAAAACTCCGTGCCGCCGACCAGGCCCGGCTCAATATCGGTCACACGCAGGGCCGTACCGTGTAAATCGGTGCGTAAGTTAAGGCTGAACTGGCGCACAAAGGCTTTGGTGGCGCCATAAACGTTGCCCCCGGCATAAGGCCAGCTGCCGGCAATCGAACCAATGTTAATAATGTGACCGACGTTACGCTCTACCATGGCAGGCAAAACCGCGCGCGTCATATAGACCAGCCCTTTGGTATTGGTGTCGATCATATTTTCCCAGTCGTTCACATCTGCCCGGTGCGCGGGTTCTATGCCCAACGCCAGACCGGCGTTATTCACCAGGACATCAATATTGCGCCACTCGGCAGGCAGCTGTGCGATGGCCTCTTCAATCGATGCCCGGTTACGCACATCTAACTGTACGGTGTACAGATTCTCACCCAGCTCCGTTTTCAGCGCCTTCAGGCGTTCAGCACGACGTCCACTGGCAATCACCTTGTGACCTGTTTCGATGAATCGGCGGGTAATGCTTTGGCCAAAACCGGCTGTGGCTCCCGTAACAAAAATAATCATCTCACTTTTCCCTCTTCCAGTTTCGTGATGTCTCCTCACCTTATCACGGCATTTTAGCCTGTGTCCGCTGAATTCCGTGGGGAGGCGCTTTTGCGCGCTTTTAGCGCACGCTGCCCCGAAATCGTGCAGAGAACGGGGCAGCAAGGTAACGTGGCAGGGTGCATTTTTACTGGCAACCGATTGCGTTGGATGAGCAACCGATTGCGTGGCGATTTTGTCAGCGAAAGCGTTGCGCAACAGGATGATATTCATAAATGACTGATAATAAAGTGATTTATCAGGTTCTGATCTGGCATGCGTCTTGCAGAGTGTTTAAAGAGAGTACGAGATGAACAGGGCGACAACATCAGGCGCCCGGTAAGAGGAAACGATATGTCTACATGCCAGGACACGGCGATTCGTGCCAGTTTTTTTGATTTTGCCGCGGTGGCGAACGAGCCTGAGGCTATTCTGTCTCAGGCGCGTTATATCGAAGATGGTCTGCTCATTCTGCGTGAGGGCCGCGTAGTTGGTTTGCACCCCTGGTGTGATGTCAGCAGCAGTCAGGCAGCAGAGCGCGTTATCGATCTGCGCGGTAAGCTGATCCTGCCGGGTTTTGTCGACTGCCACATTCATTACCCGCAAACAGAAATGATCGGCGCCTATGGTGAGCAGCTTCTCGAATGGCTGAATCAGTATACGTTTCCGGTTGAGAGGCAGTACCGCTGTGCCGAGCATGCCGCGCAAATGTCAGCGTTTTTTCTCCATCAGCTACTGGCTAACGGCACCACCAGTGCGTTGGTTTTTGGCACGGTGCATCCGCAGTCGGTAGAGGCGCTTTTTAGCGCGGCCGAAGCGCTTGAGATGCGCATCATCGCCGGTAAAGTCATGATGGATCGCAATGCGCCTGATTACCTCACCGAAACGCCGGAAGAAAGCTATCAACATTCCCGCGATCTGATTGAGCGCTGGCACGGCCGCGGCCGACTGAGCTATGCCCTGACGCCGCGTTTTGCGCCCACCTCGTCACCCGACCTGTTAAAGAAAGTGCAGGCGCTGCGCACGGCTTACCCGGATGTCTGGCTCCACACGCACCTCAGCGAAAACCAACAGGAAGTTGCCTGGGTCAACGCGCTGTTTCCCGAACGCAATGGCTATCTGGACGTTTACCACCACTATCAGCTGACCGGCCGGCGAAGCGTCTTTGCACACTGCCTGCATCTGGAAAATCATGAATGGCAGTGTCTGCACGATACGGATTCCGCCATTGCCTTTTGCCCGACCTCAAACCTGTTTTTGGGAAGCGGCCTGTTTAATATCAAGCGCAGCTGGCAGCAGGGCATCAAAGTGGGCATCGGCACCGATGTTGGCGCCGGAACCACCTTTAATATGCTGCAAACGCTGGGCGAGGCTTACAAGGTCGGCCAGTTACAGCAATACAGGCTGAGTGCTGCAGAAGCCTTTTACCATGCCACGCTGGGTGGGGCCCGTGCGCTGGATCTTGACCAGCACATCGGTAATTTTGCACCAGGTAAAGAAGCTGACTTTGTCGTGCTGGATCCCGCCGTATCGGCGCTGCAAAAGCTGCGTATGGGGAACTGCAAGGATATCTGGGAAAAACTGTTCGTCTTGATGACGCTGGGTGATGACAGAAACATCGTAGAGACGTGGGTTAACGGCCGACCGGTCTGGCAATCCACCACAAAGGAGAATGCCGCATGATTCAGTTTCTGCTTAACGACCAGCTCGTCACAGAAGAACGTATCGATCCCAATCTGACGGTACTCTCTTATCTGCGCACGCATCAGCGTCGCTGTGGCACCAAGGAGGGCTGTGCGTCCGGCGACTGTGGTGCCTGCAGCGTCACGCTGGGGAGCGTGGTGGACGGCAGGTTGCACTATCAGACCGTTAACAGCTGCCTGATGCTGGTCAGTGGATTACAGGGCAGGCAGCTCATCACCGTCGAAGATTTACGTGAGGGGAAAACCCTGCATCCGGCTCAGCAGGCGATGGTGGACTGTCATGGCTCGCAGTGTGGCTTCTGCACGCCGGGCTTTGTGATGTCATTGTTCAGTCTGCAAAAAAATCACAGCGACTGGGACCGGCAGCAGGCAGAGCATGCGCTGGCCGGTAACCTGTGTCGCTGCACCGGTTATCGTTCCATTATGGCGGCGGCCGAACAGTTGGTGACGCAGGCACAGCCGGACAGCTTTGATCGCTGTGAGCAGGGCGTGGTTGAGCGCCTGCGCGCGCTGGAGAATCAGGAGGTCCGGGTAATTCAGGACAAAGGCCGTCACTGTTACCTTCCCATCACCGTCGCGCAGCTCGCTGCGCTCTGTGTCGCGCACCCCGATGCCGCGTTACTGGCGGGCGGCACGGACCTGAGCCTGCTGATTACCCAACGCTACCAGGGTATTCCATTGATGATTGCGCTGGGGCAGGTGGATGCTCTGAAACACTGTTATGAGGACGACGCATCCTATCACTTAGGCGCCTCCGCCTCGCTCGACCAGATCGCAGCGTTTATGGCGACGCGCATTCCGGGAGTAACGGAGATGCTGACGCGTTTTGCCTCGCTGCAAATTCGCCAGCTTGGCACACTGGGCGGTAATCTTGCTAATGCTTCCCCGATTGGCGATGCATCGCCAACGCTGCTGGCATTAAACGCCTCTCTGCTGCTGCAGAAGGGCGACACGCAACGCACTTTGCCACTCAGCGCGTTTTTTACCGGCTACCGGCAGACCGTGCTGCAACCCGGTGAGTTTATCCATACCATCATTATTCCAAAAGTGACGGTGTCACCTGATTTTGTTGCCTGGAAGGTCTCGAAGCGGCTGGATGACGACATTTCAGCCGTGTTTGCCGCTTTCAATATCCAAACCGATAACGGCATTGTGACAGCGGCACACATTGCCTTTGGCGGGATGGCGGCAACGCCGGTGCGCGCCACAGGGTGTGAGCAGGCCATGATTGGATCGGCCTTAACCGCACAAACGATAGCCACGGCCTGTCAGGCGCTGGAAGAGACCTTTGAGCCGCTCAGCGACTTCCGCGCCAGCGCCGGTTATCGCCTGCAGGTGGCGAGCAACCTGCTGCGCCGTTACTTTTACCGTCTCAACGGATTGTCCCTGACTGAGGTAAGCCGCTATGTCCCATAATCGTCCGGCTCTGCCCGATTCAGCATTACCCATTGCTCATGCGCGCGACATCAGCAGCGGCGTGGGGCGCAGCAATAAGCATGAAAGCGCCGATAAACACGTGTCCGGCGAGGCGATATATATCGATGACAAAGCGGAGCAGCCCGGTCTGCTGCATCTCTGTCCTCGCCTGAGCGATCATGCCCATGCCCGTATCACTCACGTTGATGTCCAGCCGTGCTACGACGTTCCCGGTGTCGTCCGCGTCCTCACCTGGCAGGACGTGCCCGGCGTCAACGATGTCGGCCCGCTGCAGCCCGGCGACCCGCTGCTGGCTCAGGACTGCGTCGAATATGTTGGGCAAATTATTATTGCCGTGCTGGCCGACTCGCCGGATGCGGCCCGACAGGGCGCGATGGCGGCGGTGATCGAGTATGAGGTATTGCCCGCGCTGCTGGATGTAGAACAGGCACTGTTGCAGGGCAGTTTTGTGCAGGAGCCCCATATCCACCAGCGCGGCGACGTCGAGGCGGCGCTGGCCCGTGCGCCGCACCGCATACAGGGCGCGTTTCATATTGGCGGGCAGGAACACTTCTATCTGGAAACCCAAACGGCCATGGTGATCCCGGGTGAGGACGACGCGCTGCAGGTGTTCTGCTCCACGCAAAACCCCACGGAGGTCCAAAAGCTGGTGGCAGAGGTCATGGGCATCAGCATGAACAAGGTCACGATTGATATGCGCCGAATGGGTGGCGGTTTTGGCGGTAAAGAAACCCAGGCGGCGGGCGTGGCCTGCCTGTGCGCCGTCGCGGCAAGCCTGACCGGCCGGGCGGTTAAAATGCGCCTGGCCCGACGCGATGACATGCGGATAACCGGCAAGCGACATCCTTTTTACGTCCGCTATGATGTGGGCGTTGAAGACGATGGCCGGTTGTGTGGGGTGAAAATCGATCTTGCCGGTAACTGCGGCTACTCGCTCGATCTGAGCGGATCGATAGTGGATCGGGCCATGTTTCATGCCGATAACGCCTACTATCTCGGTGATGCGCGTATCACCGGCTACCGCTGTCGCACCAATACCGCGTCAAATACCGCTTTTCGCGGCTTTGGCGGGCCGCAGGGCATGGTGGCGATTGAGCAGATCATGGATCACATCGCCCGCGAGCGCGGTCTGGATCCGCTTACGCTGCGAAAACGCAACTACTACGGCAAGAACGAACGCAATATCACCCATTACCATCAGCAGGTAAAAGACAACCTGCTGGATGAGATTACGGCGCAACTGCAAACCAGCAGTGACTATGATGCGCGCCGCGCGGCGATCGCAGCCTTCAATGCCAGCAGTCCCGTGCTGAAACGTGGACTGGCGCTGACGCCGGTTAAATTTGGCATTTCATTTACCTCCAGCTTCCTCAATCAGGCCGGAGCGCTGATTCTGATCTATACCGACGGCACGGTGCAGCTCAACCACGGCGGAACGGAAATGGGTCAGGGGCTTAACACCAAGGTGGCGCAGATTGTGGCGCAGGTGCTGCAAATCGAGGTCGATCGTATTCAGATCACCGCCACCGATACCGGGAAAGTCCCTAACACTTCGCCCACGGCGGCGTCCAGTGGCACAGATCTCAACGGCAAAGCGGCACAAAATGCCGCCGAGATATTGCGTGAGCGCATGACGACCATGCTGTGTACGCTGCACGGATGCGGGCCAGAGGCGGTGATGTTCAGTAACGGTATCGTTCGGGCTGCCGAGCACTATTACACCTTCGCCCAGGTCGCGCAGCTTGCCTGGCTGAATCAGGTACCGCTATCGGCGACGGGCTATTACCGCGTCCCCGGCATCCATTACGACCGTCAGGCCGGTCGCGGCGAACCGTTTTACTACTTCGCCTATGGCGCGGCCTGTTGTGAAGTCATTGTGGACACGCTGACGGGCGAATACCGGCTGCTGCGGGCGGATATTCTGCACGACGTGGGCGCGTCGCTGAATCCGGCCATCGATATTGGCCAGGTAGAGGGCGGCTTTGTCCAGGGGCTGGGCTGGCTGACCTGTGAAGAACTGGTCTGGAATGACAAGGGCCAGTTGATGACCGACGGTCCCGCGAGCTACAAAATCCCGGCGATCGCTGACGTACCGGCCGATATGCGGGTTACGCTGGTGGAAAACCGCAAAAATCCGCAGGACACGGTGTTCCATTCCAAAGCCGTGGGTGAACCGCCGTTTATGCTGGGGATAGCCGCCTGGTGTGCGTTACAGGATGCGGTAGCCAGCGTCGCCGACTATCGTCTGCATCCCGCGCTGGACGCGCCCGCTACGCCGGAGCGAGTATTCTGGGGCGTCCAGCGCATGGCGGGAGGCACCCATGATTTATCATGACTGGATAGCGATTTTGCACGACCTGCGCCAGAAGCGGCAACACTGCGTGCTGGTCACCGTGTTGCGCGATCGGGGTTCAGTCCCGCGTGACGGCGGCGCGAAGATGGTGGTGACGGCCAACGAAAGTTTTCTGACCATCGGTGGCGGCCATCTTGAGTTTCAGTGCATTGCGCAGGCGCGCGCGCTGTTGGAAAGTGGAGAGCGTCGTCCTCATACCGAAGACTACAGCCTGGGTGCCCGGTTAGGCCAGTGCTGCGGCGGGATGACCACCATTCTGTTTGAACCGTTGATGCAGGCGCAGCCGGAAATCCTGGTTTTTGGCGCGGGCCACGTCGGGCAGGCGCTGGTCAGCCTGCTGGCTACGTTACCCTGTCACGTTAACTGGATTGACGGTCGGGACAATCAGTTTGCCTCTGTGCCACCCGGCGTCAGCGTGCAACAGCCCGACGATCCAATGGACTGCGTGGCCGCGGCGGCGGCGGGGAGCTATTATATTGTGATGACGCACCATCATCCGCTGGATCTTGCGCTGTGTGAGGCTATTCTGCGGCGCGGTGATTTCCGCTACGTGGGCGTGATCGGTTCGCAAACGAAAAGTCAGCGTTTTCGCTACCGGCTGGAAGGCAAAGGCATTGCCGAAGACCGGCTGGCGCGCTTACGCTGCCCCATGGGCCTGCCCGATGTAAAAGGGAAACTGCCTGCCGAAATCGCCGTTGCGATTGCCGGGGAAATCATTGCGGTGTATCAGCAACAACGCGGTCAGGTTGTTCTGTAAGAGGCAACCTGCCACTATGAGACTCTGTGTTGTTCACCAGGAGCGCCTATGAACGCCCGTCAAAATCCTTTTTTTAACGTCAGCAGCTTGCCTTATCACACACCACCTTTTGATCAGATTCAGGAAACCGACTTTCTGCCCGCGCTTCAGGCCGGGATGGAAGAAAAGCGCCAGGAAGTCCTGGCCATCGCCACCAATCCGGAAGCGGCAACCTTTTTGAATACCTGCGAGGCCCTGGAAAAAAGCGGTCAACTGTTGACCCGTGTGAGCCTGGTGTTCAATGCCATGACCTCCGCCCACACCAGCCCCTATTTACAGCAGGTTGACGAGGATATTGCGCCACAGCTCACCGCGCTTAACGACGAAATAATGTTGAACCGGCCGCTGTTTTCACGCATCGACCAGGTCTATTTGCAGCGCAACCCGCTTGATGCTGAATCGAAACGCCTGGTCGAGGTGCTGTGGCAGCGCTTTCAACTGGCGGGTGCCAACCTGCCGGAAACACAGAAGCAGCAGTTAAAGGCGCTGAATCAGGAGGCTGCACGACTGAGTACGCAGTTTACTAATAAGCTGCTTGCTGCAACCAAGGCGGGCGGTTTAGTGGTCAATGACGTGCAGCAGCTAGCGGGGCTGAGTCCGTCCGATCTGGCCGTTGCTCAAGCGGCGGCGGCGGCACGAGGCCTGGAGAATGCCTGGCTGCTGGTGCTGCAAAACACCACGCAGCAGCCTGCGCTGCAGTCTCTGGAAGATCGCCCGACGCGCCAGGCGCTGTTCCACGCCGCCATGACGCGCAGTGAGAAAAACGATGACAACGACACGCGAGCGTTAGTGCTGCGCCTGGCACAGGTGCGGGCAGAGCAGGCAAAGCTGTTAGGGTTTGCCAGCTTTGCCGCCTGGCAGCTACAGGATCAGATGGCGAAAACCCCCGATGCCGCCTTTGCGTTTATGCGCAATATCGTTCCTGCGGCCCGTGCGCGGGCCGAGCGGGAAGCCGCGGCCATTCAGCAAACCATCGACAGCCAGCAGGGGAATTTTACCCTTGGCGCGTGGGACTGGAACTTTTACGCGGAGCAGGTTAGGCGGGCGCAGTACGATCTCGATGAAAGCCAGATTAAACCCTATTTCGAACTGAACAGCGTGCTGGAAAAGGGCGTATTCTGGGCCGCGACTCAACTTTATGGCATCCAGTTTACCCAACGTCACGACCTGCCGGTTTATCACCCCGATGTCCAGGTGTACGAAATCTTTGATACCGACGGCAGCGGAATGGCGCTGTTCTATACCGATTTTTTCAAGCGCGACAGCAAAGGCGGCGGCGCATGGATGAGCAACTTTGTTAATCAGTCCACGCTGCTCGACGAGAAACCGGTGATTTACAACGTCTGTAATTACACCAAACCCGCCAACGGCGAGCCTGCACTGCTGAGCTGGGATGACGTAATTACGCTGTTCCATGAGTTTGGCCATACGTTGCATGGCTTGTTTGCCAGCCAGCGCTATCCCAGCCTCTCCGGCACGGAAACGCCACGTGATTTTGTCGAGTTTCCATCGCAGATCAACGAGCACTGGGCCAGTGAGCCACAGGTGTTTCGTCATTTCGCCCGTCATTATCAGACCGGGGAGGCCATGCCAGCGGCGCTGCATGAAAAAATCATCAGAGCAGGCAAGTTCAATAAAGGTTATGAGATGACCGAGCTGCTGGCGGCCGCGTTACTGGATCTCCACTGGCATAGCCTGGAGGGGAAAACCCCGGTGCAGTCGGTCGACGCCTTCGAACAGCAGGCTTTACGCAGCGATGATATTGATCTGGCCGCCGTACCACCGCGCTACCGTTCCAGCTATTTTCAGCATATCTGGGGCGGGGGATATTCTGCCGGCTATTATGCCTATATCTGGACCCAGATGTTGGCAGACGATGGCTACCAGTGGTTTGTCGAACACGGCGGATTAACCCGGGAAAATGGCGACATCTTTCGGCAAAAAATCCTGTCGCGGGGCAACAGCAGCGATCTTAAAGCGTTGTATGAGTCCTGGCGCGGCGGGGCGCCTCAACTGGAGCCGATGCTAAAAAATCGCGGCTTAGCCGAATAAGCGAAAGGGCGGTGATACCGCCCTTTTTGACTATCCCAGCGGTCCACCTTCAATGGTTTCGCACAGTCCCGCCAGCACCCGTTCACCCGTTTCCGTTTTCAGCGACTGATACCATACCGATGTCAGATGGGGATCTTTAGCATGCGTGATGTCGCAGCGTTTACGCGCTTTCAACACCAGATCCTTAACGCGTTCAACGCGGCGCATCTGGTAACGTAACAGCGCATCCTCAATGCCAAGCGAATGTGCAGACAACGCAGAGGCCAGTACAATCCCGTCTTCCATTGCCGCGCAACCGCCCTGACCAATATCCGGCGTGGTGCTGTGTGCTGCGTCGCCCAGTAAGACCACCCGGCCTTTTACAAAGCGGTGAAAAGGCTCGATGTCGTGAATCTCCACGCGGTTAGTGGTTTCCACATCAATTGCCGCGATGAGCTTCTGAACCGGTTCAGACCAGCCGCTGAAGTAGTGCTGCAAATCGTGCCGCATCGTTGATCGATCCTGCTCCAGCCCGGCGGGCAGCGGCACATCGAAAAAGAAGTAGAAGCGGTTGCCGCTGACCGGCATGAGAGAGACGCGTTTACCCTCGCCCACAAAGGTTGTCCATTGATCGGCAGGCGCGATGGACTCATCAACGCTAACCAGGCCGTTCCAGTTCACATAGCCTGCGTAGCGACGGGGCAGTTTTTCCCCCAGTACGTAATCACGAATAACCGAATGCGTTCCATCGGCCGCAACCAGAAAGTCACCCTGGGCCTGACTGTTATCTTCGAAGGTCGCGATCACGCCGCTGGCATATTGCTCCACCTGCACGATACGCTTGCCAAAATTCACCCGATGGCGGCCGTAAGCATCCAGCAGCATGGCCTGAAGCTCGGCGCGGGCAATGGGGTAGGGAAACTCGCCCACCTGCTGCACCAGGGGGGAAAGGCTGAAACGGGTGAGGGTTTCACCCGAAAAGGCCTCTTTATAGGCCATATAGGCCATGTTGCCGCCCAGGGCGCGCACTTTTTCCTTCAGTCCCAATGCATTAAGGCATTTCACCCCGTTAGGCCAGACGGAAATGGCCGCACCAACGGGACGTATCGTTTTGACCGCCTCAAAAACCTCAGTGTCGAAACCTGCCTGTTCCAGAGCCAGCGCGGCGGTCATGCCACCCATCCCGCCACCAATGACGATCGCTTTCATATGTTATCTCCTGTGCACATATCAGTTATTTGCAACTTTTGTACCAGAAGCGCGACGCGCGGAGTGCGCGTCTGAATGGGGGCATGAAGGGTGAAAATGGCGCAGATGCACGGTCGCTGTGCAACAGGCTGCACCTGTCGGGTGCAGAGAAATCTGTAAACCACAGTAATCACATGTTTTTAAGATGTTACCTATGATCTGTTTCATATTCAGCGTGATATAGATCACGTTCGCACTCACTACGACTTCGGAACCCTTCATGAAAATCGGCATAAGTAATAATCACTATCCGGAGCAGCGCAATATTTTGGTCAATCCGGAAAACGACTACATTAACCTGAAAAAACGTAACGTTTTCTATTTCCTCAATCCGCTGCGTACGCGTTTACTGAAAAAAAATAAACGTTTCGTCTTCTTACCTGTCCCGTTTGCAATGGGGCAGAAGCCCGACATTCTCCATCTGTTCAATGAAGTGGCAATAACGCAAATGAACTGGGTCGCGACGTTTGAAACCGAGCTGCCGCGCGTTCTGCCGGTAGCAGGCGTGGCCAAACACGACAATCCAGAGCTGAAACAGCTGATCCCTTATTTGCTGAAAGATAACTGTTTCGGTCTGATTGCTATTTCAGAGGCGACGCTGCACATCCAGATGAAGCTGTTTAAACCGGATGTGGCGGCAAAAATTCGGGCTAAAACGCTGGTGATGCATCCGCCACAAACGCTGTTTACCCCGCAGAAAAGCGCACGTCACAGCGACAAAATCCGTCTGGTCTTTGTCGGCAATGAGTTTTATCGCAAGGGCGGGGCCGAAATTGTGCTGGCGCTGAGTGAGCTTGTCGAAGCGGGTCAGATCGATGCATCCCAGCTTGACGTGCAGCTTATCGGCGATTTGACTAAGCGTCATAACGTGGCACACCGTAAATTCCAGGACGACGAGGCTTTTTACCGAAATATCCAGGATCGTATCTCCCGCCTGAGCTTCGTCACCCATCATGCGCAGATGGCAAACTCGGCACTCCTGAAACTGTTCCAGAACAGTGACCTCGGTTTGTTACCGACCTGGCAGGAAACCTACGGGTTTTCCGTGCTGGAGATGCAGGCGAGCGGCTGTCCGGTGTTAACCAGTAATGTGCGTGCTCTGCCGGAAATCAATCCGGCCAGTGCAGGCTGGACGATCGGCGGCGAGCTGAATGACGATCGTGAATATCAGGTCAACAGCGAAGCCGATAAAGATCGCCTGCGCCGGGCGCTGATCGACGGCATAAAATCGACCCTGCTGGACATTCTGGCACACCCGGCCTGCCTGACGGAAAAGGGAGAAGGGTCAATTTTACGCATTAAACAGCAGCATGACCCGCGTCAGTACGGCGTCCGACTTAACGATATTTATCGTCGCGGCGTTGTGGAATGTGTTGAACATCCGCCCGCGCTCTCAATTTAACAAGATTTATCAGACGTTACGCGTCAGAGTTACCATACTTAACTGACGCGTATCTCTGGAGATCGGTTATGAAATGTCTTTTTGCTTTGCTGCTGTCCTGCCTGATGGCCAGCAGCGCACTGGCACAACCCGCACACAGCTTTCCGGCGCGCGCGCCGCTTCCTCAACTGATGCCCATCGCCGCAAAATGTGATCTCTCCAGCTGTCAGACTCGCTGTTATGTTGAGCAATCTCATTGTAATACGCGTAATTCCGGTGCCTGTAGTACCCAGGCGCAGCTTTGCGTGCAATCATGCGCTGCTCAGTGTCATTGACGGCTCCCCGCCCTGGGCGAGGATTCCCACTTCACCGAGCCGAACCTAAGCCGCGTTAAGCGATTTGGAATTTACAGGCTCTCAGTGAGCTAACACTGCCTGCCCGGCAGCTTTTCTATTACGGGCCGCGTTAATGTCGCGATCATGGTCGCGCGCTTATATCTCCGCCCGATTGGGCGAAGTCTTACGCGCAAACTGATGAACTGTCACCTGAATGAGTGCTGATGAAAATATATTTTACTACATTACTCTTCGCCCTTAGCGCCAGCAGCAGCGCGACGGATTTATCCTCACAGGAGATTGCCTCGCGGGTTAAGGACGTGATTACGCCATTAATGGCGGAGCAGGGGATTCCTGGCATGTCCGTCGCGGTCCTATATAAAGGCCGCCCGCAGTACCTGAACTTTGGCGTAGCGGATACCGCAACCGATCGACGGGTGACGGAAAATACGCTGTTCGAACTCGGTTCCGTCAGCAAAACCTTTACCGGCGTACTGGCTGGCGTGATGATACGTAACAGCGAACTTCGCCTGAACGATCCGGTACAAAAGTACTGGCCCGCGCTAAAAGGCCCGCAGTGGCAGGCGATCAGGATGGTGCACCTCGCCACCTACAGCGCAGGTGGCATGCCGTTACAGCTTCCTGCCAGCGTGGTCGATCAGGATTCCTTACTCCGTTACGCGCAGCAGTGGCAGCCCGGTGTCGCGCCGGGCATTCAGCGGCAATATTCCAATGTCAGTCTCGGCCTGCTGGGTTATCTCATGGTAAAGGGCGAGTTTGAAGAAGCCATGCAGAAGAACGTCTTTACACCGTTGCGGCTCACGCGCACTTTTTATACCGTTCCGGCGTCCATGATGTTCGACTATGCGTGGGGCTATAAAGACGGCCAGCCCGTGCGCGTCTCTCCCGGAATGCTGTCGGCAGAAACCTATGGAGTGAAGTCCACCGCGCGCGACATGATGACCTTTATGCAGGCCAATGCGAATCCCAACGGGTTATCGTCCGGCAATACGGTTTTACGCAACGGCATACTCACCGCACAGTCGCACTATTTAACGGCAGGTCAACTTTCTCAGGGGCTGGGATGGGAAATCTATCCATGGCCGGTGAAGGCGCAAACGCTCATCGACGCCAGCGACACGAAAACCGCGCTGGAGGCTCAGCCTGCCACGCTGGTGAACCCGGTAAAAGCCGCGGACCGCGCCAGCTGGATCCACAAAACCGGCTCCACAAACGGGTTTGGGGCCTACATTGCCTTTGTCCCTCAGCTCAACAGCGGCATCGTTATGCTGGCGAATAAAAACTATCCCAATCCGGAACGCATTAAGGCGGCCGTGGCGATTCTCGACGCGTTACAGTAATGCCGAAAAGCAGGCAAAAAAATGGCCGCGCAGTGCGGCCATGGCGTATTAAAAACGCTTACAACGTTCCGGTTCCCCCGTCAGAGCACCATACCTGCCCGGAGGCAAAGCTGCACTCGTCCGACGCAAGGGTGACGTAGAGTGGGGCGATCTCTACGGGTTGGCCGGGGCGTCCCAGCGGCGCGTCTGCGCCAAACTGTTCCACTTTCTCCTGCGGCTGGCCGCCGCTCGGCTGCAGTGGCGTCCAGTACGGACCCGGTGCGACCGCGTTCACGCGAATCCCTTCCGGGCCGAGCTGTTTAGCCAGCGCTTTGGTAAAGGCGACGTTGCAGGCTTTAGTCTGCGCGTAGTCCAGCAGGATATCGCTGGGTTTAAAGGCCTGCACGGAAGAGGTGTTAATGATACAGGCCCCGCGCGGCAAATACGCCAGCGCGGCTTTCGTTACCCAGAATGGCGCATAGACATTGGTTTTAAAGGTGGCATCGAAATCTTCTGTGCTCAGCGTACGGATGGATTCATTAAACTGCTGACGTCCGGCGTTATTGACAAGAATATCCAGCCCGCCCAGCTTCTCGGCCGCTTCGTTAACCAGCGTCTGGCAAAAGGTTTCAGAACGCAGATCGCCGGGGATGGCCACAGCTTTGCGTCCTTCGGCTTCAATCAGTTTAATCACTTCAACCGCATCGGACTCTTCTTCCGGCAGATAGTTAATGGCCACATCTGCACCTTCACGCGCATAGGCGATTGCAACCGCACGGCCAATACCCGAGTCGCCGCCGGTGATCAGCGCTTTACGGCCGGTAAGGCGACCATGTCCACGATAGCTTTTTTCACCATGATCGGGAGCAGGATCCATCTCACTGGCTAATCCGGGTGCCTGCTGCGGCTGCTGCCTGAACGGCGGCTTCGGAAAGCGATCCGGGTCTTGAATGTGGTTATTTGACGTCGTCATAGTGAACTCCTTGAACAGGGTGGTCAGAGAGTTTAAGCCTGGCACAGATGTGATATTTGTCACATTCAAATGCTTATTTAATCCGTACTGGCAGATGAAAACAGGCTTTATGACGAGGGTTAGCCGACGATATTGCAGATAAGCGCAGCGGAAGTAGCAGAATATGTTGATTTTTCCTTAAGGGGGAGCGCCATCAGGCCAAAAAGAGCGCATCCTCTTTCCTGGCGACACGCACAGGTGAAGGCTAACGCATTGAATAAAAGGCGCTTATGGCATGAAAAAAGAGGGGGATCATTGCATATGATAAAAGAGGACAATCAGGTGTGGGAAAGCGAAGGTAAATGTTTGTACAAATGTTTCTGGGATGTTACTCTGAGTGTCCCGGCCAGCATCACTTTATAGTTTGTGAAGTCTGGCCGGAAAGTTTTTCCCTGGTGTTGGCTGTTTCAGCGACCTGGCCTTGCAGGTCAGGTTTTTTTTTACCGCTAAACAACTCGAACCCATTGTAACCTCTGGCTGAATCATTGTAAGTTATTCTTAAGTATTATCTTACCTGTACTAAAGTGCAGGTTATGTCATCGTTAAGTAAAAGAAGCAGCATGGAGCCTGAATGTTTTCTTTTTTTCTTGAAAATCAAACAATAACGGATACGCTTCAGACTTACATACAGAGAAAGTTATCTTCGTTTGGCAGTCCTGAGTACGCTTACACTGTTGTGAGCAAAAAAAATCCTTCAAATGTTCTGATTATTTCCAGTTATCCTGACGAATGGGTTAGGTTATACCGCGCCAATAATTTTCAGTTAACCGATCCGGTTATCCTTACCGCCTTTAAACGCACCTCACCCTTTGCCTGGGACGAGAACATCACTTTGATGTCCGATCTCCGGTTTACTAAAATTTTCTCATTATCGAAGCAATACAACATCGTTAATGGCTTTACCTACGTGCTCCACGACCATATGAACAACCTGGCGTTGCTATCGGTCATCATTAAAGGCAACGACCAGGCCGCACTGGAACAGCGTCTTGCCTCAGAGCAGGGCACGATGCAGATGTTGCTGATCGATTTTAATGAGCAGATGTATCGACTGGCTGGCGCAGAAGCGGAAAGAGCACCGACGGTGAATCAAAACGCCGATAAAACCATCTTTTCTTCGCGTGAGAATGAAGTGTTGTACTGGGCGAGTATGGGGAAAACCTACTCTGAGATTGCCGCCATTACCGGTATTTCTGTCAGCACTGTAAAATTTCACATCAAAAATGTGGTGGTTAAACTGGGCGTCAGTAACGCCCGACAGGCTATCAGACTGGGTGTTGAGTTAGATCTTATCAGACCGGCAGCGTCAGCGGCCAGGTAGTTACGGCGACGGGCGCGCAGCCCGTACGTGCAACAATATCCCCACCCAACTGCTGTTTATCGGCTTCCCCGGCTGGCAGCGTCAGCAGATAAATACGCTCTTTTTCCGTCAGAAAAGCTTCTTTGACCACGCTGATTTGCCATCCGGACCGTTTCAGTATTTTCAGCATTGCCCGGCTGACTATCGTGTAGATATGCGTATAAGCATTGTTCTGCGCCCAGTTAACCATAGCCAAAAACAGTACCTGGCTGACAGGATAGTGCTCACCCAGCAGTTCGCGCGCGCGGGCTTTATCAACAAAAAAACGGCTGGACTCGGTGCCGTAAGCGGGCAGGGGAACGTCGTCAAAACAGTGACGAAAGGTGTGGGTAATCATATTGGGGCGATCCAGGCAGGTAAAGCGGACACTGCACACTAACTGCCCTTCGCAGATACCCAGAATATAACGCGTCCCTGGGCCATCAAACTCATCCGACTCCATGCCCTGACTGCACACGACTTCCCATCCCAGGCGGTCGCTAAAAGTTTTTTTTCTGAGCTTATAAAGTTCTTCTGAACGTGTGGTTTGCAGCTCTTCATAACTGACGTCAAACAGTTCAAGCATTCCATTTCCTCTAAAAGTTACTGCAGCCCTCACGGCTATCCTGTACTGATTTTACTAACTTTTCACTCTGACGTTCAGCTAAATAACATTTTATCATCTGAAAATAGGGCTGCTCAGTCGTTCAGTGGGCAGGATAACGCATCTCGGGCGGTAAAATTCTCCCTGAAGAGATATTATTTGCCATAACGCAACAGAAAACAATACAAATAGTAACAAGGCTGTACTATTTCAAGCGTGCATATTCGCCATGTCATAGCGATTTTATATGAGAACATTACAGGCTTATAACAAAGTAACCCCACCTGGTGTCAAAAATATTTCGTCAAAAATGTATTGATCGATAAGTTATCAATATGCACTGCATCACAAACCCGCAAAAAAACTAAATATCATAAATTGGCTGTTAATTTCTGGAATTGTTGCTACTCCTCCAGACTACTAATACTTGAGCCTGGCCTGCCTGTACAGGCAGCGCGTGGAAAGCTGACTGAACAGGTTTTTCACCTAATTATAAGGCTCATAACAATGACTATATCCTCTGTATCCTCTGTGCTCACGACAAAAGATAAAATGGGTTACGGCATCGGTGATGCCGCCAGTTCAATGGTGTGGCAAACCGCCACCTTGTTCCTCGCCTACTTTTACACAGATGTGTTTGGGTTACCGGCAGCCATTATGGGGACGATGTTTTTGGTGGTTCGTCTGGCCGATGCCTTTGTCGATCCCTGTATCGGCGCGCTGGTCGATCGCACTCGAACCAAGCACGGTCGTTTTCGGCCCTGGCTGATGTGGTTTGCGATTCCGTTTGGCGTCAGTTGTCTCATTACCTTTTATATTCCGGATGTCGGCCCCACGGCGAAGATCGTCTATGCCTGTGTCACTTACACGATTCTCAGCTTTATTTACTCTGCGGTAAACGTCCCTTACTGCGCCATGCCCGGTGCACTGACGCTCGATCCTCGCGAACGCCATTCTTTGCAATCCTGGCGGTTTGCCTGCGCGTTTATCGGCGGGCTGGTGGTGACCGTCATCGGGCTGCCGCTGGTGGATCTGTTAGGTCAGGGTGACAAGGCAAAAGGCTACCTCTTTGCCATGGGCTTCATGGGGTTCTTAGGGGTGGTTTTAATCTACTGCTGCTTCTTTATGACCCGGGAACGTTATTTACCCCGCAGTGACAGCGCAAACTCGATGTGGTCCGACCTCAAGGCGCTGAGTAAAAACAGCCAGTGGTGCATCATTGTTATTTTTAACATCCTGTTGCTCACGGCAGTGGTAACCCGTGGCTCCTCCACCATTTATTACATGAACTACGTTTTATTGCGTCCTGACCTCGTATTCACTTTTATAATTACCGGCATGATAGCGGCATTGTGCGGGGCCTTTTTTTCAGAGCGGTTATTGGGAAAATTTGATCGCGTCCGCACTTATCAGATTTGCCTTGCCAGTTTTGTTTTTTTTGTCACCACGATTTATTTTATTCCGCCTTCTCAGGTCTGGCTGATCATTGCCGTGAATATTGTTTTTGGTTTTGTTCAGAACCTGACCACGCCCATTCAATGGAACATGTTCTCGGATGTGGTGGACTTTGAAGAACAGCGCAGCGGAAGACGACTGGACGGCCTCGTATTTTCAACGGCGCTGTTTGCCATCAAATTTGGCCTTGCCATGGGCGGGGCTGTCGTGGGCTGGATTCTGGGACTGGTTCATTACCAGCCCGGCGTGGCCGCACAAACACCTCGCGTCATCACCACCATCAACCTGATGCACAACATTATTCCCGGCGTTCTGTTTACCTGCATGTTGCTACTGCTTTTTCTCTACAAACTGAACAGCGCGCGGGTGAATGCTATCGCCCTTGAGCTGGCTGCGAAGCGCGCCGCTGAAGAGAAAATGGACGCCAGCAAGACTATCTGAAATCTGCATAAAGGAGTGAAACATGACTGCAATCTATAAGGATCCTCATCGTCCGGTCGCTGAACGCGTCGCGGATCTGCTGCCGCGCATGACGGCGGAAGAAAAGTTCGCGCAGATGCATGCTTACTGGCTCATTCTGGATGAAGAGGGCAATCACCAGGAACGCACAGATTTAAGCGATGAGTTTACTGGCGTCAGTGCCCAGACAGCACTGAAAGAAAGATTAACCCGCGGTATAGGTCAGATTACCCGTCCGCTGGGAACGCATATCGTTGACGCGCTGACTGGCGTCCGGGCGGCGAATCGCCTGCAGCGCGACGTGACTGAAGGCTCACGCCTGGGCATCCCGGCGCTGCTGCATGAAGAGTGCCTGGTCGGTTTGCTCTGCAAAGGCGCCACGTTGTTTCCCTCATCGCTCAACTATGGATCGACCTGGGATCCTGAACTCATCAGGCGGGCGGCACAGCGCATTGGCACAGAGGCGCGTTCTGTTGGCTGTAAGCAGGGGCTGGCGCCGGTACTGGATGTGTCCCGCGATGTCCGCTGGGGGCGGACAGAAGAAACCTTCGGGGAAGATCCCTGGCTGGTGGGCGTCATGGCCACCGCCTACGTCGAGGGGCTGCAGAGCGACACGCGCGATCTGTTAGCCACGCTGAAGCACTACGTCGGCCACTCATTCAGTGAGGGCGCCCGTAATCACGCGCCGGTACACCTGGGTTTCAGCGAGTTAAACGATATCTTCTTACTGCCGTTTGAAATGGCGGTCAAGCTGGCGAATGCGGGTTCAGTCATGCCGGCATACCATGACATCGATAATCAACCCGGCCACAGCGATCGTTTTTTATTGACGGAGGTCTTGCGGGAGCAGTGGGGATTCGACGGCATTGTCGTCGCTGACTACGGCGGCGTCAGCCTGCTTCATCAGCATCATGGCGTGGCGCAGGATGCGGCAGAATCTGCCGCGCTGGCTTTTAACGCCGGGCTGGACGTCGAACTGCCCAAAGATGACTGCGCTCGCCATCTGGCGGACGCCGTATCACGTAATCTGCTGTCGATGGAGAAGGTGGATGAAATTGTTGGCCGCATCTTAACCGAAAAGTTTCGTCTGGGCCTGTTCGAGCAGCCCTACATTAATGAAGAGACGATTTCACTGCAGGACGAGGAAACCCGTCAGGTCGCCCGGGAGGTTGCCACGCGGTCGATCACGCTACTGGAAAATAACGGCATTCTGCCGCTGCAACAAGCCAGTCGCGTTGGGGTTGTGGGCCCCTGTGCAGACGATCCACTTGCGCTACTGAGTGGCTACAGTTTTCCTGTTCACCTGATCATTAGCGATATGCTGGAGGAAACCTCGCAGGTAACGACGCCGCTCGCCGCCCTGCGCCATACGCTGGGGCAGCAAAACGTCAGCTATGCCAAAGGCTGCCATATTATTGAGAAACGCGCGGCAGGCGCTCCCGTTTTCCCCGGAGACAGCGGGGCGAAACCTGTGCAGCAGTCGCCTGTTTCACAGGATACGCATCTGATTGCGGAGGCGGTTCGCGTGGCACAAGAAAGCGATGTCGTTGTTGCCTGCGTAGGCGATCTGGCGGGCCTGTTCCAGAGCGGCACCGTAGGAGAAGGTTCTGATACCGACAGCCTGAATCTGCCAGGCGTGCAGCAGTTATTGCTGGAGGCCCTTGTGGACACCGGAAAACCGGTGATCGTGGTCATGACCGGTGGGCGACCTTATAACCTGCAGGGCCTGGAGAACAAGGTCGCCGCCTTTCTGCTGGCCTGGGCACCGGGACAGGAGGGCGGCTGGGCGATAGCGGATATCCTCACCGGCCGCGCAGAGCCGCAGGGCCGCCTGGTGGTGAGCGTTCCGAAGAACGTCGGTGCGATGCCGTTCTATTACAACCACAAACTGAAAAGCGGCGGCACGCCAATCGCCTTCCATTTTGGCGCACGCTATCCGTTTGGCTACGGTCTGAGCGGGACAACGTTTAGTTGGGGGACGCTCCAGTCCGAGCAGGACAGCGTCGCTATTGACGGCGAAATCCGCCTCAGAATGACGCTAACCAATAGCGGCCAACGGCAGGGCAGTGAAGTGGTTCAGCTTTATATCCGGGACAAGGTCGCCAGCATGGTGCGCCCGCTTCAGGAGCTCAAAGCTTTTCAGCGCGTCACGTTACAACCGGGTGAAACGGCTGAGCTGTGCTTTACGCTTCCCGTCGATATGCTCAACTTTACCCGTCGCGATGGCAAGCGCATTGTTGAGCCGGGCGAGTTTGAACTCCAGGTCGGATCGTCCTGTCGCGATATTCATGGCGTCAGCACGGTAACGGTAAGAGGCGAAACGCGTGTTCTGCCTTGCCACTGGCGCATGTTAAGCGACTGCAAGGTCAATATCATCTGATGCCTTAACCCTGTCCATTGAGAGATGGACAGGGGCAACCCTTGCGTTTTTGCAGCGTGAAGATCAGCGCGCTGCGCTTAACGCTTTCGTCAGATAATGACGTTGCATGCCCGGTTGAGGGAAATCCGTTAACGACATCTGCCGGGCATAACCCTGCTTCTGGTAGAAGGGCAGCGCCTGGAAACTAAAGGTATCCACCAGGGCACTGTGGCAACCCGCCGTGACAGCATCCTGTTCGGCTGCATGAACCAGCTGCTGGCCAAGGCCTGAACCGCGCACGGATTCACTCACCCAGAGAAACTCAATACAAAGCCAGTGCCCTTTTTGGCTACCAATCAGTCCGCCCAGCAATTTTCCCTGCGGATCACGACAAAATACCGCCAGCGGCCCCCATGTCGAAGTATCGATGAACGCGTTGTTATAGGCGCGCAGCCCGACCAGTAAATCCTGCTTATCATTCTCGGTGTAAGACCGCGTGACGGCCAGAGGAAAGTTACATTTGGTCATTGTACCTCCAAAATATCCGCTATCGGGGATAATTAAGTTATCAGGCGAAAGAGCAGCAAGTCTGATAATATCCTCTAACGGGGATAAATCCTCACTTATCAGGGAGCATACCGCATGATTTACAGTCCCCGCCAGTTGGCAAATCAGGTCAGGCTACTGCGGCAGCAAAACGGCTGGACCCAGGTCGAACTGGCGAAAAAAGTGGGCCTGAAACAGGCAACCCTGTCTCACTTCGAAAATGCCCCGGATACAACCTCACTGGCAACGTTGTTCAAAATCTTACAGGCGCTCGATCTTGCTCTGTTGCTTCATGAAAACAGCGCATCCTCAGCCCCGGCTGAGGATGCCTGGTAATGGCAAAGCTCATTGCCTGGATAAACGGCGAGCGTACGGGAACGCTGACGCTGCATCACAACGGCGCGCTGCATTTCCAGTATGACGCCAACTGGCTTCAGCATCCGCTTGCCAGACCTCTCTCGCTTTCGTTGCCCTTACAGCGCGCCGCGATGCATTCTGAGAAAGTCGTGCACTTTTTCGAAAACCTTCTCTATCCCAGCGCGTTGATCGAAAAGGATTTTTACCCGACTCACCCGATAAAATCCTGTGAGGTCTTTGCAACATTGCAGAAAGTGGGACACACATTACCCGGGGCGCTCAGTCTGCTGCCGGCAAAGCGGCAGCCCGTCGCGCCGGACCAGGCAACGCACAGCATCTTCACCCCCGCCGATGAGGCACAGCAGTTCGATATCGATAATGCGTATCTGTGTCTGTCCCTGGCCCGGGAGCTGACTATCCCGGTGCCGGATGCCGTGTTAGTTCATGAGAACGGCATCCGTAAATTGAGAACAGAACGATACGATCGCCGTTGGCGTCACGACGGACAACACCTTTATCATCTTCCTGAAGAAGACGTGTGTCAGGCGCTCGGCGTGCCGCTCTCTGGCCGCGATGAGCAGCAGGGCGGTCCGGGAATTGATGACATCATGGCCTTGCTGATGGGCTCAAGCTCCGCCATGAAAGACCGTGAGGATCTGATGCGCTGTCTGGTATTTCAGTGGCTGACGGGCATCACGCGCGTCAACGCTAAACATCTCTCGCTGCTGATTGCTCGCGGTGGCAGCTTCCGGCTCGCGCCTTTTAAGCATCTCCTTTCCGCCTGCCCGGGCCTTTCTCTACGCACAACAGACAGACGGGATTTCCAGCTGGGGATGGGCGTGACAGGCCCTGAGGGCAAACAGCATCACATTGACGCGATTGGGCCCGCGCATTTTCTTGCCCTTGCGGGGAGCGTGGGGTTCAGTCAGGGATCGATGCGGCAGATACTGGCGGCCTTTATTCCGGGCTTGCCTGCCGCGATTGTTAAGGTGCGGGACAGCCTGCCCGATGATTATCCCCTGACGCTCGCCGATGCGGTTTTCAGCCACGCAATGATGATGCTGGAAAGGGTGCGCCAGGCGATCTGAGGTTAATGGCCTTCTGGTGCCCGGCGCCAGGGTTTTACTGCAATGTCAGGGTTTTACTGCAACATAGTTAAGATGGCCGACTACGCCGCCTTTGCCGCCATCCCGGGGATGATTATTGCCATCGGTGACGGGCACGGAGGCGAAATCGAAAGGCGAAACGCCCGTCAGACAGGCGACATTCACGCCGTACTGTTCAGGATTGGACCGGCTTTGATGAAACGTGTAGATGCCACAAATGGAACAGAAGTAGTGGACTGCCTCACCCGAATTAAAACGGTACTCGCTTAGCGTCTCTTTGCCTTTCACCACCTCAAGCCCCGAGACGGGCGCAAACACCACGACCGCGCCGCGCATACGGCAGAAAGAGCAGTTACAGCGCCGGGCCGTGTTCAGGCCATCCAGCAGTTTTACGTTAAACGCTACAGCGCCACAGTGGCACTGAGCCGATGTCGCATCAGACATGGTTTGCTCCTTTTTTCATCCTGCAACCTCTGGGGAGGTGACAGGGATGAAGCGTTGGTGGCACAGGTAAAACAGGGGATCCCGGCTGGTATTGTGACGGGTTAAGGTCAAAGACACCAGACGGGATCCCGCAGCCTACAGATTTTTCTTCAGCATCCTGCGTTTGGTGCGCTGATGAGGGCCTATCTGCAAGTCAGCGTTGAGTTCAACGGGCACTATTGAACGGGATAACGCAGTGGGCGGCACTTGCGCCACAGCCGCGCCTGCTGTCCCGTTATGCCTGTATGGGCATACATTTTGCCTGGCAAAGCCTGACGAGATCCAGGAGACGCGTGAAGAAGGCCGTTACGACGGGCGGTGAAAGGGTGCTGAACGCGAGCGGGGAACATGCGGGCTTCCTGACAAAAGAAAACGGCAGAGCCCGTGACGCGCTCTGCCGCAAATGCCCTTATCAGAACTCTTTTTGCCCGCCCAGTTCGATCACCCGGTTAGCCGGGATTCTGAACTGCTCATGCGCGCGTAGTGCATTGCGCTGGAAGAAGTGGAAGATAACGCCTTTGGCATGGGCCAGACCGCGGCGCTTTTTCATCACCAGCGTGTCGTGCGAGGTAAAAAACGACGCTTCATTTAACGTACAGCCAAAGCCTTCCAGCCCACAAAGATGCAGGACATCCTGCATCGACGGACGCTCATGCCAGCCATAGGTGGCCGTCACCTGCCAGAACGACGGGGACATCTGGCGCAACGCAATGCGCTGCTGATTGTGTACGCGGGGCAGATCGACCGTTTTGATATGCAGTAAGACAGTGCGCTCATGCAGTACCCGGTTATGTTTCAGGTTATGCAGCAGCGCCTGCGGAATTTCATACTCTTTACGCGTCAGGAAGATAGCCGTTCCCCCCACCCGCATCGGCGGAGAGGCTTCCAGGGAGCTAATCAGCGCTTTCAGCCGCACCGGATCGTCAGTGAGACGGCGGATAAGCCGGGAACGCTCACTGCTCCAGATAAGCATCAGCACCAGCATGGTCATCGCCAGCAGCACCGGCACCCAGCCGCCAGACAGGAGCTTCATCAGATTGGCGGCAAACAGCGGCACATCAATTAACAGCATGCAGAGCAGAAAAACCAACGCCACCGGCAATGGCCACTTCCAGTTTTTAAACGCCACAATACCGGCCAGACAGGCCGTCAGCACCATCGTGCCCGTCACCACAATACCGTAAGCGGATGAGAGCGCTGAGGACTGGCGGAAAGCCAGGATGACGACAGTTACCGCGGCAAACAGCAGCCAGTTTACGACCGGGATGTAGATTTGCCCTGATTCCGTAGCAGACGTAAAGATCACTCGCATCGGCGGCAGAAACCCCTGGCGAATGGCCTGATGCGTCAGCGTGTAAACGCCGCTGATGATTGACTGGGCAGCAATGACCGTGGCCAGGGTTGACAGGACAATCAGCGGGATCTGTGCCCAGACGGGCGCCAGAATATAAAACGGATTTTGCACGGCGCTGGGTTCGGCGAGCACCAGGGCGCCCTGACCAAAATAGTTCAGCACCAGAGCGGGCAGGGCAATGATCAACCAGGCCAGCCTGATGGGGGTTTTGCCCAGATGTCCCATATCCGCATACAGGGCTTCAGCACCGGTGACGGCCAGCACCACCATGCCGAGCGCGGCAAATGACAGGGCTTCATGATGAAGCAAAAAGGTCAGGGCAAAGGCCGGATTGAGCGCATGTAAAACGTGCGGATTCATGGCGATGCCGCGCACACCGAGTATCGCCAGGGTAATAAACCACGCCAGCATGATCGGGCCAAAAACGCGGCTGACGCGCTCGGTGCCGTGCTTCTGGATCACAAAGAGTACCGCCAGTATGACCATGGCCAGCGGCACAATAAAGCGATCCAGCGCCGGGGCCACGACTTCAATCCCCTCAACGGCGGAAAGCACCGAGATTGCCGGGGTGATAATGCCGTCACCGTAAAAGAAGGCTCCTCCTGTGAGGCCTGCCAGTACGATGATGCGGCTGAGCCGCGCGCCAACATTTTGCCGGGCCAGGGACATCAGCGTCAGTATTCCGCCTTCGCCATCATGATCTGCACGCATGATAAAGATGACGTATTTCACCGTCACAATCAGCGTCAGTCCCCAGAATATCAGAGAAAGAAACCCCATGACCGCCTCTTCGGTCACCGCCCCAGAGGGAAGAATAGACAGACACTCTTTTAAGGTATAGAGCGGGCTGGTGCCGATATCACCAAATACGATCCCCGCTGCCGCCAGCATGCCTGCAGGAAGAGACTGTTTTTCAGACTGCGCCATTTAATATCCTGTTTTGCTTCACGTAATTATCCACCTTCGCCGGAAAGGTTATCCGGTCAGCGATCAGCACGAGATTACGCGGTTTAGCGTGAGTTAGGGAGTAGGTGGTTAAGTTATGAACTGCATTTTTACAGGTTTGTACCTTTTTTTTACGACATTTTTACACGACTGTCGATTAACTCAGCAGTTATTTCGCGCGAGAAGTGGCGTAAATCCGCCGTAACGACCAGGCTGTTTAAAACCGGTTTAGTCAGCGTGTTGCATTAAGCCAAATTATCTCTTTTGCTTTGTCAGCCATGCCGACCCGCGGCGTGAATGCGGCGAATGACAAGGCTGTGTCGCGGCGGAGACAGGGAAGCCAGCGCTATGCGGGTTTTTAACGCCCGGCCCGAACGAACGGAGAAGAACGTTCCGGCGTTAACAAAAAAAATAAAAAAATTTTTAAAATAGTCCTTACTTATGATTAATTCGTTCGCGTTTGTTGCAGCGTTAATTTATTTCAAAAACGGCGGCATTAAACAACGGCGCAGCCGGTATATTCAGGCACAATTTTAAGCTGGCCTTAAGCGAAATTTTATTAATTAAACGCGCGCGCCATTTTGAATGAAGATTATTTCCCTCCTCTTAAATAAAAATTGACTTTCCTCCATCCATTAAATCCATTTGTATTTTCTGAGTCATAAAACCCTGCGTCTTTATTTATGCATTCAACGGGCTAATGCTTTTTAACGGTAATGCCGCGTCCGCCCCCATTATTCAGCGGATTTACCATTCAGCGCATTAATGCTCATTCACGCCCTGTCGATATCTTTATGGCTAGCGCGCTTCAGCATAACGTAATGAATAACGAACACTGTATTCGGGGAATTTAATATGACTATTACTCAGCGGCTTTTCCTGACGTTTTCACTCCTCTCGGCATCGATGATTGCCATGGTGGTGATCGTCATCATGGTATTGAGCGGCTTCCAGTCGCGCTTTCAATACGTACAAACCAATACGCTGCCTTCACTGGTTGACCTGGATAAAATGGTCAATGGCAGTAACCGGCTTAACGTCTCGCTTTACCGACATTTGAGTGCAAAAGATCAAGGCAAACAGGCCGAGTTCGAAAAGGAAATAACAACGCGGCTGGATACCGTTAAAGCGCTGACTGAATTTTATTTGAAAAATGAAACCACTAACGATCAGGACATCAGGCTGAGCCAGAATGCCTTAGCGCTGATTAAGCAGATGGAAGACCGTTTGCCCGGTTTTATGGCGAATTCCCGTCTGCATGACGACGCTGCGCTGGCCGATCTGCAGGGCAATAGCGGGGTCGGGCAGTCTATTCGCGATTTAATTGAAAGTTACCAGAAACAGTTACAGTTTAATGTGGAGGTAGGGGCGGCATTTGAAAAAGATAACAACCGGGTTTACCGGCAAACGCTGGTGTGGTTAATTGCCGGTTCGGCCGCCATCATTCTGCTGCTGGGCGCGTTCTCCGTCAGAACGATTCTGGGGATCCGCAGGCACCTTAACGGTATGCGGATCACCATGGAACGTGCCAGCGAGCGGCTGGATCTTACCCTGCGTGCGGATGACTCCCGTCAGGATGAAATTGGTCTTACGGCCAAAGCGTTTAACAACCTTATCGGGAATGTGGCCCACTCGCTGTCGTCCGTTGAACGTTCGGCCCATTCTGTCAGTTCTGCCACCTCGCAAATTTCGGCCGGCAACGAAGATCTCTCTTCACGCACCGAGCAGCAGGCGGCCTCGCTGGAACAGACGGCTGCCAGTATGTCAGAGCTGAGTGAAACCGTGCGCCAGACGGCTGAAAACACCCGACTGGCCAGCCAGCTGTCGAAAAACGCCCGGGACATTTCGGACGACAGCGCCACGAAAGTTCACACCATGCTCGGCACCATGACCGACATTAAACAGAGTTCTGAAAAAATCACCGCCATTATTAGCCTGATCGAAGGCGTGGCTTTCCAGACCAATATTCTGGCGCTCAACGCTGCCGTTGAAGCCGCCCGGGCCGGCGAGCAGGGACGAGGTTTTGCCGTTGTCGCCGGCGAAGTGCGTAACCTGGCGCAACGTTCTTCGGCTTCAGCGCGCGAGATTAAAGAACTTATCGAATCCTCGATGCGCTATGTGGAAACCGGCGTTAATCAGGCTGAACAGGTGGGTGACAATATCGGACGAATGAAGGACGCGGTGCGACAGGTAACCGACCTCGTTGACGAAATTGCCGTCGCGTCTCAGGAGCAGTCATTGGGGATTGGTCAGGTGCATCAGGCCGTCAATCAGATGGATGACGTGACACAGCAGAATGCGGCGCTGGTGGAGGAAGCCTCATCGGCATCCCGCTCGCTCATGGATCAGGCCTCAGCACTGAATCAGCTCGTCGCCACGTTCGTGCTGACCGATGCCGCGCCTGTTGCCCAATCCAGCCCCGCACGGGTTTCTTCCGCCTTTGTTCAGGCTCGTGCGGCCTATGCTAAGCAGGAAGATAACTGGCAACGTTTTTAGGGTTGTGCGGCGGGTGGGGCGATAACACGGGATATAGGCATGCCATCGTCCCACCCGCTCAACCCGCCGCCCGAATGGCGTTATCCTGTCCTGCCACTGTAAAGCACCGGGCCGGTAGGCTGCCCGGTGGGTGAACCGCCCTGGGGCTCAAGGCTGACCGCAATCACCGCGTTTTTCAGCGTATCACGTGCGGCAAGTTTGAGCTGCGTGGTCTCCTGGACATTCAGCAGCCCCAGCGAAACGGGCTGTTGACCGGCAGGGATGAGCCACAGTTGCAGGCTGTTGTTTGCGCCAATAGCGACCGGCTGCAACGGTGTTACACGCAGCTGCGTCAACGCCTTATCTGCACTGACCACCCATTGCCCCTGTTGCTCCGCGCCCCGCATTACGGTCAGCGGGGTAAAGTCGGGCGTCCTGATAACCTGATACGACACCAGCGTCAGCGCGGCAAGGGCAGCGGCAACCAGCCAGCCTACATAACCGCGCCTGACGCGCGGCGTTATCTTTGTCGGCAGACTTAGCGTAATTTTTTTCCAGACGTATTCCGGTGGAATCTGAGGCATCAGACTGCGATCCAGTCCGGCAAGCAGGGTTTGCCATTTGGCTACCTGCTCAGTCAGTTCCGGCTCACTCTGCAGACGCTTCTGAAAGCGTAACCGCGCATTGCCGCGCAGCGTACCCAGCGCGTATTCCGCAGAGAGCGCGTCGTCACGTTGGCGTTTATTCATAGTCCGACACACTCCCGAAGGTGCGCCATCGCCCGGCGGATCCAGCTTTTCACCGATCCAACCGGCTGCTGGAGCCAGTGAGCAATATCGCCGTGGGACATGCCCTGATAGTAGGCCAGCGTGATGCTCTGGCGCTGCTCACTGCTGAGGTTTCCCAGACAGCGCTGTAAGCGTGCGGCTTGTGCATCATCCTGTCTGTTATGCAGTTCGTCATGTTCAGCGGCCAGTAGGTCATCGTTATGGGCTTCTTCCGCGCTGGCAAGGCGTGCCTGTCCGCTGCGGAGCCAGTCGATACACCGATTACGAACAATGTGGGTCATCCAGGTCAACGGGGAGCTCAGCGCGGCATTATAGGTTTCCGCCTTGCTCCAGATAGTGATGTAGCAATCATGCAGCACCTCCTCAGCCCAGGGGCGATGCTGCAACATGCGCAACGCGATAGCAAAAAGGTGAGGCGATGTCAGCCGGTAAAGTTGTTCAAATGCCTGACGATCGCCGTCGGCGATTGCCTGCATCAATTTCACCTGCTCCACTGCCTGCACCTTGTCCATAAGCGTCCCGAATGATCTGTTTCCGTTCGAGTATAAATTATTACTTCGGCATTAATACGGTATCAATCACATCTATCACGCCATTTTTTTGGTTGACGTCATAGGTACTGATATTCGCGACGTTGCCCTGGCCATCTTTCAGCTGAATATTGTGGGGGCCATTGTTCATGATCCATAACGGCTGACCGTTAACGGTCTTCAGCTCGGCATGACCGCCACCTTGTTTGATTTTAGCTTCCAGCGCCTTCATATCGTACTTACCGGCAACCACGTGATAGGTGAGTACGCTGGTCAGTTTCGCTTTATTTTCCGGTTTGAGCAGACTGTCTACGGTGCCTGCAGGGAGCTTAGCGAACGCCGCGTTAGTTGGAGCAAACACGGTAAAAGGGCCTTTACCTTGTAAGGTATCAACCAAACCGGCTGCTTTTACCGCAGCCACCAGGGTGGTGTGATCTTTTGAGTTAACCGCATTTTCAACAATATTTTTTTGCGGGAACATGGCGGCACCGCCTACCATGACAGAACCCGACTCCATAGCGGCAAGAGAGGCAGTGGTAAACAGTAATGCACTTGATACAACGGTCACAGCGATTAGCTTTTTCATCGTAAATCCTCATTAGAGCGTGGAGTAAGTGGCTTTCAATGAGATATACGAGTAGGGGGACGAAAGTGGATGCAGAAAAAATTAAATATTTTTAACTCTGCGCTTAGCCTGCCCAATTCATCAGCCTGCGCGTGTTTTTCGGCCCTGTGCGCACAAGCAAGCAGCGGCCAGAATGAGAGACGTCCGTCCCTGTCCTCTGTCACACGACATCAAAGGTAAGCCGATAATGAAAATCATCAAAAATGCCGCCGTTCCCTCAGCGAAAGGTCCTGAGGCGTATTTTACCGGTCAGGTCCGCATTGATTCCCCTTTCAGCACAGCGGCGCCGGCACGGGTTGGCGGCGCTATCGTCACCTTTGAGCCCGGTGCCCGTACGGCCTGGCATACGCATCCACTGGGGCAGACGCTGATCGTCACCGCCGGTCAGGGATGGATTCAGTGTGAAGGCGAAGAGAAGCAGACGATCAATCAGGGCGATATCGTCTGGATACCTGAGGATGTTCGTCACTGGCACGGCGCCACCGCCCGTCATGCAATGACGCATATTGCCATCGCGGAATCCCTTAACGGCAGTCCGGTGACCTGGCTTGAGAAGGTCACGGAGCACGAATTTTTATCGTAAGCAACGCCTGTTGAGCTGGTGCAACACCAGGGAGGCCTAATCGATCTCCCACGGCGGGGCGCTGAAGGTGTGTTTCATCAGGTCGATAAAGCCCTGAGTGCGGGGAAGGCGCTTTTTTTCCTGCAGGCTGGTCAGGGCGACGATATCGGCAGACGGCAGGGTAAACGCGGGCAGCAAGGGAACAAGAAGGCCCTGGCGGATCTCGCGGCTGACATCCCAGGCGGAGCGTACCATAATCCCTTTACCGCTCAGTGCCCATTTTTTAATGATACGACCATCATTGCTGGCGAGACGTGGCGTAATCCTTAGGGTCGTTTCGTCCCCGTTGTGGCTGAATGTCCAGCGCGTCACATCTTCCGCATTTTCCCGAATCACCAGACAGTGATGGTGCTGCAGCGCATCAGGATGCGTCGGCGTACCCTGCTGCTGCAGATAAGCCGGCGAGGCGCAGAGTAAACGCGGATTGGCGGCGAGCCGGGTGCTGTAGAGCGTGGAGTCGCGCAGATGGCCGATATAGATCACCACATCCCACTTATCGGCCTGCATCCAGTCAGGGTTATCGGAGAGGGTGAGATCGATACTGAGATCGGCATGGCTGTCGGCGTACTCCGCCAGCAGCGGGGCAATGTGTTCGGAACCAAAGCCCAACGGGGCCAGCACTCTCAGCGTTCCGCTGATGCGGTTTCGTGTCTGATCGATCACATCCTGCAACTGGTCTATCTCATGCAAAATCACCCGGGCGCGACCCAGCAGAGCTTCGCCTTCATCGGTCAGAATGATGCGTTTTGCCGGACGCAGGATCAGCTTCACCCCGATCTTTTGTTCAATACTTTGCAGGCGCTGCGTCACGGAAGGCGGCGTGATATCCAGATGGCGCGCCGCCGCCGCCAGCGTCGGATGCAGGGCAATGACCTGAAAAAAACGTAAATCTTCGCTGTTGATCATTAGGTTCAAACCTAATCATTAATTGGGCCTGACGGCATTTTAAACAGATTTAAACGATGAGAGCATCAATAAAACCTTACAGGAATTCGACGATGCTCAATCACTTAACCATAACCACGCCTTATCTGCTGTTAGATAAAGTTAAGTTTGAACGCAATATCAACCGCTTGTATCAGCGAATCGAAGGGCAACGCTGTCAGATTCGCCCGCATCTGAAAACGCTTCGCACTCTCCAGTCTGCGCCTTATCTGCTCAAAGCATCCTCTTCACCTGCCACCGTTTCTACCCTGGCAGAGGCCGAAGCCTTTGTCGCCGCTGGCTTCAGCAATGTGCTTTACGCCGTGGGGATTGCGCCCGCTAAATTGCCGCGTATTGCCGCCCTGCGGTGCAGCGGCAAACAGGTGCATGTGTTGCTGGACAGCATGGCGCAGGCACAGGCCATCAGCGATTACGCTTTACAGCATCAGGTGACGTTTTCCGTTTTCATTGAGATCGACTGCGATGGCCATCGCGGCGGCATTCGACCTGACGACGGGACGTTGGCCGAGATTGCCGGTCATCTGCATCAGCACGGGATGGTGGTGGAAGGGGTAATGACCCACGCGGGCGAGTCCTACCATTGCCGCACGCCGCAAGACATTCAGCGGGCGGCGCAGCAAGAGTGCCAGGCTGCCATTACCGCTGCCCAGCATATCCGTGCCGCAGGGATCCCGTGCCCGGTCGTCAGCGTTGGCTCCACGCCCACGGCGCATGCGGCTACGGACCTCACGGGCGTAACCGAGGTGAGGGCCGGGGTGTTTTCCACCTTCGATCTGTTTATGCACAATCTGGGCGTCTGCACCCAGGACGACATTGCGCTTTCGGTGGTGACAACGGTGATCGGCCACAACCACGACAAGGGCTGGGTTTTTGTTGATGCCGGCTGGATGGCTATGTCACGCGATCGCGGCACCGCCTCACAGGATACCGATTATGGCTACGGGCTGGTGTGCGACGACGCGGGTTGTCCGTTGGGATTGCTGCTGACAACCACCAATCAGGAGCACGGAATTATTGCGTTGCCGCGCGACAGTGCGTATTCCACCGGAGATTTTCCACTGGGTACCCTGCTGCGCATTCTGCCTAACCACGCCTGCGCGACCGCCGCGATGCATACGCACTATCAGGTGATCGACACCCGAAACGGCGAACATGAGGTCTGGCAACGCATCGTTGGCTGGTAGCGTTTTTTCCATTCATTGTGAGAGGACATCATGTCAGATTTTGATCCCGATAAGGTCCGTCTTTCGACCGGACATTTTATCAACGGCCAGTTTGTTTCGGCATCCGGCAAAACAATGGGGATTAAACGTCCCTCGGATGGCCAGCATTATGCCGACATCAACGAAGCGGGCGCAGAAACGGTCGGCGAGGCGGTAAGCCTCGCGGAAGACGCGCGCATTCGCAGCGGCTGGTCAAGCTGCTCGCCACGCGAACGGGGCGCGGCCATTTCCCGCTGGGCGGATTTGATCGATGCCGACAAAGATTATCTGGCGCAGCTTGAGGCGGTGGGCTCCACGCGTCCGATAACGGACACGATCAATATTGAAGTGCCTTTCACCGCCGCTGCTCTGCGTTTTTATGCAGAATGCGCAGACAAGTACAGCGGAGATGTGTTTCCAACCCAGAACAGTAGCCTGGGGATGCTGGTGCCGGAACCTTATGGCGTGATCGGCGCGATCACGCCGTGGAATTTCCCGTTGTCGATGGCGTCGTGGAAGTGCGGCCCGGCGCTGGCTGCGGGAAACGCGGTGGTGCTCAAGCCCTCTGAGCTGACGCCATTTTCCACCGCGCGGCTGGCTGAGCTGGCCGTGCAGGCCGGTATTCCGCCCGGCGTGCTCAACGTCGTTCAGGGCGGCGGACAGGTCACCGGCAATGCACTGGTGACCCATCCTCTGGTCAGAAAGGTGTCCTTTACCGGTTCAACCGCGACCGGGGCGGCGATCATGAGCCAGGCCGCGTTGCACGGTACCAAGCCCGTGACGCTGGAACTGGGCGGAAAAAGCCCGCAGCTGGTTTTTGACGATGCAGGCGATGCGGATGAAATCGCCGAGCGCCTGTTTCTGGGCTTCACCGTCAACGCCGGTCAGGCCTGTGTTTCAGGGACGCGTCTGATCATTCAGAAAGGTATCGCGGAACGGGTCATCGAAAAGCTTATCGCCCTGTGCAAAACACCGCTGCCCGGTATGACCTGGCAGGCCGCCACGCGTTACTGTCCGCTGATTGATCAACGTCAGGGGGAAAAAGTCGCGACGATTATCGCGCAGTCCGTGGCGCAGGGGGCCAGCATTCTGGCCGGCGGCCAGCGTTACGAAAACACCGCGCAGGGCTGGTTCTGGCAACCGACGCTGTTAGCCAATGTGAATCAGGATAACGTCGCGATTCAGGAGGAGATCTTCGGACCGGTGCTGACCATCCAGACGTTTAGCGATGAAGAAGAAGCCCTGGCGCTCGCACAGCATCGCGTTTTTGGCTTATGTGCAGGCGTGCATACGCTCAACATGCCACGTGCGATGCGGCTGATGAAAGCCCTGGACAGCGGTACGGTCTGGATCAACCGCTATCGTCGAACCTGGGACTTTATCATTCCAACCGGCGGCTTTCAGGGGTCAGGTTTTGGCAAAGATCTTGGGCGCCAGGCCTTTGAGTCATGTCAGCGCTACAAGAGTGTCTTAATCGATTTTTAACACCTTTACTGGAGATCACAGACGATGCCCGCACCGCTCAGGCTTGTTCAGGACAGTACATATTTCCCCGATTCGGTGGATGTGGTGATTATCGGTGCCGGGATTGCAGGTGCAGCGACCTGTTGGGAGCTGACCAAAAAAGGCTATCGGGTTGCCGTGATCGAAAAGGGCCTTGTCGGCGCAGAGCAGTCCAGCCGTAACTGGGGCTGGTGCCGTCAGCTTAACCGCGACGAGCGGGAAATTCCGCTCATTCTGCACGCCCTGCAACGCTGGCATGCGCTGAGCGACGACATCGGAATGGACGTAGGGTTTCGCGCCAGCGGGCTGGTCTATGCCACGCGAACGGAGAAGGATATTCGCAACTGGGATAACTGGGGCAAGATGGCAAAGCAGTACGGCATTCGCAGTCGAATGCTGAGTGCCGCCGAGGCCAAAACGATGACGCCGGGCAGTACCACAAACTGGCATGGCGGCGTACATTCCCCTGACGACGGTTATGCCGACCCGGCTTTAGCCGCGCCGGGGCTGATGGAAGCCGCGGTGAAAAAGGGCGCGTTTCTGTTTCAGCGCTGTGCGGTTCGCGGGCTGGATATCTCGGCAGGACAGGTCAGTGGGGTGATAACCGAACGCGGCCTGATCAAAACCGCCCAGGTCGTATGCGCCACGGGCGCCTGGACATCGCTGTTTTGCCGCCGCCACGGCATCGATCTGCCCGCCGGTAACGTCATTGGCAGTGCGTTTCGTACCCATCCTGCGGAGCAGCCGCTCACTCTGCCTTTCTATACGGATGCCTTTGCCTGTCGTCCACGCCAGGACGGAGGTTATACCATTGCGCTGTCTGGAACCGGACGGCTGGAGCCGGGGTTCCAGGGCTTACGCTATGCCCGAGAGTTTTTCCCCTTATACAAAGCCCGCCGGTTAAATCTGGAAACCAAAATCCGGTTCTCATCGTTTTTGCAAGGCCCTGAATCCCGGGCAAGCTGGTCTATGGATGGCCTTTCACCCTTCGAGAAACTTCGGGTGCTGGATCCTCAGGTTTCAGACGGCATCGTTGAAAAGGGGCTGGCGGCGATAGGCAGGGAGTTTCCGGCGCTGGCCGGGCTGCGGGTGACTCAGGCCTGGGGCGGCGTGATTGACTGCATGCCGGACGACATTCCGGTCATTTCTGCCGTACCGCAGCTTCCGGGGCTGATCCTGTCTTGCGGCTACAGCGGCCATGGATTTGGTATTGGCCCCGGTGCGGGACGTCTCACGGCGGACCTGGTCACCGGGGATGCGCCGATTGTCGATCCCACCGCGTTCCGCTATTCCCGTTTCCGCGACGGCACAACGCTGAAAAAGCCGGGCATGATGTAAAGAGGTGAAGATGCAACCATTAATACACGCGCGCGATATACAGGACACACCGCATCCGGGCCACTATTCGCACTATGCGCTGACCTCGGGATTGATGTTTATCTCCGGCCTGTTGCCGGTCACGCCAGCCGGAGAAATGCGCAGCACGGCCTCCTTTGCTGAGCAGACGTCGCAGGTGTTGGCCAATCTGGAGGCCTGCCTGCAGCAGGAAGGCCTCAATAAGCATCATCTGGTGATGGTGAGGGTTTATCTGGTGGATGTCGGGCTGTGGGCAGAATTTAACAGGCTATATGCACAATGGCTCGGCGAGTGGAAACCCGCCAGAGCTATCGTGCCGGTGCCGGAACTCCACTACGGCGTGCTGCTGGAGGTTGAAGCAACGGCGGCAACGGGCCGCTAAAACGCCGGACGTGAGCCTGTCCGGCAGCCGTGGTGCGTAAAAAATAAAAACCGTCGCAGGCGCGCCCGCGACGGCAGAGGTCAGGCCGTGCCTTGAGGGGTTTCCGGCTGCACCTGTTCTTTCAGCGCCCGCACCGTCTGGTGGCGATGCCAGTAATAGTTGAGCGTGTATTTAACGTGTTCAATCTCTTTTTTCAGACCGGGCAGGCGGATTTTGCTGCGCTTTTTGCCCTGTGCATTGGGCTGAACATGCTGCACATACACACTGTCTCTGCCGAACTGACGCAGGACGTTAATATTTTTGACGTTATCCCACTCAAGTAAACCGGCTGAATGCGGCTGCACGATGCCTTGCCAGGTAATGATCATCTGCGAACCATCTTTGAGCGTGAAAGGCACATCCGGAAAATACTTTAAGACCAGCGCTGTCTCTTCTTCACCCGTCGGTTGGTAACGCCAGGCCAGGCTCTCTTCATGTTGCGAGGTGAAGTCTCGCTCATATTTTTGCCAGAGCCGCTGCTCTATCTGATCGGCGACCGGGATTACATCGACCCAACTGTCCGCCGGTGATGTCGCGGCGATGACGGCGTAATCCGCCTCTTCCACGGCATAGTTAACGTTGCGCATTCTTTCAGACAGTGGGGGATGAGAATCAAAGGGATGGGGGATATTCTGTTCACGCATCGTGCTGACAAAGTCTGCGGAACTCACGTGTTGCGGCAGGCCAACGGCGATGGCCTGACTGATCCCGGGTGCATTTTCATACAGCGTTTTATTTGCAAAAAGCTTACGCTCAACTTCGTAACGATAGCTGGCATAGGCTGAGATTTTGATTAACGATTCAATAATCGCCGCAGAGGAGACGCGCGCGGCGGCGTTCCGGTCGGCGATAAATTCGCGTTCACGGCTGTTACGCTGCCACGCGAGTTCGAAGAACAGGCGATAAAGATAGAGCGGATAAAAGACAATAAGCGTGGACAGATTCTCGCTCATTAACTGCGTATACATATCGAACCGATGGAGCTTTGGACCCAGCAAGGCACCCGATGCCGTATCGCCTTCGTGCAGGTGTGTCAGTTCATGCACCATCACGCTGTCAGCCTGCGCGGTACTCAGCTGACGCAGCAGGGGAATACTGACATACAGTTTTCGGCCTTGCAGTGGCTGGTCGTTCACGCTCAGCGGTGCTTCTGTCACGAAGAAGTTGGTATCGATACCGGCGATGATGTGATCCGGCGGGATAGTGCCCACGCTGGCCGCCAGCGCGTCAACACACGCCCAGAGTGCCGGGGCTGCTTCGCGGCTGACCACGTCGCCTTCAATGCTCTCCTCCGGCGGCAGCTTTTTAAAGATGCCTTTGATCATGTAATACATCGCAGCCAACACCAGCAGTGCGACCAGGATCACCAGCTTTGGATAGTATTTTTGCGTGAAAAAGGCGGTGCCCCAGAAAGAAAGCCACACCAACATGGCGCCCTGTACCAGCACCTGCAGCGAGCACGCCAGCATTAAAAAGGGACGCGCCAGGCGGAGGCTGAGTAACTGCCCCCGTCGGCTTTTAAATGCCAGCGCACTGAACAGAAGGATCATCAGCAGAATGACGCCGCTGAAAACCATCGTCCATAGAGCGACTTTGCCGATGAGATAAAATTGCGACAGTTCGGAACCCGGTCCACAGACGGCATTTTTATAGTCAATCAAATTGTCGGCGACCGGTCCGCAGACGCTGGAAGGCGGATTGGCTTGCAGAAACTGCATTAATTTACCCAGACTTTGATTCTGCGCACGCGCATTATCGATAAAAATCTGGGTGTATTCCTGATCGAGTTCGTGACTGCCGTAGTGAGCAAAAACCAATGTAATCGCAGGGGTTAAAAACAGCGTGAGCAAAAGCCATAAGAAAACTTTTGCATATCCTTTTTTCAATGCCGTTAATTTATTCACAATAATTCGCTCGCTCATTGTCGGTGGGGGGGACAAGCTGTTTATTATCTGGCGATACTGACAGGGCGTTTCCGACATCAGGAAAATGGCGTGAGATCCGTCTCAGCATGCTTCAGCTTTGTGCGTGTCTTATTTGTGCGTGTCTTAGAAGAGCAAGATGGATTATATGCCAGCAATTACTTTACGTCTTCTTAACACTCGTGGCGTTCAGCACACTCGTGGCGTTCAGCAGCAAAAAGCCGATCTGTCAATGCGAGAGGCTCGCGGCGGGGCTCGCAGTAAAACGATCCTGTGGCAGGCTGGCCGCATGTTCATCAGTCACGCGATTTTCGTCTGATAATTTATGATTGAACCTGATTAATGCGGCGCGTTTCGTTTTAGATTTTTTCGCTGGAAGGGCTTACTGGCGCTCCATAAAGACCGGCAATTCAGGCACCGGTAACACGGATAAGACTTTCAGGCGCTGTAATGTTCTGACCTGCGCCCGCTCAAGGTGATCGCGCATACAGGCGGCCGCCAGTTCCCAGTTCCTTTTCAGTAAAAATTCATAGACCAGGCTGTGTTCATCCAGCATTGCGCTGTCGACAGGAATGCTGAGCCGCTCGTAGAAAATTCGGGTGACGATAAACGGCGATTGATTTTGCCGTAAAATTTGCATCATCAGCTTATTGCCCGCAGGCTCCAGGCTGCGAATGTGCAGATCTTCTTCCAGCATTTCGAGTTCCGCGGCATTAAGCTGTTTGCCCCGGCAGGTTTGCACGTTATCCAGCCGCGCGTTAAGCCAGGCAACACTTAACCGTTCCCCGGCTTTTCGTAATGCGGCCGGCTCCAGATGCGCCCTGATTTCAAAATGGTCAGCCAGTTCGCGCGCGGTTAACGGGCCTGTCAGCCACTGAGAATAGGGCTCTTTTTCTACCAGCCCCTTGTCGCGCAGGCGCATCAGGCTCTCGCGTATCACCGCGCGGCTGGTGTTATAGTGCTTCGCCGCGCCCGTTTCATCCACCTGGTAGCAGCCGAATACCATCGCGGTAGACAGGATCCCCTGCAGGTTTTCGAGCACTTTTTCACCCGTGCTGCGCGTATCAACCAGCTCGTCGCGCTGTTCAAGGCCGAACAGCTCGCGCGTCAGCGCAATGCGAACCGGCTCAACGTCCTCATTATCGCGCGCAACGATAAATCCCCGACCTTCAAAACGGGCAATCCAGCCTTCATCATGCAGCATGCTTAACGCCCGCCGGACGGGAACACGACTGGTGCCAAACAGTTGCGCCAGCGGACCTTCCAGCAGCACAAGCCCTGCAGGCACGCTATTCTGCTGAAAAACCTTCAGTAAAACCTGGCGAATACTTTCGTAACGCGCAGAGCCTGCATCGTCCATGTCCGTTCCCGTCACCTTGTTTTGCATTGTTTCATCTTCTGCTCTCCGTCCTGCCAGCCACATTAGCATATCTGACAGCACTCCCGGTGCAGGCTATCAACAGCACTGATGTAGTGCACCTTGCCCAATAATGGATCACTTTTAAATTAATACATTTAATGTCTGCGTGCAATTTCATCTGTGACGTGACGAAATTATCGAAAATGCGGCAAATAACCCCTTGATAACACATCAAATTTAATTATAAGGATCGACATGATCACAATTATGCAACTTAACAGTGCTTTTTATGGCACCGTTATTGCTATCTTCAAATGTACATTGAAACGTAATATACATTTAAAGGTGATGCTGTGCAGGCCGAAAATGTTCGTCAGTTATTCATGGCTGGTCAGATTGATGCGCTGGGAATCAGTGCGCTCTATGCACAACAGCGCCTGTCGCCGCTGGCCTTTACCACAGCCTGTCTAAAAGCGGCTGAAAACGCGCCTTCCGTTTTCATCTCAATGACCGCCGCCCGTGCCCGCGAAGAGGCCGAAGCCTCAACGCTGCGCTGGCAAGCGTGCCGCCCGCTGAGCCCACTGGATGGTATTCCGGTGGCCTGGAAAGATCTGTTCGATATTCAGTCAAGCCAGACCTCCGCCGGGTCGGCTACGCGAAGCAATGTCCCTGTCGCACCACAGGATGCCGCGCTGGTGGCACAGTGTTCGGCAGCAGGACTGGTGACGCTGGGTAAAACCAACCTGAGTGAATTCGCGTTTTCCGGCCTTGGACTCAATCCCAGTTTTGGTACGCCGGCCATCCGGGGCACTACGTCGCAGCTTTTTGCACCCGGAGGATCGTCCAGCGGCGCGGGACGGGCAATTGCGGAAGGTCTCGCCTGTATCGCCTTTGGCACCGACACTGGCGGCTCAATACGGATTCCTGCCGCATTCAGCGGCACGATTGGCTATCGCGCCAGTCGCCAGCGCTATGTGACAACGGGCGTCTATCCTCTGGCGCACTCGCTGGACACGGTGGGGCCGCTATGCCGAAGCGTACGTGATGCTATTGCCCTGGATGACATTCTGTGCGGCGCGCAAAAAATGCGCTTTCCTGCGCCGCACTTTCGTGTCGACGAGGCCTTACTGGCCGCGTGCCAGCCGGCCGTGCGTGAGAACGCTTGTCGCCGGATAGCCCAGTTGACGGCCGCCGGGTTCAGAATTGATCACGCGCCACTTCAGGCCTTTAACCAGGCACTGGCCTGGATTGCCGATAAGGGCTGGCCGGGTGGACGTGAGGCCTGGCTGCTGCATCGCGAACTGTTAGCCTCGCCTGACGCGGCATTGATGGATGCGCGCGTACGGGAACGCCTGCTTGCCGCCAGCCATCAGGATCCTGCGGTGCTTGAAACGTTTCTGGCACAACGCAAGTCGTGGCAACAGGCACTGGCGGCAGAACTGGACGGGGCGGTGCTGATTACGCCTACCGTTGCCCACACCGCACCGGAACTGGCCCCCTTGATGCAAGACGACGATCTGTTTGCCCAGACCAATCTTGCCACGCTGCGGTTAACCATGCCGGGCAGTCTGCTGGATATGCCGGGAATCGCTTTGCCGACCGGCAAAGACGCAAACGGGCTGTATACCAGCCTGCTTTTTTCCCTTCCTGCTGGCGAGGATCGCCGGCTTCTTCACGCTGCCAGCACGGTCGCAGGCACGTTTACGGCAGACCATTCCGTCTGCGCTTAACTCCTTAGAGGAAAGACTCATGGCTAAAGAAATTTTGTGTGCATTTGGTGTTGATGTGGATGCGGTTGCGGGCTGGCTGGGTTCTTACGGCGGGGAAGACTCGCCGGATGATATCTCACGCGGACTGTTTGCCGGGGAGGTGGGTGCACCGCGCCTGCTGAAAATGTTTGCTGAACACCAGTTGCGTACCACCTGGTTTATTCCCGGTCACTCCATTGAAACCTTTCCTGAGCAGATGAAAGCGGTGGTGGACGCAGGGCATGAAATTGGCGTTCACGGTTACAGCCATGAAAACCCCATCGCCATGACACCCGCGCAGGAAGAAGCCGTACTGGACCGCAGCATTGAGCTGGTCACCCAGCTGTCCGGAAAACGTCCGACAGGCTATGTGGCGCCCTGGTGGGAATTCAGCAACGTGACCAACGAGCTGCTGCTGAAAAAGGGCATCAAATACGATCACAGTCTGATGCACAACGACTTTCATCCTTATTACGTTCGCGTCGGCGACAGCTGGACCAAAATTGATTACAGCCAGCATCCCGACAGCTGGATGAAGCCGCTGACGCGTGGTGAAGAGACCGATTTGGTCGAGATCCCCGCTAACTGGTATCTCGATGACCTGCCGCCAATGATGTTTATCAAAAAATCGCCAAACAGCCACGGCTTTGTGAACCCCCGTCATTTGGAAGAGATCTGGCGCGACCAGTTCGACTGGGTTTACCGCGAAAATGACTACGCGGTGTTTACCATGACCATTCATCCCGACGTTTCAGGTCGTCCGCAGGTGCTGCTGATGCTGGAACGTCTGATCAAGTACATCCAGAGCCACCAGGGTGTGCGATTTGTCACCTTCGACGAAATCGCAGATGACTTCTTAGCGCGCAAACCGCGTTAAGTTTCTTTCCTTTATCTTGCAGAGCGATCACGACATGAGCATCTACAAAAAAAAATCCGTTAACGGCTGGCAGCCACAGCAGTTAACCATCAGGGATGTGAAATTCGCCACATGGATTGCCTTCTTCGCCTGGATTTTTGCCGTTTACGACTTCATTCTTTTCGGCACGTTACTGCCGGAAATCGGCGGCCACTTTGGCTGGAGTGAAGTTGAGCAGTCGGAGATTGCCACCTGGGTCGCTTTCGGCGGGGCGGTCATCGCCCTGGCCATTGGGCCACTGGTCGACCGGCTGGGGCGTCGCATGGGCATCGTGATTACGGTGGGCGGCGCGGCGCTGTGCTCGCTGCTGACCGCAATCGGCGGCCTGTGGGGCAAGAGCGCGTTAACCGCTATTCGCTCCGTCGCTGGCCTTGGCTATGCAGAGCAGACGGTAAACGCCACCTATTTATCTGAGCTTTATACCGCACTCGACGATCCTAAACTCAACAAGCGCAAGGGCTTCGTTTACAGCCTGGTGCAGGGCGGATGGCCGGTGGGGGCGCTGGTCGCATCAGCCCTGACCGCGATTTTGCTGCCGATCATTGGCTGGCAGGGGAGCTTTATTTTCGCCGCGTTCCCCTCGCTGGTCATTGCGCTGCTGGCGCTCAGACTCAAAGAAACGCCACAGTTTGAAGTGCAGAAAAAAATCAAAACGCTGCGCGAGCAGGGCAAAGACAAGGATGCCCGTCAGGTGGCTGCCGACTATCTGGTGCCGTATGAAGATCAGCCTAAATCGGGTTTTGCTTCGGCGTTTCGTGGCACCGCCCTGCGTTCGACCTTAGTGCTCGGCATTGCCATTCTGCTGAACTGGTTCGCAATCCAGATCTTTAGCGTGCTGGGCACGACGGTCATCACCAAAACCCACGATGTGTCGTTCAATAACTCGCTGCTGATCCTGATTCTGTCGAATCTGGTGGGTTACTGCGGTTACCTGGCGCACGGCTGGCTCGGCGATCGGATTGGCCGCCGCAACACCATTGCCGGAGGCTGGATGCTGGGCGGTATTGCCTTTGCCGCCATGCTGTTCTGTCCGGACAACTTTGCCATCATCGTTGCGCTGTACAGCGTCGGTCTGTTCTTCCTGATCGGACCCTATGCCGCTGCCCTGTTTTTTATCAGTGAAAGCTTTCCTACCGCAATCCGCGCGACGGCGGGTGCCCTCATCATGGCTATGGGACCGGTCGGTGCCATCGTAGCCGGTATTGGTACTACCTCGGTGCTGAGTCAGGGCGGCCACTGGCAGGAAGCCGCTCTCTGGTTCGGTGCCGTACCCTGTTTTGTCTCCGGCATCATTATTCTGTTTGCACGACCGGCGGCGCAACTGGATACCCAGGTCAGCGCCACCTCGACCCAGCCTCAGGCTTAAGGACAGCATATGCAGAATGAAAACGGAACGCCGGTCGCCGCTATCAGCGGTGCCGCCAGCGGCATTGGTCTGGCGCTGGCCACGCTGTATGCGCAGCGTGGCGTGCGGGTGATTGCGGGTTATTACCCGCAGGATCCGCACGATCCGGCGCTGGCGTCAGCACAGGTTGAAGCCGCGGGCGGAGAGGCACTCTGGCTGCCGCTCAACGTTGGCTCCACCGCCTCCGTCGATGCATTTATCGCCCAGGGCGTTCAGCACTTTGGTCGGCTTGACTACGTGGTGGCCAACGCCGGCATTCTGCGCCGCGCAGGCATTGATGAGATGAGCGATGCGCGCTGGGATGAGATGCTGAATGTCGATCTGACGGGCGTGATGCGGCTGTTCCGCGCTGCCGCCGCGCATCTGCATTCCGGGGCCAGCCTGGTTGCCGTGTCATCGATTGCAGGCGGGGTTTATGGCTGGCAGGACCATGCTCATTACGCGGCGGCGAAAGCCGCCGTACCGGGCATTTGCCGGTCGCTGGCGGTGGAACTGGCACCGCGCGGCGTCCGCTGTAACGCCATTATCCCCGGCCTGATTGAAACGCCGCAGTCGCTGGATAAACACAACTCGCTTGGCCCGGAAGGGCTGGCGAAAGCGGCGCACGCGATTCCCCTTGGGCGAGTCGGCCGGGCGGACGAGGTGGCAAAAACAATCGCGTTTCTCACCAGCGAAGAAAGCAGTTATCTCACCGGACAAAGCCTGATTGTCGACGGCGGGCTGACCGTCCGCTGGCCTGATTAAGGAGAGAGTATGCAGTTAGCAAGCAAACGCTGCGTTGTCAGCGGGGCGGCCAGCGGAATCGGGGCCGCCATCGCTACGCTGTTCGCCCGTGAGGGCGCACACCTGATACTGACCGACCGGAACAGTGAGCATCTGGAGGCCATGGTGACACGCTGTCGCGCCTTAGGTGTGCCCTGTTTTGGTGTGGTAGCGGATGTCGGGGAGGTCGACGGGGCCACGGCGGGCGTGGATGCCTGCCTGGAACGGTTCGATGGGATTGATATTTTGGTTAACAATGCCGGTATGCTCACGCAGGCCCGCTGCACGGATATCACGCTGGCCATATGGGAGCAGATGATGGCGGTGGATTTACGCAGCGTCTTTCTCGCCACCCAACGTGCGCTGCCTTCCATGCTGGCGCAGCGCTGGGGAAGGGTGATCAATATCGCCTCGCAACTGGGAATAAAGGGCGGCGCCGAACTGAGCCATTATGCCGCCGCCAAAGCGGGGGTGATTGGTTTTACCAAGTCTCTGGCGCTGGAAGTCTCTGCCGATAACGTGCTGGTGAACGCGATCGCGCCGGGGCCAATTGAAACCCCGCTGATCGATGGCATCAATCAGGCGTGGAAAACCGCCAAGGCCGCTGAGCTACCGCTGGGGCGTTTCGGCCGGGCAGACGAGGTGGCACCGGTTGCGCTGCTGTTGGCCAGTGAGCCGGGCGGCAACTTGTTTGTCGGTCAGACGCTGGGGCCGAATTCTGGCGATGTAATGCCCTAAGGAGCACGCGATGTGTGGAATGTGCGGATTGCTGGATAATGGGCCGCAGTGGAGCGATGCGCTGGAAAACAATCTGCCCCAGCGTCAGCTACGCCTGCAGCAGCTGGCGCTGCTTAACCGGGCGCTTAAGCCCTGGCGACTGAGCTTAACCGAGTTTCACACCAGTTGGGTGCTGTCCAGTCCCACGGGGCAGCAGGTCATGGTGAGCTCGCTGGACCTGCTGTGGAAAGAAGCCGAGAAGATGACCCGACGCACTCTCGATCCGCTGGATGAGACCTGGCTGGCGGCGCTTTGATGGCGAGTAACGGAGAGTCCGCGATGCGAAATGAAAAACTGCCGCTGCATATCCTGAGCGGCTTTCTCGGCAGTGGTAAAACCACGTTGCTGAAGGGCTGGCTGACGCACCAGAATCTTAACGATGTTGCGCTGCTGGTGAATGAGTTTGGCGAAGTCGGGATTGATCACCATCTGTTAAATGAAGTGGCACCGGATACGGTGCTGTTACCCAGCGGCTGCGTATGCTGCCAAATTCGCGGTGAACTGAAAACGGCGCTGCTGGACCTCTACGAACGCCGTACGCGCGGCGAGCTACCACCGTTTAGTCAGGTGATACTCGAAACCACCGGGCTGGCCGATCCTGCGCCCATTCTGTCAACCTTGCTGCACGATCCGCAGCTTAAACACCATTTCAGTCAGGGCACGCTGGTGACGCTGGTCGATGCAGAGCACGCCCGTTTACAGTCGGCCCATCAGCCCGAATGGTTAGCCCAGGTGAGCGCGGCTGACAAACTCCTGCTCAGCAAATGCGATCGGATCGATCACGACGGTTTGCTCGCCCTCCAGACATGGCTTGGCGGTTTAAACCCCCTAGCGGAGCTGAGCGATACGCAACATGCGCTGGCCGAACCCGGGCAGTTATTCGCGCTTCGCCTCGCCAAAGGAACGCACGCACAGCGGTTTCGCTGGCTTGGTGCCGTGGGCGATGCCCGCTACAATCTGACTCCCGGACAAAAAACGCATCATCACCCTTTAACCCAGACCTGCGTGATCACTCTGGAAGACGAACTGAACTGGCCCGCGTTTGCTATCTGGCTGTCAATGCTGTTACATAGCCATGGGCAATCGGTCTTGAGAATGAAGGGCATTCTGCGTTTTAGCGGCACCAGTGCGCCGGTGGTGATTCACGGCGTTCAGCATACCTTGCATCCGCCCGTACATATGAACGACTGGCCGGGGGATTTAGACACTTCCAAACTGGTTTTTATTCTGCGCGGACTCGACGCAGAGCGGCTGAAACAGGGATTTAACCGCTTCCAGCAGGCGTTAAAGGACAGGTAAAACGATGAATTCTGCAGCGAAGGTCAACGATCAACTCACTTTACGCGTGCTCGGGACCTCCGTCACGTTGCTCGAAATGCTACGCGTCAGCGCCGAGAAAGATCTGGGCATTCGCATTGAATATTTGCTGCACAGTGTGGAAGATGCGCAGCGCATTGCCGTCATGCAGCCTGAGAGCTATGACCTTTACGATCAGTGGTTTCACAATATTGATTTTGTCTGGCCCGCGCAGGCCATTCAGCCGCTGGAGATTAAACGACTCAAATACTGGGACGAGATCACCCCGCTGGCTAAAACCGGCAGGCTGCGTCCGGATCTGCCGCTCGCTGACGGCAGCGTGCCCTCTGAACGGCTTTATGTGCAGCGCGACAGGCATCTGGGCAGCCATGCCAGCGATCACATCAGCATGTTGCCGCTGACGCACAACGTTGACAGCTTTGCCTATCACGCCGACAGGCTCCCGGCCGCGTTACAGCAGCAGGAGGAAAGCTGGGGATGGCTGTTGCATCCTTCACTAACGGGCCAGGTTGCCTTACAGGAAGATGCGGCAATGGGCGGCATCGATGCGGCGCTTGCCATGCAGGGCGCAGGTCTGGCGCGCTTTGCCAACACGGGCAATCTTACGCTCGAAGAGATCGACCTGCTGACGCAGCAACTGGCGCGCCTCAATCGTAACGGGCATTTTGCGGCATTCTGGGCCTCCCAGGATGAAGCCTGCGACCTCATTGCCAATCAGCAGGTGGAAGTGCAGAGCCTGTGGGCGCCCATCTATTTCCGTCATCACTTTCATCAACGTGGCTATAAAATGGCACGTCCGCGTGAAGGCTACCGCGCCTGGTACGGCGGCATGTCGCTTTCGCGCTGCGCGACCGGCAGAATCAAAGACGCGTCCTACGACTATTTAAACTGGTGGCAGTCCGGCTGGCCTGGCGCAGTGATGGCGCGGCAGGGTTACTATATCTCCAACGCGGAACGCAGCCGGGCGCATCTGTCAGCTGCAGAGTGGGATTTCTGGTACGGCGGCCAGCCTGCGAGAGAGGTGCTACTGGATGCCTGGGGCGCACCGCTGATTCCCCAGGGTGAAGTGCGGGATGGTGGGAGCTACGACGCGCGCATGAGCCATATTGCCGTCTGGAACGCCGTCATGGATGAGCACAACTACCTGACGCGCCGCTGGCAGGATTTTTTGCGGGCCAGTTGAAGGACTGCGCCAAGCTAAAACAGAAGGAAGAAGGCATGCGTACGCGCCGCTCGGCCCGACTACTGATCCTCAATGCTTCGCATAACCTATTGTTGTTCCGTTTTGTGCATACACAGGATGCACTTGCAGGCCATGCTTACTGGGCAACGCCGGGCGGCGGCGTAGAGGAGGGCGAATCATTCGAGCAGGCGGCGCTCAGAGAACTTTATGAAGAAACCGGTATTCGCCGGAACGATCCTGGCCCGTCCCGAAGAGAGCGATGCTTTGTCATGACGCTGCCCTCGGGCGAACGCGTTCAGGCACATGAGCGTTTTTTTATCATTAATGTCTCGGGAGACGAGATTGATACCTTGGGTTGGAGTGAAAACGAAAAGTCGGTTATTGCCAGCTATCACTGGTGGTCGATTAGTGCACTTAATGCCACAACCGAAACGGTATATCCAGACAATCTCGTAGAAATGTTGACCAGCATGGATTCAGATTCATCTGGGAAGTAGAAAAAATAAATGCTGGAAAAACTGACTAAGCCAGAAGAAGGTCGGTTAACCCGTTTATAGCGATACGATCATGCAATTATCCAGACCATAAATAAGATATATCGACGATACTTGAAAATTTAAATACATCATCTAATGATGTATTTATTAATTTCATAGGCTACACATATAAGATGATGAAATTACTTTTTATTAATGATAGCGCTAACCCGCAGAGGCATCATCAGGAAAAAATCCCTTATTCGCGCTAAGTTAAAGAACATGCTGAAAGGAGGGATGCATCAGAGAATGGGCACGCTTCTATATTCCATTACCCAGTTATGTTAAATCAGGGCTCATGGTGTGCGCATTATTTTGCATCACTGCACGATATGTTCGATGCTGATTCTCTTTATAGGTTGTCATTGAGGTGAAAGTGAACTTAGTTAAAATCGACCACGTCCACATTTATGTGCATGACCTGGATAAGGCAGAGCGCTGGTATAACGACGTACTGGGGTTTTCACGCGATGAGTCGTTGCTGTTCTGGTTTAAGCAAGGTGGCCCTCTGGTTTTAAAAAATAACGCTGCCGTGATTTCGCTGTTTTTAAGAACACATCAGCCGCCCGGCAATACCGTGGCATTCAGCCTTGAAGCCACGAGTTTTTGTCCGTTACTGCGCATTCTGGCAGCGCAATCCATACCTTTTATAGTCAGCGATCATCAGGTGTCGATGTCCGTTTATTTTTCCGATCCTGATGGAAATCAGATTGAACTGACGTCTTATCAGTACTCAGAAGCGAAGGAAAACCTGGCAATGTCTCAGGAGAGACTGCGGGAGGGTTAAATTGGACGGTAACAACGTCAGATCATAAGTCATTAGTTCTCATTCATGACAAAGAAGAAAAGGGCAGCGCAGTTATTTAAGGGATATCGTTGTGGTGTAAACAGGTGAAAGTATCCGTTGTAAGGTTGTCATTGCAGGTGAACTGACATGCTCCTGAATAATCATACCTATAAACAGACCTCAATTGGCAATCGTATAAATTTCGCCTTGATGGATTTTGCTGAATTCTGTGGAGAATTTGGCAACCTGGTGCACTAACTTTCATTTGGCCGCGCCAGTTTGGTTTGCAGGTAATCATGCAGCCCATGCAGCCTGACAAAAAAATTAAGATGATGTGTGCATCTTCCATAAACACGCTTTCTCTATGCTAAGTGAATCTCGACAGAGCAGAGATGCTGATGCGCATTTCGAACCATGAACATGCGTCGCAAAAGTTCATCATCATTTAATCTCACTGAGTAAAGAGGAAAGTCGCAAAACGGCAAAGCAGTTTTTTCGATTGTGGCCTGATGACGAAATGAATGAGATGTAGGTCATCAGGAAAACTTAAAGCCAGGGCGAAAAGAGACAGAAATGGCTTCGTATCCGAAAAAGACGAGCTAAACGGCCATATCAAAGTCTACCTGCAAAAGTGCGCATAATGTATATTATGTTAAATAAGGCATCCCGACACGTACCCGGTTACGCACCGGCACCTCACCTGCGTCCCCTCTGGACCTGAAGCCCGTTGATCACCAGGCGCGCTACGTGAAAACTGGCGCACAGAACCCCTGCGGGTTATACAGAATTCACGTAGCGTTGCCTGTCAGGATCTGACTATTGCCCACTTTTAGCTGCACGGCAGCGTCATCACACTCCGTTATTCATGCGTCATGCGCTTTGACCGTTCAGGCTGCTCTCGCGCGTACTCATCAGCAAGCAATCATAACAATGCGATAAGAATAATCATCCGCACGCAAACTGCCGCTGCACAGATTTCGGCGTTGTAGTTTCAGCACTGTGTTTTCAGCACTACGGCAGCAAGTTTTCCAGTTACGCACTCGCCAGCAAACCGCTTTGCGTTCTTCGCGTCAACTTGTTCGGTTCAACGTCACCTGCGCGCCGTATTCACGCGTCAGCCGGCGCGACTGGTAATAAACGGATTTCCAGTATGGGTTATCCAGTGACGAACGAATCACGCCTTTGCTGGCCGAGGCATGAATAAACTGATGGTCTGTGTCATAGAAGCCGACATGCATACCACCACCGATACGGAAAAACACCAAATCGCCCGGCTGTAAATGTTCCGGTGCTACGCGTACGCCCATATGCAGGAGATCGGCGGTAGTCACGCGGTCCATCGGCAGATTAAAGCGGTCATGCAAAGTACGCCAGACGTAACCAGAGCAGTCCACGCCCGACAGCTGCGTGCCGCCCCATTGGTATGGCGTATCATGCCAGGTGTGCATTTGGTCGTGAAGTGCAGCAACAATGGGAATTAAATCAGGATTTTGAGCTGAATCCGATGCGGAAACGTCCTCTGGAGCTTCGGGACGAGGATGATGGCTGCAGCCGGAAATCAGCAATATAAGGCCGGAAAGTAAAAAGAAAGATGTTCTACGCTTCATCGAGTGATCCGCACAGTAAAGATAAAGAGTCAGCAAAGTTAAGGGATTTATAACCTATTCATTCGCTTATAGAAATATCAAAGCTCCGCTTTACTTAACCTTACACTTCGAGCGTCAGGCCCTCCTTGTATAGCTCAAAATTTGCGCGATGGGAACAGAAATTAATAAACAAAATCACGCTGCTACGCGAAATCTGACGGATTACTCCCCTGCCCGTTCCTCAGAATTCACGTAGCGACGCCTGTTTTTTGTTCTATCCGTTTTCACTCGGATCCAACCCGCACACCTGCCAGCGCACGGAACTGACACCTTTCTCCAGGCTGATGCGACTCACCAGACTTTCAAGCTGTCCGGTCATGCTGGGCTGTCCCATCACTTCAGCATTCACTTCCATACGATGTGGCGGATCCATATCTTCGCTATGGAGCGACTGCAGGCGCAAGCCGCTGTTGCCCAGGCTGTGCAGCATCAGGCTGCGTACCTGAACTTCATCCTGAGCCAGACAGACAATTTGTACTTTATAATGTTGCACCGCTTCGTCGGCGGAGACGATGGACTGACGATTAATGCCCAGCGCCAGCTCGCGCAGCAGGATATTGGCGCACAGAATCACCATGCAGCCAATCGCGGCTTCAAGCAATAATCCCATGCTGCACAGCACCCCAACGGCCGCGGTACACCACAAGGTGGCGGCAGTGTTCAGGCCACGAACGTTTAATCCGTCGCGCATAATCACCCCGCCGCCGAGAAAACCAATACCAGAAACCACATAGGCGGCAACGCGCGTCGCGTCGCTGGCAATGCCCGGCACACATTGGGTCATAAGAACGAACAAGCAGGCGCCGGTGCTCACCAGCGCATTCGTACGCAAGCCGGTCATACGTTGTCGCAGCTGGCGTTCGCAGCCAATCAGCGCGCCAAGAATCAGCGCAGCCGACACGCGCAGTAAAAAGATTTTCCAGTCCATGATAAACCTCTCTCCGCTACGCACGTATGCGCAGTACGGAAAAATAAAGATGAATAAAATGGATTACAGCGGGCGCTGATGCACAGAGCACATCACGTTATGGAGGGAAGATTGAGCCGCCATCTTAACGCGCAGTTAAGACAGCCAGAAGACTATCTTACTGCAGAAGCCAGGTGTAATCGTTCGGGACTTGTGTCCAAGGTTGATTGCCTCATGAGTAAAATTCCCGGCGATTGTATAGCCATCTGAGTAGAGATTTCCACTCAGATGGCCGTTCGTTAAGGTTTGGTTTAGACCAGCAGAAAACCCTTAGCGGCGCGTTGCGCTATCCGCTGGCGCCTCTGTCTGGGCCAGTTCCATCATTACCGGGGTGCTTTTATAGGAAGGAATACCGCTTTTCGTGTCGTAGCTGTCCAGCGGTATAAGTACGTTAGCCTCGGGATAATAAGCTGCGACCGAACCTTCAGCCATGTCATGTACGGCAATGGTGAGATTATCAATACGACGATGCGTTGGGTTTCCGTCAGGATCCAGCGCAATCACATTCACCCGATCGCCCATGCGGACACCGTTTTTTTCCGCCTCATTTTCACTGATAAACAACACATCACGGCGTCCTTTGATTCCGCGATAGCGGTCGTCAAGGCCGTACAGCGTGGTGTTATATTGGTCGTGGCTGCGCAATGTCGTCAACACCAGGTCGTGGCACTTCAGCGAGCGCGGATCTTCATTGATGCCTTCCATGACCAGGAACTGCGCTTTGCCCGACGACGTGTGCCAGACTCGCTCGGAGGCGCCGTTGGGTAAACGAAACCCGCCTGGCTGCTGGAGGCGCTCATTAAAGTTTTCAAAGCCCGGCACCACTTTCTCGATGGCGTCGCGAATGAGGCTGTAATCGGCGATCATGCTGTCCCAGTCCACTACCGTGCCCGGCAGTGTGGCTTTCGCCAGGCCGGCAACCAGCGCGGGTTCGGATTTCAGATGCGGTGAGGCAGGATCAAGGGTACCGCGTGATGCGTGCACCATCGACATGGAGTCTTCAACCGTGACGCTCTGCGCGCCGGATTGCTGCCGATCGATCTCTGTGCGGCCTAACACCGGGAACAGATAGCTGTGTTTTGCCAGAAGCAAATGTGACCGGTTCAGCTTGGTGGCCATGTGCACGACCATGTCCAGCTTGCGCATGGCAGGAAACGTCACCTGAGGATCGGACATCGCTTCGGCCAGGTTACCGCCGAGGCAGAGCAACGCGTTGATTTTGCCATCCCGTATCGCCTGAACGGCCTGTACCGCACTGTGACCATGTTTGGCCGGTGGCTTGAAGCCAAAAACCTTTTCAAGACTGTTCAACAGGCTTTCGGAGGGAATCTCAGTGATGCCAACGGTACGATCGCCCTGCACGTTAGAATGACCGCGCAAAGGGCAGATTCCTGCGCCCTTCTTGCCCATATTGCCGCGCAACAGTAGCAGATTGGCAATCTGCTGAACATTTTGCGTTCCATACTGGTGCTGGGTAATCCCCATGCCGTAGCAAATGATTGTGCGTTCAGCATTGGCATAAAGGTGAGCAATATGCTGGATTTGCTCGCGCGTCATACCGGACACTTTCAGGATATGATCCCAGTCTGTCGCAGCCAAATCTGCCTTTAACGCGTCAATGCCTTGCGTATGTTGTTCAATAAAGGTCTCATCGAAGATGCCAGGGTTGCCGTTCGCTTTAGCTTCATCATCCATCGCCAACAAACATTTCATCACGCCTTTCAGCATCGCGGCATCGCCGCCTACCCGAATTTTATAATAGGTTGAGGCGAGTTCCGTTGAGCTGAGGGTTATCATCTGAACCGGACTCTGTGGCGCGGTAAAACGTTCAAGACCGCGCTCGCGCAGTGGGTTGATGGCGACGATTTTGGCACCGCGTTTTGACACCTCCTGCAGGGTTGCCAGCATGCGGGGATGGTTGGTTCCAGGATTGTGACCGATGCAAATCACCAGATCACAGTGGTCAAAATCATCCAGCTCCACCGTGCCTTTGCCGATGCCAATGGATTCTGGCAAGCCTACGCTGGTTGGCTCATGGCACATGTTTGAGCAGTCGGGGAAATTGTTGGTCCCAAACTCGCGGGCAAACAGCTGCCAGAGAAACGCCGCTTCGTTAGAGGCGCGGCCGGAGGTGTAAAACTCCACGCTGTCGGGATCCTGATAACTCCGCAGTCGCTCGCCAATTTCGTTAAAGGCCGTTTCCCATGCAATGGGCTGGTAGGTATCGCTGGCGGGATCATACTTCATCGGATGCGTCAGTCTGCCCTCTCCCTCAAGCTCATGGGCATTGCGCCCCCATAGCTCGGTAACGGTATGCGCCGCAAAAAATTCAGGTGTGGTGCGTTTGCTGGTTGCTTCCCAGGAAACCGCTTTTGCGCCGTTTTCACAGAACTCAAACGATGAAGTATGCTTGGGATCGGGCCAGGCGCAGCCCGGACAATCAAACCCTTCAGGTTGGTTGACCTTGAACAGCGCAATGACATCCTGGGTTACCGCCATCTGTCCGCGAATGGCACCGGCCACTGCTTTTAACGCGCCCCAGCCGCCCGCCGCACCGTCATAGGTATGAATGCCTGATGTGCTCTCTTGCTCTTTCATATTGCTCCACAATCACTGTTATTGGCTTTTCTTTAAGCCTGGTACAGTAATTGCGTTGGTGCGTGGGAACAGTGATGTAAAAGCCAGGATAACTTTTGCTAAATGTTACATGGCGGGTTATCGCAGGCAAAACCACAGGATTTTACCGGCTTTCAGGCATCGGCATTTGTGGCTCGCCGCTGCCGACGGCAGCGCTCGGAGCAATATTGCACCTCTTCCCAGCACTTTTCCCACTTTTTGCGCCAGGTCATCGGTTTCTGGCACTGTTTGCAATAGCGAACCGGCAATGACTGTTTATTGCCTTTAAATGTTTTCATTTATCGCTCCTTTGCTCAGGTTACGCCTCAGCATAAAAAGTTCAGGCGCCGGGTAAGGCAAACTGCGTGACCAGATGCTGGCAGGGTTGATTGACTTTGCGGCAAATAGGATCAGAATAGCCTGCATCAAGGACTGCGCTACACGGAGTTTATCATCATCAGCCTTCGCGATCTTTTCCGCCTTAACGCGGCGGTAAAACCCGGCCTGTTAGCCTCGGCTTTACTGCTGGTCAGCTGTGCCTCGACGCCGCCTAAGTCTCTGGTTACGCCTTTTCCGCCCGCCAGTAAACCTGCGCCGCCTTCTCAACCGGTGCCGCACAACGCACCCATGCGCGGCGTCTGGCTCACCACGGTTTCACGCCTCGACTGGCCGCCGCTCGCCTCGGTGAATATCAGCAGCGACGACGTGCGCATTCGGGTGCAGAAAAAAGCGTTGACGGATAAGCTGGATAAACTGAAAAGTCTGGGAATCAACACGGTGTTCTTCCAGGTTAAACCTGACGGAACCGCGCTCTGGGACTCAAAAATCCTGCCCTGGTCAGACATGATGACCGGGAAAATTGGGCAGAATCCGGGCTTTGACCCGCTGCAGTTCATGCTCGATGAAGCGCACCGGCGCGGTATGCGGGTACATGCCTGGTTCAATCCCTACCGTGTATCGGTGAATACCAAACCTTCAACAGTAGCCGAGCTAAACCGCACGCTGTCGCAACATCCTGCCAGCGTATTTGTGCTCCATCGTGACTGGATTCGTACCGCGGGGGATCGCTATGTGCTCGATCCGGGCATTCCCGATGCCCGTGACTGGATAACCAGTATTGTGGCTGAGGTGGTCAAGCGTTATGACATCGATGGTGTCCAGTTTGACGATTACTTCTATGCCGAGTCCCCCGGCTCAGCCCTGAACGACAGCCAGACCTTCATTAAATACGGTCAGGGCTTTGCGTCCAAAGCAGACTGGCGCAGACATAATACACAGTTGTTAATCGAGCAGGTTTCCCACACCATCAAGCAGCTCAAGCCGAATGTAGAATTTGGCGTCAGCCCTGCGGGCGTCTGGCGCAACCGCTCACATGATGCGGCAGGCTCAGACACGCGCGGCGCGGCCGCTTACGATGAATCTTACGCGGATACGCGCCGTTGGGTGCAGGAAGGGTTGCTGGATTATATCGCGCCGCAAATCTACTGGCCCTTCTCGCGCAGCGCTGCCCGCTATGACGTGCTGGCAAACTGGTGGGCTAACGTCGTCAAGCCGACCAAAACTCGCCTGTATATCGGTATCGCCCTATATAAAGTTGGCGTGCCGGCGAAAAATGAGCCTGAATGGACGATTAACGGTGGCGTGCCGGAGCTGAAAAGACAGCTGGATCTTAACGATTCCCTCCCGCAGATTGATGGCACTATCTTGTTTCGTGAAGATTTCCTGAATCAGCCGCAAACGCAGGATGCCGTGAATTATCTGCGCAGCCGTTGGGGGCAGACTCGATGATTCATACCGACATCGTCCCCGGCAGCGCACCCGCGCTACAGACGCTGACGGCCCGCCTGTCAGCCGAGCTGTTGGCAATAACCGGCGACAACGGAACCCATCACTTTACGCCATCAGACGGGGCGCTGTGGATACTTGCCACCGATGGAGTGGGTAACGCTGTTGGCTGCGGCGCACTCGTGCATGTTTCCGCTGAAACCGCCGAACTGAAACGCATGTTTTCAACCCGACAGCACGCGGGAACCGGCGCGGCGCTGCTGTCAGCCCTAGAGCAGCTTGCCCGGGCGCGCGGCTACAAGGCAATTCGCCTTTCTACCCGCGTCGTTAATACCCGTGCGGTAGCGTTTTATCAGCGTCACGGCTATCAACAAACCGCGCGCTATGGTGTGTACAAGGATAAGCCTGTGTCGGTTTGTCTGAGTAAAACGTTATGAGCATTAACAATTATTTTACTAATTTGCCATAAATAGCACGTTTGTCAGCACCGCCATTTTTTCGTGGAGTAAGATACGTCAATAAACGTAAAGCCTTAAGCGGAAATCTTCATGTCTGATTACACCAGTGACGTAAAATCAAGCCAGCCGGATCTGCCCCCCACCGTTGACGACAGCCAGAAGATTCTGGTGTCGATTCTTGGCGCGGTCGCATTTTCCCACTGCTGTAACGATTTTATCCAGGCCATGCTGCCATCGATTTATCCCTTGCTGAAAACCAACTTTACGCTGAGCTACGCGCAGATTGGTTTGATCACGCTGATCTATCAGATGACGGCGTCGCTGTTGCAGCCCTGGATCGGCCTGTACACCGACAAACATCCCAAACCCTGGCTGCTGCCGTCTGGCATGGTTTCGACCCTGATTGGCATCGGACTCCTGGCGATGGCCCCGCACTTCTCCGTGGTGTTGGTTGCTTCGGCGCTGATTGGCGTTGGCTCTGCAACCTTTCACCCGGAAGCCTCGCGGGTTGCAAGAATGGCATCGGGCGGCCGCTTTGGTACGGCACAGTCAACGTTTCAGGTCGGCGGTTATATTGGCACGGCGTTTGCGCCTTTAGTGGCGGCGATGCTGATTATTCCGCATGGACAGATAGCGGTCGGCTGGCTGATGATCATTGCGCTGTTTGCGGTCATTATTCTTTCCGGCATCAGCCGCTGGACGGTGAAACACGGCCATGCGCACATGAAAAAACACAACCTTCAGGCGCTGCGGTCGCTTTCTTCGCGGGATGTCAAAGTGGCGTTGTCCGTGGTTGGCGTGCTGCTGCTGGCAAAATTTACCTATATTGCCTCAATCAGTAACTACTACATTTTTTACCTGGTTGAGCGCTTTCAGCTCCCGATTCCGCAGGCGCAGATCTACCTGTTTACCTTTCTGGCCGCCGTCGCGGTTGGCACGCTGGCCGGCGGACCGATTGGCGATCGCATTGGCCGCAAAGCGGTTGTCTGGATCTCGTTTCTGGGTGTTATCCCGTTCTCGCTGCTGATGCCGCATGCCAATTTGTTCTGGACCGTGGTGCTGACCGTTTGTATCGGCCTGGTCTTTTCATCAGCATTTGCCGCGCTGGTTGTGTACGCGCAGGAAGTGTTGCCCGGCCGTACCGGGATGGTGGCCGGGATTATGTTCGGCACCATGTTTGGCATTGGCGGTATCGCCGCGGCGGCGCTGGGGAAACTGGCTGACGGGTACGGTATCACTACCGTGTATAACGCCTGTGGCTTTCTTCCGCTGCTGGGATTTGCCACGTTACTGATGCCTGATACACGTCGGGTTAACTAAACCGCGCGAACAGGCAGCGCGTCGCTGCCTGTTGCCTTTCTCAGACGTAACCCATCATTTTCAGCATCGACTGCGCCTGAGTCATCGCCTCAGCCCGATGCGTAATCCCCAGCTTCTGATAAAGATTCCGGATATGGGTTTTGATCGTGGTTGAGGCTACATCCAGCTCCGCCGCAATCTGCTCGTTGCTGTAGCCGGAATAGATCAGCCCCAGCACCTGCCATTCACGCTGCGTTAGCGGACTGGTACGAATCAGCTCGGGCACGTCAGGATGATTCAGCAAACGGCTGACAAAGCCTTCATCAAAATGGGCAAATTTGTGACGATGATACTTATTGATCTCGTTAAGGATGCGGCGCGCGCGGTGGTTATCCAGCTCATCAAGGGTATTCAACTGCAATAACTGACGCAGCTGTTGCGCCATGGATTCGCCCTGCACCACAAAGTGGCTAATGAACCCCGTGCTGCGGGCCAGCCGGAGCGCATCCAGCAACGCATGCTGCGCTTTTGCACGCTGATCGGTTTCCCAGTAAATCTGGTTCAGCAGCAGTACATTACGGTTGAGATCGCTCATCAACTGCAAGGGGCGCGCATTTTCATTAAGCTCGTCGAGAATCACTTCTGCCTGCGTGTAATGCCCGAGCAAAATCTGTGCCCGTGCCACGTTTCGCCACTGGCCCTGCAAAAAATGGTTATTGGCGCAGGCCGGTTTAGGTGTCTGACGCAGCCACTCACTGGCGCTTTGCGTATCGCCGGTCATTTGCCAGTACAGCACTCTGACCTTATCGGCATTGGCGAGCCAGTCATTGTGCCAGCGGCCGTTGTTTAGCAGGTTTTCCAGCCGGTTCAACAGGCTGCGTGCGTTGTCCAGGTTGCCCCGGGCAATTGCGCTTTGCACCAATAAGCCCAGGCACTGTATTTGCTGCTGAGGCTGATAACCCTGCAGCACTTTCATGCCCTCGCGTGCCGCCTGCTCGGCTTCATCCAGCCTGCCCCAGGCCCACAGCAGCTGGGCGCGGATACGCAACAGAAACTCATGCAGCGGAAAGTGCGAAAGATGCTGCTCTTTGACCAGCACGAAGGCCCGCTCCTGAGTCTCGTACGCCGTTTGCAGGAAGCCTTGAGCAAACAAAATTTCGCTTTGCTGGATCAGGCTCCAGAGCACATAGTGCCAGGCTTCATCCCGCCGCGCCATTTGCTCTGTCTGGCGCATCAACTCCAGCGAGTTACTCAGCTCGCCTTTACAGTGCATGACTTCGCCATGTACCGAGGTTGCCACGATACGGCTGTAGTGGCGGCTCTCAGGCAGCGTATTCAGCGCCAGCATCGCCAGGCGTTCCGCCTCATCGGCATTGCCATCGTTAATGGCGACCTGCGCCAGTAACGCGTTAAATTCACCGCGTAATACCGCATCAATTTCGCACTGGCTTTCCTGCTCAAATCGGGCCAGCAGGCTGTTCACCTCTGCGTAGCGGTGTTGGCTTTGCATCAGCCAGGCCTGTAACAACACCAGGCTGGGATTATCGAGCCGCATCGCCCAAGGCAGTGCATTCAGCGAGGACTCCAGTAAAGGCAGCTCGCTTTGATTAAACAGCGACCATGCGTGCTCGGTTAACACATCACGCAGCATCTCCGCGTCACCGGAAGCACGCGCATGATGAATCGCCTCGCTCGGGAAGCCCTGAGCCATCCAGCTGGTTGCCGCCGCCCGATGCAGCGCCGGAAGTTCGGCAGCCAGTTCCCACTGGCAACGCTGTTGCAGGAAACTGCCAAACAGAGGGTGATAGCTAAACCACTGGCCGGAGTCATCCATCCGCTGCAGAAACAGCCCCTGCCGCTCAATGTCTTCCAGCCAGCACTGGCCGTTATCCTCGCCTGTCACCTGGGTAATCAGCGGCGCGTTAAGTGAACGCAACAGCGAACTTTTCAGCAGAAAATGGCGCGTGGTCAGACTGACGTTATCCAGCACTTCCTCAACCAGATAATCGGTTAAGTGGCTGGCATTGATCCCTGACAGGCGACGCGCGGAGTGCTGGGCCGCGCCCGCCCCCTGTCGGGCCGAGAGCGCGATAAGCTGCAGCGCCGTCGCCCAGCCTGCAACGTCATCACACAGGCGTCCCGCATCTTCGGACTCCAGCGGCGCAGGCAGGCGGGCATCGAAAAACTGCTGCGCCTCCTGATGGGTAAACGCCAGTTGCTGACTGCTCAATTCCATCAACTGCTCGCGAACGCGCAGGTTGGCGATCCCCAACTGGGGAAGATTACGCGAAAGCACCACCAGGGTAACGTTTTCAGGTTGATGGCGTAAAAAGAAACGCATCGCTTCATGAATCACCGGATTGGTGATGTGATGGTAATCATCGATAATCAGCCACAGCGGTTGATGCCAGGCATGAAGCTCATTGAAAATCTGCGTAAACAGCGCATTCAGATTCACGTACTGCCGTTTGTTTGCCAGCGCTTCGCTCCGGCTACAGCTGCCGTGCGTGGCCTGCTGCAGGGCGGCAATTAAATAGTCCGCAAAACGCTCTGGCTGATTGTCACTTTCATCCAGGGAGTACCAGCCCAAATCGGCTTTGTCTGCAGCCCACTGCGATATCAGGGTGGTTTTGCCATAGCCTGCGGGACTGGTTACCAGCACCAGGCGGTAGTTACCTGCAGCGGAAAGTTTTCGTATCAGCCGCTCCCGTTTCACCGTGGCTTCATGGCGGACAGGACGGCTGAGTTTAGAGGGGATTAACATGAACGCACGCTTCTCCGTTAACGTCTGGCGCATCATTTTTTTACGCTTCGTAATTATTCCTCACACGTTCAGCTATCCCTCCTGATAAAGCAAGCGGACGCTTTAGCGAATCTTCACAAAAGCGAGTCTAATCACACTTAAGTGAAATTTTCAGACTTGCCTCACCCTCTCCTCCCTTGCCCTCATCCTGACGGAACTTTTGCCAGGAGGATGAGCGATTCCGCGCGCAAGGGCAGACTCATCCTCATTCCCATTCTTTGTCGACAGGACACCCGGCTATGACACAGCACCCTTTTGATCGTTCCCGTTTTGACGCTGCGCTGACGCGCCAGTGGCAACGCTTTGGCCTGCATGATGCAGGAGAAATGACGCCATATCAGTGGTGGCAGGCTCTGAGCGGCGCGCTGGCAGAAATGCTCAACGCGCTGCCCGCCCGACCGGCATCCGGCGATTTGCGCCATGTGAATTACCTCTCTATGGAGTTTCTCACCGGGCGACTGACCGGCAACAACCTGCTCAACTTAGGGTGGTTCGACGGCGTTAATACGGCCCTGAAGCAGTGGGATGTTTCGCTGAGCGAGGTGCTGGAAAGCGAGAGCGATCCGGCGCTGGGCAATGGCGGACTGGGCAGGCTGGCGGCCTGTTTTCTGGACGCGATGGCCACGGTGGGTCAGCCCGCAACGGGCTATGGCCTGAACTACCAATATGGCCTGTTTCGTCAGCGCTTTGTCGAAGGTGAACAGGATGAACTGCCCGACGACTGGCAGCGCGACCGCTATCCCTGGTTTACACATAATGCTGCGCTAACGGTGCAGGTAGGCCTGGGCGGCAAAGTCGTGGCAGAGAATGGCAAAGCGCACTGGCAGCCTGCGTTTCAACTGGAGGGCGAAGCCTGGGATCTGCCGGTCGTGGGCTTTGAGAATGGCCTCACGCAGCCTCTGCGGCTGTGGCAGGCAAAACATGCGCACCCTTTCGATCTCAAAACCTTTAACGGCGGCGCTTTTTTACGGGCGGAAAAGCAAGGCATTAATGCGGAAAAACTGACCAAAGTGCTTTACCCCAACGACAACCATCAGGCAGGAAAAAAACTGCGCCTGATGCAGCAGTATTTTCAGTGCGCCTGTTCACTGGCAGACATTCTTCGTCGTCACCGTCTGGCGGGCCGTGCCATTGAAACCCTGCCGGATCATGAGGTGATCCAGCTGAATGATACGCACCCAACGCTGGCTATCCCTGAACTGATGCGGCTATTGCTGGATGACTATCAGCTCAGTTGGGAGGACGCCTGGCACCTTACCCAGCGCACCTTTGCCTACACCAACCATACGCTGATGCCGGAAGCGCTGGAGTGTTGGGATACCCACATCGTGCGCAGCCTGCTTCCGCGGCACATGGAGATTGTTAACGCCATCAATACCCAGCTCAAAGAGGCGGTTAACCGGCAGTGGCCTGGGAACAAGGCCGTGTGGTCGAAAATGGCCATCGTGCACGGTAAGCAGCTGCGCATGGCCAATTTATGCGTGGTGACCTGCTTTGCGGTAAACGGCGTGGCCGCCCTGCACTCGCGACTGGTAAAAGACGATCTGTTCCCGGAATACGTCACCCTGTGGCCGGAAAAATTCCACAACGTCACCAATGGCATCACGCCGCGCCGCTGGATTCATCAGTGTAATCCCCGACTGGCGGCGCTTATCGGAAAAACGCTTAATCAGCCCTGGCTCAACGATTTGGATGCGCTTCAGGGGCTGGAAAAACAGGTGGATAATCCGGGGTTTTGCACGGCGTACCGCGAGATTAAACAGCGCAATAAAGTGGATTTGGCCTGCTGGATTGCGCAACGTACCGGGATTAAGGTGAATCCCGAGGCCCTGTTTGATGTGCAAATCAAACGGCTGCACGAGTACAAACGTCAGCATCTCAGCCTGCTGCATACCATCGCCTTATGGCAAACCCTGGTGAGCGATCCTCAGGCGAACCGCTGTCCTCGCGTCGTGATCTTCGGCGCGAAAGCGGCACCGGGCTATGCGTTGGCTAAAAATATCATTTTTGCCATCAACAAGGTGGCCGACGTCATCAACACCGATCCGCGCGTGGCCGATCGCCTCAAAGTGGTGTTTATTCCCGACTATAACGTCTCTGTGGCAGAACGGCTTATCCCGGCCGCAGACCTGTCAGAGCAGATTTCACTGGCGGGCAAAGAGGCCTCGGGCACCGGCAACATGAAGCTGGCCCTGAACGGCGCGCTGACCATTGGCACGCTCGATGGTGCGAACGTGGAGATTTCTGAACAGGTCGGCGATGAGAATATCTTTATTTTTGGTCATACGGTAGAACAGGTTAACGCCCTCAAGGCCGCTGGCTATGCTCCGTCAAAATGGCGCGAAAAAGACGCCCAGCTCGACCAGGCGCTGACGTCACTGGAGGATGGTACGTTCAGCGCAGGCGACCGGCACGCTTTTGATCTGCTGTTGCACAGTCTGGGGGCTAAAAACGGCGATCCTTATCTGGTGCTGGCCGACTTCCGGCATTACCTCAACGCTCAGCAGCGCGTTGAAGCACTGTGGTCTGATAAAGCGGCCTGGACGCGCGCCACGATACTCAACACCGCTCGCTGCGGCATGTTCAGCGCCGACCGGTCGATTCGTCACTATCAGCAACGTATCTGGCAGCGTAAACGCTAAGGATCAGCATGAAACCACTTCATTATCCGGCCGGGATCGGCAGGGTAGCCACTGAATATGTTGATGCGCATGGGGCGGTCCGGCAGGTTTCTGCATCGACCCGCGATCGCTTGCTGGCGGCGATGCAGCCAGGCCCTGGCCCTGGCGTTATCCCACCGGTCGCCGTCTTTACCCAGGGTTTGCCCATCCGTTTAACGCCCTCTCTGGCTGGCCCGGCACGCTGGCACCTGGAGGGCGAATCGGGTGAACGCTGGTCAGGGCACTGCGAGCCTGAGGCGTCTTTGACGCTCCCGGCGCTGCCTGAAGGTTACCATCTTCTGACGATAAACGCGGATGCGCAGCAATCGAGGTGCCAGATAATAGTGACACCGTCACGTTGCTATGAGCCGGAGGCCTTACTACGGGGCGAGAAACGTTGGGGAACCTGTGTCCAGCTTTACGCTTTACGATCGGATCAGAACTGGGGAATCGGCGATTTTGCTGACCTGCGGGACATGGTGAAGGCGGTTGGCATGCGCGGTGGCGCTTTCGTGGGGCTGAATCCCCTGCATGCGCTTTTTCCTGCGTTACCTGACGATGCCAGCCCCTATAGCCCGTCTTCCCGGCGCTGGCTCAACGTGCTCTATATCAGCGTTCCTGAGGTTGAGGACTTTAACCTGAGTGCCGCTGCGCAGTGCTGGTGGCAGTCGGCAGAAACGCAACACAGGCTGCACCAGGCGCGTCACGCGCCCTGGGTCGATTATTCGACAGTGGCATCACTTAAGCTGGATGCCCTGCGGTTTGCCTGGCAGCAGTTTATGCAGCGTGATAAAGAGGATAGTCAGGTCGAGGCATTTGAGGCGTTTGTGGCTGAGGGCGGTGAAAGTCTGCTGCATCAGGGATTGTTCGATGCCCTGCAGGCCTGGCTTCGCGAAGAAGATCCCCTGCGTCACGGCTGGCAAACGTGGCCCACTGCCTATCAACAACCCGATACGGCCGCCGTACACGCATTTCGGATTGAACATGGCGATGAGATTCGTTTCTATCTCTGGCTGCAATGGCTGGCGGCGCGTCAGTTTGCCGCCTGTTGGCACCTGTGCCAGCAGCACCAGATGGCACCTGGACTTTATCGCGATTTGGCCGTTGGCGTCGCCGCAGGGGGATCGGAAACGTGGAGCCAACGCGGACTTTACTGTTTAGCGGCCAGCACAGGCGCCCCGCCGGATATTCTGGGCCCGCTTGGCCAGAACTGGGGGCTGCCGCCAATGGATCCGCAATCTTTGTATGATCGGGCATACGAACCCTGGATTACGTTGCTGCGCGCGAATATGCGCGATTGTGGGGCGTTACGTATCGATCATGTCATGGCTTTGCTGCGACTGTGGTGGATTCCGCAAGGAGAAACGGCCGCCGCAGGCGCGTATGTCGCCTATCCCATCGACGATCTGCTCGCCATTCTGGCGCTGGAAAGTCAGCGCCAGCGCTGCATGGTGATAGGTGAGGATTTGGGCACGGTGCCGGAGGCGATTGTCGATAAACTCCACAATGCTGGCGTCTACTCGTATAAGGTGCTCTATTTTGAACAAAACTCGCACAAGGGCTTTCGTCCGCCTGCGGCATGGCCGCGTCAGGCAATGGCTGTAGCCACCACTCACGATATGCCAACGCTCCGTGGCTGGTGGCAAAGTGACGATCTGACACTGGGGAGCCAACTGGGGTTGTATCCTGATAAAGCGGTACTTGCCGGGCTGTATCATCAGCGCCGGGCAGCCCGATCGGCGCTGCTTCAGACCCTGACGCGCCACGGTTACCTCAAACCCAAAGGGCGGGTTCAGGCAAACAGTCCGCGCATGAGCCTGTTACTTAACCAGGTTATCCATCAGTATCTCGCGGACTGCACCAGCGCCCTGCTGGGTTTACAACCCGAAGACTGGCTGGATATGGCCTCGCCGGTTAATGTGCCGGGCACGGTAGAGGCTTATCCGAACTGGCGGCGTAAGCTAAACCTGTCGCTGGAGGCGATGTTTGCAGATAAGCGTATCACGGCGCTGCTGGAGGAGATTTCCCGGCGTTGTTCGTGATTTATCAGGCGATCCAGGGATAAGTTTCAGGCCTGATCCCGGATCGCTGAAATCGTTGTCGCAGAGGCTGTTCAATGCGGTCAGCATGAAGAGCAGTACACTAAAATGGACTGGCGTGAGAAAACACAGGCAGAACATAAGGTTTGCGTTTAGCTATCGATTCGTGTTTTTTACTCTGTAAAATGGACGCCATTCTGGCTTTTGAGTTAGCGTATGTTTTCGATTCCCTTTCCTGCTTTGACGTTATTTGCACTACTGATATTAATGATGATGCTCATTCGTTCTGGTAAGCGCGAATACCGTGGGGCAATGATGTTTATTGCAGCGTCAGCAGGACTAATGGCCTTGAGTATAATTAGGTGGGAATGGCATTTCTCTCTTCTTAAACCCCTGCAGGCTATACTGGCAACAGTCTTACCCGCAGTGGCCTGGTCGTGCTTTAGCGGCCTTACGCATCAATCCCGTGCGCGTCGCCTGAAACTGGCAGTTATTCCTGTTTATACTGCCATCATCATCCAGCTGTGTCTGCCCGTCCTGACAGATGCTCTGTTGTTTCTGATTTATGCAGGTTATGGCATCGCACTACTACGTGCAGCAACAAACGGAGCTGATTTTTTTGTCGAATCACGCTTCAGAGAAGCTTCCATAACGCAGAAAATGACCTTTTTTGCGGGATGTTTTCTTTGCTTCTCGGCACTCACCGACGCGGTTATCAGCAGCATGATGAATATTGCCCCGCAATTAATTGCCCTGTTTCAGGGAATGACACTACCGTTACTTTGTATTGCCATTGTCCGGGCAGTAAAGAGCGTTCCTGCGGGTGAACCTCACGCCGAAGAAACGTCATCCCTTACCGACGATGAGGCAAAGAATGCGACGCTTGAGCCCTTATGCCTGCACATCGAAAACCTTGTCCGCGCACACGCTTACTATCTTGATACCGATCTTACGCTGAACAAGCTTGCACGCAAACTCGATATTCCAGCACGGCATATTTCTCGCGCGGTAAACGCTACACGGCAGTGCAACGTTTCGCAGTGGCTCAATGGGTTTCGTATAGAAAAGGCGCAGGACATGCTGCGCCAGCCACAGCTAAAAATTACCGACATCATGCTTGAAACCGGGTTTATCAGTAAGTCGAACTTCAACCGGGAATTTATGCGCATTACGGGGAAAACCCCCACCGCATTTCGTCAGGCTATGGATGATAGTGAAGCGCGGTGTTGAGAAACGCACTGATTTTACCGATCAACATGTTGTGAAGTGCGTTTCTGTTCACGCCCTGTCCATCCCGGCAGACTTCCCCTTCGCCCGGCGCGCTTTGCTCAATCAGCGCCTCCCCCTGCGGTTTGCATTGCTGCATAAAGCTAAAATGGGTCGCGCCAGGGATAACACCATAAGTGACAACGTCACTCGACAGTGCCTTTGCCAGATACTGCGATTCAAGCGAGGCAGGCAGCGCCGGCGAATCTACACCTGCCGCTAAGATCAGCACGGGCAGCCGAATATGCCCCAGACTCTGCGTCGTGAGTCCGCGAGCTAACCCTAAATCCAGCGCCACTACCGCCTTAATGCGCCGGTCTTGCAGGTCTGAGCTCAGGTGGCTGGCCCCTTGCCTGTTATCAAGGCCCAGTGTTGTCATTAGCCGACAGCTGGACAACTCAGCATGTTGGATGCAGTCATGAGCAAATTGTTGAGGGTCAAAACGCGCCCCCGCTAATTCCATTACCGTCCAGCCGCCAAGAGAATGCCCGACAGCGGCGATTCGTTTAACGTCAGCACGCCCTGCCAGCAGGGGATCGTTCAGAATCCGCTCCAGTGCCATGATTAAATCCTGAGGACGCCGCCAGAGCTGTCTGGCGTGTGCCGATGTTAAATCCGACGTCGTGGTACCGGGATGATTGGTCGCAATCACGATATATCCCTGTTCAGCCATCGCGTCGGCCAGCCATGCAAGGTTGCGCCAACTCCCGCCATAACCATGAGATAACAGTAATACAGGATGTAAGCCGGGCAAGGGTTTAGCATTTCGCACCACGCTGACACCTGTAAACGCGGGATTATCCGCAATGTTTTCCTTGGGCGACGACGCTGCACTGGGATACCACACGGCAACCTCAACCGGGCGTTGCTGCTCGCCTGCTATGAACTGGCGAAAGCCGTTGCTGGCCATCGCAGAATGACTAAATACGATGAGGGAAAAAGAGATAATCAGACGTATTAACATGATGAAGGCTCCAGTTGTGATAGAGCCTTTTTTGTATCAGTGCCGAAGGTTACGCGCGTCCTGGAGCGCGATCGGGTACCTCAATAACATCATTCAGGCTGAGGATTGCGCAAAGCCTGACCAAAAGTATCAGCCTCTTTGAAAGAGAAAGACGCGAATTTACGCCAGAACGGAACAGGTTAAGCGCGAGGGACAGGTCACTGACCTCATAAAAAAGGTGCGCCTCAGCGCACCAGATGGAACAAATCAGCACTGCCGGAGTGATTACCCCTTGCCTTTAACACTGCTGATAAAGGTTTGCCGCGCAGACGTCGAGCCGAGCCGTTCGGCCTCATCCAGCAGTCTGAGCGCTTTATCAATATTGCCCTGCGCCGACGCCTGGCGAATAGCATCGTTAAAATAGCCTTCGGTATCCTGAACAATAGGCTGTGTTTTCGCTGCAGGAGCCGCAGTGGGCGCACGACTGTCTGCCGCCGGTCGACTGTTTCCGACCGTAACAGGAGCCGGGCCAGAGGATCCAAACAACGGCCCGACCAGTATTGAGGAATCCGAGCGGGTACTCAGTTTTATTTTTACTGTGCCAGATGTTGTATGACGGGCAACCGGATCGGGAATATCGGGAACGGCATGGCCGGTGCCTTTGGCATAGGCTTTTGCCGGATCAACCAGCGTTGTGGTCTGAGCAAGATCCGTCTCTGTGGTGAATACCAACAGATAAATTTTTTGCTGTCCGGGAACCGGGGTCAACTTCATCACGCCTTCCAACCGGTCAGCGGCCATCACGCCAGGTTGCTGATAAGAAAACCAGCGGCTGGGGAACCAGGCGGCCGGACGCAGGTTTTCGTCCAGAATGAGCACGTTGGGCGCAAAGACCTGGTTCTGCTGTACCTCACTGCTTAAGGTGATTGTCAGCTCGCCCAGCGTGGCAGGTAGGCTGTAAGCGGCGACCGGCCCGGTGATACCGGCAACGTTTAGCGGACTGTGCCCGGCCGTTAACGTCGTTACCTGCGGCCGTGCGGTATCCAGGGGTTGCCAGTGCATGCTCCGCAGGCTGGTAAGCGGAATGTCGGGCGCTGCAGAGACATCCTGCGGCATCAGATTGATCGCGGCCCGTGCAGGCAGACTGTGTCCTGCCAGCAGGAGCGCGCTCAGGCAAAGTGCGGTGAATGTTTTATACGTTTTCATTTTTAACCTCGAGAAACGGGCAGACCGCGGCAACGCAGGCAATAGCCGCCGCGGCCTGAAAGACAGAGCGAAACGGTCTACAGCGGTTTATCCAGAAAAGGGATCACCACCAGATTTCCATTTGCGCGCCAAAGGTCCACTCATCATTGTTGCCGCGGCTGTTGGTAAACAGGCCGTTTCCGGTGCTGTCCTGTGACGCGAAGGTGGTGATATCACCGGCCGCGTCTTTGTTATAACCCCACTTCTCATCCCATTTGGCATAGGTCGCAAAGAGCCGCAGCGCAGGACGTGACCAGATGCTGTCTCCCGCCTGCCACTGCTGCGCCAGCGTGATTTTGTACTGACCATTGCGTTCGCCGACCTGCTGTGACTTCACATTGTCATAGCCCACTTCCAACAGGGTGCTCATGATCGGCGTCCATTTGTACATGGGCCGCACGCCAACGGTGTACCACTCATTACCCCGGTTGTTATCCAGATCGGTGTTTTGGTACATCGCGACGTACATCATGTCCCAGCGTTCCGCCAGGCTGATCGCCCCGTGGTCCAGAACCCGATACATCTTGCCGTTGTTATTGATATTCGTGCCCTGTGCCAGCCCTTTCCCCTGGGACGTCAACGCATCGGTCGCGTACTGCAGCACAAATTTGTTGTAGCCTTTGAGCATGCTCTGCGTATGCTCAGCGGTGAACAGCCAGCCGTCTCGGGATGCGCCATCTTCTAAGCGGTAGCCGTCACGCGCATTGGCACGGCCGTAATCCACACCCAGTTCCAGGACGCCATTTGGGTTGGTTTCCAGCCCTGCCAGACGGACGTCAAAAACATCATCTGCGGTACTGGTGGCGTAATTGCGAATGCGATCGTTAGAAAAGGTGTAAGAGCCGCCCGCTTCCGATGAGCGCGTTGCGGCAAACGACAGCTTACCAAATCCCAGATCGACATCTTCCAGACCCGCACCCGGGCCGGAAATATCCCAGTAGTAGAAATCGATCATGTGAACGTCATGGCGCTGGTAGAAACGTTTACCGGCCCAGATAGTGGAACCCGGCAGGGCGTCGATCAGGTTTTTACCCTTGACGTTGGCTTCACGAAAAGCCGGTGAAGTGGATTCCCAGTCGTTTTGCTGAGAAACCGAGTACGCCACGTTGGTGTCGAAGTAGAAGCTCTTGTCGCCCTCTTTCCACACTTCCTGACCCAGCTTAAGTTCAGCATAGGTTTCGCACTCGTTACCCAGACGGTATTTACTTTGAGCACCGGTTGCCTGGAAGCATTGCTGCTCGCCGCCGCTGCCCGTCCAGCCAATGCCGGAGCGAGCATAACCGGTAAAATCCACCGCCATCAGCGGTGAAGACAGCGTGCCTGTCGCTACCGCTACGGCAAGGGAAAGTTTGCGCAGAGTTAACATTTTCTATCTCCTGAGGTCATTGCTTTTATTGTTTTGCTGGATTAAACGCCGGGCTCCTGATGCAGCCTGCGACACGCGCTTCCGTCCTCTCGGAACAGATGACAACGCTCGGGTGGCAAGCCAATGCCCATCATGGCGCCCTCTTTTACCAACACCACGTCCTCCTGGCGGTACACCAGGTTTTGACGGATGGCGGGGATTTGGATGTGGATTTGAGTTTCGTGTCCCAGTTGCTCAACGACCTGCACTTCCCCCTCAAGGGTGACGTCAGCGATATCACTGGACAGCAGATGTTCCGGCCGGATACCCAACGACATATTGCTGCCGACCTGCACGTTGGCGCTGTCTACCGGTAGCCAGACCAGCTGATTATTGGGCAGGCGCACCTGCACCTGTTCAATCGCGGTGGCGGTGACCTTAACAGGGAGGAAGTTCATTTTTGGCGAGCCAATAAAGCCTGCAACAAAGCGGTTTGCCGGATAGTGATAGAGCTCCAGCGGCCGACCAACCTGCGCCACACGACCGGCGTCCAGTACCACAATTTTATCGGCCAGGGTCATGGCTTCGATCTGGTCGTGAGTCACGTAAATCATGGTGCGCCTGAGTCGCTTATGCAGGCGGGAGATCTCGATGCGCATCTGCACCCGCAGCGCGGCATCGAGATTAGAAAGGGGTTCGTCCAGCAGGAAGACTCGGGGTTCGGCGACCAGCGTGCGGCCGATGGCAACGCGCTGGCGCTGTCCGCCAGAGAGCGCCTTTGGGCGGCGATCAAGCAGATGCGCCAGCTGTAGCACCTCAGCAACCTGGGTTACGCGCTGCTCTCTTTCCGCTTTTTTAACGCCGGCCAGCTTCAGGCCAAAAGACATGTTTTCTGCCACCGAGAGATGGGGATAAAGCGCGTAAGACTGAAATACCATGCCAATGCCGCGTTCGGCAGGCGGCACCTCATTCATCCGTTTATCGCCAATCAACAATTCACCGCGGGTAATCGTCTCCAGGCCAGCAATCATCCGCAGCAGCGTTGATTTACCGCATCCAGAAGGCCCGACAAATACGACAAACTCGCCTTCACCAATCTCCAGATTGATATCGTTCGACACGACCGTGTCGCCCCAGGCTTTGGTGACATTGCGTAACACGACGCTCGCCATAGTACTTTCCTCTCCACTCGCTAATGCGGCCCGCACGTCAGCGGACAAATTCTGACGTTCACTATGCGTAGCGTGACGTGTCGCCACATCCTCCACCGACGCGCTTTATCTGGGGGAGGAGACGGGAGGAGGAGAAAACATCAGCACACGAGAGCGGTCGCGCGCTGCACTGATTTTTGTGATCGGTAACGCAGTCTGGCACCCACCTTAGTGTGAGCCAGACCGTGATAATCCTGTCACTTTGTAACAGCGATCACACCTCGACGGCGGCAGGCGTAGAGGCCAGGAGGATGAGAAGCCGGTAAGAACACGCAGAATGTGCGGCAAGCAACATGTTCGTTTCCGCTAACAGGATGGAGTGTTAAAGATGAAAACTGGCGCAAAAATTTTGGCTCTGTCAGCCCTCTCGGCGGTGCTGTTCTCCGCTTCCGCAGTCGCAAAGATTGAAGAAGGAAAACTGGTTATCTGGATCAACGGTGACAAAGGCTATAACGGTCTGGCCGAGGTGGGTAAAAAGTTTGAACAGGAAACCGGTATTCACGTTACGGTCGAGCACCCGGATAAAATGGAAGAAAAATACCCGCAGGTGGCCGCGACCGGTGACGGTCCGGACATTATCTTCTGGGCGCACGACCGTTTCGGCGGTTACGCCCAGTCCGGCCTGTTAGCCGAGGTATCACCGGACAGCAGTTTCCAGCAAAAAATCTTTCCTTTCACCTGGGACGCCGTGCGCTTCGACGGCAAGCTCATTGGCTATCCGGTTTCGGTTGAGTCGCTGTCGCTAATCTACAACAAAGACCTGCTACCCACGCCGCCGAAAACGTGGGAAGAGATGGCCGCCCTGGATAAGTCGCTGCGCGAGAAAGGCAAAAGCGCCATCATGTTTAATCTGCAGGAGCCCTACTTTACCTGGCCGCTGCTGGCAGCCGGCGGCGCTTATGCCTATCAGTTGACGGACGGACACTATGATGTCAAAAACACCGGCGTTGATAATGCCGGAGCCAAAGCCGGCATGCAGTTCCTGGTCGATCAGGTCAAAGCCAAGGTCCTGAACGCCGATACGGATTACTCCATTGCCGAAGCCGCTTTTAATAAAGGCCAGACGGCGATGACCATTAACGGCCCCTGGGCCTGGAGCAATATCGATAAGAGCGGTATTCACTACGGCGTCGCGCCGCTGCCGACGTTAAACGGCAAGCCCACCAAACCTTTTGTTGGCGTACTCAGCGCCGGGATCAATGCGGCCAGCCCGAACAAAGAGCTGGCTAAAGAGTTTCTGGAAAACTATCTGTTAACGGATGCCGGCCTTGAGGCCGTGAACAAAGATAAACCGCTGGGTGCGGTGGCGCTGAAGTCCTTCCAGCAAAAGCTGGAGAAAGACTCGCGTATTGCCGCCACCATGAACAATGCACAACGCGGTGACATTATGCCCAACATCCCACAGATGGCCGCGTTCTGGTACGCCATGCGCACCGCCACCCTTAACGCGCTGAGCGGCCGTCAGTCCGTTGATGCCGCGCTCAAGGATGCGCAGTCACGTTTAAGCAAATAAATCGTTCAGTGCAGGCCAGTTTGCTGGCCTGCAACCTGCCGTTAAGGAAATCGGGTCATGTCAGAAAAACCGCAAACGGGACGGCATCGTTCTGTGTTGAAAGGCGCACTGGTGGGCATCTGTTGTTTGCTGGTCGGTTATTTACTGGTGCTGATGTATGCTCAGGGGGAATACCTGTTTGCCCTGCTGGCGCTGGTCATAAGCGGGCTGGGCATCGGGATTTATGCCAATCGCAGGGCCTACGCCTGGCGTTATGTTTATCCCGGCATGGCTGGAATGATGTTATTTGTCTTGTTCCCTCTGGCCTGTACCGTGGGCATTGCCTTTACCAACTACAGCAGCACCAATCAGTTGACCCAGGAGCGGGCGCAGCAGGTTTTACTCAGCAGACAATATCAGGACGGTGCAGGCCTGAATTTCAGCCTGCTTCCCGAAGGCGATCGCTGGCGGCTGGTGCTTAGCGAGGGATCGAACAGTCAGACCTGGGTGTCACCGCTCTTCTCCTTCGACACTGCGGGCCCATTAAAGATGGTGAGCGCACCTGCTCCAGAGGGAGAACGGGCAAACTTACGCGTCATCACCACACATCGCCAGGCACTGGCAAAACTCCGCGCCGTGCTGCCTGACGGACGTGAACTGGTCATGAGTTCCTTGCGTCAGTTTTCTGGGACGCGCCCGCTCTATGTGGTAACGGATCATCAGACGTTAAGAAACCAGCAAAGCGGCGTGAGCTATCGCGCCAATCCGGATACCGGCTTTTATCAGGTGATTGACGCAAAGGGCCAGTGGGGAGAAGAACGTCTGAGTCCCGGATTTACCGTGGGCGCGGGCTGGCAGAACTTTATTCGCGTGTTCACCGACGAGGGGATTCAAAAGCCGTTCCTGGCCATCTTTGGCTGGACGATGATTTTCTCTTTGCTGACCGTGGTGTTAACGGTGGCGGTGGGCATGGTGCTGGCCTGCCTGGTGCAGTGGGAGGCGTTAAAAGGCAAAGCCGTCTACCGGGTAATGCTGATCCTGCCTTATGCCGTGCCCGCCTTTATCTCCATCTTGATCTTCAAGGGATTATTCAATCAGAGCTTTGGCGAAATCAACGTCATGCTCAACGCCCTGTTTGGCAGTAAACCGGCGTGGTTCAGCGATCCTACGCTGGCGCGTGCCATGCTGATCATCGTGAATACCTGGCTGGGTTATCCCTACATGATGATTTTGTGCATGGGGCTGCTGAAAGCGATTCCCGAGGATTTGTACGAAGCCTCTGCGATGGACGGTGCCGGGCCGCTACAAAACTTTTTCCTGATTACGGTACCGCTGCTGTTAAAACCGCTGACGCCGCTGATGATTGCCAGTTTTGCCTTCAATTTTAATAACTTTGTGCTGGTGCAGCTACTGACGAATGGTGCACCCGACAGGCTCGGCACGACCACGCCTGCGGGTTATACCGACCTGCTGGTGAACTACACCTGGCGTATTGCTTTTGAAGGCGGTGGCGGGCAGGACTTTGGTCTGGCAGCGGCTATCGCCACGCTGATTTTCCTGCTGGTTGGCGCACTGGCGGTGATCAATCTGAAAGCCGTGCGGATGAAATTCGACTAAGGAGTCATGATGGCGATGGTACAACCCAAATCGCAGAAGTTACGTCTGTTTATGACGCATCTGCTGCTGCTGGCGTTTATTGCGGCAATATTGTTTCCCTTACTGATGGTGGTGGCGATTTCGCTGCGCGCGGGAAATTTTGCCACCGGCAGTATTATTCCGGAACATATCTCCTGGGAACACTGGCGGCTGGCGCTGGGCTTCAGCGTTCAGCATGCTGACGGCTCAGTCACGCCGCCGCCCTTTCCTGTTTTGCTGTGGCTGTGGAACTCGGTCAAGATCGCGGCTATCAGCGCAATGGGCATTGTGGCGCTGTCCACCACCTGCGCCTATGCGTTTGCCCGGATGCGCTTTAAAGGGCGTGAGAGCCTGTTAAAAGGGATGCTGATTTTTCAGATGTTCCCGGCGGTGCTGTCGCTGGTTGCGCTTTATGCCCTGTTCGACCGTCTCGGGCAATATCTGCCGTTTGTGGGTTTAAATACCCATGGCGGCGTGATCTTCGCCTATCTTGGCGGCATCGCGCTGCATGTCTGGACGATAAAAGGCTATTTCGAAACCATTGATAGCTCGCTGGAGGAAGCGGCGGCGCTGGATGGCGCAACGCCCTGGCAGGCTTTCCGGCTGGTTTTACTCCCGTTATCGGTGCCCATTTTAGCCGTGGTGTTTATTTTGGCGTTTATCGCTGCAGTAACGGAAGTCCCGGTGGCCTCACTGCTGCTGCGTGACGTCAACAGTTACACGCTGGCCGTGGGCATGCAGCAATATCTTAATCCGCAAAACTATCTGTGGGGCGATTTTGCCGCAGCCGCCGTTCTCTCTGCCATTCCTATTACCCTGGTGTTCCTGCTGGCGCAACGCTGGCTGGTTAACGGCCTGACCGCCGGCGGCGTGAAGGGCTGATCGCGTCATCCTTCCCCTTTCAAGGTGATAATGCGAACATTGGCGGCCCGTCATGGCCGCCTTTTTTCAATCTTCACTGACCAGATCGTCGTAGACCGCCCGCAAGCGCATGCGCAGATACAGTACGGCTTTATGTTTGCGCGACAGCAAGGTCTGAACACTGACGCCGGTTAATTCTGACAGCGCTTTATAGCTGATTCCCTGCAGCTCCGTTTGGTCAAACACCTCATACTGCGCGGGCGGAAGTTCGGCTAGCGCCGCCTCCAGCGCCTCCCAGAGTAGCGCTCTGAGGTAATCATCTTCAGGGGTTTGCGGAATGCCAAACAGGGTTTCAGCCAGTTCGCTTTCAACCCCATCCTCCTCGTCGTTTTTCATGTAGTTGGCAAGTGGCAACTCCCGCTTCTTACGCGCCCGATCCGTCATTTCATTGCGTGCCGCCCGAAACAGCCAGGCGGAGATATTCTCAACCGGCTGTTCCACGCCGATCAGCTGACAGGTAATTTCCTGCAAAATATCGTCAGCGTCCTCCCGTGCTGGGGTACGGGCACGAATAAATCGCTGGAGTTTCGTTCTGCAGAGCGTAAGCGCTTTGACCCACGATGAGGCTTGCGATGCGCTGGCCTTCATCGTCTACTCAGTCCGGGCTGCATGATTGTCATCTGACGACGGAGGCTGTTCGTCCCGGCGTTTATCACGGCAGTGTTGCCCCCGATGGCCAAAACCTTCCCGACGTTGCTTCATAAATGCGTCTCGTTGTTCCGGTGTCATCTGCATCCAGCGTTCATGCATACGACGCCGGGCATGGCCAAACATTCCCGGCCTGATACCCAAGCCGCCAAACAGAATCCGGCACAGTAGCAACAACCCTGCGGCCTGCCAGAAACCGATCGTTTTAACCCCGATAAGCGCGGGCAGCAAGGCATTCCACAGTGACATGACCAGCAGACACAGTGCGACGATAAAAACGGCGCCCACTATCAACTGCTTCGCCAGTCGGTTTCTGCCCCTGCCACGGGCATGGCGGAACGAAGGGTGATCAAAATCTCTCATATCAGGATGACCTCATCAGTGATAAACACACGTTTGTGATGAGGTAGACGAATGAGCCAGCAGAATATTGCTGACGGCGGAAAAAAAAGTGAAGGCATTGACGTGTTGTGCGGGTGACGGAGATAACACAGCGGTGCCGGTGAGCGAATATTCACCGGCACCGCGTACCTGATGCGGTCAGGAAGGCATCACGCGCCCTCTTTATTGTGACGTTGTCACGTCAGGATTTACTGGCCTGCCCGGGCATAATTTTTTCAACGGCCTTTCCCTCCAGCGCGGCCTTTACGACGGTGAAAACGTCGGTATTATCAATGTAATCACCCTGATTGTAACCGACATATTTGGCATAGCCCGCGTCGTTACCGCGCACGCGTTCGGCGAAGGCTTCAGCGCCCACACCTTTTGCCCACAGCGGAACCAACGCGTTAGCGTGATTGCCGGTGGGACGGAAAGACACGCCTGGCATGGCGCCTTTGCCGTTATTGATGACGGGTTCAAATGCGCGAGTCTGCGCATCCGGCCCCATCGGCATGCCGTTATCATGATCCGTGGTAACAATCAGCAAGGTCTCGTTCCAGTTGCTGTTTGTTTCGACCCATTCAATGACAGAGGCCACGGCGTGATTAAAATCGGCGCTTTCTTCAATCAGACGGCCGTATTCAACGCCCACACAGTTGGGGTTATACGTGTTGCCCCAGTCTCCTTTACCACTGCAGGCATTGCTGGTATGGGCAGACCAGTCGGTTGCCCCACCTTCTACCATCATAAAGAAGCCGTTCGGATTTTTGCTCAGATGCTGAATCGCGCCACGGGTCATCAGGTTCAGCGTTGGCACCGTGGTAATAAATGCATCGCCTGATGGATTCGCCGCATCTTTACCAACAAATTCACCCTGCCGGCCCTGCTGTAACGTTCCGTTGGGGGCGACGTTGGGCGATCCCAGCAGCGGGCCATCATAGTTCAGCGAGCCGTTAGCCAACTGGGTAAACGCCTCCGTGCTGCGCACAATTTTCCACGGCTGACCGCCCGCTGGCGCCAGCTTACCCGCGCGGAGTAAATCCCATTCGGTTTGCGCCAGATAAAGGTTCGCATCTTTGCCACAGCCGGCGGTGGACTCATTTTTCGCCAGATGCTGACAATCCGTTCCATTCACGTTGAAGCCCGGCAGTCCGGTTCCCATAATCACGTCGAGCTTACCGGCGGTGAGCATTTGTCTGGCGATCGCGTGATAATCATTACGGGAAGCATTCTGCGCACCAAAGGCCGCTGGCGTGGCGTGCGAGAACGGCACACTGGTGACGACGCCCGTCGCCTTCCCCTGTGCCCTGGCTGTCAGAGTAATGAAGTCGACCGGTTTACCCATGTTATCGACGTTGATGGCATTGTTATAGGTTTTTACCCCGGATGCCAGCGCGGTGCCCGCCGCCGCACTGTCAGTAGGATTGATGGCCAGATATTCGTAACCCTTAAAGGGCAGTTCTTTGCTCTCGGTTTTTGTCGTGTCCCAGGCTTTCTGCGGGTCATAATTAACAAGGGATTCATTGCTGTGTGTGGCTTTTTTCGAGGCGTTGAGTGGATAGGTTGTCATGGCATACTTTACCGGGAATGCAGCATAAGGCGTTTTATCGCGCCCACCGTACTGCCAGTATGCGGTGGCATCCCATGTTCCCCAGCCTGCACCATCGTTAATCATGACAATGACGTTTTTCGCTTTGATGGCGTCGGCAAACGCAGAGGCACTGAGGGTCAGACCGCCCAGAGCCAGCAGGCACAGAGGAAGTTGACGCAGGGAAAACACAGTAGAGGAAGGGTGAATACGAGGTTGACGTGGCATAAAACTCTCCATAATGATGACAGCGACCGCCTGAACAAAGAAACAGGTTTCAAAGGATGTCGAAAGATGTCTTTTTGTTACTCCGTGGCTGTGCAGTATTGGGATGCGTTGTGACAGTTTTATGAAAATCCTGTGCCGATGGACGAGAGAATTCCCTAAGGCAAATTTCATCACGGGTAAGCATGTTACTTATCAATCTGTTACCCGAACAATGCGGCTGATTTCAATTTTTTCAATTAATGTAAACGTCTGTCAGCCCGACGCCGCGCGCCCTTTTATCCCACTTTGCTGTTCTTGCCGGCTTGATTGTTAAGTTCGTGTTGGCATTTTGTATCCAGATTTCACAACCTGTAAGCAGACACAAAAAACCTTCCATATTTCAGCTCAAGTGTGGCTGAAGCTTTCATAAGCATCTGATTAGCAAGAAAAGCCAAATTCGTTAACCGGAAAAGGTATTTTATAACTTTTGCCGACAGTCCTTAACATGACCGCGTTAATCGAACTCATGGCGAATGAATTAAAAAATCGATGGCGCTCAACAGGCGCGTGATGCCGTAATTTCAGATACTCAGGAGCACGAAAATGAAAGCACTTGTTCAGGATATTTTGTCTATCTTCTCTCCTCAGACCGTTAGCCCTGTGTTTATCCGTACAGGTTTGTCTCAGGATGAAAAAAATGCCATCAAGCCGATGGGCGTGACAACCGTCACCTGGGCGACATCGATGGAAGAAATCACGGATGCCCTGCTGCGCAAAGCAACGGAGGCCGGTGCTGTGGGCTATCACATTACCCACGTTGATTCCCATAAACCGGGTAACGATCAGCAGCATATTCTGGAAGCCACCGCGACGCTGTATGCGCTTGACGAGAAGGCGTTGCAGAGAGCCTGATTGTGACCGATCACTCTTCGCAATGCGTTATTAGCCACTCTGAACCCTGCTGTTATCTTCGGCAATAACAGCAGGGGTTCCCGTTTTCCCCTGCTTACGCAACGTTATCTCATTTTTTTCAGGCCGTGAACGCTTTACATATTCTGCCTGATCTTCACGTTTCTTATGTATGCTGTAACTAAATAAGACTGTTCAATAAATTGTTACGCTGCCAGAAGTACGCGTTTGCTCATCAGCCACTATAGTTTTCAACACACTTTCCCCCTGCGCCGACAATGAGGTTTTTATGAGCAAGCTCTTTTCCCCTTTCTCTCTGGGTGAGTTAACCCTGGATAACAGGATAGTCATTGCGCCAATGTGTCAGTATTCGGCTGATGAAGGCAGTGCGACCGCCTGGCATCGTATTCATCTGGGCCATCTTGCCTTATCGGGTGCAGGCTTGTTGATTATTGAAGCTACCGCCGTTGAGGACATTGGCCGGATCACCTATGGCGATTTAGGCTTATGGGACGATGAAACAGAAACGGCGCTGAGCGAGGTTCTGCAGGATATTCGTCAGTACTCAGATATGCCGATCGGCATTCAGCTCGGCCATGCCGGGCGTAAAGCATCCTGCACCGTTCCCTGGGAAGGTGGCGAACAGATTGCGCCTCAGGATGGCGGCTGGCAAACCCTGGCCCCTTCTGCCCTGTCGTTCAGTGATGGCGAGCATCTTCCGCTGGAGATGCAGGCCAGCGATCTCGAGCGCGTTAAAAATGCCTTTGTCGCAACGGCAAAACGCGCGGTTCGTCTGGGAATAGAATTAATTGAAGTTCACGCCGCGCATGGCTACCTGCTCCACCAGTTTCTTTCTCCCTTATCCAACAAGCGAAGTGATGAATACGGCGGCTCACTGGAAAACAGAATGCGTTATCCCCTGGAAGTGTTTCATGCGGTACGTGAAGCCGTACCCGCAGAGATTCCGGTTGGGGTGCGTATTTCGGCCAGCGACTGGGTAGAAGGCGGATGGGATGTCGGCCAGTCCATTGCCTTCTCTAAGCAGCTTGAATCCCTGAACTGTGCCTACATCCACGTATCCAGCGGCGGACTGTCGGAACAACAGCAGATTAAGGTCGGGCCAAATTACCAGGTTCCTTTTGCACGCGACATCCGCCAGCAGATTGGCATTCCGGTGATTGCGGTAGGCTTAATTACCGAGCCACAGCAGGCTGAAGATATTTTGCAACAGGAGGAAGCCGACCTGGTCGCCCTGGCGCGCGGCATGTTGTATAACCCACGCTGGCCATGGCACGCCGCGGCCGAATTCAATGCCAATGTCAAAGCACCGCCGCAGTATCTGCGCTCAGAACCCCATGGCGCGAAAGGAACGCTGACGCAGGACGAATAACTGACCCTGGCCGCAACCCGGTTGCGGCCTTAACGGTTAGCCTGCTGGTGACACTGCAGCAGCGCCAGATGCGGACCTGACAGGGGCTGACGTTCAGGCGGAAACTGCTGCGCAACCGGTGCCATCGAACTCTGTGCCAATACCACCCGCTCTGCGCCCTGCTGCCAGGCATGTTCCACCGCTGTACGTACGCAGTGAAAATATCCCGCTCCATCTCCCGCTTTAAAGCGTTGCCAGGCTTCGGGAATCAGGCGGATCTCCGGCGTTTGCCCGTCGGTACAGAACAGCGCACGCGTTGCGCCAAGCGTGGATTCTGCCGCACAGAGCACCACCGTTTTCTTTGCGCTCTGATGCACGGCTTTTGCCAACATGCCGTCGGTACGCCAGACAGCGCAGGGTTGTCGGGATGAGGTAAAGGCTTCGGAAACCGGCCCTAATGTCGAGCAGGTGATCAGAATGACATCGAAGTGCGGTTGCAGATCCCGTAACAGAGCAATCAGCCGCTCGTGCAGTCCTGCGGTCAGGCCGCCGCTGGCTTCAGCTTCAGCCAGCAGGTGCGGCATGACCAGATGGCTGAGCTGCAGATGGTTCAGCTCAAGCTGACGGGCAGCATCGTCAAAAATGGCGATATTGCTGGCGGCGGTATGTAAGCAGGCAATATTGATCACGTGTTGGCTCTTACGCTGAAAGATGTCCCTCATCATGCCACGCGTTTACCCGGCCACCAAGCCCTTGCCCGCCTCACATATTTGGTGGTTTTGCGTCAGTCGCTCACGTTAACCGCACGCTCACTACTTGCCCCCTGTGACGTCAGGCAGGTTCAAGGGATGAGGCTGAAAAAGAGGACTACAATCGCCAGGTGCCGTGCTGAAGCACCGTACGATAACCGTCTTGATCCTGGAAGGTAGCGCCGTTTTCCGCCCAGTAGGGATTAAACGATGTTACGCGCGTAAAACCTGCGCGGGTCAGGCTGAGGCAGCGTTGCTGCCAGTCCGCTTCACTGGGCAAATACAGCACCAGAAGATCCTCGGCTGTTGAAGCCGGTTTGACGGGATGGTGATGGCAGTGGGTAAATTCCAGATGCCAGGACAGGGTTTCGTCGCCAAGCATCACCCCACTAAATCCCTCGTGATCGGTGAATTCCCCAATGGGCATCAGGCCCAGGCCCGAACAGTACATTGCGCTGCTCTCGGCTAAATCAGTAACGGGTCGGGCAATACGCAATTGCTGAATCGTCATCTCTTTTCCTCGTCGGGTAAACGCGCTAATAATATGCCATTCAGATGGCCTTACACTGAGGTTTATAGTGCATCTTCAGACCCCGCGTTTATTGCTCAGAGCTATGCGCCCTTCCGATGACAAGGATCTGTTCAGGATTTACGGTGATCCCGCGACCAATACGTTTAACCCGGCAGGCCCTTATCCTGACCTGGCTCACGCGCAAAAGGTGCTGGCCGACAGACTGCGATCGTACCAGCGTTATGGCTATGACAGCTGGGCGATAGCAACCCAGGATGCACCGGATACCCTTATCGGTTTCGGCGGCCTGAGCGTTCGCATTCACGGTGACGAAACCATTCATAATCTTGGCTATCGGTTTGCCACCAGCGCATGGGGTAAGGGCTACGCTACGGAGCTGTCGCGCTTCGCGCTGGAGTATGGTTTTCGCGAACTGGGGTTGGATACGATATCAGCCCGGGTAAGAAGCCATCATCAAGCCTCTATCCGCGTGCTGGAAAAAACCGGGTTGCGATTTCTTAAAGAGATTCATGATGTGGATAATGCGCCGCCCAGCCTGTTTTATTCGATCACACAACAAGCATGGCAGGCGCTGGTGGCAGCAGATAATGCGGCTGATATTCACGCTCGTTGCCTATGCAATGACGCACAGCGCCTTCCCTGACCATCAGGCTCAAAGCGGCCCGTCTCGATAAAGCCTTTCTTTTTGTTAAAGGCAACCGCCTGATGATTCTGTTCATCAACATCAAGTTGATGAACGCCCTGATCATGACTGGCCTGTTGCAGGAGTAATGTGGCTCTCTCCCGCGGGATGGCATCGACAAAGCGCATCTCTGTAAAATTTCCACTGACTCTGGTAAACCCGATGATTGAGCCGTCATGACTACAGACGGAATACTCACTGACCCGAACCATAAAGGACTGGCTGGACAGAACGACAGATATGAAGTGGGCCAGTACAGATGCGGAGCGGCAGGTATCGTGCTGATAAAGCCGAAGGAAAACGCAGGATGATTAAATCTCGCTAATTCTGATTAAGCACACCTTAACTTTCCCGGCCCCTTAGTGACCTTTTACATGGAATTTCGCGCCGGAACTCCATATTATTTATTAATAATGGTTAAGTATAAGGGTCTCTGATGCAACTTATAAAAACTGAATACTCTCTCAATTCCGGTTATCCGATTGTCAGGCGCACGCTGGAGGACAAAAAGAAACGAGTGGAACAACCTGGTTTCGGTCCTGAGTCTTGCTGTGCAGTAGTCGAGTACAGGCTTCGGGGGAATATTCGTTATGCGTTCGGAAACAGTCGGATGCAGGTAAGCATGCCACCAGGAATCTATACCCATAACTGGGTCAGGCTACATGGCGAAATGGCGGCGCTAGTTGCCGCGATAGACCGCATCGAGCGCTATTCCACCGATGATGTAATACCCATCACGGCTGCCTATATTGAATTGCGGCCCTGCGAGGCCAATTGTATGCAGGCACTGCGTAATATTCTGCCTGAGGATGCTCGCGTCTATTACTCTTTTGAACATCCCGCTCAGGTTGACAAATGGAAAGTAAGTGCCAACGAGCTTTGTCGCGTTTGAAATTTTCCACCAAAAAATTTTCCGGGCAAATCAGAAACGATATCCCCATAATTTATGGTGATGTAGTGGGTGAATGAAAACGCAGACATTTCCATTAAGAGCTACCCCGCTGGTTGCTCTCAGCCAAAATTGCACTGAATTCATGTCCGCTCTGTGTCAAAAGCGGACATGACTAAAATCGCGATGTATTGATCAATGAGAGTAGGTCACGACCGCCATATTAAGTCAGCTGGTTTCTTTTAGAAAATCACGCCAGCGACGTAGTAACGACCTGTTATTATACAAAGTGCCAATTAACACAGCGCCATTGACCTGTTTGGAAACCTTGTCCTTTACTTAGTACAGTGTTTTATTTTCTCTAGCGAATAATATAATTCTTTCTCTTTCATATTAATTACCTTCAAATTCCTCAAGACCAAGAAAACAATTTAACCCCATAATATTAAAAGAAAAAATAAAATGGTCCCATTTTTTTATTGGATACAAATTGTTAAAAATGAAAGTTAGTGAAACAGATTTTTACATTTACCCCTCCGGACTCGACGAATAAAGAATCACTTATTCAATGTATTTCGCCGAAGTTTCCGTCCACACTGTTGCATCATTAGCAATTTGAACGGCACGTCATATACTTTATGCATATTCTCATTCGGAATATAAAACAATTTCAATTTATGGCAGCGCAAACGGCCCTGTGAGGGCGTCTGTGCAAGGAGAAAGTATTATGGATCAAACCGCATTTTTGATCGGGTTTTCGGTCATGGCACTTGCGTCATTGGTGATTTATGCCTCAGGCAAAAAAATATTCCCCCTCCGGCATCATACGTTAATGCATGCCTCGGTCCCTTTTATTGCGGCAACCGCTTATCTGGCAATGGCATTTGGTTTCGGTAATCTGGCGACCGAAAGTGGCAGCATCGTTTATCTCGCCCGCTATGCTGACTGGTCCGTCACTACGCCTGTATTACTGGCGGGGCTGGTTATGGTCGCCTTTCATGAACAGAGTAAACCGGGTGAGATGGGTGGTTTTTTAACGGCTATCATCATTCTGGATGTGATGATGATTATTACCGGTCTGGTCTCTGCACTGGCGACAACGTTCGCCGCAAAATGGGTGTGGTATCTCTGGTCCTGTGCTGCGTTTCTTGGCGTGGTTTACCTCCTGTGGGGACCGCTGCGTACGATTGCCGCTGGGCGCGGCAGGGCGATGGCGGTCGCTTACAACAAAAACGTCGCATTGCTGACGGTGGTCTGGTTTATCTACCCTATCGTTTTCCTTGTCGGTCCGGAAGGATTAAAAGTCATCACCGACCCTGCGTCCGTATGGGCATTCCTGGTTCTTGATATCATCGCCAAGGTGTTTTACGCCTTTTACGCTGCATCCAGTCTTGAAAAAGCGCTGCGCCATTCCACATCAGATGGTGCTGTGCGGGTATGAGTCTGCGGCAAACTGCCAGCTGGACAGGACTGTGGGGGGCAGCGCTGGCTGCCTCTTTCAGTCCGCTGCGCGTACAGTTAATGTTTGCCATAGTAGCAATAGGTGTGATTGGCATGGCACACGGTGCCAGCGATCTGGCAATAGTAAAACGCGGGCGTAAGTTGCCATTCCTGGCGGCTTATGGCGTGATCATCCTGCTTTGCCTGTTCTGGTGGCACTGGTCGCCGGCACTGGCATTACCCGGTTTCTTGCTGGCATCTGCGCTGCATTTTGCCCTTGAGGATGCGCCAAAGGGAGGGATGTCAGAGCGCCTTGCCAGAGGAGTCAGCATGATAGCGACCCCAGCCTTCTTCCACCTGCGAGAATACAACATCATCCTTCACCAGGCAGGACTGACACCCTCACTGCTCAGTTCCGTGACGTTTTTCATGGCTAACGCGGGCGCACTTTGTACCCTTAGCCTGGTTATCACCGGATTGATTCGTCACGATGTGCGGCTCATTACCGGAACGCTGGCCTTGCTGATCCTTCCACCTTTTGTCGGCTTTTCCATGGGTTTTTTAATTCTGCATGCCCTGCCGCAAACCCGGTTACGTCGAATTCAGTTGGGTTATGCTCATTACACAGGTTACCTTTATGCGACCTGGCCGGTGCTTTTAGCGGCAATTCTGCTGGCGGCCGTGACAACCTGTATCATGTACCCCTCTAGTGACGCAGACATTAAATCGCTATTTGCTGCGCTCGCTTCTCTCGCTATTCCTCATATGCTGATTACTCCGTACTTTGAGCCAGGTAACAGTGAATAATCTCAGAAGTAACAGGTACGCTTCGCAGTAAGCAGAGAGTTAACTGGCGTCAGCATATAAATGTCCGGTTTTGAGACATGATAACCAGGGGGTATCACTTTTCGATGTAACCACTGCGCGCGTTTCAGCGTTCCCCTGAATATCTCCAGGCCACGGCTCTGAACGTGTGCGTAATGACGGCGTAAGATTATGCCTCAGGAATTATGCAGCGGCAAAAGCGGTCAACGTGAGGGAGATGAGTGGGAAAAACGAGTATTGGGGTTCAGCCTGGCAGTCGTAGGGCATCAGTTCCCGGCTTTAGGGCCGAATAAAATACGAAGGAGTTCACAGTAGTGCTGCTCTTCTTCTGCACTTCCTGCCAGTTCCAGGCGACGGACAAGCTTGCTACAAATGGCCGTGCGGTTCAGGCTTTTTCCTACGCGAAGGATTTCTGACGCAATGCTTCCCAGCGTTTCCTGCTGAGTAGGCAGTGACGCACTGTCGAAGTAGCGTGCAATGGCGCTCATGGCGTCGGGCTTGGAGGCGTTTTTGTACAATATCAGCTCTGGGAACGCGATTTAAGGGTTTACTGTTACTTGTTTATAAAGTTGTAGGTTTGATATCAGCTGTTGAAGTGTATTTTAGGAAACGATCGTTCTCTTTAGCAAAACGTGCCTTTACGCAATATGATTTAATCCCCTTTACCGAATCGTAAATGATCCCTGGCTTTACTGTGCAGGTAAACCCTGGACGGAATATCCGAAGATGAGCCATGAGTGAGTCAATACATATGAATTAGCAAATATGTTATTGACTCGCCGTAGACAGACAGCAACAATGTCTTCTGTTTCGGAATCAGGAGTCAGCATGCCTCAACTTCAGCCTCTTCAGCTTTTCAAAAATTTTTCGGATGAAACACGCCTCACTCTGGTACTGCTGTTGCGTGAAAAAGGCGAGCTTTGCGTCTGTGAACTCACGTCAATCCTGAGGCAAAGTCAGCCTAAAATTTCACGGCATCTGGCACTGCTCAGAGAAAGTGGTCTGCTTATTGACAGGCGTGACGGCAAGTGGATTCATTATCGGTTGTCACCACACATGCCCGCATGGGCTGCTATGGTGATCGAGCAGGCTTACCTGTGTCAGCGTGATGACATCCTGCAACTCAGCCAGCAGGCTGAAAGGAATAACGCGACCACCAACGGCAAGCCTGTCTGCATTTAAAAATTTACTCAAACACATATGATTTTTCATATCTGTTTGCAGGGCTGTCTTACGTCCTGTTTACCAGACTTTGTATTAAAAGGAAAAAGTATGTTTCTGGCAGGCGCTATATTCGTCCTGACACTGGTACTGGTTATCTGGCAGCCAAAAGGGCTGAGTATTGGCTGGAGTGCTGTTATCGGGGCTGTGCTGGCCCTGCTGACGGGCGTAGTGCATTTCGGCGATATTACGGCCGTCTGGCAGATCGTTTGGAACGCGACGGCCACGTTTATCGCGGTGATTATCATCAGCCTGCTGCTCGATGAATCTGGTTTTTTTGAGTGGGCTGCCCTGCACGTTTCCCGATGGGGTGGGGGTAAAGGCAGGCTGCTGTTCACGTATAGTGTTCTGCTGGGTGCGGCAGTGGCGGCCTTGTTTGCCAATGACGGGGCGGCACTGATCCTGACGCCTGTTGTCATTGCCATGCTGCTGGCACTGGGCTTCAGCCCCGGCGCAACGCTGGCGTTTGTGATGGCGGCAGGTTTTATCGCTGACACATCCAGCCTGCCACTCATCGTGTCGAACCTGGTTAACATCGTGACGGCGGACTTTTTTAAGCTGGGATTCAGCGAATATGCGTCTGTCATGATGCCGGTCAACATGGCATCCGTGGCGGCCACGCTGGTTATGCTTCACTTATTCTTCCGTAAAGACATCCCGGTCGCCTATGACATGGCAAAACTAAAGGTACCACGGGAAGCCATTCGTGACGTGCGAACCTTTAAAGCCGGATGGCTGGTTCTGTGTCTGTTGCTGACCGGTTTTTTTGCTCTGGAGCCGCTCGGCGTTCCGGTCAGTCTGGTTGCTGCGGTCGCGGCATTTATTCTGTGGCTGGTTGCCCGTAAAGGACAGGTGATTGATACCCGTAAAGTCCTGAAAGGCGCGCCCTGGCAGATCGTCACCTTCTCGCTGGGTATGTATCTGGTGGTTTATGGCCTGCGTAACGCCGGACTGACGGATTACCTCTCGTCCGCCCTGAACGGGTTTGCAAAGCATGGTGTATGGGGAGCCACATTCGCTACCGGTTTTCTGACGGCCTTTCTGTCATCGGTGATGAACAACATGCCTACCGTCCTGGTCGGTGCCCTTTCCATTGATGGCAGCACGGCTGAGGGTGTGGTGAAAGAGGCGATGATTTACGCCAATATCATCGGTTGCGATCTTGGTCCGAAAATCACCCCCATCGGCAGCCTGGCGACCCTGCTGTGGCTACACGTTCTGGCGCAGAAAAATATCACCATCAGCTGGAGCAACTACTTCCGCGTGGGCGTTGTGATGACCCTGCCGGTACTTTTTGTCACGCTGGCGGCGCTGGCCCTGCGTCTTTCTGTTTAACCTTTACAACGTGACTGCGCCAGCGTAGCCCCGTAACGGAGTGCCATTTATGACTAACATCATCATTTACCACAACCCGGCCTGTGGGACGTCGCGTAACGCCCTGGCGCTTATCCGCAACAGTGGCGTGGAGCCAACAGTGATTTTATATCTGGAGACGCCACCCTCCCGCGACGAGCTTAAAAAACGGATAGCGGATATGGGGATCCGCGTGCGCGATCTGCTGCGCAAAAACACAGAGCCGTATGAACATCTGGGGCTGGCCGAAGATCGGTTCAATGATGATGAACTGCTGGATGCTATGCTGGCTCATCCTGTCCTCATCAACCGTCCGATAGTCGTGACGCCGCTCGGCACAAGGCTCTGTCGTCCGTCTGAGGCCGTTCTGGGCATTCTGCCTGAGCCACAGAAGGGAGCCTTTACGAAAGAGGATGGCGAAAAAGTTATTGATGAGTACGGCAACCGGATCGGTCACTGATTTTTCAGCGTTTTGCCGACAAGCAGCAAAAACATAGCCGACGCTTTGTCCCGTATTTACCCTGTGGCGCACGACAAAACAACCCGATTCGCCATTTCAGGCAGAGGCGTTCGGTTAGGCATTCGTCGCCATCTGTGCCACCAGCCCCATCCGGTAACCGATATCGCTAAAGAGAGTGAAATTGGCCCCCCGTGACGGTGACGGATACCGGTGCCCTCCTCCCCGGCAGACAGCAAAGCCCGCCGAAAAGGAACGTTTACGCTTGGGTACAAGTCACAGGGCCACTCACCTGAAAAGGATGCCCGTAGCGGCTTCACTATGATGGCCGCGAACGTCGGACGGCATTGTCGGCTCTGTCTTCTGCAATACTGATATCCGACGAGCACGGCACGTTACTGTAATGCTGATCGTCAGCCCAGCACATCCTCTACACAGGCCTTAAACACTTTCACCCCCAGCGCCAGCGCATCGCGGTCAAAATGCATCTCCGGATGATGCAGGCCGGGCGTCAGGTTGGCGCCCAGTCCCCAGAAGCCGCCTTTGATTTGAGGCCGAAGACGCAGATAGTGGAAGAAATCTTCACTGCCTGGTGTCGATTTAGCCGCGGTAAGGCCGGTTTCACCAAACACACTGCGGATAGCACGTGTGATAACCGCTGTTGCCTCGTCATGGATAATCGCGGCGGGCATCTCTTTCAGAATGCGAATTTCCGCGCGCGCACCATACGCGGCGGCGCTGCTCTCAATCGCGCGTATTACCTGAGGTTTGAGGCTATCCATCGCTTCGTTCTCTGCGGCGCGCAGATCCCAGCACACCTGCGCGCGATCAGGAATCGAGTTGGTCACGCCCGCATCGCAGAGAAAACGCGTCGCTTTCGCGCTCCATGTCAGCGAGGGCGCAAGATGAATGCCGTTTACCGCCTGCACCGCATGGGCGGCGGCATCCAGCGCGTTAACGCCTAAGTGCGGGCGCGCAGCGTGCGCCGCTTTGCCATGAAACATCACTTCCACCGTGGCGGACGCGGAGTAGTACATTGCCGGCACGGCCTGGCCCATCGGGCACTCCTCCAGCGGGCGCAGATGAAAGCCAAGCAACATATCAACATCATCCAACACGCCGCCTTCGGTCAGGGCTATCGCGCCGGTGCCTAACTCCTCAGCAGGCTGGAAAATCAGCTTCAGCCTGCCCTTTTTCACTCGCTCCTCAGCCATCACCTCCTGGGCCGTGGTCAATACGACGGTGGAGTGACCATCGTGCCCGCAGGTGTGGCGCGCCACATGTTTGCCGTCAATGATATGCCCCAGCGCATCCATATCGGCGCGCAGCGCTAAGGTCGGGCCGGGCTTACCGCTGTCCAGCACCGCGACAATACCGGTGGTGTTATTAACCTGGCGCGTGACCTGGTAGCCTGCCGCCTCCAGCACGCCCGCGATGTAGGCGGACGTCTTGTACTCTTCGAACCCCAGTTCCGGGATCTGGTGCAGGTAATTAAAGTGCTCAAGTGTAGGTGACACGTCTTACTCCTTAATGCTCAGGCAATAACGCGCATAATCAACATGGCGATTACGGCATTGAGAATGCTGACCGCCATCAGTAGCGGCCAGTACTTTTTCGGTACATCGGCCACGCCCAGCAGGCGCCCCATGTACTGGAGTTGCGAACCCATCAAAAAGATGGCGGGCGCAAGAATCGTGATCTGCCCGATATCAAGCTGGCCTTTGCTCAGCAGGCTGATGGCAACGCCGGTTCCGGCAGATGACGAGAGCCAGGCGGTTAACAACACGGTGATCGCCTCACCGGGCAGGCCGAATAGCCCCATCAGCGGTGCGCACACGTGGCCAATAATCTGCATCACCCCTAACAAATTAAGCATTTCGGCGATCACGTAGGCCATTAATACATTCGGCATCAAATTATTAATGGCAATATTAAAACCCTTGCGCGCACCAATTACGAAAATATCAAACGGATTACTGGAGACTTTTGCCTGATTACTCATTGTCGAAATCTCGCTTATAAACAGTATTTAATGCCAGTCGCACCACGGCTGCGCCAACGAATTTAAGCACAAACATTAAAACCAACGGAATAATAATCGGGATGGTGAGTGAAGCGAACATCGCCGAGCCGATAGAAAAATAGTTATTAATCAACCCGGCGCCGGAGTATTGCCAGGATCCCATAATCACCACGTCTTTGCGGGTGATCTTTTTGCTGTCATAGAGCTCTTTCGTTAATGCCGCGCCGGCATCGGTACTTTGCAGGTCGGTAATCAGCGCAAGGCCGGTATAACCCGGAAGGCCGAGCAGTGGTTTTAACAGCGGCGTGAGTAATTTATGTGCTGCGCGGATCGCGCCATAATGGGTGAAGATTTCCAGCAGGCCAAGTGCCAGCATCACCGTCGGCACCAGCGAAAGCGCGAAGAGGAAACCCGCTTTGGCACTGATGCCGCCGCTGCCGATAAAGGTGTTGGTTTCCGGCGTCTTCATGGTGCCGAACGCGCCGCCAAGCGTGGTGAAATCAAACGCGCCCAGCCATGCCATGCCGTCAACCTTGAAAAAGAAGCCTGAAAAGACAAGCAGCACGATGACCAGTGAGATCCACGCGCCAGGCCCGACGTTCCAAGCCTCTGTGGCCTCTTTTTCTGGCTCATTCAGTGTTTTTGGTTCGCTCATATCATCTCTCTTTACATCTGTAAGGGAAAAGTCCTGATACTAAGCAGGATCCATGCCTGAATAGCCCAGTCGTAAAATAAATGCCTTTTATTAAGATTAATGGCGCAATAAAACCCCCTCGCTAAAACTCGCAAGAAATTTATTTTTTTGCCGGGAATTGCTATTTCATTACGCCTGCTTCGAATCGCAACAAAGTATTCCCTCACCCTTTTGGGGCGCATTTTTGGTGCAATAAGAGCACTTTTACTTTTTTATTTACGCTCTCTCAACGCCTGGCCATTAATTTGATTATCACTATTTAAACGGCTTGATAAATAGCCATCAAATGATGTTATTGTTGCTCTCTGGTCAACAGTAACGAGGAAGTGTGGCAGATGTTCCAGGATAAACAGGTGGGTTATCTGTATGAAGTCGGCAACCAGGGCGGCATTCGCCGCGCGGCAGATATCCTCGGCGTTAACGCATCCGTGGTCAGCCGGCAGATTGCCCAACTTGAACGTTCGCTGCAGCTTCCCCTGCTGGAACGGCGCGGGCGTAATGTGGTGTTGACCGAAGCGGGACGCCTGCTGGCGGCGGATTATTTTACCAGCCGTCAGCGGCGCGAAAAGCTGGAGAGTCAGCTTAAAGATCTGCGCCATATGCGCGGCGGGACGATTTCGGTGCGCATCGGCGGCGGATTGATCACGGCGTTTATTGAGGGCGTCATGCGTGAGTTTGCCCAGTATTACCCGCAGGTGTTTGTCGATATTGTCGTGGGCAGCATGCAGGAGATGATGAACGATATCGTGAGCGGCGAAGCGGATATGGCGCTGGCCTTTGGCCCGATCGGCACACCGGAACTCAAGCGCCACAGCTTTCAGTGGGGGCCGATTTGTGCCGTCGTCGCGCCGCAGCACCCCATTGCCAATCGTGCCAGCATTACCATTGAAGAGTTGACCGCTCACCCGCTTATTGCCCTGACGGAGAACTTCGGCCTGCAGCGGCACATGAATGCGATGTTCAAAAGCCAGGGTTTGCAATTTCACCCGGCCTACCGATGCAACCTCTTCTCCACCGCCATGCACCTCAGCCAGGCAGGGCTCGGCGTCTCATTTATGACGGCCTACGCCGCTGCCGATCCTATTCGCCAGGGCGCGCTTGTCGCCGTTCCACTCGACCACCCGATCGCCAGTAGCGCCCAGTGTCACCTGCTACGGAACTCGGACAGGCGCTTTACGCCCGCAGCTCATCATATGTGGCGACTTCTGCACAATGCGTTTCGTGACAAATAAATATTGAGATCCCTGTCTTTACTGAAGGCCGCATTTTTTGAGATGCGTTCATGCTGATACATGCCTGTTGATAACAGAGATGTGCTTAACACCCAGCATCCACAGCGTCAGATAACAGACAGAACGTTACCCTGTAAATGTTGCTCCCGAGGTATTGAATGAAAAGTGCACATGACAGTTAACCTCAGGCTTCAGTTTGGCGACGCTGTGGGTCTGATGGTTATTTCTGTTGTGTCAACGTTTTCAGGCGCTTCAATAATGTGCCTTACGGCACGGGCAATATCCGCGGGTTTAAGGGCAACAGAACGGTAAGCGTCCATTGCCGCCATCGTTTCCGCATGGGTAATCGTCGACGCCAGTTCACTTTCTACCACCCCAGGATTGACACAGGTCACGCGGATTTTTGAGCTTTCCTGCCGTAGGCCATCAGAAATAGCCCGTACGGCGAACTTGGAAGCACAGTAGACCGCGGCGGTGGGTACGACAGAAAGGGCGCCAATCGAGCCAATATTGATTATCTGTCCGGAACCCTGCGCTTCCATCAACGGAAGTACGGCACCAATCCCCCACAGCACGCCCTTGATATTGACGTCAATGATGCGTTCCCATTCGTCCTGTTTTCCGGCTGCAAGCGGTGAAAGCGGCATAACGCCCGCATTATTGATGAGAACATCAACCCTGCCCCAGTTATCCAGCGCGGCCTGAACAAAGTCGGCCATAGATACCCGGTCTGTGACATCCAACAAATGTGCTTGCGCGATACCGCCTGCGCTGCAGATTTCCGCTGCAATGGCTTCAATACGCGCCAGTCTGCGTGCTCCCAGTAACACCTTCGCGCCTGTCGCCCCTAACTCTCTGGCAATACCTTCCCCAATACCACTGGATGCGCCGGTAATTAATATAACCTTATTCATAACGTTCTCCTTCAAATGGGTTCGGAGAGAGAATAGGACGTTACGATAAGTTCAGGTATCCTGCTTTCAATGTACTCAGTGGTTAGCAGCATTAAACAATGAAAATCGATCTTAACCTTTTGCCCGTTTTTATCGCGGTAGCAGAAGAAGGTAATTTCAGTAAAGCCGCCGCACGGCTGGGTGTGACTCGTTCGGCGGTCAGTCAGGGAATAAGACGGCTTGAAGATACTTTCGGGACGATGCTTGTCATGCGCACCACCCGCGCGGTTAATTTAACGGAAGCGGGAGAACGACTGCATAAATCGCTGTCATTACCTTTAACCGGAATTAACGCTGCGTTCGAAGAGATCGTTTCTGACCCTGCGCCACGTGGACTTCTCAGAATCGCGGTGACATCAATAGCGGAAGAATTCCTGTCAGGTCCGTTGATCGCTTCGTTTGCAGCGGCCAATCCGGCCGTGACGCTCGATATTGTTGTGACGGACGAAGAGTTTGATATCGTGGCTGCAGGTTACGATGCCGGCGTAAGGCTTGGAGAAGTCATTGAAAAAGACATGATTGCGGTTCCCCTGACCGGTGAGCAACGCGAAATGGTGGTCGCATCCCCTTCCTACTTCACTGCCAACGGCCTGCCTGTTCATCCGCGCGATCTTGTACATCACCAGTGTATCGGCTGGCGCCAGTCCCCGGATATTCCGCCTTATCGCTGGCCATTTGAAGAGAACGGAAGCGCGTTCGACCTTGCGATTGAGCCGCAAATTACCACTAATGATCTGCGTCTGATGTTGAGGCTGGCTCTAACCGGCGGAGGCATCACACTGGCCACTCAGGAAACGTTCAGGCCCTATATTGAGAGCGGTGAGCTTGTATCCGTACTTGATGACTTTCTGCCAACATTTCCAGGCTTCTATCTGTATTTCCCTCAGCGTCGCAATATGGCCCCAAAGCTTCGCGCCCTGATTGACCACGTCAGGAAATGGCGGCAACAATCGACGTAAATTCCTGCACAGGTTCTGTTTCATATCAGACCCGCGTGTTGAAGAAGGGGCGGTGTTGGAGGTGGGTTGAATAACCCTTTACAGGGATGATGCTTCCGCAACGGCACCATAACAGGACGCAGTTTGTTCCATTCGACGTTTTCAGCGGCTCAAACCGGTCTTTAAGCTTGACCTAAACTTAACCTGAGCTTTTAGAATGCATGTTTTGCTACGCATTGGGCGGATTGGGTATATGAAAATAGTCGATGTTGGTTTTACGCACGTGGCATTCGCTGTCAGAGACTTAGATAAGAGCATTGCTTTTTATGAACGCTATGCCGGTATGGTTGTTGTCCACCGTCGCGAACCCAACGTTCCGGATGCACGTAAAGTGGCATGGCTCAGTGATCACAGCCGTCCATTTGCGCTGGTTTTGGTTCAGTCAGACAAGGTCACAGACACGCCCTTAGGTCACTTTGGGCATCTCGGCGTGGCATGTGCCAGCCGGGAAGAAATGGATAAGAAAATTAAAATGGCGCGCGCTGAAGGTGTTTTGCGTAAAGAGCCTGAAAATGCGGGTGATCCTGTGGGCTATTACGTTTTCTTCGCTGATCCTGATGGCAATACGCTGGAGCTTTCTTACGGACAGCGAGTGGGGCTTGAGGCCATTGGCAGCATGGCTTCTGATTAAAAGCCCGTGAACAAAAGCGATATTATTTCAGCAGGATGCGTGCCACCTGCTGTCCGGTATCGTTCTCTGTCCACTAACGGTATTTGATGACCATGCTGAACGGATCATAAAGCCTGCATTCCCGGTGCTCAACATCGTTATTTTGCCAAAGAACGTCGCGCCATGATGTTTTGTGCATAACCTTCAATACCAATATGGTGATCATGACTGATCTGAGAGATAAAGCTCTGCAGGAATTCGGGTGTTGAGTGAAGCGTGTCGGCAACGAGGTTATCGAAATCGCGCTGGGTTAAGCGGTCATTTCCTTTTAGCGTCGAATGCTGAAGCACTGTATGCGCAGTAATTTCGAGAACGGCGCGTCGGTAATTATCAGTCAGCAGGACATCAAGATCTTCCCGCTTAATCTCAAATGCAAATTCATAGGTGATAAATCCCGAATCGACAGGGAGTGAGTAGACCAGTTTGCCCCCTTCCTGAACGACATGAGGTTCATAGCCTTCTCCCATAAGATGCACTGACTGCATTTCTCGCTCCTTTTTTGTCCTAAACTATTGAAGATGACTCGCTGAAATAACAACGCTTTTATGTCTTATCGGCTTGATGGCAGGCGGCAAGGTGCTCTGCATCCGTGCCCTTCACGCCCATAATGACACAGGTCTCCCGCAGCGTCGCGACACGAAGTCGCTACGCTTCATACGTCGAAGTGGAAACGGCTGTTCAGGCCTGCATTTCCCCCTGCCCATGAGTATCAGCATCTCAAACGTAAGGCATGACGTTGTTAATGATTAAATGATTTCTTTGAATGAAATACCGATAAATGCGCGGGGATTTAACGAAATGATTTTCGCACAATAGATTATGGATGGGGCATAACATGCAGATTTTAAAAACGTTGCGGTGCAACGTTATATCATTGGTGCTGCCAGGGTAGCCCTTTCGTCCCTGAGGCAATAAAAATCGAATACACTGTCTTCTGGACAACGATCTTCAAAAAAATGATAAGGAAGCCGATGAACGATGTAACCTGTGTACCTGATGGTGATCTCTACGATGCCACTCACGATGAGCGCATTCTTCATCTCCGGGATCAGGCTAAGGCACTCTGTTATGACTATAACCTGAGTCGACCCGACAATAAGGAAGCGCGCCTGTCTATTCTGCAGCGGCTTCTTAAAAAGTGCGGCAACAACCCTGTTATTGAACCGCCTTTCTACTGTGACTATGGCGCTAACATCAGGGTTGGCGACAATTTTTATGCTAACCATCATCTTGTTATTCTTGATGGGGCGGACGTGGTGATCGGGGATAATGTTTTTCTCGCCCCAAACGTCGGTATTTATACCGCAGGCCATCCTCTGGATTCTGAACGCCGTAATCAGGGACTTGAATATGCGCTTCCCGTGACCATCGGCAATAATGTCTGGATCGGCGCAGGTGTCAGCATTGTTCCGGGCATTACCATCGGCAATGACGTTGTCATCGGGGCGGGAAGCATCTTGGTCAAAGATATTCCGTCAGGCGTACTTGCTGCAGGCAACCCTTGTCGTATTATTCGCGAAATCAATGATGAAGACCGCGCCCGCACGGCATTTTGCCCCAGGAAAACCCCAAGGTGAGATCGGCATTTTGCGTGATCGAACAGGAAATATCGCTATGGCCGAACAGGTCAGGCAGGCCGTGAAGTCAAAACCGGGGCAGGCTATTGCCGGTATTGCACCAGCGTCCTGAGCAGCGACGCTGGAGAGGGCTTACTGGCGAGCCTGGGCCAGAAGATAAGCGAGGCTCCCGCAGTGCTTTCTGCACGCTGTGGCTATTCGCCACTCTGATTCAGGCCTGACCGCGTCGGGAAAGCGGCAACACCGGCGAGGAATAACGATGCGTTTGTGCCAGGCGCCGGTGTTGAGGTAAATCACGCGATAAACCGCCCCAGGGGCGTGCAGTTTTTAATGATAACCGCCAGGTCACGGCCTGGCGGTATCAGCGCGCGGCTTGTTCTTGACCGGCGTACAAATCAGTCAGCGGCCCGTTTTTTACCAATGGAGCCTCTCACGACCATCCAGCTTTCAAATACAGGTAGTGCTCCGGCGGGTTGCTGTCGAATGTGGCAAATCAATCTACGCGCAGCTTCCCTGCCCATCTCATAAACGGGCTGAGCCACGACCGTAAGTGCGGGCGTCATCAGTTCCGTCCAGGGAAAATCATCATACATGACGAAGGAGATATCCTCTGGCACGCGCAGCCCGCGCTTTGCCAAGCCGCGCAATATTCCCATGGCGATAAGATTGTCAGAAGCAATCAACGCGCTGGGCGGTTCAGGAAGGGCGAACAGCTCCGTTAATAGTTGCTCAATACCGTCGTTGTTAATGGCATTCAGGCGAACCAACGCCGGATCAAGAACTTTTCCGGCTTCATGATGCGCATCGATCATTCCTTTTACACGTTGCGCGACGGGCGTCGGCCCCAGCGGCACGCTGTGGGAGTAAGCTGTAGCGATGCGCATACTCGAAAGATAAGCAATACGCTGGTGACCGGCGTTCAGTAGCAATTGCGTGGCCTCTTTCGCCACGGTCAAAAAGTTTGCCTGAATAGTTTCCACCTCCAGCCCCTCTACTGAGCGGTCAAACGTCATCAGTGCACGCCCTTCTGCCAGTACCTGCTTAAGATGGTCGTTGTCATGGGCCAGGGAGCTACAGGGGGCCACGATGATCCCATCGACACGTTTATCCAGCATCACACGTACGGCTTCCCGCTCCTCTTCCACGGTTTCGTCGCTGTTACTCAGAAGCAAATGAAAACCCGCCTGGCGTGCAACGTCGGCCATACCGCGTAACGCCAGGCCAAAATGGGGGTTTTCGATATCGCCCACGATGACCCCAATCGTGTTTGAACGCCCGGTATTCATACTGCGCGCCAGCTCGTTTGGCCGGTAGCCCAGCGTTTCAGCCGCCTGGGTCACGCGGGTTTGCACCTCCTCGCTGACGGAACCGTAGCCCCCTAAGGCTCGCGCTGCCTGGGCTTTTGAAACGCCTGCCTGACGTGCGACATCCGCTACCGTCGCTCCCCGTAACGGGTGCTTTTTTGTTGTCATAATAAATTCGAATCACAAGTTGATAACATCTGAATTGACGCTGTTTAACGCGTGTGCTTAATATCATTGTATCCACTTGAGACCGGTCTCACAACATGTACCGGTCTTATTTCGCCCCTCACTGAGACCGGTCTCAAAATAACGTGACCGACTGAGTGGACTCTGAAGTTTCACCTGCAAAATTGGAAGAGCTTTATGACATCGCATAAACGTTTTCCCCCTCTACCCGCAGCCCTGTTCGGCATGGCGTTAACGCTCTTAGCCAGCTTCAGCGCCCACGCGGCAAGTGATAATAATCCCTATGGCCTGATCGAACCGGGACAGCTGCGAGTCGCCAGCCTGGGGGATGCTAAGCCCTATACCTTTACTGATAAAAACGGCAACTTCACTGGATTTGACGTCGAATTTTTTAGAAATGTCGCCCATCGGATCGGTATCGATAAAGTGGACTTTGTCGGACAGGATTTCTCGGCCATCCTCCCTGCCGTTGCCAACGGGCAATATGACGCAGGCGTAGCCGCAATTGGCATCACGCCCGCCCGTGAAAAGACGGTCGATTTCTCAACAGGTTATCTGGCGGGTTACCTGACGGTGTTAACGCGTAAGGATTCCGGCGTGAAAAACGTTGAGACGCTGGCCCACAAGCGCCTCGGCGTCATTCAGGGAACGCTGCAGGAAAGCTATGCACTGCAGCACTTTACACAAACCGATCTGGTTCGCTTTCCCGATAACAACGCTGCCGTATCTGCGCTCAATAACGGCACGCTTGACGCCATGTTCCTGGATTACGAGGCCGCCAAAGATTATGCCACGCGCTTTTCCCTGGTGACCGCCGCTGACATCCCCTCTTTTGATGCGCCTGCTGGCGTGGCGATTGCGAAAAACAAACCCGCCTTCAAAGCGGCTCTGGATAAAGCCATTAAAGACGCAATGCAGGATGGCACCTGGAAGCAGCTTTATGAGAAGTGGTTCCCGGGTTCGCCGATGCCAAAACAGTATCTGCCTCAGCATCAATAATCCCCGCGCATCCTGTGCGTGTGAATGCATCCGGTGATGGGCTCGGCCTGTCACCCGCAACAGAGAGTCGGCTATGGATCTGATCACTATTCTTTCGCGTACCTTCTTCGATATCCCTGCGATGATGGACGTTCTGCCGCAGCTGCTGGCAACGGGTCTGGTAAATACCCTTATCATCTCAGTCGCGGCCACGCTGCTTGGCACCTTGTTTGGTCTGATCCTGGCGCTGATGGGGATCTCACCGTCGCGCTGGCTGCGCGTACCGGCCCGGCTTTATACCGATTTGTTTCGCGGCTTGCCCTCTATCCTCACCATTTTACTTATTGGTCAGGGGCTTGCGCGTTTCAGTTATCAGCTGTTCGGCCCCACGCCTTATCCACTCGGCATCTTTGCGCTGAGCCTGATCGCAAGTGCCTATATGGGCGAAATCTTTCGTTCAGGCATTCAGAGCATCGAACAGGGACAGATGGAAGCCTGTCGGGCGCTGGGGATGAGTTATGGCCGGGCAATGCGGCTGGTGATCATTCCACAGGGGATTCGGCGCGTACTGCCCGCCATCGTTAACCAGTTTATCGCCATCATCAAAGACTCTTCACTGGTCTATTTACTGGGGCTGATGAGCAGTCAGCGAGAGCTGTTCAGGGTTGGTCAGGACGCGGCAGTACTGAGCGGTAATCTTTCTCCCCTGATGCTGGCTGGCCTGTTTTATTTGGTGATTACCGTGCCACTCACCCATGCGGTAAACCATATTGATGTTCGTTACCGCACCGGACGCCGACGTGCTTCAGCTCCTCAGAGTGGTCTGAAGGAAATTGATGAAGTCGATGTGAAACGGGCGGTGGCACCCACGGCCTCGCTGACCAGCGGACAAGGACACTGATATGGCAACGTCTTCTGCTTTTCATGGTGCCAGCCTTGAGCTGCGTAACCTAACCCTGGCTTATGGCCCGATTGAAGTGCTACGCAATGTGTCGTTAACCGTCGCGCCCGGCACCACCACCTGCATCATCGGCCCTTCCGGGTCGGGAAAGTCAACCTTGCTGCGGGGCATTAACCGGCTGCACGAACCCAAGAGCGGCGATGTGTTGCTTGCCGGCCGTTCGGTATTAAAGGACAAACCCGATGCACTGCGTTTACGCATCGGCATGGTGTTTCAACACTTTAACCTGTTTCCCGATCACAGCGCGCTGGAAAACGTGGCGCTGGCCCCCTGGAAAGTACAAGGCCGCTCTAAAGCGGAGGCACAGGCTATTGCCCTGCAACGTCTGGCCGAAGTGGGATTAGCGCAACGTACCGATCATCGCCCCCGCGACCTTTCCGGTGGTCAGCAACAACGTGTGGCTATCGCGCGTGCATTGGCGATGGAGCCCGAAGTGATGCTGTTTGATGAAGCAACCTCGGCGCTCGATCCGGAGCTGGTGAAAGGCGTCCTGACGTTAATGGCCGAACTCTGCCAGCGCGGCATGACGATGGTGGTAGTCACCCATGAAATGGGATTTGCCCGTCGGGTTGCCGATCAGGTGGTGTTTATGGATGAAGGCGAAATTGTCGAAGCCGGCACGCCCGAGCAACTGTTCGAACGTCCGCAGTCTGCACGTTTACAGCGTTTTTTATCGGAGGTGCTCTGATGGCACATCATCACGTTTCAGGCCCCGTTCGCACGGCGCTGGTGGGTTTTGGTATTGCGGGGAGTGTTTTTCACGCCCCGCTGATTTCGCATAATGCAGATTACCAGCTTGAGGTCATCGTCAGCCAGGATCCCCAACGCGTGGCAGCGGCACAGCAGCGCTATCCGCAGGCAAGAATAGTGCCGGACTGGCCCTCACTGCTGCAGCTTATCGACAGCGGAGAAGTCGCCCTGGACCTTGTTGTGCTGGCCACGCCTCCCGCCCAGCATCGCGATCAGGCTTTAGCGGCGATCCGCCGCGGTCTGCATCTGGTGGTGGACAAGCCCTTCGCACCTGACGCGGCGGCGGCAGAGGCAATGATTGCCGCCGCCCGACAGGCCAATACGCGACTGACGGTCTTTCACAATCGCCGCTGGGATGGGGATTTTCTGACGCTTAAACATCTGGTGCAGGAAGCGGCATTTGGCACGGTTAGAAGTTTTGAGTCACGCTTTGAGTGGTGGCGACCTGAAGGCTTTGGTAACTGGCGTGACAGCGTTTCACTTGAACAAGGTGGCGGCCTGCTGCTGGATCTGGGCAGTCATCTGATTGACCAGGCCATGCAGTTATTTGGCCCCGTACAGGAAGCCAGTGCCGAGCTGGCCCGCTATTCAGGTCAGCAGTCGGACAGCGATGAAGATTGCTTTGTCTCCTTACTGCATAAAAACGGCGTACGTTCACGGTTGTGGATGAATGGTCAGGCCGCACTGAATGCGCCGCGCTTCCATCTGCTGGGCAGCAAACGCGGTTTTACCCACTGGGGGCTGGATAATCAGGAACCCCAGCTTGCCGCGGGCATGTCACCAACTGACAGCCAGTACGGCGTTACGCCGCCCGAAAAATCTGCCAGAGCAGGCACAGCGGGCGAAAGCGATGCCGTTGTCATGCAACGCGGTAACTATCCTGCATTTTATCAGCTGCTTGCCCGGGCACTTTTACATGGCGGCCCTCTGCCTGTTGAGACGGATGAGGCGCTTGCGGTACTGAAGCTTATCGATCAACTCCATCGGCAAAACCACGTACGTTTGGCCTGACTGGCGAAACGTTTAACAGAAGGAATCAATGATGACTGAAAAATCTGAGGTCAAACGCGTTGTTGTGCTGGGCGGCGGTATCCTGGGTGTATCTGCGGCATGGCAACTGGTCAGCGCCGGGGCCAACGTCACGCTGGTCACCGAAGCCGAACTCTGTTCAGGTGCCTCGGGACGTTCACTGTCCTGGCTCAACTCTGCCGGTGAACGTTCGCAACCTTATCATGCGTTAAGAATGGCCGGTATTGATCGATACCGGACCCTGTTTGCGCGCTATCCCGATCGCGACTGGTTGCGTTTCGATGGCGCGCTGTTCTGGGCTGCAGACGATGATGCCGGGACAAAAGCACGCCATGATTATGAAAAAGCGCATGGCTACGCATCTCATCTTCTCGATCGAACCACAGTGAATCAGGTTGATCCTCAGGTGAACAGCACCGCGCTCGCCAGCGTAGCCATTGCTAATCCCGGTGAAGGTTGGGTCAGTCTGCCCCATCTTATGGACCATCTCATTGAGGCATTCAAGGCATCAGGAGGCGAAGTTATCGAGCACGCGGGAAAAGCAAGCGTGCTGACGGCCGCCGGACGGGCGACGGGCGTACGCAGCGAGAAACGGGGCGAATTCCATGCAGACCAGGTGCTCGTCGCCTGCGGCCCCTGGACACCAGAGGTCATTGCCCCGCTCGGGGTGCGTATTCCAAACGCGTCCCCTGTCTCCATGCTGGTCACCAGCACCGCACAGGATCATGCGCTGCAGGTGGTGATGAACACCCCACGTGCAGCAATACGGCCTAATCCGGGAAACACGCTGGCGGTCGATCATGACTGGTACGAAGAGGATATCGTTGCACATGCCGATGGTCAGTACAGTATTGATCAATCGGTTATCCGTGAGTTAATGACGGAGGCGGGGAAACTGATTGGCGATGGCGCATCGCTCGAAGCCAGAAGCTGGAAAATCGGGCTGAAGCCTGTTCCGGGTGATGGAGAACCCGTGGTGGGCGAATTAGAGAAAGTACCGGGATGTTTTGTCGCCTTCACCCATTCAGGCGCAACCCTGGCGCTGATCCTGGGCGAGCTTCTTACGGAAGAAATGCTCCACGGTGCGAAACATCCTATGCTTGCCGCTTTCCGCCCGGAAAGGTTCAGTTAAGCTTTCCGCCAGCGCCACGAAAGTTGTGGCGCTGCAGATCCCCTGCTCTCGCCGCTGTCGCTGATCATTCACCCCGGCACACGCGAAAGACAATCCTGCAAAGGATGCGTTCGATGACGGCCGCCATCATCTCATGCAAAAACAGCCGCCAACCGGCGCAGTGCACTCGCACCACCGCCTCCGCGCCGTGGATTCAGAGCAATCCGAATGCCCCGTAAAAGAGGCGCTGCGCTTAGTGGCGCGCCCTTCTGACCCTTTCCCGCCGGCAGGTTAACAGCCAGCAGGGTTAAGCATGCTTTTTTCACTCATCTACACTTTAGCCATTCATTCCCGGCAAGCCTCAGCGGTTTGCCCATGCAAAGGACGACACTATGACTGAACAATCGACAACAAATCACGCCTGGCTTTTGGCTTCACGCCCACAGGGTGAACCAACGGAAGATAATTTCCGTTATGTTGCGCAGCCAACGCCTGAGATCAAAGAGGGCGAGATCTTACTGCGGACGATTTATTTGTCACTCGACCCTTACATGCGTGGACGCATGGACGAGGGAAAATCTTACGCGCCACCGGCAGAGCTGGATCAGCCGATGGTGGGCGGTACGGTCTGTCAGGTCGTCGCATCAAAAAACGGTGAGTTTAAAGAAGGCGACTGGGTGCTTTCACAGAGCGGCTGGGAGGAATATGCCGTTTCCAGAGGTGACGATGTTGCCCGCCTTGATAACGATCTGCCCCATCCTTCCTGGGCGCTGGGTATTCTCGGTATGCCCGGCTTTACGGCCTATATGGGGTTAATGGATATCGGTCAGCCGAAAGAAGGTGAAACCCTTGTGGTTGCCGCCGCAACGGGTCCTGTGGGCGCCACCGTGGGCCAGTTAGGTAAAATGAAAGGCTGCCGCGTGGTCGGCGTGGCTGGTGGTGAAGAGAAATGCCGCCATGCCGTTGAAAATCTGGGGTTCGATGCCTGTATCGATCACCACAGTCAGGATTTCGAAGAGCAGCTGAAAAACGCCTGCCCGGACGGGATTGATATCTATTTCGAAAACGTGGGCGGTAAAGTGTTCGATGCCGTGTTCCCGCTGTTGAACACTGCCGCGCGCGTGCCGGTCTGTGGGCTGGTTTCCGCCTACAGCCAGAAAGAGCTGCCTGCCGGTCCGGACAGAACCTCGCTGATTATGGCAGGCATTTTGAAACGCCGTATTCGCATGCAGGGTTTCATTATTTTCCAGGACTACGGCGATCGCTATCCGGAGTTCCTGAAAGCCATGACCCCGCTGGTGGAGAGCAAGAAAATTCAATATCGCGAGCACGTCATTGAGGGCCTGGAAAATGCCCCTAAAGCCTTTATTGATATGCTGAACGGCAAAAACTTTGGGAAAACGGTCGTTAAAGTGGCCTCGTAATCCCGCTCTGGCTGGCAAAATGCAACGTCACTGACGTTGCATTTTTTTTATCAGGCCGGGCGGGAAACGTGATCTGCCGCCGCATTGTTGGCTTTAGCGACCGCGCCCGCGAGTTTATCGCCAGCGTTAAGCGCCTGACACAGCACGCCCATGAAGCAGTCGCCCGCGCCATGGGTGCTGACCAGCGTGACCTGACGGGCAGGAAAAGCCTGCGTTTCCCCTGCTTCACTGAAGGCCACGCCGTGCTCTCCGGCAGTCACCACCACGCGGTCGAAACGCAGTGCCAGCTCTGCTGCAGCCTGCCTGGCTGAGGCCAGATCGGTCACCGCGATGCCAGTCATATCCCGGGCTTCAACCCCATTCACCACCAGCAAATCAATGCAGCGCGCGAATTCGGGAGAGAGTGGCCGGGCCGGTGCCGCATTAATGCACACCGGAATCTGCTGCTGCCGCGCCGCCTGCGCCGCGACCAGATTAATGGCTTCCGGCACCTCATTCTGCAGCACCAGCATGGACACATCCTGCCAGAAACCGGCCTGCATGAACGGCTCGGCAGCGATATGTTGATTGGCGTTGGACACCACCACCGCGCCGTAATCGCCTTCAGCATCGGTAATGGCAACGCTCATGCCAGACGCAATATCGTCAATCCTCGTGACCGCGTCGGTATTCACCCCTGCCTGGCGCAGCGTTTTCAGCAAAAACGCGCCCTGTTCATCGGCCCCTACCGCACCAATAAAACGGACATCTGCACCTGCTTTTGCGGCCGCTATCGCCTGATTGCCGCCCTTGCCCCCAAACTTGTAGTGGCAGGCGGTTCCCATAACCGTTTCGCCTTTTTCAGGCCGATGATGCGCATCCAGCATAATGTCGTAGTGAAGACTGCCGGTAACTGCAATTTTACTCATGCTCAGAATTCCCGCAGATCCTGAACCGCATGCTGGGTTTTCATCAGGTTTTTCTCCGCACGCGTTAAATCCTTTTTCGCGATGGCCACGAACAGCGCATCCAGTATATTCAGCTGGGCAATTCGTGATGCGGCATTTTCACCTAACAGATGCGATCCCTGAGAAGTTGAATTAAGTACCACATGCGCATGACGCGCAATAGGCGACTCGGCGTAATTCGTAATCACAATCACTCTGGCACCGTTACGTCCGGCTAATTTAACCGGATCGTTAACAGCACGCGTCGCACCGGAGTGACTAATCGCAATCACGACATCATCGTCAGATAACACGGCGGCAGACATCAGCATAATATGGGCGTCATCGTAGGCAGTGGACTTAATGCCGATCTTCAGCATCTTGTGGGAGAGATCGCGGGCAACCGTGGCCGATCCCCCTACCGCATAAAGATCAATATGACGCGCTTTAAAAATAATATCTGCTGCGCGGTTAAATTCAGATACATCTAAAATCGACAACGTTTCTTCAATAGCCTGAATAGATGTTCTGAAGACTTTTGCCAGTAATTGTTCCGATGAATCATCGGGCTCAATTTCCGCATGTAAACCTGCCACTTCAGAGGCGTTATAATAAATTAAACTGCTTCTGAAATTCCTGAACCCCGTGAAGTTAAGCTTTTTAGTGATCTTAACTATCATGGCTTCCGATACGCCGTTTTCCTGCGCAATCTCTTTTAAAGACGTGTGTTCGGTGATATCCGTTCTGGCAATGATTGCCTCAATGACTCGCCGTTCTAACGGCGTCAGTTGGGGTAATCGCATACGAATTTGAGCGCCAATGGCTCGCGGATCTTGCTTCATTACTTGCCTCGGGTCGCTCGGTCAATCAACATCGCTATGATAATAATAAGACCCGTAGCGAGCAATTGATAAAACGCCTGAATATTAAGCAAGGTCAGGCCGTTACGTAACGCCCCGAGAATAATCACGCCAATCAGGGTGCCAAAGATACTGCCTTTGCCGCCCATCAGTGACGCACCGCCGATGGCAGCGGCCGCAATGGCATCCAGCTCCCACAGGTTGCCGATGGTGGGTTCCGCCGCACCCAGACGGCCAATCAGAATCAGCGACGCCAGAGAGGCCAGCATGCCAGAGATCACGTAAACCGTGACTTTGGTGCGTTTAACCGGCACACCTGCCACGCGGGCCGCTTCTTCATTACCGCCAATCGCCAGAATGTACTCTCCCAGCGGGGTTTTATTCATGACCGTCCAGAGGCACAGCGCAATCACGGCGACCACGACGATCGGCGTGGGCACGCCGAACACCGTGCTGTTGATCAGGCTACGGAACGACATGGGAATACCGAATACGGGATTACCGCCGGTGGAGATCAGCGCAATAGCACGAAACAGCGACAGGCCACCCAGCGTGACGATAAAGGGTTGCAGCCCGGCATAAGCGATAAGCGTCCCGCTAAATATCCCGCTGACTGCGCCGACGCAAAGCGTGGCCATGATGGCCAGCGGCACCGGCACGCCAGACACCATCAGCGTGGCGCCCAACACGGCAGAGAGCGCAGCCGTTGGCCCAACCGATAAATCAATTCCGCCTGAAATGATCACCAGCGTCATGCCCAGCGCAATTAAGGCATTAATGGAGGACTGCTGCAGAATATTGAGCAGATTCGGAACGGTAAAAAATACCGGCGACAGAAAAGAAAATGTCACCACAATAATCAGTAATCCAATTAACGTGCCGGCATCGCGCAGATTAAATTTTAACAGCGGAGAGGCGCGGCTCACCGGCTGCATGTTCGTTTCAGTCGTCATGGTTATCGCCTTTATATACAGGTATGAGATCAGGCAGTTTCAACATCTTTAATGGCAAAACGGGCAATATTGTCTTCGGTGATAGCCTCGCCCTTTAACTCTTTGGTTATTTTCCCTTCACGCATCACCAGTACACGATCGGAGATACGAATGATTTCCGTCATTTCCGATGAGACAACAATAATGGCTTTACCTGCCTTCGCCAGTCGTTCAATTAAATTATAGATTTCTGACTTGGCACCAATATCAATGCCGCGCGTGGGTTCATCGAATAAAAAGACTTTTGCGTCAGCGGCTACCCAGCGTCCGATAATGACTTTTTGTTGATTACCGCCACTGAGCGTACCGATGGTTTTCTCAATATCCATGGGGCGCAGTTTAAGATCGCTCATCACCTCATGTGCTGCCCTGTTTAACCGCTGCTTATTGATTACGCCGCCCAGGGTGAACTGACGCATGGACGGCAGCGCCATATTCATTTTCACCGGGCGGGCTTTAATGATCCCCTCTTTTTTACGATCTTCCGGCACCAGACCAATCCCCGCTTTTATGGCCGCGCTGATATTATGGTTTGGAACGGAATACCCATTGACCTTCACCGTGCCGCTGCTGCGCCTGTCGATACCGGCAATCAGCTTAAGCAACTCGGTACGTCCTGCGCCGACCAGCCCCGCAATGCCCAACACTTCCCCGGCGTTGACGCTAAAATTAGCGGGCGATATTTCATTGCCACGCGCCAGATTTTCGACGCGTAATACTTCCTGAGCGGTGACAAAGGCGTTGTGATCGAGCCGTTCTATTTTGCGCCCGACCATTTTAGCCACGATGCTTTCTTCATCTTCATCGCAGATGTTCACCACCCCAACCTGTTTGCCATCGCGCATGATCGTCGCCCGGTCACAGACTCTGAAAATCTCGTTCATCTTATGTGATACATAGATTAAAGAGACGCCCAGCGATTTGAGGTCGGCGATCAGTTCAGCCAGCCGGTCAAACTCGCGCGGCGTCAGACTGGAAGTCGGCTCATCCATCGCGATGATTTTGGCGTCATCCAGCAACGCACGGGCTATTTCGACAATCTGCTGCTGCGAAACCTTAAGATGTTTAATCGGGCTGTTGGGATCGATCGTCGGATCGAGCCGTTTCAGAATCAGCGCGGCACGCGACAGCTGGGCTTTTTTATCCACCCACCAGCCTTTTGCTTTGGTCAGTGGGCGGCCCAGAAACATATTCTGCGCGACCGAGAGCTCAGGAACATGCTGCAGTTCCTGATGGATCATCGCGATCCCCGCATGACGCGCGCTGAGTGGGCTTTTCATCTGCACCGTCTGGCCGTTGACGCTGATTTCGCCACTGTCCGCGCCGCGCACGCCGGAGAGAATGTTTAGCAGCGTAGATTTGCCCGCGCCATTCTCACCGATCAAGGCATGCACTTCACCGGGCTTCACAAAAAAGTCGACATTTTGTAAAGCTGCGGCGCTGCCGTAGGTTTTGTTGATGCCGCGCATCATTAAACGATACTGTTCCATACGCTCTCCGCCAGGCTTACTGTTTAGCTAACAGTTGACGCAGCTTTTCCATGTCTTGAGTGGAAAACGCATCCGCATTCTCTTTGGTGATGAGCGCCTGCGGTGTGGACACCACGCGTGAGATTTTCTGGCCGTTAATCAAGCGCAGCATCACATCCATCGCCACTTCACCCGTCAGCACCGGGAAGCTGTCCACGGTACCGGTCAGTTCGCCGCGCTTGATGGAGGCATAGGCATCGGAGATCCCATCGGTTCCGAATACGGCCACCTGTTTGGCTTTGTCCATGGCGCGTACCGCTTCCACCACGCCCAGCGCCATCGTGTCGTTATTGGCATAAAAACCGATCAGGTCAGGATGCTGTTGCAGGATAGTGCTCGCCGCATTAAAGGCCTGCTCACGACTCCAGTTAGCCGGTACGCTGGCCACCACATTGAATTTGCCGTTGGCCTTGAGCGTTTCTTTAAAGCCGCTGGTGCGCTGACTGGCAGCATAGACGCCAGGCTGTCCTTCGATCACCGCAACCTTGCCGCCCTGCGGATGGTGCTCAATAAACCATTTCGCTACGCGCACGCCGTTGTCTTTCTGGACATTACCGACGTAGTGTTCCGCATTCGGCATCACCGCGTCATTGACGTTCACAACCGGGATTTTTTTACTGTTGGCGCTTTCCAGTGCAGGCTCAAGGTTAATGTCGGTTTGCGGAGAGACCAGCAGGCCGTTATAGCCCTGAGAAATCATGGTTTCGGCAATCGACAACTGGCCCAGTTGATCGTCTTCATTTGCCGCGGCCTGATAAGCAACGGTGATGCCATATTTTTTGGCGGCGTTCTGGTAGCCCTCGCCCAGCAAACGCCAGTATTCATTGGTCAGGGTTTTGGATACGCCACCGATTTTGAGCGATTTATCGACTTTCGGCATCGCGCCATAGCGACTGTCGAGCGTTGACCAGTCGGTGCGGTCCTGTTCCGTATCGGACTTAAGCGGTGCCAGATCGGCAGCATAAACGCTGGCACACAAGAGCGACGAAGCGATAACGGCGAGTAAACGTTTTTTCATTTTTTCAGCCTTTTATTCTGCGTTTGTAGGGTAAGAAATTGCTGTTCTGCAGCCGGCGTCGTGTGTTAACGCGCCAGCATAATGTCGTTGACGATTTGCTGTGAGGCGACCGCATCCTGACGGCTGATCGCCTCTGCCAGCGCCGGATTATCATTAAGCTGGTCGCAAAGCTTGAGTAATCGCGTCACGGTGGCAATGTTGGTTTCGGCTTCACGTACTGGATCCAGTCCGCTGGCATCCGGGAAGGTGTCAAAATAGTAGGCGCCCTGATAACCATCACGCTGCATCTGCCACAGAAACTCCAACGTGGCGCGCGGATTAACCGATGCCGCCATCAGTCCGTCGTCACGTTTGCCCCAGCCGTCGTTTAAATCCAGCCCCAGCAGCCGGGAACGACGCGCCACCATGGCCGCCGCCCAGGCAGGAATTTCATTGGCGAACAGGACATGGGCAAAATCCAGCGTGATGCCGAGGTTCGGGCTTCCGGCCTCTTCGACGGCCAGCAGGCAGGTGGTCACGTTGGGAAAAATGCTGTAGGCACGCGGCTCGTTGGGTTTGTATTCAATGCTCACATCCACGTCCGGCGCGTAGTCGGCGATTTCACGCACCGCGCTGACGGCGTCTTCCCAGATTTTTTTGTAATCGACCTGGAAGCAGTAGTCGAAACCGTCCTGACCCATCCATAACGTCATTAAGCGGGAGCCAAATTCCCGTCCGGTATCGATTCCCCGCTTGGTCAGGTCAATCGCCTCACGGCGAATTTTTGGATCCGGATGGGTAAATGCGCCAATTTTGAACTGCGGTGCATCCCACCGCATCTGCATGCCGTTGACCGCCAGCCCGGCATCCTCAATAGCCTGGCGCAGCGTTTTACTGTCACTGGTGAGGTGCTGGGGATAGTTGAGATCCAAATGCGTTAAGCCTTTAACCTTGCCTGCGCGCGCCACCATTTGCAGTACAGAGGGCTTGCCCTGCAAATCTGGCCAGTAGAGATGTGCCCCCGAAGCAAAGGAGTTAAGACGAGTAGCAAACTTTAAATCTGACATGAGGCTCAATCCTTAGTAACAGGGTTGTAATGTACTTTCCTTTTTCACAACTAACTGTGAAGTTATATTAGAATTTACACTTCTCGCTTGAACACGCAATCCTTGTTGCCGCTGAAATAACCAAAATGCGAGAGCGGTCACGGATTAATCAGCGCGGGCAACGATCTGCGGGAGAAGCCAGTAAAACGTGGACGACTGCGCCAGGTCAGCCATGGCCGGCAGCAGTAAATGTGAAAACCCGGGAGGATTAGCCGATGCAATGGCCAGATATGCACTACGCTTACTCCATGCATTACCCTTATAAAAATGGAGACTATTTCGATGAGTCATGATGAGCGTAAACCCACCACAACCGATGCCGGTATTCCGGTGGCCAGCGATGAGCATTCCCTTTCCGTCGGTCCCGATGGCCCCCTGGTGCTTCACGACCATTACCTGATTGAGCAGATGGCCAACTTCAACCGGGAACGCATTCCCGAGCGGCAGCCCCATGCGAAAGGAAGCGGCGCATTTGGCTTTTTTGAGGTGACTGAAGATGTGAGTCGCTACACCAAAGCCAACGTTTTTCAGCCGGGCACGAAAACTGACGTGGTGATGCGTTTTTCAACGGTGGCTGGCGAGCGCGGCAGCCCGGATACCTGGCGCGATCCGCGCGGATTTTCCATTAAGTTTTATACCCGCGAAGGCAATTACGACATGGTGGGCAACAATACACCGGTGTTCTTTATTCGCGATCCCATGAAGTTTCAGCACTTCATTCGCTCGCAAAAGCGCCGCGCCGATAACAATCTGCGTGACAATGATATGCAGTGGGATTTCTGGACGCTGTCACCCGAATCCTCGCATCAGGTCACCTGGCTAATGGGCGACCGTGGGATTCCTAAAAACTGGCGTCATATGAATGGGTATTCCAGCCACACTTATATGTGGGTCAATGAACAGGGTGAAAAGTTCTGGGTGAAATACCATTTCCACACCGACCAGGGCATTGAATACCTGACGCAGGAGCAAGCCGATAAACTGGCAGGCGAAGATGGCGATTACCATACGCGTGACCTGTTTATGTCGATCAAAAACGGCCAATTCCCGAGCTGGACCCTGTACATGCAGATCATGCCGTTTGCTGAGGCTGACAGCTATCGTTTCAATCCTTTCGATTTGACCAAGGTGTGGCCGCACAGTGATTATCCACTGATCAAAGTTGGCAAGCTGACGCTGAACCGCAACCCGACGGACAACCATGCGCAGATTGAACAAGCCGCATTTGAACCGAATAATCTGGTCCCCGGCATCGGGCTCAGCCCGGATAAGATGCTGATTGGTCGCGTGTTTGCCTATGCGGACGCCCATCGCGCACGGCTTGGAGTGAACTATAAACAGATCCCGGTTAATGCCCCGCAGTCGCCGGTGAACAGCTACAGCAAAGACGGGGCGATGCGGATGAATCCGGTATCCGACCCGGTTTACGCCCCCAACAGCAAAGGCGGCCCGGTGGCAGATGGCGACCGCTATCCCACCGACTCGGTCTGGTCAGCCAGCGGCGACATGGTTCGTGCCCCTTACTCACTGCGTCAGGACGATGACGACGTGGGCCAGGCAAATACCCTGATCAACAAGGTAATGGATGATGCCGCGCGCGACAGGCTGGTCAACAACGTTAGCGGTCATCTGCTGAACGGGGTTGAAGAGCCGGTGCTTTCGCGAGCGTTTCAGTACTGGCGCAACATCGACCAAACCATTGGCGATCGTATCGCCAGCAAGGTGCAGGAAGCACGCGCTAAGCGATAACCCGCACATCTGACGGTGGCGTAAGCCACCGTTACTCTTTTGTGCAAATGCGCTCAGCCATGTCTGGCACAAAACTGCTCAATATCCCCTGACTGAAAATCGGCCAGGTTAGCCATGATTTTTTCCAGCGGCCAGTTCCACCAGGCAATCTGCTGTAGCCGGATTGCAATCGCCGGATGAAAACGCACGCGGATCGGTTTAGCCGGCACGCCACCCACGACGGTATAGGGCGCCACATCTTTGGTCACCACCGCACCTGCCGCCAGCACCGCACCATCGCCTACCGTCACGCCGGGCAGGACAATCACGCCATGACCTATCCAGACATCGTTGCCAATGATCACCCGGTCTTCGCGGCGGGCGCTGAAAAAACCGTGGTCGCGCGTGGCCGTAGCATCGTAATACTCCGGACAATAGGTAAAGCGGTGTTGCGACGCCCGATCCATCGGATGGTTAGGTGCACCGATGCGTACCTGATTGGCAATGGCGGTGAAGCGGCCTATTGCGCTGTCAGCGATGCAGCAGTGTTCACCGACGTAAGAGAAGTCGCCAAGGGTGCTGTATTCAAGGTAACTGTGCGCCAGAATTTCACACTGTGAGCCAATCTGGGTTTCGCGCATACGTACGCTGGCGTCAATTTCGGTCTGCTGGAGTTTGGCGGGTTTGACAATGGCAAGTGACATGAAAAAGCTCCCGGAACTGGTCTGATGTCTGGATAAGTTGTGCCTTTCAGGCACCCGATTGCCGCGCCACTGTAGCCGGGAAAGATGACAGGCAATTGACAACGAAAAAGGCGGAGTGGTTAGCTCCGCCTTGGTCAAAGTTCCGGTTAATTTGCATGACCGGTCAGTTGCATAAGGGCAACGATGATCTGCAAGATGATCCGGATGATTTCCAGAATCAGCTTCGTCAGTTCCATCACTTTCCTTCTCCCGCAACAGGAGCGCGCTGTTCAGCAACCAGGGCCTTACCGTTACCCGCCAGGTGCCTGAGCACAACTTTGTGGAGAGGGCTGAGCGGCACTCGGGGTTTAAGCCACAGGTCAGCACCACCTGTTACCTGCCGGGATTTGCATTACCGAGCTCCCCTGGAAGCAATCAGTTAACCCTTCGGCGATACCCAACACTCAACACATGTATAAATATACAGTATTTTCGCCAAACTTGAAGTCTTGCGCAGCCCTCTTTACAATCAATTTGTGGAGAGTGCTGAGCACCTCGTTCGCCATCCGGTTACCCGCCGGGCAACGAACACATAAAAAAAGGATTTGGCGTAATGCCAAATCCTTTTTTTGTGCCTGCAGTTTAGCCTTAGTTCGCCGAACTGACGCGCCAGATCGTATCACCGGCGTCATCCGCAATGATCAGACCGCCCTGTTTGTCGCTGGCCAGACCGACCGGTAAGCCACGCACCTGTTTCTCGTCTTGGGTTAAGAAGCCGGATACCACGGTTTGCGGTTGCCCTACCGGTTTGCCGTTCTCAAACTTCACCCAAATCACTTTGTAACCGTTGAGGGGTTTGCGGTTCCAACTGCCGTGCTCACTGATAAATGCGCCACCGCGATACTGTGGCATGTTCTCAGCGCCATAGAACAGCAGTCCGAGCGGTGCGACATGCGAACTCAGCGCATAGTCAGGCTTAATCGCCTTTTCAACCAGGTCCGGCCGCTGTGGCTGCGCCCGCACGTCAACATGCTGGCCGAAATAGCTGTAAGGCCAGCCATAGAAGCCGTTCTCTTTAACCGAGGTCAGGTAATCAGGCACCAGGTCAGAGCCGATTTCATCACGCTCATTAATCACCGCCCATAGCTGCTTCGTCTGGGGTTCCCAGTCAAGGCCGGTGGGATTACGCAGCCCGCTGGCGTAGATCCGGCTGGCGCCGCTGGCGGCGTCCACTTCCAGAATCGCGGCGCGGCGATATTCGGCACCAATGCCGTTCTCGGTAATGTTGCTGTTGGAACCGACGCCGACATAGAGCTTGCTGCCGTCCGGGCTGGCCAACAGCGCTTTCGTCCAGTGGTGATTAATGGGCCCGCCAGGTAACTCGGTGACCCACTGGGGCGCGGTGCGAATTTCGGTTTGCCCTTCGCTGTAGGGGAATTTCACCAGACTGTCTGCGTTAGCCACGTACAGCGTGTTCCCCACCAGCTGCATACCAAAGGGGGCACTCAGGTTTTCAATAAAGCGATGCTGTTCCCATTTACCGTTTACGTTGCGCAGCAGCGTGATGCGGTTGCCGCCCTTGCCCCCTTTGCCCGAGGCATTTTTGACCAGCCCGGTGATCAGCTCTTTGGGCTTGGTGGTCGGTTTTGGCATGCCGTTCGATTCGGCGATCAGGATGTCGTTATTCGGCAGAACATAAACCTGACGTGGATGCTGAAGATGGTCGGCAATCTTTTCAATTTTCAGCCCCTGCGCCACCGTTGGCTTTTCACCGTTCTTCCAGGGTGCGCCTTCCGGTACCTGCATGGGCGGCACCATAAAGTTTTTGGCTTCCGGTAACTCGGGATTGGCACCGATTTGCTTTTGCGGATCGATTGTCGCCCCGGTATCACAACCCGCCAGCAGGGCCATCATCGTCAGCGCAATAAGGGATTGTTGCGGCATTTTCATTATGGCTTCTCCTTAAGCAGTACGTTGACGTAGCGCAAGTTGCACGTTCGCCAGCAGCAGCAGTATCACGACCAGGGTCGACAGAATCGCCGCCGTTGGCACCACGGCATACGCATCACGGCTGTGAATAAAGGCATTGGCAATGGCCAGAATGATGGCGACCAGAGAGAGCCAGAAATGGGTTTTCTCTGGCGCAGTGCTGCCGCGAAACATATAAATCAGACTAATTATTCTGGGCAGGATGGCAATCACAAGGCCAATGGCGATTAACCAGCTGGCACTGATTGACCAGAGAATGATAAAGGTTTTCATATAGATGATATCGAACAGCCAGGCCGCCACGAAAAAGCCAAGCGGTACAGGCTCCAGAAGAGCATACAGCGTCACGGCGACGGCCGAACGTCCAGAGGTATTGCGCATGTTTTTCTCCATTTTGAATAATATTACAGCTCAAGCACAGCGCATTACTTTTCCATCACGCCGTAAACCTGCCTGTAAAATATTAGTAAATCTGAAGAAAAATGACGGTTTTAATTCACATTATTGCTGATTTAACCTGATTCGCACCGCTGTCAGGCGGCGATGAGAGAAAACGCCCCGGATAATCGGCCGTAATCGCCTGTTCCAGGGTATGGCGCCCAAACAGCCTGTAGCGGTTGAGCGCGATACCGTTGTAGAAAAAATTACTAATGGGGTCGGGAAACGCGCGCAGGACGCTCAGCGCCCGCCACGGCAGCGGTAACTGCTGCATCACCCGCAGCACCGCCTGGGCACGCAGCCAATGACCATCGTTACGGATGTAGACGATCGTATTGATATTATCCTCGGGCAGGCCGGCCCATTTCAGCAGCCCTTTGCCCTGTTCACTTTGCACGGACGCAAAACGAACCTGCCGCGCCAGCCGATGGCGCAGCAGAAAACGCACCCAGCCCGTACAGAGTTTACATACGCCATCATAAAGCACGACGCTCTCGCCCGCTTGCAGATAGGGTGGCTGTGGCATGCTGCTCTTCCTCTGTTTCATCCTCAACAGAAGCAGTATAGCCTGCCCACCTCAGATGTTGAGCCAGCCACTGGCCCACCGCGTGCTCGTCAATGGCACTGGCATTGACTTTCAACAGCGGCCCCAGCGCCATCGGCTGCGCCTCCTCCGCCAGGCGACGCAGCTCGGGAAGGTACTCGGCGCCCGGATGGCCCGGCATGCGCTGCGTGAGCCGTGACTGATAGCGCGCGACGGCGGCGTCCGGCGCTATCTGCATCCAGACCTCCAGCACCTCGCTCACGCCAGCCCGCTTTAATCCCTGCTCCAGTACGCTTTTGGGCTGAAACCCAAACCATGCATCGATCAGGAAGACGCAATCAGCCGGCGACTGAGCGACAATGTTCCAGATAGCCTGGTACGCTGCACAGCCCAACTGCCGGTTACGCTGGCGGTCGACCGGCGCAAAGCTGGACATAAAAGGCTCCTTCAGGCTGTCCAGCGTGAGAACCGGCAGGGAAAAACGCCGTGACAGCGCACGGGCCAGCGTGCTTTTGCCTGAGGCGGGAATGCCGTTAACCAACACCACCCGCTTGATGACAGTTTCACTGGTCATAGGATCTCCATCACTTCCGCGACGCTGCTGGCCTGACGTAACCTGACCAACGTTTCTTCATCCTCTAGCAGGGTGACAATCGCGCGAATCCCCTCTTCTATGTGGGCATTACTGTCACGGGCGCCAAACATGATCACAATATCCGCCTTGTCGCTGCCGTCAAACGAGACCGGCTCCGAAAGCAGGACCATGCTGAAGCAGTCGCGAATAACGCCCGTTTCCGGGCGGGCATGCGGGATGGCGATACCTTCTTCAAACACGTAATAGGCACCGTGAGTCAGCGTATTCTCGATCACCGCCTGAGGATAAGAGGCCTGAATATAGCCGCCCTCCACCAGCGGCCTGGCCGCCATGGCGATAACCTGCTGCCAGTCCCTGGCGGCAATACCTACCTGAACAGCATTGGCTTCCTGTAATAACTGTTTAATGGTCATTACTGCTCCTTAAACTGATTTACGCACCAGATTGCGTAATTCATCAATTTTCACAAAAAGAGGATCAATGTCATCCCGGTAAAGGCGACTTTTCGCAAACAATGATAATGCACGGTTATATTCCAGCATTAATTGTTTTTGCGTTTCAGTGTCGCCTGAATTCGCTGCCAGCTTTGCTTCCAGCGCCGTTATTTTTTGACTGACCTGCTCTGCCTGACGATCGCGTTCTGCATCCTCTGAGGCCGTATTTTCCACTTTCTTTTTCATGAATCCAAACATAGCGTCTCCTGCCCCGAAAAGCGCCAGGGCACTTCAGGTTTATTCACGTCGGGATAATAAAAGTGCTTAACGGAACAGCTGCATTTTTTCTACTAATACATTGGTCACTGCATTATTCGCAGGCACGAGGAAATTACGCACGCTGTCGTTAACTTTGCCTTTTTCAAACGTTGCCTTGCATTGGGCGACCCACTGCACATTCATTTCCGTTCCCACGTTCACTTTTTCGATACCGCTGCCCACCGCCAGGCGCATGTCCTCGTCACTGACCCCGGTACCACCGTGCAGAACCAGCGGCGTAGCCGTGGCAGCCGTAATCTCCGCCAGCCGTTGATGCTGAATATGGGCTTTGCCGGTGTAGAGCCCGTGAACCGTGCCGATGGAAATGGCCAGCATATCCACGCCGGTTTCATTCACAAAACGTTTGGCATCCTCTACCGTGGTGAACGCAATATCGCTCATTTCCACACATTTCCCGTCTTCAGAGCCGCCAATTGCGCCCAGCTCCGCTTCCACAGAGACATTTACGGGGCGGGCCATATCAATCACCCTGCGGGTATTGGCAATATTCTCATCAAGCGGTAAATGTGACCCGTCATACATGACCGAACTGAACCCGGCCTGAATTGCCGTCTGAATCGCGTCTAAATCGGAACAGTGATCCAGGTGCAAACAGGTCGGAATATTTTTACTCTTTGACAGCGATTTAATTGCATCCACCAGTAATTCATGTCCCAAATATTTCGCTGTACCGGTTGAAATTTGAATCATTAATGGGCTGTTGGTATTTTCGGCGGCTTTAAAAAAAGCCGGTAACATTTCCAGGCAGTGTAAATTAAATGACCCTACCGCTTTAAATTGGCGTTCTTTGGCAATTTTCAGCAATTCGGTAAAGTTATAAAGTTTCATGCACGTTTTCCTCACGGGGTTTAGTGGATTTTCCGTTAACAAACCAGGCGATAGCGGTAACAAAAGCAATGAACACGGCAACGAACAGCCAGTTATTCTGGAAAGCATGTCCCAGCACCAGGCCGGTACTGATGACGTCGGAATCGCTGAAGGTCACGCCGGTAAAGCCATAGCTTTCCAGCATCGGCACCAGAATAGCGGGCAGGAAGGTGATAAACAGGCCGTGGACGAATCCGCCGATCATCGCCCCGCGTCGTCCGCCCAGCGCGTTACCGAACACGCCTGCCGTTCCGCCGGCAAAAAAGTTAGTCAGCAGACCGGGCAGAATCATCGCCAGACCAAACATCGGGAAAACCAGCATCCCCACCACAGAGCCCAGCGTTGTCGCGAGAAAGCCGACAATGACCGCGTTTGGCGCATAAGGGAACATAACGGGACAGTCGAGGGCGGGTTTCGCATCCGGCACCAGCCGCATGGCAATACCGCGGAAAGCCGGCACCAGTTCGTTCAGCAGCAGTCGCACGCCGCTGTAGAGCACAAACACGCCTGCCACAAACTGGATGGATTGCATAAAGGCATACATCAGGTAGTTGGTGCCGCTGCTGTACTGGGCGATAAAAGCCGGGCCTGCCGCCACGGCAGGAATCAGGTACATCGGCACCATCACCACCGCCATGGACAGATAGGTGTCCTGCAGAAACTTAAAGTTATCGGGCAGCTTTAAGTCTTCCGTCGAGCGTGAGCCTTTTCCGACCACCTTCGCCACTGCCGCAGTGAGAAGGTAACCAATGGTGCAGAAGTGACCGAGCGCGACATCGTCCGAGTCGGTGATACGACGCACCACCGGCTGCGCCAGCGCTGGCATCACGACCGCCATCACGCCACCAAAAATACCGCCGGTTAAAATGAGCGGTAATCCGGTGAGGCCGGCTTTATAGCCGATAACCGCGCCAATGGTGGCCATCCACAGTAGCGCCTGGCCGGTCAGGAAGATGTATTTAAACGGTGTCAGGCGGGCAATGATGATGTTGACGATGAAGATCACCAGCAGCGTCATGGCCACTTCCGATCCCAACTCGCGGTTTGCCAGTCCGGCAATCGCCGCCACGTCGGTGATGTAGCCCTGCATCCCAAAACCATGGGTGAAGATGCTGTTAAGGAAGGTCAGCGCGCCCACGATGATGTTGATGCCGGCCATCATGATCAAGAACCCCAACAGGGTTTTAAACGTGCCTTCTACCACCTTGCCGGCAGATTTTTTTTGCAGGACCAGTCCGATTAGCGCAATAAACGCGATCAGAATGGATGCCTGCCCCAGTAAGTCTTTAACCAGAAAATTAATTACACTATTCATGATTAGCAACCTTCACATTACGCTCTTTTAAGAAAGCCACGATTTTTTGCTCAATTTCAGCTTTATCGGTGAGTTTATTTAATATAATTACGCGTTTAATCTGTTCTGGTGTGGCGTCGGCATTTAAGACATCCGCAAAGGCTTTTTGCGTCAGGATCATGTCGGATTTAAATGCGTTAGCTTCTGAAATCGTGGTGTGATCGATGTCGGCGTCAATCTCCAGTTTTTTTAAAACGGCTTTCGCACTCATTTCGATAGCGAAACTTGACCCCAGACCACAACCACAGACACATAAAATTTTCAGCATGTTTTCTCCTCACAATATATGCAGTTGTTTAGCGAGTTTATAATGATGCCCTTCTGTATCGACCAGGCGTTTTTTCATGCTTATTAAGTCAATCGGAATAGGCTTATTACTGCCGTTAATAATCACGGCTTTATTGCGCATTCCGGATTGAATACAACGAACCACTTCACTTGCCATAATGGTGCCCTGATAAATTTCCTCACAGGTGGGATCGCCATTTCGCAGTCCATAGCCGACGATCGTTTTGCGAATGCGCACGCCGATCAACGGTTCAAGCTGCTTAATTAATGTGTCAATCGCCCCCTGAAAGCCCGGTGAATATTCCCGTGTGTAACCTTCTGAGCAGAGGATTACCACGCTGTTTTGTTCGCTGAGGCGCTGAGTGATGCGTTCTGCCAGCACGTTTGTGGGGATCTGGCATTCCGGGATCAGTGCAAAGTCGGCGTTGGATTTGAGCGCTGACTGGAGCGTCAATTCGCCACAGTAGCCGCCGAGCAGTTCCACCATAAATACCCGGCCCGTTAATGCCCGACCGGTGTTTCTGAGCTTTGCCACCTCTTTTAAAACCTGCTCACAGGCGGTGGAAAAGCCCACCGTGTAATCACTGCCGTAGACATCGTTGTCAATCGTCATGCCGATGCCAAAACAGTTCACACCAAATTCACTGAGCGTATGCAGAAATTGCAGCGATCCGTCGCCTCCAGCCAGAATTAATACGTCGATGCGTAATGCTTTTAACTGCCGGGCGATCGTTTCATATTCGCTACGAATTAATTTTCGCGCGGTTCGGCCTGACTGCATTACCGGAAGAGAGGTAATGGAAAAATCCACTAAATCGCGCTGAGAAATTTCCTGGCAGACATTATCCAGCAAGCCTGGAATGCCGCCGTTAAATAATATCATCTCCGCCTGCGTCATCCTGGCTATCTGGAAAATGAAATTATTAATGCCGGTGACGTCGCCGCCGCTAATGACCATTCCGATTCTCATCCTGACATCCTTCTGGCTTAATGCGTCTGAAGCTATTGTTTCGGGATATCAGCCTGGTATTTGCAAGTGAGATCACAAAAACGAGAGGAATTTATGCAGGCAATATATTGACAGCCCCTTGAACCAGCTTATTTATGTGAAACAAATCACATTTACTGATTCAGGAAAGACGATTAGCTTCACGTTATAAAACAACAGGTTAAATATAGGGATCGGAATAACTTTTCTGTCAATACGGCATTACGCCGTTGCCAATAAAATCTCGATGTGAATTTGTGATTCTGACCTCATTTTTTTAGGTTCGGCAGGCTATCTGTTATTTCCGAAACAGACGATGGCGTGGTGAATCCGCAGGAACACCATGATGAGATGCATTTTTTTGCGCGTACTGTCGCAGGGCGAAAGGATGCCGAGGGGTGAGTGGAAGGACGACGAATGGCGCTTAGCCTGGCCGGCGGCGGCGTAATCTGCTGCAAAAAAAAAGCCCGACACCTGGGTGCCGGGCCTGAAAAGTAACGGAATTTACTTGGCGTAAGCTTCCGTAGAAATAGTCAGTGTCACGTCATCACTGACTGCTGGGACATATTTGTCCAGTTTGAAGTCAGAACGCTTAATGGTACCGGTGGCGTCAAAACCAATCGCCTGCTTCTTGACCATCGGATGCTCACCCTGCTTATTCAGCGTGGCATGCAGCGTCACAGGTTTGGTAATGCCTTTCAGAGTGAGGTTCCCTTCAACATCAAATTTGTTATCGCCTTTGGCAATAACTTTGGTGCTGCGGAAGGTTGCAGTGGGATACTTCGCCACGTCGAAATACTCCGCGCCTTTGAATTCCTTGGTCAGGGCAGGAACATGGCTGTCGATTTTGCTAACCGGTAACGTGACGTCAACGCGCGACTGCTCAGGCTTGCTGCTGTCAAAAACCAGAGAACCTGTCGTGTCTGGAATGTCAGCAGTCGGATGGGAGAAGCCGAAGTGCTCCCAACTTACCACAACAGAGGTATGTTGCGGGTCGAGTTGATAATGCATGGCTTCAGCCTGAGAAACCGGAACATACAGTGCAGCAGCTGCGAGCAGTGGCAGCGTGAAACGTTTTACATTCTTCACTTTTACTTCCTTATTTTATGACATCACCTTGAGTCTGAGCCATATAAGCAGGAAGTAAAAGTGAACAGATTTGGCGTAAACAATCAAAATTATTCAGCAATATCAATGTGTGATTATTCTAATTCTTACCTTTAGCATACAGGATCTGCCAGCGGTGCCGATCGGTCAGTAACTGTTGCTGTAACTGCTTCACCTCTCCCTCAGTGAGTGCGGCTATCTTCTCCGCCTCCAGGTTTGGCAACCCATTCGCCTGGCGTAACGCCACTCCACGTGCATCTTCTTTCACCTGCAAAAGCGGCGTTTTGAGCGGATCGATTGCCTGCTGGGCAATGTAGATCGCTATGTCACGCAGAAAGTCTTCGCAGAATTGGATCAGGGTCGATGCCGGACAATCCGGTGACTGAAGCGCAAAGAGAAGACCATCACTATCCGTACTGCGATGGTAGCGGCAACTGACGACGTAGCCGATCGGCTGTTCTACCCGGTAGCGCTGATAAAAGCGCGGCTCACAGATCAGCGCCAGCGCGCGAAGTGCGGCCAGCTGCTGTGGGTCGCCCAGGGGAATAAACAGCAGAACGGCACTGTCATCGCTGGGATGGGGAATACAGGTTTCACCGCCTACGCAGCGGTACTCAGGGCGCGTAGGTGAATTCACCGTCAGCACACTCAACTGCCGGGACACGAGCCGATGCTGTTCGGCATTGCCCCCGAGCAGGACGGCACGCCAGCATTGCGGATTGAGTGACGTCGCCAGCCGGAGCGGCAGCTGGCGCAGCAGTTCGCGTATCGCAATGCCCGGTATCACCGGCGTGGATACGCTGTGTGTCTGCATCAGGCATTGCACAAGCTGCCCCAGTGCCGCACTGAGCAGCGTCTTGTCTGACGGCAGGCGCAGGGTGAGTTGCCAGACGCCCTGCACCTCACGCCACTCTCCGCTGCCGGAAAAATGCCGCAGCACCGCAAACACGGGGCGTAACTCAGGCTCGCAGGCCGCGCCGGCTGCCCATGTTGTATAAAGTTCAGGACGCAGCACCAGCGTGCCCTGCGTCTCATCCGGTGTGATATGGGGTAACACGGCCTGACCGGTCGGCTCTGCACGCAGCGGCAAGAGATTCGGCTGCGGGTAAAATGTCCACCTGACGGGCGGGCAATTCATCACGGGCTTTTGCCAGGCTGTCAGTGACAGGTCATAACCCTGAACCCTGTGCGTTTCACCTTTCACCTCGGCGGCGCACATCAGCGTGGTCGCCGTGGCGGCGTGCATTTCGTTCAGTAAGGCGTCCAGGTCGGGACAGTCGCCCACGGCCGCAAAGCCCAGCGCGCGCGCCTGAAGTTGCTGCAGGGGGGACTGTGCGGCCAGGCGCTGCTGCGCCAGCTGCCAGTAGTGCTGCCGCTGCACCGGCGTGGTATGGCGCAGCGCCTCAAGAAAGGACGCGATCAGGGGCGGAACAGCGGCCGGATCCTCCGTGACGAACGTGACCGCCACCCACATGTCCGCGTCCGACTGATAAAGCCATTTCACGTCAGGCTGGCTGGCCCGCGTGCGTGCATACAGCGTTTCCAGCAGCCCGCCTGGGGCATCATCAAGGAAAAACTCGCGCAGTAAAGTGACACTGTCACGAAGTTGCGCGGGTAAAATCCAGCTTTGCCAGAGTGCTGATGGCCCTTCCTGCTGTAACGCCAGCGCCCTGTTGGGTGAAAGCATTACCGGGGCATCGGGCCGCCTGGCACTGTTGCGTGGCTGAAACGCAGCGGCAAACGCCTTCGCCAACGCGGTGAGCTGTTCCAGCGACTGTGGGCCCTGCAGCCACAGCGTCAGGTTGTCTGAGTGAAAGAAGCGCTGATGAAAAGCCCGCAGCGCCGCCTGCAAATCAGTGACGTTGTCACCGAACGACATCCTGTTCCCGACATGAAAGCGTTTAAACTGCGCCGGAGACGTCACTGGCGTAAACATGGCGGCTTCCGCGCGGGCCGCAGCATGGCGCTGCAGCAGGCGGTGCTCTGCATCAATCACCGCGATTTCCTGGCTGATGGCCTCGCGGGTCAGGCTCGGCGCACTCAGCATATCCTGCAGGCGCAACAGGCCTTCACTGAAGTTGTCGGGGGTGACCTCAAAAAACCAGGCGCTTTCGCGTGCCTGGGTGGTAGCATTCACCTGTCCGCCGTTCGCCTGAACCCAACTCATCAGCCGCCCATCATGCGGCCAGCGCTGACTGCCGGTAAAAAGCAGGTGCTCCAGCAAATGCGCGAGTCCAGGCCAGCGCTCTGGCTCGTCATGGCTGCCTGCCGCCACTTTGACCAGCGCCGCCGCCTGGGTGGCGTCCGGCTGGTGGCACAGCGTTACGTTCAGTCCATTGAGTTGCAGGCAGCGTGAATGCATTACAGAATCCGCGTTTTATAGATCAGCTGAGAATTGCTGCGATTGCGGAACTGAAGCTGACCAATTTTAATGTCGCTGCAGTCGGCTTCACGGCGGGCATCAAGGATTTTGCCATGGTGCGGCGATTTGCTGCAGACCGGATCGGCATTGTCTGCATCGCCGGTAAGCATAAAGGCCTGACAGCGACAGCCGCCAAAATCTTTCTCTTTTTCGTCACAGGAGCGACAGGGTTCCGGCATCCAGTCATAGCCGCGATAGCGGTTGAAGCCAAACGAGTGGTACCAGATATCCTCCAGGCTCTGTTCAAGCACAGAGGGAAAAGCCACCGGCAGCTGGCGTGCGCTGTGGCACGGAAGCGCGGTGCCATCGGGCGTGACGCTCAGGAAGATCGCGCCCCAACCGCCCATGCAGGGCTTGGGACGTTCTTCATAATAGTCAGGCGTCACGAACAGCAGATTGGTGAGGCTACCGCTGTCGCTCATGCGCGCACGGTACTGATTCACGATGCCTTCGGCCCGGGCGATCTGCTCACGGGTAGGCAGCAATCCCTCACGGTTTAACTGCGCCCAGCCGTAAAACTGACAGGTCGCCAGCTCCACATCATCGGCTTCAAGCTCGATGCACAGGTCGATAATCTTATCGATCTGATCGATATTGTGACGATGCAGCACGAAGTTCAGCACCATGGGATAGCCGTGGGCTTTGACCGCGCGCGCCATCTCCAGCTTCTGCTGAAACGCCTTCTTAGAGCCGGCCAGCGCCGCGTTAAGGGTTTCATCACTGGCCTGGAAACTGATCTGAATATGATCCAGTCCCGCGTCGCTGAAAGCCTCAAGCTTTTTCTCCGTCAGGCCAATCCCGGAGGTAATCAGGTTGGTATAAAAACCTAAGTCACGTGCCGCTTTGATCAGGTCGGGCAGGTCTTTGCGCGTTAACGGCTCGCCGCCGGAAAAGCCGAGCTGAACGCTGCCCATGGCGCGTGCCTGGCGAAAGACGTCGATCCACTGTTCAGTACTCAGCTCTTTTTCCTGCTGGGCAAAATCCAGTGGATTTGAGCAGTACGGGCACTGGAGCGGACAGCGGTACGTCAGCTCGGCCAGCAGCCACAGGGGCGGATTGACGCCGGGTTTATGCTGGTTCACGAAACTGTATCCACTTCTGTTCATAGGCTGACTGCAGGAATTCTTTGACATCCTCGCCCACACCGCCTGCCTCGGGGAAACGCGCATCCAGAATGGCAATGATCGCGGCGATATCCTGCTTGCCGTCAACCAGCTCCAGAATGGCGGCGGCGGTTTCATTGAGTTTCGCCATGCCTTCCGGGTAAAGCACGACGTGGCTGTCCTGTGCCGCTTCCCATTGCATACGGTAGCCCCGGCGAAAGGCGGCAATTGTGTGTTCGTTCATCGTTATACCAGTCGGGTTGTGTGCCAGGCCGCTTTATCCGTCACGCTATGATAAGGCGGGCGTTGAAGTTCGTAAGCCATGGTCATGGCATCCAGCATGGTCCACAGAATGTCCAGCTTGAACTGCAGGATCTCCAGCATGCGGTTCTGTTTTTCGGCGGTGTCGCAAAACGCCAGCGCCAGCGCCAGGCCGTGCTCCACGTCGCGGTTGGCCTGACTCAGGCGGCTACGGAAATAGAAGTAACCTTCTTCTTTGATCCACGGATAGTGCTGCGGCCAGCTGTCGAGCCGCGACTGATGTATCTGAGGCGCAAACAGCTCGGTCAGCGAGCTGCAGGCCGCTTCCTGCCAGTTTGCGCGACGGGCAAAACTGACATAGGCATCAACCGCAAACCGGACGCCCGGCAGGACATGCTGCTCCGAGACCAGTTCATCCCGGCTTAAGCCCACCGCTTCGCCCAGGCGTAACCAGGCCTCAATGCCGCCATCTTCGCCCTGGCTGCCATCATGATCCAGGATGCGTTGTACCCATTTACGTCGGGTTGCCGGATCGGGGCAGTTGGCCATGATCGCCGCGTCTTTCAGTGGAATGCTGGTCTGGTAGTAAAAGCGATTCGCCACCCATCCCTGAATCTGCTCAGGCGTGGCCTGACCGTTATGCATCGCAATATGGTACGGGTGATGAATATGGTAGTAGGCGCCTTTATCACGCAGCGCCTGTTCAAAGGCCTGCGGCGACAGGGTTTCCGTAATCAGCATCGTTTAGTCCTGAAGATGTATCGCCATCCCGTCGTGACTCACCTCAATGCCCTGTTGTGTCAGGTACTGCCGCTGAGGTGACTGTTCGTTGAGAACGGGATTCGTGTTGTTAATATGGATTAAAATCTTTCGTTTTGCTGGCAGACGGGCGAGCAGTGCCATCAGCCCCTGCTCTTCGGCCAGCGCCAGGTGGCCCATGGCCTTGCCGGTATTTTTACCCACGCCCGCGGTCAGTAATTCATCATCCTGCCATACCGTACCATCAATCAGCAGGCAGTCGGCCTGCTCAAGCCAGGGCAGGATCACCGCATCCGGCTCCCCAAGCCCCGGGGCATACAGGAGCGTCTGGTCGTTGGCGCGATTTTCAATAAACAGCGCGACGTTGTGGCCCGGTAACGGACGGTCACGGTAAGGTGAATACGGCGGTGCATTGCTGAGGATCGGGATAGCGGTAAACTGGAGATCCGGACACACATCCACGTTAAACGGCGTTAACGGACGAATGGGCCGGTGTTGAAGTCCGCCATTCCAGTGTTTCAGCATGGTAAAAACAGGGAAACCGGTCGTCAGATCGCCATGCACTTCGGGTGTACACCACACCTGATGCGGGCAGCCCTCACGCAGGCTGAGCAGCCCGGTGGTGTGGTCAATCTGACTGTCGGTAAGAATAATGCCGCCGATCGCGGTCCCGCGCAGAACGCCCTTTTTCACTAATTCAGGCGTGTGCAGTATTTGCTGGCTGATGTCAGGTGAGGCATTGCAGAGAACCCAGTCTTCACCGTTATCACTGATGATGATGGAGGACTGGGTGCGCGGGCTGGCCTGCAGAGTCCCGTTACGCACACCATCACAGTTGGGGCAGTTGCAATTCCACTGAGGGAATCCACCGCCTGCAGCCGATCCAAGGACTTTAATAAACATGAAAGGAACCAGGTGTTGAAACAAAATGCCCGCACAGACGGCGGGCAAGTGATTAGCGGTTGGAGATGTACAGCGTCACTTCCAGACCGAGGCGCAGGTCAACAAACGTTGGTTTTTTCCACATAACTTTCTTCCTTATAGATTGAGATAGACAGACAAATAAATGACTGCAAGACAGCATTGTGACAGGGGTTAAAATGCGAACCTTGTCACACTATTTTCACGCAGACGGCCAGGTGAAATCAATGAAAAGCCCGTAAGAAAACGTGTTAGTGCAGTCCGGTGTGTTGCAAAACCCGCAGCCAGTTTCCCCACGTTAATTTTTCCAGCATGCGTTGATCATAGCCCGAGTCGCGAAAAACGGCGAGCAATCGCGGCAGACCGCGGACGTCACCTAACGCCTCAGGCGGCGAGATCCCGTCAAAGTCTGAACCGAATGCCACGTGATCTTCGCCCATTATGTTAATTAAGTGATCGCAATGTTTGACGATTTCTGTCAGATCGGTATCGCTGTCGCGTTTTCCATCAGCACGAAGGAACGCATTGCCAAAGTTTATGCCAACCAGCCCACCGCTGGCATGCATCGCCTTAAGCTGGTTATCGGTCAGGTTGCGCGGTTGAGCACATAAAACGTGAGCATTAGAGTGGCTGGCCACCAGCGGCGCAGCGGAAAGCCGGACCGTATCCCAGAAGGCTTTTTCATTCATATGCGACACATCAATCATCATGTTTAAGGCAGCGGCCTGCCTGATAAGCGCTTCCCCTTCTGCCGTCAGGCCTGGCCCCGTATCTGGCGGACCTGGAAAACTGCCGTTAACCCCTTCGCCGAAGCGATTTTTCAGATTCCAGAATGGGCCGATAGAGCGAACACCTGCCTGGTAGAAGGCGTTTAGCGTTTCGCCCTCCGCATCCAGCGCGTCGGCCCCTTCAATATGCGCCACCAGCGCCAGCACGCCCTCAGCACGGCAGGCTTCAATCTCTGCAGCGCTGTGGCATAGCCTGGCACGGCCCGCTGACTGCGCAGCGATCTGCTGCAGTATCGCCAGCTGCTGCCACATGATTGTCAGCGGATCATAGGGTTCTTGCGCGGCGCGAGCCGGAGCAACCTGAGCGAGATAGTCCTGCGGCGGCACAAAAACAGCAAACAGCCCACCGGCAAAACCGCCCTGCTGCATACGAGGAAAGTCGAGGTGACCTTTTGGCACGCCCGCATAGAAAGCCTCTGCGGGCGCATCGCGATGGTACAGCCACAGATTGAGTAACAGATCGTTGTGCCCGTCGAAAACCAGCATAGGGAAACCACCTTGAGAAACATCAGGTTATGCTACCGCTCTCTTTCCCCTTCAGCAAACGCCTGCGCACTCAGCGCCACAAGGCGTCAACAAAATTGTCACTTTTGCGCTTCAGGTTGTCAGTTTTCCGCGCGCGGCGGGCGTAACGCCACGCCACACTGGATTAACACCTACAAGGAGATGACTATGTTGATGCATCCGGCTGAGAAATATCGTCCGTTCCCGTCCGTTGATCTGGCCTCTCGCCAGTGGCCTTCACAGCAGATCACCCGTGCGCCGCGCTGGCTGTCTACCGACCTGCGGGATGGCAATCAGGCCCTGGCAGAACCGATGAATCGTGCGCAGAAACTGCAGTTCTGGCAATTATTACTGGACTGCGGCGTTAAAGAGATTGAAGCCGCCTTTCCTTCTGCCTCGCAAACGGATTTTGACTTCGTGCGGGATCTTATCGAACAAAAGCGCATTCCTGATGACGTGACGTTGCAGGTGTTAACGCCAGCACGTCACGACCTGATTGACAGAACATTCTGCGCACTGGAAGGCGCACCGCGCGCCATTGTGCATTTGTATAATGCCACCGCCCCCTTATTTCGCGAACGCGTGTTTAATCAGAGTAAAACACAGATCGTGGCGCTGGCGACCACGAGCGCAAGACAGATTCGTGCTGCATGTGAGGCCGCGCCTGACACACAGTGGAGCTTTGAATATTCACCCGAAACCTTCTGTTTTACAGAGCCGGCCTTCGCGCTGGAGATATGTGAGGCGGTAGCAGAGGTCTGGCAACCCAGCCCGGAACGTCCCATGATCATCAACCTGCCCGCCACTGTTGAAGTGAATACGCCCAACGTCTATGCCGATCAGATAGAGTTTTTCTGCCGTCACTTTAGCCGACGCGACGGGGTATGTATCAGCGTTCATCCTCATAACGACAGAGGAACGGGCGTCGCCTGCGCGGAACTTGCCCTGCTGGCAGGCGCGGATCGGATTGAAGGCTGCCTGTTTGGCAATGGTGAACGTACAGGTAACGTTGATTTGGTGACGTTGGCGTTAAATCTTTATACCCAGGGCATTGCGCCGGGACTGGACTTTAGTGATATGGCGCGGGTTATTGAGGTGGTGACCGACTGCAATAAACTGCCGGTTCATCCCCGTCATCCCTATGCCGGGGAGCTGGTATTTACCGCTTTTTCCGGCTCGCATCAGGATGCGATTAAGAAGGGATTCGCTTACCGCCGCCAGCATAAGGAAACGCAGTGGCAGATCCCCTATTTGCCACTCGACCCTGCCGATATCGGCTGCAGTTACGAAGCTGTGATTCGGGTAAACAGCCAGTCGGGTAAAAGCGGCGCCGCCTGGTTGCTGGAGCAAAATCATGGCCTGCAACTTCCCCGCCCTCTGCAGCAGGATTTCAGCCGTTGCGTTCAGCAGGAGAGCGATCTGCACGGTAAAGAAATGACGCAGCACGCTGTCTGGCAGCTTTTCTGCCGTCACTATCAGATTGAGCAGCCCGCTCTGCGCCTGATGGAAGCGCACAGTCAAAGCGAGTCGGGCGAGCAGACGCAACTGCGTGCCCACGTCCATCATCAGGGCCGCACTCTGCGTCTGACAGGCCGCGGTAATGGCCTGCTTTCCGCCGCTGTGACGGCACTCCGTCAGTCCCTCGACCTGGCGCTGACCATTGAAGATTATCATGAACATACGCTGGGAAAACGTAGCGACAGCCGCTCAGTTGCCTATGTCAGCTGCATCAACCTTCAGGGCGAACGCCACTGGGGCGTCAGCATCGACAATGATACGTCGCGCGCCGCACTGCAGGCGTTGCTTAACGCGGCAAGCCACTTTCTGCCGCAGGAAAATAGTCCGTTGGCGATACACCCAGCAGACGGCGAAACATGGCGCTAAAGGCACTCGGGCTTTCATAGCCCAGATCCAAAGCCACGCGCAATACGCTGTCGCCCTGCGCCAGCCGTGTCAGTGCAACAGCCACGCGCGCCCGCCGGACCCAGTCACTGAACTGCAGGCCGGTTTCACGCACGAAATGGCGAGCCAGCGTCCGGCCAGACAGGTTGAGCCTGGCGCTGGCCGCCGCCAGAGACCAGTCGCCCGCCAGATCGGCCTGAATCTGCATGCACAGCGCCCGTAAACGTGGGCTCTGTGGCAGGGGCAACGCATAAGGCAGCGCATCCATGCCGCGAATTTCATCCAGAATCAATTCATAAATCCGCTCGCTACGGCTGGCTGGCGCATAGTACACAGGCAAATCGATGGCGTGGATGATCAGCTCGCGCAGCAGGGCTGAAATCTGCACGACCTGGCAGCTGGCGGGAAGATCGGCCCTGGCAAGGGGATCGATAAACAGCGTGCGTGCGGCGACTGCGCCGGTAATGTACAAGCGATGACGGGTAAAAGCGGGCAGCCAGACGCCACGACTTGGCGGTACGGTCCAACTGCCCTGTTCTGTTTCCACGCGCACGACGCCGCTCAGCGTATGAATAAGCTGCGCGCAGCTGTGATGGTGCCAGGGTTCTGTCGCACCATGCGAATAGTCGTGCGCCAGCGGCACCAGCGGGCGCGTGCTGAAATCAAAACTGACCCTTGAACTCATTGCGACTTAAGATATTTATAGATCACGGCTAAGTCCTCTTCACCGTGCCCGGCTTCCACGGCCTGCTGCCAGACGCTGGCGATATTTTCCAGCGCGGGCAGTGAACTGTCTGAGGCGTCCAGTGCCAGCTTCGCGTCTTTAAGCGCCCATTGCAGATGCATCTGCGGGGTATAATCATCGCTGGCCATCATGCCCAGCTTCATTTTGGCATAAGGCGCCGCCAGCGGGCCACCGTCCAGCACCTGCCACAGATCGTCGGTTGAGAAACCAAACTGGTCGGCAAGCCGGGTACTTTCGGCCAGGCTCTGCATCAGACCAATCAGCCAGCTGTTGATGACTAGCTTCATGCGCGAGCTCTTGCCCGCCTCACCCAGCCACTGCGTGCCTTTACCTATCGCGTCGAAGACGGCCTCTGCGGCCTGAGCACGGGACCGATCGCCACTGGCCATCACCAGAATCTGGGCGTTCTCTGCGGGCGCCTTGGTGCCGGAAACCGGCGCGTCGATAAACACCACATCGGGACGAGCCTGAGCAAAGAAAGTGATCAGTGCATCCGTTTTTTCAACGCCGATCGTGCCCATCTGGCACAGCGTTGCGCCCTGTTTCAGCGCCGCTTTCGCCTCGTGCAGGACCTGCTCTGTGGTCTCGCCGTCGGACAACATGGCAATCACCACGTCCGCCTTCTGTACGGCTTCCGCTGCGGAATCGGTTAACGTCAGTCCCGCCGCAATCAAATCTTCCCCCCGCGCACGGGTGCGGTTCCAGCCGTACACTCTGAACCCCTTTTTCAGTAAATTAGCGGCAAAGGCATGCCCCATCGCCCCTAATCCCAGTACTGCAACATCAGGTTGTTTCATGCTGATTTCCTTCGTTCTGATTATGGGTATCCGTCTTCTATGTACCTGACGGCGCAGGCTCAAATGTAGCATCTGTTACCCGGCGCGTCCCGTCAGCACGCCGTGACCCGCGCGTAACGGGCCATGAAGACATCGTGGCCCGACAGACCTCTTCGCGGCGTCGAGCCGGTCAGAGAATAACAAGGTTGGCGACGATGCGATCACATAAACCGGCCAATCATTTACGCTTTCCAAACCTCTGACAAAACCAGTAACATGTGTCGCGATTGTTCCAGTTGGTTCATTTAGTACCACCATTTTCGCGACCTGCCGATAGCCACCGTTGTTTTCGTCACTCTGGCAGGCGACATATACCCAGGGATCCACGCTTTCAGGCCAAATACCGATGAATATTAAGCGATCACGCCAGGCAAGCCTGCCGTTATTAGTGCTGCCTGCCCTCTTTCCGCTGCCGCTGTTTGCGGCAGATGGCGGTAATACCCTTGTTGTCAGCGCCGCGCCGCCAGCAAAAGGCCTTAATGAACTTGATACGCCTGCCGCCGTGAGCGTGGTAAACGGCGACGATATGCGCCAGGCCGCCCCGCGCGTTAACCTGTCAGAAAACCTGACCAGCGTACCAGGGTTGCAGATCCAAAACCGACAAAATTATGCACAGGACCTGCAGTTGTCCGTGCGCGGCTTTGGTTCCCGTTCGACTTACGGGGTCCGTGGCCTGCGCATTTATGTCGATGGCATTCCGGCCACCATGCCGGATGGTCAGGGACAAACGTCCAATATTGATATCGGTTCGGTCGATCGGGTGGAGGTGCTGCGTGGGCCATTTTCTGCGCTGTATGGCAATGCCTCCGGCGGCGTCATTAACGTTACCACTCAGACCGGTCAGCAGCCCCCCACGCTTGAAGCAGGCAGTTGGTTTGGCAGCTACGGTAGCTGGCGCAACAGCGTGAAAGCCAGCGGCGCCACCGGCGACGGCACCAAAGCCGGCGATGTCAATTACACGCTTTCCGCCTCGCGCTTTACCACTCACGGTTATCGCGACCACAGCGCCGCGCAAAAAAATCTGGGTAACGCAAAGCTGGGCGTACGCATTGATGACGTCAGCACCCTGACCTTACTGTTTAACAGCGTACATATCGACGCGCAGGACCCGGGTGGGTTAACGCCTGACCAGTGGCGCGCGAATCCCCGTCAGGTTGTCAGTAATGTCTCACTTTACAACACCCGCAAAACCGTCGATCAAACCCAGGGCGGCCTGCACTATCAGCGTAAGATGAGCGAAAACGACGACCTGAGCGTGATGGTGTATGCCGGGATGCGTGAAACGACGCAGTTCCAGTCCATTCCTGCCAACGTGCAGCGAAGCCCATCGCATCCCGGCGGCGTGATCGCGTTGACCCGTCACTATCAGGGCATTGATACCCGCTGGACACACCGTGATGATCTGTTTTCGGTTCCGGTCACGCTGACTGCCGGGCTGGATTACGAAACCATGAGCGAACAGCGCAAAGGTTTTGAGAATTTCACTACGGCCAACGGCGTGACGCAGTTCGGTGAGCAGGGAAATATGCGGCGCAACGAACGTAACCTGATGTGGAATCTTGATCCCTATTTGCAGACCACCTGGCAGCTCAGTCAAAAATGGTCGCTGGATGCAGGCGTCCGTTTCAGTACGGTCAGTTTTGACTCCAACGACTTTTACATCACGCCAGGCAACGGCGATGACAGTGGCGATGCCCGTTATCACAAATGGCTGCCCGCCGCCGCGCTGAAGTATGCGTTTGACGACAGCTGGAATGCCTATTTATCTGCCGGCCGTGGATTTGAAACCCCGACGATTAATGAGCTGTCCTATCGTTCAGACGATCAGTCCGGCCTGAATCTGGGGCTGAAACCCGCGACCAGCGACACGGTTGAGTTAGGCAGCAAAAAACGTCTGGGCAATGGCCTGCTCAGCGCTGCCGTTTTCCAGACCGATACTCAGGATGAAATTGTTGTCGACAGCAATAGCGGCGGACGCACCACATACAAAAATGCCGGAGAAACCCGTCGGCGTGGCCTCGAACTGGCGTTCGATCAGCAGGTTAACTACGACTGGCGACTGAAAATGGCCTATACGCTGCTGGATGCGCGCTACCGCAGTAATGCCTGCGGCAACGCCAGCTGCGACGGCAACCGTATTCCGGGCATTGCGCGCAATATGCTGTATACCGGGCTGGCTTATGCGCCTGAAGAAGGCTTTTATGCCGGAGCGGAATGGCGTTATATGAGCAATATCGCAGCGGATGACAGCAATGCGGTCCGTGCGCCTTCCTATGCCATCACCTCGGTCAACAGCGGCTATAAGTGGCTTGTCGATGCCTGGACGTTGGATTTGTTTGGTCGGGTGGATAACCTGTTTGACCGCAACTACGTTGGCTCGGTGATCGTCAATGAAAGCAACGGTCGCTACTTTGAACCGGCTCCGGGCCGCAACTACAGCGTGGGCCTGACGGTCAGTTACGCTTTCCAGTAGTGAACATGGCCGCCGCGTGAGCACAACGCGGCGGCGCAGCGTGGCGACCTCTCAGGTTATTCTCATCGCGCCTGGCACAATCCCCTGACGCGTTACCCTCTTTCGCCGTCAACGTCGGCCTCCAGAATACCTATTTGCGAAAGCACTCGAATTTTTGTTCAAAACTCGCTCAAACAAAGTCCTCGCCCCTAAAATTCATGTAGTAACGACATCATAAGGAGCACGCACGTTGAGCAGCAAAATCTGTTTCAGTCGTGCCTTTAATCAGGATGTTACCAAGGCGAAAAAAGAGGCTGAGGAAGGTCCAGTTTACATCACCGATCACGCTAAACCGCTCATGTCCTGTTAACGGTTGTGGCATATCCGAGGTTAACGGGAGGTAAAAAAAACTGGCCATGACGCTGGCAATGCCTGAAACGGCAGATATCGATTTCGCACCTGAACGGCCTGTCATCACCGGACGAGATGCCGGCTTCTGATGCGTTATCTGCTGGATAACCCTATCTTCTGGGTTGCGTAAGGCAGGCACGCCGCGTATTGCTCCCAATGTCCTGGCATGGGCTAATGCTATTGACCTTGACAGCACGTTCATTTCAGCGCTGACGCGGCTGGAAACAGAGACAGGTATTTTGCGTCTTGAAGGGCTGAATGGGGAGCAGGCACAACGTTTGCGCCACGGGTATCAGACGCAGGAGCTTGAGGCGTATCGCCAGCGAAGGTTGCCGATTGATGGCCTGTTCGCAGGCCGGTGCGCCATGCTGCACCTGCCCGACCGGCGTTCCGCAACCGATGCGCTGATTGCGGCAACGGCGCTACAGCGCGATGTCATTCAGGTCACGCGTAACCTAAACGATTTCCAGGGACTGGGCGTGATGCTGCTCAATCCCTGGCCTGCATGACAGGGTTTACAGCGCGTTCAGTTTGGCAATCACATCATTATAGCTGCCCGTTTCACCCAGGCGGGGAAAGACGCGCTTGATGCTGTTTTCGTGCGTATCACTATTGAGATCGGTCATCGCATCCACTGCAAGCGTGACGTTGTAACCTGATGCGTACGCCTCACGCGCCGTAGATTCCACGCCAATACTGGTGGCAATGCCGCAAATGACCACCTGGGTAATGCCACGCTTTTGCAGTTCATCATGCAGCGCGGTCTCATGAAACGCGCCCCAGGTTTTTTTGGTGATGGTCAGATCGTTATGCTGCGGTGTCATGGCGGGCACCAGGGTCGCCCAGTTTGCAGGCAGCTCGCCTTCGTGACGCGGCTGTTCATTGCGACCAGGCGCACCGCCTGCCACGTTGACGAGCACGACGGGCAGATCCTTTTCACGAAAAGCGCTGGCAAGTCGCGCGCAGCGTTCAATCACCGGCTGTGGCTCGTGCACAACTGGCAGCGCAACAATCCCCTCTTGCAGATCGATGACGATCAGAGCGGTTTTCGCATCAAGTGTGGTTATAGCCATAGTCATTCCTCACAAATCGGTAACAGATAAAGCGTCAGTATGGCGCAGACGGCGGGCGTTGATACAGCCTGCAAAGCGCGCCATACAAGGGAAACGAAGTATACAAATGCCGGTCGGGCCTGAACAGACGCGGCTGGTTTCAATTTGTAAGCTCAGGTTCGGCCCAGATAGTGGATCAGGCTGTGAAACCGCAGGCGGCGGTCAAGGGGATTACGATAGCTGTGAGCGACGTCGGCCCGGAACTGAAAGGCTTCGCCCTGTTTAAGCCGTCGCCAGGTCTCTTCCACGCCTAACAACAGTTCCCCTTCCAGTACCACCACCTGCTCAATCACCCCTTTCTCATGGGCAGTGGAGTCGCTTTGCGCACCCGCTGCCAGCTCAACCGCCAGTAAATCAAAACGCAACCGGGCGTCGTAAGGCAGCAGCGGCGTAACCGCCATCTGCGCATTCTGCTGCCGGTAACCGGTCACCTCGCCTGCGGAATGCGCCCCGGAATGAACAAAAAATGAGAACGGAACGTTGAAGCCGGTCGCTATTTTCCACAAGGTCGCGACCGTGGGGCTGGACTCGCCGCGTTCAATCTGGCCCAGCATCGCCTTACTGACGCCCGTTTTTTCTGCGGTTAAGCTCAGGCTCCAGCCATTGGCCTGGCGCAATTGTTTTAGCCCATCGCCAAGATATTGATGCAAATTTTCCATGTTATCTCCTGCTTTACCGCTTCAGTGTAACACTTGTGCGTTATAACGCCCTGTGCGAGGATGTGCGCTATAACGCACAAGAGGGTTACACCATGTCAGCACGCCACGCACCCTTTCCCGTTACCCTGCCCATGGCCGTTTCCGGCCTGGTGGCGGTATTAGTCGGCTACAGCAGTACCGGTGCGATTATCTATCAGGTTGCCCTGTCCGCGGGCGCCTCATCCGCGCAAATTGCCGGCTGGCTTTCCGTCATTGGCCTGGCGATGGGCATTGCTTCAGCGGGGCTGTCTCTGGCGTACCGGATGCCGATCTTAGCCGCCTGGTCCACGCCGGGCGCGGCATTACTCGCCACCAGCCTTCAGGGCGCATCGATACACGAAGCCGTCGGCGTATTTGTTTTTGCCAATGCCCTGATTGTGTTGTGCGGGGTGACGGGCCTGTTTGCCCGACTAATGAACTACATCCCTGCCTCGCTGGCCGCCGCCATGCTGGCCGGGATTTTACTGCGCTTTGGCCTGCAGACGTTTAGCGATTTAGCGGTAAATTTTACCCTGGCGGGCGCAATGTGCTGTGTTTGGTTACTGGCACGCCGGTGGTTGGCCCGCTACGCCATTCTGATCGCGCTGCTGGCAGGCCTGGCTGTCGCATACGGGCAAAACAGCCTCCATTTTCCCGCGCATGCGGCGAGTTTCAGCCTTCCCGGCCCTGTCTGGCCGACCTTTTCATGGCCTGTACTCATCGGTGTTGGCCTTCCCTATTTTCTGGTGACCATGGCGTCACAAAATGCACCGGGCATCGCCACATTGCACGCCCATGGCTACCGTCCCCCGGTCTCCGCGTTGATGAGCTGGACAGGACTGCTTGCCCTGGTCTTGTCACCGTTTGGCGGGTTTTCGGTTTGTGTGGCGGCGATTACGGCGGCCATTTGCATGGGAGAAGATGTGGATGTCGATCCCCGTCGCCGCTGGATAGCTGCCGCGCTGGCCGGTTTTTTTTATCTGCTGGCTGGCTTTTCCGGCGCGTTAATTGCCGTGTTGTTCAGCGCACTGCCTGCGGTAATGGTGCAGGTGCTGGCGGGGCTGGCACTGCTTGCCACGCTCGGCGGCAGTCTGCAACGGGCGCTTGAGCAGCCCGAGGAGCGGGACAGCGCCCTGATAGCCTTTTTGATCACCGCATCCGGGGTAACGCTCTGCGGCATCGGCGCGGCGTTCTGGGGCCTGGTCGGCGGTGTGGTTGCACATCTGTTATTAAAGCGTAAAACAGCGTAACATCATCTGGGCATTGGTTATTTTCCCGCCAGCGGGTCAAAAAACCACGCATTTATCCCCTTTTTCAGCGGTTTGATTTGCCATTGTCCCACGTAAAATCACCGTAATCGACGATAACACGCGATCTTCTGCCTCAGACAACGACCGATAAGGGCTTAACAGGTGGCAAAAACTTTTCTGCGCAGCGGCAATCTGGATGCGGTTCTGGCTTTGGGCGAGAACGGCCAGCCTGTATATGCGTCCGCCCTGCAAATCCGTGAAACCCTGCGTTTGCGCCGTCAGAGCGCGCTGGCAAATTGCCTGGCGATTCCACAAACGAACGAACGTGGCGACCGGCTTGACTGGTACTCGCCCTTCCCGGGCAAGGTTAAGTCCTGGATGGGCGCCAGCGATTATGAACGCCGCCAGGCTTTACAACATCTCACAGCCTGTCAGCAGGATCTGCAAGCCATCAGCGCCAGCGCAAGCGGTGCGGCCAATCCGGCAATGCGCCTGTTCGGCGCGCTGTTAGGCAAAAGCTTGCAGTTTCCCAATCAGCAATATGTTTATCTGGTCAACGGCAAACCCGTCATAACCTTTTGGGGGTTTGTTGACGCGCAGGAGCGGAATCGCGACGATGCGCTGGCCTGCCTGCGAGACAGTCTTGAAGAGTCGCTGCCAACCGTGCTGGTTGAACCACCGCCCGAACCGGTGACGATCGCTGCCGCCTCTGAACCCGAACCTGTTGTCGCACCGGAGCCGGAGATCGTGACGCCGCCGGTCCAGGAAAGCGCGGTTCAGGCCCCAGAACCTACGCCCACGGCGACAGCGCGTCGTCGGCCTTTCCGCCTGTGGTATTTACTTCCAACCCTGGCGGTTGCCGCGGCAGCAGCGACCGCTGTGATCTTGCATCTGCCTCAGTCAGAACCGGTGACGGTCACGCAACCGGTCGCGCAAAACACGCCGGCTCCCGCGCCGGTTACCGCCACTAAGCCACCGGCAGTCGTCGCGTCTGCTGAAAAACTGTCTGCCACGCTGCCGCAGAAACCGGCGGCGGTGGTCGCAAATGCATCAACTGCGGCTGCACCGACTTCCGCTGCGCCCGCGCCCTCATCAACCCTTTCAAATGTGGTGGTGCCTGCTGTGCCCGCCAAACCCGACGATCTGGTGGTGACGCCGGATGCCGTGCGCGATGGACAGGTACAGGTCATTGATGGCCGCTGGCGTGTGGATATTGAACAGATCAAAACCCCGACCGGTAAACCGCCGGTGATGCGTTTCCAGTTCAATAAAGGGAAAGGCAGCGTGCAGATCAGCCAGGGCAATACCACCTGTAAGGCCGACGTGACGGCCGCGATGACCAGCGCAGGAAACCTGGTGATTGAGAGCCGCTTTACTGCCCGGTGCGCGGACAAATCCCGTTACCGTATGCCATTGTTAGTGTGTCATTCCAGCATTGGCGCGGCCGTCTGTGAAGCGCAGTACAGTGCGGATCGTGTGTATCCCATTACGATTAAGCGTGAGAGTAAGTAACTATGTTGGCTCCCCTGATCGATGATAAGCAGAAAATTTCTCTGATTGAGAACAGCGGCGTGCAGTTCCTGGATTTTGGTCTGCAGCTTTCCGCGCCCCAGGCACGACGCCAGTTTGTGCGCCAGACGGCAAACGGCCCCTTGCTGCGACTGAACGTGGACGGCAACAGCGGCAAATTTTTACTTTACCCACAGGACGGTGGCGCGCCTGAAGTGGTTCGTCCTGAAACCGACATCGCCCTGTCAGACTCGCTGACGCTGCTGGAAGCCTGCTGGTTGCCCCTGCCGATGCTGCGTTGCGCATCGGGCCGCCGCTTTATTGGCGGCCCTGAAAACTGGGTGCGCATGCGTCTGGTGGCCCTGGATAAACCCGACAGCACCGGCAATACGCACCGCGTCACGCTGGCTTTCGATACCCGCTGCGTCGCTGATGAAGACGGCGGCGAGCAACTCGGACTCACGCCTTCCGATGCGCAGAACGGCGTGACCTTTGCGCTGGCCTGGCATAACTACGAGCTGGGCGAATTCCTTGACCATACCTGGGTTGATGGCTGGTTGCGTGAGTCCTTCACCGACCGCGTAGCCGATCGCCGGGAGCAGGCCATCAGCCAGGCACTGCGCGAGTTTGAATATCAGGCACATTACCTTAACCTGCTGGAATTACTGGGCGAGCAGCTTAACCTGACCGAGATCCACATTCAGGCCGCCACGCTGCAAACCCCGGCGGTCAACGTCGATATTATTCTCGACGTAGGGAATTCCCATACCTGCGGCATTCTGGTGGAAGACCATCCGGAAGAGAGCAACGGCCTGAAGCAGACCTATGAACTGCAAATGCGCGACCTGTCTCAGCCGCATCGGGTGTATAACGAACTGTTCGACAGCCGGCTGGAATTTGCCGAAGCGCGTTTTGGTAAAGCCAATTTTTCACTGGAAAGCGGCCGCGAGCAGGCTTTTATGTGGCCCTCATTAACCCGCGTCGGGCGTGAAGCCAGTCGCCTGGCCCTGCAACGCGCCGGTCTGGAAGGCAGTACCGGCCTGTCCAGTCCACGCCGTTACCTGTGGGATGAAGCACGCTATCAGCCGGGCTGGCGCTTTAATCAGCAGAGCCCGCAGGGGGAACCTCAGGCCTGCGCCGCGCCGTTTACCTCGTTGATGAATGATGAAGGTCAGCCGCTGTACGCCCTGCCCGTGGATGAACGCTTACCGGTGTTCTCCGCCCACTACAGCCGCAGTTCGCTGATGACCTTTATGTTGTGTGAGTTGCTGGCTCAGGCGCTAATGCAAATGAACAGTGCGGCACAGCGCCAACGTATGCCGCAAAGCCATGCCCCGCGTCAGCTGCGCCACGTTATTTTGACCCTGCCGTCTGCCATGCCAAAACCTGAACGGGAGATCTTCCGCCGCCGCATGCAGGAAGCCATCGCACTGGTGTGGAAAGCCGAGGGCTGGCACCCGGCCGATGAGGATTTTACCGAGCAGAGCCAGGCCCAGAGCAGCAAGCCCGTACCGGATGTGCAGATGGAGTGGGACGAAGCCACCTGTGGCCAGATGGTGTGGCTGTTTAATGAAACACAGGTGAACTTTGCCGGACGGGCAGAAGATTTCTTTAGCAGCATGGCACGTCCCGACCGCCCGCGTGAGGTGGATGAACTGCCGGGCAAGAGCCTGCGTATTGCCTCTATTGATATAGGCGGCGGCACCACCGATTTAGCGATTACCCAGTATCGTCTTGACGACGGCCAGGGTAATAACGTCAAGATCACCCCGCGCCTGCTGTTCCGTGAAGGCTTCAAAGTCGCCGGTGACGATATTCTGCTGGACGTGATCCAGCTGTGGATTTTACCCGCTCTGCAACAGAGCCTGCAAAAAGCCGGGCTGACACTGGCGGAGCCGCTGATCAACAAGCTGTTTGGTCACGACAGCCGCATGGACGGACAGGCCACGTTACGCCAGCAGGCGACGCTGCAGCTGTTTATCCCGCTGGCTCAGGCGGTGCTGGAGCGCTACGAAAACTGGGATCCGCTGGAAAGCCACGCCGAGATCAATGCGCTGTTCGGTGAACTGGTCGATCAGCGCCCTGCCGATGCGGTGCTGGCGTTTGTTAACGGTGAAATTCAGCGTGAACTCGGCGGCAACAGCCGTTTTGATCTGCTTGAGGTGCCACTGGTGGTCAGCATGGCTCAGTTGCACGGTGAGTTTATGCAACATCGCATGGCAATCATTCCGGCGCTGCGCTCTATGTGTGAAGTGGTGTCACTCTACCAGTGTGACGTCCTGTTGCTGACCGGACGTCCTTCGCGCTTCCCCGGCATTCAGGCGCTGGTGCGTCATCTGCAGCCGCTGCCGGGCAGCCGTATTTTATCGCTTGAGGGCTATCACACCAGCGACTGGTATCCGTTTAATAAACATGGTCGCATTGATAACCCCAAATCGACCGCCGCGGTCGGCGCAATGCTGTGCCTGCTGGCGCTGGATTTGCGTCTGAGCAGCTTTTGGTTCCGTGCAGGCGACTTTGAGCCTTATTCAACCATTCGTTATCTCGGTATGCTGGACGAAAATCAGGCGCTGACGGACGAAAACCTGTGCTACAGCGAAATCGACCTCGACGATCAGCAGTTTTCGCTGGATCGCAAAACCAGCTTTCGTATTCGCGGCAACGTGTGCCTGGGATTCCGCCAGTTAGATAATGAGCGCTGGCCTGCCTCGCCGCTCTACAGCCTGACGCTCAATGATGCAGCGCTGGCGCGTAAGGTTGCGGGGGAAAGTGTCCTGCGCGTCAAGCTCGCCGTGAAGGCCGGTCCGGGTGCGCCCGGCCCTGAAAATCTGGTGTTAAGCGAGGCTAAACTGGATGATGGCACGCGTGTTCCGCTTGAACATCTGAGCCTCAAACTCAATACTCTCTCCGCCACGGGCAATGCCAATGCGCAATACTGGATTGACAGCGGGAGTGTGTGTAAACGATGAGATCGGTAAAACCCCGCCAGCCGCAGACGCTGGCAAAACGCCTGAGTTTATTGCAGGACGCCCTGAACGGCAGCCTGGCCTGGATTGAGAATACCCGCGAGCAGTCGCCCCGTCTGGCTCTGGAAGCCGAAACCCTGACCCTGCAGCTACGGCAGGCTCGTGTACAGGCCCAGGCCCTGGCGCAGCAGGTTGCGCGCCCGGTGACGCTGGCGCTGTTTGGCCAGTCCCAGGCGGGTAAAGCCTGGCTGTTGACGGAAATGGTGGCCGATGCACAGGGCCAGTTGATCACCGCGTTAAGTGATAAACCGGTGAATTATTTTCAGAATGTGAATCCCGGCAATCTCGACTTCGCCACCGCAACGCGTTTTACCCACCAGCGGGAACCCCTCTCTTCAGAGTGGCCCGTTGAGCTGACGCTGCTAAGCGAGGCCGACGTGCTGCGCCTGGCCATCTCCTGTGGTGGAGGTGTCACCCAGCCCGACACCGCAAAAATTGACAGCGTGTTGCAACGCCTGCAACGCCATCGCTTAACCACGCCACTGCCGGGCCTGGAGAGCGACGCGCTGGTCACGCTCTGGTCCTGGTGCCGTCGTCATCACCTGTATGACGCACAGCTTGATCGCCACTTCTGGCCACAGGCTGTTGAACTGGCACCCTGGCTGAGCGTTGACGACCGCGTGCAGCTGTTTTCACTGCTGTGGCCAGCCGAGCCCGCCCTGAATGAGCTGGTGCGGAGTTTACTGCATCTGCGCCATCAGCTTCGTAACAGCACACGGGTACTGGCTCCGCTTAGCCTGCTGACGGATAACGCCCTGTTGCCCGCGGAGCAGCTGATTGTTCCCGCCAGCGAGCAGGATCAGTCGCTGCCGATCGAGGTTTGCCCGTTAAACGGTAACCGTCTGGGTAAACCGCAGAACGTGGCGTTGGGATTACTTGCCCTGCTCACGCTTGAGGTCACTATTCCCCTTAGCTCCACCCCGCGCACCGCGCTCTATGATGACGCAGACATGCTGGAGCTGCCCGCACCGGGTACGCCCAGCGATCCGGCCCTGCGTGAAGAGCGCCAGCGCCTGCAGCAGCAGGATGCACTACGCGCACGCCTGCTGGAGCACAAACGTACACTGATACCGGGCATTTATGCCGCCCGCCAGAGTATCGATTTGCTGTTAATCTGCACCGCCGCCAGCCAGCGTCAGGATGTTGACGTCGCCAGTCAGGCGTTACGGGAATGGCAGCGTCACCAGCCGGTCAATGAGGCGGGCGAGAAACCCCGTCTGATTTGGGCTATTACCCCTTACGATGCGCGGCATCAGCAGATCAACGTCGACGAGGCAGTGCAGCGTCAGGTGGGGCAGCCGGGTCAGCAATGGGGTTCCATGCTGGCACTGGATCGCGCAGGCGTGGACCGGATGTCTGATTGGCTACAGGAAGAAATGCAGCCTGAAGCCCGTCGCGATATGCTGATCGCCCAACTGGCACAAATTCAGCACACCGTTGTCGAGCGTCGCCTTCAGCCCTGGACGGAAGCGGGTGCATCGCCCGACCAGGCGGCACGCAAGCAAAGCATCGCCGATACACTGCTGAAGTGTTTACAACACCGCACCGGTTTACATGGCGAACTGCTTGAGCGCTTACAGCCCTCCCGCGAGGCCCTGCGTCAGCTCTGGCTCAACCAGTCCACCTCATCCGTTCCGGCGGCGACGTCCAGCATTCAGGCCCCGGAAAATCAGTTTGGTATTGGCTTTGAATTTGATTTGTTCAGCGATAACGAAGTTGAACAGCCCGCCCAGAAGCAGACCAGCTTCGGTCAGGGATCGGCACAGTTCCCGCGTCAGGTGTTTAGCCTGTGGCTTAACCACCTGCGTCAGCTGCCGGAAAATCAGAGCCTGCTGGCTTTACTGAATATTGATAAAGCCACGATGGAGTGGTTGATCGAAGAGTTGATCACGGCCAGCTTTCGTACCGGTATTCTGCAGTCCCTGCAGCAGGCGCTGCATGAACCCGATGCGCAGAGCATGACGCATGAATCACGTGCTGACCGTCAGGTCACGCGCGCGATGACGGTGCTGGGGGATTTTGTGGCCTGGCTGGGCTTCCTGCAGCGTCCGGAATCGGAACGTCCTGGCAGCCGGGTCAATCGCGGGCAGCCTGTTTTCTCGCGCCCGCCGGCACCCAGCGTTAATTTCAGTGCAGGACAGCGCCTGACGAAGCTTTCCGCCGCGCCAGCAAACCATACGGCCTATTATATTTACGACTGGCTGGTGGGGCTTAACACAGTGATTATCGAAAACAATGGCTATACCGGTGGGGGCGACTTGCCGGTTGCAGCGCGAGAGTCACTTACAGCCCTGCTTAAGCCACTGCGCCACTAACCGTAAATCAGGCGCAGCTCGCCCGCCAGCGACTGCGCCGCCTCTTCCAGCAACGCCACCACGGGGGCCAGTTCCTCATTGCGCCGTTCTGCATGCAGCAGATGAATCGTGGCGGGCAACGCCATTCCTCCGGTCAGCCAGTCCCATAGCGCATCCAGATTATTGCCAAATCCGGCAGGACAATCGCTCTGCGCCGCAAACGCATGATAGAAAGCCTCGCGATCGATGAGCTGGCGCAGATCAAAGCTTAAGGTCAGCATGGTTACTGAACCGGCTTAAAGGTGCGATAGTGATCGGTCGAGAGGAAGACCAGACCATCAGAGGAGTAGACCAGCCTGTCAGCCTCACGGTGGCCGCAGCGGTAGTTCACATCCGCCTCGAACCACTGGCGATCGGCGCGCTCGGGCAATTTTCGTTCCCGGTTGGAAAAGCGATCGCCGCCGATGGCCCGCCCCGGCAACACCTCACACAAGTCCCCTTTCGCTGGATTCCAGCCAAGGCGACGCGCCTGCTTTTTGGTAATGTAGTAATCGGGCAATTGCTGATGCTGCAGCACCCAACGGGCGACCGTTCGCACATCCGTTAAGGCAGCAATATCCGAGGCCGACGTTTTGGCTGGTGCAGACGTCAGATAAGGTTTTAACCCCACCCAACAGAGAACAAGGATCAGAACCAGTCCAACCCACAGTTTTTTTGACATGATGGCATCCCTTTAAACAGGATGCAGATGATAACAGCTTTAGCGGGCGATAAAAAAGCGCGGGCCAGATTGCCTGGCCCTGGCGGGATACTGCTTTTACTGCATGGCTGACTGCGAAGGCACAGTGTGACGGCGCCATGCACCCGGGGCTACACCGTACTGACGCTTAAAGCTGCGGTTAAAAGACTGTTGCGAGTCAAATCCCAGCGATATCGCTACATTCAGGATAGGCTCGTTGGTGCTGGTCAAACGGTCGGCCGATTTTTTCAACTTCTTCATGCGAATGTATTCACCCAGTGGATAGCCGGTGTGCTCTTTAAACATCCGTTGCAGGTGCCATTTTGAATAGCCAGCGCGCTCAGAAACGGTGTCGAGATCGAGACGTGCTTCGATATTGTTATCGATCCAGCTAATCAGGTCGTGAATAAAAGCGTTACTCATCATGTTTATTCTCCCGTCGCGGCGCGAACAGTATTAGTATCAGTTGCAGTTACACTTAAAGCGTGGCTGACAATGCCATTTAATGCAAGTTTAATTAATACATTAAATGCCGCACTTTTTATGGGGCTTATTTTTGGCTGCTGTCATGCACCGATCGCGGCGTTGAAAACCGCACATAAAGTGTATCAGTAATTCTTGCAGTTCTTAGTCGCACAAGCCTACACTCCTCGCGATAAATTGCAACCATAGAAGTTGCAAATATTGGCCTTCGGGCCTTATTTCACTGTCATCGCGGGATCACAAAAATGATTACTCACTGGGTTCGTCAGGGATCTTCCCTGCTGGGAATGGGGCTGCTGGTTAGTCTGCTAAGCGGTTGTGACACGGGCCAGGCTAAAAATGCCCCGCCGCCGCCGCCCGACGTCAGCGTTGCGGATGTGTTGGTGAAGCCTGTCAGTCAATGGGACAGCTTCAACGGGCGCGTTGAAGCCGTAGAAAGCGTGCAGCTCCGGCCTCGCGTTTCGGGTTATATCGACAGCGTTAATTATCATGAAGGCGACGAGGTCAGGAAAGGTCAGGTCCTGTTTACCATCGACGATCGCAGCTACCGTGCCGCACTGGAACAGGCAAAAGCGACGCTGGCCCGCGCGCGCAGTCAGGCCAGCCTGACACGCAGCGAATCGGCACGCACTGAGAAGCTGGTGGGTACACAGGCGGTGTCACGCGAGATGTGGGAACAGCGACGTTCAACAGCCAGTCAGGCTCAGGCTGATGTCCTGGCCGCCGAATCCTCTGTCGACATGGCTCAACTCAATCTGGATTTCACCCGCGTCACCGCGCCGATTGACGGACGGGCCAGCCGGGCCATAATTACTGCCGGCAATCTTGTCACCGCCGGCGACAGCGCCAGCGTACTGACCACACTGGTTTCGCAGGACAAGATGTTTGTCTATTTCGACGTCGATGAGACCACCTTCCTGCACTATCAGGCTATGGCACGTCAGGGACAACAGCGGCATGCCCTGCCCGTTGAAATCGGCCTGGCCGGCGAACAAGGTTATCCACATCGCGGCAACGTCGATTTTCTTGATAACCAACTTAATGCCAGCACCGGTACGATCCGCATGCGCGCCCTTCTGGACAACCGCCAGCGCACCTATACGCCCGGCCTGTTTGCCCGCGTTCGCCTTCCCGGTAGCGCGCAGTTTAATGCCGTGTTAATCGACGACAAAGCCGTGCTGACCGATCAGGACCGCAAGTATGTCTATGTGGTCGATGCACAGGGTAAAGCCCAACGTCGTGATGTTCATCCCGGCGCGATGGCGGACGGATTACGCATCGTTACCACCGGTTTACAGGCGGGCGATCGGGTTATCGTTGCCGGCCTGCAAAAAGTGTTTATGCCTGGTATGCCGGTAACGGCAAAAACCGTCGATATGGCCGCGACTGCCGCGCGATAACCTGAGGTTGTTATGGATTTTTCCCGCTTTTTTATTGATCGGCCGATCTTTGCCGCCGTGCTGTCCGTCTTGATTTTTATGACCGGGCTGATCGCCATCCCGCTGCTGCCCATCAGTGAGTATCCGGACGTGGTGCCGCCCAGCGTGCAGGTGCGTGCCGAATATCCCGGCGCTAACCCGAAAGCCATCGCCGACTCCGTGGCAACGCCGCTGGAAGAGGCGATTAACGGCGTTGAAAACATGATGTACATGAAGTCCGTGGCCGGTTCTGACGGTGTGCTGGTGACCACCGTGACCTTCCGCCCGGGTACCGATCCGGATCAGGCCCAGGTTCAGGTGCAAAACCGCGTAGCCCAGGCCGAGGCGCGGTTGCCGGAGGACGTGCGCCGTCTCGGGATCACGACGCAAAAAATGTCGCCGACCCTGACCTTAGTGGTGCATCTGTTTTCCCCTAATAACACCTACGATTCGCTCTATCTGCGTAACTACGCCACGCTGAAAGTCAAAGATGAGCTGGCCCGTCTGCCGGGCGTGGGGCAAATCCAGATTTTTGGCGCGGGTGAATACGCGATGCGCGTCTGGCTCGATCCCAACAAAGTGGCGGCGCGCGGCTTAACCGCCTCGGACGTTGTGAAAGCGATGCAGGAGCAGAACGTACAGGTTTCTGCGGGACAACTTGGGGCGGAACCGTTAAAAAAACAGAGCGATTTTCTGCTGTCCATTAATATGCAGGGACGGCTGGAAAACGAGCAGCAGTTTGGCGATATCATTCTGAAAACGTCAGAGGACGGCTCACTGGTCCGGCTGCGTGACGTGGCGCGCATTGAAATGGGTTCAGGCAGCTATGCCCTGCGTTCGCAGCTCAATAACAAAGACGCCGTCGGTATTGGTATTTTCCAGGCACCGGGCGCCAATGCTATCGATCTGTCAAACGCGGTGCGTGCCAAAATGGATGAACTGGCCACCCGTTTCCCGAACGATGTGAAGTGGGCTGCGCCTTATGATCCCACCGTGTTTGTTCGCGACTCCATTAAGGCTGTGGTGCAAACCCTGCTGGAAGCGGTGTTTTTAGTGGTGCTGGTGGTGATTCTGTTCCTGCAAACCTGGCGCGCTTCCATTATTCCCCTGCTGGCGGTTCCGGTATCCGTGGTCGGCACCTTTAGCGTGCTGTATCTGCTTGGGTTCTCGCTCAACACGCTAAGCCTGTTCGGACTGGTGCTGGCCATCGGTATCGTGGTGGACGATGCCATCGTGGTGGTGGAAAACGTTGAACGCAATATTGAGATGGGACTGTCACCCAAAGCCGCTGCCCATCAGGCGATGCGTGAGGTATCCGGCCCGATCATTGCCATCGCCCTCGTGCTGTGTGCGGTGTTCGTGCCCATGGCGTTTCTGTCGGGCGTGACCGGCCAGTTTTACAAACAGTTCGCCACCACGATTGCGATTTCAACCGTGATCTCCGCCATCAACTCACTGACCCTGTCTCCCGCACTGGCCGCGATGTTACTGAAGGATCATCAGGCCCCCAAAGATATGCCGACGCGCCTGATCGACAGGCTGTTTGGCTGGATTTTCCGCCCGTTTAACCGCTTCTTTCAGCGTAGCGCGCACGGCTATGAATCGATGGTGGGGAAAACCCTGCGTCGTCGCGGCGCGGTGTTTGGTGTTTACCTGGTGTTACTGGCTGGCGCGGGCTGGATGTTTCATGCGGTGCCGGGCGGGTTTATTCCCACTCAGGACAAGCTTTACCTGATCGGCGGCGTCAAAATGCCGGAAGGCTCGTCGCTGGCGCGCACCGATGAAGTGATTCGTCAGATGAGCGAAATCGGCCTGCAAACGGAAGGCGTGGCCTATGCGGTGGCCTTCCCCGGCCTGAACGCGTTGCAGTTTACTAATACGCCGAACAGCGGCACGGTCTTTTTTGGCCTGAAGCCGTTCAGCGAACGTAAACAAACGGCGGCGCAGATAAACGCGGAGATCAATGCGAAAATTTCCCGCATTCAACAGGGATTTGGCTTTTCAATTATGCCACCGCCTATCCTGGGGCTAGGCCAGGGTTCGGGCTATTCCCTTTACGTTCAGGATCGGGCCGGACTGGGCTATGGCGCACTGCAGACCGCGATTAACACCCTCTCGGGCGCGGTTATGCAGACGCCGGGCATGCACTTCCCGATCTCCTCTTATCAGGCCAACGTGCCACAGCTGGAGGTGCAGGTTGACCGCGATAAGGCGAAAGCACAGGGCGTAGCGTTAACCGATCTGTTCAGTACGCTACAAACTTATCTGGGTTCATCCTACGTTAATGACTTTAACCGTTTTGGGCGCACCTGGCGCGTCATGGCGCAGGCCGACGGGGAATTCCGCGACAGCGTTGAGGACATCGCGAACCTGCGTACCCGTAACGACCGCGGTGAGATGGTGCCGATTGGCAGCATGGTGCACATCACCACGGCCTACGGCCCCGATCCGGTGATTCGTTATAACGGCTATCCGGCGGCTGACTTGATCGGCGATGCCGATCCACGCGTGCTCTCATCGGCCCAGGCGATGCGTCAACTTGAAACGATGTCGGGTCAGTTGCTGCCGAACGGCATGAATATCGAATGGACCGATCTCAGCTATCAGCAGGCGACGCAGGGTAATACGGCCCTGATTGTTTTCCCTGTTGCTGTCCTGTTGGCGTTTTTAGTGCTGGCTGCACTGTATGAGAGCTGGACGCTGCCGCTTGCGGTGATCCTGATTGTGCCGGTGACCATGCTGTCTGCCCTTGTGGGCGTCTGGTTAACCGGTGGGGATAACAACGTATTCGTGCAGGTTGGACTGGTCGTGCTGATGGGGCTGGCCTGTAAGAACGCCATTCTGATTGTGGAGTTCGCCCGCGAACTGGAGATTCAGGGCAAAGGCATTACAGAAGCGGCGCTGGAAGCCTGCCGTCTGCGCCTGCGTCCTATCGTAATGACCTCTATCGCCTTTATTGCCGGCACGATCCCCCTGATTCTGGGTGAAGGTGCGGGTGCTGAAGTGCGTGGCGTTACCGGCGTTACCGTGTTCTCCGGTATGTTAGGCGTTACGCTGTTTGGCCTGTTCCTGACGCCTGTGTTCTACGTGACGCTGCGCAAGCTGGTGACGCGTAAAGCCGCTCAGCAGCGCTTACAGAACGCACCATAATGGAGTCGACAGCGGGCGATGAAAAACCGCCTGCTGTCATCCCTCCGGCTTCATGCTTTCCCACCTGCTTAGCGCACCGCTTTTGCTTTTAAAAATAAAACCCTGTTAATGGGCGAGGCAGAATTTCGCCGTCGCATGCATGACATAGTTATGGCTGATAATGTGAAGGACGCGATATCCCGCATGATTGATAGTCTGTCGCCCGCTCTTGTGACCTCCAAAAGCAAAAAGCAAAAGGAAATGTTCAGAATGCCGTTTCGTTTTCAGCGCAATATGATGATTCTGTGCCTGCTTGTGATTTCACTTCCTTCCATTAGCTTGCCCCTTTCGCAATACCAGCAATTTGATGGACTGATTAGAGAGCCCCTTACCCTTGAGGTGACGCTGAGCAATGGCCAGTTCGCTGAGCTTGATGCCTTTGTCACCCGACCCAGCGCAACCGGTGCCGCACCGCTGGTCTTGATAACTAACGGGACTGAAGGCTCCCGGGCCTTTGATCGCGGCATCATGAATCCAAACCGTATGTCAGGCACGGCTCTGGCGTTTGCACGCCACGGCTATGCTGCAGTGGTGGTGTTACGCGAAGGCTATGGCCACTCAAGCGGAAACGCAGAATATGCGGGCGGTTCATGTGAACAGCCGCGCCATCAGCTGGCCGGGCAGCGAGATCGGATGGATCTGCTGGCCGCGCTGGCTGTACTGCAAAGACAGCCCTGGGCATCGCGGGAAAACGCGATTCTGGCTGGCATGTCTTCCGGCGGCTTTGCCGTTCTGGCAACCAGCGCGGCGAATCCGCCTGGCGTTAGCGCGGTCATTAATTTTGACGGCGGCCGGGGCGCGAATAAAGATAAATCGCTTTGTGATGGACCGGGTCTGCTTACCGCATTCGAACGCTACGGTGCAACGGCACGTCTCCCCTCGCTCTGGCTCTACTCTGCCAACGATCAGGATTTCTCGCCTGACGTGGGAAGAACGTTTTATGACGCCTATCGACGTCAGGGCGGCAGCGCTGAATTTCGTGAAATGCCCCCCTTTGGTAAGAATGGGCATGTTTTCATGGATAGTGCGCCTGAAGCATTTTGGTGGCAGACGGTTTCCGCGTTTCTACAGGCGCATCATCTGCCTTACCAAGAGGTTGTCTCTCTTCCCGACACCACCTTGCCCGTGCCTGCGGCGTTAAATAAAGCCGGGGCGGAGGCGTTTAAACATTACACCTCGTCCCGTCTGTATGAAAAAGCCTTCGCGATCGGTCCGGAAGGCGCATGGGGAAGCGCCTATTGGGCCAGAACCGGCGACGATGCGGCCAGCATCGCCCTTGAATATTGCAATACCTTTAACCGTGGTGATAAAGGCAGTTGCAGGCTGTATGCCATCGGTGATGCGGTTGTTTCACGCTAAGCCTGAACGCTAAAAAAATGATGGGCCGGGCAGAAAGGACAGTGCCCTGTAACAGGGGGGATAATCATAGTGACGGGCAAAATGTGACGCGCGGCAAAGCGCTGTTTCCTTGAGGGACAATCAACACATAAAAAAAGCCGCATCAGCGGCTTTTTTTGCACTCGCTTTCAGGCTCTACCACATCCGGTTCCGGTACGGCGGTGCAGTTGCTGGTATCGTGGGTTTTCAGCTCATTTAAGGCATCGGCCACCGTGCGTTTGGCCAGGACCGCGAGTGAGGCCTGCTCGGCTTCTTCTGCGATGGATTTAAAATACCAGCACAGGTTGGCGCTGACCAGGCAACGCGGCGCGACGTCCGGGCGCGCAGCCCAGAGTTTTTTATCATCAGTGACGGAAACATAAATATCACGCAGGGTGATGTCTGCCGCCGGTCGGCCAAGATGAATGGAGCCGGTGCGTCCCAGCGTAGACACAATAATGCCGTCACGCGTTAATGGCACCATCAACTTGCGGATAAAACTCGGGTTTGCTTCAAGCCCGTAAGCGAGAATCGCGCTGGTAGAGCGTTTTCCCATTTGCTCCGCCATCGCCACGCTCAGAACCATTTGCAAAGCTGTCGGGAAGCGATAATCAAGCATCTTTGTATCCTGAATTGCGGTGCGTTTTTGTTGTTGTATTGCCGCATGAGTGAACAATGAATCAGCTGTAAATATAACAAAGGCGGTGGGTTTTTAGAAGCAAGAGGCCCGCGACAAGGCACATATTCACCACACTGAAGCCGTCAACAGCACAAGGTGCTTACCGCCATTCTGCTTGCCGATTCGCTTAAGGCGCTGCGTTGACCGGTGCGGGAAGCCGTTTTTTTAACGCCACCACCAGCAGCAGGTTCAGCACGGCGAGCGTGCAAAGCAGCCATAAGGTGGCATCTGCGCCCAGGGTGGCAAACACATAGCCAAACACCAGCGGCGTTATTGCCTGGCCCATTAGCGCCGGACGCGCCATTCTGCCTGCGAGCACGGCATAGGCTTCCGGTTTGACCATCACCAATGGCAACGTGCCCCGCACTATCGCACGCAGGCCGTTGCCTGCACCGTAAAGGATCATGCTGAACAACGCCGTTTGAGGAAACAGCGCCAGCAGCACCAGGCCCAACGCGACGAATCCAACAGAAAAAAACGTGGTCCAGATGGGATGACTCCCTTTGAAAACCATATCGATAATCCGCGAAGCCACCTGGCACGGCCCCAGTATGGTGCTGATCGCCAGCGCCGAGGCCAGGCTGTAACCGCTCGCTTCCAGCAGGGTAATAAGCTGCACGGAGATGGCCGTCATGATGACCGATGCCAGGGTGAAAATGGCACACAGCAGGCGAAACAGTACCACAGGCAAATCGGCCTCAGCGGGAGGCAGGCTTTGACGTTTAACCGCTACGGGCAGACTGCTCTGCGGCAGTGCAAAGAGATAAACGGGCAGAACGCAAACCAGTAACAGTCCGGCGATGGCAAAACAGGCGCCGCGCCAGTCAAGCCAGTGGATCAGCAGTGCCGTTCCCGGCCAGACCAGGCTGGTGCAGAAACCGGAAATAAGCGTTATGCCGGTTATCGCGCTGCGCGCGTGTCCGCCATAGCGAGTGCCCAAGGTGGCAAAGAGCGCATCGTACAGCCCCATCGCCATGCCCACGCCAATGATGACCCAGGCCAATAAAAACACAGGTAAATGATGGCTGAACCCCATGAGGATCAACCCTGCCGCCATCACAAAGCCATTTAACGCCAGCATCAAACGCCCGCCGGTCCGGGCAATCATGTGCCCACAGCGCGGGGCCAGTAGCCCGGAAACCAGAATGCCTAACGAGAGCCCACCATAAACCCACTGTTGCGACCAACCGGTCTCCGCCACGATGGGCGCGGCCATCACCGCCATCAGATAAAAGGATCCGCCCCAGGAGAGGATCTGAACCAGCCCCATAAGGACAATGCTGAATGAACCGGGCTTTTTGATTACGTCCATGTCGGGAATCCGTTAGCGAGCGAAGCGTTTTTATAACATGTTAATGCAATGGAAAAAACGGGGGCCACTTTTTCCTGCCTGCGCCGAATGGCGGCACGGTTTTAACAATACCACTAAAAGTATGTTGTAACTACAGTCGCTATTGCAGCGCCTTGCGACTTCTGCCACATTGAGCATGTTGTAACTATGGAGAACAGAATGGCGCGCTACGATTTAGTGACTGACATGCAGCAATGCGTAAAAGATCTTGAGCAGGCGTTAGGTGCCTTGCGGCAGCAGATTGAGTCGCTTCCGCTATTGATTGCCCGGGTCTTTCGTTTACCGCCTGTCGAAAAAGGTCATGAGCACGATCCTGTGACGCAACTTGCCGTTGAGCAGCTGCTTGGCATTCAGGCGCGAGACATGGCCATGAATCACTACTGCCGGCTGTTTATGCAACATCAGTCGGAAAAGCTCAGTACTAAAGCCGCCGTGCGCTTGCCAGGTGCGCTTTGTATTGCGTGCAGCGAACAGGAAGAAACGGAGCTCACTGAGCGCATCGCGGGAATCAATCACCTTAAAGCCCGGCTGGAGCACCTGATTACGGTGGAGTCCGGCCTGCCCTCTGAAGCCCGCTTCGAGTTTGTCCATCAGCATTTGCGAGGGCTAATCACCCTGAATGCCTACCGGACCATCACTGCGATCGCGGCACCGGAAAGTGTACGTTTTGGCTGGGCCAATAAGCAGGTGATTAAAAACGTGAAACGGGAAGAGATCGTTGCCCAACTGGAAAGAAGCCTGAAAGCGGGCCGCGCACAGGCGCCCTGGACACGAGAACAGTGGGCAGAAAAGGTTCAACAGGAGCTGGCAGATGTCCGCGCCCTGCCCGCCTCAGCACGTCTCAAGATTAAACGCCCGGTGAAAGTGCAGCCTATTGCGCGCATCTGGCGCGCAGAAGAGAAAAAGCAAACCCAGCTGGCCTGCCCGTCACCGATTCTGGTGCTGTGCCGCGACCGCAGCCAGGTGCCGCAGTTGGGTGAGCTGCTGAATTATGATGCCGACAATATTACGCATCGTTATAAGCCAGCCGCCGAACCACTGTCTTTGCTGATCCCCCGGCTGCACTTATGGGTTGATTGTCTGGTGTGATGTCAGGGCCGTGAAGGCCCTGACGTGCCTGACTCACTGCTTCATGCTGCCAACCATCTCTTCCGGGCGAACCCAGGCATCAAACTCGTCTTCAGTCAGATAACCCAGTTTCAGCGCCGAGGCTTTAAGCGTTAAGCCTTGCTTGTGAGCCTGCTTGGCAATTTCCGCCGCTTTGTCATAACCGATGTGGGTATTTAACGCGGTAACCAGCATGAGCGATTCGTTGAGTAACTGTTCAATTCGCTCACGCACCGGCTCAATACCGGTCGCGCAATGGTGGTTAAAGCTGTCCATGCCGTCGGCCAGTAAACGAACCGATTGCAGGAAGTTATGAATAATCATCGGACGATAAACGTTCAGCTCGAAGTTGCCTGACGCACCGCCCATGTTAATCGCTACATCATTTCCCATCACCTGGCAGCACAACATTGTCAGGGCTTCACACTGGGTTGGATTCACTTTGCCCGGCATAATGGAGCTGCCCGGTTCATTTTCCGGAATAGCGATTTCACCGATACCACAACGTGGGCCCGATGACAGCCAGCGCACGTCGTTGGCAATCTTCATCAACGACGCCGCCAGCCCTTTAAGTGCGCCGTGCGCATGCACCAGCGCATCGCAGGTTGCCAGCGCTTCAAATTTGTTGGGCGCGGTCACAAAGGGTTGTCCGGTCAGGTCGGCCAGTGCTTTAGCCACGCGAACGGCATATTCAGGATGCGTATTCAACCCGGTTCCTACCGCCGTTCCACCCAGCGCCAGTTCTCCAAGGTGCGGAATGCTCTGTTCGATGTGCCTGAGGTTATGCTCAAGCATGGCAACCCAGCCCGAGATTTCCTGTCCCAGTGTTAACGGCGTGGCGTCCTGGAGATGGGTGCGGCCAATTTTAACGATGTCTTTAAACGCCTCAGATTTGGCGCTCAGCGTTTGTTTAAGCACGTTCAGCTGTGGGATCAGATGTTCACGCACCGCAATGACGGCCGCCACGTGCATGGCGGTGGGAAACACATCATTCGAACTCTGGCTCTTGTTAACATCGTCGTTAGGATGCACGAGGCGCGACATACCGCGCTCTCCGCCGAGCAGCTCACTGGCCCGGTTAGCCAACACTTCATTCATGTTCATGTTGGTCTGGGTACCTGAACCGGTCTGCCAGATTGCCAGGGGGAATTCGTCACTGTGCTTGTCCGCTAACACCTCATCGGCGGCGTTCACGATCGCTTCCGCCCGCTCGGCCGGTAATAAGCCCAGATCCCGGTTAACGCTCGCGGCGGCGCGCTTGGTCATTGCCAGCGCATGAACCAGCGCGACAGGCATTTTTTCTGTCGAGATGCGGAAGTGCTCCAGTGAGCGCTGTGTCTGAGCGCCCCAAAGTTTCTCAGCCGGTACATCAATTGGCCCCATTGAATCTTTTTCAACGCGATTGGCTGCCATGATTTTCTCCTTAGCACAGTTTTAGATAAGACTTAGCGTCATCGGTTGTCGATTAGCCCCTGTCTGACGCGGTTAAACTTACACAATTTTTTAACATCCTCCGAGCTTAGCATCCTTCTTGCGCGGGATATGTATTTTCCATGGCGGTTTCTGGTTTAATAAGCGCAGTCTTTTTCCGCCAGTAAGGCAATTAAAAAAATGAAAAAAATGATTAACTCCCTGCAAAATTATGCATGGGGCAGTAAAACCGCTTTAACCTCGCTGTATGGCATAGCCAATCCAAAGCAGTTACCGATGGCTGAATTGTGGATGGGTGCGCACCCTAAAAGCCCATCGACTGTGGAAGAACATGGCAAGCCCCGTTCGTTACGTGATGTGATTGCGGCCAATCCGCAGCAGATGCTGGGCGATGCCGTGGCGAAGCGCTTTGGCGAGCTGCCTTTTTTGTTTAAAGTGCTTTGTGCCGATCAGCCGCTGTCCATTCAGGTGCATCCCTGCAAACGCGCTGCCGAAGAGGGGTTTGCGCGTGAAAATGCCGCGTCAGTCCCTCTCAATTCCGCAGAACGCAATTATAAAGACGCTAATCACAAGCCCGAACTGGTCTATGCGCTGACGCCCTTCAAAGCCATCAACGGCTTTCGCGAACTTAACGAAATGGTTTCGCTGCTGGAGCCGGTTGCCGAGGCACACCCGCAGATCGCCCAGTTCCTGCGCCAGCCCACTTTGGCGAATCTTGCCCAGCTGTTTTCCACCCTGCTTTCCCTTGAGGATGATGAAAAAACGCAGGCGCTGCGCGTACTGATGACCGCCGCACAGCAGCATCATGGCGAGCCATGGCAGACTATCAACGACATTGCGGAAGTGTATCCGCAAGACAGCGGCCTGTTTTCACCGCTGCTGCTTAACGTGATCACGCTGCAACCCGGCGAAGCCATGTTCCTGTTTGCCGAAACCCCGCACGCCTACCTGCACGGCGTCGCGCTGGAAGTCATGGCCAACTCTGATAACGTGTTGCGCGCGGGCCTGACGCCGAAATATATCGATATCCCAGAATTGATGGCCAACCTTGCATTTAAAGAAAAGCCGGCCAGTCAACTGCTCACGCAACCCGAGCAGCACGAAAACAGCCTGCATTTCCCCGTACCCGTGGAGGATTTTTCGTTCTCTATTCATGCGCTTACTGATAAGCCGCTTTCTGTCCATCAGGACAGCGCTGCGTTGCTGTTTTGCGTTGAAGGCGAGGCGACGCTCGTCTGTGGTCAGCAGCAGCTGGTGCTCAAACCTGGCGAATCCTGTTTCGTGGCAGCCAGCGATCCGTCTCTGATCATTGCAGGTCACGGCCGTGTTGCACGCGTATTTAATGAGTTAAGCTGAGACGGCTGACGTCACCGCGCTTAACTGCTATTATTTCAATCTATTAGCTAAAAATGCCTGTGGGCGCTTTTTCATCCGCCGTTTGGCGCGGTCTGTCAGGCGGGTGAAATCAAGGATAAGGACGATTCAGCAATGAAAAAGACTCAAGTTGCCGTTGGTGTGGTAGTTGCTCTGGGCGTAGTCTGGACAGGTGCGGCATGGTTTACCGGCAAAAAGCTGGAAAGCAATATGGATCAGATGATCCAGAACGCCAATGCCCAGTTAACGGCGATGGCCCCGAACAGTCGTCTTAAAGTGAGCTATCAGGATTATCAACGCGGCATTTTCAGCAGTAAAATGAATGTGGTTATCCAGGCGAGCTCGCAGACGGAAGACAACCCGCTGCTAAAACCCGGCCAGAGCATCATTCTGAATGAACAGATCGATCACGGTCCTTTCCCGTTTGCCCAGCTGAAAAAATTCAACCTCATTCCCAGCATGGCCTCTGTTCACACCACGCTGGCAAACACCGATGCGGTAAAAAAACTGTTTGAGCTGACCAACAACCAGTCGTTTATCAATGCTGAAACGCGCGTGGGATACAGTGGAAGCACCGATACCGCGGTAAATATTCTGCCCATCGATTATCAAAATGCACAAACGGCGCAGCGCGCGGCCACCAGCGGCGGCACGGTGAATATCAGCGCAGATAACAAAGGCGATAAAGTTTCGCTGGGCAGCGACATCGACAGTATTGCGATCACCAGCAAAAACCAGGTCGATCAGCCGGTCATGTTTACGTTAAACGGACTGAAGCTTAAAGCCGATACGCACCTGACCAGCGAAGGCGTTCGCATTGGCGATCAGTCAATCAGCGTGGATAAACTGGCTGCCGCCGTTAACGGACAGGATGCGGTGATCCTGAATAAGATGGTCGGTGATTCTGCTTTTGATAATAAAGCGGGCAAAATCAGTGGCGACATCAACTATAAAATTGATGGCGTGGAAGTGCAGAAACAAAATCTGGGCCAGTTCGCATTAAAAATGAAGCTGTCTCAGTTCGATGCGCAAAGCGTAAAAACCTTCTCTGACAACTACAACGCACAGCTGACCACGCTGATGAATCAGCCGGGCGTGGAAGATGATCCGGTTCGTTTCCAGAACGGTGTTCGTGCCATTCTGCTGAATAATCTGCCTACCCTGTTAAAAGGTGCGCCTACCGTTAGCGTTGCACCGCTGAGCTGGAAGAACGATAAAGGCGAAAGCACCTTTAATCTGAACGTTAATTTTAACGATCCGTCGACGGTAACGGGCGAGCCGCAGACGCTGGCCGCATCGGTTGATCGCGTGCTGAAAACGCTGGATTTAAAACTCTCTGTGAATATGCCAATGGCAACCGAAACCATGCGCCATATTGGCCTGGCTGAGGGCTATCAGGCGGACGACGCGCAGAAGCTGGCGGATCAGCAGGTCAAAGGTCTGGCAGCGATGGGACAGATGTTCCGTCTGACACAAACCCAGGACAACAATATCGTCACCAGCCTGCAGTATGCTAACGGCCAGGTAAATATGAACGGCGACAAAATGACGCTGGAACAGTTTATGTCGCGTTACATGCTGGGCGTGCCAACCAACGAAGGCATGCCAGAGTAAGCGTTATCTTCTGGAATCAGGCGGCCTTTGGCCGCCTTTTTTTATTCCAATGCCTGGCGGGTGTGCCGCTGCTGGTAAATTCATTCAGTGCCCATCACGCAACTTTGCGCAATTTATCAGCACCTGACTCACTTGTTGCGCAAATTGCTGGCGTTGTTGCGCAAGATATTTTTATAATGCTCTGCACTTTACAGATACCCGGACGAGTGCACTCCATGATTGATTCAAAACTTCCGCTTACCGACATTCATCGCCACCTTGATGGCAACATCCGTGCACAAACCATTCTTGATTTAGGCCGCCAGTTTAACCTGTCGTTGCCCGCCACTACGCTTGAAGCCCTGCGCCCGCATGTGCAGGTAACCGAAACACAGCCGGATCTGGTGAGCTTTCTGCAAAAGCTGGACTGGGGCGTAAAAGTGCTGGGCGATCTTGACGCCTGCCAGCGCGTGGCGCGGGAGAACGTGGAAGATGCCGCCAGAGCAGGCATTCATTACACCGAGCTGCGTTTCTCGCCGGGCTACATGGCGATGACCCATAATCTGCCGATTGCAGGCGTGGTCGAGGCGGTCATTGATGGCATAAAAGCCGGATGCCAGCAGCATGATATCGACGTGCGTTTAACCGGCATCATGAGCCGTACGTTTGGCGAACAGGCCTGTCTGGATGAGCTCAACGGTTTACTGGCCTTCCGCGACCATATCACCGCCGTCGACTTAGCCGGTGACGAGCTGGGTGCGCCGGGGAGTCAATTCCTCAGCCACTTTGCCCGCGCGCGTGATGCCGGTTTCCGCATTACGGTTCATGCTGGTGAAGCAGCAGGCCCGGAAAGCATCTGGCAGGCCATTCGTGAATTAGGCGCTGAACGTATCGGTCACGGTGTGAAAGCGATTGAAGATCGCGCACTGATGGATTACCTGGCGGAACACGCGATCGGCATCGAATCCTGCCTGACCTCCAATATTCAAACCAGTACCGTGTCCTCGCTGGCCCAGCACCCACTGAAAGTCTTCCTGGAGCACGGCGTTCTGGCTACGATTAACACCGACGATCCTGCGGTACAAGGCATTGAGCTGGCCCATGAATACCTGCATGCCGCCCCGGCGGCAGGGTTAAGCCAGGCTCAGATGCGACAGGCCCAGGAAAATGGCCTGACGATTGCCTTCCTGAATGAGGCGGAAAAAGCGGCCATTCGGGCGAAGGTGCAGTAAACAACAAGGCCGCTGATTCAGCGGCCTTTTTTTTGCGTATTGACTATTTTAAAGACACCGTCTGGCGTTTTTCTGCAGACTGTAGCCCTCGCTCAATCAGCTCCATCACCTGAATTGCCTCTTCAGCAGTGACCGGGTTCGCGCCTCGTCCGTTAATGGCATCACGGATCCCCGCATAGTAGGCCGGATAGTTGCCGGGCTGTGTCAGGCAGGTTTTCTCGGTCATGCTATCACCCTCAACCTGCGTCAGCGTGCCATCGCGCATATCGTAGCCCCACTCTTCGCTCGGCGGAAAATCACCGGCTTTAAGACGATCTTCCTGCGGGTCCAGACCGTATTTCACGTAGCTGCCTCGCGTACCGTGAACCGTATAGCGCGGTGACTCTGCCGCCGCTAACATGCTGGCATGGAGTACCACGCGTCGCTGCGGATAGGTTAACGTGGCGTGGAAGTAGTCGGTCGTTTGTGCGCCGGGACGCAGTTCAGCTAAATCCACATTGATCGCCACCGGTGGTCCAAACAGCTGCAGCGCCTGGTCCAACAGATGCGGGCCTAAATCGAACCAGATGCCGCTGCCCGGCCCTTTCATTTCACGCCAGCGTTGGCGAACCTCCAGCCGGAAGCGGTCAAAGTGCGATTCAAAATAGCGCACCTCCCCCAGCTCGCCCTCGGCAAGTAAGGCTTTTAGCGTCAGGAAATCGCTGTCCCAGCGGCGGTTGTGGAACACAGACAGCAACAACCCTTTGGCTTTGGCTAGCGCATCCAGCTCGCGCGCCTGTGACAACGTCACGGTAAAGGGCTTATCAACGACCACGTGCTTGCCCGCATTCAGTGCCGCTTTGGCCAGGGGAAAATGCGTATCGTTGGGGGTGGGGATGACAATCAGTTGTAGGGTGGGATCGTCCAACAGCGCCTGAGGATCGGCCACCACCTTTATGGAGGGCCAGTCGGCATTGACTTTGCTGGCATCGCTGCTGGAAATGGCTGCCAGCTCAACATCCGGCGTTCCCGCAATCAGCGGGGCATGAAATGTTTTACTGGCAAAGCCATATCCAATGAGTCCAACTCGCAGTTTCTCGCTCATTCCTTTTCCTCTCTATTCGCTAACCAGACTGATTTAAGACTAATAGTCTCGTCAGGACAAGGAGGATTCCCCTTAAAATCAGGAGACTGTGCTGCGGGCGACCGTCCAGGCGTGCTGACTGGCTAAATTATCGTGCACGTCCTGATTACGTCGACGAAAATCACTGGGGCTGACGCCCACACGTTTACGGAAGACGCGCGAGAAATAAAGCTGATCGTCATAGCCCACTTCGCGACCAATGCTGGCAATCGGCTCCTGCGTGGTCTGCAGCAGCAACTTGGCCCGTATCACCCGCTGATCTTCACGCCAGCGAAGCAAATTCACGCCCATCTGCTCACGGAACAGGTGCGCCAGCCGCGAAGGCGATAAGCAGACGTGGCGAGCCACTTCTTCAATTTTCACCTCGCTGGCGAGATGATTGTTCACATACTGGCAGGCTTCGATGATGCGCGGATCGCGAATTTGCTGGTGATTCCGCGGATCTTCCTCCACCGCACGCAGCAACAGGCGCTCCAGCAAATTCATCGCCAGTTCTTCGGCAAAGCGGCGTGAGGAGTTATGGGTTTGTTCAATGGTGGCAAACAGGCGATCGAATTCGCCACGCAGGGATTCGGGCAACCGCAGGCGCCCTACACCTTCCTGCTCATCCTGCCAGCGCAGCCAGTCATGCCAGTAAGCGCGCGGCCGGAAATAGACCCAGCGGTGAAACCACTGCGGGCTGTCGGGGGCACGACCGTAATAGTGGGCGGTTTTCGGCTGAAACAGCAGCATTTCACCGGGTTCACAATCAAAGGCTTTTTCGCCATCGAATACCCGGCCTTTGCCTTTGATGGTCAGGTTAAGAATATAGCCCTTCATGCCGTGCGGGCGATCGATAAAGAAATCCAGCGGACCATCCGCGGTGATAGGCGTTAACCCCGCCACCAGCCAGGCATTAAACGCGTATCCGGGCAGCAGGGGATTTTGCTGCTCTGCCGGTAATTCACGGTGATACATAATGTCCTCACTTCGTCGTTGAGTGATCACCCGCGGACGCCTTTCGCGTCCGCGGGAAGGTTTCACGCCAAATCAGACTTTATTTTTTTGTTTGTAGCGGTCAAATATCACCGCGGCTAACAGTATCAAACCACGCACAACATACTGTGAGAATGGCGAGATATTTAACAAATTCATCGCATTCTCGACGGTGCCAAGAATAAGCACGCCCGCCACCACGTAGGAAATTTTACCGATTCCGCCCTTAAGGGATACGCCGCCCAGGACGCAGGCAGAAATGACCACCAGCTCATAACCGATGGAGGTCATCGGCTGTCCGCTGGTCATACGGGACGCCAGAATGATGCCCGCCGCGGCGGAAACCAGACCTGAAAGGATAAAAATAATGATACGAGTCCGCACTACCGGTACGCCTGCCAGTCGCGCGGCTTCTTCATTGCCGCCGATAGCCAGCGTGTTGCGTCCAAACGTGGTTTTATTCAGCAGGAAGGCAAAAATCACCATGGTGGCCAGGGTGATCCAGATGGGGGCAGGCACGCCCAGCCAGTTGGCGAAGCCCAGCACAAAGAAGCGCTCGTCTTCGATGCCGACCGCTTTGCCATCGGAGAAAATGTAGGCCAGACCACGCACGATCTGCATTGTCGCCAGGGTCGTAATCAGGGCGTTAATCTTCAGTCGTGCAATCACGAAACCGTTGATAAAGCCGGTCGCCATTCCAAGCAGCAGCCCGGCCCCCACGCCAATCCACAGGCTTTCGGTCATGTTAATGACCACCGCCGTTACTACGCCTGCACAGGCGATAACGGAGGCAACCGAGAGATCGAAATCGCCGGATGCCAGACAGAACAGCATGCCGCAGGCGACCATGCCGGACATCGACATGGCCAGCCCCAGGCCTTTCATATTGATAAAGGAGCCGAAGTTGGGCACAAACACAGCACAGGCAATAAACAGCAGTGCAAAGACCACCAGCATGCCGAAATTGTCCCAGATGCGACCAAAATGCAGACCACGGCGTGGCGCTGCTGGCGGCGTATTAGATGTCGTGGATGAAGTCACGGTACTCTCCTGTCAGGCCACGGCGGCCGCTTGTGTCGTTTTAGGCATAGCCAGGCTCAGCGTCTGCTGCTCCGTAGCCTCGTCATGCAGTATTTCTCCGGCGATAGCCCCTTCACGCATGACCACAATGCGGTCAGCAAGGCCCATCACTTCCGGAAGATCGCTGGAAGCAAACAGCACCGCAATGCCCTTGTTTGCCAGCGCATAAATCAGGTTATAAATTTCGTGCTTGGCCCCAACGTCAATGCCGCGCGTGGGCTCATCCAGCAGGATCACTTTCATCTCCTCTGACAACCAGCGCCCCAGAATGGCTTTTTGCTGGTTGCCGCCAGAGAGGTTCATGATCAGCTGATCGGCACTCGGTGTTTTGATGTTGAGCGAACGAATATGACGGTCAGCGTTCGTGGCTTCCCAGCCGTTTTTAATCAGGCATCCGGCGGTCAGGTTATGGCGACGGGCGCTGATGTTGATATTGTCGCGGACCGAATGTACCGGAATGATGCCTTCGGCTTTGCGATCTTCCGGGCAGAGCATCACGCCAGCACGGATAGCATCGATTGGGGCACTGAGCTTCAGCGGTTTGCCATCCAGCAGCACCTGACCGCCACGCAGTCGCGTTGCGCCAAACAGCCCTTTCAGCAGCTCGCTGCGCCCTGCGCCAACGAGGCCAAATAAGCCGACAATTTCGCCCGCGTGCACATTGAGCGAAATCGGCGTTCTGACGCCCTTCGCTTCCACATTTTGCAGTTCGAGCCGCACGGCGCCTTTTTCACGCGGCGAATACCCATAAATGTCGCCCAGATTACGCCCGACCATCGCCTGAACCAGATCGTCGTGATGCGTGTTGGCCATGTCGGTAAAGGTTCGAACATAGCGGCCATCTTTAAAAACGGTGATGGCGTCGCTGAGGGCAAAGATCTCTTCCATACGATGCGAAACGTAGAGCACCACGCGCCCTTCTGCCCGCAGCTGACGGATAACCCGGAACAGGTTATCGATTTCCCGTGCAGACAGTGAACTGGTGGGCTCATCAAACGCGATGATGCGCGCATTGCGCGCCAGCGCTTTGGCAATTTCCACCATCTGCCATTGCCCCAGAGACAGGTATTTCAGCGGCATGTCGGGATCAACGTCCATGCCTAAGTTTTTCAGTTGCAGTCCGGCTTCGTAACGCAGCAGTTTTCGGTTGACCAGCCCGCGCTTGTGCGGCAACTGACCGAGATAAATATTTTCTGCCACGCTCATTTCGGGGACTAAATGCAGTTCCTGGTAGATAATCGCCACGCCCGCGTCCAGCGCGTCAGTGGTGTGCTGAAAATTAACCGGCTTTCCTTTGATACGAATTTCACCGCCGCTCGGCAGATAGCTACCACTGAGGATTTTAAGCAGTGTCGATTTACCGGCACCGTTTTCTCCCATCAGCGCATGCACCTGACCACCGTGGCACTCAAAAGAGATGTCCTGTAACGCTTTGACGCCGGGAAAGGTTTTACTGATGCCATGAAACGACAGAAAGGCTGAATCAGTGTTCATGGTTTCTCCAAAAAATGGCGTTGATGATTCGGGCCACCGGCAGTTAAGGATTTATCCTGTTACCCCATTGGGTAACGCTGTAAAACCCCTGCTTTCTCTGTGGCCCGATAATGACTTTACCTGTGCTGCCTCAGCAGCCTGTTGTTACATCAACCCTTTCTTCGCCAGCTCGGCTTTAAAGTTGTCGCGGGTGATTAACACCACGTCGGTGACTTCAGTGAATTTCGGCGGTTCCTGACCTTTGCTCACCCAGTTGTAGAGCATCTGGCTGCTCTTATAACCGTGGATATCCGGGCTTGGCAGCAGAGATCCATAGAAGCCGGTTGCGTTGGCCTTCGACAGTTCACTCACCGCATCCACACCGTTAATACCGATACCGATGACGTCAGCGGCTTTAAAGCCCTGTCCTTCGGTTGCGCGCACGCCGCCCAGCACGGTGTTGTCGTTCATGCCGACAATCAACCAGTGTTTCACTTCCGGGTGCTGAACCAGCAGAGAGTTACCCGCATCGAATGCACCAGGGATATCATTGGACTTGGTAGGCACCTGGTAGATCTGTTTTTCCGGGAATCCTGCGGCTTTTAGCGCATCCATCGCCCCCCCGGTACGACGACGGGCGGTATCCAGCTCGTTCGCCGTAATCGCCATCACCGCCGTGTCTTTTGCGTCCCAGCCGCGTTTTTGCATTTCTTTATAGAGTTCCTGACCCTGACGCTCACCTATCTTGGTCGCCGCCATCATCACTAACGGCACGCTATCCATGGGTTTGCCTTTGGCGTTGACGAACTGGTCATCCACCGCAATCACTTTCAGTCCGTAGCCCCGTGCTTTTGCCATAATGGCCGAGCCCAGCTTGGGATCCGGTGTACAGATAACAAAACCTTTCGCGCCGCTTGCCGCAAGGCTGTCTATCGCATTGAGGGTTTTTTCACCGTCCGGAACGGCAATTTTGATGACCTCGAAGCCCAGATCTTTTCCGGCCTTATCGGCAAATTTCCATTCCGTCTGGAACCACGGCTCCTCGGGTTGCTTGACCAGAAAACCCAGCTTCATGGTCTCGGCGATAGCTGATTGTGACATAACCGCTGCCAGCCCAATGGCTGCCAACGCTTTAGTGAATTTATGCATGATGCTCTCCGGCGCTAGTTGTTTTATCGCTGTTAAAAACGAATTGGTGTAAACGCTACCAGTTAACTTTCTTTTAGGGGTACAGAAGTAAATCAGGACGTTAGCGCGAGCCGCGATGGTAGCCTGCTTAAACGTTGGCCTATTTTTAGCGGGAATGGAGAAGAAAAATGTAGAGCGGTATCACATCTTAAAATCACGACAGAATGATCCATATATTCAGCGAATTTAACCGTCTCTTAACTTTTGCAATGGATCACAATTTCACTGCTGATGGCAGAAAAGTGCATATTCTCAGCCAGCCGTGACTAACCGTTATTTCTTACACATCACAGGATAAGGAGGTTTATTCATAACAGGAGATTCAAATGCGTACTGAAGCCATCACCCTGGGACTGGACTTTGGTAGTGATTCGGTGCGTGCGCTGGCGGTGGATTGTCACTCTGGTCAGGAGCTGCAAAGTGCCGTGGCAAACTATGCACGCTGGCAGCAAGGCCTTTACAGCGATCCTCACAGCAACCGCTTCCGTCACCATCCACAAGACTATATTGATGCCATGGAGCAGGCGATGCTCGAGGTGTTAAATGCGTTGAGTGAAGAACAACGCGCTGCCGTCGTCGGTATCGGCGTTGACAGTACCGGCTCCACACCCGCGCCTGTTGACCGTGACGGCAAGGTTCTGGCGCTGCGGCCTGAATTTGCTGAAAACCCGAACGCGATGTTTGTGCTGTGGAAAGATCATACGGCAATTGAAGAAGCCGAAGAGATCAATCAGCTGTGCCGTAGCGGCCGCTTTACCGACTACAGCCGTTACATTGGCGGCATTTACTCTTCTGAATGGTTTTGGGCAAAAATCCTTCACGTGACGCGTCACGATGCAGCGGTGCGCGAGGCCGCAGTCTCCTGGGTTGAACTGTGCGACTGGGTACCGGCATTGCTCAGCGATACCGTTGCCCCAGAAAAACTGCGCCGTGGACGCTGCGCCGCCGGTCATAAAGCACTGTGGCACGGCGACTGGAACGGCTTGCCGGATGTGGAATTTCTGAATGCGCTCGATCCCCATCTTACTCAGCAGCTTGACTCCCCGCTGTTTAAAGACACCTGGACCGCGGATTTGCCGGTGGGCACGTTGAGTCCCGAGTGGTCACAGCGCCTGGGCTTATCCCAGCAGGTGACGATTTCAGGCGGTGCCTTTGACTGTCATATGGGTGCAGTGGGCGCAGGCGCACGGCCCTACACGCTGGTGAAAGTGATTGGCACCTCCACCTGCGACATTTTGATTGCGGATACTGAGAAGGTGGGCGACCGCGCGATCAAAGGCATTTGCGGACAGGTCGATGGCAGCGTGGTGCCGGGCGCCATGGGTCTGGAAGCCGGACAGTCGGCGTTTGGCGATATTTATGCCTGGTTCAGTCGTCTGCTCGGCTGGCCGTTACAGCAGGCGGCGCAGCACCATCCTGAACTAAAACCGCAACTGGCAGAGATGCAAAAGTCGCTGATCAAAAACCTGACTGACGCCTGGGCCGCCAATCCGCAATTGGATCATATGCCGGTGGTGCTGGACTGGTTCAATGGCCGCCGCACACCGAACGCCAATCAGCGCCTTAAAGGTGTGATCACCGATCTTAATCTCGGCACCGATGCGCCTGCCCTGTTTGGCGGCCTGATTGCGGCGACCGCATTTGGCGCCCGCGCCATCATGGAGTGCTTCGAGCAGCAGGATATTCCGGTTGAGAACATTTTGACCCTGGGCGGCATTGCCCGTAAGTCTCCCGCCATTATGCAGGCCTGCTGCGACGTGATGAATCGCCCGCTGGATATCGTCTCTTCAGATGAATGCTGCGCCCTGGGCGCCGCCATCTTCGCCGCCGTGGCCGCCGGTGTTCACCGCGACGTCGAGCAGGCACAGAACGTGATGGCCAGCCCGATTGACGTCACGCTGCAGCCCGATCCGCAGCGCGTCGCGCGCTATCAGGAACTTTATCAACGCTATCAACAATGGTGCGTGACGGCAGAACCTCATTATGCCGCACGTTCCGCTTCCGCTAAGTAAAGGAGTGGTTTATGCAACAGTTCAACGTGTGGTTTGTCATTGGTACACAGCACCTCTACGGAGCGGAAACGTTACGTCAGGTTGAGCAGAATGCCCGTCAGGTGGTGGAAGGTCTGAATCAGGCGGGATTGCCTGTGCGCCTGGCACTCAAACCGCTGGTGAAATCGCCAGATGAAGCGCTGTCGCTGTGCCGTGACGCCAGTCACGATCAAAACTGTGTGGGCATCATTACCTGGCTTCATACTTTTTCGCCGGCCAAAATGTGGATCGGCGGTTTAAACGTATTAACGAAACCGTTATTGCAGTTTCATACCCAGTTTAATGCCGAAATTCCGTGGGACAGCATGGACATGGACTTCATGAACCTGAACCAGACCGCTCACGGCGGTCGTGAGTTTGGCTTTATCGGCGCACGTATGGGCCTGCAGCACAGCGTGGTGACCGGCCACTGGCAGGATAAACACAGCCAACAGCGCGTGGCCAACTGGATGCGCGCCGCGCTGGCCAAACAGGCCAGTCAGCACCTGAAAGTGGCCCGTTTCGGCGATAACATGCGTGAAGTGGCCGTAACGGAAGGCGATAAGGTCGCGGCACAAATCAAATTTGGCTATGCCGTTAACGGCTGGGGCGTGGGCGATTTGGTCGAAGTGATTAACGGCGTCAGCGATGGCGATGTTAATGCACTGGTCGATGAGTATGAGAGCCAGTACCGCTTTACCGATGTCGCCGCCGTCGGCGGTGAAAAGCGGCAAAACGTTCTGGATGCCGCGCGCATTGAGCTGGGCCTGAAGCGTTTTCTGGACGATGAAGGCTGTATGGCATTCACCACCAACTTCCAGACGCTGCATGGCATGACCCAGCTACCCGGCCTGGCGGTACAGCGCCTGATGGGCCAGGGCTATGGTTTTGCAGGCGAAGGCGACTGGAAAACGGCCGCCCTGCTGCGCATTTTCAAAGTGCTGGCGGGCGATCGTCCCGGCGGAACCTCCTTTATGGAGGATTACACTTACCACTTCTCACCGGGCAACGATTTAGTACTGGGTTCACATATGCTGGAGGTGTGCCCGTCCATCGCGCTGGAAGAGAAGCCGCTGATTGACGTTCAGTTCCTGGGCATTGGCAACAAAGCCGATCCGGCACGACTGATCTTCTCAACACCGGCAGGCCGTGCCATCAACGCCAGCGTGATCGATATGGGTGACCGCTTCCGTCTGCTGGTGAACGTAGTGGACGCCATTGAGCAGCCCAAACCTCTGCCAAAACTGCCCGTGGCCCGTGCGCTGTGGAAAGCTCAGCCATCGCTGGCAACGGCCTCTGAAGCCTGGATCCTGGCGGGCGGCGCTCACCATACCGTGTTCAGTCAGGCACTGAGCCTGGATGATATGTATCTGTACGGTGAGATGCACGGCATTGAGGTGCTGGTGATTGACGAACATACCCAGTTGCCTGCGTTTAAGGATGCCCTGCGCTGGAACGATGCTTACTACCATATGAAGCGTTAAGATTGCTGAGACGTTGCGAACGGGTCAGATTGCTGGCCCGTTTTTTTATGGCTTGCCGCCGACCTTATCAACTCAGGCGGTCAACCGTGAATCACCCGAGGTAATACAATTGGATCAGTACGCCTTGAGTCACGGCTTTGCTTCTTCTTTTTTATCTGTTTCGTTATGAGGTTCTGCGTCAATTCGAGCCTGTTTCTGTGCAGTCAGTAGGCTGATGCAAAAGGGTTATCTGGCAGCAGAAATTAACATACGGGCTAGACGTTCTTTGTACAAAGGGCACAGGCCTGGATCACTCATTGCCTGCCACGTAACAGCGGCAGGCAGGCCTGGCATTTATTTTTTCAATAAACGTGGCAGTTGATTATCAAGCTCAAGAACACAGGCATCCATCAGCTTTTGCGTTTCCTGGGTCACTTTAGCGTAATTGTTGGCCTTCCAGTCACTGAGCGGTGCTGTCGCCGGTTTCGGTGCACACTCTGATACCACATAGGCGCTGAGAATATTGCCGCCTTCCGGACGTTTATAGAACAGCACGCGGTAGGTTAAATCGTAGTTGCTGTTATTGGCCGACATATCGCTATAAACCAGTGACCATTGCGCCGCGGCAATGAACAGCGGCTGTGTATAAGCATATCCGTTGCCATTTTTATCGAGCCAGCTTTTTATTTTCACTACGGCTTTTGGGGTAAAATAGTGCGCCGTAGGTTCGGGCAGCGCATCAACAGAGGTGCCTTTATAACTGTTTTTGTCAAAGGAGCCGGTGCTGATTCCCCCACCTAACACTGCCGTTAGCACAGACATGCCCACACCCGCACCGGTACTCACCGGTGTGACTTCGCGCAGTTTTACGTCTGAGTAATGATTGTTATTCATATCCACTGGCGCATAAATCGTCTCAACAGTCAGCGTGCTGCCGTTATCGGCCTTAACGACCTGAGCATTATTTTTACCTGCGCATCCCACCAGAAAGACTAATGACAACGTACCCGTTATTAATAACTTGCTCATATTTATCGCATTCCCTTTACGTAAAAAGCCCTTGTTTCCGATTGTCTCTTTAAGGATTTCCAACCGGATTCCAGCTTCTATAACGGGTAAAAGGGAAAAAGCTTTAGGATTTTTTCATTAATTTTTGATGAATACTCATGGCTTAGTGTCGGTTAAGCATGATGGTACGCGGGAACCTTCAGGCAGCTGACGGGCACCTGTGGTTCAGCAGTGCCCACGGATGCCCTCACAGAAGAGGCCTGAATATCACCCTTTCCATCACTGAATGGCGGTTTACCACGTCACCGGCTTGCCAAAGCGATCCAGATACTCCAGCCCCGGTCGGCCCCGCTTGTGCTCGATGACGTTCACGATATCAGGCAGGGTTTCCTCAAGGCTAAAGGCCCCCTCTTCACCGCCCAGAGCCGTGCGGATCCAGCCCGGTGCCAGCAGTAATAAAGCCCGGTCCGGATGAGAGCGCGCCTGCCGTGCCGCATAGCTTCGCATATATTGATTCAGCGCGGCTTTAGAGCCGCGATACACTTCTCTTCCCCCTTTCACATTATCTCCCACGCTACCTTGACCGGATGACATGACGCCAATCAGTCCGTTGGCTCTGACCCGATCCTGACAGGTTTCAACAACCCGCATTGGCGAAAGCGCATTCGTTACCATGACGTGAATAAAATCTTCGGTACTGACCTCTCCAATCGTCTCACTCTGGTTGGGATTCGCCGTTCCGGCATTCACAAAAAGCGCGTCATAGCAACGATGCTGCAACCGCGAATTAAGCTGAGAAATTTGATCGGTATCGTTGATGTCCAGTTGTTCAATGGTAAGTGCATGCGGATAACGTGCAGACAAATCCTGCATAGCCTCGGGATGGCTGTTACGCACCGTTGCCGTCACTTCCCAGCCGCGGCTGAGCAGCTCACTGGTCATGGCCAACCCGATACCTCGTGAGGCACCTATTAATAACATTTTGGGCTTGTCGGCCTGAGATGAATGAAGCGTCATAAGAGTTACTCCTGCTGGTTACGGAAATAACGACTTTAATGCGCAAAGAACAGTTGAGCCAGACGCACAGGATGCAATAATAGATTGCGTCTGATGCAAGGGTCTGACTTTATGCCTGATATTGATCTGAATTTACTCACTGCGCTGGATGCTTTGCTGACAGAGTGCAGCGTGACACGCGCAGCGAAACGGTTGGGGCTCAGTACCTCAGCCATGAGCCGCACGCTAGGCCGCTTACGCCTGGCGACCGGCGATCCGCTACTGGTTCAGGCCGGGCATAATATGGTTCCAACGCCCTATGCCACTGAACTGGCCACGCGCGTCCATGAGACGACTATGGACGCGTTCGCCCTGCTGCGCCCCGCAGATAAACGCCTCGATCTTTCTACAACCGCGCGCAGCATCGTTATACGGGCGAATGAAGGATTTATCGATTTAACCGCCGCCGCGCTGCTTAACGAGCTTCGCCAGACCGCGCCCAAGCTACGACTCATTTTCGTCAATAAATCAGATAAAGCGCCGCATGCGTTGCGTGAAGGCAAGATTGATCTTGAAATTGGCGTGCTGGGTACGGATGCGCCGGAACTCAAGACCAGGCTGCTATTCAGCGACCACTTTGTGGGCATCTGCCGACGCGATCATCCGCTGCTGGATAACCCAGGCGTGACGGCAGAGCGCTATGCCAGCTTTTCGCATATCGTCATGTCCAGAAATAATGCCCGCTCTGGGCCTGTTGACGCCGCGCTTGATGCGCTTCAACTGCGCCGGGACATTCTGATGTCCGTTCCGACTTACAGCAGCGCCATCAATATTGTTTGTCAGACAGACCTCATTGGGCTGGTACCCTCATCCGCGCTGGTCGGGCCCAATCGGCGCGCCGACCTGGTGCATTTCGACCTGCCGGTAGCTACACCGGTGATAAAAGTGCTGGCTATCTGGCATCCAAGACTGCACGCGGACCCGGTGCACCGCTGGCTTCGTGATACGATCGTCGCCGTTTGCCGCCGGGAGCAGGGTAAAAACCAGATGAATAGCGCGATGTGATACCGGGTCGACACAGAGACTCGCGATCTTGCAAGCCAGTATCAGACTTTTTTCCTTTCCGGGCTGACGCTTATAGCGCCCCGTTCGCCTGGGGGGTGAAAATTCGTTATCATCAGCGCCTGTTCCCCCCCCAGGCCCACTGATGTCTACGATCGTTGATACTTTTATTGCCCCGCCGTGCCATGAGGAGATACGCATTCTCTATCAGGACGACCATCTGGTGCTGATCGACAAGCCCAGTGGGCTGTTGAGCCTGTCAGGCAAAAACCCCCAAAACCTGGACTCGGTACACTATCGCCTGGTGACGATCTTCCCCGGCTGCACACTGGTGCACCGGCTGGATTTTGGCACCTCCGGATTGATGGTTGTGGCGCGTAACAAAACCATTAACGCGGCGCTCAGCCAGCAATTCAGCGCGCGCACGGTGGCTAAGCATTACAGCGCCCTGCTGTGCGGGCATTTACCGGATGAAGAAGGCATCATCGATGCTCCCATCGCGAAAGACCCAGCCCGTTTTCCACGGATGTCTATTTGCGCCGAATGGGGCAAGCCTGCCCGTTCCCGTTATCGGGTTGTTGAGCGTTTTAACTTTAAACGGGATGACGCCAGTGTAATTCCCCTGACGCGCGTGACGCTGATCCCAGAAACCGGTCGCACTCATCAGTTGCGTATTCACTGCCAGCTGCTGGGCCATCCGATTTTAGGCTGTGACCTCTACGGGGGGCTTTTGCTGCCGGGCACGGAACAGACGCCAAGGTTAATGCTTCATGCCAGTGAACTGCAGTTTGTTCATCCCGTTACCGGTGAGCCCTTTCACATCGTCAGCCCCAGTCCGTTTTAACGCAACGCCTTTACATTGGCGCCAGGAACACGGCTGACATTGTTGTGCCAGGCCGCTTCAGCCCGCAAACGCCTCTTGTTGTCACGGCTCACGGCACCGGTTTACTTCAGGTGCAGGTTATTCAGAAAGTCGGTAATAGCCGCAGCGATCGCCAGGCCGTGCGTTTCCAGCGCAAAGTGTCCGGTATCATAGAAGCGAATCTCCGCATCGGGCAGATCCCGTTTCCACGCCTCGGCACCAGCCGGCAGGAAGAAGGGATCGTTTTTCCCCCACACCGCCAGCAAGGGGGGCTGAAACTGACGGAAGTAGTTCTGAAACGCCGGGTACAGCGCCACGTTTGATGCGTAATCCAGCAGCAAATCGAGTTGAATCTCCGCGTTACCCGGCTGAAGAATGTGCAAACCCTCAAGCGTGTAACCATCCGGTGAGACACGACTTTTATCGGGCACGCCCTCAAGATATTGCCATTTGATCGAAGCTGGCGTTGGGAAGTCTCGCAGCGCGTCACGGTTTTCCTGGCTGGGTTCCTGCCAGTAGCGCTGGATCGGTTTCCAGCCCTCACCCAGTCCTTCCTCATAGGCGTTACCGTTTTGAGAAATAATGGCCGTAATCCGTTCCGGATGACTGACGGCAAGCCGCCAGCCGACGGGGGCGCCATAGTCATGAACCATCAGCGCATAGCGCTCCAGCTTAAGCTGTTGCGTTAACTGTTCAATAGTGATTGCCAGCTGGCTGAAGGCGTAAACGTATTCGCCTCGTGCCGGAGATTCCGTGAAGCCAAACGCAGGCAGGTCGGGTGCAATCACGTGGTAGTGCCCCGCAAGATGCGGGATCAGGTCTCTGAACATAAATGAGGATCCCGCGAAGCCATGTAACAGCAGTATTGTCGGCCTGTTGGGATCGCCCGCTTCGCGGTAAAACACATTGACGTCGCCAACCTGTTCGTAGCGGTATTTTACGCCATCCCGTTGCTGTGCATCGTTAACGTCTTGCGTACGCAAACTGTCTGTCGTCGTAATGGATTTTGAAGCCGCCATGATGTTTCCTTATGATGTAACCGTTAAAGTTATTATTTGAAGGTTACGATCTGTTTTGCTAACCTGTCAAATATGTTTTTAACAGTTACAGGCAGCTATGAACCCCGATCTCAACACCCACGACTTCCTTTTCCTGGCGGATAACCTCGCACTGGACTTTATCAATAGTGAATACGGCGTGGACGAGCAGCGACATGACTGTTTCAGCGACGATCGACGCGTGATGCTCTGGCTGGAGATGGCAGGGATCTTGCCGGATGGCGCGCCTTTGCAGGCACCTGATGGGCTGTTACATGAAGCGCGGGCGCTGCGCGACAGTGCACGTGCACTTGTCGATGCTGCGATGAATGGCTTATCTGCGGATCTGACTGTTCTTAACAGGCTCTATAAGGACGGGCGCCCGACGAAGCGACTGGCGTGGGATGATGACGCGCAGCGATACCAGATCGCGGTTAGCCACGAGGAGATAAGCATAGCCATCCTGCTTTGGCCGGTGGTCAACGCACTGGTCGAGCTTGTTGTCAGTGACAGCTTTACGTACGTGCGCCAGTGTGAAGCACATGACTGTATCCTGCTTTTCCATGACCTCAGTAAATCGCACCGCCGCCGCTGGTGCAGCATGGCGACCTGTGGCAATCGCATGAAAGTCGCTGCGTTTCGATCCCGAAAGCGATCGGATCAGGTTTGATTATGGCTGCAAACGGCACGAGCCCTGCGGCGAAAGTGCGCAGCACTTTGCAGCAAGGCTCAGCGGTTATCCCGCCTGATTGCAATCATTACCACATCAGATCATCGGGTACTTTGAAATCGGCATAGGGATCGTCTTCATCCTGGGCTTCCTGACTCAGCGCACTGTTTAAGACAATACTGTTGGCATCACGTTGGGCAATTTTATCAGCAACGCTCGCGGGAATAATGGCGTAATGGCTCTCTTCGCTGTTATCCACCTGCAAACGTGCGATCGCCAGACGGCCATTGATAAGTTGTGCCTGGGTGGGCTTATCCACCATGATTTTTTTAATCAGGTTGTTATCTGTGAAGTTAAAACCGATATCACCTCGGGAAATGTCGATTTTGTTCATGTCAATCAGCTGCTTCACCTGCGCCTTGTACTCTTTTGAAAGCACAGCCTGCCGTTGTTGTTCATTGAGCTGCTTGTCACGCTCTTGCTGGGCTTTTTTGTTCTCTTCTACAGCTTCGCGCGCCTCGCGGGCCTGAACACGCGATTTTTTGGCCGTTCTCTGGACCTTGTCCATTTTCTTACTGGTGACTAATCCTGCTTTTAACAGCTGCTCTTGTAAGGTGAGTTTTGCCATCTTGTTCTCTGAATCTGATGAGGAATGGGCGGGATTATACCTGAGGCGATAGCAGATTGCAGACGCTGATGTAGTGCGCACTTAAGATTCGAGCGGACGTTGTATGCGCGAAGTCGTGAGGTTCCCCACGTCGGGTCCGGTATCCGTCAGTCGCTCATCCCCGGGTTAGCGTCCTGCAGATGCTGGCTGAGAGGGAGCCGGTGGTTTGCTAACGCAATCGGCTATGCGCAACAGAGACGACGTTGAAGGAAGTCTGTAAGCTCATTAAGAGGCGCACTGGAATATATAACAAACCTGTTAGTCACAGGCGGGAAGGCGCGAAGAGAGATAAAAAGAAGGCATAAACGCCGCCAGCGCCCTGTCAGGCGAGGCACTGGCAGACAGGTCTGATGATGTCAGACCTTGAGCATTTTTACCGTGGCATCAATGTCTATCTCATCTTCAGAGAAGATTAAGGTTGCGCCCTGAAAGGTGGTGATGGCCAGTTTTTTCAACGTACGCATCTCATCGGCCTGGGCTGCGGATTTAGGTTTGATATTGTTCATCAAGATGCCCACAGACAGCACCGTATTTTCTTTATCGATACGGCTGCTGGCAGGCACTTCCTCGCTGAAGACCACATAAGACTTGATGGCAGTGAGCTTGATTCGCTCACCCGCGATAAAAATGTATTTGCTCTCTGGCAGGACTTTCACCGCAAAGGCCGACAGCCCTTTATTGTTGGTGGTGGGTTCAAACGTCACCGCCGCATCTTTCTTAATCAGATCAGGGTTGGCGACCTTAATCACGTGAAAATACCGGTTATCACCGTTTTCATCTTTGATAAAGCCAAAGCCTTTATCCTGAAACCAGGTTGTGATTGTTCCATTCATCGCCATTACCGCCTACCTAATCGTTTATCTACTCAATTTTTTCAGCGCGCAGTGTAAAACACAATGCGGGTGCAAACTACGTCTTTGGGCTAAGTGTGGCCGATAAATTTCTGCTCTGCACCTAAGCGTTACGGGCAGAGAGGTTGGGAAAACCATGAGGGCGTGGCTGGCGGCAGATAAATAATGCCGCCCTCCGCTGTGAATTGAGCAAAAACCACTCCGTTACCGGGTCAATAAGAAATTATCTGTTCGGTCACAGCGATATACTTCTTTAAAACAAATTAAAGAGGTTAATCGCATGATTTATCAGCCAAAATTTATCAGCTTCGACTGCTACGGAACGCTCATAAACTTTGAAATGGGGCCGACCGCTAAGGGGCTTTTTGCCGACCGGATTGCAGAACAGCGAATGCCTGCGTTTCTGGACAGCTTCCGTTTCTACCGGCTTGATGAAGTGCTGGGTGACTGGAAGCCGTTTTTTCAGGTCGTTGAAAACGCTATTCAGCGGGCCTGTAAAGCGCATGATGTGGAGTACCGCGATTCTGATGCACTCACTCTCTATAACGCGGTGCCGACCTGGCAGCCACATCCTCACGTTGTGGAAACGCTGGAATTGATCTCTCAACATATTCCGTTAGTGATTTTGTCGAATTCGATGGTGGATCTTATTCCCCACAGCGTCGCCCATCTTAAAGCGCCTTTTCATGCGGTGTACACCGCTGAAGCGGCTCAGGCTTATAAGCCGCGTGCACAGATTTTCGAATACATGTTTGACCAGTTGGGCTGCGGACCCGAGCAGATGATGCACTGCTCCTCCAGCTTCCGTTATGACCTGATGACGGCATCCGACCTTGGCTTTATGGCCAAAGCGTTTATCGATCGTGGGCATGAACCCGCCTTAGAAGGTTATGGCGTTGATCGGCTCACCGACTTCCGCCAGCTTGCCGGCCTGCTTGGTCTTTAATGCGTCTCTGGGTGCGGAGAAACGAGGAAATATGATGCCTGATGAACAGAGGCCCAAGGCGGTCGCACTCAGCACAGCTGCGCCAGCGCTTTCGCTACCGGCTATCCAATCTTTAGTGTCTGAAAAATATGGCATTGAGGGCACCGTCCTGCCGCTGGCCAGTGAGCGCGATCAGAACTGTTGCATCGAGCAGGCCGACGGCACGCGCTACGTGTTAAAGATCAGTAATCCCTCTGAAGCGCTGTCCATCGTGGATTTTCAGATTGCCGCGCTTAATCACATCGCCGAGGCTGCGCCCGGGCTGTCCACGCCGCGCGTCGTGCGAACGCTAGAGGGCTCCCTGCGTGACAACGTCACTCTTGACGGCGGAGAAATAACGACCGTCAGAATGCTGACCTATTTAGACGGTATACAGGTTAAGGATACGGAGAGAACCCCAGCACAGCGTTGCGCGATGGGCACCTGTCTGGCCCGGCTTGACCTGGCTTTACAGGCATTCAGCCATCCCGCTGCCAGCCACGATCTTCTCTGGAACGTTTCAGCCGCGCATCGCCTGATGGATAAGCTGGAAGACCTCGTGGATCCCACCCGTCGCAGGCTGGCTGAAAAATTTATGACACGTTTTATCACCCATATCCTGCCGCGCCTTCCGGCGCTGAGGGCGCAGGTTATCCATAACGACTTCCATCTCTACAACGTGATGGTTGCGCCAGAGGCGCAGGATCATATTACGGGCATTATCGATTTTGGCGACATGCTTTATGCCCCCCTGGTCGGCGAAGTCGCAACCGCGGCGGCCTTTCAGATGACAGGCAGCGTCGATCCTTTTGCCGGCGCCGCCCAGTTTGTCGGCGCCTACCACCAGACGCTCCCGCTTACCGATCTGGAGCAGGCGGTCGTGACCGATCTGATGGCGACCCGTCATCTGATTACCGTTTTGATTACCGAGTGGCGCGCGGTTCGCTATCCACACAATCGCGCCTATATCATGCGGCACAATCCAGCCGCGTGGGAGGCGCTGTCTTTAATGGCGGATCTGTCTCGCGATACGGCACGTGACCGACTGCTGGCTGAACTCTGAAACCGGAGAATTGTATGAAAAGCACGACAGATCTCAATATGGTAAACGCCTATATCCCCGGCCAGGTCGACGTGGGGCCGGTCACCGCCGCGATGATTCAACGGCGCGATGCGCTGCTCGGCCCAGCCTATCGCCTGATGTACGAGCATCCCTTACATATCGTGCGCGGTGAAGGCGTGTGGCTCATCGATCCTGAGGGCCGTCGCTATCTGGATATTTATAATAATGTCACCTCGCTTGGGCACTGCCATCCTGCCGTCACCGAGGCCATCTGTCAGCAGGTTCAGACGCTGGCAACAAATACCCGCTACCTGCACGACACCATTCTGGAACTGGCCGAACGCCTGCTGGCCACCGTGCCGGAAACCGCGCTTGCGCATCTGATGCTGACCTGCACAGGCAGTGAGGCCAATGACCTGGCTTACCGTATTGCCAAAGTTCGTACCGGGGGCACCGGCATTATTGTGACCGAGACGGCCTATCACGGCATCACGGACGCGGTGTCTCAGTTCTCGCCCTCTTTAGGCACGTCGGTGGATCTTGGCGCCCATGTGCGCCTGATTCCTGCCCCACGGCTTTATCATGCTGAGGGAGCCGATCTTAGCGAGCGCTTCACGCGCGACGTGGAAAACGCAATCGCCGACCTGCAGCGTCACGGCATCAAACCCGCCGCGCTGATCGTCGATTCCTTGTTCACCAGCGATGGCATCTTGCCTGGTCCGGTGGGCTTTATGAAAGGTGCAGTTGAAGCCATCAAGCGGGCCGGTGGCGTGTTTATTGCCGATGAAGTTCAGCCCGGCTTTGGGCGCACAGGCGAGACAATGTGGGGCTTCCAGCGCCACGGCGTTATTCCGGACATGGTGACGCTGGGCAAGCCGATGGGCAACGGTCAGCCGATTGCCGGCCTGCTGGCCACCGCTGACGTGCTGGCGGAGTTTGGTCAACGCTCACGGTATTTCAATACTTTTGCGGGCAATACCGTTTCCTGCGCAGCCGCACTGGCCGTTCTGAAAACCATTGAAAGGGATGGCCTGGTTGCCCATGCGCGCGATGTAGGCAAACAGCTGCTTGATGGCATAACCGCGCTGGGTAAAAAGCATGAGGCGATCGGTGATGTTCGCGGTGCCGGCCTCTTCGTTGGCGTGGAACTGGTTTCCGATCGTCTGTCGCGCACCCCGGATCGCTGGCTGACCAGTCAGGTGGTGAACAGAATGCGTCAAAAAGGCGTGCTGCTGAGCGCATGCGCAATGGGCCACAACGTGCTGAAAATTCGCCCACCGCTGGTCTTGACGGCAGATCAGGCGGGAATGATAATCGATGTCCTCGATCAGTCGCTGACAGAAGCGACGGCCGCCAGGGCTTCCCAGTCTGTTCTGAGGTAATCACCTGACCATGACGCACACTAAACCCCTCGATCGTACCGATATCAGAATACTTGAGCATCTTCAGCGCGAGGGGCGGTGTTCGATAGTGGAACTAGCTGAGGCGATCAGCCTCAGCCCCAGTCCCTGCCTGGCGCGCACCCGACGCCTGGAGCAGAGCGGAATTATTTCGGGTTACGCCGCCAGGGTTACGCTGAACAAACTGGGTAATAACCTGGTTGTGTTCTCCGAAATCACCCTGAACAGTCATTACCCGTCCGATTTTATCAAATTCGAATCCGGCGCCTGTAAGTACCGGGAGATTGTAGAGTGCTACAACATCAGCGGAGGCTATGACTATCTGTTAAAAATCATCGCCCCGAATCTTCACAGGTTTCAGGATCTGATGGATCGTTTGCTGGACGATGAGATCGGTATTGCCAAATTCGCCAGCCGGGTCGTTCTTCGGCAACCCTGGCAGTGGCGCGAAGAGCCACTGAGCGAGATTGCAACCGGGCAGGCAAGCTGGTCGTAATGCCTTGTGCAGGCTGACGGCACGTCAAATCACAGGAAATGCGCCTGACCGTTACCCGCCTGTCGATAAGACCCGAGTTCAGGCCAAAAGCGCGATTTGCCCCTCATCAGGGGCGGACATTTCTGTGAGGGGTGCCGACTGTACTGGACGGTTGTTCCCCCTTCCCGGTCCGGCTTTGAAAACATCCTGTATGTCCACGTGCCCCTGGTGTAAGCCGACTGCCAGGCACTGCGAAACAGCGCGCCAGCAGCAGAACGGCGTTGCGACCTGTCCATGTGGTAATGCGATCAAAGACATTGCCGTACGGCGCCTTGAAGCATCCAAAAACACCACCATGCAACGCATCTTTTCTGACAGCACGCCGATGCATCACACCGTCTCACGAGGCTTAAGGCCAGCATCGCCAACGGGATCACCGCGCCCGGTTTCTACGCCGTTTTTGGCTGATAAGAGGCCCTGTTGGAAGAGGGAGTGCAGTGCTATAGTGCCCTTTACGCTCAGCGCAGCAGAGACTGACGTAAAGGCGCTGATCGGCTTTCTGCACCCTGTTAACCCCGGCTTTTCGACCGTAGCTGAGGGTGACTTTAGGGATGAGCCTGATGCAGCGGTATTATCCGCAATAAACCAGGCCGAACGTTCAGGCTTTGAGCGGTGAAAATGATCATGCGATATCAGATGGCTGTCTTGTTGTTTGCAGGAACGACCGCTGCGCTGGCAGCGCCCCCCGTTGCCAATGTCTGGCAGATCTATCAGGCTGAACTCGCTCGCCAGTGCCCGGCTAAACATCTTGAATGGCTCGCACCGGCTGACATTCGTGATGCGCTTGATGACTATCAATCCCATCTGAGTACCGGTTTACAAAGTGCGATGACGACCGCCGAACGTCACCGCTGCCGCGATGTGTCGGCAGGTGTGACATGTGACAATGTCGGTGACCTGGATATTGCCTGGAAAAACGATTTAATGCCCGCTGTTGCGGCCTCTTTTTGTCGCCGTTTTACGATGTGCCGAAAACAGTCGGACTGCGACAACCTTGCTGCACCTTAGCGCTCGCCTACCCGCCACCGACGCGAAACCTAAGCGCATGCCGGAATCCGCAGAAGCCTTGCGATCCTTTTTAAGACAATCAATAAATGCGCGCAACGGCGCAGACATCAACCGGCGGGGGAAATAGCGCCAGGGGCCTGCCACGCGTCAGGCAGCGGCATGAGTTCGCCTGTCTTAACGTGAGGCTGCACCCCGTTTTCGAACGTCGCGGTCACGCCCTGACCTTTTAGGGTCAGATCGCTTGCACCAGATACACAGTTAACCCCGATAGTCAGGCGTCCGGGCGCATCCATGCGAACCGTTTCTCCATTGCGCGCAAACGTCGCGGGGACGCGTGCAACGTGGGGAAATCCTAGATTGATGCCGCCTGCCCCGGCACCGCCATTCAACGCGGGGCGCACTGAGGTCAGGCAAGGATGACAACGTGAGATAACCCAACCGGCTCAGACAAAACGCCATTCAAAGCCGTTTGCCGTTTTATTGATATAACCGGCGGAACTTCGGGCAAAGTGAGCGCTGAACCATAGCGCCTGATTCTCGACAGCCCATTCCATCGCCCAGCGGCGTTGAACTTCAGCCTGCTCTGCATTGGCACAAAAGCGTGAGGCCAGATGAGGCTGCCTGACCTGAAGCTCGTTATGCATCAGGTCACCGCTGAATAAGGCATATTCCCCCGCACTGTGCAGGATAATCGACGCATGATCGTGGCTGTGCCCCGGTGTCGGGACAACGCGTAACACTTCTGCGAAATGCGGCGTTTGACTCACATCGAACGTCTCAAGTAACCCGGCATCGATCACCGGGTTAAAGCTGTCTTCTAAAACCGTTTTTCTTGCCGGATCGTTTTGCCAGCTTTTCAGGCCAATAGCGGAACAGTGATAGCGCGCATTTTTGAAAAATGGCGTCCACTTGCCTTCAACCTGATGGGTATTCCAGCCAACATGGTCGCCATGCAGATGGGTGAGCAAAACGACGTCCACCTCATCGGGATCAATGCCTGTCTCGCGAAAACGTTGTTCATAAGGCGTATCCAGTTGGTGGGAAAGCGGAGAGCCGGGGCGCTCACGTCCATTACCACTCGCTGTATCAATGACAATGACGTTATCCGGCGTCCGGACAATCCAGCTATGCACCGAAAGCGCGATATTTTCAGGAGAAAGGCCGTCCAGCTGCTGGTCTGGATATAGCATGCTCACAGATAATGACGCCTCAAGTTCAGAAACCTTGAAGACGTCACAGTCACCCACGCGATAGATCGATTTCTGTTTCACAGTAGCCCCTAAGACAGGATGAAATGATGCTTTTGATGAGTATGATTGAATCGTATCAGCTGGAAGAGGTTATCCCTGCAAAAATCTCATCGCCCCGCCCTCTGTGCTAATCAGTCACCAGAAGGGCTATGTTTTCGCCCAAATCTAAAAGAAAGGCCTCCCGCGACGGATGTGAATCGGTTACCTGCGGAGGCAAGGTATTCATGAAGGTAAAATGCCCGGCCTCTTCCATCACACAGAGATAAGTCTGCGTGTAACCCTCCAGTGCCTGTTTAAGAAAGCAGGCCTGGGACGGGGGCGTCAGGCTGTCCTTTTCACCTGCCCAGATGTGAACAGGTACGTTCACCGCTGCCAGCGCAGACGGAGCCTGGAAAAAATCGGCGGGCGGTGCCAGTAAAATAAGTCGATGCAACATCCGGTCGCCTGTGAAAACAACCGATTCCCCTGCGCTTGTCATCGCTACAGCCCCGGCATTCAGCAATAAAATCACGCTACCCAGGGAGTGGCCAACACCGGTAACCGACGCATAACCGCTACAAAATTCATTCTGAGCCCGCGCAAGCCGCTGGCAGCGTTCCAGTAATTCAGCGCTGGCGGGCACGGGTGAAGTCAACCGTTCAAAGTGTGGCGCGACAACGGAAACGCCATGGCGGGCAAAGGTCTGGAGAAGTTCAAGATGGCGCAGCGGACTGCCGCCCAGCCCCGCAGCAAAAAGGATACAGCGCGTCGCCCCCTTAACCTGCAATAAGGTGACGTCAAACGCCTCTTCCCCATGTTTGATCCGAGACGTTTCCGTGAGATCACTTTTGTCCATCAAAACGCATCCCGCTTAACCGATTGTCAAAAATATTAACAGGCTCTCGCCACCTTTACGCGTTGGATGCCGTTCTGCCACACAGCAAACCCCGGCTTCGTCAATTATGACTGGTCAGGACATTGGGATGAAACGTCATTGAGCCCCTCTGCATCCTGAGTAAATGATTTGAAGTGCTGACGATCGTCAATTTTTACCACATAAATTGAATCAAAATCCGCTGACGGCCAGTCAGGTACAAGCCCCGCATCTCCGCCCGTTTTTTCAACAAGTGTCCGGGCAGCAATGACCAGATTTTTATGCTCCCAGGCGATCATGGTCAGCGGAACGCGTTTCTCATTGAGAAGGTCAGAGACCAGTTTACGGGGTTTATCCGCGTGAAAGCGCAGTATTACAGGCCTGGAAACCTGCACCGCCAGAGGGATCAGCGTGGAGAGTGGCCGCAGCGAACTCCCTGTTTTATCCTCTTTTGGTGCAGAGGCGTAAAGCGCATCCGGGTTTCCATAGCGGCTCAGCAACACTGCAGGAAGTTTCAAGGCTCGATTAAGACCTTTGCAGGTCAGTTGACCACTTGCGTTGTCGGGTTTTTCACCATGACGAAAAAAAACATAGGTACTGTCGGCCTCAGCACTCAAGGGGACAAGGACAGTACACGCAAACATTAATGCCAAAAATTTCTTCATCATGACGTCCTGTGAGTCATAAATTCGCCAGTAAGGGCCTGATTTCAGAGCAGTTCACTAACAACAGATTAACGATCGATGAACGAATGAATCCGCTGACTGGCTGCACAAGTGCGCCAGACACAGGCACAATAGCGCTTATGCCCCGTCCGGCGCATCTGTATTCTGTGCGCTGTCACCCAAGCGAACCCGGTTGCGACCTGGCCTCCTGGCCGTTCATCTCCGAATCGGTCAGCGTCGCTCTGACATGCGGCAAACTCTGCGGATAATGTTGCTGGATAAACTCAATCATTTTCTCACGTACGTAACAGCGTAAATCCCAGGCCGTGGGAGAGTTCTGTGCGGTCATTAACAACCTGATGGTCATGGTTTTTTCGCTGGTATCGGTGACCTGGAGCACCTGCGTCTGCTGATCCCAAAGCCTCGTTTCACTGAGTACTTTTTCAAAATGCTGGCGGAGAGGTTCCAGCGGCATGGAATAATCCACGTAAAGAAAAACCGAGCCGAGTATTTGCGCGTTATTCCGCGTCCAGTTCTGAAAGGCATTTTCGGTAAAGTAGGTAATGGGCAGAACCAGTCGGCGCAGGTCCCAGATACGCACGACAACGTAGGTCAGATTGATCTCCTCAATCCAGCCCCACTCTTTTTCCACGACCACGGCATCGTCAATTTTTATCGGTTGCGTGAAGGCAATTTGGATTCCGGCAAACAGATTCACCAGCGACTTCTGCAGTGCAAAGCCAATGATGATTCCGGCTACGCCAGCACCCGCCAGAATCGTCGTGCCAAATTTACGCACACCCGGAAAGCTCAGCAGAATCATGGACAGACAGAATAACACCAGGATGACGATGGCAACCTTTTTGACATACATTAATTGCGTACGAATCTTGCGGGCGCGAAGGTTATTCGACAGATTAATGTCATAACGGATAAAGAGCATATCCTGCGCCACATTCGTTAACCGAATTAATACCGAGCAGACCGACAGGATAATAAAAATATTGGCGGTGGCGGTGATAAAATTTAGGGATTTTTGGGGGATATTAATATAATTCACCCCAATATTGATGAGCAGTAGGGGAATAAAAAGAAACAGGGATCCACGTAGATGCTTTTCAAGCGATTTGAACAGTTTTCTGTCGCGATTTTGCCAGTAGCGAATAAACACAAAAAGAACAAATCGGGACAGAAAGCCCACAATTAACGAAAAGATAACCAGTAAAACCGCAGGCACCCAGGTTGGCACCCCAGAGAACTCATCAAAGATCAACGACATCATTTTCCCTTCTCTAGCAATCGACAGCCTTCGGCTGTATGAAAGGTCACTAAAATCAGTAACCGCTGTTTTCTCGGTTATCTGCGAACAACGTGATTACGTATAGTAGTCTATGAAAAATTTGACCCACTGCCTCTTTAATCGGATAAAAACCGCGTAAGGCAGCCATTTTTAGCGGCGTTGTGTTCATAACCGACTGAAAATAAGACTTATTTACTTTCGGGCAAGTAAGATATCGCCATCGGTTTCACTCAACCGACATGCTCTGCTGGTAGCGGGGGAAATACGCGAAAGCGCAGCAAGGCCCGGCAGGCCAGGCTTCAGTGCAAAACATGCCGAGCGAGACAGGCACGATTGCCGCACAACCGCCACGTCAAACACAAAGCCGCCACCTTGCAGAAGGCAAACACTCCTACCCGTCAGTTGAAAAAGGGGTTTTCCCCGGGGAAAGCACACCACCTGGCCGCCTGCGGTCGGCGACGCGCAGAACGATGTCGCTTTGGCAGGGCATATTACGTTGAGCAGGCCCACTTAGGGTGCAGCGGACCTGGCAGAGCAGTGTCGTTATCCCTTTAACGCAGACGAACCTGCTCAAGGTCAGCCAGTAAGCCGGGCCCCTGTGGCTTCCAGTCCAGCTCCCTGCGGGTGATTGCAGCCGAAGCAGACATGTCCTCTGCAACAAATTTGCTCAACGCGCCAAAGTGTGCTGATGCTTCACTCGCCTCAATGCGTACCACCGGCACATCAAGCACCTGTCCAATCGTTTCGGCAATGCTGCGCAGGGGAATACCTTCTTCTGCTACGGCATGATAGCGCCTGCCCGCCAGATTTTTTTCAAGGGCGAGGACATAAAGCCGTGAAGCATCACTGATATGTACTGCCGACCAGCGGTTCTGACCCTCGCCCACCCAGGCCGAGACGCCCTTTTGCCGGGCCGTTTCAATCAATGAGGTCACTAGCCCTTGTTTCAAGGGATTATGCACCTGAGAGAGCCGGATGACGGCAACATTGATCCCTTTTTCTAAGACCGCCATTGCGCCCCGTTCTGTCGCCTTACGCGGATTGCGGTGTTCAACGTTAACGTGGTTTTCAACTGCCAGGCTGCCAGGCCCTGCTGAGCCCAGCGCGACGGCGGACGTGACGATCAGCGGCCGCTGCGTTCCCGCCAGGGCTTCACCCAGCGCCTCAACCACCAGCCTGTCTTTTTCGCATTGGGCGACAAACGTGGAAAAATCATGATTAAACGCTGTGTGAATAACCCCGTCGCTTAGTGACGCGCCGCGCCGCAGGCATTGAAGGTCGTTAATGTCGCCAAAAAAGGGTTCGACACCCGCAGCAGCCAGCACTTCCGCGCCTTTTTGGCTGCGGGTCAGCCCTGAAACCTGGTAGCCGGAGGCAATAAGCTGAGCGGCAACCGCGGTGCCGATAAATCCCGTCGCGCCGGTAAGAAAAATTCGCATCCTGTTCGTCCTTACTGTGAATCAGCCATCATTTAACAACCCGATGCAGCTAATTTAGACGGGAGGCGTAATACATTCTATGCTGGAACGTCGCTGTTTTATGTCCGATCGTCCGGAGCAGACTATGGACCCGCTATCACAGTTGTTATCGCTACTCAAAACTGAAAGTTACGTTTCAGGCGGTGTTGTTCTTGATCCTGCACAGGCAGTCCAGTGGCCCGCTCATGACGGGGTCAAATGCTATGCCGTCGTGTTTGGATCCTGCTGGCTGTCCGTTGAGGGACTGGCAGAGCCCGTCAGGCTCACCGCTGGAGAGTGTTATCTTTTACCTCCCGGCCCCCCTTTCAGACTGGCAACAGACTTAACGCAAAAACCGGTCGATTTTCAGACCGTCCGGACTGAAATGATTTCCGATATCGCAACCAAAACGCACGAAACGTCAGGTTGTTTTCTGGTAGGCGGGCATTTTTTACTGGCTGGCCGCGCTGCACGCCTGCTTTTGCATTCCTTATCACCCGTGGTGCATGTTCACAGAGACGCAGATAAAAAGGCGATGTATTGGGCACTTGAACGGATGGCTCAGGAAGTGCGCGCCCCTCAGCCGGGCAGCGAGCTTATCGTGCAGCAACTGGCTTTTATGCTGGTCATACAGGCCCTGCGATTGCACGCCGATGACAGCACAACTCCCCGCACTGGCTGGCTCTTTGCTCTCCGCGATAAAAAGCTGAGCGCGGCGATAGCCTGTATGCACGATGCCCCCGGACAGGGCTGGACAGTGGAAACGCTCGCCACGCAAGTGGGAATGTCACGTTCGGCGTTCGCACAACACTTTAGCCAAACCGTGGGTATGGCTCCTGCTGCCTATCTCACCCAGTGGCGAATGCTGTTGGCCTGCGACCGCTTACAACAGACTGATGACTCTGTACTGCATATTGCCACCTCGCTGGGATACGAGTCAGAAAGTGCATTCAGAAAAGCCTTTAAGCGCGTCATCGGCTGCACACCTGGAAAATTCCCCGCAGGGTAACAGGTTCAAGCCTGCCCTGGCAGACGGCAACAGACGGGAATGTTGGACATGATGCGAGACGATCGCCGCGGTTGGCGATCGTCTCGCGGTTATTTGGCCGGGCAGACAGACGCTTCAAGTTTGCCCCGCCGATCCCACCGGCAGGCAAGCAGCCACAGCAGCGCCGTCACAATCCAGCCGATGATCCACGAGATGTCGTTGCCGGCAAAGATCCAGGTCAGCGAACCATGATAAAGCGGGTTATCGATAAACGGCAGTTGCACCAGCACGCCCAGAAAGTAGACCGAAATACCGGCCCCGTTCCAGCGCCCATAGCGCCCGTCTGGCTGCGACAGCGCCGGGATATCTACTTTGCCATGGGTGATGAGATAAAAATCAGTCAGGCTTATCGCGCTCCAGGGCACAAAGAAAGCCAGCAGAAACAGCAGGAAGTGCGTAAAGGATTTCAGGAAAGCCGGTTCACTCAGCAGGGCAATAACGCAGGCCAGCGTCACCATTGAGGTGACAAACATAACGCGCCCCGCCCGACTGAGCGAGGTTTGCTGGCGAAAACCCGACACAATGGTCGTCAGAGACATAAAACTGCCATAGGCATTTAACGTGGTGAACGTAATTTTGCCAAAGCAGATGGCGAAATAGATCACCATCGCCATGGTGGCGCTGCTGCCCAGACTCACAATATAGCCAACCTCATTGCCTGAAAAGGCCTTACCGGCGATCGCGGCAACGATCACGCCCAGGGTCATTGATGCCTGGGTGCCGGTCATGCTGCCAAAGAACACCGAGCAGAACAGCTTCCTTGCGGAAACATCGGCGGGAAGATAGCGCGAATAGTCAGAGACATAGGGGCAAAACGCAATTTGCCAGGAGGAAGACAGCGAGATCGCCAGCAGAAAGTTAGCCAGCGTAAAATGGCGATTCTGCCATACCGCCGATAAATCGTGAGTGGAGAGCAGCGTGATGAATAAATAGGCAAAGGCCAGGACGCCGATCACGCTCGCCAGTTTCCCCAGTTGATGAATCACACGATAGCCCAGCACCGCAATCACCACAATAAGGGCGCTAAACACCACCATTCCGGTCGCGTTGCTGACGTGAATAAGCTTCGCCAGCGCCTGTCCCGCCAGCACCGTACCACTGGCAGAAAAGCCGACGTACATTATACAGACCAGCACCAGGGGAATGACCGCACCGAATACACCAAACTGCATGCGGCTGGTGATCATCTGCGGTAACCCCAGGCGCGGGCCCTGAATGGCATGTAACGACATGATGCCCGCCCCGATGATTTGGCCGACCAGCAGCCCAACCAGCGACCACACCACATCGCCGCCCAGAACCACAGCCAGCGCGCCCGTGACAATGGCGGTGATTTGCAGATTACCGCCAAACCAGAGGGTAAACTGGCTGAAAGGCTGCCCGTGACGTTCGCGCGGCGGGATATAATCAATCGAACGGGTTTCTGACAGGCGCGGTTTCTCTGCGCCTGAATAATCTGCTGCAGGTGATTCAGCTGGCATAGTTTCCTCACTGGAACACAGCATACGCGGTGCGTTGAGACCTATTGTTGAACGGATGGATGCGTAAACGGTAGTACATGTATATACATGTAACGATACTGTCACGCGAGTTGAGAAGTTACAAGATGAGGCGTCATTGGAAAATGTGATGGTGCAGGCAAGCCTGACAGGTGACCACGCATCGCTTGCTAGCATGTCGGGCGTGAAAACGAACAATCGCGCTGGCTCCTGCCCTCAACCCGTCAGATTGACGTATTGAAGGCAAAGCCGAGTACAGGAGAAACGCGCCACATGCCTTACCAGGTGTTAAATCCACAACAGCCAACACGGGAAAATTGCGATATGAATCGCCGTCTGGCTCCGTTCACAAACTGACAGGAGCCCTTATAAGGAGTCAGCCTAAACATAACGTTTGCCCGTTAGACGCCCACCCAGCATACTGCCTCTGCGTGACTGGCGTCGGTAACAGCCCGATGCTCAAAGTCGCTGCCTGACCTTGAGTTGATGATCCCTTCAATCGATGGCCTTTGGGCGATACTGTTCGTTAAGCGCCTGAGCAATTGCCTCTGTTTCCGCATCAGGTATGCCGTTATCAAGCGCCGGTCTGAAGTGCATTTGAAACGCCTGAATGGTTTTTATAGTCTCCTCGTCCAGCACACCCGTTTGTGGAATAGCATCATATCCATAGGTTTTAAGTAGCACCTGCATTTCATGAACATTCACAGGTGCGGTTGGCAGACGACCGTTGAGATATTTTTTTATTTTCTCTGCTTCCGGCCAGGCCCCGATCCCCTGAGCAGCCAGTTGTTTCCAGGGAAACAGCTTACCGGGGTCTTGTTTTCGCAGGGGGGCGATATCACTATGACCGACTACGTTATCAGGGGTAATATTATAACGCTGGATAATGCGCCTGGACAACGCGACAAGCGCCTTGATTTGTTTTTCATCGTAGGGATACCAGGTTTTATGTCCCAACATATTTTCTGAAAAACCACGATTAACAATCTCAATACCGACAGAAGAATCATTGAGATTGACACGCCCATTCCAGTTACTGACACCGGCGTGCCAGGCGCGCTTATCTTCATGGACCAGTTGATAGATGAGGGGTTTATCTGCTGTATTGTCAGGCGACTCGGGAATAATGTAATGGGCGCTGACATTATTACCTGTAAGAAGTTTTAACGATGTCGCGTTATCAGCGGCCGTGTAATGAAAAACCAGGAAACGAATACGTTCGTTTTGGGCGAGTGAAGAATAATCATGGCTGAGCGTATAGTCTTGCCTGTTTGCTTTTGACGAAATGCTATGGCTACAACCTGTAAGTGATAACAGTAAAAACAGGCTGGTAAGGATGCATCTTGCATTCTTTTTAATTCCCATATCAATTAAATCTTTTTGCAACATTTACTTTATCCTGATCGCTCTTTTATTCTGACGGAGGATAGAAAATTCAATCTCGCTCCTCTGATAAGAAAGCCTGTTTTCCAAAAACCACATAATGAATTCATTATCATTCTTCACGCCGATTTTTTTCATCACTCTCCGTTTATAATAACTGACTGCTTTCTCCGGCAGATTCATCCATTCGGCTATTTGCCTTACTGTCATCCCGGTCATAAAAAACCAGGTAACCGCTACTTCATTTTCAGTAAATGTCAGACAACGTTTTGCATTATCCATAAAAGTCACAACCCCTCCACTGGAGCAATAATTTTTTATCTCTCCACAAATAACCAAAAAAAACATTTAATTAACAATCAACTTCAAATTCCAACCTGTCATTCATCATCCCAACGCCATATAAAAATGCCACCTTCCCTAACCTGGTGGCATTCAGTGAACGACTAGCTAAGATAATTCCGGATTGTACGTGCCGGATTAACATGCCCCCCTCAACCCGGCATCATAATTTCTAAAAACGCCGCATTTAATTGATAGAAACCCTAAGCACGAAGCCACACAGAACAGATTTCCATTCTCAGAATATCGGATGTACTTTTTTTATTCGCCTCTCGCTATTTTCATATTCAATAAAGCGTTCAGCTCAGAACATTGAGATAACAATTTTAGGACGTTACACAACCAGAAAGGGTATTCTGCGCCTGTCTGTAACTCATCCCCGCCAGTTACAGAAAGGCGCAGAATCCTCCGGCAATATCTTTCCTCCTACAGCGGCCAAAAGCCCCCTTTTCCTCGCAACGTTTTGCCAGCACCGCCTCCAACGCCATAAACCTTCCCTGCACCTGCCCACTTACATTGCGGAGAGGAAGGCATATCGCCGGCACAGTGCCGAGAGCGTTCGCCAAAATATTCAAACCACGTACACCCATTGGTTATTAATTGGATGAATCCTCGTTTTGCACTAACCATCCCTCTCCTCAAGACTAAAAGAGGGACGGTTGGCGATGAACCAGAGAATAAGTTCCTTATTGTTTTTCACACCTAATTTACGCATCACCCTGCGTTTGTGGTAACGAATTTTCAGCACATCCATGCCTGTCCGGCACGCAATCTGCTGTAATTTCATTCCGGTCATGTAAAACCCTATTACGGCAATTTCTTTGTCCGTTAAAAAAACATTTTCTCCATGTTTCCCGATAACCCTAAGCACATGTTATCTCCTTAGCGAATCAGTAAACCTCAAAGGCGCGCCTGCAATAAACTACAGGGTGACTTTGTTTGTTTTTAACTCATAATTATAGTCACTGACGCTGGTGATGCTCAGATGCATACCCTTTGAAAGTGGATGAGAAGGTGTAGCGCACAACGTCTCCTGCGGAAGAACATAAGGCTTCGTAAAAGTGATTTTCGATCCGCCTTCATCTGTATTAACCAAAGGTGAGAAACGAAAGACTTTAGCGCTGGGATTACTTATACAGAGATCGCCGCGGACTAACTGATATTGTACGCGCTGCCACATATCTTTTTGCTCGATATCTTTTCTGACGTTAACTACGACCGGCAGATCTTGCCCAATGAGAATTTTCACCTTTCCATCGCTGACCTCATCCTTAGGTGGTAATCCTGTAAATACGACGCGCGCGATATGCTCTTTTACATCCGGCGTATTGGTTCGGTAAATTACCCGAATGCTCTGGATGTCGCCCGGACCTATTACAATAGCCTGAGGTTCAGTATACAGTGTGCCACCGGCAAGATTATCGTCTGGTAGACGCCGGATTTTGCTGTAAAGCAGCACACTTTTATCGCCATTATTCTTAATATCAATAGTCGACTCCTGCTTACCTGACTCGATCAACACCGCTGATGATGAAGGAAGAATTTCGGCACTGGCATCATGAATAAGACCTGTAAATATGAAAACACTCATAGAAACGTTACGAAGCATGGCAGTTGAAAATAACATTTTTAATACTCTCCTGTTGATTCAGACGACGAGATGAAAGTTTACATTGCATATTTAAATGCGTAGGTGACGACATACCTTCTGATTCCAGCTTTCCGATATCTTTTTCATCGATTAAAAGAATATCTTTGTCGATGAAACGGGCAATTAATTTTCCAGAACCGTCATAAAAAAGATCACTCTGATGAATGTCAGAAGGTTTGTGGCTCCATTTCAACAGCATTGAACGGTTATCCGCTATGCCAAATTTAAAGAACGGCACCGATCCGCGAACAGCTGAAAAATCTCTGACGTTGTTTTTAATGATTACACCTGATGGCAGACCTTCCGGGCTAACGCGAATAAAATCATTTCGTCCTTCAGCGACAGGCGTAATTATGGCTTTTCCATCATGATTGGTGACCGCACTACTTTGTAATGAGGCGACATCAAGATAATGATGGACGCCTGTGTCGACCACCGCCCAGGTATTGCCAATACGGTTTGGTGAGAAAATAACGCCTTCTTTACTAATGGCAACAGCACCGGATAAATATGCCGCGGTGGTCTGCGATACGCCTCCGGCATCTCGTCCCTGGGAGAGCGAGACATCCGCAGTGGTGTAAGGTGTAATGACGGCATTATCCAGCGAGTAGCTTTCTGAACGACCCGCGCCCGACGTACGCATCTGGCTGGCAGTCACGGTATAGTTTTTAGATACCGGCGCACTGAGCGAATTCGACAGGCGCGCTCTGTTACCGTACGTGTAATACTGACTTCGCCAGTTAGCGCTGTGTTTGTTGAAACTTAGTGGAAGGCTCAAGAAAAGATTGAGGCTGATCTTATCTTTTTGCGTTTGTCCGGGGCTTAATGACATGTAGGAGACACCTACGCCCAACGAAGCTTTTCCCACAGGTAAGTTCAGACTGCCTGACAATGAATTGAAACCAGGCGCATCGTAGAAACGATAATGTGTTAACGAGATACTTCCTGTCACGCCATAGGAAAACTGCTGCGTCTGCGTTAAACCAATGCTGCTCCGCTGTGCATTGTAATTCCCGAGTCGTGCCTGGTCAATATAGCTAAAATGCCGGCTGTTACGACTAAAATTAAGGCTGGTATTTTTATAGCTGCCTGAAACATCCAAACTCAGGCCCTTCTGGTTTTTCTCATTTTGTACGCTTGTCAGGCTGGAGCGAAAGCGAAAATCTTTTTCGAAAGCCGTATTGCTGACCGTAAGCCCGCGATAGCCTGACGCAGTGACCATAGCGACCGATGGGGCGAAGATTGAATTTAGCGTTCTGGAGAAACCGGCGCCGCTTACCGTGCTTCTGCTGCCGCTAACGGTACGTCCCGTAAAAGCATAATAGCCCGCGTTACCATCCTGGTCAGAGGTGATTTGCGCGCGTGAGATGATGCGCGAGTCAACGATCTGCCCGTCTCGCTTAACCAATACCCTGACGTCATCACTAAAGCCAGCTACCGGAATATTACGCAGTTCCGCATGGCCTTTCTGAATGATTTGTTTCCAGAGAAGCAAGTTATTTTGCCAGAACTCGACAGTCAGCGTTTCTGCAGCTTCATAATTAAAGTTCACAAATGCCGTCGCGTTGCCGTTGGCGGAGGAGATGATGGCACCATCAATATAGCCAGTGCCAAACCCACCATCGCTAACGATTGTTCGTCCTGCGCGGACGCGAACATTTTGATAGTCTCGCTCAATATAGCCATCACGTATCGTGTTAACCGCCGTACGTGCGTTACGGTTGCTAAAGGAACTGTAGTAACCATGTGAGCGAATAATCGTATTTTTCATATTAATTCCGGCTTCATAATCTGTATTGATACTGTTGAGGGAGGTTTCTCCTCCTGAAAAGCGATAGGCATAGGTATTGTAATTTATAAATGCCCCGTTCCCGCCACTCAACCTTTGCTTCCCCTCTGGATTAATCAGATATTTTACAGGGACTAATAACCGTAAGGTATTATTAGCGCGATCAAATTTAGCCTGAATCTGTTTATCCAGATAAAAATATTTACTGCCATTTCTGGCTTTGTAGGGCGACCATGCTAACGCTTTTATTCCTGCTTTTGATTTTATGTCTTGCGAATAAACCGCTGCATTTTTAACCGAAAAAACCCTTCCTGATAAAATATATTTTCCATTGATGTAAATATCAGATTCCGTTTCTCGCTCTGGCATTACATGCTGATTAAGTGCATTATCAAGCTGCGCAGAAGTGATACCATTCGCAGCCATCAAATTAGAATCAAAATGTAGCGTTTCACTCCGCACTGGTGCTATAAAAATTAAAAAGAAAATAACAGTAACAACATAATATATTTTTTGCATGTCAAAATCAGGCACCTCATAGGGAGATGCCTGCTGTCGCTCTCAAAAAAATAAATTAGAAATAACGTACGTTAATCTGTGCAGTACCCTGCCAGTCAACCTGTTGTGCATTGGTTATCATATTTCCGGCGTTTAATTGCGGTTCGATGTCAAACACCCATGAAATAACTTTCCCTGAGGCTGGTGCACTAGTCGTTTCATCCCATGGTGTCCAGTCTTCCGTTTTCTTATAACTCCAATTGGCATTTAACACACGACCAAACGCAGTACCACTATGCGAACCACTATTCTGGTAACCGAAAGAGGTCGTATTGGTCACGCCGTCTACCGTTGATGAAACAGGGCTGATGGTAAAATTCCCCAATTTATTTCCCGTTACCGGATCCATCCCTAAACCAAAAATACGCGTACTATCTGCATGCCCACTTCTGTTATTGGTATTCACACCCACCATAGCACTGCTTTCATTGGGGTCGGTCGCCCAGAATGCCACTTTCTGCGCTGAGGGACAACTTACCTGTAATGTCACTTGTTTCGCTGCAAAGGTATTGACCGCGGTTTGATTAAGATCTTCGTGCTGAGTAATCCCCCAGTCAAGAGCCTCACCGCCTACAACATTTGCTGTACAGGCGTTCGGCGCAATGATGCCATGAACATTAATGTCGGTTCCCGCCATGGCTGAATGGCAAAATAATGCACTGGTGGTGAAACTCAACGCTAATACTGTTTTATTAAAAGACACGTTATTCTTCCTTATCTCTGTATAAAAAAATCGACACAAGCCGCTCAGGCTTAATGCGGTGAGAAATATAACGTTAAATATTGAAATCGCCATATGAATTAATCTCTTTTTTTATAAAATAATCTTTTGTTTTTTATTGTTAAAAATCAATAAGATAGACACATACCCTATGCCACATTTAAAGCAATGTTTTTTTGATTGATTTATAAATAAATTCAGAAAAGAACATACACATCAACTCCCAATATTTACTTATCACTGCGTGAAAACCCGTCTTTTAAAGATTGCAATGGACACCTGCCGGATTAGCCTGCCCTTTCCAGTACCTTTTCATACTTTTTTCTGTGTCGAAGCGTCAGTACACACAACGCCATGCCGTCACATCTGATTGACGCTGTTTCATTGCCCTACTAATCACGTTTAAAATAGACAAACGTTCAGCCTGACGCTGTCGTTAGTCACTCAACCTGAATGCATTACTTAAGATGTTTCATTCCTGACCATTTTCATTCCTTTAGTTCATTACTGGTTTACATTGACTCACAGCCATATCTTTTAGTCAGATAGTCGTACCAGAAAAGCTTACCGTTTTATCCTACCTTCCCGTTAAATCAGCAATCTGTTTGAAAAAGAAAGTGCGGTGCAAACCGTGACGCTCTTAGAACATTGGGCCTCAGGCCTGGGTAGCGCACTTTTCGATACTTAACGTCAGGAGATCAGGAAACGACAGACATTCTGTCAGGTCGATGAGAGTGGTGTTTGTTACAGCGGGATATTGATTACATGATATCTACGATGCGTTGCTAAGCCATAATGTCGCAGGTATGGATAAATACAGAATGACACAGGTAAGTGAGGGCAGTTAAAAACATCATCAACGCCCCATTGAAATGCAATACCTTAACGTTAAACGAAGCAACGTAAGATTCTGTGATGCCCACCTTGAATTCTCGCGTGATTTACTTAAACAACGGCTGATGCGTGATCTCAGGCTGCAGTGACGATGAGTATCATTGAGGTAGAGGTTCTTTGAAAATGGAGGGTGTATTCGTTCCGCTCAGTCTGCAATCTGGGCTTAATCTGGTTGGTTTAACAACCCTGCACATTATTTTCTTGCAGATTTTATCCTCGCCCAACCCCCCTGGTCGCATGATGTCTGTCTGCGCGACCTGAGGATTGCGCGCATGCAGCTACGCCTACCTCTGATGTGGATAGCGCTGACGGCTTATTAAAGTATGTATGTGCGTTTTTCATATGAGTGCGTATGCTGACAACAACGTCTGTTTTGAATGATGCAGTGAACGGCAGCAAGCGCGTCAACCAATGAGAGTTCAAATGAATCTGACACCTGCCGTTGACCAGAACGCCTGACTGACAGGGCAAATGAGAATGTATATAATTACTATTAGAGAAATTTTTGAGAAGTTAATTGCGCGTTTTAACATCGTTATCTGCTGTCTTTCGCGTGCGACAGCGGGCTACATAAGAAGCCTAAACCCGCTTCAGGTTCCCTCTAAAAACATTACTATTTTTTATTAAATTAAATTTAAAATTATAAACAATAAAATCAATTACTTACAACTTAAATCATGTATTTTATATTCCACTTAAATTAAAAAAGCCAAAGGCATGCAAATAAAACTCTTTTATTTAATTTGATTTGGAAATTATTCAGCACTATGCTGATGTCGATTCAGATAACAAATTTTTATCTATTAATTCCTTTCAATAGATGGGTATTCATGTCCATTTCTTTTGGTACAGATGGAGAGCACTTTGAGCCGAAAGATTACACTTAATCACTTTCTGGTTTTTGAACCCGAGAAAAAAAGAATTACTGGCAGAGGCAATCCGGCGATCATTAGTGCTTCAGCATCACTATGCTTCGAGTTGCTCATTGAAAATGTCGGTGAGTTAGTCACTCATCAACAGTTTTTTGACTATGCATGGCGTCGTTTTGGCATGGAGCCGACCTCTACGTCCCTCTATCAGAATATATCCAGCCTCAGGCGCGCACTGAGTAAAGCCGGACTGCAGGAAGACATCATTCGAACGATGCCCCGGCGTGGTTTTATTCTGTCACCACAAACCGTGGTGATGAAAGAAAATACCGTTACAGCCTCTTCAGCAACTGTCTTGAGTGAGAAAAATTATGAACCTCTTTCGTCAGAAGAAAACACAGAATCGCACGAGGGAGCATCTCCAGCCGTGTTACAGCACGCAGATGTCGAGGATGATAAAGATGATAAGACGGTTTTACCCTCAACACGTCAACGTGATCACTCGCCATGGCTACCCACAACAGAAATGTTGTTAGCACGACTCTCTTTTAAAAATGTGTTTTTTACCGCCATCACTTTCGTTTCTTTTTGCTGTATTTTTATTTTTATCAAAGTCGAACCGCAATCGGCAGAGCCCGTTTTCGCTCACAGCATGGACTATAAAGGCTGCGTGATTTTTAATAACTCAGACGCCTGGCTCAATAGCGCTGAGTTAAAAAAACGCGTAGATGATTTGGATATCAATTGTAAAGACAGTCAATATATCTATATGACATCTTTTAAAAATGCTGACAGACTCTCTTACTTTCAATGCCAGCACCCCTTGCACGCTACAATTCGAGCAAACTGTCTCTCTCATTATTATGTTAAGAATTTCAATGATGAATAAAATTCTGGTTCTGACAGGGCTATGCTTTATCGCTCTTTTATTGTATCCATTTAGTGGAAACCGGGAACACCGTATATCATGTAAAGCGGATATTTCTTATCAGTGGCAAGATAGCACGCTAAATTTATTCATTTCTCAAAACATCCAGAATGGCAAAGGTATACTGGCTCTCTCTGGTACGCTTCATGAAAAAAATAAAGCCGATGGTTATTTAAGTAAAACCATATCTTTCTCCTATCGAGAACAGGGCTATTATTATCACCTTAACTCAGATTTGGTCATCAACTCGCCACAAATGACCATGAGCGTTCAGGATCAAAGAAAATGGTTACCTGATTTCTTTATTGAAAAAGGGAAGCCTCTGCTGCTGAAAATCAGGCCTTACGGTGATAAAGCCTGGCTTTTTTACTCTGAGACTACGCCACTTTTCGTCTGTGAAAGAAGTAGTTAGCTTTTTTAACGATTTTTCACCCTTGTCCACTGCACGACGCTGAGATCTCAATGTTGATAATCTTGACGTCGTGCAGTGCATTTTTTACGACGAAATCAGTTTACTTCTGGCAGAAACAACTCTGTTTCGCCCCTCATGCTTTGCCTGGTACAACCATTGGTCAACGGAAAGCAATGTTTCCTCAATATCGTTGTTATGGTGAGCTAAACTCTCCACGCCAGCTGATATTGTCATTTTTCCTATTTCGCTAAATTGCGCACATGCGATATGTTCACGGATACGATTTGCAATAGATTCAGCCTCTGAGATTTGTGTATTCGGAAAGAAAACAACAAATTCTTCGCCACCAAACCGACAAACAATATCGTTAGTGCGGCAGCCTTTTTTTAAAAACATCGCGACGGCCACTAACGTTTTATCACCGATATCATGCCCATAGTGATCATTAATGCGCTTAAAGTAATCGATATCGAAAGAGGCAAGACTATGTTCGTTTTTAGCAGAGAGGTAAGGCGCGGTAAGTTGCTCAAATCCACGTCGGTTATACAGTTTGGTCAGATGATCGGTTATTGCATCATCTCGTAATATGGCCAACGTTTTATTAATTGTGTTCGAATAAGCCAAAAAAGATTTTTTCAGCCTGTCAGATTCTTTATACCACGTTTTTATATCCTTTATTTTGGGAGGCAAATCCTTCGTTGTAGTAGACCGGGTCAGGCCAGCGAGTCTTTCGAGCGGTTTGGAAATCTGCGTGGAAACAAAGATGCTCACACCGACCAATAGCAATGCTATCACCAGTCCATAAACCAACACATCTTTAGCGATAAGCGTGAGTGTCGTGGTGACCACGTCAGGCGAAACGCATACGAATACGTGCCAGTTGGTTTTGATAACGTCTGAATAGCCTAACAGGCAGTCACGCTGTTCTAACGTTGTCTTTAATCCACCGCTGCTGGCCTGATTCAGGTGTGTGGTCAGGCTGCCAGGCAAAGGATTGTTTTTTCCTGTCAGCGTCTCATCAGGTGAATAAATGACTTCTCCAGTATCTGAAACAATGCTGATCGTTGTTTTATCAGTGTAAAAATGATGACTCATGAGGCGGCTTAAAATACTTTTTCTTTTCAGGTAGATAGATCCTGCAATATAACCCAGATACGCCCCCGAAGAGGAATAGACCGGGTTCGACAAGAAAATGAGATAGTTACCTGTGTAAGGCGTAAGGGGTTCTGATACGAACGCTCCCTTTTTAACCGCCATCAACTGCTCAGGGGCAACATTTAAAGACGTACCAACAGGCAGTAAACCTGGTGGAGAGGATACCGCAACGTAACCGTCTGGGGTTAGCATCACGACTGAACTGAACATATCCGATTGCAGTCTTAATCTGTCAGCTTCTTGCTGTAATGCCTGTTTGTCATCAAAACGTTTAATCTGAGTGGCACTGTATGCAAGCTCTTTTTGTGCCGTTCTGAATGTGCTGTCGGTCATATCAGCAAGCTTACGGGCATAGGCGGTGTTAGATTCAATGATTCTTTTTTCAGTCAGAACCTTAAGAACAACGCCCACCACCAATATCAGCATGAGTGCAGTAATCACTATGCAACCAACAGAATGCAGGCACAGAAGCCCTTTTAACGAGGGTTTATAGGTTTTATTCATTCCCACAGCAGGTCTCTGTTATTTGCCATCATTATTTCAAAGATATTAGCACTGCCTGGAAAAAACAAAGCGTTTCACGGCTAAACGTCACCCTCTTACTCTCGCTAATCAGCGACATCGCGCTGATAAAGGCGTAAATCCAGCGCTTGCCAGACTGGCAATCCGGTGACGCAGTTATACCGCTGGCACCCTCTTCTCCATCATTAACCTTATTCTGCCGTGAAAAAAGAGGCGGGCCGTCGTTAACGTCTTCTGAAACAGGCCAAATACGTACAGGACAGGCATTCATTGCAAATGCGTTATGACCTGCTAGCAATAATAAACCGACATAACGCAGAGGGAATGGACATGCTTTATCCGTGATTGAGAAAGCATGCAGGCTGGCATGATGTGATACAACGCATGCACCCGCACGATGAATAATCCCTGTTCAGGCAATGCTTATTCATTCACGCTCTCTCACCTACCATTACCGATTATGGGTTGCGCCACCTGCTACTTAAAAAAGCGGCGCATCAGCGCCGCCCTTAGCTTATTGAATCAGCCGTTTCACCGGCGCGTTCCGTTGACGATCCCACATTACCGTTAGCAGGCGCTGTAACGCGATAAACGCAAACAGCAGAATGCCAATAGCAATCTTGGTCCACCAGGAACTGAGCGTGCCGTCAAAGTTGATCCAGGTTTGAATAAGCCCCTGAATTAACACGCCGAACAAGGTGCCCAGCACCGTGCCTACGCCACCCGAGAGTAAGGTTCCGCCAATCACTACAGAGGCAATCGCATCCAGTTCCACGCCCAATCCAGCCAGGGCATAGCCCGCCGAGGTATAGATGGAAAACACAATGCCGGCCAGCGTCGCCAGGGTAGTCGACAGCATGTAGATCTTAATGGTGGTGGCGCGGGTTGAAACGCCCATGAGTTGCGCGGAGGTCAGGCTGCCGCCAATCGCATAAACCTGATTACCAAAGCGAGTGCGATGCGCCAGAATGATCCCGCCCGCCACCACCACCAGCATGATCAGCGCCAGCAAACTTAGCCGCCCGCCCCCCGGCACCTTCCATGCCATGCTGGACAGCGTGGCGTAAAGAGGATGATCGATCGGAATAGAATTCTCAGAGACCAGGTAACTGCAGCCGCGCAGAAAAAACATGCCCGCCAGGGTGATAATAAATGCGGGAATTTTCAGCGCATCAATCAGCCAGCCCATCATGGCACCAAACATCGCTCCCATACTCAGGATGAGGGCAAACGCCAGGACGGGGTTGAGGTGATAGTCACCGATAACCTTTGCCAAAAATACACCCGAAAACGCAATGACGGCCCCCACGGAAAGATCGATGCCGCCCGATAAAATCACAAAGGTCATACCGACAGCGATAATGCCGAGGAAGGCGTTATCCGTCAAAATGTTACAGATCACCCGCGTGGAAGCAAAGCCGGGAAACTGGCTCAGGCAAAACAGATAGCCCATGACGAACACCAGTAGGGTGATCATCAGAGGCAGATGACGTTTAATCATGATGGACGTCTCCGTTTAAACATCGCAATAAAGCGCGGGGATTGCAGAAGCAGAACGCACATGACCACTATAGCCTTCACCACCTGATTCAACTCTGGCGGAAAGCCAGAGAGTAGAATACCGGTGTTCATCGACTGAATAATCAGCGCACCTATCAATGACAGCACGATGTTAAACCGGCCGCCCATTAGGGACGCTCCGCCGATGACCACGGCGAGAATCGCATCCAGTTCCAGCCACAATCCGGCATTGTTAGCATCTGCGCCACGAATATCCGCCGCCACAATCAGGCCGGCTACCGCCGCGCAAAGGCCGCTGATGGCATAGGTGGACATCACCACCAGCCAGCCATTCACGCCTGCATTGCGCGCGGCGCGCAGGTTAATGCCCACGGCTTCGATAAACAGCCCCAGGGCGGTTTTACGCGCCAGTAGCCAGACCAGCAACGCAACCGCCACCGTGATCCAGACCGGCACCGGTAACAACCACAGCGCCCCATTCCCAAACCAGCCAAGGCTGTCATTATTAAAGGTTACGATTTGCCCCTGAGTAATAAGCTGAGCAATACCGCGTCCGGCGACCATTAAAATCAGCGTGGCAACAAACGGCTGGATACGGAGTAAGGCCACCAGAATGCCGTTCCATATGCCGCAGGCCAGACCGCTGGCCAGCGTCACCATAATGATAAAGGGTACACCGTGCCCGGCGACGGTCAGCGTAGCGGCGGTGGCGCCGGCAATCGCCATCACGGCGCCGACTGACAGGTCGATCCCGCCGGTGGCGATGACCAGCGTCATGCCGATGGCCAGTAAAGCAACGGGTGCGGCGCGGTTGATAATGTCGATCGGACTGCCAAACAGCCGTCCGTCCTGAAGATGAATCGCAAAGAAGTTATTCGCGACCAGGCTGTCAACTAACAGCACCAGCAACAGGGCAATAATCTGCGGCATGCCGGGCGGCAGCCTGAACTTGCGACGTTGAGGTTTGGTCGCGGTGACCGGGGATTCAAGCATGCTGCGTACCTCCGTCAGCAATAGCGTTAACGATTGCCGCCACTGAAAGCTGCTCCAGTGGAATTTCAGCCACCTGTTTCAGATCACGCATGATCAATACACGATCGGCGTAGCCGACCAGCTCTTCCAGCTCTGAAGAGATAACCAGCAGCGCCAGACCATCAGCACACAGCGACTCGATGAGGCGGATAATTTCCGCATGCGCGCCCACATCAATGCCGCGCGTCGGTTCATCCAGGATCAGGAACTGCGGTTTTGTCACCAGCCAGCGTGAAAGCAGAACCTTTTGCTGATTGCCGCCCGATAACAGCTCAACGGGCTGCTCTGCATGCGGCGTGCGAATACCCAGACTTTTAATAAAACGTTCGGCAATCGCCTGCTGTTCCCGTTTTTTAATCGGCCGTAACCAGCCGCGCTGCGCCTGCAGGGCCAGAATAATATTTTCCCGCACCGAGGCCGCACCAATGATACCGTCGGTTTTGCGGTCTTCCGGACAGAACCCCATGCCCAGGCGTGAGGCCTGAGCAGGCGTGCGAATGTGTTCAACTTTGCCTTTGATTTTTGCCGTACCGCGATCGGCGCGACGAATACCAAATAACACTTCGGCCGTTTCAGTGCGTCCGGACCCCAACAGTCCGGCCAGCCCCACCACTTCGCCGGGCCTGACCTGCAGGCTGAAAGGCTCGATGGTGCCTTTCTTGCCGTAATCTTCAAAAGACACCACAGGCTGATTACTGCGTAGCGTGCTGCCCTGACGCTGCAGCGCGGTCGCCATCAGCTCACGGCCAATCATCAGTTTCACCAGTTCAATCTGCGGCAGCGTTGCCGTGTCATGCGTGGCGATGAATTTACCATTGCGCAGTACGGTGATGCGGTCGGTGATGCGATAAACCTGATCCAGAAAATGCGTGACGAAAATCAGGCTCATGCCGCGATTTTTCAGCTGCGTCATGAGGGTAAACAGCATTTCAACCTCGCTGGCATCCAGGCTGGCAGTAGGTTCATCCAGAATCAGGACCTGCGCAGAAAGATCGACAGCCCGGCAGATGGCAATGATCTGCTGCATGGCGACTGAATAGTGGCCAAGGGGCTGGGTGACATCAAGGGCAAAACCGTAATTACGCATCAGGGCATCGGCATCGCGAACCATGCGCTTACGATCGATCATGCCAAAACGACGCGGTTCACGCCCGATATACAGGTTATCTGCCACCGACATGTTGGGCAGCAGGTTAACTTCCTGATAAACCGTACCGATACCGATATCCTGGGCTTCGGCGGTGCTGTGCGGCGAAATCGCCTGGCCGTTTAGCGTTACGGTGCCGCTGTCCCGGGTGTAAACGCCGGTCAGGACTTTTATGAGTGTGGATTTTCCGGCGCCGTTTTCACCTAACAGCGCCATGATCTCGCCTTTACGCAGGCTGAAAGACACATCGTCCAGCGCTTTGACGCCGGGGAAGCCTTTACTGACGCCGCTGATGGCTAAAAGAGGTTGTTCGTTGTGTGTGGTCATGCTGTCAACTCCGCCCTACATCATGGAAAACCGCCCCGAAGGGCGGCCTGCGGCTTAGTAACCCATGTTCTTTTTCTTATCTAACTCGGCCTGCGCGTCAGCAGGTAAAAAGAGTTTTGATTGCGTTCTGATAATTTTTGGCGGCAGCGTGCCGTCTTTTTTGAATTTTTCCAGCGCGTCAAACGCCGGGCCTGCCATGTTTGGCGTTAATTCCACGTTTGCGTTGGCTTCGCCTGCCAGCATGGCTTTATAGATATCAGGTACACCGTCAATCGAACCGGTCAGGATGTCTTTACCCGGTTTCAGGCCGGCCTCTTTGATGGCCTGAATGGCACCGATGGCCATGTCATCGTTATGGGCGTAAACCATGCAAATGTTTTTGCCGTTATTCTCTGCTTTGATAAAGCTTTCCATGACTTCTTTACCTTTACTGCGGGTGAAGTCGCCAGACTGAGAACGGATGATTTTGATATTAGGATGACCGCTAATCGCTTCGGCAAAGCCTTTTTTGCGGTCGATGGCGACGCTGGCGCCTACCGTGCCTTGAAGTTCAACGACGTTACACTTCTTGTCGCCCACCGTTTTCACCAGCCAGTCACCGATAAGCTTACCTTCCAGCACGTTATCTGCCGTTACGACAGCCTGGTACAGCGAGTTGTCTTTCACCACAATGGCGCGATCCAGCAGGTAAACCGGGATTTTCGCGTCTTTAGCTTCTTCTAATACCGGCTCCCAGCCCGTCTGAACCACTGGTGCGATAAAGATGGCATCAACGCCCTGCGCAATAAATGAACGCACGGCCTTGATTTGGTTCTCTTGTTTTTGTTGTCCATCGGCAATCTTCAGATTGATGCCGCGTTTTTTGGCTTCGCTTTTTGCCACATTGGTTTCAGCGGAGCGCCAGCCGGATTCAGAACCTACCTGTGAGAATCCCACTGTCATTTCCGCCGCTAACACTGAGCCACTTAATGCGGCGCTGACCAGCGTGGTCAGGAGTAAACGTTTCCACATAGTTTTTATTCCTCTGAAGGGCGTTCGCTGTATAGGGTAAAGTGCCCATTAAGACTGACGTAAAAAAAAGTAAATTAGGGCGACACGCTTCACAAAATCGAGCGATTTAAAGGAGTTACGCGTTTCATGAGGGGGCATTTCATCAGGGGTTATGGACAAAACGCCTGTGTGTTTTTTCAACTTATGATAAATAAATGTAATAAACAGAATCGTTTAAGTGTAGGCCAGTTGAAAACGATTACAGGGAGGCGTACAGAATGAGTTACGGCAATTATTCGGCGACAAAAAGTGCATTTTGTGATTTCCAGCACATCCCTACACGGCCCTGTATATCGAATGAAACGATTCCGCTATAAGCCTTTGTTGAGGGTTTACTGACGTTCTCTTCATCTGACGCGGGAAACGGGAATTAATGGCAGTCGATTCGTACATATAAACAAATAAAAAGTTACCTGGTCTGATCAACCCAAACAACATACGCCCTGTACAGCACCTGACCTGATAACGGCGGCGACGTTTACTGTGCACGAAAATGTTGAAAAGGGTTGTTTAGCGATCAATCTCTCGTGATTGTCTGATTTTTGCTTTTTTTAAGTGGCAGAACTGGACACGGCCGGGTGTCTCCCTATACTTGGCACTCTTTCCCATCCATCCGTTACGATAAAAATGACTGCGCACGATTATCTTTTAAAATTCCGCAAAGTGAATAACCTCGACAGTCTGGAAAAACTCTACGACCATCTGAATTATTCCCTTTCTGACAACACCGATATCATCAATATGTACCGGGCTGCAGATCATCGTCGCGCAGAGCTGGTATCCGGTGGTCGTCTGTTTGATCTGGGCTGCGTACCTAAATCGGTATGGCGCTACGTGGTATAATTCTGAGGTTCAGAATATTGTCTGAAAGCGCTTAGCCATAATGTTTCCCTTCTGTCTTAACATGCTATTCTGAGCCGCTTCTGACATTGAGACAGGATTAACCGCAATGAACACACAGGATGCCGCACCTCGTATTGGTGGCTGGCTTTTAGTGCCGCTGGCATGGTTGCTGATGACGCTGCTCACCACGGCGCTGGTGATGGCCATGTATCTGACACCGCTGTTTGATACACAATGGCGCGCCACCCTGTTTAATCACAGTTCGCTCGTCACCACCTACTGGGCCATTTCGCTTTTCACCGCCACCGCGCTGTGGGCTTACAGCATGTGGGTTGTGTGGATTTTCTTTAAGCGCTCTTCCCGGCTGCCACGCCACTATATTGTCTGGTTGCTGATTACCGTGCTGCTGGCCCTGAAAACGTTTGCCTTTACGCCGGTTTCTGACGCCCGGGCGATTCAGACGTTACTGCTGTCTCTGGCGGCAGCGGCAATTTTTGTGCCTTATTTCAAGCGTTCAGCACGGGTAAAAGCGACGTTTACTCAGCGGTGAGGCCAAAATTATCGCCAACAGTTTAATCCTGAGTGCGGTTGTCCGTAGACAATGTTGTGTCACAGTTGTGATACCGCGTTTTATCAATGATAATAAGCCGCTTTCTGGTATTCAGGCGAAAAAATGACCGATTATCTCCTTCTCTTTGTGGGTACTGTGCTGGTGAATAACTTCGTTTTGGTGAAGTTCCTCGGCCTGTGTCCCTTTATGGGCGTTTCCAAAAAGCTGGAAACGGCGATTGGCATGGGCCTCGCCACCACATTTGTTATCACACTGGCCTCTATTTGTGCATGGCTGGTGAACCATCTTATTCTGGTGCCACTGGACTTAGTGTACCTGCGCACCATGGCCTATATTCTGGTGATCGCCGTGGTTGTGCAGTTCACCGAAATGGTGGTGCGCAAAACCAGCCCGTCGCTTTACCGACTGTTGGGTATTTTCCTGCCACTGATTACCACCAACTGCGCGGTGCTGGGCGTTCCCTTGTTGAGTGTTAACCTCAACCACACCTTCCTGCAGGCGGCGCTGTATGGATTCAGCGCCTCGCTGGGCTTCTCGCTTGTCATGGTGCTGTTTGCCGGTATGCGTGAGCGCCTGGTTCTGGCAAACGTGCCTGCCCCATTCAAAGGAAACTCGATTGCGCTGATCACCGCAGGCCTGATGGCACTGGCGTTTATGGGCTTTACCGGTTTGGTGAAATTCTGATGAGTGCGATTTGGATAGCGGTTGCGGTATTAAGCGCCCTGAGCCTTGTGTTTGGCGCCCTGCTGGGTTACGCCTCACGACGCTTTGAGGTTGAAGAAGATCCCATTGTTGAGCAGATCGACGCTGTTCTTCCGCAAAGCCAGTGCGGTCAGTGCGGTTATCCTGGCTGTCGTCCTTATGCCGATGCGGTGGGCAATAACGGTGAAGCCATCAACAAATGTGCGCCCGGTGGCGAACAGACCATGCTGAAGCTGGCGGCCCTGCTCAACGTTGAGCCGCAGCCGATTGATGGCGACGAAGAAGCCAAAGCGCCCGTGCGCACCGTAGCATGGATAGATGAAGCGAACTGTATTGGCTGCACGAAATGTATTCAGGCCTGCCCGGTTGATGCCATCGTTGGCGCAACACGCGCCATGCACACCGTGCTGAGCGACGTGTGTACGGGCTGCGACCTGTGTGTCGCGCCTTGTCCTACCGATTGTATTGAGATGCGTCCGGTTGCCACCACCACGGCCAACTGGAAATGGGATCTTGAAACCATTCCTGTTCGGGTGATCCCGGTAGAGAGTCATGCTTAATCTGCTAAATTTTTTTAAAAAAGAGAAAACCTGGGATTTTCAGGGCGGCATTCATCCGCCTGAAATGAAAACCCAGTCTAACGGTACGCCGCTGGCCGAGCTGCCGCTGCCGCACCGGTTTATTATTCCGCTGAAACAGCATATTGGTCATGAAGGTGAGATCTGCGTATCGCCCGGCGATCGCGTACTGCGCGGTCAGCCACTGACGTTTGGCCAGGGCAGAATGCTGCCGGTGCACGCACCGACGTCCGGCGTCATCGAGGATATTGCCCAGCACATGACGGCTCATCCTTCGGGCCTGTCAGAGCTGTGTATTTTCCTGACGCCGGATGGTGAGGACCGCTGGATGCCGCTGGAACCGCTGCCGGACTACCGCCAGCATGAACGAGCCGTCATCCTGAAACGCATTCACGATGCCGGCATCGCCGGCCTGGGCGGTGCAGGCTTCCCGACCGCCACTAAGCTGAAAGGCGGCCTGCGGGGCGTTAAAACGCTGATTATCAATGCCGCCGAGTGTGAGCCCTATATCACCGCTGACGATCGGCTGATGCAGGATTACGCAGCCGAAGTGCTGGAAGGCAGCCGGATTCTGGCCTGGGTCTTACAGGCAGATCGCGTTTTAATTGGCATCGAAGATAACAAACCTGAAGCCATCGCCGCTCTGAAGCAGGCGCTGGGCGGTGAGCGCGATCTCCAGATTCGCGTCATTCCCACCAAGTATCCTTCGGGCGGTGCCAAACAGCTCACCAAAATTCTTACCGGTATGGAAGTGCCGCACGGCGGACGCTCGACAGACATTGGCGTGCTGATGCAAAACGTCGGCACGGCCTGGGCGGTTAAGCGCGCCATCATTAATGGCGAGCCCATCACCGAGCGCGTGGTTACGCTGACAGGTGAAGCCATCGCCCAGCCACGTAATGTGTGGAGCCGATTGGGTACGCCAATCAGTCATCTGCTTCATCAGGTCGGTTTTCATCCCTCGCCACGCCAGATGGTGATTATGGGCGGCCCGCTGATGGGCTTTACCCTGCCGTCACTGGATGTTCCGGTGGTTAAAATCACCAACTGTATTCTGGCTCCGTCCAGCACGGAAATGGGCAACGACGAGCAGGAGCAGTCCTGTATTCGCTGCTCTGCCTGTGCTGATGCCTGCCCGGCTAAGCTGCTGCCGCAGCAGCTTTACTGGTACAGCAAGGGCGGCGATCATGATAAAGCCCGTGCGCACCATATTGATGACTGTATTGAATGCGGTGCCTGCGCCTATGTTTGCCCCAGCAACATCCCGCTGGTGCAGTATTACCGCCAGGAAAAAGCCGAGTTGCGGGCTATCGATCTGGAAGCCAAACGGACGCTGGAAGCGAAAGCACGGTTTGAAGCGCGTCAGGCACGACTCGAACGGGAAAAACAGGCACGTGAAGCTCGTCATGCAGAGGCGAAGCAGCGCGTAGCGCGCAGCGACAGTGCTGAACTGGCTGCGGCTCAGGCACGCGCGAAAGCAAAACCTGGTGGAAACGAAGAGGCCGTCGCCGAGGCTCGCCATGCTCAGGCTCGCCTGCGCCAGGCTGAAGCCCAGTCGGAAACCCAGGCACTGAGCCGCCAGACGACCGATCCGCGCAAAGCGGCGGTTGAAGCCGCTATTGCGCGTGCTAAAGCAAAAAAATCAGCCGTTCCGGACGCGTCTGAAGAGGTGGCGGAGGATCCACGCAAGGCCGCCGTAGCCGCCGCCGTGGAGCGAGCCAAAGCGAAGAAAGCCGCGCAGGCCGCCAGCGCTGAAGGTACTGAGGATGTGCAGCCCGCCCCACCGGAGGATCCACGCAAGGCCGCTGTGGCCGCCGCCGTGGAACGTGCCAGAGCGAAGAAAGCCGCGCAGGCCGCCAGCGCTGAAAGTACTGAGGATGTGCCGCCCGCCCCGCCGGAAGACCCGCGCAAGGCCGCCGTGGCCGCCGCCGTGGAACGCGCCAGAGCGAAGAAAGCCGCGCAGGCCGCCGTCGCTGAAAGTACTGAGGATGTGCAGCCCGCTCCGCCGGAAGACCCGCGCAAGGCCGCCGTGGCCGCCGCCGTGGAACGCGCCAAAGCGAAGAAAGCCGCGCAGGCCGCCGTCACTGAAAGTACTGAGGATGTGCAGCCCGCTCCGCCGGAAGACCCGCGCAAGGCCGCCGTGGCCGCCGCCGTGGAGCGTGCCAAAGCGAAGAAAGCCGCCGCCGCCCTGGCTCGCGCGGAGGACGCTTCTCGCGATGCTGCACTGGCTGCAACAGAGGCGCACCGTGACGTCGAGCAGGCGGAAATGGCGCAAGAACAAGCCAATAATGCGAATGCTGAAGCCGAACAGGCGCCGGAACTTGAGCACCCTACTGACGCGCGCAAAGCCGCTATTGCGGCTGCTATCGAACGTGCCAAAGCGCGTAAAGCGCAATCGACATTGACACCTGAGGACTAAATGGCTTTTCGTATAGCAAGTTCACCTTATACCCACAACCGGCGCAGCACCGGCAACATCATGATGCTGGTGGTGCTGGCTGCACTGCCGGGCTTTGCAGCGCAGTGTTATTTCTTTGGCGTGGGCACGCTGTTGCAGGTGATTCTGGCCTCGGTAACGGCGTTGCTTACCGAAGCGGCCATCCTGCGTTTACGCAAAAGCCCGGTTGCTGCCAATCTTGCGGATAATTCAGCCCTCTTGACGGCCATTCTGCTGGGAATCAGCATCCCCTCTCTGGCGCCCTGGTGGCTGGTAGTGATCGGTACAGTCTTTGCGATTGTGATCGCCAAGCAGCTTTACGGTGGACTGGGACAAAATCCCTTTAATCCGGCGATGGTAGGCTATGTGGTGCTACTGATCTCGTTTCCGGTACAGATGACCAGTTGGGTGCCGCCGGACGCGTTACAGATGATTAAACCGGGGATGCTCGATTCACTCAGTATGATTTTTACCGGCCATACTCTTGCGGGCGACACGATGCAGCAGCTGCAGCTCGGTGCCGATGGCGTCAGCCAGGCCACGCCGCTCGATACATTCAAAACCGGCCTGCGCGCGGGCCACAGCGCCGCGCAACTTCTGGCACAGCCCATTTACAGTGGTGTGCTCGCGGGTCTCGGCTGGCAGTGGGTTAACCTGGGTTATCTGGTGGGCGGTCTGTTCCTGTTATGGAAAAACGCCATTCGCTGGCATATCCCGGCTGCCATTTTGCTGTCGCTGGCCTTCTGCGCAACGCTGGGCTGGCTGTTCTCGCCCGCTTCGCTCAACAGCCCAGTGATTCATCTGTTCTCAGGTGCCACTATGCTTGGGGCATTTTTTATTGCTACCGATCCGGTCACCGCTTCCACGACCGACCGTGGTCGTTTACTCTACGGTGCGCTGATTGGGCTGCTGATCTGGTTAATTCGCAGCTTCGGCGGATATCCGGACGGCGTTGCTTTCGCTGTATTGCTGGCTAATATATGCGTACCGCTGATTGACTATTACACTCAGCCGCGTGTTTACGGCCATCAAAAGGATTAAATGATGCTGGACACGATACGCAAAAATGGCGTGACACTGGCGCTGTTTGCCGCCATTACGACCGGCGTGACGGCCATAGTGAATACGGTCACTAAGCCAACCGTTGAGCATCAGACGCAACTGCAGCAGAAAAATTTGCTGGACCAGGTGGTGCCGACCGATATGTACGACAACCACATTCAGCAGGAATGTTACGTTGTCACTGATCCGGCGCTGGGTAACACCAATCCTCACCATCTTTATCTGGCACGTAAAGGCAACCAGCCTGTTGCCGCGGCGCTGGAAACGACGGCACCGGACGGCTATTCCGGCGCGATACAGATGCTGGTCGGGGCTGACTTTAACGGTAAGGTGCTGGGCGTCCGCGTGATTGAACATCATGAAACGCCCGGTTTAGGCGATAAAATAGAACTGCGCATTTCTGACTGGATTAACAGCTTTAATGGCAAAGTGGTAACAGGTCCGGATGATAAAGCGTTTGCCGTTAAAAAAGACGGTGGCGAATTCGATCAGTTCACCGGCGCCACGATTACCCCACGAGCCGTCGTGAATGCCACCAAACGTACGGCATTATTAATTGAATCCCTGAAAGGGAAACTCTCTTCGTTACCCGAATGTGGAGACGCAAATGAGTGAAGCTAAAAACCTGCTGGTAGGCGGGCTGTGGAAAAATAACTCGGCGCTGGTGCAGCTGCTGGGCCTGTGTCCGCTGCTGGCGGTGACCGCCACCGCCACCAATGCGTTGGGGCTGGGGCTGGCCACCACGCTGGTGCTGACCCTGACCAACAGCTTTATTTCCGCCTCGCGCCGTTGGGTGCCCTCGGAGATTCGCATCCCCATTTACGTGATGATCATCGCGTCCGTGGTGAGCTGTGTACAGATGCTGATTAATGCTTATGCCTATGGCCTGTATCAGTCGTTGGGCATTTTTATTCCGCTTATCGTGACCAACTGTATCGTGGTAGGCCGTGCCGAGGCCGTCGCATCGAAAAGCAGCATCCCTCTTGCAGCCCTTGATGGTTTTGCCATTGGGATGGGCGCAACCTGCGCAATGGTGGTGTTGGGTTCCCTCCGTGAAATTATTGGCAGCGGGACGCTGTTTAACGGTGCAGACCAGCTGTTAGGCCCGTGGGCAAAAGCATTAAAAATTGAGGTGATTCATCTGGATTCACCGATGCTGCTGGCGATGTTACCACCAGGCGCCTTTATTGGTCTGGGCATGATGCTGGCGGGTAAATACCTGATCGATCAAAAAATGAAGCAGCGTGCTGTGCGCCGTGCTGAAGAGCAGGCGCTGGCTGCACCGCAAGGCAATACCGGAAAAGCCGTGTGAACCAGACAAAGCGTACCGAGATCCTCAGCCGTTTGCAGCAGGCTAATCCTCATCCTACGACCGAGCTGCAGTTTAGCTCGCCGTTTGAATTATTGATTGCGGTTCTGCTCTCTGCCCAGGCCACCGACGTCAGCGTGAATAAAGCCACCGCAAAGCTCTATCCGGTCGCGAATACGCCCGCTGCAATGCTGGCGCTGGGCGTGGACGGTGTGAAGGAATACATTAAAACGATCGGACTGTTCAACAGCAAGGCAGAGAATGTCATCAAAACCTGCCGCATTCTGCTGGAACAGCACGGCGGTGTGGTGCCCGAAGATCGTGTAGCCCTGGAAGCGCTGCCCGGTGTGGGCCGTAAAACGGCAAACGTGGTGCTCAACACCGCCTTTGGCTGGCCCACCATCGCAGTGGATACCCATATTTTTCGCGTCTGCAACCGGACAAATTTCGCCCCCGGCAAGAATGTCGAGCAGGTCGAAGAAAAACTGTTAAAGGTTGTGCCTAAGGCATTCAAAGTGGACTGCCACCACTGGCTGATTCTGCACGGTCGCTATACCTGTGTGGCCCGTAAGCCGCGCTGTGGCGCCTGTCTGATTGAGGACCTGTGCGAATACCCGGATAAAGTGGAATAACGCGAAGGTGTTGTCTGATAAAGCCTGTGAACACACAGGCTTTTTATTTTCTGATCTAACGCTGATCCAGAGCCGCCTGCATCCAGGCAATCACCAGCGGAGAATCCTTATCCTGTAAGGCTGCACGCTCGGACTGGAAGAGCGTGGCGACGTAAAAAGGATGATCGGTCAGTTCTATGCCGCGTACATCGCCATTGAGATCCCAGGCGGTGATACGCAAATTGTTGCCTTCCAGCGCTGCACTGAAGTCCGGGTTAACGCCAAAGTTGCAGTGATAGCCTTCATCGCTGGAGAGGCTGTCGTAGGCGGTGGCAATACGTGAACCGGGTTCAAATGTCACCTCACCGCGCTGCTCCACCAGCGAGCAACTTAACGGCGCAATCACCATCCGCCCTTCATCGCTGGTTTCTGCATGATTCGCATCATGCCAGCCCAGTACGTGACGTGCATAGTCGATAACGGCATACTGAAAACCGCCACAGGAACCCAGAAAAGGTTTTCCCCCTTCCCGTACCCAGCGCAGCATACTGAAGACGCCCTCATCATTTTTATAGGGACTTCCCGGCACCAGCCATACGGCATGGCTTTGCCTGATGGCGGTTAAATCGCCCAGCTCAGGTGTTGGGATCCACTCAGGTTCAATATCGATAGCAAGATGGGCAGCGGCACGGGAAAGCGCCAGGGGAATAGCCTGATGCGCAACGGCTTCCGGACGATAGTCGCCGACTAACGCGAGACGTAAAGGTAACGGCATAGCAAAATTCCTCTTAACGAAATAAGGATGCTACGGCAGGGGGCAACGGATGTCGAGTCCCGAAGTGCGGCTCTGTCGTGTCTCCCACCCGATACAGCGAAGCGCTACGGGCACGCCGTACCCAGATAAGCTTTTTTCTCTGCCTGAATTAACAGGCAAAAATGTGACCTTAATCAATCTTTTTACGCCTTTGGTGGAGATTAACGTCATAATACGCAGACTATTTCATCAAATCGGCGTCAAAACCTGCTTTATAGCCAGATTGTCCTGAGAAAATATCACTTTCCGTTGTAAAGCTCGGCGTAACGCCGTTTTAGTAGTTAATGTCATTATTAACACTCCTGCAACCCTAACGTGACGCCATTACTTCACAGTAACGCTTAAAATCAGAATTAAATTCCAACTAATAATATTTATTTAGGTTTTCACGCCACACGATCGCTTTCCGGCAGAAGGTAGAAAACGCTTGCCCTGTCGCCTTTATTCAGCCAAATTAGTCGCCGTTTTTCCCATCTAATAAAAATCTGGCCCATGGTCTGATCACATGGCGCGGACTTAATTCCTGTCGCGACACAGGATATGAAATAACAGAGGTACAAGTGTCAACTGCAAACAAACACACCGACGAGGCCGTCAGCCTTAACGCGTTCAAACAGCCCAAAGCGTTTTACCTGATCTTTTCTATCGAATTATGGGAACGTTTTGGTTACTACGGCCTGCAGGCCATTATGGCGGTTTACCTGGTGAGACAACTGGGGATGTCGGAGTCCGACTCTATTACCCTGTTCTCCTCATTTAGCGCCCTGGTATATGGCCTTGTCGCCATCGGTGGCTGGCTGGGTGACAAAGTCCTCGGGACCAAACGCGTTATCGTTCTTGGCGTGCTGGTTCTGGCAATAGGTTATGCCCTGGTGGCCTTCTCGGGCCACAACGTCAGTATCGTTTATATTGGTATGGCGACCATTGCCGTGGGAAGTGGCTTGTTTAAAGCTAACCCCTCTTCGCTGCTCTCGACGTGCTATGACAAAGACGATCCCCGTATTGATGGGGCCTTCACCATGTTCTACATGTCCATCAATATCGGTTCGCTGTTTTCAATGATGCTGACTCCGTGGTTAGCGGAGAAGTACGGCTACAACGTGGCGTTTTCGCTCTCGGTTGTCGGCCTGGTCATCACGCTGCTTAACTTCCTGTTCTGCAAACGCCTGGTGAAAGACTTCGGCTCTAAACCGGACTTTGCCCCACTTCAGTTCGGCAAACTGTTGATGACTCTGGTGGGAATTGTCGTCCTGGTCGCCCTGGCAAACTGGATGCTGCACCACCAGTCAATCGCCCGCGTGCTGTTAGGCGTGATAGCGTTCGGTATCTTTGTCATCTTTGCCAAAGAAGCCTTTGCCCTTCACGGCGCAGCCCGTCGTCGTATGATTGTTGCGTTCCTGCTGATGGTGGAAGCCATCGTGTTCTTCGTGCTCTATATGCAGATGCCAACGTCGCTTAACTTCTTTGCGATTCGCAACGTTGAGCACAGCATTTTGGGTATCACCTTTGCCCCTGAGCAATTCCAGGCGCTGAACCCGTTCTGGATCATGCTTGCCAGCCCGATCCTCGCAGCCGTCTACAACAAGCTGGGCGATAAACTGCCCATGCCGCACAAGTTCGCCATCGGTATGGTGCTGTGTTCCGCAGCCTTCCTGGTGTTACCGGTCGGCGCGAAGTTTGCCAGCGATGCGGGGATTGTGTCTGTTAACTGGCTGATTCTCAGCTATGGCCTGCAGAGCATTGGTGAACTGATGATTTCCGGTCTTGGCCTGGCGATGGTGGCGCAGCTGGTTCCGCAGCGTCTTATGGGCTTTATCATGGGTTCATGGTTCCTGACGACGGCGGGCGCTGCGGTCATTGCCGGTAAAGTGGCAAACCTGATGGCCGTTCCTGAAAACGTTACCGATCCGCTGATCTCCCTGGCCACCTACGGCAGAGTTTTCCAGCAGATTGGTATCGCGACGGCGGTCATCGCCGTGCTGATGCTGATTACCGCCCCTCTGCTGAACCGCATGACTCAAGATACGGCAGCAGACAAAGCCTGACTGAGGTCATGACTTTCCACGAAAACCGGGCCTGCCCGGTTTTTTTGTTTTTGTCGCCGATCAATGCCTCGCACATTCCTGCGCCTTATTACTGGCAATTCCGCGCCATGAGATTACTATGCAAACACGATTCGCAACATGGTGGCCTCATTATGAAACTGTTTTGTAAAGCTGGTGCCTGTTCCCTTTCACCGCATATCGTCATGCGTGAATGTGGTCTGGACTTTACGCAGGTTAATGTTGATCTGCAGACTAAGCTCACCGAGCGCGGTGAAGATTTTCGCCAGATCAACCCCAAAGGTCAGGTGCCGGCCCTGCAGCTGAGCGATGGGAATGTATTAACGGAAGGCGCGGCGATTGTGCAGTATCTGGCCGATCTTAAACCCGATCGTCACCTCCTGGCCCCGGTGGGGAGCCTGACGCGTTATCACACCATTGAGTGGCTCGGCTATATCAGCAGCGAGTTACACAAAAGCTTCTCTCCTCTGTTTCGCAACGATGCGCCTGAGGAGTACAAAGCGTTGGTGCGCCGCCAGCTGGAGGCGAAATTTGCCTGGGTAAACGATGAGCTTAAAGACAAACAGTGGCTGATGGGCGTGCACTTCAGCGTCGCGGATGCCTATTTATTTGTGGTTACCCGCTGGGCAAACGCGCTGAACCTGGATTTGGCCGCGCGGGACCACCTGCAACACTGGTTTGAACGCGTTGCAGAGCGGCCGTCGGTTCAGGCCGCGCTCAAAGCGGAAGGACTTAACTGATACGATGAGGGCCGTAACCGGCCCTTTTTTACAGCTTCTCAGCGGGGAAGACGTGCGTCGGTCGGACAATGGCATCCTGAGCGGCAACCAGTTGCAGTTCATACTCGCCCATCTCATGCGTTTTCAGCATCACTTCATAGACCGCAGCAGTGACGTGTTCCAGCGCCGCCTGCAGCGACAGCCCGTGCAGTAGATCGACCAGCAACAAGCCACTGGTCAGATCGCCCACGCCCACCGGTTGACGAACGCCAAAATCCACCAGCGGACGGCTGATGTGCCAGGCTTCACCGGCGGTCACCAGCAGCATCTCAAACCGATCGCTGCGGCGCCCTGCGCGCGCCAGGTGCTTAATCAGCACGACTTTCGGCCCCTGGCTAATCAGCATTCGTGCCGCGTCAACCGCCGTTTCTACGCTGGTTACGCTGCGTTCGCTGAGCATTTCCAGCTCCAGCAGGTTGGGGGCGATGATATCGCTGGCGGGAAGCGCCAGTTTGCAGTGGAACTCCGCCACGCCGGGTGCAACGATGCAGCCCTTTTCCGGGTGCCCCATAACCGGATCGCAGAAATACCAGGCTTCCGGGTTCGCGGCTTTTACCTGGCGCACGATTTCCAGAATGTTTTCGCCCTGCTCGGCCGAGCCCAGATAACCGCTGAGTACCGCATCACAGGTTTTCAGGCGGTCAATATCGGCAATGCCTTTGACGATATCGGTTAAGTGCGTGGCCGGCATCACGGTACCGGTCCAGTGGCCATATTGCGTATGGTTAGAAAACTGCACGGTATTCAGCGGCCAGACGTTCACACCCATACGGCGCATCGGGAACTCTGCCGCCGCGTTGCCCGCGTGACCAAACACCACGTGCGACTGAATTGCTAAAACGTTTTTCACTTTTTTGCCCTGTAGTGCCTTGCCATAAAAAAGGGCCGGAAACCGGCCCTGAAAGGTTACTGCCAGTTAATCAGGCAGTAATGCTTTTTACCGCGACGCAATAGCGTGAAGCGGTTGAACAGCTTATCGCTGTCACTGAAACGGTACTCAGCATCAGACTGCTTTTCACCGTTCAGCGACACGGCATTCGAACCAATCATGGTGCGAGCCTGACCACGTGAAGGCACCAGCTCAGCTTTGACCAGAGCCTGTTGCAGATCGTCTTCGGCACTTAGCGTGATGGTCGGCATACCATCCTGCGCCAGCTGTTCGAAGTCGGCCTCTGTCATATCGCTCAGCGCGCCAGAGAACAGGCTCTCGGTGATTCGTTTCGCGGCAGCCAGCCCCTCTTCGCCGTGCACCAGGCGCGTGACCTGTTCGGCCAGCACGTACTGCGCGCGCGGCGCGGTTCCGCTGTTTTTATCTTCTTCTTCCAGGGCATGAATCTCTTCAATGCTCAGGAAAGTGAAGAATTTCAGGAAGCGGTAAACATCCGCATCTGCGGTGTTGATCCAGAACTGGTAGAACTTATAAGGACTGGTTTTCTTTGCATCCAGCCAGACCGCGCCGCCTTCGGTTTTACCGAACTTGGTGCCGTCCGATTTGGTGATCAGCGGAACGGTCAGACCAAATACCTGGTTCTGGTGCAGACGACGCGTCAGATCGATACCGGAGGTGATGTTACCCCACTGGTCAGATCCGCCAATCTGCAGGGACACGCCGTGCAGCGCATTCAGACAGGCGAAGTCGTAACCCTGCAGCAGGTTATAGGAGAATTCGGTGAACGAGATCCCCTGGTCGTCACGGTTCAGGCGCTGTTTAACGGCTTCCTTGTTGATCATCTGGTTAACAGAGAAGTGTTTACCGATGTCACGCAGGAAAGTCAGCACGTTCATATTGCCAAACCAGTCATAGTTATTGGCCGCAATCGCGCTGTTGGCACCACAGTCAAAGTCCAGGAAGGGTGCGACCTGCGTCCGGATTTTTTCTACCCACTCACCGACGGTTTCGCTGGTGTTGAGTTTACGCTCTGCAGCTTTGAAACTGGGATCGCCAATTAAGCCCGTGGCGCCGCCTACCAGCGCAACCGGCTTGTGCCCGGCATCCTGAAAACGTTTGAGGCAGAGCAGTGGAACCAGATGGCCCAAATGCAAGCTGTCAGCAGTGGGGTCAAAGCCGCAATAGAGCGAAATTGGCCCTTGCGCCAGTTTCTCTACTAACGCGTCTTCATCCGTCACCTGGGCGATCAGGCCCCTCTCTTGCAATTGTTGTATCAGGTTACTGCTGGTCATCACTGACTCCAAATTGATCAGGCTGCACCTATGCTGGTACACAGCTTTCCGCTGAGTTGCGGAAGGAAAAATTAAGGGCTATAGCATAAAGCGCTGACGCCTTCTGTGCCAGCGCTGATGAGGGGGAAAACGCAGTTTTACGGCGCGAGTCGGTCAATTTTCCAGCCGTCGTTATCTCGCTGATAGAGGAAACGATCGTGAAGACGATGTTCGCCCCCCTGCCAGAACTCCATCGTATTAAATTTCACCCGATAACCGCCCCAGAAGCTGGGCAGCGGCACATCACCCTGCTGAAATTTTTGCTTCAGCTCCAGAAACTTGCCTTCCAGAACGCCGCGGGCAGAGATCCGGCTCGACTGTCGGGAAACCCAGGCGCCAATCTGGCTGTCACGGGGACGGCTGCTGAAATATTTCAATACCTCCAGCGGCGACAGCTTCTCGACTTCGCCCAACACCATCACCTGACGCTCTAAAAAGTGCCAGGGAAAATGGAGGGAAATACGCGGGTTGTGACCCAGCTGCTGTGCTTTACGGCTGCCGAGGTTGGTGTAAAACACCATGCCCTGCTCATCGTAGTGCTTGAGCAGCACGATACGTTGATAAGGCTGCCCTTGCTCGTCCACCGTGGCCACCGTCATGGCGGTGGGATCGGGAAGTTGCGCCTCACAGGCCTGCTTTAGCCAGCTTTCGAACAGCGCCAGCGGATTATCGGGTAGATCCTTGCGACGCAGCCCACCTCGCGTATATTCACGGCGCAGATGGGCAATAGTTTGTAGCATGTCACTGTCACTCATGATGCACATTCACTCCGGTAACGTTAACGGGCAGGTTGCAACTCGCAATCGTTTACAACGATCTTATCATTGCGCTCAATAAAGGCGCCGTTTCCTTTGGACCAGAAAACATAGTGACCGTCGCTGTAGCGAGCGCCGGAAGCGGAAACCGTTTGTGTCAGGGTCAGCGGCTTGCCGTCCATGATAAAGCTTACCTGCTGTTTGGCATTATCCAGCGTCACGGTGAGCGGCAATGTGCCACAGCGGTAGTGTAACGTTTCTGGCGCGGGCGACGACTTGTGCATCAGGCTACAGCCCGACAGCACTAACACAGCAGCCACGGTTAATCCTTTTAACATCAGCGATTCTCCTGTACGGAAAGCAGGGCATGGGGCGTTCTGCTTGATTAGGTGTCATTGACCTTCGCCGGAGAGCCACGCGGGCGCACCGACCTGTCAGGGCAATTTAACCGATGATAGCCTGGGCATCAGCAAAAGTGTTTAAATAAGGCAGTGGAATAAAGACGAATACGGCGGGCGCGTTCCGCCACCCTGCAGGAGACGCAGGGCGGCAGGTAGAGGGTCAGCAGCGGCATGCTGCCTACGCGAAGTGCCCCTCACTGGGCCGGCAGTGACGCTGAGCAGTGACGCTGCCGGGTGAGATTAGTTACCGCGATAGGTTGAATAGCCGTAGGGACTCAGCAGTAACGGAATATGGTAATGAGGCTCGCTGCTTTCCATGTGGAATATCACCGGAATTTCCGGGAAAAAGGATTTGTGCTGAACTTTCTGGTAATAATCGCCTGTTTTAAAGACGACTTTGTAATCGCCTGTTTCAACTTTTTTCCCTGCGGGAAACAGCGCACTAATTCTGCCGTTTTTATCGGTAACACCGGAGGAAAGTTTTACCCACTTATCCTGCTCTTTATGTTCAAGGTCAACGGAAATACCCGGCGTTGGCGTGCCCGACTCCAGATTTAATACATGAACGCTCAGGGGATTTTTCATGCTGTCTGATTGTGCTGCATAAGCACTCACTGAACCCATTAATAATGCTGCGACTGCACTCATTTGCCATTTCATTGTCGATTCCTTTATTTAGTTAACCTGTTACCAAGGTTACAGAGCGCCCGATGAAATACCTAACGACAGGCGTTAAATGTGAATTTTCTGAGAGACAGGATGCTTTCCTGCTCTGTTTTAGCTATTCGCGCTATTTTCTTTTCATCATTTATGTCGTTTCGCGCTTTGGCCTGCAAAAATCTCAAAAGCGTCTATGCTGTTTAATTCAAGGTCCACTTCAAGGAGATGAAATGCATACTAAATCCTTCTCAGCCGCCGTTTTACTTGCTCTGTCCCTGGCAACGTTAGTAGGTTGCTCTTCAAACCAATCTATTAAAACATCAGACGGCCGCACGATAGTGACCGACGGTAAGCCTCAAATTGACAGCGATACGGGGCTGGTTTCTTATCGTGATGCACAAACAGGCAAAACCGAACAAATTAATCGCGATCAGATCAGCAACATGAGTGAACTTGATAACTAATTAATTCCATCATGGATATAAGGTGAAGACTATGAAGAAGACGCTGATTTTACCGCTGGCCGTTTTGATCGGCATGGCCGCATTAAGTGGCTGTACTCGTACCAGCTATGCCATTCACACTAACGATGGCCGTACCATTATTAGTGACGGCAAACCTTCTGAATCTGACGCCGGTTTACTGGGCTACACCGATGCAAACGGTGTGAAACAGCAGATTAATAAAACCGACGTTAAAGCCGTTTCAGAAGTTCCAAACTAATAAATGTGCCGCCCCGAACAGGGCGGCTTTTTTTATTGCCCGCAGCCCTGTTCTGTTTCCCCTCGCCTTATCGTCTCCCCTGCTCGTTAATACGCCGCTCACGCTCCGGTTTATTCTGATGTCAGAATCGAATGTAAACAGGGTGACGTCAGACCCGTTCTGTTTTCTGCTATCTGCTTCCAGCTTAAGGTGACTTTTCATCTTGCGTCTGACTTTTCGCCGGTCTGGCGATCTTTTTTTAACGCTTTTAGGGCCTCATAACAGGTTTATTTTACCTGCTACGATCCGAATAGTGCCGCAATTTCGGCCTTTAACTGTCAAGCACCTATCTTAATTTCAGGCCAATGACCGCGTATCTAGTGCTTTAATCACTTCAATTTCTTTCTGGAAAACCTCTCTGATTGCGCTTTTTCCCTGCTTTTTAAGAGCTTAGCGCGCTTATCACAAAGTTCACTTTTTTCACGGCTTTCTTTGATAGGTAATGCCTAATGAAATTAGGCTTTCACTATGCATTTCTTTTACTAGACTAATTATTGGGTCGACGACATTCTCACTCACTCAGGAGGTGCATATGTATTTTCACGATGAAGCTACCGGCCATAAGATTATTGGTGAAGCTGCGGTGAACCTGGCCCTACAGGATGAGGAGATAACTGTGGTTTCGCTGATTCGCCAGCTGAGCGTTATGGCGGACAATGAAATCGACGACGAGCGGGTCATTCAAATCGCGGATGCCCGTAAATGGCTTAAGAGCTTTATTAACGTCGCGACACGGGAGCGGGCAGAGCTCAACTGGATGGCCGTTACTGGCCAGGTGCCTGCCAACCTGACCGAACACTAACCCTCCGGTCAGGGGTTATCCCTCTACGCGGGCGCGCTGTGCGTCCGCGTTACCTTGGTCCGGCCCTGCTCTCTTCTTTGTTTTCCCTTGTCAACGGGCTGTTGCACCCTGCTTTTTCCCTCTCCGCCAGCAACCGTTCATTTTTACATCGAAATAGCTGTACAAGTTTTATTTTATTGTATAACTTTATGCTACTTTCAACTGACGACTTTTGGACCACTGCGAGAGCACCTATGCAACACAATCATCGCCTACCTCAGAGCGCCGACGATATCTCACGTTATTTTTCTGCGGCGAACCTGCCTTCACAGCAAGAGCTGCTGGGACAGATCGTTGTTGATATTTTACGCGCAGGTCAGAACGTAAACCGTAAATCTATCTGTACTAAACTGCTGCGTCGCCTTGAGCTGTCGGCAAGTCAGGAAGAAGAGCGTCTTTGTCGTGAATTGATTGGGTTGCTGTTTGGGCGGTGACACGGCAACTGACTGCCGTTATTCGGGCGGGTCATCTTTGTCAGAGCAGTAGCGGCATAACCGCTGTTACTGCTTCTGGTGCTGTTACTGTTTCTGTTGTTTCTACTACTTTTACTGTTTCTGTTGCTTCCGCTGCTTTGCAGAACCCTGTCCGGCAAATGATCCTCACACGCTAGTGAAGTTTATGCGCCAGGATGCGGATGGCCTGTTCGCAAGTCAGCCTGGTCTTTTCGCACGCCGTCTGAAGACTTTGCTGGTGCAGCGCGCTGATAATGTCCTGTACCGTCACCGCTTCTCCGGGCTGAAGAATACCTGACACAATCCTTCCTAAAAGCGCGTGTATTTCTTCACCGATCTCTGTCCTGTTTTGTTTCACGCATTTTCCTCAAACTTTACTTTTCATTTAATATTCATTCGTTTATCAAAATGGCGCTTTTCCATTCGTCCTGTTAGCGCACCAGATCTCATGCGTTAGCTGTCATCTTCGCGCTATAATTTAGGAAATATTCGCTTCCTAAATAGACAAATGTTAATCCAGTATTTTCAAGGCCAGGGCGATGGTCGCTTGCTCATTGGCAACATCGGCGACCTTGCCCGTGACGCGCATGCCAAATGCGATACGCAAAATCAGGCCTGCGGCCGTTTCAATATCAAGATCGGCGGATATTGAGCCATCGTGCTGCCCTTCTTCCAGTAATGACATCAGAAAGTGCTTATTGCGGTTGATCACCTGGGCAACCAACTGCGACAGCTCTGCGTCGAGCACCTGTAGCTCAATGGCACTGCCGACCACGAGACAGCCGGTGCGCCCTTCACCACCACGAGAGGAGTCCAGATAAAACTGCAACAGCTCGCTTAGCTTCGCGCGGCCGGTGGCGTATTGAGCCAGCCGCTCCCGCAAATCCGCATTGCGAACGGCGATATAGCGCTGAAAGACCAGCAAAAACAATGAACGCTTATCCTGGAAAGCCTTGTAGATGCTGCCGACAGAGAGGTTCATTGCTTCACCGAGATCGGCCAGCGATGCGGCATGATAGCCTTTTTGCCGAAACACAATCATTGCCTTGTCCAGAGCCTGTTCCATATTGAACTCTCTGGGCCGACCGCGTTCTCTGTGTTTACAGGCTGTAGATAGCTGGCTGTTCATGACGACCAATGTGAAAGGCGACATCTTCGGCACTGGCCGAAAACGATATGCACCCGTGATTGTATCTCAGGCGTGGATCACAAGTATACCCCGAATCCCAGCCCTGATGCAGAAGCCTGCACGAAGGCATTGCAGGCGACCGCTCAGGGCGCACGTGCGAGCCTTTAGCGGTTAGCGTTAAGTAATGCTTCTGCAGCCAGTTTACCCAACGCATTGGCGGCAAACGGGCTGTCGCCGGTTAATACCCGACGGTCTTTATGTACGGTGCCTTTGATATCACTGTTGACCAGCGTGAGCCCCATTGCCTGAAGCTTCTCGCCAAAATACCAGGTTAAATGCCCCGGCATATAGCCGATATCGGGCGTTTGCTTATCCGCTGAATCCGGGAATGCGCAGATAGCGTAGCCGTTAAGCGGGTTTTCCCCTTTACCCAGCGCAAGAAACGCTGCCGGGCCATGGCATAGCGATATCAGATGACGATCGTTTGCCAGCGTCCAGCGAATCGCCTCTGCGACCGCCTCACTTTCTGGCAGCCCAATCAACGCACCGTGCCCCCCCGGAATAAACACACCGGCATAGTCTGAATGAGGCGTAAGTGATGCCACCACGTCGCTTAGCGTTAAAGGTGAACGGAACAGCGCCAGGCAATGGTTGTAAAATCCGATCACCACCTCATCCTGTTGGGGCATTGCCCAGTGTTCAAACTTCACCATCTGTCCGGACAGCGTGGCCACGTCAAACTGAAAGCCGGCCTGATACAGGTGGTACAGCGGCAGCAGGGTTTCAATGGGATGATTCCCGGTTGAAAACAGCGTGTCGTTATCCAGCGGCAGATAGCGCTCGTCAGCGCAGATGACCAGAATTTTTTTGTGCCCTGAGTACGGTTGCGCGTATTCAGCATCGCTCAGATCGGATTTAGGGCTGGTGAACTGGTCAAGAGAATAGGCTGACGGGAAAAACGCGTTATGTTCAGCCTGATCGGCCACTGGAGATTTACTGAGTTCTGACATGACAATGCTCTCCTTAAGGGCGAATGAATACCTGTTTCATCCTAGACCAGAAAGCCTGGTTTACGCAGAGCGGCAGCACAAAACGGACCCTTTATGAGAGCATTCCGTCTTATGACCGCGCCTGAAACCGATGTCACGACGGCCGCCGTCACTTCACCACGGGCAAATCGCTGAGGCGGGTGGTGTAAGCCGGCGACAGCATCTCGCGCTTCATGGCCCAGCGTTTTTCCGTCCCCTGCCCAGCAAACCACATCTTTCCTTTGCCCTCTTTGTGAATCAAATCGATCACCTGCATCAGATCGTTACGGCCGGGGTTAACCGATCGTTCGTCGAACAGATCCAGCTGCGTTACGCCATGGTCGAAAAAATCACTCAGGACAATGCCGGCCTTGATATAGCGATGCCCTTCTATCCAGATATAGTCGAGCATCTCGGTCGCCACCCGGATGATGTCGCGCGTATCGTGAGACGGCGTCAGGAGTTGCCCCGTGGCCTGATTACCGTAAAAATTTTCGCCGGGCGCGTGTGGACTGGTGCGCAAAAACACACCGATTTGTCTGCAGTACTGTTTTTCTTTGCGAAGTTTTTCGGCCGCACGTTCGGCGTAGGTGCAGACGGCCTGCCGCACCTGCGCATAGTCTGACAGGCGACTGCTGAAGGAGCGTGAGCACATAATCTGTTGTTTGGTGGGTTCGAGCGCCTCCAGATCCTGACAGGGTTCGCCGCGCAACTCTCTTACGGTGCGCTCCAGCACCACGCTGAAATTTTTACGAATCAGGCTGGTGCTCTGGCAGGCTAAATCATCTGCCGTTTTAATCCCCATTTCCTCAAGTCGCTGGCTGAGCCGTCTGCCAACGCCCCATATATCGGCGACCGGCACAAGTGAAAGCAACTTTTTCTGTCGTTCTCTGTTGGACAAATCCAGAACACCGCCTGTCTTACTCCACTTTTTTGCGGCATGGTTAGCCAGCTTTGCCAGCGTCTTAGTGGGGGCAATGCCGACGCACACATTGAGATGAACTTCTTTTTTTATTCGGGTTTTGATCTCGCGGCCGAAGGTGTCGAGCGACATACAGTGACTGACGCCCGTCAGATCCAGAAAGGCTTCGTCAATGGAATAAATCTCTACCGAGGGCGCCATTTCCTCCAGCAGCGTCATCACTCTGGTACTCATATCCGCATAAAGGGCGTAGTTGGAACTAAAAACCTGCACGTTGTGACGGGCAATAATCTCCCGCATTTTGAAAAAGGGCACGGCCATCGTAATGCCCAGGGCTTTTGCCTCCGCATTGCGTGCAATCACACAGCCATCGTTGTTAGATAACACAATAATGGGCTTTCCTTTGAGATCGGGCCGAAACACCGTTTCACAGGAGGCATAAAAGTTGTTCACGTCCACCAGCGCAAACATGATTAATAAACCGACTTGATCACATAGGTCACCACACCAAACACTTCCAGCGCATCCTCCGTGCTAATCGCAATCGGTTTAAACTGCCGGTTCATCGGCATCAGTTGCAGACAGGGCTGAAGCTGAAGACGCTTAACGGTAAATTCCCCCTCGACAGAGGCGACCACGATATCGCCATGCGAGGCTCTTAGCGCGCTGTCCACCACCAGCATATCGCCGTCATTAATGCCTGCGCCGGTCATCGACTCTCCACTTACCCGTACAAAGTAGGTCGAACTGGGGTGCTGAACGATCAGCTTGTTCAAATCAATACGTTGCTCTACGTAGTCCTGAGCCGGCGATGGAAAACCACATGGCACCCGCTCCATAAACAGCGGCAACGCGAGTAACGCACTGACGTTTGCTGGCCTGATAAGCTCCACATTTACCTCCCCTTCCAAAATAACTGTATATAATTACAGTAATCGCGATCAACGGGTTTGATCAAGTGAAATGGCAAGGGTTTATATGAAGCGGTTGATGTGGATACAGATTTTTTTGCAGCCGCGCCGGGCAGGTTTTACGCAACTGTTCAGCAATCCTGCATTCAGGTCATTCTTTCACCTGCGGCTTTCTCTGCGCCTTAACCTGTTTCGTTCGTGGCGCGCTTTTTGTCTGACGCCGTGGCTGCGTCATGTTCACGACCCTGAAACGGTTACACGCACGGTATTTCAGTGGGCCGTTCACCTGCATGTTTCCCGTTAATTAACGCGCTTTTCTGTTTGGTCCCGATGAACGGCAGCGTAAACATCGACAGCATTTGTATTCTGGCGCTGACTGATTTAATTTTCTGCCAATAATAAACTGCAAATAATGATTGTCGTTATGCCTTATATTCATGCCGACGTATCGCTATTCAGATAGCGATTTGATGAAAGACACAACATGAAAGACACAAGGCGCCGCCTGTTGCGTTAACCTCCGGCCGTTTTTATTATTCTTCCCGGCCTGATGCCAGGACAGGATATTTATCCCCGCACGCACAGCACACCGTTCGATAAAGCGGAATCACAGAAACCTGGCCCGTCAGTGATAAGCCGTTTCAGCTGGCCCCCGGCGGGGCGCGCCCGATATCGCGGTGCGGTAAGAGATGCTTTTCCTGACTGCTTCTGATCATGCCTGCGTAGATCAGATCTGATGAAGACATATAAACACCTGATTTAACTGTTAATATAATTATTAAGATAAGTAAAGAATACGTGAAGTGTTCTCACCGCCGCCCAGCGCTATGATGCGCCCTGACCTGACAGCCTTATAAGGGAAAGGAGCACAGCATGGAATTAAAAAACCGTCACGGACAGAAAGTATCTTTAACAACCGATGAAATTTCATTAACGTGGTTTTTTATGACGGGAATGGAAATGAATAAAATAGCAGACTGGATGGCGCTTCCCGTGCACGCTGCATATTATATTAAGCAACGTGTCATGAAAAAGCTTGGCGTGAAAAATAACAGTGAGTTTATCATCTGGTTTCTTAATTACCGGGAAACCAGCGAAAATGAAAAAGCGGCGCAGAGCATTCCTGAACGCAGAGTGGGCATAATAAAATGAATCCCTGTTTTTTTACGCCTGTGACGAAGGGGCCAGTGAAAAAACCGCTGGCGGCTCACAGGCCGCCTTGCTCTCTTAATCCGGTTAACGCGGGTTACCTCGACCCGAGTAATGTTATTCACAACAGGCTGTCCGGCTTATCCGGCTATTCGCCTTCGCCTGTTGCCCGCCGCCCTATCCATTCACGGAATATTTCCATCGATGGCGTCATCTTCTTTGAACGGAGCCAGGTTAGCCAGTAGCTGCCGACATCAATCTCTAGCGCAAAAGGACGGGCCAGCGTACCGGCATCCAGTTCACGCTGGAACATGCACGCCGGCACCAGCGCAACGCCGCCCGTATGAAACGCGGCCTCAATCATCAGACGTGACGAGTCAAATACCGGGCCGGTGATCCTGGGCGGTGTGATCCCCGCTGCCGTAAACCAGCTGTCCCACTCATCAGCCCGGTAGGAACGTAACAGATTTTCCCGTAACAGGCAGGCGGGTTGTTGCAGGCGGCGGGCAACGTCGGGGCGACAAAGCACCGTAAGCGGAGCCGTAAACAGCCGTTCATTTTGCGTGGCGGGCCAGGCGCCAGAGCCAAACCGAATCGCATAGTCCACGCCCTCGCCCGCCAGGTTGACCACGTTATTGTTGGTGCGTACGTTCAGTTCCAGCGCCGGATGCTGCTGACGGAACGCCTCAAGCCGGGGTAACAGCCAGCCCAATGCAAAAGTCCCCACGCAGGCGACAGTCACTACCTCTCGGTATTCACCCCCTTCGAAACGACGCCAGGCGTTTTCAAGCTGCGTGAAGGCTTCTGACACTTCAGCAAACAGCAGCCTGGACTCATCCGTCATCTCCAGACCGCGCGGCAACCGGCGGAATAAGACGACGCCCAGTCGTTCTTCCAGCAGTCTGACCTGCTGACTGACGGCGGCCTGAGAGACAAACAGCTCCAGGCCCGCGCGGGTAAAATTCAGGTGGCGGGCGGAGGCTTCGAAAGCCCGAAGTGCGTTAAGCGGAACATCATGTTTCACATTTACCCCCAGAAATTCTTTTGGCTCCTCTCAAATTATCTCGCTTGTCGGAATTTTGAAATCCCCTACCATCTCCTCCGCTAACGCTTTTCTTCAGAAAAAACGTGCTATAGCAGGATGCAGGCCTCAGCGGACAGCTTCCCAGGCGCGAGACATCTTTTAAAGCGACATAAGTTTAACGAGGGGCTGAAGGGCAACTTTTCGTTTAATCCTGACCGCGCAACGATGCGGCTAACCGTTATGCCTTGCCTCTGTTCAGCGAGGCGGGCATTCATCAGTGGAGATTGACTATGACTCATCTGTTCAGACGACGCGCCAGCACGGCCGTTACCCTGCTGGCACTCGCGATACCGCTTGCCGCCCAGGCCGGCTTTGACGAGGCCGCACTGCAACGCGGCATCCAACAGCTGGAAAAAAACGCGGGCGGACGATTGGGTGTGGCGGTAACCGACACCGCCGATGGCACCGTTTTCACCTACCGGGGAGATGCGCGCTTTCCGCTATGCAGCACCAGTAAAGTTTTCGCCGTTGCGGCCATCCTGAAAAAAAGCGAAAGCGCGGACGGCTTGATGAGTGAAAAAATCGCCATTCATAAAGCCGACCTGGTTAACTATAACCCCATCACTGAAAAACACGTCGGCGCCACCATGACGGTAGCAGAACTCAGCGCGGCGGCGCTGCAATACAGCGATAATACCGCCATGAACGCACTGCTGATCCGCCTGGGTGGCCCGCAGCAGGTCAATGCGTTTGCACGTAGCATTGGCGACAGCACCTTTCGGCTCGATCGCAAAGAACCGGAGCTGAATACTGCTATCCCGGGTGATAAGCGTGATACGACATCGCCTGATGCCATGATGCAAAGCCTGAAAAAGCTGGTGCTGGGCAAGGCGCTGGCACCCGCGCAACGTCAGCAACTGACCGACTGGATGAAAGGCAATACAACAGGTGCTAACAGCATACGCGCTGGCCTGCCCGCCAGCTGGACGGTTGCAGATAAAACCGGAAGCGGTGATTACGGCACCACCAATGATATTGCCGTCATCTGGCCACCGCATCATGCACCGCTGGTGCTGGTAACCTATTACACCCAGCCTGATAAGCACGCCGCTGCGCGTAAAGATGTGCTGGCGGGTGCAGCAAAAATTGTCGCCTCAGGGTACAACAAATAAGGGCGTTCAGCGCGCGACTGCGCACACCGCCACCCCGCTGGCGGCGGTGTGCTCAAGAGCCTCGTCGGCCAAAAGGGTTAGTGCGGGATAATCACCGCCCTGAATTGAGCAGTTGCTCAAGAACATCAGATTGCGGTATGTTGATGTCGGCCTGGCACGCTGCCTGAGCCAACCTGCTTTCCGTTGCGGCAGCGGCCGTTACGGAAATCGTCTCTTTCTTTTTCTGACAGGAAATGCAACATGCGCCTCGCTTCTGACGCATTACAACATGTCCGCTATCGACGCGGGATTTTCACCGCGATGCTGTTTGCATTGAGCGTCGCATCCGGCGTTAGCCTGGCGGCACAGGCTCCGCTAAACGTTGCCGTTTATCGCGGTGCGGCAGGCTGTGAGGGCTGTTCTGAAATGGTGGTGAAAGCGCTTCGTGGCGTCGCGATGCCACTCAGCATTGCCTATATCGGTGAGCACGAAAAACTAAAGCTGAATGCACAGAACCTGCGTCAGTTTGATCTTTATATCCAGCCCGGCGGCGACCAGGACATCCCCGCTGCCTATGACGCGCTCGGTGATGAAGGGGCCCGTGCCGTGCGGGATTTTGTCCGCAGTGGCAAAGGCTATCTCGGTCTGTGCATGGGAGCCTACCTGGCGGACAGTAACTGGCTGGGGCTCATCGCCTCGCCACTTGACTCTGAAGTGGGACGTCCGGGCTCACACATCGCGGATGAGGGTGATTACACGATCGCGGTGACCTGGGATCACAGGCAAGAAACCTTTTATTATCAGGATGGCCCTTATCTTGTTGGTCAGACACAGCAGGACGGTTTTACACCTGTGGCTTTTTACCGTAATGGCGATGTGGCGATGGCGCGTTACGTCTACGGCAAAGGGACAGTTGTGTTAACCGGGCCGCATCCGGAAGCGGATGAGCGCTGGATGGGCGACGTCAGCGACAGTGGCGCAACTGACACCTCACCCCAGCAAAAGATGACGCGCCTGCTGGCTTATTTCTCCACACAACGCGCGGCGCAATAATGCGGATCGCCGTCAACGCCTGACGGGCTGCGCCGCCCGGACAACCTGAGCCCCGGCGGCTAATCCAGGGGCCGGACGCTGCCCTGACGACAGCGCACTGACACCGTTATACTTCGTTATCGGACTCCAGCGCGTCCTGAATCGCATCGGCCAGATTGGCGATTTCGTTTGCCACGGCCTGCAGATCCCACGCCGCTTTCGAGCCATTCGCAGACGTTGAAGCGCTGACGGACTCTTTTGCCACCGCCAGTGCCGCCGCCACCGCCACCGTACGTTTATGCTGTTCCTGTGTCATGCCTGCCGGCGGCAGCGAAAAATAGTCGTTAACCATTATCATTTCCTTCTGATTCGAGAGGCGTAAACCTTAACGTCCTGCGGGGGCAGAAGGAAGTGAATTATTGCAACGCCGCCCACAAAGCCAGCATTAAGCCCCTGTAACGCACAAACAGGGTTGTTACTGCCCTCTTTCTGATTTCTGACGCGCATGCAACATGGACGTCATCTCTGACGCTATCTCACCACCCGGCAGCGCAACGCCATCCTGTCGCTTTGACAGATTATCTCACCGGCCAACGGACAGGGATCGCGCTCAACGCGGCTTTATCAGCGCAATGTTGTACAGATTTTTCCTGGCGGGCAGCGTTTTGATGCCGTTTTATTCCAGGTTATACAGCTCAATCTGTACAACTTTGTACAGTCTTGTACAACAGCGAGGAGGAAAAAGAAACGCGAAAATATGAAAAAAATCCTTATAAATCAGAGCAAAATACCTAACAGAGCCATTACAAAGCGTTGCTGACGGTGAAAAAACTCCTCCGACCACCGATTTTTTTTCGCAAAAAATTGTACAAAGGTAATTTTTTTGTATAACTTTACGGCGTGATGTTAAGTCACTTGTAACGAAAGGTGCCTTGCACCGCATCTGAAGGTGAGTGGATTTCCACCTTCAGATGCAAAATTTTTCTCTGCCACGGGCAGAAACGGTTTCCACGATTTTGAGGCTACTATGCAAACGACAACCAATACCGAGTCTCAGATTTCTGAATATTTCATGAATGCGGGTGAGCATTTCACCAGTGAAAAAGATGTGATTGCAGAGACCTGGTCAGAACTCGCGGCCTTTAAAGCACACGTTTCTGAAAAAGATATGGTGCTGGGCTTAATCCATAAACTGGAAAGCGAAACCGACGCGACCAAACAGGATATCTATCGTCAGGCCCTGGAGATTGTGCTTCAGCGTACGCCGGGCGAGGCTCGTTTTTAATTTTGTTGTGATGACACGCTACTTAGCAAGGACGCTTTGCCTTCCCTAAAAATTTGCCCCTGATTCAGGGGCTTTTTTATGCCTGTCTGGCAATCTTTTCACGACAATAGTTGAGCAAGAGGGCGTGATAACCCTGCTCGTCGCGCGTTATCTTTCGCCCGTTTCTGTGAATTTTCCTGCCGTTGGGTTTAATTACGGCTGGGAGAAGCATGTTTCGTCACTCATCAAGCTGTACGAGGAGGAACCTCCCCCTTCGTTAGGCTGTCAGCAGGGAAACGCCAGCGAAGGACACACTCGCTGGCGGCAGAAACCCATCCCGGATCCTCTCATCGGCCCTGCCCGTCAAGGCGAACGGCAGGCCTTTTGATATGCGCCCTTAGCCAATGGGATCTGCTGGCAGAGGTTATCGCCGAAGCAACAGGTCAGGTGCTGGCTACGCGGCGTTATCCTCAGACAAAGGATACCGGCCTGAACGATTTTCTGGCATTCCCGATCGCGCTGCGACCGTCGCGATCAAAGCGCAACAGCCACTGCGGGCTGCTGGCCGGGTAAGCCGGTGCCCGCCGCTGACGTCACTTCAGACCCGCAACGGGCACGTCTCAGGTAATCAGGCTATTACGCCTGCCCCAGTCATACAGTTGTTCACGCGCCAGGTTTTTCATTTTTACCTCACACATGATATCGAAGTCGCCGAAGGACAAGGCCCAGCCGTTGAGCGTGGCATTGAAATAGTAATCAGAATGCGCACGCAGTTTGGTTTTCGGCACACTGAGATCCTGCTGGTCCGGAAAGCCTTCGGCCGGAATAATTCCCTCCTGCGAAATCGAGTAGTGCATCACCGGGCGTACGCCGCGCCAGGAGTCGATAATCTGCGCCATCCTTGCATCACTGGCCTGAATAAACTGATTCTCTTTAACCCAGTGATGATGAATATCCAGCACCACAGGGCAAAGCGCCCGGGCCTGCAGCACATCATCCAGCGAACACGATATCTCATCGTTCTCCACCGTCAGCATCAGCCGGGCTTCGGGGCTGAGCCGCTGAAATGCCTGCCTGAACCCTTCAAACCCGAGTTTGCCATTCATATGAATGTTGATTTTAAAGTCCTGAAAGGTTTTGCCGTAGCCCATCAGGCAGGCACAGAGAGCATGATATTCCACATCCTCTAAGGCACGTGACACGACATCAGGATTATCCGACGCCAGCACGCTGTACTGTCCCGGGTGGAATGACAGCCGGATATGATGCGTCCGCGCCAGCTCGCCGCAGCGGGCGAACAGCGGATACAGCTCGGGTAAAAACGTTGCAAATAACGGCTTTGCCTGCGGCACCGTATACAGCGGCAGTAAATCACTGCCAATGCGCATCATCCTTAACGCCTCTGGCAGTGCCGCAATAGCTTCCAGCGTCAGATACAGGTTCTGCAAATTTGTCTTTGAAATCTCGTAAATCAGCGCGGTGCGCTGGGCCTCATCCAGACCGAGAAAACGGGTACGCGTGGTCGCGCGGAAGGGAAAATATTGCTTGCCCTGTTCGTTTAAGTACTTACATGCAAAGCCTAATTTCATAAACACTCCTGAACGGTATTCAGAAAGTGTAACAGCTAATTCAAATTTCGCCATTTAGAGCATAACTATCAATAAGTTAATGCTTGATTTTACCAATAATTTCGCACTGACGGGCAGAGTGTAACGGATGACGTATAACAGCACATTGCGGCGCCCGGCCTGTTCAGCCTGCGGGCAGAATTTATTCACTGATTTTACAAGTAAATACCCTTAGATTTCGTCCAGGAACAAGGGATGACAAAGTGGCATAATTTCGTATCAGAACTAAACTTACCGCTGTGACTAGCTAGTCCTTCTTATCTAAGGAACCCTGATATGAGGTCTTGTCTATGACACAACAGAAATACAGAGGTGGTGCCGGTAATTTTGCCAACGATCCTGAGCGAGCCAGTGAAGCGGGCAGTGCAGGAGGCAAAGCCAGCGGAGGTAATTTCAAAAACGATCCTGAAAGAGCCAGGGAGGCCGGTCGGAAAGGAGGCAAAAACAGCCGTCGCACCTCTAAGTAGATCTGAGTAAGGCGCCTTAAGGAGGTAATACGCCATGGACTGGCGATTTTCACCCTTTCTCACCCCTGCCTGTTATTCCCGTTAAGGATAACGATCCCCATGTTTAAATACCGATTGCTCACGGATAATATCGGCTTCGCTTGCGCGTTAATAAGCGCAACGGAAAAAATAAAACTCAGCCGACTTTAGCGAAGCGTAACCGACTTAATCCCCGCATTTTCAGAAAAGGCCTGGTTTGATAAAACAGCTTCACGCCATCAATACACAATAACCTCCCCGCCTAATAAATAACAAACCGATAAATATCAATATATTAAATCACCACCGCCACGCTTAAATAACCATTTAGTTTCATCCTTAAATTATTTTCTCCTTTCTTAATATCTCCCTGATTTTGCGTTACGCCATCCGATAATTATTTTACCAGCGCCATTAAACGCAATATTTATAAGCTTATTAATTAAGTTGTTCTATATTTACTGGCACCTCAAGTAGTAAAAAAAAGCTGGAGCAACGTGTCATGTCGAATGAGAAAAAGAATAATCCTCTGAATCACCCAGCCCCCACAACGGGTCCGGAATCCTCACAACCCGGACTGGGCTCGCTGGCACCTAAAGAGGGTTCACATCAACCCCCAGCCGAACCGACGCCGCCGGGTAAAAAACCCACCGCGCCGGGTAGCCTTAAAGCACCCGACACGCACAGCACGAAACTCGATCAACTGGAAGCGAACCGTAAAAACGGAACGGACAGCCCGCTGACGACCAATCAGGGCACCCGTATTGCAAATGATCAGAACACATTACGCGCCGGCTCACGTGGGCCGACGCTGCTTGAAGACTTCATCATGCGGGAGAAAATCACGCATTTTGACCATGAGCGCATTCCGGAGCGCATCGTGCATGCGCGCGGTTCAGCCGCCCACGGCTACTTTCAGCCCTACTGCTCACTAAAGGATGTAACTAAGGCGCACTTCCTGAGTGAGCCAGAGCAGATCACGCCGGTATTTGTGCGCTTCTCGACGGTCCAGGGCGGCGCGGGGTCAGCGGATACGGTGCGTGATATTCGTGGTTTTGCTACCAAGTTCTACACCGATGAAGGCGTTTTCGACCTGGTCGGTAACAACACACCGGTGTTCTTTATACAGGACGCCCACAAGTTTCCCGATTTTGTACATGCGGTAAAGCCTGAGCCGCATAATGAAATCCCTCAGGGACAGAGTGCTCACGACACGTTTTGGGACTATGTGTCGCTACAGCCTGAAACTCTGCACAACGTGATCTGGGCGATGTCTGACCGGGGTATTCCGCGCAGCTACCGCACGATGGAGGGGTTTGGTATTCATACCTTCCGCCTGATTAACGATGAAGGCAAAGCGACATTTGTTCGTTTCCACTGGAAACCGCTGGCAGGCAAAGCCTCGCTGCTGTGGGATGAATCCCAGAAGCTGACCGGTCGCGACCCCGACTTCCACCGCCGCGATCTGTGGGAAGCGATTGAAGCGGGAGATTTTCCGGAATTTGAGCTTGGCCTGCAGATGATCCCGGAAGAAGATGAGTTCCGGTTCGACTTCGATATTCTGGACGCCACCAAGCTGATTCCGGAAGCGCTGGTGCCCGTCGTGCGCGTCGGCAAAATGGTGCTGAACCGCAATCCGGATAACTTCTTTGCTGAAACGGAACAGGTTGCCTTTCATCCAGGACATCTCGTCCCGGGACTCGATTTTTCTAACGATCCGCTGTTACAGGGCCGTCTGTTCTCCTACACCGATACGCAAATCAGCCGCCTCGGTGGGCCAAACTTCCACGAAATCCCGATCAACCGCCCGGTTTGCCCGTACCACAATTTCCAGCGCCAGGGCATGCACCGGATGGATATTGATACGAATCCGGCCAACTACGAACCCAACTCCATCAACGACAACTGGCCACGGGAAACACCGCCTGCCGCAAAAGGGGGTGGTTTCGAAAGCTATCAGGAGCGCGTTGAAGGCCACAAAGTCCGCGAACGTAGCCCCTCGTTTGGTGAGTATTATGCCCAGCCGCGTTTGTTCTGGAACAGCCAGACTGACATTGAACAGCAGCACATCATTGCCGCCTACTCTTTTGAGCTGAGTAAGGTGGCCCGCCCTTACATCCGTGAACGCGTGGTGGACCATCTGTTGCGCATCGATGTCAAACTGGCCCAAGGGGTGGCCGCCAACCTCGGGATTGATCTCAGCGATGAGCAGCTCAACACCGCCCCGCCAAAAGACGTCAATGGCCTGCAGCGCGATGACAGCCTGAGCCTGTATGCCATTCCCGATGCCGACATCAAAGGCCGTCAGGTCGCGCTGCTGCTGAGCGAAGGCGTAAAAGCCGACGACGTATTGGCTATTCTGCAGCATCTCACCGCTGCTGGCGTGCACACCAAACTGCTGGCGGCGCATATGGGCCAGGTCAGCGCAGACGATGGTTCTTTGTTGCCGATCGATGCCACGTTTAACGGGCTACCTTCGCTGACCTTTGATGCGGTGATCGTCCCCGACGGTAACGTGGATGCCCTGCTGAAAAGCGGAGATGCACGCTACTTCCTGCTGGAGGCTTACAAACATTTGAAAGTCATTGGCCTGAGTGGTGAAGCACGCCGTTTCAAAGCGCAGTTTGATCTGGATGAAAATCAGCAGGAGGAAGGCATCGTGGAAGCCGATAATGCTGAAATCGCGCTGATGAATGATTTTACTGCTGCGATGGCAGAACACCGCGTCTGGTCGCGTAGCCAGAAGGCCGAATCCATTCCGGCCTGATGACAGGAGCAGCCCGCCCTGCCACGGGAGGGCTGACACCTTAAACGCACGCAGAATGGGCGTCCACCTGGTCTGTTTGCGTCAAAACCGCTGTTAAAGGCGGTTTTTTTCTGCCTGATGCCCGTGCTCTTTTTCTGATTTCCCCTGTGCAGAGGCAAATGGAGGCCGGGCTCATCGGACAGCCCGGCCTCGCTGGGGGAAAAAGCCACAGGGTACATTGCGCGCGGCGGCAGTAAATGTTGGAACCTGGTCTATGATTATTTGTTGAGAGTGTTGTGTGAAGCAGGCACTGCCGGGTGCCTCATGCGGTATTACACATAACAATATCTGAATAATGGCACGGGGAAAGGCTGTTAAGGCGCATCGACCTCCCGGGCTCCTGATCTCGCTAACATCATTTTGCATTCGCATCATCGGCTTACCGATAGCGTGGTGGTGCTTATTGCGTACTTTCTGGTTAAAGAGGCAACGGAATGGTATCTACATCTTTTTTTAAGAGTTGGGGAAGCGAATATCTGGCCGATGGCAACGTGCGTTTCCGCGTCTGGGCAACGGGTCAACAGCAGGTTAGTTTACGACTTTCGGATAAAGATCTTGCCATGACGCCCGCCGGAGACGGCTGGTTTGAGCTGCAGGTCAGCGATGTACAGGCGGGGGCAACCTATAACTTTGTGCTGAACGATGGCACGGTGATTCCCGATCCCGCTTCACGCGCGCAACAGAATGACGTTAACGGCCCGTCTCTGGTCGTCGATCCTGCTCACTACCGCTGGCAGAACACCACCTGGCAAGGCCGCCCGTGGCAGGAAAGCGTGGTTTATGAAATGCATATGGGCACCTTCACCGAAGAAGGCACGTTCCAGGCTGCGATAAAGAAACTGCCTTATCTGGCGGAAACCGGCATTACCATGATTGAAGTCATGCCCGTTTCTCAGTTTGGCGGGCAGCGCGGTTGGGGCTACGATGGCGTGCTCCTGTACGCGCCACATGCCGCTTACGGAACGCCCGATGACTTTAAAGCGTTTATTGACGCGGCTCATGGCTATGGCATGGCGGTTGTTCTGGACATCGTGCTTAACCACTTCGGCCCGGAAGGGAATTATCTGCCCTTGCTGTCACCAGACTTCTTCCATAAAGACCGGATGACGCCATGGGGCGCCGGCATTGCCTATGATGTGGATGCGGTGCGACGTTATATTGTTGAAGCCCCGCTCTACTGGCTGCAGGAATACCACCTGGACGGCCTGCGCTTCGATGCCATCGACCAGATTGAAGACGTTTCCGACACGCCTGTTTTGATCGACATCGCTGAACGCATTCGCGCAGATATTCCCGAGCGCCAGATCCATCTCACCACCGAAGACTGTCGCAACGTGATTTTCCTGCATCCCAGAGCGGAAGATGGCACCGCCCCACTGTTCACCGGCGAATGGAATGATGACTTTCATAATGCCGTTCATGTGTTTGCCACAGGTGAAACGCATGCCTATTACAAAGATTTTGCCGATCGGCCGGAAAAACGTGTGGCACGCGCGCTGGCTGAAGGGTTTGTCTACCAGGGCGAGGTCTCAGTGCAGTCTGGTGAAGCGCGCGGTGTTGACAGTACCGGACAGCCGCCGGTGGCCTTCGTGGACTTTATCCAGAACCACGATCAGACTGGCAACCGTGCGCAGGGAGAAAGGCTGATTTCTCTGGCCGGTGCCGAACGTACTCAGGTGCTGCTGGCAACGTTGCTGCTGTCGCCCCATATCCCTTTGTTGTTCATGGGGGAAGAGTACGGCGAAACCCATCCTTTCCTGTTCTTTACCGATTTCCATGGCGATCTGGCGAAAGCCGTGCGGGAAGGCCGGGCGAAAGAGTTTGAAGGACATGCCGGTCATGAGGGCGAGAGCGTTCCCGATCCTAACGATGAAGCGACCTTTACCCGTTCAAAACTGGACTGGAGCAAGCTGGAGAGCGAAGAAGGAAAACGCTGGCTGAAGCTGACCCGCTCACTACTGGCACTCCGGCAGCAGCATATTGTGCCGCTGCTGGCGACGGCGGGTGGAAACAGCGGAAAGGTACTGGACACCGCAGAGGGATTTGTTGCCGTGAGCTGGCGTTTCCCGGCGGGCACGTTATCAATGGCATTCAACATCGGCGAACAGGATCGCGCCCTGCCGGCGATGCCGGGCGAAACGATCTTCGCCTGGCCAGAATCCACCGATGCGCTCCCTCAAAACGCGATCGTTGTTCGTCTGGCTGCCGGAGAACCTAAATGAGCATTCCAACCGCCACCTACCGTATTCAGTTCCGCAATGGCATGACCTTCGATCGCGCTGCAGCGCTGGTGCCCTATCTGAAAAAAATGGGGATCAGCCATCTCTATGCCTCACCGATCTTTACCGCCACCCGTGACTCCACTCACGGTTATGACGTGACCGATGTTAATGAAATCGACCCGGCGATTGGCGGACGCGCGGGGTTTGATCGTCTGGTCAGCACGTTAAAACAGGCCGGACTGGGGCTTATCATTGATATCGTCCCCAACCACATGGCGGCATCGCTGGAGAACGGCTGGTGGCACGACGTGCTTGAACACGGTAAAGACAGTCGCTATGCCGACTACTTCGACATCGACTGGTCACGCCGTCTGACGCTGCCGTTTCTGGGTGATGATATTGATACCGTTCTGGAGAACGGCGACCTTGCCGTTAAACGCGATCCCCAGACCGGCAAGCCTGCGCTGGCCTATTTTGAAAGTTACTATCCGCTTACGCCGGAAAGCTGGCAGGGACAGGAAGAAGCCGTGCTCCAGCTGCGCAGCAAAGCCGGGCTGGATGCATTGCATCAACAGCAGCCCTGGCGGCTGATGTCGTGGCGCGATGCCGCACGGGACCTCTCCTACCGCCGCTTTTTTGAGGTGACCGGGCTGGTTGGCGTACGGGTTGAAGATCCCACCGTCTTCAGGGATGCACACCGGCTTATTCTGGAACTGGTCCACAGCGGCGCGGTTGACGGCCTGCGCGTCGATCACGTTGACGGACTGGCCGATCCTAGAGGTTATCTGACGCAGTTGCGTCGCGAGGCCGGCGAGGCATGTTATATCACCGTTGAGAAAATCCTGGGTGAAGGCGAGCAGATCCCCAGCGACTGGCCAATTTCCGGCACCACAGGCTATGAGTTTATCGCCGCGCTGTCGCATGTGCTGGTTGATAATCACTCTCTCAACGCCCTCCGCCAGGCCTGTGAAAGCGTCAGCGGCCAGGTCGTGCAGATGGACGACGAACTTCGTAAGGCAAAATGCCTGATGGCAGATCGCAATTTTGCCGGGGAATTTTCGCGCCTGATGGACCTGGCCAGCGCCATTGCCGAGGGGGAACACATCGCGATTGATCCCGAGCGGCTCCGCAGCGCACTGCGCGAACTGCTGGTGGCGTTCCCGGTCTATCGAACCTACGGCAATGCGCACGGCCTGCCTGCCAACGACCAACAACGTCTTCAGGCCGTCGCTGACGGCGTCAGGGCGTCGGAACATGCACCTGACAGCCACATGCTCGATTTCCTGCTGCAGATCATGCAGGGCGACGTCGCCAGCCAGTCCACCGCGCTGGCGAACAGCTTCCGGACCCGCTTCCAGCAGCTCACCGGTCCGCTGATGGCGAAATCCATCGAAGACACGCTGTTTTACCGACAGAACAGCGCGCTGGCGTTAAATGAGGTGGGCGCGGAACCCTTACAGACGCAGTTTTCCCCGCAGCAGTTTCACCATGAGATGGCAACGCGTCTTGCGCGTCAGCCGGACGCCCTTTCCGCCAGCTCGACGCATGATACCAAGCGAGGCGAAGACGCGCGCGCGCGGCTTTACACGTTGACGGAAGCCCCCCAGCGCTGGGCCGAGAACGTGGCGCGCTGGCGCGAACTCAATCGCCAGGCCGTGGGTGCCCTTGAGGACGGCCCTGCGCCGGAACCGTCCGTGGAGTGGATGCTGTATCAGGCGCTCGCCGGTGTCTGGCCGCCCACCTTAGATCCCCGGGACAGTGCGGGGCTGGATGCCCTTGCCGAACGCTTCGCAGGCTATGTCGAAAAAGCCCTGCGTGAAGCCAAACTGCGCACTGACTGGACCGAGAACAACACCGCGTACGAGCAGGCCGTGCTGGGCTACGCGCGTCACCTGCTCTCACCTGCAAATCAGCCTTTCCTGCAGGATTTCGTTGAGGCGCTGCAACCCTTTATCCGTGCCGGCCTGGTGAACAGCCTGAGCCAGAGAGTCATTAAGCTGACCGCGCCCGGGGTGCCGGATGTGTATCAGGGAAGCGAAGCACTGGACTTCAGCCTGGTCGATCCTGATAACCGACGCGAACCGGATTATGCCGCCCTGGAAGCGATGTTACGTTCTGCCACGACGGCCCTGCCCGGTAGCCATGATAGCTGGCTCAGCGGTCAGGTTAACCAGCTTGCCACCCTGGCGCTGCTCAATTTACGCCGGGACAGGCCTGAACTCTTTGCCCGGGGCAGTTATCTGCCGCTTACGGCTGAGGGCGCGCAGTCCGACAGGCTGCTGGCGTTTGCGCGAACCCAGGGCAGTGAGGCCTTTATTGTGGTGACATCCCGACTTGTGTTCGACGCGCAGCTCAAGCTGGAAGCGCCCCCAGCGACGCACTGGGCCGCCACCGAGATCGTGCTGCCGGATGAACTGGCACATCGCCGTTATCGCAATGTGCTGAGCGGCGAAACGATCAATCTGACCGACCGTATTCCGCTGGAAACGTTAAATAACTACTGGGCACTGGCATTGTTAGCTTGCTGAAAGCAGGTCAGTACATGGATTGAAACACCGTAACGGGGTTCGTTAATTGAGAGGGACAGATGTCAAATCATCGTTTTGAAATTACGTCGGGATCGGGCCAGCAACTTGGGGCGAACTTTGATGGCAAAGGCGTAAACTTTGCGCTGTTTTCTGCCCATGCAGAACGCGTGGAGCTGTGTCTTTATGACCCAAGCGGAAAAAATGAAATAGCCAGACTGGATTTGCCCGAGTTCACACATGAGATTTGGCACGGTTACGTGCCCGGCTTGCAGCCCGGCGCGCTCTATGGCTATCGCGTTTACGGTCCTTACGATCCGGAAAACGGCCATCGGTTTAACCCGAATAAACTCCTTGTCGATCCCTATGCCCGCGAACTGGCCGGGGACATCGCATGGAATGAGGCGCACTTCGCTTATGACCTGTATCACGAAGACAAAGATCTGACGTTCGACGATCGCGACAGCGCCCCTTTCACGCCAAAATGTCGCGTGATCGACCCCAACGAATTTGACTGGCAGGACCAAAACCGCCCGCAGGTTCCCTGGTCTGAAACGATCGTCTATGAAACGCATGTGAAAGGCTTTACCCAGTTGAACATGGCGCTGCCGCCTGAAATGCGCGGGACTTACGACGGCATGAGTCATCAGTCCACGGTGGGCTATATCAAGAGCCTGGGTATTACCTCCGTCGAACTGTTACCGGTGCACTGGTTTCCGGACGATCAGCACCTGCTGGATAAAGGGCTGAAAAATTTCTGGGGTTATAACTCGCTGAACTTTTTTTCTCCGGCGACACGCTATTTTGGTCCGCGAGGCATTCAGGGTTTCCGGGATATGGTCCGCGCCTTCCACGACGCGGGCATTGAGGTGATCCTTGACGTGGTTTATAACCATACTGCGGAAGGCAATGAACTGGGGCCAACGCTGTCCTTTAAAGGTATTGATAACTTCTCTTATTACCGCACCTTACCCGATCAGCATCGCTATTACATTAACGATACCGGCACAGGAAACACCGTAAACACCTCTCATCCGCGTGTGTTACAGATGGTGACGGATTCACTGCGCTACTGGGCGGACTCTATGCATATCGATGGTTTCCGTTTCGATCTTGGCACCATTCTGGGCCGTGAACCGGAAGGCTTCGATCCCCGCGGCGGCTTCTTTGACGCCATTACGCAGGATCCCCTGCTTTCACGCTTAAAACTGATCGGTGAGCCTTGGGACATTGGCCCCGGTGGTTATCAGGTCGGCGGCTTTCCACCGGGCTGGGCGGAGTGGAACGATCAGTATCGCGATACCGTGCGCGATTACTGGAAAGGAAACAATGTCCCGACCGATTTTGCCGCCCGTCTGCTTGGCTCTGGCGATCTGTACGATCAGCGCGGACGTCGTCCCTGGGCCAGCGTTAACTTTATCACCGCGCACGATGGCTTTACTTTGAACGACCTGGTCTCCTACAACGAGAAGCACAACGCCGACAATGGTGAAGACAACAACGACGGTCACAACGATAACCGGTCTTATAATTATGGCGTGGAAGGCCCCACTGACGACGAAGGCATTAACGCCGTTCGCGAGCGCCAGAAACGTAACTTCCTGGCCACGCTGTTTTTCTCCCACGGCACCCCGATGCTGCTGGCAGGCGATGAGTTTGGCCGCAGCCAGATGGGAAATAACAACGGGTACTGCCAGGACAGTGAAATTTCATGGGTTCACTGGGATAACCTGCCCGCTTCGGCCGAAGCCCTGCGTGAATTCACCCGTCATGTGATTTCACTGCGCAAAACCCAGCCGCTGTTACGGCGTGAAAGCTGGCGCGACGGGATGGAAATCAAGTGGTTCAATGCCGGCGGCGGCCTGCAGCAGGCTGAGCAGTGGGACGAAGGTTCAACGCTCGGTGTCTACATCGGCCGACCCGATCTGCAACATCAGGATGGCGTCTGGTATGACGTACTGATGCTCATCAACCCGTTTGAAGGTAATGTGCCCTTCCAGATCCCTCAGTTCGGTGAGGGCGGCTGGGTGCTGGAACTGACCACCAGCGATACCAGCAAACACGGGATGGTGATCACCAAAGAAAAGGACTTTGAACTGGAAGGCCGCAGTATGGCGCTGTTCAGAAGGCCTTAAGGACGCCCGGCGCGGCGCGAACCGGATGCGTAACGGTTAAACAATACGCATCCGGTACCGTTGCGCTTGACCTGGGCCGCAGGGCTGCCAGGCTGAACAGGGTTAAAACAGTAAGCGACGCCATTAAGGAGGCAAAATGTCCAGATTTACAGGTAAAATCGTTGTAGTGACAGGAGCCGGATCAGGAATTGGTGAAGCAAGCGCCAAACGCTTCGCACAAGAAGGCGCATCTGTCGTGTTGGTTGGCCGTAATCAGGATAAGCTGCAAAAAGTCCTGGCACAGTTGCCCGGCGATGGCCATATGGCAGCGGCCTGCGACGTGGCTGAGGCCGATCAGGTAAAAGCGCTGGCCGCCCGCGTTGAAGAAAAATATGGCCGCATGGACGTGCTGGTTAACAATGCCGGGATTATCGTTCAGGGACGCATCCACGAGATCGAACCCGCTGACTGGAAGAAGCTGATGAGCGTCGATCTCGACGGCGTATTCCACTGTGTGCACTTCTTTATGCCTGCCCTGCTGAAATCGAAAGGCAACGTAGTGAATATTTCGTCGGTATCAGGATTAGGTGGCGACTGGGGCATGAGCGTCTATAACGCGGCCAAAGGCGCCGTTACCAACTTCACCCGGTCACTGGCCATGGATTATGGCGCGGACGGCGTGAGAGTGAATGCGATTTGCCCGGGCTTTACCTTCACCGAGCTGACGGAAGCGGTGAAAAACGATCAGGCCCTGCTTGAGCGTTTCTATGACCGCATTCCGCTTAAACGCGCAGGTGAGCCTGAAGATATTGCTGATGCCATTGCCTTTATCGCCAGCGATGACGCACGTTATATTACCGGCGCAAATCTGCCGGTTGATGGCGGCCTGACCGCTTCGAACGGACAGCCTAAACAGGCGTAATCATCACAGCGCCGTAGTTTTCGGCGTTAAGCTGTAATTTTCGGCGTTAATATTAACAGGCGTGAGCGTCACGCCTGTTAACCAGGTAATAATGTGCACCCTTCTTCGCGGTTATTATTATTTCACCTTCACACATTATTTCTTTATATCGCGCTCACGCCTCAGGCGCAGTAAACCGATATCTCCGCCGCGCGTAACGTTGGCGCTGACGTCCGTAATATTCAGGAAGACTTAGGTGTATGTCGCGTCGGCATGGCCCGATTGCGCGATGCCAGACTCCGCCCGGCAGTGGGACAGACGAAAGGGCTAAGGCAGGCGGTGCAGAGAATCGCATCCGGGTGATGGATTTTCGCGACCGTTAAGGCCTGTTGCCGGGTGTAGAGTGAACCGATAAATTCACTTCCACGGCTGTTATCCAGCTGGCTACAACCTTCTTTATGAATTATCCATCCGCCTCGGGTAAAAGGACATACGTAATAGTAGCTTGATTTAAGCATAGGACTGCCCCTGCTGGTCGCTGTGTCAATCAGGACGATAAAAAGAGTGATGTAAGGTTTTATTTAATAATGTAGCGTTGTTAACCCTAGCTGAGAATTATCCCTAAAACCACAGGGATAATGACAAAACAGGGGTTTTGAGATTTATTCGCAGCGGGGTCACTGACTTACGTTAGCATCTTATCAGACTCTGGCTGCTGAAAAAGGCGCCAGGTGCAAGATCAGAGTTGATACTTTAATCATTGTGTTTACCTCTCTCCTTCGACGTTTTGGTTAAAAAAACATGCCAAATCAGGCTACTGCTGTTTTCTTTTCAAGAGTAGCAGTCAGGGAACGAGGATAATTTGATTACCCCAGGTAACCTGAGAATAATACTCATCGGTGTCATTTATTAACGGACCATAACCTGCAAAAAAGATACGTCTATTCAATACCTAACCACTGAAGTGCTGATATAATAGAAACAATGCGTAACACGCTGGTAATGAACAGAATAATAAAAAACCTGTTTGCCCCCGCCATGGTCTGTTATCCACCCCATGGATCGATCGTGTTAAACCTTCTGTGACAACGGAACATCACAGGTAAGCGCCCCCTGTGCCGTGCTGGAGAAATGCACGGCAAGGACACATTTTGCGATGGTATTACAGCAGGATTAGGCTCCGCCTGATAAGCGATCTGGCAATGTGTGCGGTAAAAAAACAAGAATCTGGAAGACTTTATGTTGTCTACAATTATCTATCGCAGTCACATCGCTGACCATGTTCCGCTTAAGATGCTGGAGGGATTAGTCACCAAGGCTAACAAAATTAATGAATCATCCAGCGTCACCGGTATTTTATTGTTTAATGGCACCCACTTTTTTCAGCTCCTTGAAGGTCCTGAACGTGATGTGCTGGCGGTTTACGAACGTATTTGCCGCGATACCAGCCATCATAATATTGTGGAATTAATGCGCGATTATGCCCCTGCGCGACGTTTCGGCAACGTGGGCATGGAGCTGTTTGACCTGCGGCAATACGATAAAACCACGGTGCTTAATGCGGTGCTGGAAAAAGGCACCACCAAATACCAGCTGACCTATGAAGATCGGGCGCTTAAATTCTTGCGTACCTTTGTTGAAGCGCGCGAGAAAGAAAATTATTTTGAAATTCCCTCAGCAGACAGCTGGGATTTTATTCAGGATGAGGCCGAAACCCGCGAAGGTGATGTTGCCATGCTGAATCAGGAAGGCGTAAATTTTGCTTTTCAGGCCATTATTGATCCCTTTGCACGCAAAATTGTTTCCCTTGAAGCGCTGCTTCGCGGCAATCAGGGTGAAACGCAACAGCACTATTTTTCCCGCCTTGATCCGGATGATATCTACCGCAACGATTTGCACTCTAAACGCACGGCCTTTGCACAGGCAAAGGCGCTCGGCCTGGATGATATGGTGCTGTCGATCAATCTGCTGCCGATGTCGCTGGTGCTTGTTCCCGACGCGGTCGACTTTCTGCTGACGGAAATTCATGCCCACCAGCTGGTGCCGGAGCAAATTGTCGTTGAGTTTACCGAGAATGAGATCATCTCTCGTCCTGACGAATTTGCCGCCGCGCTGAAACAGCTCAAAGCCGCCGGTATCAGCGTCGCGCTCGATGATTTTGGCGCGGGTTATGCCGGGTTATCACTGCTTACCCAGATCCAGCCCGATAAAATTAAAATCGACCGCAGTATTATTAGTAACGTGCACAAGAGTGGCCCGAAGCAGGCTATCGTCCACGCGATTTTAAAATGTTGTTCATCGCTGGAAATTACCGTGATTGCAGAAGGGATTGAACAGCCCGAAGAGTGGATGTGGCTGGAAGCCGCCGGCATTTCACAGTTTCAGGGATTCCTGTTTTCCTGGCCGAAATTAAATGGCGTATCTTCCGTTTCCTGGCCCGAGCTTAAATAAACCCTGGCTCCCGCAACACAATAAATTTTCATTCTCTCTTGCCGGACATAAAACGTGCTGCTAAATATTAGTAGCACGTTTCAGATTGTGTCATTGCGCTGCAATATTAGACGTGCACGCTGTTTTTTAAATTATCGATGATGTTAAGCAGTCAGATGTTCAGTGTTAAAGACCGACGCAACGCGCCTGTTAAGGCGTGCCCCACAGGTATAGCATTTGAGGGACTGAATGAAGCAAATCATCCGCGGTGATAAAGAACCCGTCCATATCGTTGCCGCCTCGCGCGCGCTGGAAGCCCATATGTCTCGTTATGGTGAGGGAAATAAATACCATCCGGTTATCTATTCAATTGCCTATCGCAGCAAATACTACCAGGTTGAAGTCATTACCCGGCGTGAAACCATCGTGGCAACCGTCATCACGGGCGTGCGCAAGTTAACGCATCTGCCTGGCGTGGCCTGATTCGTTTTACGCTGTTCTAAAAGGGGACAGATTCAGTCCCCTTTCCCCTGTCGCATGAACAACGGATTGGCGGGATAAATGGCGCCAATCACGCTTTTTTCGCGTGCGCCTGTGACCGCAGGCAAATTTCCGGGCAGGCCGGACAGGGTGCGAAACGCCAGCCAGGCAAACGCCAGCGCTTCCATATCATCCCCGTTGATACCGATCGTATCGGTTGTCGTCACTTCGGTACCCGCAAGATGCGCCGCCAGTCGCGCCATCAGTAACGGATTGCGGCTTCCCCCACCACAGGCCAGTAAACGATCGCATCCGTCATTGAGTTGCACCTGTTGCGCGATGCTGACGGCGGTAAATTCATTAAGCGTAGCCTGAACGTCCTGTGCGGCGATGCCGGGAAAATGACGCAGATGTTGTTCAAGCCAGCCCAGGTTAAACAGCTCCCGCCCGGTGCTTTTAGGCGGCGGCAACGCGAGCCAGGGCTCGCGCAGCAACGTATCAAGCAGGGCATGACTGACTTTGCCACTCAGCGCCCACTGGGCATCTTTATCGTAAGCTTTGCCCTGATTACGCCATATCCAGGCATCAAGCAGCATATTGCCAGGCCCGGTATCAAACCCGCGAACAGGCTGCCCCGGGATGAGTAAGGAGAGATTCGCAATCCCGCCGATGTTCAGCACCATGCGACGTTCGGTGGCATCCATCATCAAGGCCTGATGGAAGGCCGGCACCAGCGGAGCGCCCTGCCCGCCCAGCGCCATATCACGCCGCCTGAAATCCCCCACGACAGTAATGCCGGTCGCGGCAACAATCTGATTGTGATCGCCAATTTGCAGCGTATTCGGCGCTGCGCTCTGTGGCTCATGCCATACGGTTTGCCCGTGACAACCGATCGCCGTGATATCGCCAACTTCAAGGGATTCACGGCGCATCAGGGTCAATACCGCCTCAGCAAACAGCTGCCCCAGCCGCGTATCAAGCTGTCCTAACTGCGATAGCGTCAGGGCCTGTCCCTGGCAAATGGCCAGAATAGCCTGACGCAAATCCGGTGGCATGGGATGACAGTAGCTGGCCTGCTGAGCCACCATATTTTCGTCAATGGCCGCCAGAACCACATCCACACCATCAAGACTGGTGCCCGACATCACGCCGATGTAGCGTCCTGATTTCATAGCCGTTCCTTTTCATTAAGGTGAAAATGGTGTTACGCGCGTTAAGCCTGACAAAAAATTGCGGTTAAATCCATGATTAATTTGTTTTTAATCAATAAATTGCCTGTGAGTTAACGCCTTGGAACTTTTTTTCTCATCGATTGAATCATTGTTAAAATTTAACGGTCTATGCTGGCGTCAGCCATGTTTTATACCGGCAAAGGTCAATTCTCCAGTTTTCTGTCTTATACTGTTTACAGGATTTCGCGAGAGATAGGCGCATTCTTGAATAAAGGAGTTTTCAAATGATTAAGCGTGTAATTGTGGTCGCTTTGACTGGAGTGATGCTTGCAGGTTGTAGCAATACCGATACGTTGTCGGGCGATACCTACAGCGCCAGTGAAGCCAAACAGGTCCAGAGCGTTTCATACGGTACCTTAGTGTCCGTACGTCCGGTTAAAATTCAGGGCGGCGATGACAGCAATATCATTGGCGCTATCGGTGGTGCCGTACTGGGTGGATTCCTGGGCAACACGATTGGCGGCGGTGCGGGACGCAGCCTGGCAACAGCCGGCGGTGCCGTACTGGGTGGCGTTGCGGGCCAGGGCGTGCAAGGTGCGATGAACAAAACAGACGGTGTTGAACTGGAAATCCGCAAGGATGACGGCAACACCATTATGGTGGTGCAGAAACAGGCCGCCAGCCGTTACTCTGTAGGACAGCGCGTAGCGATGGCGACCGATGGCAGCCAGGTCACCGTTTCTCCACGCTAATACAGTCACCCACCGACGCCGGTGACTGGCACTGTGCGTCGGTATTACTTTTCTTTGTTCTGTAGTTCGAGAATATTCTTCTCAAGGCGCGCAATCAGCGACACCATCTGATTGATCTCATCGCGGCTGATACCGGTGAGAATATCGTCACGGGTAATGTCAATCACGTGTTCGACCTGCTGAATAACCGGCTCGGCCTGTTGTGTCAGCTTAATGCGTTTGGCACGGCGGTCATGTGCGCAGGTGGTTCGGGTAATCAGCCCTTTTTCTTCAAGCTGATCTAAGGTTCTGACCAGCGAAGGTTGTTCGATACCGATGGCTTTGGCTAACTGAATTTGTGACTGCTCAGGCGGTAACTGATGGATATTGTGCAGCGTAACCCAATGCGTTTGGGTTAAATCGAGTGGCTTCAGGCGTTGATCGATCAGAGCCCGCCAGATGCGCACCAGTCTGGACAGGTCCGTTCCGAGTGGGGTATCCATGTTATCTCCTTATAATTAGTCGGCTAGCTATCAGGCTGCATTGTATAGTATTTTGCAAGCCGGAAGTTAAATTACTAATCACTAAGTAGACAGTTTCGGCTGAAAATATTTCACTAACCTGTTCCAGAGTGCATCCCCATAATGGATATCATCAGCAACGGATTTCTCAGTGTTCACCCACTTACGGAACTGATTTTCGGTGCGTCACTTTACTTTCCTCCCCTGTTTAAAGCGGTGCTGGCCGGTTTTTTTCTCTGGCTGCTGATTCACCCACTGCTGCGCGGCTGGCTCGCCTCTGGCGACGTCTGGCATCCCACACTGTTTGATCTTTCCTTATTTGTGCTGTGCGTGACGGCCTCACTCTGGCTGATGGATCACGGATGAAAACGATGAAATTTTCCGGATTAAAGTACTTTTCAACGCTGATTGTTTTTACCCTTGCGCTACTAAGTGCCTGGTGGGCCTGGAATTACTACATGCAGTCACCCTGGACACGAGATGGAAAAGTGCGTGCCGAGTTAGTGGATATCACGCCGCAGATTTCAGGACGCATTGTGGCATTGAAGGTGACAGATAATCAGTTTGTTCACAAAGGCGAAACGTTATTGACGCTGGACCCCGTCCCCTGGCAAATCGATCTGAATAAAGCCGATGCGCAGCTTAGCCAGGCAAAAGCCGATCTCGCTAAAGCGCAAAACGAGTTCAGCAGGCGAAGCCGGCTGCCGCGCAATACCATTTCAGGTGAAGATCTGGATGTTGCCCGTCTGAACGCCGATGCCGCACTGGCCAGCGTGAAGGCGGCACAGGCACAGCGTGATCAGGCGCAATGGAACCTGCAGCAAACCACCCTCACCGCCCCCACGGACGGTTGGGTGAGTAATTTAACCCTGCGCCCTGGCAACTACGCCAGCGCCGGTACGCCGCTTTTTGCCCTGGTCGACAGCCACTCTTACTACGTCGTCGGCTACTTTGAAGAAACCAAGCTGCGCCACATTCATCCTGGCGCCGCTGCCAACGTGGTGCTTTACAGCAGCGGCGCGCAGTTGACCGGTCAGGTAGAAAGCATCGGGCGGGCTATCTACGATCAAAGCCTGGAGGCGGATAACGGTTTACTGCCGGATATTAAACCGAACGTGCCCTGGGTTCGTCTGGCGCAACGTGTCCCTGTCCGTATCCGCCTCACATCGCTTCCCGATCGCGCGCTGTTGATCGCCGGTACAACCTGCACGATTACGATAGCACCATGAATCTCAACGGGCTGGCCTGGGGAAACCTTCCCTGGGTAAAGGCGGATCGCAGTCAATGGCGCTATGCGTTACGCAATGCAGGCGCGATGTGCCTTGCGCTGAGCATTGCCTATGGTTTGAACCTGGACGAGCCTTACTGGGCCATGACCTCAGCAGCAGTGGTAAGTTTTCCTACCCTTGGCGGCGTGATCAGTAAAAGCCTGGGCCGCATCGTGGGCAGCCTGTTGGGGGCGGCCGCTGCGCTGTTGATTGCCGGCCATACGTTAAACGAGCCCTGGCTGTTCACCTTGTATATTGCCGGCTGGCTGGCGCTGTGCACCTGGGTGGCAAACCACTATCAAAACAATGTGGCCTATGGTTTTTCGCTGGCGGGTTATACCGCAGCCATTATTGCCTTCAGCTGTGTCAACCTGACGGACATCACCAGCCTGTGGGAGATTGCTCAGGCGCGGGTATGTGAAGTGATTTCCGGGCTGCTGTGCGCGGGCTTTATGATGATGCTCTTACCCAGCACCTCTGACGGCGATGCACTCATCCACGCGCTAAAACAGATGCACGCCCGCCTGCTGGAACATGCCACGCGCCTGCTGCAGGACACCCGTAATGACGAGATACGCAGCGCCCATGAAACGGTGATTGGTCAGATCCTGACCATGAACTTATTACGCATCCAGGCCTTCTGGAGCCATTATCGCTTTCGCCGCCAGAATAACGTGCTGAATTACATCCTGCATCAGCAGCTGAGACTGACCAGCGTGCTGTCCAGTCTTCGTCGTATGCTGCTGAACTGGCCCGATGCACCTGAGGCGCTGTTTGAGGTACTGAAGGCTATCATGCAGGAACTGGCCAAACCCGACTGCAATAAGTATCGGCTCGCGGCGTTGTTGCGCACGATTACGCCTGCCAGCGAAGGGGATTATCGACAGCGGGCGTTCTGTCAGCGGCTGCGCTACTTCTGCTGGATGTACCTCAACGTATTGCGCTGGATACGACTGCTGGAGCACGCCGAGGCGGATACCCGCTTTCAACCACCGGCCGTATCGGCGCTGGCCAGTGAGAGCGATAGCGCAGAGGCAGGCTGGAGTGCACTGCGCACTTTTACTGTCGTGGTCGCGGGTTGCGCATTCTGGATTACGACGCAGTGGTCTTCGGGCGCATCGGCGCTCACCTTCACGGCGATCGCCTGCGTGCTTTACGCCTCGGCTCCCTCACCCACAGGCAGCATTACGTTATTACTGAAAACGCTGTTGTGGCTGTTTGCATTTAGCTTTGTGTTTAAATTCGGGCTGATGGTGCAGTTTAATCAACTATGGCAACTGCTGGCGGTGTTATTTCCCTTGTTGCTGACCCTGCAACTGTTCCGGGTGCAGCAGAAACAGCGGGCCGCCATGTGGGGACAGTTTATTGTTTTTCTGGGATCGTTTCTGGCCGTGACCAATCCACCAGACTGGGACTACCAAACGTTCTTTGACGGCAATATCGCCAAAATTTGCGGCGTACTGCTCGCCTGGCTGGCGTTTCAGCTGCTGCGCCCCAGTTCGGATAGCCGCCGCAGCCGGCGCCATATTCAGTCTCTGCGCATGGCTTTTCTCGATCAGCTTCGCCCCCGGCCCCATTTGAGTCAAAACCGCTTCGAGTCGCTGATCTATCATAAGATCGGCCAGCTCAGCAGCAGTCGGGATGAAAAAGCGCGCGTCTGGCTACTGCGCTGGGGCGTGGTTTTGCTCAACTGCTCACACCTCGTCTGGCAGCTGCGCGACTGGCCCACCGAATCCGCCGTTCTGAATCAGTACCGCGTGCGCGCGATGCAGGATCTGCAACATGTGATGAGCCTTCGCGGTGTTCAGCACCGGCAACTTGATGCGGCACTGGATGCGCTACAGACGATGACAGATGAAACGATCAGGGAAAATACCCGGGAAGCCGGAACGCTTGCCGGATTGTTGTGGCGCTTACGTTGTTCGCTGGAACAGCTGAAACAGGCCATTCCCGACTGACTACTGACAGTACTGCTGATGCTGGCGGTTAAAATCATCCTGCAGTTGCTGTACCGTTTTTTGTCCTTCGAATCGCGTCTTATCCGCCTCAGAAACCGGCTCAATAACCAGCGCTTTTTCATCCGGGGAGAAAATAAAGCGCCGGGAAATGAAGGTGCCAGTGAAGCTTTTCCCCGTGATGCCGCCGCAAATCATCACCGTATTGTGGTGATAGATCGTGGTATCTGTGAAATTGGTTTCCGTGGCGCTACGCAGAACATTTTGGCAATGCGATGCTTCAAGTTTTTGCACCACGTCCCGACTCAGCCGCTCACGGCCCTTCGCGATATGTTCACACCGAATCCGTGCAGGATTGGTATCAATGGTACGCTGAAGCTCTCGCCCGGTTTCGGTTACCAACTGCGTATCATTGGGTTTATCACAGCCTGCCAGCAGCAGGCACAGTAACCATGCGCCCTTCCATTTCATTTACCCTGCTCCTCAGGTTGTCAGGCTTTATGACGGGAATCAGTATCATAGGGGGGAATGAAGGCATGATGCTACAACAAATCTTCAACGTACGAAAAGCCATGCTGGCGGCAACCGATGCCGCCAGACTGTCTGATCAGATTACGCCGCAGGCAAAGCGGGCCCCGCCGCCGCCTAGCGGTTTCGGGTGATCCGCGTGATTATCGCCGCCCACGTGAACCATCAGTGCCTTGCCTTTTATCTCACTCAGGTTTTTGATCCGGGGTGCCAGCACGGGATAGCTGGCCTTGCCCTGGTCATCCACGTAGAGCGCTGGCAGGTCCCCTAAGTGACCTTCACCGTAGGGTCCGAGATGTTTACCGGTATTATCCGGGTCCAGATGACCACCCGCCGCGCCCGCGGCCACCGTTTTTCCCTCTGATTCACCTGGTTCACAGCTGCCTTTCGCATGGACATGGAAGCCGTGGATGCCCGGTTTTAGCCCCGCCAGCATGGGCGTAAACTGCAAACCATATTGCGTTTCTTCGATCTTCACCGTGCCAACAGATTTGCCGATACCCTGCGGCGACACCTCATGAATCGTCACCTCTTCACTGGCGGCCTGGGCTGCGCCGCAGGTTAACAGCGTCAACAACGCGATAGTTTTCACTTTCATTGTGGCTCCTTAGTGCTCTGGGTTCAGCTTAAGCCTGGCCTCAGTGCGCAAAGATTGCCGCAAATTGACGAATGTTTACGCTCAGGGTACGTCGTAGCCCAGCGCTGCTTTACGAATACGGAACCACTGTTGGCGACTGAGCGACAGATCCACGGCCCCCGCCGCCTCGGTGACGCGCTGGATTTTGCCGGAGCCGATGATAGGTAACGGCTTGCTCGGCAGGCGCATCACCCATGCGTAGACGACCTGTTCCAGACTGGATGCGCCTGTCTCCTCTCGGACCCGCGCCAGCTCGTCGCGCAACGGCTGGAAATGGGGATCGCTGAACAGACGTCCGCCCCCGAGACAGGACCATGCCATAGGGCGCAGGCGCTGCTGCTGGCAGTGATCCAGCGAACCATCCAGCAGCACGTTTTGCTGAACGGGAGAGATTTCAAGTTGATTAGTGACCAGGCTAAAAGGCAGACGCGACTGCAACAGGGCAAACTGCGCAGGTGTAAAATTGGACACGCCGAAATGAAGCACTTTACCGGCCTGATGCAGTTGAAGAAACGCATCGGCAACGTCATCGGCGTCCATAAGGGGATCGGGCCGATGAATCAACAGGAGGTCGAGATAATCGGTGTGAAAAGCCTGCAGCGAACGCTCTGCGCTGGCAAGAATGTGTGCGGTATCGGTGATGTAATGGCCAATCTGATGTTCGGGTTTGGCGCGCGTCGCAATGCCGCATTTCGTGACAATCTGAAGCAGCTGGCGCAGCGAGGGTGCCTGTTTTAATGCTTCACCAAACGCCGCCTCGCAACGGTAATCACCATAAATATCGGCATGATCGACCGTGGAAATCCCCAGTGAAAGATGGTGTTCAATAAAGGCGACCCGTTGCTGTGGAGTCATGTCCCACTCCATCAGGCGCCAGTAGCCCATAATCAGCGGGGAAAAGTGAGGGCCCTGTGGCGCAATAGCTTGCGGTTGTAACATCGTGTTCTCCCTTTGACACAAAAGCGGCTGGTTGTCTGTCAGGGAGTATAACGGAAATCGCGCGGGGGTCAGAACAAGGTCGGTTGCTGGGGTTCCTGAGGCTCATCCTTATGCTGCTGACGCAGCATACGCAGGCGGCGCTGATGGCAAAGGCGCAGCACGTCACGTTTCTGGCTGTCGGTATAGCGCATCCAGTTAAAACGCTCGTCGCGGCTGCGCAGGCAACCGAGACAATAGCCACGTGAATCTGTCTGACAAATACTCCGGCATGGACTGGGAACCGGAAAAAACTCAAGCTGCTCTGCCACAACTGCCCCCGCTAAAACGTGCATCCCTCTATTGAAGACAGACTGGTGCGATTGTGCAAGAAATAATCACAACAAGGACGATTTATTCACTTTCAATACGTGATGATTTAACACTCTGTGCCTGTCCCGCGATTAAAATTTGCATTAGACCGATTGGTCTACCAGGATAAAGCCCATGAACAAGATGCCACAACGTCATGAAACACGTGAACACCTGCTGATAACGGGCGAGAAGCTTTGCCTGCAGCGCGGATTTACCGCCATGGGGCTGAGTCAGCTGCTGACACAGGCGGCCATTCCGAAAGGGTCGTTTTATTACTATTTCCCGTCAAAAGAAGCGTTTGGCGTTGCCCTGCTTGAGCGCTACTTTGTCCGCTACCTGCATGAGGTAGAGCAACAGTTGTCTCAGCCAGCGGGCACGGTGAGAGAACGATTGTTAGACCATTTCAGACATGCGCTTGCGGTGTTTGAACAACGGGGGCACATCGTCGGTTGTCTGAGTGTGAAACTGTCGGCTGAAGTTTGCGACCTGTCTGAACCCATGCGCGGTGCCCTGCAGCACGGTGCCAGTCATGTTATCGCGGCTTATAGCCGCGCCTTAACGACGGCACAGCAGGAAGAAGGACTGATATTGCCGCATCCGCCTGAACAGCTGGCAGAGCTACTCTATGTCTTGTGGCTCGGTGCCAGTTTGCAAAGCAAGCTTTCCCGTAAGGCACAGCCCCTGCGGCTGGCGTTTATTACCATCGAACAGTGGCTGAAAGCGCCACTGGTTTAAAAAAACCACAATTTGTAGACGACCGGTCTACTTAAAAGGAGTTGTTATGGCGAGTACTCAGCTGTTTCGTCCGCTAAAAGTTGGCGCAATTACCGTGCCTAATCGTGTCTTTATGGCCCCGCTGACGCGCTTGCGTAGCATTGAGCCAGGCGATATCCCGACGCCGTTGATGGCCGAATACTATCGTCAGCGCGCGGGGGCGGGCCTGATTATTACCGAAGCTACCCAGATTTCTTTCCAGGCCAAAGGTTATGCGGGTGCGCCGGGTTTGCACACCCAGCCTCAAATCGCCGCGTGGAAAAATATCAACGAAGGTATCCACCAGGCAGGCGGACACAGTGCCGTACAGCTGTGGCACACCGGCCGTATTTCACACAACAGCGTCCAGCCGGAAGGTAAAGCGCCGGTTGCGCCTTCGGCGATTCCTGCAGGCACACGCACTTCCCTGCGTGCCGAAGACGGCAGCGTGTATCGCGAAGATACCTCAGTGCCGCGCGAACTGAGCATCAGTGAAATTCAGCAAATCGTTGCCGATTTTGGTCAGGCCGCTGCCAATGCGCGGGAAGCAGACTTCGACATGCTGGAACTGCACTCCGCTCACGGCTATCTGATGCACCAGTTCCTGTCACCGTCCTCGAATCAGCGTACCGATGAGTACGGCGGCAGCGTTGAGAAACGCGGACGTTTTGCGCTTGAAGTGGTCGATGCCGCGATTGCCAACTGGTCAGCGGATCGTGTTGGTATCCGTGTCTCTCCTGTCGGCAGCTTCCAGAACCTGGATAATGGCCCGAACGAAGAAGAAGATGCACTGTGGTACATCGCTGAACTGGCGAAACGCAAGATTGCCTATCTGCATATGTCAGAACCTGACTGGGCAGGCGGTACACCTTACAGCGACGCGTTCCGTCAGAAAGTCCGTGATACCTTCCCGGGCGTGATTATTGGCGCTGGCGCTTACACCGTTGAGAAAGCGGATGATCTTATCAGCCGCGGTTTGATTGATGCCGTTGCCTTTGGTCGGGATTACATCGCTAACCCGGATCTGGCCCAGCGTTTACAACAAGATGCACCACTGAATCCACAGCGTCCCGAATCCTTCTACGGTGGCGGCGCTGAAGGCTATACTGACTATCCTGCACTGTAAAACGCAGGCAGCCGTGAGTCTTTCACGGCTGCGGTTATTCTTTGGCGATTATCGTCGCTATACTGAGTGTTTGTGTCATCCGGGGATGACGTTTTTCAAAAGAGGAAGCTATGCGTTTACTTCATACCATGCTGCGCGTTGGTGATTTGCAACGCTCCATTGATTTTTACACTCGCGTGCTGGGCATGCGCCTGCTGCGCCAAAGCGAAAACGCTGAATATAAATATACCCTGGCGTTTGTGGGCTACACCGAAGAGAGCGAAGGTGCCGTTATTGAGCTGACCTACAACTGGGGCGTTGACAGCTACGATCTCGGTAACGCTTATGGTCACATCGCGTTGGGCGTTGATGATGTTGCCGCAACCTGCGAGCGCATCCGTAACGACGGCGGTAACGTGACGCGTGAAGCCGGCCCGGTCAAAGGTGGCACCACGATCATTGCCTTTGTTGAAGATCCAGACGGTTATAAAATCGAACTGATCGAAAATAAACATGCCGGACACGGCCTCGGCAGCTAAGCCGTCAACATCAGCCCGCGCAACGCGGGCTGATTCTCGCTTCCCTTACCTGTACCTGCTGCAGACGGGGCGCTTTTTTGGCATACTACGCGCTGCCCTTTTTCTGCAATGAGATCCTGATGTCTGAATCGTCTTCCCCCAACGCACTCAATCAACGCTTTCGTGGTTTCTATCCCGTGGTTATCGATGTGGAAACGGCGGGCTTCAATGCGCAAACCGATGCGCTGCTGGAAGTCGCGGCCATTACGCTGAAAATGGATGACGAGGGTTGGCTTCATCACGACCAGACACTGCATTTTCATGTTGAACCTTTTGTCGGCGCTCTGCTGCATCCGGAAGCCCTTGCCTTTACCGGCATCGATCCCAGCAATCCGTTACGGGGCGCGGTGAGCGAATACGAAGCCTTGCATGCCATTTTTAAACTGGTGCGCAAAGGCATTAAAGATACCGGGTGCAATCGCGCGATCATGGTGGCGCATAATGCGACCTTCGATCTTAATTTTATGAATGCCGCCGCCGAACGCGCCAGCCTGAAACGGAATCCGTTTCATCCTTTTGCCACTTTCGACACGGCCGCCCTGAGCGGGTTAGTGCTGGGTCAGACGGTACTGGCGAAAGCCTGCAAAGCGGCCGGGATGGAATTTGACAGCAGTCAGGCGCACTCTGCGCTGTATGACACGCAGCAAACGGCCACGCTGTTCTGCGAACTGGTCAATCGCTGGAAACGTCTGGGAGGCTGGCCGCTGGCTCTGTCGGAAGAGGCAACAGAAGATCAGGGCGCGGCGGAGTAAACGCCCGTTAAACGAAGAAAAGGCCGACGATGTCGGCCTTTTTTATTATTCCGCTTCTTTAAACTTCTCAGCGGTTTCTTTGACCAGCGGTTGTAATTCACCACGCTGGAACATCTCAACAATAATGTCACAGCCGCCAACCAGTTCGCCATCGACCCACAGCTGAGGGAAGGTTGGCCAGTTAGCATACTTTGGCAGCTCTGCGCGAATATCCGGGTTCTGCAGAATATCCACGTAAGCGAAGCGCTCACCACAGGCAGACAGCGCCTGAACCGCCTGGGCAGAGAAACCGCAACTTGGCAGTTTCGGCGAACCTTTCATGTACAGCAGGATCGGGTTTTCTGCGATCTGGCGCTGAATTTTTTCTACAGTACTCATTATTGCCTTCCTTAATTCGTCACTTCGTGTTTCTTTATTGTAGCGACTTCCCTTCAGGACTGAAAATGAGATTTTCTTCCCGTTAGGGCAAACCGCCATGTTTGTTAAGTCCGCTTGCGCGCTATCCACCCGCTCATCGGGACCCAAAAGGTGAATGCATTAATAATTTGCAATAATTTTGCTGAGTTAAGCTGCTGAAATTGCTTATTTATGCCTGCTTTTTACCCAAGTTATTAATTAATAAAAAAAGGACTTACTGTTTTAAAAAAAACTGGACTAGAATGTCTTCGGCGCTGATCGTTGATCAGATTTTTCTTAACCTTGTCAGATATCTGTTGAACCTGACAGCTTAACCAGTAAACGGACTATGCGTTCAATTATTACGCTTCTTATTCTGGCTTTTGCGCAACTGTTCTTTAACGTCGCCTCTGCATCACCGCAGGCGCCGGTTAAGGCCAGCTTGCATAAGGTAGAGAAAAAAAGTGCGCGCGAAGATGAGCGGCGCAAGCGACGCACGGTTAAAGCTTCGGCGAAAAAAAGCCGTTCCTCCGCAGAGCAGAAATCCAGCAAAACGCTTAAAACCAGTAAAAATCCCTCTCACGCGGTTGCCTCTCACAAAACCCTGACCAAAGCGACTGATTCACACAAGAAGCTCACAAAAAAAGTGGCGGCCAATGCCACCAGCAAGAAACGCTATGGTCATCAACGCGCGGTGAAGGTGGCGAAAGCGAACAGCAAGGATACCGGCACCATCAAAATGAGCAACGCACACCGTCAGCGCTATCAAAAAGCACGTGAAACGGCGATGGCAAAACTGATGGGACAGCTGGGCAAGCGCTACCAGTGGGGCGGAAAATCGCCGCATACCGGTTTCGACTGCAGCGGCCTGGTGTGGTACGCCTACAAAGATGTGGTGAAATTTAAAATTCCGCGTACTGCAAATGAAATGTATCACCTGCGGGATGCCGCGCCGGTGAATCGGGAAGCACTGGAGAAAGGCGATCTGGTGTTTTTCCGCATCAACGGACGTGGCACGGCCGACCACGTGGGTGTTTACCTGGGTAACGGTAAATTTATTCAGTCACCGCGTACCGGAAAGGACATTCAAATCAGTGCGTTAAGCGAAGATTACTGGCAGCGCCACTATATTGGCGCGCGTCGCGTCATGACGCCAAAAACCGTTCGCTAAACGTCACTCCTCCGTCATACCGACGGAACGCAGCCGGGACAGGGAAACCTTCCCGGCATTTTTATTAGTTCAGAATGGCGGTAAAGCTGAACGCAATAATCATCAACAGTGCAGCCGCCGTGGTCATCAATGACAGTTTCAGATCGGTACTCATCACAACTCCTTAGGCACAATTTTAGTAGGGGTTAAGCATTTTCCCACACGCGTGGGTAAAAATCTCGTTTTATCCGTGCAGCCTTGTTAGAATCCCCTCTTTGTTGCGCAACAGCGCGCAACATCGGTTGCGTCAGCACCCTTTTCAACCGTTATTTCCTGCCCCGATGCCCCATAACCGGTCAGAAAAACGTTTTTTTTTGCAGAAATAACCGTCCGCTGACGCAAACGTTTAACAACATGCTTATCAACAGGTTAGATAAGCCCGGGAGTTCGATTTTCATGGCAACAATTAAAGATGTGGCGAAACGTGCAGGCGTCTCTACCACAACCGTTTCTCACGTCATCAATAAGACGCGCTTTGTCGCAGAAGATACCCGCGAAGCGGTCTGGGAAGCGATTCGGGAATTACATTATTCACCCAGCGCCGTAGCACGCAGCCTGAAGGTGAATCACACCAAAACGCTGGGCCTTTTGGCCACCTCCAGCGAGGCGCCCTATTTCGCTGAAATTATTGAAGCCGTGGAGAATCACTGCTTTGATAAAGGCTACACCCTGATTTTAGGCAACGCGCATAACGACCTGCAAAAACAGCGTGCCTACCTCTCGATGATGGCGCAGAAGCGCGTCGATGGGCTGCTGGTCATGTGTTCTGAGTACCCGGATGATTTGCTGCAAATGCTGGAAGCCAACCGCAATATTCCCATGGTGGTCATGGACTGGGGCGAATCCCGTGCCGATTTTACTGACACGGTGCTGGATAATGCGTTTCAGGGCGGTTATCTGGCCGGCCGCTACCTCATCGAACGCGGGCATCGCGATATTGGCGCCATTCCAGGGCAAATGGAACGTAACACCGGTGGTGGCCGTCATGCCGGTTTCCTCAAGGCGCTGGAAGAAGCCGGTATTCAGCCGCGTTCAGAGTGGATTGTGCAGGGCGATTTCGAGCCTGAATCCGGGTATCAGGCTATGCAGCAAATTCTGTCGCAGAAGCAGCGCCCAAGCGCGGTGTTCTGCGGTGGCGATATTATGGCCATGGGCGCTATCTGTGCCGCCGATGAAATGGGCCTGCGCGTCCCGCAGGATATTTCGGTGATTGGCTACGATAATGTGCGCAACGCACGCTATTTCACGCCTGCACTCACTACCGTGCACCAGCCAAAAGCGCAACTGGGGGAGAAGGCTCTGGAAATGTTGCTGGACCGCATTACCAGCAAGCGTGAAGAGTCGCAAACCATCGAAGTGCATCCGACACTGATTGAGCGACGCTCTGTAGGCTACGGTCCCTATCGCGACTACCGTCGTTAATCCTCGCTCAACCACTCCTGATTGAGCGTTTGCGCATCACCCAGGTAATTGAGCAACCAGCCCAATGCCGGTGATGCGCGATCTTCCGCCCAACTGACGCAGCAGGGACTTTCTGGAAAAGGCTGGGGCAAGTTAAGTTCGGTCACTTCGCCGCTGTCCAGTAGCGGGCGGGCTAAGTGCCCCGGCACCATTGCGACGCACAGCCCGGCCCGGACGCAGTCCAGCCCGGTCTGCCATTCAGGCACCACCAGTCGGCGTTGATTATCCAGAGCCCAGGTCATACGGCGCGGTAATGCACGCGAGGTGTCTTCCAGCACCAGCGAAGGCCAGTTGCGCAACGCCTCATCATCCAGCCGGGCGACCTGGGTTAACGGATGTTCCCGCGCGACGATGCAGCGCCAGTTCAGAGTTCCCATATCGCGGAAAGCAAACCGCCCGCCCACCGGAATCGCCTGAGTCGCGCCTATTGCGACCTCGACTCTTCCGTCAGCCAGCGCATCCCATACGCCGTTAAACACTTCATAACTGATGTGGAGCTCCATATCCGGAAAGTGGCGGTAGAAATCCCTGACGAACTGACGGGTTCGGTGCGGTTTCACAATGCAGTCCACCGCAATCGCGATTTGCCCTCGCCAGCCGTTGGCCAGTTGCTGGCACTGACGGCGCGTGGCATCCATTTTTTTGATGACGCTGCGGCCTTCTCGCACAAAATGTTCGCCCGCAGGTGTCAAAACGACCTCCCGGTGCTGCCGTTCAAACAGCGGTACCGCCAGCCAGGTTTCAAGCTGGCGAACGGTATAGCTGATGGCAGAAGGCACACGGTGCAACTCCTGGGCCGCAGCACTGAAACTGCCGCCACGCGCGACCGCATCAACCACTTCAAGCGCATATTCAGACCACATATCCTGCCTTTAAATTTTTTAACAGCAACAGGCAAATTTTACCGTTTCACAGTATGAAGTACAGCTTTTACACTGCCCCGCGTTTATCCTGCAAAAAATGAGAATCAGATGTCAGCTTCTAAAGGATTCATTCCCTATCTTGCCGTGCTTAGTATGCTGGGCTTTCTGGCCACCGATATGTACCTGCCCGCCTTCGGGGCCATGCAGCAAAGTTTTAACACCTCCGCCGGGATGATCAGCGCCAGTATGAGCCTGTTCCTGGCGGGTTTTGCCTGTGGTCAGCTGGTATGGGGACCGCTGTCAGATCGTATTGGCCGCAAACCGGTATTGCTGGCAGGACTGAGCCTGTTTGCGCTGGGTTGTGCGGGGATGCTGTGGGTGGACGACGTGGTACTGATGCTGGTGCTGCGCTTCATTCAGGCCATCGGCGTGTGCGCGGCTGCCGTGAGCTGGCAGGCCCTGGTGGTCGATCGCTATCCTCAGTCACGTGCAAATAAAGTCTTTGCCACTATTATGCCGCTGGTCGCACTGTCTCCTGCGCTGGCCCCGCTGCTGGGTGCCTGGCTGATTAGCCATTTTCACTGGCGCTCAATTTTTGTCGTTCTGACCGTGATTGCCGCGGCCCTGATCCTGATTACGCTGCGCCTGCCATCGGTACGAACAGCGCGCCGCCCGGCCCCGTCACAGCCCGGTTTTATGACGCTGCTGCGTTCACGCGTCTACAGCGGTAACGTCCTGATGTATTCTGCCTGCTCGGCCAGCTTTTTTGCCTGGCTGACCGGATCACCGTTTATTCTGGCAGCGATTGGCCTGTCGCCTGCTGATATCGGCTTAAGCTATATTCCGCAGACCATTGCTTTCTTAGTCGGCGGTTTTGGCTGCCGTGCGCTCCTTAACCGTTTCAAAGGGGCGCAGTTGCTGCCATGGCTGCTCATCGTCTATAGCCTTAGCGTACTGGCCCTGTTTGCCGTCGCCCTGTCAGGCTCGGTTTCACTCACCGCTTTGCTGGTGCCGTTTTGCGGCATGGCGCTGGCGAACGGGGCGATTTATCCCATCGTCGTATCCAGTGCACTTCTGCCCTTCCCCCATGCGACCGGCAGAGCCGCCGCCCTTCAGAACACGCTGCAGCTGGGCCTGTGCTTTGTCGCCAGCCTGGCCGTATCGGCGGGCCTGACCCAGGCGCTGTTCACCACAACGCTCATCATGGCGGTGACGATTGTACTGGCGCTGGCAGGCTATCAGATGCAGCGCCGCACCGGCGCACAAACTGATATTGCCTCAACGGCACATCCCTGCCAGGATAATAACTGAGGCAACGACTTTTGTCGTCTGAGTGATCAATACGTGACGGGCCCGCCAGCGCCTCCTGTGCCGGGCCCTGATTCGCCGTACCATCATAATAACAATGTTTGACGCAGCCTCATCGCTGTGAAGGTGTCTTTGTGGGCAAATGCACTCTGCCGGCCCCTGCATTGCACCCTTTCTCTGTACGCTTAAGGTTGTCTGGCGCAAGGCGTCATCTGTGACTTTTCTCATAATCCTGAGAAACGGCTCCTGCTCTTTCTCAGGTTCTGACAGTTCTGGTGATGGAGTGGCTATGAGTTCAACATGTGTAGCAGAAGTGAATATCGAACGAAACCATTGGTACCGTATCGTTCATGAGTTATTGCAAAAAGCAGACATCGAAATCAACGGTTCCCGCCCATGGGACATTCAGGTTAAACATCCCGATTTTTTTAAACGCGTCCTGCAAAAGGGCTCCCTGGGGCTGGGCGAAAGTTATATGGACGGCTGGTGGGAGTGCGAAAGGCTGGATATGTTTTTTCATCGGGCGTTGAAACATAAGCTTGATGAGCAGCTTCCTCATCACGTGCAGGATATCGTGCGCATTGCGCTGGCCCGCCTGGTTAACCTGCAGTCGAAAAAACGGGCCTGGCAAGTCGGCAAAGCGCACTATGATCTGGGTAATGACCTTTTTACCCTGATGCTCGATCCTTACATGCAATACTCCTGCGGCTACTGGAAAGACGCCACGACGCTTGAGGCGGCACAGGAAGCCAAACTGGACATGATCTGTCGCAAGCTGCAACTGAAACCCGGTATGACCTTGCTGGATATTGGCTGTGGCTGGGGCGGTCTGGCGGCTTATGCAGCAAGAAACTATGGCGTCAGCGTACAGGGCGTGACGATCTCTGCAGAACAACAAAAGCTGGCGCAGCAACGCTGCGAAGGGCTGGATGTCACTATCCTGCTTCAGGATTATCGCGATCTGAATCAGCAGTTTGACCGCATTGTCTCGGTGGGGATGTTCGAACACGTGGGGCCGAAAAACTACCCAACCTACTTTGCCACGGTCAATCGCAACCTCAAGCCAGACGGGATTTTTCTGCTGCATACCATTGGCGCGCTCAAAACGGATATGCACGTCGATCCGTGGATCGGCAAGTATATTTTCCCGAATGGCTGCCTGCCTTCTTTACGCCATATTGCCGACGTCAGCGAACCGCATTTCATTATGGAAGACTGGCACAACTTCGGCGCTGACTACGACACCACGCTGATGGCCTGGCATGAGCGTTTCCAGCGTGCCTGGCCTGACCTGACCGGACGTTATGAAGAACGTTTCCGACGCATGTTCTCCTACTACCTGAACGCCTGCGCCGGCGCGTTTCGCGCCCGTGAGATTCAGCTCTGGCAGGTTGTCTTCAGCCGTGGCGTTGAGGGGGGATTGCGGGTGGCGCGATGATTGCGCCCGTTTATGCGCCGTGGCAAGGTCGATATTGTCCGGACCGAACGCGGACGGCAGCCGGTAACCCCGGTTGCCGCGTTATCTGCCTGCCCCCACCTTCGCAGACGGGAAAATGGCGATCTTAAACCGCAGTCCAGGGCTGCAGCACATTCGCGCCGGGCGTTTTCGCCCGGGCAGTTGACACCGCACAGCCGTGAGTCGTCCCGGAAGACGGCGGGCGACACGGCAACCTGCTGGCCTGTGGGCAACGCTTTGGTCACGGCTGGCGTTATTTACCGCTATTTACCGCTGTTAATCCCGATCCGTTTCGGGCTGATCGGCCTGCTCTGCCAGTGCCCTGAGCGCGGCATCTTCACGCTGGGCCAGGACGCGCTCCACCGTGTCCACAATAGCCTGAGTATGGGGATCGATTTCGATGTTGACTCTGTCGCCAAAGGTTTTGGCGCCGAGAGTGGTTCGCTCCAGCGTCTCGGGGATAAGATAAACGCAGAATTTTGTTTTGGTCACGTCGCCTACGGTCAGGCTGATACCGTCGATGCCCACAAATCCTTTGTGCAGGATATATTTCATCTGCAAAGGATCCTGAATTTTAAACCAGACTTCGCGGTTGTTTTCAGAGCGGACAATTTTGCAGATTTCAGCCGTGGTCATGATGTGGCCGGACATCAGGTGGCCGCCAATTTCATCGCTGAATTTTGCCGCCCGCTCGATATTCACCACATCGCCCTGCCTGAGATCACCAAGATTGGTCACGCGCAGAGTTTCTTTGATCAGGTCAAAACTCACCAGATCGCCGTTGATTTCGGTGACGGTCAGGCAGCAACCGTTATGGGCAACCGATGCGCCCAGCGCTAAACCCGGCAACAGGTCAGCAGGAAGCCTGGCCACATGGGTGCGAAACAGACCTTTATCTTCAATGGACACGATTTCTGCGGTGCCCTGCACAATACCGGTAAACATAGTCTTTGCCTCTACGAAATTTGTGCCAGTTTAACACAGCCATGCTTAAGTGTTAGGTTTCAACAGCCTGAGAGACAGGCGGCACAAGTCCAAAACGCATTGCGTGACAAAGATTGGAGAAATCGGTCGCGCCAGTTACACTAAGCCCTGCTTCATCTGAAGCAGTCCTCATTTCTTTATTAATCAGATAAGTCAGGTGTTTACGTGCAGAAGTATTTAACAGAAGCGCGTCAATTGCTGGCCCTCGCGATCCCCGTTATCCTGGCTCAGGTGGCGCAAACCGCGATGGGATTTGTAGATACCATTATGGCCGGCGCCGTCAGCGCCACGGATATGGCCGCCGTTGCTGTTGGCACGTCCATTTGGCTTCCCGCCATCCTGTTTGGTCATGGTGTTTTACTGGCATTGACGCCCACCATTGCGCAACTTAATGGTTCAGGTCGCCGTGAGCGAATCGCTGAACAACTTCGTCAGGGCTTTTGGCTGGCGTTTTTCCTTTCTCTGCTCATCATGCTGGTGCTGTGGAATGCCGGGTATGTTATCCGCTCGATGCATGATATCGATCCGCTGCTGGCAGAAAAGGCCGAGGGCTATCTGCATGCCCTGCTGTTTGGCGCGCCAGGCTACCTGTTTTTTCAGGTTATGCGTAACCAGTGCGAGGGGCTCTCCAAAACCAAGCCCGCGATGGTGCTGGGTTTTCTTGGGCTGATGCTGAATATCCCGCTGAACTACATTTTTATCTACGGCCATTTCGGCATGCCGGCGCTGGGCGGCGTAGGCTGTGGCGTGGCGACGGCCTCGGTGTACTGGGCCATGTTCTTCTGCATGCGTTTTTGGGTACGACGGATGCGCAGTATGCGAGACATTCGCGTAGAGAGCCGCTGGTCAGCGCCTTCACGCGTTATCCTGCAACGTCTCACAGGGTTGGGTTTGCCGGTCGCGCTGGCGCTGTTTTTTGAAGTGACCCTGTTTGCCGTGGTGGCCCTGTTAGTCTCGCCGTTGGGGATTGTTAACGTCGCCGGGCACCAGATTGCCCTGAACTTCAGTTCGCTGATGTTTGTCCTGCCGCTGTCGATGGGCGTTGCCGCCACCATTCGCGTTGGCTATCGGCTGGGTCAGGGCTCGACAGAGCAGGCGCGGGTCGCCGCGTGGACCGCGCAGGGCGTTGGCGTCAGCATGGCGGTGATTACGGCCATTTTTACCGTGACCTTTCGCCATCAAATTGCCCAGCTTTATAACGACAATCCCGCGGTGGTCACGCTGGCTGCGCAACTGATGATGCTGGCTGCGATTTACCAGATTTCGGATTCTATTCAGGTGATCGGCAGCGGAATTTTGCGCGGTTATAAAGATACGCGATCGATTTTCTTCATTACCTTTATCGCTTACTGGTTGCTGGGTTTACCTTCTGGTTACATCCTGGCACTGACCGACTGGGTGGTGCCGCGCATGGGGCCAGCCGGCTTCTGGTGTGGATTTATCGTTGGCCTGACGTCGGCCGCCGTTATGATGCTGTGGCGCGTGCGACGTTTGCAGCAGCTTCCTGCGGAATTAATTCTTACGCGCGCATCTCGCTAACTCGCTGAACGGGCCCGAAAAGGCCCGTTACGTTCAAAAAAACGGCGCATCGCGCAGATGATGTTCATTCATTGGCAAATTTGCGTTTTTCCCCTTGCCAGCCTCTTACGCTGCCGTTAATATTCGTCCCCGCTGTCGCCCTGACAGCGTGTTGCGCTCTTAGCTCAGTTGGTTAGAGCACCACCTTGACATGGTGGGGGTCGATGGTTCGAGTCCATTAGAGCGCACCAAGTGCGTCCGTAGCTCAGTTGGTTAGAGCACCACCTTGACATGGTGGGGGTCGGTGGTTCGAGTCCACTCGGACGCACCAAATTTGATATGCGCTCTTAGCTCAGTTGGTTAGAGCACCACCTTGACATGGTGGGGGTCGATGGTTCGAGTCCATTAGAGCGCACCACTCTTTTTACGTCCTTTCTTCTTTTGCGCAACAACCCTTTTCTTGATTTACATTACCTTTACGTACTGTTTTTCGATTGGTTTTCGCATACTTAGTGATTATACTGGCCGCGTTGTCCTACTTGAAAGGTTTCAGCGACTACGTGCTTATGACGATAATAAAGATTGTTTGCGCAACAACGTCCCGGTGGTTAACCAAGCTAACCACGCAACTTCCCTGCACGCCTGGCCTTCGTCACCTATTCTTATCCTGTACTGCCCTTTTCGATTTCAACCAGAGTTCTCATTTCGGTGCACTGTCATCGAAATCCTGTTTTTCATCCATCACAACTTACAGATAACCCGTCATGAAAAAGACTAAGATCGTTTGTACAATCGGCCCAAAAACCGAATCCGAAGAGATGCTGACTCAGCTGCTTGAAGCAGGCATGAACGTCATGCGTCTTAACTTCTCTCACGGTGACTATGCAGAACACGGTCAGCGTATTACCAACATGCGTGCCGTGACGAAAAAAACCGGCATTCCTGCGGCTATCCTGCTGGATACCAAAGGGCCGGAAATCCGCACCATGAAGCTGGAAGGTGGCAACGATGTGTCACTGAAAGCCGGTCAAACCTTTACCTTTACCACCGACCAGAGCGTGATTGGTAACAACGAGCGTGTTGCCGTGACCTACTCAGGCTTCGCGAACGATCTCAAAATTGGTAACACTGTACTGGTCGACGATGGTCTGATCGGCATGCAGGTCACCGAAGTCACTGAGAACAGCGTTGTGTGTGAAGTGCTGAACAACGGCGATCTGGGCGAAAACAAAGGCGTTAACCTGCCTGGCGTTTCCATCCAGCTGCCTGCCCTGGCAGAGAAAGACAAACGCGACTTGATTTTTGGTTGTGAGCAAGGCGTGGATTTTGTTGCAGCCTCGTTTATTCGTAAACGTTCAGACGTACTGGAAATTCGTGAACACCTGAAGCAGCACGGTGGCGAAAACATTCAAATCATCTCCAAGATTGAAAACCAGGAAGGCCTGAATAACTTCGACGAAATTCTCGAAGCCTCTGACGGCATCATGGTTGCGCGTGGCGATCTGGGCGTTGAAATCCCGGTTGAAGAAGTGATCTTCGCGCAGAAGATGATGATTAAAAAATGTAATAAAGCCCGCAAAGTTGTCATCACCGCGACGCAGATGCTGGATTCCATGATCAAGAACCCGCGTCCAACCCGCGCTGAAGCTGGCGACGTGGCTAACGCCATTCTGGATGGAACGGATGCGGTGATGCTGTCTGGCGAGAGCGCGAAAGGCCGCTATCCGCTGGAGTCGGTCACCATCATGGCGACCATCTGTGAGCGTACCGACCGCGTGATGAAGCCACGCATCGACGGACAGAATGACAGCCGTAAGCTGCGCATTACCGAAGCCGTTTGCCGCGGTGCCGTTGAGACAGCCGAAAAACTGGAAGCGCCGCTGATTGTAGTCGCCACAGAAGGCGGTAAATCAGCCAAGGCCGTGCGTAAGTACTTCCCTAATGCAACCATCCTGGCACTGACCACCAACGCCACCACGGCGCGCCAGTTGATTCTGAGCAAAGGGATCGAGACACGTATGGTCAGCGAAATCGCCTCTACCGATGATTTCTATCACCTGGGTAAAGAAGCGGCGCTGGAAAGCGGTTTTGCTCAGAAAGGTGATGTTGTTGTGCTGGTTTCAGGTGCGCTGGTACCCAGCGGAACGACCAATACGGCGTCGGTACACGTTCTGTAATATCGCGTTTAACGCCTCTTTTTTAAAAAGCGCCTTCAAAGGCGCTTTTTTATTGTCTTCATAATACAGATTCAGGAAAAAGCCAGCGCGTAATGACAATAAAAATGCGCTGCAAATTAAGGTTAATCCGATTAAATCTCTCTGTTTTAGCTAAATTTTTTTATGTTGTTCTTCAATTCGCTGCTTCTTTGAGCGAACGATCATGTTTAAGCATGTTCTTATCAAAAAATTATTCTCAAGTTAAAAAGCTTTGTGTAATACTTGTAACGCTACATGGAGATTAACTCAATCTAGAGGGTATAAATAATGAATCGTACTAAACTGGTACTGGGCGCGGTAATCCTGGGTTCAACTCTGCTGGCTGGTTGCTCAAGCAACGCTAAAATCGACCAGCTGTCTTCAGACGTTCAGACTCTGAACGCTAAAGTTGACCAGCTGAGCAACGACGTGAACGCAGTGCGTTCTGACGTTCAGGCTGCTAAAGATGACGCAGCTCGCGCTAACCAGCGTCTGGACAACCAGGCTCACTCTTACCGTAAGTAAGAGTTCTGGTTTTAAAAATGGTGCCCTTGTGGCACCATTTTTTTTGTCTGCAGTTCGGGATAACGACGTCCGCCCTACTCGCCCACAGCGCGCTGGGATGACGCAGAGGCCGCAGCCTCATCCTGTATCGGCTCACCCGCACTGACCAGCACAGGCATGCCTGAGCGACGCGTCAGCGTGGCTTTAATCAACGCTCTGTCACTCTTCTCGCTCTTCATAAAGGATCTGAAGTCCGCACTGAGCGCTAACGGAGCCGTTTGCGGATCCTCCTTCTCATTACGTGACAGCGGCTGATGCACCTCAACGTAGCGCTTACCATCCGGTTCAACGCTGAATTTTACCGGTTGGTTAATAATCTGTACCCGCGTCCCTACCGGCACGCTATTGAACAGCGCTTCGATATCCTCGGTACGTAAACGAATACAGCCTGAACTGACGCGCATACCGATACCAAAATTGGCATTGGTGCCGTGGATAAGATACTGGCCTGTTCCACGCGCCATACGCAGCGCATGCAGCCCCATGGGGTTATCCGGGCCTGCTGGCACGACGGCGGGCAGCGTGATGCCCTCTTTGGCATAGCGCTTGCGGATATTCGCCGTGGGCGTCCACGTAGGATTGGGTATTTTCTGGCTGATGCTGGTCACCATAATGGGCGTGACGATACCCATCTGACCAATGCCAATGGGATACACGATAACCTTGTCTTCGCCCTTTGGATAATAGTACAACCGCAGTTCGGCCAGGTTCACCACAATGCCTTCACGCGGCGTGTCCGGAAGAATCATCTGCAGAGGAATGGTCAACTGGGTGCCCGGTTTCGGTAACCAGGGATCGGTACCGGGGTTCGCTTCCAACATGCCCAGCAGCCCGACCTGATAACGCGCAGCAATCTCTTCAAGAGGACGTTTGTTATCCGGTACCTGGGTCACCACATTCTCACCAATCAGGCGGCTGTCGGCGGGCGGTAACGGGTATTCCGTGGCAAAAACGGGTGCAGAGAGCCCAAAACAGGTCAGCAGCAATGCACCAGCTAAACGCAAAGCAGGTTTCATGCGGTTTTCTCGTCAGATAGTAAAAAGACGCCGGATGGCGTCTTTGAAGTGTATCTTAGCTGAGGTTCTGAGCGGTATGGCGAATTGACTTAATCATCGCTTCCAGCCCCTGCGAACGCGTTGGCGTGAGGTGCTGAACCAGGGCCAGTTCGCTGAACCAGTGGCGCACATCCAGCGCCACAATGTCAGCGGGCTGCAGGTTTTGATAGAGACTAAATACGATAGCTATCAATCCCTTAACAATGGCTGCATCACTGTCACCTTCAAAGCCGATGGTGCCATCTGCCTGCGGTGTCATCTTGATCCACACCTGGCTCTGGCAGCCCGTAATGGCATATTCGGGCTGATGCAGTGTTTCAGATGATTCCGGAAGTTTGGCACCCAATTCAATGATGTAGAGGTACTTCTCTTCCCAGTTGGCGCAACGGTTGAAGTTGCGCACCAGTTTCTCTTTTTCTGGCAACGTCGCCATTAATCACTCCGTTTACTCTGCTCAACCGCCCAGCAGACGATGAATACGCGTCAGGCCGGCCGCCAGGCGATCGACCTCTTCTTCACTGTTGTAGAAGGTGAAGGAAGCACGGCACATCGCCGGCACCTGATAGTGGCGCAGTAACGGCATTGCGCAATGATGTCCGGTGCGAATCGCAATACCGTACTGATCAAGGAAGCTGCCGACGTCAAACGCGTGGTGTTTGCCAAGGTTAAAAGCAATCACGCCTGCGCGCTGCTGCGGACCGTAAATCTGAATATCAGGTACGGATGAGAGTTTATCAAGGGCATAGTTCATCAATGCGGTTTCACGCTGATGAATCGTATCCAGACCCAGCGCCTGCACATAGTCCAGCGCCGCACCCAGCCCAATAATGCCGCCGGTGTTTGGCGTACCGGCCTCAAAACGCCAGGGCGCCGTATTCCAGGTGGTGCCGGTTGGCAGCAGGACTTCACCAATCATCGAGCCACCACCTTCCCATGGCGGCATGGCATCCAGAAGCGCCTTGCGGCCATAAAGTACGCCAATGCCGTTCGGGCCATAGAGCTTGTGGGCGGAGAAGACATAGAAGTCGCAGTCGATGTCCTGCACGTCAACGGTGTTATGCATCACAGCCTGAGCCCCGTCAATCAGCGTGACGACGCCAGCCGCTCTGGCCTGCGCGACGATCGCTTTCACCGGGTTAACCGTGCCCAGCACGTTTGAAACGTGCGTCACCGCCAGTAAGCGGGTCCGGCTGTCGATCAAACCAGCCAGTTGGTCCAGCGCCAGCTCACCGTTGTCGGTCAGCGGCAGCACCCGGATCTCGGCACCGCAGCGCTCTGCCACCATCTGCCAGGGCACGATATTCGCATGGTGCTCCATCTGCGTGATAATCAGATTATCACCAGGCTGAAGCTGACTGCCGCCCCAGCTGTTGGCGACCAGATTGATCCCTTCCGTCGTACCCTTTACAAAAACAATCTCTTCCGACGACGATGCATTGAGAAAACGTGCCACCTGTTCGCGAACGTTTTCCATATCGCTGGTCGCCTGCTGGCTGAGCGTGTGAATACCGCGGTGCACGGCCGCGTAGCCGTGCTGGTAGAAATGACTTTCGGCATTTATGACCGACAGAGGACGCTGTGCGCTGGCGGCGCTGTCAAGGTAGGCCAGCGGATGACCGTTGACCTCACGCTTCAGGATGGGAAAATCCGCCCTGATACGCTCGAGATCGAAGTTCATCATGAGTCGCCTCCCGGGAAGCGCTGCGCGATGCGCTGCAGCACAGCCTGGCGCAGAATTGGGTTATCCAGCGTTTCGGTTAACTCGGCAGCAAAGGCATGGATGATCATGGTCTGCGCCGCGTCCTGTTCAATGCCGCGAGAACGCAGGTAGAACATCTGCTCGTCATCAATACGGCCTACGGTCGCCCCGTGGCTGCACTTCACGTCATCCGCGTAAATTTCCAGCTGCGGCTTGGTATCCACTTCCGCCAGACGACCTAACAACAGGTTGTTATTGGTCATCTGTCCGTCAGTTTTGAGTGCGTGCTGCGCGACTTTGATGTGACCGTTAAACACCGCACGGCCTTTATCACGCACGATGGTTTTATGCATCTGGCGACTCAGGCAGTGGCCTTTGTTGTGTTCAAGATAGGTGCGGGTATCCGCCACTTCCTGATTCACCGGCAGCACCAGGCTGTTCAGCGACAGCTGGGTGTTCTCACCGTTCAGTTGCGTACTGGTATTGTGACGGCTCAGGCCAGCACCCAGTAAGAAGCTGGTGCTGGTCACCTGCGCATCGCGGTTGATCACCATGTCGTTATGGGCAAAGTGATAGCTTTTGCTGCTCTCAAAAGCCAGCTTGGTGTGACGAAGCCTGGCATTGTCCGCAACGGCAAAGGTGAAACGGGCGCCGGTAAAATGCGCGCTGTCGTTTAGCGTGACAAAGTGCTCAATCACTTCCGCTTCTGCGCTTTCTTCCAGTTGCAGATGATGACGATGATGCACCGTGTTCATGCCGTCGTCTTTGCCGCTGGTGATGTGCAGCAGATAAAGCGGACGTGCCGCCGCCTTGCCACGCGCCAGCCGAATATGCGTGACTTCTTCAGCCAGGCTTTCGGTCAGGTGCAGAAAAATCTCCGGCTGCACGGCGGCAGGCAGATCGCGGCGCTCGGCCGCAACGCTGTGCTGAATCTCGAACAGTTCGGTATCGCCGCTACTCAGCGCAGGCTGGAATCTTCCGTCGACAAAAACCAGACGTACGGCATCCAGCGGGAGCGACAGCGCATCAACCTGCGTAGCGCTGAGCTCGTGCGCCTCAGGCAACACGAAGTGATGCGCCAGCAGGCCATCCAGCGGCGTGTATTTCCAGTTTTCATGTTTGCGGGTGGGCAAGCCCAAACGCATTAACTGCTGCCAGTGCTGCTGAGCCTGCATTGAACGCATTTCACCGCGTGATTCAAACAGGTGGTGCCACTGTTGCAGCGCGGTATCACTCTTCGTCGGTAAGCCAGCCATAGCCCTGCTCCTCCAACTGTTTCACCAGCGAGAAATCGCCTGATTTTACGATTTTACCCTGATACAGCACGTGTACGAAGTCTGGCTTGATGTAGTCCAGAATACGCTGATAGTGGGTTACGATGATAAATGCACGCTTTTCGTCACGCAGGCTGTTTACACCATTGGCGACGATTTTCAGGGCATCGATGTCCAGACCGGAGTCGGTTTCATCCAGAATGCAGAGATCGGGTTCCAGCGCCGCCATCTGCAGAATATCGTTACGCTTCTTCTCACCACCGGAGAAGCCTACGTTAACGGAACGCGTCAGCAGATCTTCTGGCATTTTCAGCAGATCGATTTTTTCTTCAATGAAGTCCTGGAAATCAAAGCGATCCAGCTCGTCCTGCTGACGGTATTTGCGCACCGCATTCACGGAGGTCTGCAGGAAAAACTGGTTGCTGACGCCGGGGATTTCAACCGGGTACTGGAAAGCCATAAAGATGCCTTCGCCTGCACGTTCCTCAGGTTCCAGCTCCAGCAGATCTTTGCCCTTAAAGGTTACGGAACCGCCGGTGACTTCATAGTCTTCACGTCCGGCCAGGGTCGCAGACAGCGTACTCTTACCCGAACCGTTCGGTCCCATGATGGCATGAACTTCGCCGGGCTTAATCTCAAGGTTCAGACCACGTAAAATCGCTTTGTCTTCAACGCTAACCTGTAAATCTTTGATACTTAACATGCTTATTCCTTCACATTGCTTCCGGCAACGCGTGTGACGGCGTCAATCAGCCCACACTGTGCTCAAGGCTGATGGCTAACAGTTTTTGCGCTTCCACTGCAAATTCCAGCGGCAGCTCAGAGAATACGTCTTTACAGAAACCGTTCACGATCATCGAAATCGCATCTTCTTCACTGATGCCGCGTTGCAGACAGTAGAACATCTGATCTTCGCCGATACGTGAGGTGGTGGCTTCGTGCTCCAGCTGAGCGGTATTGTTACGGGTTTCAACATACGGGAACGTATGCGCGCCACAATCCGGACCAATCAGCATAGAATCGCACTGCGTAAAGTTACGTGCGTTGGTGGCCGTGGGCATGATTTTTACCAGGCCACGGTAGGTATTCTGGCTTTTCCCGGCCGAAATACCTTTAGAGATAATCGTCGACTTCGTATTTTTGCCGATGTGGATCATCTTGGTACCGGTGTCCGCCTGCTGGCGTCCGCTGGTCAGTGCCACCGAGTAGAACTCGCCCACGGAGTGATCGCCACGCAGGATACAGCTTGGATATTTCCAGGTAATGGCCGAGCCGGTTTCCGACTGCGTCCACGACATTTTGCTGTAATCCCCTTCGCACAGGGCGCGCTTGGTGACGAAGTTGAGGATACCGCCCTCGCCTTCACCGCCCGGGAACCAGTTCTGAACGGTGGAATATTTCACTTCCGCGTTCTTATGAATGATGACCTCTACCACCGCAGCGTGCAGCTGGTAGGTGTCACGCACGGGCGCGGAACAGCCTTCGATGTAGCTCACGTAGCTGTCTTCATCTGCAATCAGAATCGTACGTTCGAACTGACCGGTTTTCGCAGCGTTAATGCGGAAATAGGTAGACAGCTCCATCGGGCAACGCACCCCTTTCGGGATGTAGACGAAAGTACCGTCGGAGGCTACCGCAGAGTTCAACGCGGCAAAAAAGTTATCATTGGGTGGCACCACGGTACCCAGGTACTTTTTCACCAGCTCTGGATGATCGTGGATCGCTTCGCCAAAGGAGCAAAAGATAATTCCCTGCTCGGCCAGCTTGCTGCGATAGGTCGTGGATACGGATACGGAGTCGAAGATGGCGTCAACGGCCACTTCTTTACCTTCACGTACCGGAACGCCCAACTGATTAAACGCGTTCTCAACTTCCTGCGTCAGATAATCACTGGCCGGGGCGCTGCCCGATGCCTGGGTCGCGCCCGGTTCAGACGCACAGGTGTCATCGCAGTTTCCGCACGATGGCGCGGAGTAGTAACTGTAGTCCTGATAATCCAGCTTTTCGTAATGCGCTTTCAGCCAGTGCGGCTCTTCCATTTCCAGCCAGGCACGAAAGGCTTTAAGACGAAACTCCAGCATCCACTCTGGCTCGTTACGCTTAGCCGAAATTGCCCGTACCACATCTTCATTGATGCCGTTGGCAAATTCTTCGGTTTGCAATTGGGTAAAGAAGCCCTCTTTATAATTGAGCTTACCTTCCCACATTTGTACATCGTCAGATGTTTCGCTGTGTCGTGACATATTTCACTTACTCGACGCCAAAGCTTTCACCGCACCCGCAGGCGTGCTGAGCTTTAGGGTTATTGAATTTAAAAATCTGATTCAGGCCTTCGCGAACATAATCCACTTCGGTGCCATCGATAAACGGCATTGCCTGAAGCGGCACAAACAAGGTTGCGCCGTAGTAGCTAAACTGCAGATCATCCTCTTCTGGCTGCTTCACCAGATCCATTACATAACCAAAACCGGCACAGCCGGATTGTTTAATTGCTAAACGCAGGCCCTTGACTTCTGGGTTTTCTGCGGCCAGATTTAGAATTTGTTTCGCTGCGGTTTCAGTCAGCGTTAACCCTTTCCACACATACTCGTCGGGTGAGAAAGAGTCTGCATTCACGGATGACATGTTGATACCTCTTGAGTCCGGACCTTTTCAGGCTATCCCCCTATGGTAGTGATCTGACAAATCACTTCAACCTCTTGTTTTGCAGGGATAATCATAAGATGCTATTTTTACAGCTCATTTCTTAAGCATAGTCGCTGCAGCCAGGCTTGCATCGACGAGCGCCCGCTGAATTCGGGTTCTGTAACCTGTTAATAAATCGTAAATTTTTAAATGGCACCTTTACGATAATGCCTGTATTGATAGGTTACGCCTTTCTGGCATGTAAACAGATTGTTATTTCCGATTATACCGACAGGTGAGATAAATCGAAAAAAATTTCTTGCCGGGGAATTGCATTCCCGCTCCAGTTGAATATGATAATTATTATCATTCAACATTGAGGCGCGTTATGTCGTTATCGGTTTCAGCCTGGCTTCAACATAAACTAGATGAATACCGTTTTTCGGTTCGCGATCTCACCGTTGATTTTTACCTGGCACAGGCCAAACTCAACCGGGCTGAATGTACGATTCAGCAACTGCGTCAGTTTAACGATACCTGTTTAGACATGGCAGAGATCTGCCAGTTGAACGGCGATGACCTGAGTTATCTGCATGCCATGGGCAAACTTCACCACCGGCTGGTCGAGGAGATGCAAAACCCGGATCGTGACCGGCTGTTTCGCATCCAGGCTTACCAGTTGGCGCGACTCTCCCTGACTCAGCTGTGTCATCAACTCGCGATAACCGGTGAATGGGAACAAGCCACCGTATTGCAGAGTGAATTCGTCAGGCACGCAGGCTGGATATTCTAATCCAACCTGCGTCCGGCGTCGCCTCACCTTTTCAGATTAACTCTAGCAGTGCCTGAAGAGGATGACGCATGCCGTTGCCCTCCACGCGCTTGACCTGACTGCGGCAGGAAAAACCGGTTGCCAGGCAGCGCTGGCGCGGCAGTTTCTGCAATTGCGGATGCCATGACAGCGCATAAATTCCCAGGGAGTTCTCCAGGTTCTGGCTCTCATGACCGTAGGTGCCGGCCATGCCGCAACAGCCCACATTGATGTTTTCAAGCTTTGCGCCGAAGCGTGAGAAGATCGCCTGCCACTGACCGGGCGTGCCCGGCAGAGCGGTCACTTCGGTACAGTGAGCAAACAGATACCATGCTTCTCCGCTGGTGACCTGCACCTCACGTTCCTGCAGCGCCTGATGGAGCCACTCATGTACCAGAAGCACGTTGAAATCGCCACGGGCCTCGCCCAACATCTGGTGATACTCATCGCGGTAACAGAGCACCGTTGCCGGATCGATCCCCACCATCGGCATGCCCAGCTTAGCCACGCAATTCAGGAAATCGGCTGTTTTACTGGCCGTACGCGCAAAGCGTTGCAAAAAGCCTTTCACATGCTGCGCTTTGCCGTTGGGTGAGAACGGCAGCAGAACGGGCTGGTATCCCAGTTTCTCAATCAGTCGGATAAAATCATGTACCAGTTTGGCTTCATAGAAACTGGTAAAGGGATCCTGCACCACCAGCACTTTTTGGGCTCGCTGTGTTTCACTGAGCGCTTCGAGCTGCTCCAGCGTCATATTCATCGCCGGATGACCACTCAACTGCTGCTTGAGCGTGGGCGAGGACAATAAAGGCAGGTCGACCATGCCAATGTGTGTCTTACTGAATGAGGTCGCCCAAGGCTGTTTCAGGAAAAAGTTAAACACCCCCGGTGCTTTCGCCATCAGGGGCGCGTAGCTTTCTACGCCCGCCACCAGATGGTCGCTGAGCGGGCGCAAATAGCGTGTATGGTAAAGCTGTAAAAAACGCGAGCGGAAGGCCGGAACGTCAATTTTTATGGGGCACTGGGTCGAGCAGGCTTTACAGGCCAGGCAGCCGGACATCGCCTCTTTCACCTCATGCGAAAAATCATATTCCCCTTTATTGGCATACCAGGTATTGCGCATTCTGCTTATCAGCGCGCGAAGCGACAGGGAACTTTCCGGCAGCTTTTTCTCCAGCATCACCGGCTCGGCGCCCTGCTCTGCCAGCAACCGAAGCCATTCCCGCGTTAAGGTCGCGCGCCCCTTCGGCGAGTGAATGCGGTTACGGGTGATTTTCATTGACGGGCACATCGGACTGCGGGCATCGAAGTTAAAGCACAATCCGTTACCGTTGCACTCAAGCGCACCGCGCCAGGTTTCTCGTACCTGAAGGGGGATCTGACGATCGTAGCTGCCCCGTTTCGTCGCATCTACCTGCATCATCGCCGCCTCGCTATCGAAAGGCGTACAAATCTTACCGGGATTGAGACGATTGTGGGGATCGAAGGCCGCTTTAATGCGGCGCAGCTCGTTAAACAGCGTTTCGCCAAAAAAGGCCGGACTGTACTGCGCGCGGAATCCCTTGCCATGTTCTCCCCACAGCAGGCCACCATAACGTGCCGTTAAGGCAACCACCTCATCGGAAATTTGCTTCATCATCATTTCCTGATGGGGATCGCACATATCCAGGGCCGGACGGACATGCAGCACGCCGGCGTCCACGTGACCGAACATGCCATAACTCAGACCATGGCTGTCCAGAAGCGCGCGAAACTCAACAATATAGTCGGCAAGGTGTTCAGGTGGAACGGCGGTATCTTCAACAAAGGGGATCGGTTTGGCACGGCCTTTGGCATTACCGAGTAAGCCCACCGCCTTTTTACGCATGTTATAGATGCGTTCAATACCGTCCAGATCGTCACAGAGTTGATAGCCGATCACCCCGCCCTGCTGCTGCGTCATCAACGTATCCAGACGGGCGCAAAGCTGTGTGATCTGCCGATCGATTTGCCCGGCATCATCCCCGGCAAACTCAACGATATTCAGCCCTAACATTTCTTTATCCGGGATAGCCGTAATCAGCTCGCGCACGGAGTGCCAGACAATATCTTCCCGCGCCAGATTGAGCACTTTCGAGTCAACCGTTTCCACCGACAGCGCCTGCGCCTCGACCATCAGGGGGGCATTGCGAAGCGCAGAATCGAAGGCGTCATATTTAATATTAACCACGCGCCGGACTTTGGGCAGCGGCGTGATATCCAGACGGGCTTCGCTGATAAACGCCAGCGTTCCCTCTGCACCACACAGCAGCCGCGTCAGGTCAAAGGTCTGCATGTCATCGCTAAACACGTGGCGCAAGTCGTAACCGGTCAGGAAGCGGTTGAGCTTAGGAAACTTCTCCAGAATCAGTTCGCGATGCTCACGGCAGCGGGTGAGCACCTGCTGATAAATTCGGCCTTCAGGCGTGGGCGTTTGCGCCAGATTTTCAGCCAGCGCGGTAGGCACCGGTCGGGTATCCAGAATATCGCCGCCGAGCAGCACGGCCCTGAGCCCTAAAACATGGTCAGAGGTTTTACCGTAGACCAGCGAGCCCTGACCGGATGCATCCGTGTTAATCATGCCGCCCAGGGTGGCGCGGTTACTGGTGGAGAGCTCCGGTGAAAAGAAGAATCCAAAAGGTTTCAGGTACGCATTAAGTTGATCTTTGACTACCCCAGCCTCGACGCGCACCCAGCGTTGTTCGGTATTGATTTCCAGGATGCGGTTCATGTGGCGCGACATATCCACAATGATGCCTTGATTGAGCGACTGACCGTTGGTCCCGGTGCCGCCACCGCGCGGGGTGAAGACCAGACTGGAGAACGCCGCTTCACCCGCCAGTCGGGCTATCAGTGCCACGTCTGCCGTCGAGCGCGGGAAAAGCACCGCATCGGGCAGGAGCTGATAGATGCTGTTATCGGTTGAAAGCGAAAGTCTGTCGGCGTAGCTGGTGGCGGTATCGCCGGTGAAACCCTGCGCTTTGAGGGTTTCAAGAAATGTCAGCACCCGCTGGATAAGACCCGGTGCCTGAGAAATCTGTGGGATCATGGAGTATGTGACCAAAGATGTTGTGTTGGTTTGCGTCTGTATCTTGCTTTAATCCTCAGTTTTATCACATTTCCCACCACGCTGTCGTTTTTTCAGGAAGGGCTGAAACCTTTTCTTTACAAGCCTGTTTAAACGCCCTGAAATAGCCCATGATTACGGGGCAGCGTCATCCCCTGAGTTGACGAATTCCAATGAGGTAACGCACAAGATGAAAAGCCTGGAACGGCAGATTGATCTTCCCCAGATGTTATTTACCCTGATTTTTATTTTACTCCTGATCGCCGCGTGCTTGTGGGTTGTCCAGCCATTCATATTGGGCTTCGCTTGGGCAAGCATGGTGGTTATTGCCACCTGGCCCCTGATGCTGAAGATACAGCGCCTGCTGTGGGGGCGGCGTTCGCTGGCGGTCATTGTGATGACTATCCTGCTGCTCCTGCTGTTTATCATCCCGGTTGCCCTGCTGGTTAACAGCCTGATAGATAACAGCGCACCGGTCATCGCCTGGGCGACTCAGGGACATATGTTACCCACTCTGAGCTGGCTCAACGATATTCCCATGGTGGGTGAGAAACTGTATGCCAGTTACCAGAAACTGGTGGCGGGCGGCGGCGCAGCGATCATGGCGAAGTTACAACCTTATGTTGGCCGTACCACCGGTTTTTTTGTGGCGCAGGCCGGGCACTTTGGCCGTTTTATGATTCACCTGGCCGTGATGCTGTTGTTCAGCGTACTGCTCTACTGGCGCGGTGAGCAGGCGGCACAGGGCATCCGGCATTTTGCCTGGCGCATGGCTGGCCGACGCGGTGATGCTGCCGTATTGCTGGCCGGACAGGCAGTACGCGCGGTGGCGCTGGGCGTTGTCGTCACTGCGTTGGTGCAGGGCGTACTGGGCGGTATCGGGTTAGCCGTTTCCGGTATCCCCTACGCCACATTGCTGACCGTGTTGATGATCCTCTGCTGCCTGGTGCAGATCGGCCCGCTGCTGGTGCTGGTGCCCGCGATTGTTTATCTCTACTGGAGTGGAGACACCACCTGGGGCACGGTACTGCTGATCTGGAGCTGTGTTGTGGGCACGCTGGACAATATTTTGCGGCCGGTGCTGATTCGTATGGGCGCCGATCTGCCGCTGATTCTGATTCTGTCCGGCGTTATAGGGGGATTAATCGCGTTTGGTATGATCGGCCTGTTTATCGGGCCCGTTGTGCTGGCTGTCTCTTACCGACTGGTCTCTGTCTGGATGCATGAAGTGCCTGCGCCGCAGGCCGATCCGCTAAGCGTGGTAAGTGAATCACCGGAGCAAAAGCCCTGATCCCTCCTTTTATATGATTAGTACTCGTTAAGTGGGCTGGCTGATTAAGATATCGCCAGCCTTTTTTTCATTAGCGTACTTTAAGATAAAACGCATGTTTCACGCCTTTAGCCCCTCTTCCGCCTTAAAATGATTACTTTCTAAACATAATAACGGTCCGAAACGCTCTCCCTAGCCGTCAAAATATTATTTCCTTTAAACTAATAAGAGGATTCTTAAAGACGCCAGCGAGCCGTGTGAATACCATGTTTCCTATGTTGGAAATCAAGTTACTGATTTCTAAACGCCCTAATTTCCCCTGAGTAGCGTAAAGAATTGCTGTGTGTAGTCTTTGCCCATCCCCTGTGATGGGCTTTTTTTTGCCTGTCAAAAAGCAAAAAAAAAAGCCAGCTTGCGCTGGCCTTCTGGCATCGGAGGTTATCCATCACCTCAGGCGGGTTTGTTTAGCGCCGCCAGGCTTAACCAGGTTTCCACCACGGTGTCCGGATTCAGAGACAGACTGTCGATGCCCTGCTCCATCAACCAGGCCGCGAAATCCTGATGATCTGACGGCCCCTGACCGCATATTCCTACGTATTTGCCCTGTTTTTTCGCCGCCTGAATCGCCATGGACAGCAGCGCTTTGACCGCCTCATTACGCTCATCAAACAAGGCCGATACCACGCCGGAGTCGCGATCCAGCCCCAGCGCCAGCTGAGTCATATCATTAGAGCCGATGGAGAAACCGTCAAAGTGTTGTAAAAACTGCTCGGCCAGCAGGGCATTCGAGGGGATTTCACACATCATAATGACCTTGAGCCCGTTCTCGCCGCGCTTCAGTCCCTGGCGACCCAATTCCTCTACCACCGCCTGAGCCTGATCGACCGTACGCACAAAGGGCACCATGATTTCCACGTTGGTCAGCCCCATCTCGTTGCGTACGCGCTTCACCGCTTCGCACTCCAGCGCGAAACAGTCGCGGAAACTCTCGGAGACATAGCGGCCTGCGCCACGGAACCCCAGCATCGGGTTTTCCTCTTCGGGTTCGTAACGTTCTCCACCCACCAGATTGGCATATTCGTTCGTTTTAAAATCCGACAGGCGGACAATAACGCGCTTCGGCGCGAACGCCGCGCCCAGCGTCGCGATCCCTTCGGTCAGACGGGCGATGTAAAACTCAACCGGATCGTCAAAACCTTTCATCATCTGACGAATCTGCTTCTGCAGTTCAGGGGTTTGCTGATCGAACTCCAGCAACGCTTTTGGATGGACGCCGATCATGCGGTTGATAATAAATTCCAGCCGCGCCAGACCAACCCCTTCGTTTGGCAAACAGGCGAAATCGAACGCGCGATCCGGGTTGCCCACGTTCATCATGATTTTAAGCGGCAGGTCCGGCATGGTATCAACCTGCGAACTGGTGACGTCGAAGTCGAGCAGTTCATCGTAGACATAGCCGGTATCGCCCTCAGCACAGGATACGGTAACGGTATGTCCCTCTTTCAGCCGCTCCGTGGCATCGCCACAGCCAACCACCGCCGGGATGCCCAGCTCACGCGCGATAATCGCGGCATGGCAGGTACGGCCGCCGCGGTTCGTCACAATGGCGGAAGCTTTTTTCATGATCGGTTCCCAGTCGGGATCGGTCATATCGGTCACCAGCACGTCACCTTTTTCGATGCGGTTCATTTCGCTGATATCGTGAATGACCTTGACGGTACCGGCGCCGATGCGGTGACCAATCGCACGGCCTTCAATCACTACCTTGCCCTGTCCCTGCAGGCTGTAACGCTCCATGACCTGACCGTTGGAACGCACGGTTTCAGGGCGCGCCTGGACAATAAATAACTTCCCGGTGTGGCCGTCTTTGGCCCACTCAATATCCATCGGGCGCTTGTAGTGTTGCTCAATCAGTACCGCCTGATGGGCCAACGCCTCCACTTCGGCATCGCTCAGACAGAAACGATCGCGCTCGGCTTCAGCCACATCTTCGATGCGCACCTGCTCGCCATGTTCACGCGAGTCGGCGTAAACCATCCGCACCTTTTTCGAGCCCATGTTGCGGCGAACGATAGCGGGACGTTTCGCAGCCAGCGTCGGCTTGTGCACATAAAACTCGTCCGGATTCACCGCGCCCTGTACCACCATTTCGCCCAGGCCCAACGCGGCGGTAATGAACACCACCTGATCAAAGCCCGATTCGGTATCAATGGTGAACATGACCCCTGAGGACGCCAGATCGGATCGCACCATGCGCTGAATCCCCGCCGACAGCGCCACGCCGCGATGGTCGTAACCCTGATGGACGCGATAGGAGATAGCGCGATCGTTAAACAGTGAGGCATAAACGTGTTTCACTGCCACCATGACTGACTCGATGCCCTGCACGTTCAGGAAAGTTTCCTGCTGGCCAGCAAAGGACGCGTCAGGCATATCTTCGGCGGTGGCGGATGAGCGCACGGCGAAGGATGCCTCAGCATCGTCGGCAGAGAGCTGCTCATAGGCCGAAAGAATCGCGGCTTCCAGTTCAGGCTGGAACGGGGTTTCGACTACCCACTGGCGTATCTGCTTACCCGCCTTCGCCAGTTGATCCACATCATCAATATTGGTGTCATCCAGCAAAGCATAAATACGCTGGTTCAGACCGCTCTGCTCAAGAAACTGATTAAAGGCCCAGGAGGTGGTCGCAAAACCGTTGGGAACGGAGACGCCCAGAGATGACAAATTGGTAATCATCTCACCCAGAGAAGCATTTTTGCCTCCCACCCGATCAACATCATGCATGCCAAGCTGGTTGTACCAAAGTACTAACGGCTGTTCGCCTTTATTGGACATTGAACTGATCCTTTATTAATGAATGGGCACATGGAAAATCCTGCTATTAACAAATCCAGCCTGGCATAACGTCTGATTAAACACGATCTGTTGAATCGTTAAAGCAGATTCTCAGACACAGTTTCAGAATTGCGCCTGGTTTTTTCAGCGTTGCGCAAGGCCCTTATTTTTTGCTAATACGCTGATAATTAGCTCATTATTTTTTTTACTGCCTGTTATGCGGCGTTTTTGTTGCGCAACAAACACAGGCGTTGTCTGTCACCTGAGGCGGTGTTGATGGCGCAAAAAAGAGTGAACAGGTGACGTCATGATGCAAAAGCGAGAGGGAAACGATGCCCCAGACTACACTTGCCCCTGAAGGCATGCTTATATTATCTCACTTGTTTTTACGACTTCCCTGCCCGAGGCACGACTTATGACCACCGACAGAAGCGTTTTCTACATTTCCGACGGGACAGCAATTACAGCCGAAGTATTAGGCCATGCCGTGTTATCTCAGTTTCCGGTTAACACCACGAGCGTGACCCTGCCGTTTGTTGAAAACGTCCAGCGTGCGCAGGCCGTTAAGGCGCAAATCAATGCGCTTTATCAGCAAAGCGGCGTGCGCCCACTGGTGTTTTTTTCCATCGTTACGCCTGAAGTCCGTGACATCATTGTGCAGAGCGAAGGCTTCTGCCAGGACATTGTGCAGGCACTGGTCGCGCCGCTTCAGCAGGAGTTGGGGTTGTCACCGGCACCGGTTGCGCACCGCACCCACGGGCTTGATGCCAGCAATCTCGGCAAATACGACGCCCGTATTGCGGCAATCGATTACACGCTGGCGCATGATGACGGCATCTCGTTGCGCGGCCTGGAGGATGCGCAGGTGATCCTGTTAGGCGTTTCGCGCTGCGGCAAAACACCCACCAGCCTGTATCTTGCCATGCAGTTCGGTATCCGTGCTGCTAACTATCCGTTTATCGCCGACGACATGGATAATCTGAAATTGCCTCCCGCCCTGCGTCAGCATCAGCACAAGCTGTTTGGCCTGACGATCGATCCGGAACGCCTGGCGGCCATTCGTCAGGAGCGCGCAGAAAATACCCGCTATGCCTCTATGCGCCAGTGTCGGCTGGAAGTGGGTGAAGTTGAAGCGCTGTTTCGCACTCACCAGATTCGCTACCTCAACAGTACCAACTACTCTGTGGAAGAGATTGCGACGAAAATCCTCGATATTATGGGCCTGACGCGCCGCATGTATTAGTCAATTGCCGACGGCGGCGCTGTAACGTCCCGCTGCCGTCATTTTGACTTTCATTATCATGTTGTCGCTTGAATTCGCAGGTTAATGGTTTATTGTGACCATCATCACTTCCCGGTATTTCACCGCTGCGAAGAAAAAGCTTAGAGAACACCATGAACAAAACTGATGAACTGCGCACCGCGCGCATTGGCAGCCTGATTTCCCCTGCCAGTCTGGCAGCTGAACACCCGCTTTCGACTACCATGGCCGATAACATCACCGCCGCACGCAAGCGCATTGCCCGCATTCTGACCGGAGAAGATCCCCGTCTGCTGGTGGTGATTGGCCCCTGTTCGCTGCATGACCCGGTCGCCGCGCTGGACTACGCTCAGCGTTTGGTCGCCCTGCGTGAGCGTTATCAGGATCGGCTGGAAATCGTGATGCGCACCTATTTCGAAAAACCACGCACGGTTGTGGGCTGGAAAGGCCTGATTTCCGATCCCGATCTGGACGGCAGCTTTGACGTTAATCGCGGCATCAGCATCGCCCGCAAGCTACTGATTGATATCAATGCGTTGGGTTTACCGACCGCCACCGAATTCCTGGATATGGTGATCGGCCAGTTTATTGCCGATCTGATTAGCTGGGGGGCAATTGGCGCCCGGACCACCGAAAGCCAGATCCATCGTGAAATGGCCTCGGCGCTCTCCTGCCCGGTCGGTTTTAAAAACGGAACAGATGGAAACGTCCGCATTGCCGTGGATGCCATTCGTGCATCCCGTGCCAGCCATATGTTTCTGTCGCCCGACAAACAAGGTCAGATGACGATTTACCAGACCAGCGGGAATCCGCACGGCCATGTGATTCTGCGTGGCGGCAAACAGCCTAATTATCATGCAGGCGACGTTGCCGAAGCCGCTGCCTGTTTAGCTGAGTTTGGTCTGCCGCAGCAGTTGGTGATTGATTTCAGCCACGGCAACTGCCTCAAGCAGCATCGCCGTCAGCGCGATGTTGCACGGGACGTCTCCGGGCAGATTAAAAGCGGCTCTCGCGCCGTTGCCGGGGTAATGATTGAAAGTTTTATTGAGGAAGGCAATCAAAAAGTGGTGAGCGGTGAACCCCTGACTTACGGTCAGTCGATCACCGATCCCTGCCTCAGCTGGCAGGACAGCGAAGAGGTCCTTGCGCTGTTAGCTGAGGCGGTTTCTCACCGTCTGTAAATCAGCTTGAGCAGCTGACCTCCAGTGTCTTGCCCCAGTCCGGTGGCCGTTGACGATATTCAGCGGCCGCCGCGTCACTAAAGGGCTGCTGAAGCGCCTGATGTAAACGCGCCAACGCGCCGCTCTCTCCCTTCTCCGCCTCGTCTATCACCTGTTGAGCAAGGTAGTTACGCAGCACCACGGCTGGATTGGCGGCTTTCATCACCTGCTGCCGTTCGGCATCGCCAACCTGCTCCTGCAGCAGGCGTTGACGGTAGCGCTGATACCAGCGATCAAAAGCAGAACGATCGATAAATTCATCCCGCAGTGGCGAACGGCTCTCCGCCTGCTCTGTATCACTTAACAGACGGAACGTGAGCGTATAGTCGCTGCGTTCCTGACTCATTAAGCTGAGTAATTCGGTAAGAATCTCATTATCCCCGGCATCGGCCGTCAGCAGGCCCAGCTTCGCCCGCATCCGCTCTCCCCAGACGCGCATCAGCGCATTCTCATAGCCGCTTAAGGCCTGTTTGAGCTGTTCGGTACTCATTAACCCCGATAACGCATGGGCCAGACGGTTGAGGTTCCATAAGCCAATCATGGGCTGATTCTCGAAGCTGTAGCGGCCCTGATAATCGCTGTGATTGCAGATATAATCCGGCTGATAGTCATCCAGAAAACCATAGGGACCGTAATCGAGGGTCAGGCCGAGGATCGACATGTTGTCGGTATTCATTACGCCATGAGCGAAGCCCACGCTTTGCCACTGGGCGATCAGTCGCGCAGTGCGCAGCACGATATCGGCAAACCACAGCTGATAACGATCGGCCTCATCCACCAGCTGCGGCCAGTGGTGGCGAATGGCATAGTCTGCCAGCTGTTTGACCTGTTCCGGCTGCTGGCTGTAAAAAAAGTGTTCGAAATGCCCAAAGCGCAGGTGACTCGGTGCAATACGCATCAGCATCGCGCCACGTTCGGCGGTCTCGCGGTAAACGGGCTCGTCGCTAACGGCAAGGGTGAGTGCGCGCGTGGTGGGAATGCCTAAATGATGCAGCGCTTCAGAGGCGAGAAATTCACGCACCGTGGAGCGTACCACGGCACGACCGTCGCCCATGCGCGAATAAGGCGTTAGCCCGGCACCTTTCAGGTGCCAGTCGAGCCTGCGACCGTCTTCCTGCCGCTGTTCGCCCAGCAGAATACCGCGGCCGTCACCCAACTGACCGGCCCAGACGCCGAACTGATGCCCACTGTAGACCTGGGCCAGCGGTGCCATGCCGGGTAATAACGCGGCACCATACCACACGCCATGGCCCTGCCCGGAAAACAATGCGCTGTCCAGTGCCATTGCCTTCGCCAGCGGCGCGTTGTGATACAGCAGTCGGCCGCCCGCAAGTGGCGTAGGGTTTAACGCGGTATAGCTGCCAGGAAGCTCACGAAACCAGCTGTTATCAAAGATCATCAATTCTCCCAACGACACCGGGTATCGTGTGATAAAACCCACAGTGTAGCGTTGATGACCAGGATTGGACAGGCGGCAGGCGTGCGAGTATCAGGGAGTGTGCAGGAATTGCTCAGAGTAGATTAACGTCTCAAAGGCGTCTGATTTAACCACTGGAAACAGCGCGCCCTGGAGGTGGACGTTACTGAGCTGGCTAACTTTATCCAGTAAAATTTCATCATCCACACCACAAATAATCATCCGATCGCAATGGCTGCGGAAATTATCGATGATGCTCTGCATAAATGGTAAAAAAGAAGCACGTTTAGACAGTGAGTGAATAAAGTGTTTATCCAGTCTGATACAGCTAAACAGATTATCGTAAACGGCTGTCGTGGAGGATTTCCCTGCGCCAAAATGGGACAGAGACAATTTAAACTCACGATTTAACGCGGCGAGTAATGGGTTATTTTTTCCCAAATTCAGCGAGAGAAACGTTTCGCTGATATCCAGCATTATAAAAGGAAGCTGTTTTATTTTGCGCGTCAGAAACTCACTCTCGAGAATGGTGTTCGCCATGCCCTCATCGACAGGCATAAAAGCCAGCAGGTGATGGGTTTCAAAAAACGTCTGGTGTTTTTCCAGCAGCGAGATCTGGCGCTGCAGCAGGCGCAGGCGCTGTGTCTCATCAAGCTGAGGCAACAGAACATCCTGCGGCAACGTGATCGGCGCACTCTCGTGCACGAACTGCGTAGCCAGCTCAATGGCGGTTAAGTGCCCTTCCTGAGAACAGGCGGCATAAAACCAAATTTCCGACTGGTAGTCGGCAGACAGGTGAATTTTCATTTTACAGCCAGAATATGTGGCGATAGTGCATCGTATATGATTAAAAACATACTGGCAATAGTAGCAAAGGACTGATGAGATGGATATTTTTATCGCTTCATTACCGTTAGGCTAAAAAAATAAACTTTAAGCCAAATAATTCCAGGAACAATTCTGTTAACCGTGAAAAACATTCTTAGGTCCGGTGTTATAAATAAAACGAACCGGTTAAATCCGAATTAAGAATATTTTTCCAGGTCCGTTTTTTTTTGATTTAATCCGCACAAACCCACTGGTTTTCCAGCGGAGAAATTAGATGCGGCGCGCCTGCCAAAAGACCTTCCGCCAGTAGACATTATCCAGCGAAGAGCGGATTACGCCCTGACTGGTGGACGCATGGATGAAAGCGTTATCCGTGTCATAAATGCCCACATGCAGGCCATTTTCACCACTGCCCGTTTTGAAGAACACCAGATCACCGGGCAAGAGATCGTCTTTGCTGATGCGGGTGCCAATATCGCTTTGTGCGGAAGTGGTGCGGGGAAGTTGCAGATCAAACCTGTCGCGAAACGTCAGGTAGACAAAGCCTGAACAGTCCACCCCGCCGCGGCTCATGCCACCATAACGGTAAGGCGTGCCCCGCCAGCTTCCCAGTTGATCTCTGAGTTGCGCTATCACGGTGATGGAGTCAGAGAGGCGACTGTTAATGGGCGGTGCATGATGGCTACAGCCCACCAGCAATAAAGCGAATAACAGCAACCCCATGCGCATCACAGCTCATCCTTAATAAAGAGTAACCGGATTAATGTAGCGGCAAAGCGCGCCAGGTGGCAAGTCTCAGGGCAAAACGGTCAGCAGAGGCCGTCCTTCTAAGATGAGCTGACGAAACGGAATGCCGTACAGGGGCGAAAGCTGTTCTGGCCGAAGGACATCCGCAGGCTCGCCCTGCAACACCACCTGGCCCTGATGTAACAGCCAGACCTGATTGGCATACCATAAGCTATGGTTAAGATCGTGACTGCTGGCGACAACGCAAACTCCTGCGGCACAGAGTTCACTAATCAGATCGTCCACCGCTTTTTGTTGAGCAACATCCAGCGCCGTCATGGGCTCATCCAGGATCAGTAATTGCCCTCTGGCGTTGATCTGCGGATCGATTTGCATCATTACCGCGCCAAGCCGCACCCGCTGCCACTCACCACCGGAGAGCTGGGTCAATGGCCAGGCTAATTTATCATCCAACTGCAACCGCGACAGTATCGTGGCGAGCCGGGCTTCATCTGGCGAGGTGGAAGACGAAAGATGCAGCCGCAGATAGTGGTAAACCGGCATCTGCCCCGGAGGAAGCTGTTGCTGAGGCAGCCAGCTGCGCACGCTGGCCAGCGCCGGGCCTGTCCAACTGACGAGGGCGGTATTCAGTAGCGTGGCGCGGCCGGTAAAGGGTTCCAATCCCGCCAGGGCTGACAGCAGTGTGCTCTTCCCTGCGCCATTCGGCCCCACCAGATGCACCCGTTGCCCGGCCTGCATCGTGCCGCTCACCGGTTGCAGCCGTCCGGGGATGGCTGCATTTTCCAGGCTAAGCAACACTTACTTTGCCAGCGCCTGTTTGATCGTTTCCAGAATAATGGGATCTTCTGGCGACATGTCCGGTGAGAAACGCTGAATAACGCTGCCATCACGCCCTATCAGGAATTTTTCGAAGTTCCACAGAATATCGCCCGGCGCTTTGGGAGCCCGTCCTTTGCTGACCATGCGCTCATAAAAACCACTCTCTTCCGGACGCACGGCCTCGGGTTTCGCCGCGACCAGCTGTGCATAAAGCGGATGACGATGCTCACCATTGACCTCACACTTTTCGAACATCGGAAACGTCACACCGTAGGTCGTGCTGCAAAACGTTTTGATTTCTTCGCTACTGCCTGGCTCCTGCTCCAGAAACTGGTTGCAGGGGAAACCCAGCACGCTGAAGCCCTGCTCATGCCAGGCTTTATGAATATTTTCCAGCGCTTCATATTGTGGGGTTAAGCCGCATTTAGAGGCCACGTTGACCACCAGCAGCACCTGTCCCTGCCAGGAGGACAGCGCCGTTTTCTCACCATCCAGTGTAACCAGTTCAGTTTGATAAATGCTCATACGGAGTTCCTGTGGTTAATGCATGTATGTCAGCTAAAGCTGACGTGACGATTTGACTAACAAGATGATAAACAGCGGTGCGCCGAGCGTTGCCGTGACCACGCCGATGGGTAACTCAGCGGAGGCCAGCGCCAGGCGGGCAATAATATCCGCGCCAAGCAATACGCTGGCTCCCGCCAGCGCCGAAGCCGGCAGCAGCGCACGGTGGTCATTCAGCCCCACCAGCCGCAGCAGGTGCGGAATCACCAGGCCCACAAAGCCAATTGCGCCAGCAAGCGCCACGCTGACGCCAACCAGCCATCCCGTGGCCAACACCAGCAGATTACGCCAGTAAAACAGTGACAACCCAAGCTGGCGGGCTGACGTTTCCCCCAGCGCCAGTAAGTTAAGCACCCTGCTCGCTGTGGTGAGCGCCAGGATAACCGGCAGCAGCGCCAGCATCATCCAGCCATAGCGCCAGTCGATACCGCTGAAGCCGCCCATCATCCAGTACATGAGTTGGCGCAGATCGAGGCTGCTGCTGAAATAGACGGCCCACGTCATGATCGCGCTGCAAATAATCCCCAGCGCAACGCCAGTGAGCAGCAAACGCGTGACGGATAAATGACGCCGGGCAAAATGCAACAGAATCAGGGTAACGACCAGCGCACCGGCCATTGCCGAAAAGCTGAGGCTCCATAGCGAACCGCTGCTCAACAGAACGCCCGCGACCAGGCCAATGCCGGCCCCGTTGGAAACGCCAAGCAGCCCGGGTTCGGCCAGTGGGTTGGTAAACAACGCCTGCATGACAACGCCGCTCAGAGCCAGCGCGCTCCCCACCAGGATAACCGCAAGGCTGCGCGGCAGGCGAAGCTGGCCGACAAAAAGCCTGCCGCTGTCGCTGAACCATTGTGTGGGGCTTATCCAGCGCTCACCCGCGCACAGGCTGAGGATAAATAACACCAGAAGCAGGCTGCCGAGACCCAAAAGCCAGGCTTTACTGCGGCGATCGCTGTGCAGAGCAAGTTGTTCAAGCTGGGACATAAGCAGAATTAGCCAGAATGACAGAGGATTGATTGTAAAAGGATTGCGAAAAAAAGAAATGAAAAAGGCCGCTTGCGCGGCCTTTTTGAAACACTGGGATCAGTCACTGTCTTTTGGTGTGGCGTTTTCAACGCGACTTTTAAGCTTCTGCCCTGGACGGAAGGTCACTACGCGACGCGCAGTAATGGGAATATCTTCTCCCGTTTTTGGGTTTCTGCCCGGACGTTGGTTTTTGTCACGCAGGTCAAAATTACCAAACCCCGACAGTTTAACCTGTTCTCCATTTTCCAACGCGCGGCGAACCTCTTCGAAAAACAACTCCACCAACTCTTTTGCGTCACGTTTGCTCAGCCCGAGTTTCTCAAACAGGTATTCTGACATCTCAGCTTTTGTAAGCGCCATAGGTTCAATCCCTCAAGGTTGCCTGGAATCGCTCTTTTAATGCCGCAACGCATTTGGCAACCGTCGCGGCAATCTCCTCTTCTTCGAGTGTCCGGCTGGTATCCTGCAAAATCAGGCTGATTGCGAGGCTCTTATAGCCCTCGGAAACACCCTTACCTCGGTACACGTCAAACAAGTTTACGCCAACTACCTGATTTACGCCAACTTTCTTACACTCTGCGATGATATCTGCTGCCGGCACATTTTCGGCCACAACAACGGCGATATCACGGCGGTTTGCCGGGAAGCGTGAAACCTCTTGCGCATCAGGCAGGACGCGGTCTGCGACCTTATTCCAAAGCAGTTCAAAGACTAAGGTACGACCGTTGAGATCCAGCTTACGTTCAAGCTCGGGATGAACCACTCCGATAAATCCGATTCGTTCATCCTGTAAATAAATTGCCGCACTTTGTCCAGGATGGAGCGCTGGATTCGCCTCTGCACGGAAGCTAATCGCATTCAACTTGCCGGTTAAATCCAGCAACGACTCTAAATCACCTTTCAAATCATAGAAGTCAACGGTCTGACGCGCCAGATCCCAGTGTTCTTCATAGCGGTTGCCACTCAGCACGCCTGCCAGCATCAGATCCTGACGAATACCGAGATCCGCCTGAGTATCAGGAACAAATCGCAGACCACTCTCAAACAGACGCACGCGGCTCTGCTGACGGTTCTGGTTATAGACCACCGCGCTGAGTAAGCCAGTCCACAGTGACAAACGCATGGTGGACATGTCGCTGGAGATCGGGCTGGGCAGCAGCAGCGCCTCTTCACCCGGATGCAGCAACTGCTGTACTTTCGGGTCCACGAAGCTGTAGGTGATGGCTTCCTGGTAGCCTTTATCCACTAACAGCATTTTTGCTCGCTTCAGCGACAGGTTAGCTTCACGGTGCTTTGTCATGACCAGACCGGCCTGAACCGGCACGTCCGGGATGTTGTTGTAACCATAAATGCGGGCGATCTCTTCTACCAGATCCTCTTCGATAGCCATATCGAAGCGCCAGGCGGGGGCGACCGCCTGCCATTCCCCAGGGGTTACGCTGACCTGACAACCCAGGCGCGTCAGAATATCCGTGACCTGCTCATCGCTGACAACATGACCAATCAGCCGATCCAGCTTTTCACGACGCAGCGTGATCGTGGCCGGTTGCGGCAAGGCGTCCGCCGACGTCTGATCGATAACCGGGCCCGCTTCACCGCCGCAGATGCTCAGCAGCAGCTGAGTCGCGCGTTCCATCGCCTTGTGTTGCAGTGCAGAATCCACACCGCGCTCGTAGCGATGTGATGCATCGGTGTGCAAACCATGACGGCGTGCGCGGCCCGCAATCGCCAGCGGTTCGAACCAGGCACACTCCAGCAAAATATTTTGCGTTTCGCCGTTTACACCGGAATGTTCACCACCAAAAATGCCGCCCATCGCCAGGGCTTTCTGATGATCGGCAATCACCAGCGTATCGCTGCTGAGCTTCACCTCTGTGCCATCCAGTAGCGTGAGCGCCTCACCATCTTTCGCCATCCGCACGACGATACCGCCGTCGATGCGGTCCAGATCGAACGCGTGCATTGGCTGGCCCAGTTCGAGCAACACGTAGTTGGTGATATCAACGACCGGATCGATAGAGCGAATACCACAGCGACGCAGTTTCTCTTTCATCCACAGCGGCGTTGCTGCGCTGACGTTGATGCCTTTCACGACCCGCCCCAGATAGCGTGGGCAGGCAGCGGTGGCTTCGACACTAATCGGTAACGTATCAGCAATCGTCGCCGCAACCGGCTCAATGACCGGCGCGTTAAGCGGCAGGCTGTTCAGCACCGCAACATCGCGGGCAATCCCGATAATGCCCAGGCAGTCTGCGCGGTTAGGCGTGACGCTGATTTCAATGGTGTTGTCGTCCAGCTGCAGGTAGTCACGGATATCCGTGCCAATCGGCGCATCGGCGGGCAGTTCGATAATGCCGCTGTGGTCGTCGGAAATCCCCAGCTCAGAGAACGAGCACAGCATGCCTTCGGACGGTTCGCCGCGCAGCTTAGCCGCTTTAATTTTAAAATCGCCCGGCAGCACGGCACCCACGGTGGCGACTGCGACTTTCAGGCCCTGACGGCAGTTTGGTGCGCCGCAGACGATGTCCAGCAGCCGATCGCCACCGGTATTGATTTTGGTCACACGCAGTTTGTCGGCATTAGGGTGCTGACCGCATTCCACTACCTCACCGACCACGACGCCGTGAAACGCGCCCGCAACGGGCTCAACGCCGTCCACTTCCAGGCCGGCCATGGTGATTTGCTCAGATAAGGCCGCACTGTCAAGGGCTGGATTTACCCATTCGCGTAACCAGAGTTCACTGAATTTCATTGGATAACCTGCCCTTACTTAAATTGTTTGAGGAAACGTAAATCATTTTCGAAGAATGCGCGTAAATCGGTCACGCCGTAGCGCAGCATGGTCAGGCGCTCCATGCCCATGCCAAAGGCGAAGCCTGAATAGACTTCCGGATCGATACCGACATTGCGCAGAACATTGGGGTGCACCATGCCGCAGCCCAGCACTTCCAGCCACTTGCCGTTTTTACCCATCACATCCACTTCAGCGGACGGCTCGGTAAACGGGAAATAGGAAGGACGGAAGCGGATCTGCAAATCTTCCTCAAAGAAGTTGTTCAGGAAATCGTGCAGCGTGCCTTTCAGGTTGGTGAAGTTGATATTCTTATCGACGATCAGCCCTTCCATCTGGTGGAACATCGGCGTGTGCGTCTGATCGTAATCGTTACGGTACACGCGGCCCGGCGCAATAATGCGCAGAGGCGGCTGCTGGTTCTTCATAGTGCGAATTTGCACGCCTGAGGTTTGCGTACGCAGCAGGCGCGTGGCATCAAACCAGAAAGTATCATGATCGGCACGCGCCGGATGATGGCCCGGAATATTGAGCGCATCGAAGTTATGATAATCGTCTTCAATTTCCGGACCGGTCACTACCGCAAAGCCCAGCTCGCCAAAGAACGTTTCAATACGATCGATGGTGCGGGTCACCGGATGCAGGCCGCCGTTTTCGATACGGCGTCCCGGCAGGGAAACGTCGATGGTTTCTGCCGCCAGACGGGCATTAAGGACCGCAGACTCCATCTCCTCTTTACGCGCGTTCAGACGATCCGTTACCTGCTGTTTAGCCTCGTTAATCACCGCACCGGCCGCAGGACGCGCTTCCGCTGGCAATTCACGCAATGTGGTCATCTGTAATGTCAGATGCCCTTTCTTCCCCAGATATTCGACGCGCACCGCGTCAAGGGCGGCGATATCGGTCGCCCCGTCGATGGCCGCCGTGGCGTTCGCCACCAGTTCTGCTAGTTGGGACATGTTTTCCTCTTTTTCCAGTCAGGCTGGTTAGTACTTGTTGGGACCTGCCGGTCCAATATGCCAGCGCCAAAAACAAAAAAAGCCTCCACGTGGGAGGCTTTCAGCGCGATTTTTCGTTTCTTTTCTTATGCGCAAAAGCCCCTGATTGTCAGGCGCTAAAGTAAAAAAAGAAACGGAAAATAGCAGCATTCATGCTTGCGTTACCTTGTCATGATTTCCAACGGCACTATTGAAATGCGCAGCGGCGAAAAAGTCAATCTTTTGCTCAGGTTACAGGTAATAAAAAAGGGAGCAAGCTCCCTTTTTCAACTGACTTACGCCAGCGCTGATTTCGCTTTTTCTACCAGTGCAGTGAATGCCACTTTGTCGAATACGGCGATGTCGGCCAGGATTTTACGGTCAATTTCAATGGCTGCTTTTTTCAGACCATTGATGAAACGGCTGTAAGACATACCGTTCTGACGCGCTGCTGCGTTGATACGCGCGATCCACAGCTGACGGAACTGACGCTTACGTTGACGACGGTCGCGGTAAGCATACTGACCAGCTTTGATAACAGCCTGGAAGGCAACGCGGTAAACACGTGAACGTGCACCGTAGTAACCTTTAGCTTGTTTTAAGATTTTTTTGTGACGTGCGCGAGCAACTACACCACGTTTTACACGAGCCATTTAGCTCTCCTGTTTAATATTCTGAATTAATTAAAAAAATTTACTTATGCGTACGGCAGGCAGGCAATAACCAGACCCAGATCGCCTTTAGACACCATGCCTTTCGGACGCAGGTGACGTTTACGCTTAGTAGATTTCTTAGTCAGAATATGACGCAGGTTTGCGTGTTTACGCTTGAAGCCGCCAGAAGCGGTCTTCTTGAAGCGCTTAGCCGCGCCACGTACAGTTTTAATCTTTGGCATTTTAAAAAATATCCACTTCGCATTGTTGATAACATGACCCAGACAGGCGAACAACAAACCGCACAACGCAAGCGCTGCGCGGTCATTGCTACTTGAATGCCTACTGTTTCTTCTTAGGAGCGAGCACCATGATCATCTGGCGGCCTTCGATCTTCGAAGGGAAGGATTCGACAATGGCCAAATCCAGATCTTCACACAGGTCTTTACGGACGCGGTTAAGCACTTCCATACCGATCTGCTGGTGCGCCATCTCACGACCGCGGAAACGCAGCGTGATTTTGGCTTTATCGCCTTCTTCCAGAAAGCGAATCAGGTTGCGTAGTTTGACCTGATAGTCGCCATCATCGGTTCCAGGACGGAATTTGATTTCCTTAACCTGAATAACTTTTTGTTTCTTCTTCTGTTCCTTAGAAGATTTACTTTTTTCATAGAGGAACTTGCCGTAGTCCATGATGCGGCAAACCGGCGGTTCGGCGTTCGGGCTGATTTCAACTAAATCTACACCCGCTTCCTCAGCTTTTTCCAGAGCTTCGCGTAGACTTACAATACCAAGTTGCTCGCCTTCAACGCCTGTTAAGCGCACTTCTGTTGCGCGAATTTCACTGTTGATGCGATTCGGACGCGTAGGTTGTACTCGTTTTCCGCCTTTAATACTTTATTCCTCCAATTGGTGAAGATTGCGGCTGCGAATCTCTTGCTGCAGCTTCTCAACAAACACATCGACGTCCATCGACCCAAGGTCTTTACCACGGCGGGTGCGAACGGCCACTTTGCCAGCTTCCACCTCTTTATCACCACAGACCAACATATAAGGGACGCGACGTAATGTGTGCTCGCGGATTTTAAAGCCTATCTTCTCGTTTCTCAAGTCCGCTTTCACACGAATGCCAGCATTCTGCAATTTACGTGTCAAAGTCTCAACATATTCTGCCTGACCGTCGGTAATATTCATTACCACAGCCTGCATCGGCGCCAGCCAGCTTGGGAAGAAACCGGCGAACTCCTCGGTCAAAATACCGATGAAGCGCTCCATCGAACCCAGAATCGCACGGTGAATCATTACCGGCGTCTGACGATCGTTGTTTTCACCCACGTAGGTGGCATCCAGACGCTTAGGCAGGGAAAAGTCTAGCTGAACCGTTCCACACTGCCAGGCGCGGTCAAGGCAATCGTATAGTGTAAATTCAATTTTAGGGCCGTAGAACGCGCCCTCACCCGGCTGGTACTCAAACTCAATGTTGTTTTCATTGAGCGCCGCAGCCAGATCTTCTTCTGCACGATCCCAGGTTTCGTCAGAACCAATACGCTTTTCAGGACGGGTGGACAGTTTCACCACAATCTTTTCAAAGCCAAAGGTGCTGTACATGTCATAAACCATGCGGATACAGCTGTTCACTTCGGTACGCAGCTGATCTTCCGTACAGAAAATATGCGCATCATCCTGGGTAAAGCCCCGCACACGCATCAGGCCATGCAAAGCACCTGAAGGTTCATTACGGTGGCAGCTACCGAACTCAGCCATACGCAGCGGCAAATCGCGATACGATTTCAGCCCCTGGTTAAAAATTTGGACGTGCCCTGGGCAGTTCATCGGTTTGATGCAGTACTCACGGTTCTCAGAAGAGGTCGTGAACATCGCATCCTTATAGTTTTCCCAGTGGCCGGTCTTTTCCCACAGCACCCGATCCATCATGAACGGGCCTTTAACTTCCTGATACTGGTACTCTTTTAGCTTACTGCGGACGAACACTTCCAGCTCACGGAAAATTGTCCAGCCGTCATTATGCCAGAAAACCATGCCCGGCGCTTCTTCCTGCATATGATAGAGGTCGAGTTGCTTACCAATTTTACGGTGGTCGCGCTTCGCCGCCTCTTCCAGACGCTGTAAATAAGCCGCCAGCTGTTTCTTATCTGCCCATGCTGTACCGTAAATGCGCTGCAGCATTTTGTTGTCGCTGTCGCCGCGCCAGTATGCGCCGGAGATTTTCTGCAGTTTAAAATGGTGACAGAAACGCATGTTCGGTACGTGCGGACCGCGGCACATATCGACATATTCTTCATGATGATACAGCCCGGGGCGATCGTCATGACTGATGTTCTCATCCAGGATGGTGGTCTTGTAGACTTCACCTCGCGCCGCGAAGACATCGCGCGCTTCCTGCCAGCTGACTTTTTTCTTCACAACATCGTAGTTGGTCTCGGCCAACTGATGCATGCGTTTTTCCAGCAGCTCAATGTCTTCCTGGGTCAGGGTACGATCGATATCGACATCATAATAGAAGCCGTTGTCGATCACCGGACCGATCGCCATTTTGGTATCTGGCCACAGCTGCTTAATCGCATGGCCTAACAGATGCGCGCAGGAGTGGCGGATGATCTCCAGACCCGCTTCGTCTTTGGCAGTGATAATGGCAACAGACGCGTCGTCGGTGATGGGATCGACCGCATCAACCAGTTCACCGTTAACTCGTCCGGCGATGCAGGCTTTTGCCAGACCGGGACCAATATCAAGCGCGATATCCATGACGCTGACAGGGCGGTCGTATGAGCGCTGACTGCCATCAGGAAGCGTAATTACAGGCATAGAATGTCCTTAGTTGCAGTGGTAAGCCACACGAAAGCTTACATACAAAATTGAGTAGTGTTATTGACCTGGCGTTATGTCAGACCCACATTGTCGGAATGTCGCCAGGAGTGTAATGCGGGACGGATAATAGCAGTTTTCAGGCGCGAGCAAAACCCATGCGTTTGTCGCTAAGCCTCAGAGAGATCGAAAAAAAGCGGCCAGGCACTGTGCCAGACCGCGCTTTTTCAGACATCCTGACGCCTGTTACATCGCGTAGGTCAGCATGACGGAAGTTCGGGTATCGGTACGGTCTGGTGCAGAAGCCGGTGGGTTGTTGTTCCAGGTCACGTTGTAGGCCAGCTTGAGGGCAAAGTGATCGTTAATAGCAACCTGTAAACCCGTTTCTGAGTTCACCGTGGTGTCTTCTCCCAGCGAGCTCAGTACGGAAACACCCTGAATGAACTTAGTGGTGTCGGTAAGTTGCCACTGATAGCTCACAGCGCCGTAAGCCAGCCCCTGCGTTTTATGATCGCCGTCGCGGTAATCGTCGTAACGCACACCCGGACCGAATTCAGCACGCAGTGAATGCACCGGGCCGTTCAGAATCTGGCGACCATAACCGGCGGTCAGCACATCACGAGAATCATAGCCGTTATAACGATCGCTCAACCAACTTGCCTGACCAAACAGGTAGTCGTAGGCGCTCATGTTGTAACGCGAACGGGCACCCAGGTTGTAGGTTTCCGAAGAACGCTCATCGTTGGCAGAGGTGTTTGCGGCGTTACCCCACAAGCTGTAGGCCATTGATTCTGTGTACCAGGTCATATTGGTTTGCGCGGTCAATGATGAACTGGTGGTGTTACCGGTTTGTGCCAGGTAACCCGCAGAAGCAGAACCTTCAAAAGGCTTTTTCGCCGTTGAAGGGTCATCCATTGCGGTAAAGACAGCATTATCGGCCAGCGCCTGGTGACAAAACGCTCCGGCAGAGAGCAAAAGAACAGCAGACAGCTTGTTAAAGGCTTTCATTAAATGTGATCCGTGCAGCAGTTTTAAAAACGAAGATTCTGAAGGGTTTCCCAATGCGATCAATGCAATTTACGGTAACTTTTGTAAAAAAACATGAATTCGCTCAGAACGGCATACTTTAGCGTAACGCCGCGTATTCACTAGGCGTTAACCTGATTTCGGCGCGCATTATAGAGCCATTTTTGGCAAATGGCATCTTTTCATTTACAAGATTTACACAGGATTTTGCCTGGAATATCAGCGAAATTTGCACACAGATTGATCTGATTTTACGCCTCATCTCCTTCATTATTCGCCTGTTTTTTCACCCTGTACTACGCTGTGTATTATTTGAGCATACCGAGGTGCAGAATGAGCAACGGGGATTTACACCGCTATGTCGTCACGTTTCATTACCGGGAAACCGGTCTCAGTGACGTGCTGACGTTAACCGGAGCGATGACCTCCGGCGGCTTTTCTACCACGCTGATGGATGACAAGGGAAACCCGCATGAGCTTGGCACCAACAGTTTTGGCATTGTGACTACGCTTACGCAGGAGGATTTAAAACAGCAGGTCATTGCCGCGGGCGAAAGCGCGCTGGGGCAAACGCCCGACGTGACGCTCACCACGCTTGACGATTTTCTGCGCGACGCAGCACGTTCAACAGAGTAGTCTGTGCGCAGGCGCAGACTTTGCGCAGTGCTAACGCGTTACAATCGAATTCAGGCAGCGAATAAAGAGGATAACCCGATGTGGTCAGCCATTAGTCGTCTGTTAAGCGAGCAATTTGGTGACGCCGATATTACCCAACGCCACGAGCTCCCCGGTGGCGATGTACATCCCGCCTGGCTGATTCGCTATGGTGAGCAGGATGTCTTTGTCAAATGCAACAGCCGCGATAAGGTTTCGCTGTTCAGTTGGGAAGCCGATCAACTCGCCCTGCTGCGCCGAACGCAGACCGTCCGCGTCCCTGAGGTTTACGGGGTGGGCAGCGATCGCGACTACAGCTTTCTGCTGCTGGAATACATCAAGCCTCAGCCTCTCGATGCGCACAGCGCACTGCAGCTGGGCCAGCAATTGGCACATCTGCATCAGTGGAGCGAACAACCGCAGTTTGGTCTTGATTTCGATAACAACCTGACCACCACACCTCAGCCAAACAGTTGGCTACGGCGCTGGTCAGTCTTTTTTGCAGAGCAGCGTATCGGCTGGCAGCTGCAAATTGCCGCCGAGAAAGGCATTCTCTACGGCAATGCCGAGCTGATTGTCGACTGTGTGCAGCGCACCCTGGCCTCCCATCACCCGCAACCTTCCCTGCTGCATGGCGATCTGTGGCCCGCCAACTGCGCAGCCAGCCAGAACGGGCCATGGATTTTTGATCCGGCCTGTTACTGGGGCGACAGAGAATGTGATCTGGCGATGCTGAGCTGGTTTAACGATCTGCCCAGAGAAATCTTCGACGGCTATAATCAGGTTTGGCCACTGCCGGATGGCTTCTCACAGCGCCAGCCGGTTTATCAGCTTTATTATCTGCTAAACCGGGCCAACGTGTTCGGCGGCAACTGGCTGGGGGCCGCGCAGTTTGCCGTAGGTCAGTTACTGGACGACGACGCGCTGGCGGCCGGCCAGGCTAAACCGGCCTGACCGGTTAGAGAAAACCGAGTAACGAAAGCAGAAAATATCCGGCGATAACAATCACGATGGGCAAAATATAGAGCGGGAAAATCTGCAGAAAAATGGTGTGACGAGGAATGCGCACCTTCTCTTCCACCTGCTGACGCGTGCGCCCTTCGCTGCCTTTCGCCTGTTCGAGGATCATCTGGTCTTCAATGCCTTCGCGGACATGGCGAACCTGCCTCCCCATACGCGCACCTGACGCTTCCAGGGCCAGCCCGATGAAGATCAGAATATAGATTAGCCAGAACCCCAGGTTCATCTGGCCGTTAAACTCCGGCACGGGCGAGTTGTGCCAGAAAATGTTCAGAAACGGCGTGTTAAAACGAATCATATCGACCATGACATGAATAAAATCGAGCATCACGGCATCAATGCCGGGTTTCTTTTCACTGTGTTTAAAGAGAAAACTCAGCAGTGAGATGATCGTGGAGAGCAACGCCAGTAAAAAAACTATCCAGCCGACAACGCGTTTAAGGATGGCAATACGGCCAGCCTGTTGATAGGTCATGATATCTCCTGAACCCAAAATCCTGTTAGCCTTCAGTCTAACCTGCCCTCAGGGAATTTTCCCAAAAAAAAGAGCAGGCTGCGCCCGGCAAGGCTCTCGTTAACCCCCGCCTGCGTTCGTGGTAAGGTAGCGGGATTATTTACAGGGGAGCGCCATATGTCTTACCACCGCCCGGTTTACGCGGCTTTATTTGATATGGATGGATTACTGATTGATTCGGAACCGCTCTGGGATCGGGCCGAAATGGATATCTTTTCCACCCTGGACGTTGATTTAACGCGCCGTCATACGCTGCCCGATACGCTTGGGCTACGCATCGATCAAACCGTGCGCATGTGGTATGAAACGCTGCCCTGGACCGGTCCGTCGCAGCAGGAGATTACCCAGCGCATTATTACCCGCGTGATGGAACTGATTGCGACAGAACGTCCTCTGCTGCCCGGTGTTGAATCGGCCCTGAGGTTATGTAAGCAGCAGGGGCTAAAAACCGGCCTGGTCTCGGCCTCGCCGCTGTTTATGCTGGAAGCCGTGCTGGAGATGTTCAACCTGCGGCCCTGGTTTGACGTGCTGTCTTCGGCGGAGAACCTGCCTTACAGCAAGCCGCACCCTCAGGTGTACCTTAATGCGGCGGAGGCGCTGGGCATCGATCCGTTAAACTGCGTCGCGCTGGAAGACTCCGTTAACGGAATGGTGGCGAGCAAAGCGGCACGGATGCGCGCCATCGTCGTGCCGGCTGCCGTCCATCAGGAAGATGCTCGTTGGGCACTGGCCGATGTTAAACTCAGCAATCTGACACAGCTGATGCCCGCCCATTTACTGGGGTAATCGTGCCTGTGTTGTAACCTGTTGCACAGGCTTAAAAAATTAACGCTTCGTTACAGCGTCACAGGTTCTCATTTACTGGATAAATCCCTATACTGGATGCATCGACAGTTTTTGCAGCCAGGTTTTATCATGACGGCCGAGGGCCATATCTTTTTTGCGGTTGCCAGCGCTATTTTTGCCAAACGGGCCGAACTCACGCCGGTGATGGCGCACGCAGACTGGTGGCATTTGATCCCGGCCACGTTACTGACCTGCCTGCTTCCCGATATCGATCATCCCAAATCTCTGTTAGGACAGCGGCTTCGCTGGCTGTCCCACCCTATTGCGCGGGCCTTTGGTCACCGGGGATTTACCCACAGCCTGCTTGCGGTGGCGGCCAGCCTGTGGCTGTTTCAGATTAACGTACCGAAAAGCTGGCCCCTCCCGGCCGATGTATTGCAGGGCATGACGCTCGGTTATCTGAGCCATATTGTGGCGGATATGCTTACTCCCGCTGGCGTTCCACTACTCTGGCCCTGCCGCTGGCGTTTTCGCCTGCCGGTACTGAACAGCCAGAAAGGCAATCAACTGGAGCGAGCGCTCTGTTTATGCCTGATCGGTTACGCTCTGTGGTTCCCGGTAGGGATGCCTTCATTTGGTGAAAATGGCTGGCCCGCCCAGGTATTCGACACCTTACAAAATGGCGTTAGCCGTCTCATTTCTGCGCAATTTGAGCGTTAATTGCCCGGCAAAAAGGGTAAGGTTATAAGCTATTCCATTTGGATATAAGATTGCGCGATTTCTAACTGTTACCATTTCTGGATACGTATCTTTACGATCAAACCTCTGCTGCTCTCCTGACCAGGGAATGCTGCATTACATCGGAGTTGCTATGGATATTCCTCTTACGCTTAACGTCGTGGCATTTGTGCTGCTACTGCTTTTGCTGTCGCGCCTTGGCCGGGCAAACTGGAGCCTGTCGAAAAAGGTTCTGACTGGCCTGGTGCTGGGTGTGGTGTTTGGCCTCGCGCTCCAGCTGATTTATGGCGGCAACAGCGATATCGTTAAAGCCTCTATCGGCTGGTTTAACATCGTGGGTAACGGTTATGTTCAGCTGTTACAGATGATTGTGATGCCGCTGGTGTTCGTGTCAATTCTCAGCGCCGTCGCCCGCCTGCACAATGCCTCCTCACTGGGAAAAATCAGTTTTCTGACCATCGGCGTACTGCTGTTTACAACAGCAATTTCTGCCCTGATCGGCGTTTTTGTCACCGGCCTGTTTCACCTTAACGCGACCGGTCTGGTACAGGGCGCCCAGGAAACGGCTCGCCTGAGCGCGATTCAGAGCAACTACGTTGGTAAAGTCGCTGATTTGACAGTACCTCAGTTAATCCTGTCATTCATTCCTAAAAACCCGTTTGCCGACTTAACCGGTGCCAGCCCGACGTCCATCATCAGCGTGGTCATCTTCGCCGCGTTCCTGGGTGTGGCTGCCCTGCAGTTGCACAAGGATGATGAGGTCAAAGGCCAGCGGGTACTGACCGCCATTGATACGCTGCAGTCGTGGGTGATGAAGCTGGTTCGCCTGATTATGAAGCTGACACCTTATGGTGTGCTGGCGCTGATGACCAAAGTCGTTGCCGGCTCCAACGTGCAGGACATCATCAAGCTGGGCAGCTTTGTTGTGGCATCCTATTTGGGCCTGACCCTTATGTTTGTGGTTCATGCGCTGCTCCTGTCGGTCAACGGCATCAATCCTATGCGCTTCTTCCGCAAAGTGTGGCCGGTATTGACCTTTGCCTTTACCAGCCGCTCCAGCGCCGCCAGCATTCCACTGAACGTGGAGGCGCAAACCCGCCGCCTTGGCGTACCTGAATCGATTGCCAGCTTCTCGGCCTCATTTGGTGCCACCATTGGACAGAACGGCTGTGCCGGTCTTTATCCGACGATGCTGGCAGTGATGGTCGCCCCGACGGTCGGCATCAATCCTTTTGATCCACTGTGGATTGCCACGCTGGTCGGCATTGTGACATTGAGTTCAGCAGGCGTAGCCGGTGTCGGCGGCGGAGCGACCTTTGCCGCGCTGATCGTCTTGCCTGCGATGGGGCTGCCGGTCACGCTGGTCGCGCTGCTGATTTCCATTGAGCCTCTGATTGACATGGGACGAACAGCGTTAAACGTCAATGGCTCAATGACCGCAGGATCGCTCACCAGTCGCTGGCTGGGCCTGACCGATAAACGCGTTTTAGAGCGCAGCGAGCACAGTGAATTAGAGCACAGCTAATCACGCCAGACCTGGCGTCCGCCGCCAGGTCTTTCTCTCTGTTTTTGTCTTATCTTCTCCTTATTTCTTCATCATCATCCTGTTCCCGTTAAGAAAACGTTAAGCGTGGTAAACGGGCAATAATGCACAGCATTTCCCCTTGTCTTTACGCAGCAAAAAGAGAATTCTGCAGGTAATAACTGCAGGAGAATGCTCATGAAAACGGTTATCGCCTCATTACTGGCGCTAGCAATTGTCGCGCCCACTCACGCGTTTGCTCGTCCCGGCGACTGGGGCCCGGGTCCACACTGGCGACCCGGCCCAGGCTGGCATGGTCCGGCACCGCGCTGGCACGGCCCCGATCACTTCCATGTTCTGCCGCTGGCCGCAACGGCGGTATTGATTGGCGGATTAACGTATTACCTGCTTAACGGCAGTTATTATCAGCGTCACGGAGAAGAGTACGTGGTGGTTGAGCCGCCTGTGCAAACCTACGAAACGGGCATGAGAGTGCTGGATTTTAACGGCAGGCGCTTTTATGTGCAGGACGGGCACTACTATCAGCGGGAAATTAACGGCAGCTACATTGAAGTGCCCCGACCGGCAGGATTGTAGCTATAAAAAAAACGGCTCACCCAATGGCGAGCCGTTTCTTATTTAAAGCGGCTAATTACTGCTTAACCTGCGGGTCTGTGTCGTATTCAGCACAGCTCTGGAAGCCGTAGTTCATCACGCGGCCTACATCGTTGTAGCTGACGAAATAGGTTTGGGCTTTACCGTCACGCTCGCCGATAACGTAGGTCTGGCAGGTACCACGTGCATGCACCATGGTGATTTCAGTGGAAGCTGGGCCAGCAATCTGGCGTACCTGCTCGCGGGTCATGCCTTTTTTGACGTCCTTAACCACCGGCTTAGTCACGTAGCTTTCGGCACGATCGTAAGTCGTACAACCAGAGAGCGCAGCCAGCGTCAGCGCCGCAGCGATACATCCCATCACTTTATTCATCTTGTTGTTCCTCGTTTTTTGTCCATGTGCTGAAAAGCCTGGAACATAAAACGGTTTTTTTCAAGTTAATGACAGACTTAAACTCAACTCGCTCAGGATGCTTTGATAACATGCCCCGAGATGACCTTTGCGCAGCCGCCAATAAGTGAGACAGCACGCTTGCCGGGCCTGCCCTGGTAACAACCCTTAAAAGTGACAATGTCACATTTTTACCTACAGAGGATACATGAAGCTTTCATCACCAAACCGCCTGGTTTATGCCATTACACTGGGATTGCTCGCCGCGCTGGGGCCGTTGTGCATTGACCTGTACCTGCCCGCGCTGCCCCAGTTGGCAACGGATCTTCAGACATCGACCTCAACGGCACAGCTCAGCCTGACGGCCGGGCTGCTCGGACTGGGAGCCGGGCAGCTGTTTTTCGGGCCGATGAGCGATAAATTTGGCCGCCTGCGCCCGCTGACATTGTCCCTGGTGCTGCTGTTTATTGCCTCGGTGGGCTGCGCGCTGGCGCAGGACATTAACCAGTTGCTACTGGCTCGCCTGTTTCAGGGACTGGCAGGCGCAGGCGGAGCGGTGCTCTCACGGGCAATTGCTCGTGACATGTACAGTGGTCATGAACTTACCCGCTTTTTTGCCCTGTTAATGCTGGTAAACGGCCTGGCGCCTGTCGCTGCGCCTGTACTGGGCGGCGCACTCATGACCTTTCTGAACTGGCGCGGTATCTTTGTGGTGCTGGGCTGTGTCGCGGTTTTACTTATCCTGCTGGCGCGCGGGAAGCTGCATGAAAGTCTTCCCGCCGGGCGACGCAGTCAGGGATCGGTCTTTTCTGCCTATGCGGCGCTGGGCCAGGTTATTACCCATCGCCCTTTTATGGGATTTTGTCTGACGCAGGGGCTGATGATGTCGGGCATGTTTGCCTATATTGGCGCCTCGCCGTTTGTTCTGCAGGAACGTTATGGCCTGTCACCGCAGGCGTTCAGCCTTTGCTTTGCCGCAAACGGTTTCGGGCTAATCATCGCCTCTCAGACCAGCGCCCGGCTCTGTCCGCTGTGGGGGGAGTTTCGGGTGCTAAAAGGCGGGCTGACGTTGGCAGGCGTGGCATCCAGCCTGTTGCTGATCGCGGGAATAAGTCATGCTCCCCTGCCGCTGTTACTGCTGGCCCTGTTCTTTACCGTTGCCAGTAACGGCGTGATTTCCACGACGGCGGCCTCACTGGCGATGCAAAGCCAGGGGCAGCGCGCCGGTAGCGCTTCAGCCGTGATTGGCGTGACGATGTTTACCCTGGGGGCCATTGCCGTACCGGTGACGGGCATCGGAGGAACATCAGTAATCAGTATGACGCTGACCGTTTTTGGCTGCTACATGCTGGCTATACTGACGTTTATGGCTTTGGCGAAAAAACCGGCATCCGGTGCAAAAACCCTGTGATTCCGCCTGCCCTGATAAAAACAGCTGTCGCTTTGGCTTGTTGTTTACAGGGATGCGCGTTAGCTTTAAAACAGGCGTTGTATTGTGCCAACGAGCGACAGACTTGAGGAGATGTTGATGTCACTGCAGCAGGAAATCATTACCGCACTCGGCGTTAAGCCGACTATCGATCCACAACAGGAAATCCGCACTAGCGTTGATTTCCTAAAAGCGTACTTAACCCGTCACAGCGGCGTTAAGACGTTGGTACTCGGTATCAGCGGCGGACAGGATTCAACCCTGACCGGCAAACTGGCCCAAATGGCAATAACGGAACTTCGGCAAGAAACGGGCGATAAGGACTATACCTTTATCGCGGTGCGCCTGCCTTATGGCGTGCAGGCCGATGAGCAGGACTGTCAGGATGCACTGGCCTTTATCCAGCCGGATCGCTCGCTGGTGGTCAACATTAAAGAAGCGGTGCTGGCCAGCGAGCGGGCGCTGAAAGACGCGGGCATCGTCCTGTCCGATTTTATCCGCGGTAATGAAAAAGCCCGCGAACGTATGAAAGCGCAGTACAGCATTGCCGGCATGACCAAAGGTGTGGTGGTCGGTACCGACCACGGCGCAGAAGCCGTTACCGGTTTCTTCACCAAATATGGCGACGGCGGGAGTGACATCAACCCAATCTTCCGCCTGAATAAACGTCAGGGAAAACAGTTGCTGAAAACCCTAGGCTGTCCCGAGCATCTCTATCTGAAAAAACCCACCGCCGACCTTGAAGACGATCGTCCTGGCCTGCAGGATGAAGTCGCGCTGGGTGTGACATACGACATGATCGATGACTATCTGGAAGGCAAAACCATTGCGCCGGAAAGCGCGAAGATCATTGAAGGCTGGTACCTGAAAACCGAGCACAAGCGTCGTCCGCCTGTGACCGTTTTCGACGATTTCTGGAAATAATCCCCCTCGTCTTTATCCGTTAACATCGCGCCCGGTCAGCTCAGTAGCCGGGCGCTGCCATGTAATAGGTTCCCGATTAAAAACGCTGCCAGTCAGCGTCACCCGCCGCTGCCATCGCGTTGCGGGCAGGAAGTGGCACGCGGTCTGCACGTCCGACCCTGCTGCTTTGGATCGGTGCCTGGCGCTGCGTTTTGGCGAGCGTGAAGGTAGCAACCAGCTGGTTGAGGGTTGAGGCCTGATCCATTAATGAACGGGATGCAGAAGACGCTTCTTCAACCAGAGAGGCATTTTGCTGCGTCACATCATCCATCTGGTTTACGGCCAGGTGCACCTGATTAATCCCTTGAGACTGTTCGTTTGCAGCAACCGAAATCTCATCGACTAAATCGGTCACCTGACGGACCGCGTCTGTCATGCGCGTAATATTGTTACCCACGCCTTCTGCCTGATTCGAGCCGGCTTCCACATGGAGCATAGAAGCTTCAATAAGCGCTTTGATCTCCCTGGCAGAAGAAGACGATCGCTGAGCCAGATTGCGCACTTCCCCTGCCACCACGGCAAAACCACGCCCCTGTTCGCCTGCCCGCGCCGCTTCAACCGCCGCGTTAAGCGCCAGGATATTGGTCTGGAATGCAATACCTTCAATCAACGCGATAATATCGGTAATTTTTGTCGAGCTCGTACGGATATCACCCATGGTCATCAGCATCGCCTTCACGCGTGACGCACTGTCTTCAGAGATATCACGCGCGTTTTGGGCAAGCTGGCTGGCAAGTCGTGTATTTTCTGCCGTCTGACGCACTGTTTCACTCAACTCAGACATGCTGGCAGCCGTCTGTTCCAGGGAGGCAGCCTGCTCTTCCGTACGGGAGGAGAGATCTTCGTTGCCCGCAGAAATTTGTGCGGAAGCCGTGCTGACCGACTGCGCCGCGCTTTCTACTGCGCTGAGGGACAGGGCAACGTTTTCCACCAAATGGTTAAATGCCTTTGCCGTCAGGCCGATTTCATCTCCGCGAGCGTCATCTGCACGTAATGTCAGATCCAGATTTTCGCTCGCGGCTTCCATAGTGTGGCGCATCGCGTTGAGCTGACGACGAATAGCCAAAATGGTTTTAAGCGTAAAAAAGCCCAAAAGCAGTATGGCTGAAGCTGAGCCGGCAATCAGAATGAGTAAAGTATGACGATAGGTGCTGTCATTTTCTTTACGGAGTTGATTACCAATATCCACATTCAGTTGCAGCTGTTTCTGATAATCGTTAATCAGCTGTCGGGTTACCGCACCGATACCGCTATTACCCTGCAGCATCGACAAAGAAACCGCATCGTTCTGTGCGCGTGAGGCGGTGAGAAAAGCAGGCAGATCCGCCTCAATTTTTTTAATGGTGACAAATGCCTTTTCGGTCATCTGTCGATCTTCCTCACTGGAAATATCGTTCTTAAGGTAATTCTGGTTGAGCAGCGAAATATGGTTTAAGACACCGTTGATTTCTTTCTCAATCTGCATCTGCTTAGCGGGATCGGTCATGCTCTGATGATGGTAGAGCGCGATGATAATGGCGTTGCTGCCATCAACCATTTTGGCGATATCAGTAATAGAAGGAAGAGTATTTTCCTGCACATACTGGAAACGGTATTGAAAACCGTCCGCGACAGAAATCGCCACGATAACCATGGTTATCAGCGCCATGCAGAGAAGAGAAAAGGTCAGTAAAAGCCGCTGTGTTATAGTCATATTTTTCACCTGGTTGTAATTAAAACAGTTAATTCGTCTAAAAATTTCAGACGCAGACCTTAACTATCGACATAAAAAGGTGATAACAGCGCCCAAAACAGGCATTGTTTATTAAGCATTTAACGTGGATGAATCATTTGAAAAACAATAAGTTATTGTTATCATGACTCATAAAAAAACACATCGTTACGCACTGTAATAAATCCTTAACCAATTCTTAACGTTCCACCCTGTTTTGGCGCTCGCGGACGGAAATCCATGAAACCTAATCCTGTGGTCATTCCCCTTTGCCTGCGCAGGGTTGATGCGCTTGCGAGGCTCGTCAATAGAGGGAAAGCCCCAACGGGTTGGATTGCGATCGGCAAAAGGCGTTATGCAACCTGTTAATCAGGCCATTCATGAAGGGCGTTGAGGGAAAAACGTTGCTCCGCACAGGGCCTGTTACAGGTTCCCGTGGGGGAATACCTGATGGACAGGCTACATGCTTACCGTTAGCATACTTCGCGCTCGCTGCCCGCTGGCGGCTCCTTTAAACGTTGAGTTTTATGCCTGCTAACTTATCACGCGCAACCTTAATTGGTTTGAGTGCGATTCTGCTCTGGAGCACCACCCTTGGCCTGTTGCGCAGCGTCAGTGAGGCGTTTGGCCCGACCGGCGGCGCCGCGCTGATTTATTCCACGACAGCGATTTTACTGTGCCTCACGCGCGGCATCCCCCATCCGCGTTCCCTGCCAGGGCGCTATCTGCTTGTGGGCGGCACCCTGTTTGTCGGCTATGAAATTTGCCTGGCGCTGGCGATTGGTCTCGCCAGCAACCGTCAACAGTCGCTGGAACTAGGGATGATCAACTATCTCTGGCCATGTCTGACCATCCTGCTGGCCATTCCGCTTAATCAACAGCGTTTTCGCCTGTGGCTGTGGCCCGGACTGCTGCTTTCCCTGTGCGGAATCATCTGGGTGATGAAGGGCACCAACGAAGATGTACTGGGCCAGATGACGCAGAATATGACCCGCAATCCCACAGCCTACCTGCTGGCGTTTATTGCGGCATTAACGTGGGCACTCTACAACAACATCACGCGCCGCTTTGCACGTGGCAGCAACGGCGTCACCCTGTTTTTTGTGGTGACGGCTCTGGCGCTGTGGCTCAAATTCGCGTTGTTCACCCCTCAGGAAACCATGCAGTTTAGCCTGACGGCTGCTGCAGAAGTGCTGTTTATGGGCGCATCGACGGCGCTTGCCTATTCAGCCTGGAACTATGGTATCCAGCATGGCAACCTGACGCTGCTGGCGACCGCATCCTACTTCACGCCGGTGCTCTCGGCGCTGCTGGCCTCGCTGTGGCTGGACCTGGTGCCGGCGGTGAGTTTCTGGCAGGGCGTCGCCCTGATTACCGCCGGGTCGCTACTTTGCTGGCTGGCGACCCGACGTTTATAAATCTCAGACTGGCGAACGTTTAACCTGCCTGTTACACTGTATGGACAACCAGTACAGGAGTCCGTTTTGGTAAGACGTGCAGCGACCCATCGCCTCGAATTTGACGCGGCAACCATTTATGAATACCCGGAGCATTTGCGTGAATGGCTGGAAGGCCTGCCCAATCAGCCCGGCGTTTATACCTTTCATGGCGACAGCGAGACCTTGCCGTTGTACATCGGCAAAAGTGTGAATCTGCGTTCGCGTGTGATGTCCCATTTTCGTACGCCTGACGAAGCAAAGATGTTGCGACAGTCGCGGCGCGTCAGTTGGATCCCTACGGCGGGCGATCTCGGTGCGCTGTTGCTGGAAGCGCAGATGATCAAAACGCAGCAGCCCCTGTTTAATAAACGTCTGCGCAAAAACCGCCAGCTCTGTTCGCTGCGCATTACTCCAGAGGGTAAACCGGACGTCGTCTATGCCCGTGACGTCGATTTTAGTCAGTCACCGAATCTGTTTGGGCTTTACCGCAGTCGTTTTGCCGCGCTGGAACGCCTGAAACAGCTCGCCGATGAATATCAGCTCTGCCACGGTTTACTCGGTCTGGAAGCGGTGAGTGCCAGCCGGGGCTGTTTCCGCTCTGCCCTGCGCCGTTGTGCCGGGGCCTGCTGTGGCAAGGAGCCCGTCAGCGATCATCAGGACAGGCTGCTGTCTGCGCTGGAGAGCGTGCGGGTATTCTGCTGGCCGTGGCAGGGTGCCGTGGCGCTGGTGGAGGAAGGCAAACACATGACGCAGATCCACGTTATCGATCACTGGTTTTATCTGGGCTCGGTAAACACGATCGAAGAGGCAAAAGCCCTTAAACGTGGCAAAGGTGGATTCGATCATGACGGCTACAAAATTCTCTGCACCCCGGTGCTGTCTGGCAACTACCCTGTTATTCCCCTCTAACATAAAAAAAACCGCCGACACTGCCCACATCACGTGGACAAGGCCGGCGGTCTTCAACCGTGTTTACTGATTAACGTACAGCTTATTGCGCGGGTGCAGGTGCAGGCGCCAGTTTGCCGTGCATCGGACGTTTTTCAGTCAGGTGCTTTTCAAAATTGGCGTTGTACTGTTTTTTCTGCTCCGGCGTCAGCACGTTATACAGCTTATTCTGCGTTTCCATCATGGCAACCGCGTTTGCTTTCGCGTTGGCCGTCATTTTGTCTGCCTGGGCTTCAGCCTGGGCTTTATCAAAGCTGTCAGAGGCGATGATGGCATGGGTTGCACGACGCTCATCCAGTGACGGACGCTGCATTTCACCACGGCGCTCTTTCATAATTTCATGCATTTTGGTTTTTTGATCGGCGGTCAGATTCAGACCGCCGAACATCATATCCATACCGTGCCGCATTGGTTTATGCATCGGCTTTTCCGTGCCTGCCGGTGGCGGTGTCAGATTATCTGCCTCAGCATGAACAACCGATGCCGCGCCAAATGCCAGAGTAGAAGCCAGTAACAGAGAAGTTAATTTACGCATCACAGTGTCCTTTTTATTCACTTGTTCAGTTTCGTAACGACAGCACTCTGTCGCGTCTTCGGAAACAAGCATACGACGCTGAACGTCAATTACTGCGAGCGAGAGTAAAAGCGTGAAAGCGCAAAAGCCACAATTCAGGCAATCATGGAGGGATTAAGAAGAAAGCGGTGAGAAATTGAAAAAGAGTATGAATAATCAGGAGATTTCGGATAAATCGTGGAGAATTGTAATGCCTTTAGCAGTAAAGCGGAAGGTGTCTTCCGCCTTTTTATTTGGATAAGGTCAGAGAGGCAATGCCTGGGTTTGTTCGCTTTCTTCAACCAACATCAGGCCCGCCCGCAGCCCCAGCGCAACACGCGGGTTAGGAAACAATACATACTCCCGCGCCTGCTGCACGAAATAGCGTTTTTCCCCGTCTTCAGCCAGTAAGGCCCCCTGCGGGAAGGCGGTGAAGTTTTTGGTGTCATCACTCATATGAAGCTGAAAGTTCTCGCTGTGGCGGGTGATCTGCTGGCTTACCCGATAGCGGCGCGGAACGGATTGCGCTTCCGGTAAGGTCTCGCCATACAACAATGCTGCCAGAGCCTGGGCAGCCGCGCTAAACTGGGTTAAATCGTTTTCGCCAAAGGGCCGGGCCTGCCCCAACTCCAGCGTACAGCTGGCTGCGCCGAAATGCTCACAGCTGAAATGGGTGAAGGTGCCCGCTGGCGAGCGGTGGAAAACCAGCGCCTCCAGTCCGGCTACCGCCAGCCAGTGCAAAAACGCTGCCGGCCATGGCCGATCGTTTCTGGGCATTACGCCAAAACGCGTGTGATAAGAACCGCGCAGGGCCGTATGCATGTCAAGGTGCCAGCGGGTTTCATCACACTCGCCCAGTTGCCAGAAATTCTCCAGCGTTTGTTCCAGCCGCAGCACTCGCCGCGCCTCATCCCCGTCATCAATCTGCTGCCAGCGTCCACCGAACAGTCGGTTAATGTCGTAGGCCACATAGCGTTTTCCTGCGCGCAGCGCCGAGGGATTACCCAATACCACCAGCATGCGCTGCTGAAGCGGCTTCTCGCCCTGAAGTAAGGGAGTGATGAGCTGGTTAAGCATTTCTACAGGGGCAGTCTCATTGCCGTGAACCCCTGCAGAAAGCACCAGCGCCTGTTTAACCGGCGTTTTGGGCTCCATGAGAAGAATACCGTGATACAACCACTGCCAGCGAAGATGCGCCGTCTCACCTTTACGCTTACGCGGTGCTTCACCAGACAGCGTCTGCTGTAAAAAGTCCTGCATCGTTCCTCCTTAAAACCGGAAGCGGGCAGCCCTCATGGCAGCGCCTGCTTCACTGCTGAAATGCATACACATTTCCTAAGTCTAGCAGTCTGGTCAATTCATCAAGGGCAACCCGCCCTTCCTGCAGCAATTGCGGATCGGTTAAATCGTCTTGCGTTAGCCTGTCGCGGTAGTGACGGTCGACCCACTGGTTGAGCGTGGTGAACAGGCGATCGTTCATCAGTACCGCAGGATTCACCGCCCGTTGCTCATCTGGCGTTAACACCACGCGCAGACGCAGGCAGGCCGGTCCACCGCCATTATGCATGCTTTCCCGCAAATCAAATACCTGTAATGACTGCAACGGTCCATCGCGTTCTACCTGCTCGCTCAGGTAGCGCCATACGCCAGGATGCTGGCGGGACTCTTCGGGCAGCACCAGCATCATGCTGCCGTCGGCACGGGTCAGAAGCTGGCTGTTAAACAGATAGGTGCTCACCGCATCCTGCACGGAAACCCGGGAGGTTGGCACTTCAAGCGCGACAAACCCCGGAACACATTCGTGCAAGAGACGCAGTAAAGCGGGCTGATCGACAAATGCCTGCTGATGGCAGAACAGCATTTGCTGATTGCTGACCGCAATGACATCGTTGTGGAAAACGCCCTGATCGATGACCTCCGGATTTTGCTGAGCAAAGATCACCTTGTCGGAGGCAAGCTGATGAAGACGGGCGACGGCTTCGCTGGCCTCGCGGGTTTGTCGGGCAGGATAACGCTGCGGGGTCGAGCCAGACTGGTTATCACGACCGTAAATAAACAGTTGTACGCCAGCATCGCCATAATCGCCGCCCAGACGATTATGGTTGGCGGCGCCTTCATCGCCAAACAGCGCGACCTGAGGCAGCGCATCATGCACGGAAAAATGGGCCGGATCGCGAAATATGGCCCGCAACAGCGCCGCCGTTTCCGGGGCTTCAATCGCGCGATGAAATTTATTATTGAGGTTGGCAACGGTAAAATGCACACGACGATCGGCGCTGTCGGCAGAAGGCGAAACCGTGGCGGCATTTGCCACCCACATCGCCGAGGCTGAACTCGCTGCGGACAGCAGCGCCGGTGCGGTTTTCCCTGCTTTTTCCAGCACCTGTGCGTCGCTGCCGCTAAAGCCCAACTGACGCAGCACGGCGATATTAGGCCGCTCATGGGGCGGTATCACGCCCTGAACGAATCCCATATCGGCCAGGGCTTTCATTTTCAACAAGCCCTGCTTTGCCGCCAGGCGCGGGTTCGACGGCTGTCGCTGGTGACGCGTGGAGGCTTCGTTGCCAAATGACAAGCCCGCATAATGGTGGGTCAGCCCGACCAGACCGTCGAAATTCGCTTCAATGGCTTTCATTAACGGGCTCCTTGCGGCGAAAAGTCGAGGCCCGGCGATAAGGCTTCAGGAAGGCTAAGCTCAGGTGATTCCAGCGAGGCCATCGGCCAGGCACAGTAATCCGCCGCATACCACGCGCTGGCACGGTGGTTGCCCGATGCACCAATACCGCCAAAAGGTGCCGTGCTGGCGGCGCCCGTCAGGGGTTTATTCCAGTTCACGATCCCGGCCCGCGCTTCCAGCAGCAGTTGTTCAAACTGTGCACGCGAGGGCGAAATCAAGCCGCATGACAGACCATAGCGCGTCTGGTTGGCCAGACGAATTGCCTGAGGATAATCGTCATAACGGATCACGCCCAGCAGCGGCCCGAACACTTCCTCATCAGGCAGACCGTCCACCGCCGTCAGATCAATAATCCCCGGGGTTAATAATGCCTGTTGGCGATCGGGCCAGCGCATCGTCAGCAGCACCTTGCCGCCCGCCGCGACGCGCTGCTGCCATTCGGCATAAATTTTTTCGGCAGCGGCGCAGGAGATGACGCTGCCCATAAAAGGTTGGGGACTGGCGTTCCAGGCGCCCGGCTGCAGCCTTCCTGCCACCTCGATCAGCCGCTGCAGGAAGGCATCGCCTGCAGCACCGCGCCTGACCAGCAAACGTCGGGCGCAGGTACAGCGCTGACCTGCGGTAATAAACGCCGACTGAATCGCAACATGCACCGCGCCCTCAATATCCGCTGGATCTTCAACGATCAGTGCATTGTTACCGCCCATTTCCAACGCCAGCATTTTTTCCGGCTGCCCGGCAAACTGGCGATGTAACTGATAACCGGTATGCGCGCTGCCGGTAAACAGCAGCCCGTCAATCTCCTGTTCCGCCGCCAGCGCCTGACCGGTTTCACGGCCGCCCTGGACCAGCCCGATGACGCCGGCAGGTACGCCCGCCGCCTGCCACAGCTGCACTGTTTTTTCTGCGGTCGCAGGCGTAAGTTCGCTGGGTTTAAACACAACACAGTTTCCCGCCAGCAAGGCCGGCACAATGTGCCCGTTGGGCAAATGTCCCGGAAAGTTATAGGGGCCAAATACCGCCAGCACGCCATGAGGACGATGACGCAAGGCGCTGTCGCCCTGCTGCTGTTCCCCGGTGCGCTGATGATAGGCCTTCACTGAAATACCAATTTTATTGATCATTGCGGTGACTTCGGTCAGGGCTTCCCAGCGCGGCTTGCCCGTTTCCTGCGCGATACACTCGGCCAGGGCCGTTTTATGTGCCTCAAGCTCTGCCGCAAAGCGTTCGACCAGGGCCTGACGCGCGGCAAACGGCTGTCTCGCCCATGCCGGAAATGCCGCCCGCGCCGCCTGGCAGGCCGCGCTCACCTGCGCCGTTGAGGCCGCTGAACCTTGCCACAGGATTTCACCGCTGACCGGATCCTGTTTGGAAAAATGCACCGACTCGCCATTGAGCCAGTGTCCGTTAATCAGGTGCGTCATGCTTTTTTCTCCTCGCTCCACAGCGTCACGACGCGCAGGCTGTCGCCCGGCTGGCAGTGTAACGCCTGCAGCTGTTCATCATTGAGCTGAACACTTTTCGCCATGGGTTCGACAGGTAAAAGTGCAACACGAAACTGGTGATAATCGCTATTCGCGACTAAACAGAGCGGCGCATCCTGTGGCGCATCCCCCCGTTGAGCCGTCAGTACCCGGCTTTCGCGCACCGCACGAATGTCGTCGATATCGCACTCCAGCGTGGGGCCACCATCGAAGATGTCGATATACTGGCGATAGCGAAAGCCTTCGGCTTCCAGCACCGCACGCGCGGGGGCCGTTTTGGGATGTACCTGACCAATAACGGCCTGCGCTTCTGGCGTCAGATAGTGCAGATAAAGCGGGTGCTTGGGCATCAGTTCGGCGATAAAGGCTTTTTGCCCAGTGCCACTCAGAAAATCGGCTTTGCGAAATTCCATTGAAAAGAAGTGAATGCCCACGCTGTCCCAGAACGGTGAATGCCCCTGCTCATCACTGACGCCGCGCATTTCGGCAACCACCCGCTCCATAAAGTATTCACGGAAGTTCGCCATAAACAGAAAACGGGATTTCGACAGGAGATAACCGTTTTTGCCATCGCGGTAATCGGCATCCAGGAACAGCGTGCAGAGTTCGCTGCTGCCGGTATGATCGTTACTCAGCGATAAGGTCGGTAAGGCGGCGTAAACGTTCAGCTCTTTCGAGGCGTGCACCTGTGTTCCTACACGAAAGTTATACCAGGGTTCCTGCAGCCCAACCGCAACCTCAATGGCGCAGATCCCCACCGCACGATTATCCTGGCTGTCGGCCAGTACAAACACATAGCCCTGCTCGGCCCGCGGCAAACTGCCCTGCCAGGTTTGCAGCGATCGCTCAATTCGGGCCTGTAAGGTGGCGCTGTCAACCGGCAACGAGGTCAGCCCGCCGCCCGTTTTCGCCGCCAGTTCCATCAGTTGGCTGAGATCGTCCCGTTCGACCGGACGGATCACCATCATGATGCCTTTCCTTGTAGCAGGTGTTCACACGCCTGGGCAAAACGCGCCATGCCGGTCTTCACTTCCTGCTCGCTGATGTTGAGCGCAGGCGCGAAGCGCACCACGTTGGCTCCGGCAATCAGCACCATGACGCCATATTCCGCGGCGATAAGGTTGATCTGTTTCGCCTTGCCCGCAAAGTCGTCGCTGAGCACGGCACCGATCAGTAACCCCAGCCCGCGCACCTCTTTAAACAGGTGCAGACGCTGATTAAGGTCGTTTAGCGCCGCGACAATCCAGTCATGACGTTGCGTGACACCGGCCATCACTTCAGGCTGGTTAATCAGTTCCATGACTTTTCCGGCCACTGCGCCCGCCAGCGGATTGCCGCCATAGGTCGTTCCGTGGGTACCTACGCCCATGACCTGAGCCAGATCCTCGCGCGTCAGCATCGCCCCTATAGGAAACCCGCCGCCCAGCGCTTTAGCACTGGTTAGCACGTCCGGCGTCACGCCATAGTGCATATAAGCGTAAAGCGCGCCGGTCCGGCCCACGCCGCTCTGCACTTCGTCGAAAATTAACAGTGCGTCATGTTTATCGCACAGTTCACGCAGCCCACGCAGGAAGGCGGGTTCGGCGGGCACGACGCCGCCTTCCCCCTGAATGGGCTCGACAATCACGGCGCAGGTGCTGTCGTTGATCAGGTCTGCCGCAGAGGCAAGGTCATTAAAGGCGGCGTGCTGAATGTCCGCAGGGAGCGGCGCAAAATCCCGTGAATAGGCGGGCTGGCCACCCGCTGAGACCGTAAACAGCGTACGGCCATGAAAGGCATTTTTAAACGCCACGATGCCGCTTTTATGCTGCCCGACTCTGTCATGTGCCACTTTACGGGCCAGCTTAAGCGCCGCCTCGTTAGCCTCGGCACCGGAGTTACAAAAGAAAACCCGATCGGCAAAGGTGGCATCAATCAACTGCTTCGCCAGGCGTAAAACGGGTTCATTGGTGTAGCCGTTGCCCGTGTGCCAGAGGCGTGAGGCTTGATCCTGAAGTGCCTGCTGGAGAGCGGGATGCGCATGCCCGAGCGCATTAACGGCAATACCCCCGGCAAAATCGATATAGTCTTTTCCCTGCTGATCCCAGAGGGTTGAACCTTCAGCACGGACGGGTACAAAGCTGGCGGGTGCATAAACGGGCATCATCCATTGATCAAAATCCTGACGCGAAACCTGCAGTGACATAGCCCTTCTCCTGTTCCCCAGCGGGTAACGTATTTGTATGTTAATTGTTAAAAATATAATAAATCTCGCCCTACTCTAGTTTGCAGATAGCGTGCCAGCCAAGGACTAAAATGCATAAAACAAGCTGGGTTTAGTAATATCAACAGGTTACGAAAGGCCACCATTCACTTATTTTGCATAAATAGTGAATAGTTATCTGACAAAGGCGGGATGGCAGAGCTTTTTAAAGCAGAATTATGCATTTGCGGGATGAAATATCGCTTTTGTGATCGCTGATAAACTATCTGCTCAAAATAGTGCAGCAACCGCCTTAAATCAGGGCAGTTGCACGGCTGTCGTGCAGAGGAGGATAAGTATTAGAGATAACGTTAATGCGACAGACATGATTTTTATCGGCGTAATTTAAAAAAGTGATAAAAAAATACTCACCCTCTCAATTTAAATATATTTATATGAAACTGGTAATATTGTTTCGCAGGTTATCATCAGAGCGTTAATAAATTACCGATCGCCGATTTAATTATCACTAAGCAACCTAATGGTTAACCATCAAACCTGTTTTGTTCATTTATTGCACGAGGTGTGTTGATTATTTAGACAGAAAGGCTAGCAATATCATTTTTTTGCCATATTGCATTTCCCCTTTCTATAAAAATCACTAATCATCTGTTTTATATGCTTTTCTTGCATTTACATTGCTGGCAGGGTCATAAGAAAAAGCACTGACAGGTAGCACCATCGCCGCCAGACTGGCTTGATTGGGATTTAGTTCCTTAAAATACACAATTAGTTACACTTATTGCGCTAGGCTGAATTAACAATTTGTGTCATTTTCTTTTCACCCCAACAGAGGGGAAATAATAATATAACCACAGGGTAAATAATAAATGATGAAGCGCACATTAGTGGCGGCATTAATGCCGTTACTGATCGGTCTGTCTACTGCTCAGGCCGCACAGATTTATAATAAAGACGGGAATAAGCTGGATTTACAGGGCAAGGTTAACGTTTCGCACTATTTTTCTGACGATCAGTCAAATAACGGCGATCTTACTTCCTATGCCCGTATCGGTTTTAAAGGTGAAACGGCCATTACCGACAAACTCACCGGTTACGGTTTCTGGCAGTACCAGTACAGCGTGAAAAACTCTGAAGGTAGTGATGCTAACAACGGCAACAAAACCCGTTTAGGTTATGCCGGTCTGAAATATGGCGAGCTGGGTTCACTGGACTACGGCCGTAACTACGGCCTGGTTTATGACGCATTAAGCTATACCGATATGTTGCCTGTCTGGGGCGGTGATTCTGCCTACAACGACGCCTTCCTGACCGCTCGTTCAGGTGGTGTGCTGACGTGGCGCAATAAAGACTTCTTTGGTCTGGTAAAAGGCTGGAACGTCGCGGCTCAGTACGAAGGCAAGAACGATCGTAGCTCAACCAACACTCCTGGTCTTCAGGTCAGCCGTGCGAATGGCGATGGCTTTGCGCTGTCTACCTCTTATGACTTTGATTTTGGTTTGAGTTTTGCGGGTGCTTACGCCAGCCTGCAACGTACCCAGGCACAAAACGCAGCGACCTTCGGCCGTGGCGACAAAGGTCAGGTATGGGCAACATCTGTCAAGTATGATGCAAACCAGATTTATCTGGCGGCGATGTACGGTGAAACGCTTAACGCCACCCCCATGCCATCAAGTGCAACTGGCTTTGCCAACAAAGCGCAGAACATGGAATTTGTTGCACAGTATCAGTTCCTGAACGGCTTGCGCCCTTCTGTAAGTTATGTGACCTCTAAAGGCAAAGATATTGAAGGGATCGGTGATGCCGACCTGTATAAATACTCTTCTGTGGGCGCGACTTACTACTTTAACAAAAACATGTCAGTGTACGGTGAATACCGTATCAACCTGCTTAAGAAAAATAATCCGTTGGGTCTGGCGACAGATGACATCACGGCAGTGGGTCTGGTCTACCAGTTCTAATCGTTTACCCTCATTGCAAAACGGCCCGGCCTGTGTCTGACGGGCCGTTTTTTCATCCGCCAGCCTAAGCCCGATCTTCCCACTCACACTTCAACCCCCTTTAGCAGCGCCAACGCTGGGAGTGAGAAATCACGTCGACGTTCAACAGCCTGCGGGTTCAATAATCACCCGCGCTGTCAGTTCGCGGATAAGATTTTCGATGATGTCAGCGCGTGCACTTCCGTCTGAAGATATCTCCGCAATCCCGGACGGGATCGGTAAAAGACACAAATGTCGCCTCGAGTCTGACCCGAGAAGGTGAATACGTCTGTGCATCCAGGCTGGCAGCAAGAAGAATCAAGGCAACCCGGTGATCGCCATTTTTAAAGGATCGCAGGCACTTTCCCGCACGACAACAGACTCTCTCGCTCTATAACCTTGCTTATTCGCTAAAACTCAGGCTGTTACTGGACGACGGCATCTGGACAGCACCGTCAACCGCGGGCTCATCCATCGACAATGGCGCTTGCACTTTCAGGGTGATCCAGTTTGAAGTGACGCGCTGCTGTTTACTGTCTTCCACCGTGACCGACAGACGGTACTCATTGCTGGCGCCCGGCGTGCTGTCCCAGGGGGGAACGATCACGCTCCAGCCATCAATGGCATTATTGTTCGGCGGTGATGTCAGGCTCAGTGCCTGAGTATCGCCCTGCCAGCTCAGCGCCTTAATGCTATGACTGGCGCGCAGTTGCAGCTTGAGCGGTACGCTCTCACCGGGATTAAGCTGCCACGGCGGCGTCGCCAGGAATACAGACAGCGTTTTACGCTGCCTGTAGGCCATCACCGGGTTTTGGCTGCGCGTCACCGTGTCGTAGCGGCTGCCCCGTAGGGAGCGCGCTTCCGCGACGTTATTGGCATCCAGCTGCTTGCTCAGCGCGACCCCAAAGCGGTAATTGAGTTTGAGGCCAAGCTGATCCTGGCTCTCTCCGGCACTGCTGGTTTTGTGGCTGGCCGAAATGGTCACCAGCGGCACGGGCGTATAAGACAACCCCAGCGAGAGCGCCGCCGGGTTATGGTAACGGTTGCCGCTGTTAAACAGGTCAACCTTTTCCCCCAGATATTGCTGATAGCTGAATGATACGCCCAGCTGACGATAGAACGGCAAATAGCTTTGGGTGGTGATGTCGTAACCTTCGGCCATGCGGGACTGCTGGCTGTCACCGCGATTACGCCATCCGGACAAGGGATGATAGTAGTTAGCAGAAAAGCGCAGATTGTTGCTCCAGGCCTCAGTGCCCACCGAGGCGCGCTGAAGTCCAGTGCGAAAGCTACGATCGATAAAACTGTTGTACCCCAACAGCCAGTTGCCTGCGTCCCAGCGCTGACCCAGTCCGGCATTACCTACCACGCCTTCAACAGAGTCGTGCAGCCCAAGCTGACTGAACGTAAGGTAGCGATTCTCATCAGCCAGCGGGCTAAACAGATTGCCGCCGGTGCCGTCAAAGTTGCCGGCCATGTCCACGTTTAAGTTGAACTCGGCGTTGCCATAAGGCGACAGTAAAGACTGCCCTTCACTCTCAACCCGCGTCGCCACTTCGTCGCGCAGTCGGTCAAAAGCCCACTGCCCGGCCTGCTCGCCCAGGGTCAGATCACTGCTGCTTTCATTGGCTTCCGCAATACTTTTAGCCGCCTTCGCCAGCTTTTTGCTCCAGTCATGGTTATCTTCGACGTTGCCAAGAGAAGGAAGATCGTCCAGTGACTGGCGAAAACGCGTGGGATCGCTAAAAGGGGTTTCCGACACCTGATGATCCGTTTGCAGCGCACCGGCGGGCAGCGCCAGAAGCGCAGTCAGAGCAGCGAGAGAGAAAGTCACAGGTCTAAACATCAAATCATTACGTCCGGGCATAAAAATCATCAGGTGGTTTCTCAATGAGAATGATAAAACCAGCGCTAATTATTTTAGCATAATGTGACCCAGATTCATGACTTAACTCGATATTTGTGCATCTGCGAGCCGCCTGGCCGCATGTCGCGGCCAGACAACCCGCTTGTTTCAGGAAAAAATTAGCCCGCCATCAACATTAACGGTTTGTCCGGTAATGTAGCGCGCATCATCCGATGCCAGAAAGGCGACCAGCCCGGCAACGTCCTGTGGCTGCCCGGCCCGTTTAAGAGGAATGTTCTCTACCCACTCCGCCATCAGCTCGCCTTTACCATAGGTTTTTTGTTGCGTGCTCAGAATTTCGCCCCAGACGCGATCGTTGTAATCCCACATTTCGCTTTCGATGATGCCAGGGCAAAACGCATTAACCGTGATATTCCAGCGGGCCAGCTCCAGCGCGAGACTTTGCGTGATGCCAATGACGCCCATTTTGCTGGCAGCATAGTGCGGCGTGTAGATAAATCCTTTACGCCCCTGCCCTGAAGACGTGTTAATCAGGCTGCCGCCGTTTTGCTGCACCATGTATTTAGCGGCTTCACGACAGCACAGCCAGACGCCCGTGGTGTTCACCGCCAGCACGCGTTCGAAATCGCTTTTGGGCATATTCCCGAAGCTATCAATCGTAATAATGCCCGCGTTCTGAACCGAAACGTCAATGCGGCCAAAGCGCTCAAATGCCTGCTGATACACCTGCTGCACATCGTTCTCATCGGTTACATCCGCCTGCAGGGCCAGAATCGCGTTGGCGATGGGCCGCAGGCTGTCCGCCGTAGCAAAAACACGTTCAGAATTGGATACCATCACCAGGTTTGCGCCGTCTTGGGCAAACCTGGCGGCAATGCCTGCGCCGATACCGCGACAGGCGCCGGTGATGACGACCGTTTTCCCACTAAAATCCCGGTTCATTGTGTTCTCCTGTTATCCATGACGAATGTCAGCATGGGGCACCGCCGGCGGCTGCTTATCATGGCGGCGCAGTAGTATCACTTTGCTTTGTAAACGCTGCTGGAACTGGTCAATCACCACGGCGGTGACAATCACCACGCCCTTGATCACCATCTGCCAGAAATCACTGACGCCCATCATCACCATGCCATCGGCCAGAAAAACAATCACGAAGGCACCGATAATGGAGCCCGACACGCGGCCACGGCCGCCTGCCAGCGCCGTGCCACCCAGCACCGTGGCACCGATGGCATCCATCTCAAACATGTTGCCTGTCATGGGGTGCGCGGTCTGCAGCTGAGAAGCCACCACCAGCCCGACTAATCCGGCACACAGCCCGGAAAAAGCGTAAACAAACACTTTGACTTTGATGATGGGCACCCCCGCCAGCCGCGCCGCCGACTCATTGCCGCCGGTGGCATAGATATAGCGCCCAAGCGGCGTTTTCCGTGTCAGGTACAGGCCAAGGAGTAAAAAGCCGATCATCAGCCAGATCGGAATAAAAACCCCCAGTACGGTGCCGGAACCCAGCAGTGCGAAACCGGTATTGCCCAGCGCGGGCATGCCAACCAGATTGGCGTAGGTGGCGCCATCGTTAAACAGCAGCGCTGCGCCACGGGCCACATACATCATGCCCAGCGTACAGATGAAAGGGGCAACGCCGAGGCGAGTAATTATCGTGCCGTTGACGATGCCCACCAGCGTGCCAAACAGCGCGACCGTGGGGATCACCTCCGGCACATTAAGAAACAGTCGCGCGCCATTCCACAGCGGCACGCCCGACGTCAGTAACGCGCCCGCCACCATGCCGCAGATCCCGGCGACGGCACCGACAGACAGATCGATACCTCCGGTCAGGATCACCAGGGTCATGCCGATGGCCAGCAGCCCGGTAATCGCCACGTGCTGGGTCATAATCAGCATGTTCGACGGCGTGAGGAAATTAGGCACCATCACGCTAAAAAAGCCGACCACGATCAGCAGCGCAATAAAGGTACGCGCCTTGAGTAAGTACATGTACAGCAGATATTTTTGATTCATCTTATTCTCCGGCAACCTCAGGCTTGCGGGGTGGATGCACTAATCAGTTTTTCGCGCGTGGCAGCGGCACGGGGCAAATCGGCAGTAATACGGCCATCGGCCATGACCAGAATCCGATCGGCGAGCGCCATGACCTCATCCAGTTCGGACGACGAAAACATCACCGCCAGCCCCTGCTGCGCCAGTTTGCCAATCAGGTGATACACATCGGTTTTGGCCCCGACATCAATGCCGCGGGTGGGCTCATCCAGCAACACCACCGCAGGTCCGGTCATCAGCGCTTTTCCCAGCACCACCTTCTGCTGATTGCCGCCGCTTAACGCGCTGATAGGCAACTCGCTGTCGCTGATTTTAATCGCCAGGTGCTGAATCATTTCATTGACACGCTGCCGTTCTTTGTCAGGGTGCACGATGCCCAGCGCCCGGCGAAAGCCGCGCAGGCTGAGATTCGACAAGGTCATATTGGCGCTAATCGACATCAGCTCGATCACGCCTTCACCTTTACGATCCTCCGGCACCAGCGTGATGCCGCGCTTCAGTCGCTGCTGGAAACTGCAGTTGTCCAGCCGCTGTCCACCTAACTGAATCTCCCCACGCTGACAAGGCAGTAACCCGGTTAATCCCTTAAACAGCTCTGTTCGTCCGGCGCCCAGCAGGCCATAAATACCAATCACTTCGCCTTTGCGCAGGCTGAAACTCACCGCATTGAGCCGGTAGCCACCGTTCTGATGCAGTGCGGTGAGCCCCGCCACCTGCAGCACCGTCTCCCCCTGCGGCGCGGGTTGATAGTCGAAGTGCTTTTTCTTGTCGCCAACCATTTGTTCAATGATCCAGGGCACGCTGACGTCGCGCACCTCACGCGCGGCGATGAAACGCCCGTCCCGGAAAACCGTAATGTGGTCGCCGATCTCCATTAGCTCTTCCAGCCGATGGGAGATATAGATAATGGTGACGCCGCGTCGCTTGAGCTGTTCAATGACGTTGAACAGCACTTTAACTTCCGACTGACTCAGGGCGCTGGTCGGTTCATCCATAATCAGCACGCGCGTATCCTTCGACAGCGCGCGGGCGATCTCGACCAGCTGTTGATGACCAATGCCCAGCGCATCCAGCGCAGCATAGGGATCGACGTCCAGTTCCAGCCGTTCCAGCAGTGCTTTGGCCAGCTGATACTGATACTTTTCGTTGATGACGCCGCGCTGGAAGAACTCATTGGCGATAAAGATGTTGTCCATCACGTTCATATTCGGGAACAGGTTCAGCTCCTGAAAGATAATGCTGATGCCCAATTTTTCGGCCTGTTGGGTGGAGTGAAGCGTCACAGGTTTGCCATCCAGCAGAATCACGCCTGACGATGGGGTTTCCACCCCGGCCAGCATCTTCATCATGGTGGATTTGCCGGCACCGTTTTCCCCGATGAGCACATTGACCTTGTTGCGATAAACCCGGTAGTTAACCTGATCCAGGGCGGTCACGCCGGGATAAACCCGCGACAGGCCGCGCGTCTCAATAATGACGTCGTCTTGCTGTTCAGTAACATGCATGATCACCTCCTCACTGACGCGTGATCTGGGCGGGCGTAATATCGGGTAGCGCGTGGGAAATGTCCCAGCTGCTAAAAACGCCGACCACGTCAACCCGGTCGCCCGGTTTTACGGCGGCGTTATGTATCATGGTGACCGCCTGCTGATTGATGGCTTTACCAAAGTCGCTAAACATCACCTGATCGTTAAAATCCTGATAGCTGGCCCCTTTGTAAGCATCCCGCAGCGCCGTCCCACGAATGATGGGCCCGATCTGAATAGTGACAGTGTCACCTGATGCCGCTTTAACTTTCATTTTGCCGTTGCGTGAGGTGGTATCCAGCGCCGTGACTTCCCCACTCACGCTGACGCTGAATATGCAGGGATTCTCGCTCTGCGCCCGGTAGCCCAGGGCGCGACAGGCGCTGTCCAGATCCTTCTCTGACTGCAGGCGCTGAGTGAGCTCGCCCAACGGCTTTGCCTGCGCCACGATCTGTGGCACCAGCTTCTGCTGCCAGAGTTGCCCGATATTGGCCATGTGAGGATTCGGGGGATTCTTGAGGTCGGCCAGTTCCTGCTGCGACACAATACGACAGCTACCCAGTGCTATCACGATCGGTATCAGCCAGAGTCGGTTGTACATGACATTCTCCCTGGCGCCCGTCAGTACGGGCGCGACAACAATGGATTACGACTTGTAGTTAAAGTCCTGTACGTTTTTTGCATTGTCCGGTGTGATCAAAATGCCGCGAAACATCACGCGCTGCTTCTCAGGCTTCACGCCTTTCTGAATGTAATTATCAAGATCGGTTACGCCCTGAGCGGCAATGGCCTGCGCCTGGAGCATCACGGTGGCTTTTAACGTTCCGGCCTGCACCGCATCGCGTTCATCGTTACTGCCATCAATGCCGACGACCACGACATCATTGCGTCCGGCTGCTTTCAGGGCGGCAATGGCGCCTAACGCCACCGGGCCGTTACCACAGATAACGCCTTTTACATCCGGGTGAGCCTGCAGAATACTGTCCATGATGCGCTTGCCGTCGATCAACATGCCTTTGGCATCCTGACGCGCGACGCTTTGCATATCCGGATACTGTTCCAGCACCTGATGGAAGGATTTCGAACGGGTGACGCAGTTATTGTCGGCGAGGTTGCAGGTCAGCTCGGCGTATTTCCCTTTCTCTCCCATTTTCTCAACAAACACGTTGGCCACATCAGAGCCCGCCTGGAAGTTATTGTGGGTAATCTGTTCCAGCGCCACGTCATCTACCGGAATTTCACGGTTGATCAGCACCACCGGAATACCGGCCTGTTTGGCTTTTTGGATGGCCGCCACGCTGGCCGTGGAATCCGCGTTGTCCAGGATAATGCCCTGCACTTTTTTGCCGATAGCCGCATCAATCAACTCGTTCTGCTTCTTAACGTCTTCACCGTGAGAGAGCACCGAGGTTTTGTAGCCCAGCGCCTGAGCTTTCACGTTGGCGCCCTTGGCCTCCGAGGCGTAATAAGGGTTATCCAGTGAGTTAACCAAAATCATAATGGTGCCTTTCTCAACCGCCAGCGCGGTGTGAGAAAACAAACAGGCCGCAAGCGTGGTGCAGAGCAACGTCGTTTTTTTCATGGTGTGTCTCGCTATTAGGGTGTTGGCAGAGGAAAACGAAGCCTGGCGGTGGCCTTACCAGATGGTAAAGCCACCGTCGATCATCAGGTCGGCCCCGGTAATCATGTCGCTGCCGTTGCTGGCAAAAAACAGCACGGCGGCGGCGATCTCGTCGGTGTAGGCAAAGCGGCCTAACGGGATCAGTTTTTTCATTTCGGTGCCCTTCTCACCGCGCCAGGCTTTTTCCCCCATCGGGGTCAGCACCACAGTGGGCGACAGGGTATTCACGTTAATGCGGTGCGGAGCAAACTCTTTCGCCATCACTTTGGTCATGCCCAGTAACCCGGCTTTGGCGGAGGTATAAGCGACGTGGTTGTCGATAGCGATGGACGCCGCCTGAGAGGCGATATTGATGATCTTGCCGCCGTTGCCCGCCTTGACCATCTGCTTGCCCGCAGCCTGTGAGCACAGAAAAGGCCCGGTCAGGTTCACGGCGATCTGCTTTTGCCACTCGGCAAAATCGGTTTCCAGCACGGGCTGAAGCATCACGTAGCCGGCACAGTTCACCAGAATGTCGATATGACCGTAGTGATCAACAATGGCGTCGAACGCCTGCTCAACGTCGGCAGGATCGGTTACATCGCAGCAAATAAACTGCACCTGTCCGGCCAGGGCTGCGCGCGCACTGTCGACCTTATCCGCTTCAAAGGGCGGATAAAGCAGCGCCAGGCTCGCCCCTTTCTCCAGCAGCATCTGATTACTGGCCATGGCGATGCCGCCCAGCCCGCCCGTCACCACGGCCACTTTGCCGCTCAGATTCATTGTGGTGTCTACGCCATAGCGCAGGTTAACGTCATATTCACCGCTCATCCGACTGTCCTCTCTGGTATTTTATTTGCCGCATTCATTTTCGAACAAAAATATAAGCTATCGAATTGATGGTTAATGTGGCTAAGATCAAATTTCACAACACTGCGTGCCTGGCGGCGTGATTCGCTTCAAAGCGCGTGATCCCGGTTGCAAAACGCCTGAGTAATATGGATTGTGTTGCTGTCGCGAAGGTGAAAGGGATAAAGCATGGCGCATATTGACTTTCGAACGAAAATAAACATCTTTTCATGCTGACTCGCAAAGGCGAAATCTGCGGGTTAAACTCTGCGACAACGCGTTATCGCTATAAGCCCGATGCGATTAAAAGAGGGAGCGTTTCGATTGAAAAGCAAGACTGAGCAGCTAGCTGAAATGCAGCAGCGTCGTGACAAGATCCTGGAGATGATTCGGGAGGACGGGACGGTGACGGTGAAAGCGCTGACGAAAACGTTCGGGCTGACCGAGGCCACGCTGCGAACCGACCTGCGGATGTTGCAAAAACAGGGTTTCGTGCAGCGCTACCACGGCGGCGCGACCCTGATGACCGGCAAACAGAATACCGGCCTGCTGCAGCTGGAACGTCAGACCCACATGGAAGAAAAAGACGCGATTGGGCGCCTGGCTGCCCAGCATATCGAAAACGGTGATACGGTGATTTTCGATTCTGGCACCACCACCACGGCTATCGCGGATGCCATCAGCCACATCCGGCGTTTATCGGTAGTGACCACCGCCGTGAATATCGCCCTGAAGTTGGGCGGCGAGCCCGGGATCAATGTGCTGCTGACGGGCGGGACCTTTAAATTTCCGACGCTTTCAACGTCCGGAGACAAGGCCGCCAGCTTCTTTGAAAACGTGCTGTCAGAAAAACTGTTTCTCGCCACCGCCTGTATCTCGCCACGGCTCGGCCTGAGCTTTCCCAGCGAAACCGACATCAAAGTAAAAATGGCGATGATCAAATCCGCCAGCACCGTCTACGTCGTGGCCGACTCCAGCAAGATTGATAAGGTCTCGATGTTTGCGCTGCCCTGCGACTGGAGCCACATCCACTACCTGATTACCGACAGCGGGATCAGCCAGGCGCATATCTCCGCGTTTGAGGCATTGGGCGTTAAGGTGCTGGTTGCGCCCTTACCCGCTCGCCGCGCCCCCTGATGTTAACGCGTGGCCTTGGCAACCTGATTATCACGCCTGGCAAATGGCCGCCTCTGCGCCCAGCCTGACAAGCAGGTCGGCTCGATAGTAGCGAACCACGTCTCCGACGATCAGCAACGACGGCGACACCGGTTTATGCTGCGCGATCGTCTCTGGCAGCCCTGCCAGCGTGGTCACCAACACCCGCTGATCCTGGCGCGTGCCGTTTTCGATAATGGCGACCGGCGTATCCTCCCTGCGGCCATACTCACGCAGACGGCTGCTAATGATGCTGCTCCAGCTCAGCCCCATGTAAAACACCAGCGTCTGATTACTGGCTGCCAGCGCGGCGGCATCCAACTGAGGCTCACCGCTGCGCCCGTGTCCGGTAATAAAGCGCAGGGACTGGGCGCAATCCCGGTGCGTCAGCGGAATCCCGCTTGCGGCGGCACAGCCGACGGCAGCCGTAATGCCGGGCACGACCTCACAGACAATGTCAGCCTGCTGCAGGCACACCATCTCTTCGCCACCGCGACCAAAGATAAAGGGATCGCCGCCTTTCAGGCGCACGACGTTGCGCCCGCTGAGCGCCAGATCCACCAGCAGTTGATTGATCTGCGCCTGTTTCAGGCCGTGGTGACCGGGCCGTTTACCCACGTCGATGCAGAGCGCGCTGTCCGGCACTTCCGCCATGACCGCCTCACTCACCAGGCGATCGTAAACCACCACTTCAGCGCCGTGCAGTAAACGCAGCGCTTTTACCGTCAGCAGGTCGACATCGCCCGGCCCGGCGCCCACTAACCAGACGCGGCCGGGGCGGGACGCGTTTTCGGGCGCCAGCAGTTTATCTAAGGTGTGAATAGCCAGCGTCATAATTCCTCCGGGACAGAGACGGAAAGCAGAAGGTGTTTTAGCTCCGGCAGGCAGGAGCCACAGTTGGTGCCACATTTGAGCGCTTTGCCCAGTGCCTGGGTGCTGTGGCAGCCCTGACGAATAGCATCAAGAATCGTTTGTTCGCCCACGCCATAGCAACTACAGATAATGCGACCGGTCGCCGGGGCCTGCGCCGCCTGGCCTGCAAGCAGCGCGTGGCGTTCAGCGGCGTCCGCCGGTGCCTGACGAAAGGCCTGAGCGACCCTGTCGTGCTGGATTTCAGGTAAGCGCTGGTCAGCATAGAAGGCCAGCTGCAGTTCACCGTCGCGCCATGCCAGAAGTCGATAGCTGTGGCCGCCATCGCTGGCGGTTTGCAGTTGCAACCCTTCAACGCTGAACTGAGACGCCAGCCAGCGCTGCGGCTGGTCCTCTCCGGCCAGCGCAAAGCGATGCGCGCCCTCATGCGGGGTGCGCGCCCAGTAACGCAGCCCGGCCGGTGGCGCACTGTTTCTCTGCCAGAGCCAGCCCTGCCAGCGGGGTTGTAATAACTGAATTCGCACCGCTGTCTGTTTAAAGGCGGGCTGAGCCGAAACCGGGCAGCGGGTCGCGGCCACTAAACCCCCGACGTTACCCTGCAGGCTGAACTGACGGTTCCAGTGCATCGGCACAAACAGCTCCCCGCGCCGCAGACCGCTGTCCAGCGTCACGCGCACCACCATCCATCCCCATTCAGACTGCACGCGCGCCAGCGCGCCGGCAAACAGGCCATAACGGCGCGCCTCTTCCGGATGCAAGGCGGCAAAAGGTTCGTCACAGTGCTGCATCAGGCGAGGCACCAGGCCGGTGCGCGTCATGGTGTGCCACTGATCGCGTACGCGCCCGCTGTTCATCAATAAGGGATAACGAGCACTGCGCTCTAAAGGCGGCGGCGTGGCCGGTGGCAGCAGCCGTGCCTTGCCATCGGGATGATAAAAACGCCGGTCGCTGAACAGCCGGGCACAGCCTTGTGGGTGACGGGCATTGACGGGCCACTGAACAGGCGTCAGCGCATCCCACTCGGCATCGCTGAGCTGTGCCAGGCCGCTGATATCAAAAGCGCGTTCGCCGTGGTTCTCAAAGCCGGACAGCGCCGCATGCTCGCGGAAAATCGCCGCCGGATGGGTCCAGTTAAATGCCTGCCCGAAGCCCAGCCGCTGCGCCACCTGCGCCAGCAGCCACCAGTCGGGTTTGGCTTCCCCGGCGGGTGCAACAAACGCACGCTGACGGGAAATACGGCGTTCAGAATTGGTCACGGTGCCGTTTTTTTCGCCCCAGCCCTGGGCGGGGAGCAGAATATGGGCAAAGGCTGTGGTATCCGTGTGCGCCAGCACGTCGGAGACGATCACCAGCGGACAGTTGGCCAGCGCCCGGGCCACGCGATTGCCTTCCGGCATTGACACAGCCGGATTGGTGCCCATGATCCAGACGGCTTTAACCTCTCCCCGATCGATGGCGTCAAACAGCGCCACGGCGGTTAGTCCGGGCTGGCGGGCAATGGTCGGGCTGTGCCAGAAACGCTGTAAACGATCGCAGTCCGCTTCGTTAAAGCTCATGTGTGCCGCCAGCTGGTTGGCTAAGCCGCCCACTTCACGTCCGCCCATGGCATTGGGCTGGCCGGTGAGTGAAAACGGCCCACAGCCGGGACGGCCTATTTTTCCGCTGAGAAGATGCGCATTAATTATCGCATTGTTATTGTCACTGCCGCTTTGTGACTGGTTGATGCCCATGCACCACAAGGTCAGGACCCGATCACGCTGGGCAAACAGCTGATAAAAGGCCACCACCTGCGCATCGCTGAGATCGCAGTGTTCCGCAACTTCAGCTATTCCCCACTGGCTGGCTGCCTGCAGGGTGGCTTCAACGCCGTCCAGGTGCGGCAGCATTGTCGCCTCAATGCCCTGATTCTGGGCCAGCCAGTGCAGCAGGCCTGAAAACAGAGCCGGATCGCTGCCCGGCCGCACTGCCAGGTGGAGATCGGCGATATCACAGCTGGCGGTGCGGCGCGGATCGATCACCACCACCTGCATCTCCGGCCGCTGCTGTTTCGCCTGTCTGAGTCGCTGAAAGATGACCGGATGGGCCCAGGCCGCGTTGGAGCCGACCATCACAATCAGATCCGCCTGCTCCAGATCCTCATAGCAGCAGGGTACCGCATCCGCCCCGAGCGCCCGCTTATAGCCCACCACCGCTGAAGCCATGCAGAGGCGCGAGTTGGTATCGATATTGGCGACGCCAAGAAAGCCTTTCATCAGCTTGTTGGCCACGTAGTAATCTTCCGTGAGCAACTGGCCTGAGCCATAAAAGGCCACGGCCTCAGGGCCGTGCTCTGCGATAATCTTCCGGAGCCCGTCAGCGGCGGCATCCAGCGCCGCCGCCATGCTGACCTGCTGTTGATGAATACAGGGATGCAGCAGGCGTCCCGTCCGGGTCAGCGTTTCACCCAGCGCGGCCCCTTTAACGCACAGTCGCCCGCCGTTGGCCGGATGCAGCGGATCGCCACTCACCTGTGCAGATTCGCTGTGTTGCAGGGTCACCTCGACGCCACAGCCCACGCCGCAATAGGCACAGGTGGTTTTCATGATGCCTGCGCCATCAGGTTAAGCGGACGGTTAGCGACCCAGACCTGGCCATCCTCCAGCTTCACCGGCCAGCAGCGCAGCTGATGCTGCGGATCATCCAGACTTTGGCCGTCGCGCAGGCGCACGCGCTGTTTGTAGAGCGGTGAAATAACGACGGGTTCACCGGCCACATCGCCGAGAATGCCCCGCGACAGCACGCTGGCGTCGCTGCCCGGCTCGCGATCTTCCAGTGCATAACAGTCGTCGCCGAAACGGAACAGCGCAATGCGCACGCTGCCGAGGCGCGCACCGATCCCCGCTTCGGCCGGAATGGCATCCAGCGAACAGACTTCGCTCCAGGTTTCGGCGGGCAGGTGCATCAGCGGAATACTGCTGGCGGCGTGCGGCTGACGCTGACCGCGTACGCGCGCATAGTGCAGCGTTTCATCCGGCTGATCGCTGTTCACGGTGGCGGTAAACAGCGCCCGGCGCGATGGCTCTGCCAGCGTGGTCTGCCATTCACACTGATACGTTTCCACAACCTGCTGCATTTCCTGCTCCAGCACTGCGGCAATACCGAGGCTGTCATTGATCACGACGTCGCGCAGGTAATCCAGGCCGCCTTCCATGTTATCCATCCAGACGCTGGTGCGCTGTAAGCGCTCCGCCGTGCGCACGTAGAACATCAGAATGCGATCGACATAGCGGATCAGGGTTTCATCATCCAGATCGCTGGCAAACAGCTCGGCATGGCGCGGTTTCATGCCGCCATTGCCGCACACGTACAGGTTCCAGCCCTTTTCTGTGGCGATCACCCCAATATCTTTGCTCTGCGCTTCCGCACATTCGCGAGTACAACCCGAGACGGCCATTTTGATTTTGTGCGGCGCGCGCAGGCCTTTGTAGCGATTCTCCAGATCGATGGCGAAGGCGGTGGAATCCTGCACGCCGTAGCGACACCAGGTCGAGCCCACACAGGATTTCACCGTACGCAGCGACTTCCCGTAGGCATGGCCGGTTTCAAAGCCTGCTGCCAGCAGGGTTTCCCAGATCTCAGGCAGTTGATCCAGCCGTGCGCCAAACAGGTCGATGCGCTGACCGCCGGTAATCTTGGTGTAGAGATCGTAACGTGCCGCCACTTCGCCAATGGCGATCAGCCCCTGCGGCGTGATCTCCCCGCCCGGCACGCGCGGCACGACGGAATAGGTGCCGTCTTTCTGGATATTGGCAAAGTAGCGATCGTTGGTATCCTGAAGCGGCAGATGGGCCGGTTTCAGCAAATAGTCATTCCAGCACGAGGCCAGCAGAGAACCGACCAGCGGTTTACAAATCTCGCAGCCGCAGCCGCGCCCGTGGCGCGCCAGCAAGTCATCAAAAGTTTTGATTTCATGGATGCGAATCAGGTGGTAAAGCGCCTGGCGTGAATAGGCAAAATGTTCGCAGATGTCTTTTTTCACCTCAACGCCAAGGTTTTCCAACTGACATTCCATCACCTGTTTTACCAGTGCCGAGCAGCCGCCACAGCCCGTCGCGGCTTTGGTGCAGCTTTTAATGCTGGCCATATCGCCACAGCCACTCTGCACCGCCTGGCAGATATCGCCTTTGCTGACGTTGTGGCAGGAGCAGATCTGGGCGCTGTCGGGCAGCATGGCAACGCCCAGACCTTTGGCTGGCGCACCCTGCAGCGCAGGCAGAATCAGCCCTTCCGGCGCCTCCGGCAGCGGCATCGCGTTTAACATCATCTGCAGCAGCGTGGCATAGTCGCTGCTGTCACCGACCAGCACACCGCCCAGCAACCGCTTACCGTCAGCGCTGACCACAATTTTCTTATAAATGCCTTTCGGACCATCGGCCCAGTAGTAGCTCAGGCTGCCTGCCGTTTTCGCGTGCGCATCACCAAAAGAGGCCACTTCCACGCCCAGCAGCTTCAGTTTGGTGCTCATATCGGCCCCGCTGAACCGGGCTGGCTCGGCGGCCAGATGCCCGGCCAGCACGCGCGCCATCTGATAGCCCGGCGCCACCAGGCCAAAAATTTGTCCGTTCCACAGGGCACATTCGCCGATAGCGTAGATATCGTCATCGCTGGTCTGGCAGACGTCATTGATCGTAATGCCGCCGCGTGGGCCAACGCTGATATCGGCGGTGCGGGCCAGCTCGTCACGCGGCCGGATGCCCGCAGAGAACAGCACCAGATCGGTGGCCAGTTCGCCACCATCGGCAAAGTGCAGCACCAGGCTTCCGTCTGGCTGGGTCGCAATCTGTTCAGTCTGCCTGGAGGTGTGAACCGTCACGCCCAGTGAATCAATTTTCTGCCGCAGCATCAGCGCGCCGCCTTCGTCCAGTTGCACGGCCATCAGGCGCGGCGCAAACTCAACGACGTGGGTTTCCAACCCCAACTGCTTCAGCGCATTGGCGGCTTCCAGCCCCAACAGGCCACCGCCGATGACCACACCGCGCTGGCTTTTACCGGCACAGGCGGCGATCGCATCCAGATCGTCCAGCGTGCGGTACACAAAGCAGCGTTCGCCCTCATGTCCCGGCACCGGTGGCACAAACGCGCGCGAACCGGTCGCCAGCACCAGTTTATCCCAGCACAGTGCTTTGCCGTCGCTGTCGTGCAGGCTACGCTGCTGACGATCGATCGCCTCCACCCGACAGCCGCTGCGCAGTTCAATGCCGTGTTGGGCAAAAAAGTCCTCGCCAACCAGCGAGAGCTGCGCGGCCTCTTTGCCGGTGAAGTACTCAGACAGGTGCACGCGATCGTAGGCCGGATGGCGCTCTTCGCCGTACACCACGACGTGATACTGCTGATGCAGATCACGCGCTACCAGCTGTTCCAGAAAATGGTGGCTGACCATGCCGTGACCCACGACGGCTAATACAGGTTTAGAGTGATTCATCACGGGGTTTCCTGCAGCCTGCGGCTGCGTTTCAGGTTCATCAAGGCCAAACAGCGTATTGACAGAAACCTGCCTGGCGTTATGCAGTTGGTTCAGCAACGCGGCACCCTGCTGGCAGTCGCCATACAGCAGCACACCGTTGAGCCGCCCCTGTTTGAGAAAAAGACGTCGATAGTGACCGGAAAGCGGATCGAAACTGGTGACGGAAGGGGCTTCACGGATATCACCCGCGCTGAACAGCGCGATCCCGCTCACCTTAAGACGCGTGCCGGTGGCTTCACTGTAGAAATCAGCCTGAGGACATCCCGCCAGCTGAGCGGCCAGCACCGCCGCCTGCGCCAGGCAAGGCGCAACCAGGCCAAAGGTTTCTCCGCTAATTTCACAGCATTCGCCGACCGCATAAATCCCGGCATGGGCGGTGCGTAACTGCCGATCTACCAGAACGCCGCGCTGACAGGGAATGCCTGAGGCCTGGGCCAGGGCGATGTCTGGCTGCACGCCCGTTGCGATAACGACCTGCGCCGCCGCCAGCTTTCGGCCATCGTTGAGAGTCAGTGACTGCGGGCCGATTTCTGCGACGCTGCAATTCAGTTCACAGCGGATACCGCGTGCGCTGAGCTGGGCAAGCAGTAATTCCCCTGCCATGGCGTCCAGTTGCCGGTCCAGTAAGCGCGACTGACGATGTACCAGCGTGACATCGCGCCCTTGCGCCTGAAGGGCTGCCGCGGCCTCAATGCCCAGAAAACCGCCGCCGGCGACCACGACCGGCCCGCTACCGGCCAGCAGTAAATCCACATCCTCCAGCGTGCGGAAAGCCGTTACGTGCGGCAGATCGATGCCTGCCACCTGCGGCATGCGCGGTTGCGCTCCGGTCGCCAGAATCAGACGATCCCAGTGCAGCAGGCGCTGGCAGGTGCGCAACGTGCGCGCCGCCACATCGATCTGCTCAGCCGTTTCCCCGGCCAGCAAGGTGATGCCCTGGCGCGCGTACCAGTCACGATCGTGAATCTGGATTTGCTCCACGGTTTTTTCGCCAGCCAGCAGCGGCGACAACAGCACGCGGTTGTAGTTACCGTGTGGTTCACGGCCAATGACCGTAATGTCATAACGCTCCGGCGCCAGCTGCAACAGCGTTTCCACGGTGTGCATGCCCGCCATCCCGTTACCGACCACCAGCAGCCGTTGTCTCATGGTGTTTTCCTTACGCCGCCGAGGTCTGTTTTTCGTAGAGAAAATGCAGCACTTTTTGGCGCAGCTGGTGATAGCGCGCATCCTCAGCCAGCGCCACGCGCGAACGCGGTCGGGGTAAATCGACGGTAAGTATGTCCCCCACCTGGGCGGCGGGGCCGTTGGTCATCATCAGGACCCGATCAGAGAGCAGCACGGCCTCATCCACGTCGTGGGTGATCAGCACAATGGTGGTATTTAACTCCTGTTGAATACGCATCACGCTGTCCTGCAGGTGCGCGCGGGTTAACGCATCCAGCGCGCCGAACGGCTCGTCGAGCAGTAAAACGCGCGGCTTCATTGCCAGGGCGCGGGCGATGCCGACGCGCTGCTTCATCCCGCCAGAGATCTCGCCGGGACGCTTGTGCAGGGCATGGCTCATTTGCACCCGGTTGAGGTTGTGCTCGATCCAGTCGTGCATCTCCGCCTTGTTCATCTTGCCTTTAAAAACCTGCTGCACCGCCAGTTCGACATTCTGAAACGCCGTCAGCCACGGCAGCAGAGAGTGGTTTTGAAACACCACCGCCCGCTCAGGGCCGGGACCGGTGACCTCGCGGTTATCGCACAGCAGCACGCCGCTGGTGGGTCGGGTCAGGCCGGCAATCAGGTTAAGCAGCGTGGATTTACCGCAGCCGGAGTGACCGATCAGACTCAGGGTTTCGCCCTGATGAATATCGAAACTGACGTTGTCCAGCGCCAGAAAATCGCCGCCCGAGGTGGTAAAGCGCTGGCTGACCTGTTGTACGCGAATGATAGGTTGCATGATGTTCCCCTTATTTATCCCAGCTAAAACGACGCGCCAGCAGCATCAGTCCCTGCTCAAGCAGCAGGCCGACCACACCAATCAGCAGAATGGCAATCAGGATGTTTTCAACGTTCAGGTTGTTCCATTCGTTCCAGATCCAGAAGCCAATGCCCAGACCGCCCGTCAGCATCTCCGCCGCGACAATCACCAGCCAGGCGATGCCAATCGAGAGGCGAACGCCGGTGAGGACGGCAGGCAGCACGGCGGGAAACAGGATGCGGCGCATAATGGTCCATTCAGAGAGCTGCAGCACGCGCGCCACGTTGAGATAATCCTGAGGAATGCGCTGCACGCCTTCTGCGGTGTTGATGATCATCGGCCAGATCGAACAGATAAAAATGGTCCAGCTTGAGGCCGGTTCCGCCCGCTGGAACAGCAGCAGACCGATAGGTAACCAGGCCAGCGGACTGACCGGACGCAGCAAGGCGATAATGGGATTGAACATGCGCGCCACAAAGGTGAAACGCCCCAACAGAAAGCCGGCGGGAATGCCCACCAGCGCCGCCAGACCGAACCCGATGGCCACGCGCTGCAGCGAGGCCAGAACGTTCCAGCCAATGCCCTGATCGTTAGGGCCGTTGTTATAAAACGGATCGGCAAACAGGACTTTCGCCGCCGCCCAGGTCGCGTAAGGCCCCGGAAAGCCCTGGCTGTACAGCGCCGCGATCTGCCATACCAGAAGCAGGAGCAGGACACCGCACAGCGCCGGAATACAGCGCTGTAGCAGCGGACGCAGGCGCGCAGGCGGGCGCACTTTTTTAGGCGTAACCTGGAGGGAAACCACCGTTGCCTGAGTGGGCGTATTGACCGGCTGCGCCAGTGGACGAGTCTGGGTTTTCATCAGGGCCTCTCTTAACGTTTGATCGCGAAGCTGGCGGCGTAGGCGGCGGGATCGGTGCCATCCCATACTTTGCCGTCCAGTAAAGTGCTGCTGCGCATGTCGCTGCCGGGCAGCGTGACGTTGCCGACCGCGCTGGCAGCCTGTTTGTAGATATCAATACGGTTAATCTGCCTGGCGACTGCCAGATAATCGGGATCGCTGTTGAGCATGCCCCAACGCTTAAGCTGGGTCAGGAACCACATGCCATCGGAGAGATAAGGAAAGCTGACGCTGCCGTCGTGAAAGAAACGCATCGCATGGGGATCCTGCCATTTTTGACCCAGTCCGTTTTCGTACTGGCCCAGCATGCGCCCTTCCAGCGTCTCGGGTTTGGTGTTGATCCAGGCGCGTCCGGACAGTACCTGCGCCGTTTCACGTCGGTTATCGTCTGACGCATCGATCCAGCGCGCGGCTTCCAGCACCGCAGACGTGAGCGCGCGGGCCGTATTCGGGTTCTCTTTGACCCACTCTGCGCGGGTGCCCAGAATTTTTTCCGGATGATCCGGCCAAATCTGCTGGCTGGTGGCGGCGGTGAAACCAATATTGTCGCTGATCGCCCGCTGGTTCCACGGCTCTCCCACGCAGAAGCCGCTCATGTTACCAATCTTCATATTCATCACCATTTGCGGTGGCGGAACCACGACGGTGCGCACGTCCTCAAACGGGTTGATACCGGCGTTAGCCAGCCAGTAATAGAGCCACATGGCATGGGTGCTGGTAGGAAAGGTATGCGCGAAGGTCATGCTGCCCTTCGCCTGGCTGTCGATAGCCTTTTTCAGGCTGGCGCCATCGGTTACCTTCTGCGCCTTGAGCTGGTTTGACAGTGAGATGGCCTGACCGTTGTTGTTTAACGTCATCAGGTTCGCCATATCGTGCTGAGGACCGGCGACGCCCAGCTGCAGGCCATAGATCAGGCTGTAAAGTACGTGTGCTGCATCCAGTTCACCCGAGGTGAGTTTATCGCGTACCGCCGCCCAACTCGCTTCTTTGCTGGCCTGCAGCGTCAGGCCGTATTTCTTGTCAAACCCCTTTACCGAGGCCATAACTACCGGCGCGCAGTCGGTCAGTGGAATAAAGCCGACGCGCACGGTCGGTTTTTCTGGCGCGTCGGAACCTGCCGCCCATACCGCGTTGCGCAATCCCGGCAGCAGCCAGAGTCCACCGACGGCGGCGCCGGATAACAGCAGTTGACGACGAGAGAGTGAAACTGGCGATTTGCTCATCTTTACCACCCTGAAGAAATAAAAAAAGGCGTCCTCCCCACTGCTCTCGCAAGGGGACGGACGCCTTTATCCAAAGCACTCGCTCTACCGCCGTTGGCAAAGCAAATACGTACACTCTTTAAGGTAAAGCAAACCGCGTGCCAGAATTATTTGCCGTCACGTCTGCCCTGCGCGGCGAGAGGTGGCGGATTTTTAATCGTTTTTGCACGTTGGTGACGCAGGTCACGCACAAGCGTTGTGCAGCTAACCCTTTCGGGTTAGCGCTTCACTGTGGCCGCGACCGTCACGATCGCCTGGGCGATTTCCGGCAGCCGTTTGTTTTGATCCATCGCGCTTTTGCGCAGCGTCTGCCAGGCCTTTTCTTCGCTCAGGCCATGCTGCTGCATCAGCCAGTTTTTAGCCTGATCGAGCAGCTTGCGCTCTTCGAGCGTGGCGCGCATGGCGGCCAGCTCATTGGCCTGGCGCTGCAGATGCTGAGACTGCTCACCAATCAACGACAGTAACGATCGCCCCAGCTGTGGGGCGAGGCCCTCGCTGTTAAGCGCGGTGGGCCGGGTAGCCAGCCAGTCTGCGCCAGACACATAGAGCGTGAAGTCACAGCCTGACGGCGCCACGCTCAGGGGCGCGCCAGCCTGATGCTGCGCCAGGGCGATAGCGTCCCGGCAGTGCGCCATCAGCACAGCAGACAGTTGGTCCTCCAGCGACTTCATTTGATCGATGCGCTCAGATAGCAGCGAGAACCAGTGCAGCGCCCCGCTGTCGTCGCGCCTGCCGTCGGTACAGGCGATGCGCCTCAGCCGCTCAATTTCCCGGCTGGGCTGCGCCAGCGGCTGCCAGTTGCGCAGCACGGTCTCATCGGCAAACTGCTGAAAGGTAGTAAAGCTCTGTTCCTGCGCCTCAATAAGCGCCACCATCGTGCTGCGCTGTTCGGCCGTAAACTCCCCGGCCGCAAATCCGGCCGCGCCCTGGGCCCGCTCCTGTCCCGTCAGCTCTTTGCCCTGCATAAAGCTGAACAGGGCGATAAGTGCCCGGGTAATTTCCGGATGGCTGGCGGTGTCGGCCGCTTCAAACACCAGATTAAGCAGGCTACGAATAATCGCATTGAACGCCGCCATCGCCTGCGCATGTGTGACGTCCTGACGGGCGATCTTCTGGCGCAGAACCGGCAAGTCTGCCAGTGCCTGTAACGCTGTCGCGATCAGGTTGCAAAAGCGGCTGTATCCGGGTTGAGCCTCCGCTCTGGGTAATGCCCGGCTGAACGCAAGCTGGCTCCGGCTGACATCCTGCTCACTTGCACTGCGCTCCTCGCCATACAGCCGCCCTTGCGAACAGATCCACAGGTTGCTGGCCCCCCGTTCGCGCTGCAACTGATGAACCAGCTCGCTGACCGTAGTAATTAATTTACCGGTCTGCCGAAGTCGCTCCAGACTGGCAATATCGCTTTGCCGTGAGGCCTGCAACCAGCTCAGTGCGTCATCCATTGCTCAACCCTCTGAATGCAAAAAAAGAGTCAAGCAAAAGCCGTGCCGCTTCCGATCGCAGGGCCATAAGGATGAGGGTGCCTGAACAATGACCGCCAGGATCGCAGTCCAGGCAATGCGTGCTGTTAAATTGTTATTGGCGCTTAGGCTTTTTTTTGCCTGTCATCTGACTGTGCCACTATCCAGCCCGACGTGTCTGGCTGGCCTCGGCATGTCTGCTTTGCCCTGTGCGCGACAAGGTGAAACCGACACGACAACGCGGTGTGATAAGAAGGTGATGAACGCGCTTTACCATGCTATATCATTGGGTGCAATGGTTTGAATTCTCAAAAGTCTTAGGTAGACTGAGCGCTGTACAGGATAAATGTCATTTACCGCATTATCTTAACGGCTTACCTACCCGACTGCGCTTCCTCCCCAGTGAAGGTGAACAGCCGTGTTCTGATAAACAACATGCAGGTATATTGATAATATCGTGAGGAAAAAGGTGAAAAAAAATTTAGCGTTTATCCTGTTAGCGGGACTTTTATTGTCCGGCTGTAAAACGCCACCGCCTGCGGTGAATGATGACACCCTGGTCACCAGTGATGTGAACGGTGTGAAACTGGTACACCGTCATGCCGTGGCGGCACCAACAACCTTTACGCCCATAAATCAAACCTGGCGCGCCCTGTACAAGGCGTCGGTGATGACCCAACCCGATTACGGCGGCAAGGTTGTTCGTTACCTGGAGGCGGGCAAGTCTTTTGAGGTTCTTGGCAGCGTTGAGAACCACTGGCTGGCCATTGCTGATAAGCCGGATGGCATGTTAACCGGTTACGTGCCGCTGAAGGCGGGCGTAGAAAGTCATCGTTATGATGACACGTTACGCAATGACCGTCCGCGTCCGCGAAAAACTAAACAAGTGTGCGTTGACGTCGGAGGCGACAGCAAAGCCTGTCGTAATACCGCGACGGCGACCTGGATTCTGAACTAATGAAATTAACTACCTGCCGTGCTGGTCACGTTGCCAGAAACGCTATCTGTCGCGGGAAGAACACACAGTAATGAGCGTGGAATCCTCACCGCGAGAGGTCACGACCTCGGGTACCGAAAATCTTTTGCTTAAAGCGGCCGCGCCACTGCTGAATGCGGTGGTGCAGATTCGTCAGGCCGCCACGCACGACGATCCTGCGGGTTTACGTCAGTCACTGATTGATGAAGTGCGCGTCTTTGAACAGCGCTGCAAGCAGGCGGGTTTGCCGTTTGAAATGATCATTGGCGCACGTTACTGCGTCTGTAGCGCGCTGGATGAGGCGGCCGCGCAAACGCCCTGGGGCACGCGCGGCGTCTGGTCCGGTAACGGCATGCTGGTCACCTTTCACAATGAAAGCTGGGGCGGTGAAAAATTCTTTCAGCTGCTGTCTCGCATCTCGCAAAGCCCTCAGCAACATCTCTGGCTGCTTGAAATCATCCATTACTGTCTGTTACTGGGTTATGAAGGTCGTTATCGGGGCAGTGAAAAAGGCCGGGCGCAGTGCGACAGCCTGCGGGCACGACTCAAGGCCCTGATTGATGAAACCCGCGCTCAGCAAAGTACCGATTCCGCCCCGCTGGTGCAGGTGCATCCGCTGGTCAGCACGCTCGCGCGGCCGATGGTGCCGCTCTGGGCCTGTGCGATGCTCGTCGCCCTGATCGGCTGTCTGATTTACAGCGGGCTGAACTGGCGACTGGGCAATGCGGCCGAACCGCTGCTGCGCAGCCTCTACAACATGCCGCTGCCGCAAATCACGGTAAATCGCCGCCCTTCCTCGCCGCAGGCCCTGCTGGATTTACGCCAGCGGCTCAATGACGTGATCGCCGCCGGTCAGCTGGAGGTCAGTGATGGCGCGTTTGGCAGCAAGGTGATTATTCCTGCTGACAAGCTGTTTGCCGAGCAGGGAACGGTCATCAACCCGGTTGGACGGGCCATCCTGGCGCGGGTTTCCAGCGCGATGAAAGATGTGAAGGGCACGATTCTGGTGTCGGTGTTTACCGACGACAAGCCCGTGGACGGCAGCCGCTTTGCCTCCAGCTACGAATTTTCTTTTGCCCGGGCGCGTTCCGTCAGCCAACTGCTGCAGGTGCAGCTCGCTGACACCCACGTTATCCGCTCTGAAGGACGCGGTGACAGCGATCCCCTGCTGCCGAACGACAGCAGCGAGAACCGAACCCGCAACCGCCGTGTTGAAATTACGCTGTTCGCCGCACCTGAAACACTGAGCACTCACCAAGGAACACACTGATGCGCGCTTCTTTTCGCTTATTTTTAACGCATCGACTGCTGTGGAGCTTTATCGGTGTAACAGCACTGAGTTGCCTGTTGTGGATGCTGGGGCCGCTTATCACCTGGAATGAAACCCGTCCGCTTGAACCCGCCCTGCACCGCGAAATCGCCGTGAGCACGCTTTATCTGCTTTGGATCGTGCTTCAGTTAATCCCTGCGGTTTACCGTGCCTGGTATAACAGTCGTCTGCTGGATCGGCTGCAGGTGGTTGAAAGCGACGATCCCGCCGAGCGTCAGGCGACGGAAGCCCTGCTGAGTCAGCGTTTTAGCGAAGCGGCCATGCGCCTGAAACGCACCCATTTTGGCCGGCGTCAGGGCAGCCTGTGGGCACGCATCAACGCGAATTATCTTTACCAGCTTCCCTGGTACCTGATGATTGGCGCGCCGGGTGCCGGAAAAACCACCGCGTTGCTGAACGCCGGACTGAAGTTTCCCCTTACCGATACTTTTGGTAACGAGGCTGTGCGCGGCGTCGGCGGAACACGCAACTGCGACTGGTGGTTCACCGACAGTGCGGTATTGATCGACACAGCCGGACGTTATGCGTTACAGGAGAGTCAACGCGCCCGTGATGCCAGCGAGTGGCAGAGCTTTATTAATCTGCTGAAGCGCTATCGTGCCCGACAGCCGATCAATGGCGTTATCATGAGCATCAGCGTCGCAGATTTGCTGAGCGACTCGGCCGAGGCGCGTTTTGAGCAGGCTAACGCCCTGCGCGACCGCCTGAACGAACTGCATCAGCACACCGGTATTCACTTTCCCGTGTATATCATGGTGACCAAGACCGACCTGCTGAAAGGCTTTATGAGCTATCACGGCTCGCTGGATAAAGCCCGACGCGATGCCATCTGGGGATTCACCTTTCCCTGGGATGCCGGTAAACCCAATAAGCAGGACTGGCATCCGCACTTTGACCTGCAGTTTACCCAGTTAGAGCAGAAGCTGCAGCTACAGCTGGCCGATCAGATGACCCACGAGCGCGATCTCAATGAGCGGGCAGAGTGTTTCCTGTTTCCTCAGGAGTTCTCGTCTCTGCGCCCGCTGCTCAGCGAATACCTGGATATTGTTTTTTCACCCCGCGCTGAAACCGTCGCCTGGAATCCGCGCGGGCTGTTCTTTACCAGCGGCACCCAGGAGGGCTTACCTTTCGACAGGGTGATGGGTGAGCTCAGCCGCAAACTGCAACTGCGCCAGGCCGGTTCCCATTCGATTGCCGCCTGGGACCGCGTGAACCGCAGCAGCCCTATTCCCGGAAATAAAGGCCAGAGCTTTTTTATTCGCGATCTGCTGAGCAATCTGGTGTTCAGGGAGAGTGGTCTGGCGGGCAGCAACCGTCGCTGGGAGTACCGCAATCAGCTGCTGCACTGGATTGGCTACGGCATGCTGGCCGGCGCGCTGGTGATCATGAGCGGCTTATGGCTGACGAGTTACTATCAGAACCAACACTATCTGCAGCAGGTTACGGCGCGATTGCCGGTTATCTCACAACAAAGTCAGCAGGTGATACATCAGCCCGCTGATAATATTTTTGATCTGCTACCCTTTCTGAATAACCTGGTGAAGTTACCCGTGTCCGACCAGTTTTCTCTCGATAATCCGCCGCTTACTATGCGAGCCGGTTTATATCGTGGAAACCAGGTCAGCGATGCAGCCTGGGCGCTTTATCAAAATGCGCTTAAGTCTTTATTGCTGCCCCGCGTGGCGCAACAGATCACCAACCTGCTGCGTAATGACCCGGGGGATGATAACGAGTACAGCCGAAATGCGCTGCGTGCTTATCAGATGCTGTATCAGCCGAGAAATTATGATGGGGAATTCCTCCGCGCCTGGCTGCTGCAGAATCTGCAGCATTCGTTACCGGAGAAGGTCAGCGCCCGGGATTTGCAGCAGCTGGACTGGCACCTGAGTCAGTTGCTCGATCAGCAAATTCAGTCGTCACCCTATGCGCGCGACAATGCGCTGATGATGCGCAAGCTGGCTGATAACTTAAATAATGCGGGTCGCGACAGTACCCTGCTGGCCACTGCGCCGCGCAAAGCTCAGCGCCTGACGACGCATAACCCATAATAGCGAGGTGAACATGCCTGTCTCTCTGGCCCCTGGCTGGTACGGTAAATTACCCTCCACGGGGGACTTTTTGCATCATCGGTTAACCGAGCAGCTGATTGCGCCCTGGAACCACTGGTTTCAGCAAGGTCTGGTGCACTGGCATCTTCAGGATGATGCGGTGAGCGCCGACTTCCTGCGCGCCCCGGTCTGGAATTTTGTGTTACCGATCACCCCAATACGCAATCAGGTGCAAATGGGTTGCCTGCTGCCCTCCTGCGATCGGGTAGGCCGTGCCTGGCCACTGCTGGCGCTGCTGAGTTTCCCCCTGGCCCAGTGGCATCCGGCACAGTTAACGATTTCGGGCGACTGGTATCGGGATCTGGGCGCGACACTGTTGAACGCCGTGACGCAGCAGCAGAGTCCGGCACAGCTGGAACAGGCGATCCAGACCATGACGCCGCTGATGATCCCGGTACAGCAGCACTCCGATATCATGGATGTAATCGGTTTCCAGGATTTACCTTGCACCCTGAGCTGGCAGGACGTTGCTGAACGTTTCGACCCTCAGCAACATATTAGTTACTGGTGGAGCAATCGCAGTGACGGTTTCGTTCATGCCACGCACAAGCATAGCGGCAACCTCACCCCCGAACTGTTCTCATTACTGTTTAATCCGGCGGCAGGTGCACAGCCGGGTCGCAATGGCCTCTATCCACCGATGTTTGAGTGAGGCGTTGCTACTGTCCTCACTGACGGGATAACTCATGCAATTTACCATCGTTCAATGCACGTCTGATGTTCCGGTGAAAACCGTCACCTTTCATCCCCCCGGCGGCACGATTGGCCGCAGCCAGGATAACGACCTGGTGCTACCGGATGAAGCCCGTTCTATTTCCCGCCTGCAGGCGCTGGTGCACCTGTCAGGCGAAGGCGAATGCCGTCTGACCAATCAGGGCAGCGTCACGCCTGTTGAACATAACGGTGTGGCGCTGAAGCGCGGCGTGCAGGTGCGCCTGAAGCACGGCGACGCCCTGCGCATTGGTGACTACGCCATCGACGTGCGCGATCCGGCAGTTCACGGCGTAAACAGCGATCCCCTGGCGTTTTTTACCGATGCCGCGACGCGAACGAATCCGCTGGATATTCCCGACCATGCCGACGTAGAGGAAGTGGTGGAAGAGCCTGTCGTGAAGCGGCCGGAACGGCGCGGCGACGCGAGGCTGGCCATTGATCCCCAGACCAGCGAAACTTTTCACGTACCCTTCGCCGCTGGAGTGGAGCAGGACAAACTGGTGGCGGCCCTGCTCGACGGCATGGGCCTTAATAACGGCCATAATACGGCTATCAGCGAAGAGCAAATGCGCACCACGGGCAGAATGTTGAGCCTGTTCTCGCAGGGGACGGTTGCCCTGCTGTCATCACGTTCCATTCTGAAACGTGGCGTGAAAGCCGAAATGACGATGATCCTGAACGAGGCAAATAATCCGTTCAAAATCCTGCCTTCAGGCAAAACGGTTCTGATGCAGATGTACCAGAGCCAGATGCCGGGTTTTATGCAGCCCGAGCAGGCCGTGCGCGATGCGCTGGTCGATCTGCAGGCGCACCAGCTGGGCATGATTGCCGGGATCCGCGCGATTATCGCCGCGATGCTGCAGTCGTTTAATCCTCAGGGACTGGAGGAGCAGGCGCGCGCTGACGGTGCCGTATCCAAAACCCCGTTCTCGTCCTTTAAGAAAGCCGCCCTGTGGGACTATTTTACTCGTCGCTACCAGCGCACCGCCGGCGAGATCGAAGACGATTTTCATACGCTATTTGGGGAAGCCTTCCTGCATGCCTACGACATGGAGGTCAATCAGTATAAAGACTCCCAGACGCGCACGGACGACGCATGAATATTGCCTTTGCCAGTCATTGTCAGCAGGGGCTGCGCGATGAGAATCAGGATCGAACCGGTGTGATACTGGATGCGCGCAAAGCCTGCTTTGTCGTGTGTGACGGCGTGGCTGGCCTGCCCGGCGGCGATCAGGCCGCACAGCTGGTATGCGATGTGCTGATTGAACAATTGCAGGATTGCGAGCAGGTTACCCCCGCCGTGACGCATCAGGCGGTGGAAAAGTGCCGTTCAATACTTGAAATGGCCCAGGGTAATAATCCGAATTTTTCCACCATGTGCACCACGCTTGCGGGCCTGTTTATCGACCGCACCCGACAGCGCGCATGGTGGGCGCACGCAGGTGACAGCAGGGTTTATCACTTTCGTCATGGGGTGCTGAATGAGGTGACCCGCGACCACAGCCTGGCGCAAAAGTTGAGCGATGCGGGCTATGAAAATACCGGAATTAACAGTAATTTACTCTATAATGCGCTCGGCATAGAACCCGCTCATCCTGTGACCTTCGCTGACGAAATTTTGCTGGAAGATGGGGATGCGTTTTTAGTCTGTAGCGACGGTTTCTGGCTGAATCTGACCACCACGGAAATGGAACAGGCTCTGCGCATGGTCAATGACTGTGATGAGTGGCTGACGTTAATGGCGCAGGCGGTGAGCCGCGACGTAAAGAAAGACAACCTCAGCGCCCTGGCGGTGTGGATCGGTGAGCCGCAGGATGCCACCCTGCTCTACACGCTGGCTGATTCAGCACGTTTTCTGCCCTCAGGCTATTGATTAAAGGAACTCTATGAAATTGTGGTTGCCCGCTATAGCCACGTTGTTTATGGCCTTTGCTGCGCAGGCGGAAAATTATCGTGTGGTGTATTCACCCAGTCTTGAACTGGAAGTGTACATTGACAATGTTGCGGGCAAAACGCCTGATGACTGGTGCCAGGAAACGCTACCGATCCGTATAGTATCGGGCAAAGACCAGGATTCAGCGATTTTAAAATCCTTTCTGCCGCGCGTGGGCACGCTATTAGCCAACCAGTGTAACGAGCTGGACGTCTTGCCCTGGCAGATGATGGACGGTGAGGGCAAGGTGCTGGCGACCGGCAGCGCCAGCAAGCTGCAGAACTGGCGAATGATCGTGAATACCGATGCAGCCGCTCCGGCACCACGGGCCAGCGCAGCCAGTCCGTCGCGTCCGGCAGACAACACGCCGCTGCAGCATTTCTCTTTACCGAACGGCTGCCGTTTCCGCACCGCGTGGGACGAGCGTGGACTGTCGATATTTGTGCCCGACAAAGGTAAACAGCAGTGCTCATCGGAGGGCTGGCTGGAAGGCAAAAGTGAAATAACCCTGAGCGGTGGCGCGCAGTCACAGACGGTTGCGGTCAGTTTTTACCAGGGTTATCCCCTTGCCAACCTGACGCTCACCGACCAACGCCTGCAAATTGTGGATGTGAATAAACAGCGTATGATTCTGGCCCGATCCGATGCGCCAGACAGTTGGATTGTATTGCCCTTTGATGAACAGCAGCATCTGTGGCGCTTTGACGGAACCTTATTGATCAAAGCCGATCAGGCGACGACACAGCAGGATACTACCGCGCTGGCCTCGCGCATCAGCACCCTGCGCAGCCGCTGGGCAACCGGTTTTACGTCGTCGCAAAAAGTGAATGTGTTACTTGTCGATGCCTTGCGCGCGGATCGGGTCGATCCTGGCGCAGGTGCATGGCGTAACATCAATTAATTACCGCGTAGCCTGACAAGCAGGCCCCGTTCAGAGAGTCTATTATGTCGGCTAATGACAGTCAGAAAACAATACCGAATGCCTTACCTGACGGATATCGTTTTAACGAGTTCGAAATTAAAGAGGTGATTGGCGGCGGCGGTTTCGGCATTGTCTATCGCGCATGGGATCATCAACTTGAACGCACCATTGCGATCAAAGAGTACATGCCTGTGTCGCTGGCGGTCAGAACACAAGACTTATCGCTGGAGCTGCGCGGTGAACGCTTTCAAAAGCTGTTTAACGCCGGTCTGAACAGTTTTATTCAGGAAGCCCGGCTGCTGGCGCGCTTTAATCATCCCGGCCTGCTGCACGTTCTGCGTTTCTGGGAACAGAACGGAACCGCCTACATGGGAACGCTCTACTACAACGGCATGACGTTGAAAGAGTGGCAGATCACCAGCCATGAGGCGATTTCAGAAGCCTGGATTCGCCGCCTGCTGCCGCCGCTGTTAGGGGCGATTAACACCATTCATCAGGCTGGCTATCTGCATCGCGATATCTCGCTGGACAACATCCAGATTCAGGAGAATCAGCTGCCGGTCCTGCTCGACTTTGGCTCCGCCCGTAAAGAAATTGGCAACCTGTCCGACGAAACCGAAATCATGCTCAAGCCGGGGTTTGCACCGATTGAGCAGTACAGCGAAGAAGGTGAAAGCGAACAAGGGCCGTGGACGGATATTTATGCCCTGGGCGCCGTATTACATACGCTGATTACAGGCGCCCCACCGCCGGTCAGCGTGGTGCGCTGCATTGAAGATAACTACCTGCCGCTGGTCACGCGCAAACCGGCAGGTTACTCGCTGCCGCTGCTGCACGCGATTGACTGCGCGCTGATGATGAAGCCCCACGATCGCCCGCAGAATATCGATGAGTTTGCCGCGTTAATTGATTTGCCGGTTAGCGACGTTGAGGCGGTGGTAAACAGCCTGCAACAGCGTAACGACGAGCAGAATAACAGCGAGGCCGCCTCAGCAGATACCGCGCCACCGGTCGTGTTAGCAATGAATCATGGTGCCACGGCGGCAGAACCCGTGACCGGACGTAACGTCCGTCGTCTGTCGCCAGGATTAGTGGCACTGGCCGCTGTGGCGCTGATTGCCGTTGCGGTGGTGGTCTGGATTGAGAATTCGCGCGCGCCAGCGGCGTCCCTCGTTAATAAGGGCCCGTCATCATCGGGCGCCGTAACGGGCACGGTGCCTGCCGGGCTGGCGATGGTTTACCTTAAGCTCACCAACGACGAGCAGGTGGTACTGAACGGCCAGCCCGTTGCAGTACGTGCCAGCAGCAACGGTTTTGCGGTGCTAAACCTGGCCGCCGGGCAGTACCGCATTGACGTACGCGCCGGTAACAGGCTGCGCAGTCAGTCACTGGTGATCGATAAACCCGGCACTTGGCTGATTAATCCCACCAATTAGTGCGCGGCAATACAGGATAAGGGCAGCCTGGCTGCCCGTTTTGCTCAAGGATTTGCTGGCTCAGGCCTGTTTCAGCCAGTCTTGTTGCAACGCACGTACCTGGTGCGCCAGACGGATCAGGTCTTCCTCCTCCATCCCGCGCCGGGTCAGCTCGGCTTCCAGCGAGAACAAATACTGGGCATTCGACCCCAACGGCCCGGTAGCCGCGGCAATCAATGGCGCAACGGCCTGCGGACAGGTGTCATCCTCATACAGCGGGTGACGCGGATCCATAATAAACACCAGCGCGGTCACGCGGCGGCCATCTTCCAGTGAAAGTTCACACCAGGTCGGCAGGTAGCAGCCGGTAATCATTTCTCGCTTCCACAGCAGCGCCAGCTCGTCGTGCAGGCGCGCTTCCGGCAGACGAAAGGCCAGCCCTTGGGTCATTCCGCCCTCTTTCAGCGCCAGCATGCGGCCCGGATGTGCAGCCGTGCCGCGTCCTGCCGTGAGGCGTAAACAGAATGCCCGATGCCAGCCGTCCAGTGACGCCGATGCCACCTCGTCTGCCTCAAATACCGGGTTCCACATCAGCGAACCGTAGCCGAAGATCCATACCGGGCTGTGATCGGGCCGACACGCCAGGGTTGCTGCCAGCGATGCTGCACGCTGTTCACAACTCCACAGGAGTGTTTCCTCGATATCACCAAATGACGTTTTACAATCTGCTTTTAATAAGAATTCCCGGGTTAGCAATGCGACCTCCTCAACGTTCATCACATCCTGTGCAAGTGGCTCCTCTGCTCTGTGACGTTCAACATTCACTGATTCACGCTCTGTTCATTTAACTGACATTAATTATTAACACAATGAGTTGCAAGCAAGAGTCGGAGTAGAAAGTAAAAATCTACTTATATTCCGTTATTAAAAGAAAGGTTAATTACATACCAAAATCTTATTTTAAAAAAATGCTGAGATGTAACAGCTCGTTATCGTGGATTATGGACACTATAATAACGGCTTTTTATTAATAACAAATACGAAACAAATGCGACAGGTCGTTAATATCGGATTGGGCGCATGAGGGACAACGGCGGAGGCTGCCGCGCCCGCGTTGGCAGGCGACATCATTATTGGGGCAGGCGTTGAAGCAGAAACACAGCATCCCGTTCGGGGCGGGATGGGTGAGCGCGTCGGCTGAGCGGATGTTATTTTTTAGGATGCCATTTATCATCATCCCCTTTTTGATATTCATGTTTCACCGCGGCCCAGGCCACCTTATGTGCAACCTCTTCACGGGATTCATCCCCACGGCGATCGTCAGGGTCTTTGTACTCTGTCCATGCGTGGTTAAAAGCCTGCTGGTAGATGTCCTGCGCGTGGGCAGGCAGAACACGTTTAACAGGCTCCGGAAGATCGCTTCGCTTATCGTAGGGCATAGCCACTCCTCAGTTAACAGGGGAATGAATAAGCCTGGCGCAGATGGCCATAAATGCAAACCGGGTTTTATTGTGCCTTCCGCGATTTTTCTCTTCAATGGCAGGTTAATGCCCCCCTTTCACTACCTTTTATGGGGCTAAATGCCAGGATAACCCTGGTAATTGCATCTTCTTCCCCCTGATTTAACAGAGGAAACGTGCGATAAGCGAAAGTTATTCGCCCTTCAAACAAAAAAAGCCTGAAAGTAAAAAGCGGTAAATTTTTACCTTCATTGTGATTGAAAAGTTAAACTGCGTAACCTATAAGTTTCAATGTAATGGTGGGTAAATGAATTACCCCTTTTATTCAGCAGAGAGGATGGTGAATGCCTTCACATGAAAAAACACGTCACAAAGAGTTTTCACTAATACTTCCCCTTATTGCCTTGGGCATACTCTATTTTTTTAGCGCACAAACCTCACTGCCTGTTGTGGTCGGTATTAACTTACTGGCGCTGTTGGCGATCCTCAGCAGCGCCTTCAGCGTCGTGCGCCATGCGGACGTTCTGGCTCACCGTCTGGGTGAACCCTATGGCTCGCTGATTCTCAGTCTTTCGGTGGTGATCCTCGAGGTCAGCCTGATTTCGGCGCTGATGGCCACCGGCGATGCGGCACCGGCGCTGATGCGCGATACGCTTTATTCCATCATCATGATTGTGACCGGCGGTCTGGTGGGCTTCGCGCTGTTGCTGGGTGGAAATAAATTTGCCACTCAGTATGTGAATCTGGCTGGGGTAAAACAGTATCTGATTGCCATTTTCCCGTTGGCGATTCTGGTTCTGGTGTTTCCGAATGCCCTGCCGGGTGGAAACTTCACCACGGCGCAGGCGCTGCTGATCGCTGCGATTTCTGCCGCAATGTATGGCGTTTTCTTGTTGATTCAGACTAAAACGCACCAGAGCCTGTTTATCTACGAGCACGAAGATGAAAGCGATGATGGCGATCCCCATCACGGTAAGCCTTCTGCCCACAGCAGCGTCTGGCACGCTATCTGGCTGATTATCCATCTGATTGCGGTCATTGCCGTAACCAAGATGAATGCCAACCCGCTGGAGCATTTGCTGAGCGAGATGAACGCACCTAAGCAGTTCACCGGTTTCCTGGTAGCCTTATTGATTCTTTCGCCGGAAGGGCTGGGCGCGATAAGGGCTGTATTGATGAATCAGGTTCAGCGCGCCATGAACCTGTTCTTTGGCTCGGTGCTGGCGACCATTTCACTGACGGTGCCCGCAGTCTCCATCATCGCCACCCTGACCGGACAGGAACTGATCTTTGGCCTGGAGCCGCCGCAGATGGTGATTATGATTGCGTCACTGATTCTGTGCCAGATCAGCTTCTCAACCGGCAGGACCAACGTACTGAATGGCGCGGCCCATCTGGCACTGTTTATTGGTTACCTGATGACGATAATGCTGTAATCCACTGATACAAGAAAAAAAGAGCGACTATTCGCTCTTTTTTCTTATCGGCAGCCGCTGGCTTAGTTGCTGGTATCCAGCGCCGGGAAGCTTTTGACCAAATCATCAATCGCTTTCATCTGCACCAGGAAAGGCTCCAGCTTGTCCAGTGGCAACGCCGACGGGCCATCGCACTTAGCACTGTTGGGTTCCGGATGCGCTTCGATAAACAGACCCGCAATGCCCACGGCCATACCGGCACGGGCCAGCTCTGCCACCTGCGCACGGCGCCCGCCCGAGGCGGCACCAAAAGGATCGCGGGTTTGCAGCGCGTGCGTCACGTCGAAAATGACCGGAGAGTTATTGGTCACCTTCTTCATCACGTTGAAACCCAGCATATCCACAACCAGGTTGTCATAGCCGAAGTTACTGCCGCGATCGCAGAGAATGACTTTGTCATTTCCGCCTTCGGCAAACTTATCCACGATATTGCCCATCTGGCCGGGGCTGACAAACTGCGGCTTCTTGACGTTAATCACCGCGCCGGTTTTTGCCATTGCTTCGACCAGATCGGTCTGACGCGCCAGGAAAGCCGGCAGCTGAATCACATCCACGACGTCGGCAACCGGCTGGGCCTGGGATGCTTCGTGAACGTCGGTAATGATTTTCACGCCAAACGCCTGCTTCAGCGCCTGAAAAATCTTCATGCCTTCTTCCAGGCCGGGACCACGGTAAGAGTGAATTGAGGAACGATTGGCTTTGTCAAAAGACGCTTTGAACACGTAAGGAATGCCGAGTTTGTCGGTCACTTTTACATAGTGCTCGCAGATGCGCATGGCGAGATCGTAAGATTCCAGCACGTTCATGCCGCCGAAGAGAACAAATGGCAGATCGTTTGCGACCTTGATATCACCGATACTGACGACTTTCTGTGTCATGCCCTTTCCTTATCTGGGGTGACGCTTAATGCAGCGTCACGCGTTTTTGTTCGATTGCGTGAATCTGAACTTTGATCATCTCGCTGACCGGGTCTTCAGGACACTGTTCAACGAAGTAGGTTAAGTCATTTAACGCGATATGTTCGCACTCAAGCTGAGCGTAAATTAAACCACGATCGCGAATTTCATAGGGATCGTCCGGATCAATTCGCAGAAGTACCTGACTGACGTTCAGGGCCAGCTCCATCTGCTTCTCTTCCATCAGGGCCGCTTTCAGCGTATCCAGCATCTTGCGCATGACGCTCTCGGTTTTGGCTTCGTCCAGATCGTCATCATACAGACGCGCCAGCGGACTGATATTGCCCTTCAGCCACACTTCCAGCGTGTGCGTGTCCAGGGTTTCCCCGTTAAAGGGATTAATCAGCCACTTGTCGCCGTCGAGCCAGTCGGCGCGCAGAATCAGCTGCGTCGGGAAAATCACCGGCATCAGGGGTAATTCCAGTTCAGCCGCGATATGCAGCAGGATCACGCCCAGCGACACCGCCGTGCCCTGACGGGTTTTCAACACTTTATCCAGCCAGAGCGCATCTGACAGGTTATAGACGCCGCTGGCACCGCCAAATTTCCACTGCTTGTAAAACAGCTCCAGCAGCTTTTCGAGCTTTAAATCGGCATCCTGTTCATGACTGACGTAGTCACGGGCTTCAGCCACTAACGCAGCTAACTGTTCTTCAACCGACAACGCCGGGAAATCAGTGCGGATGGCCATCGTGGCACCAATCACTGCCTCACACAGCGGTGTCTCACTGTAATCGAGTTGTTCGGTGGAGCTCATACTATCCCCAGTAACGGCATTTTACTCAGTGCCAGCTTAATGATCGTCACCAGCGCAATCAATGCCACGATAAAGGCGATCCAGCGGGTGCGGTCAGAACGTGGGCGACGGCTTAACGCAACCGACCCAAGGGCAATATAGATAATAACGCCTAACAGCTTCTCAGTCAGCCAGCTTCCCTGAGGCGAAAACGGATAGAAATGGGTGATCATCACCAGCGATGCACCGCTCAGCAGCAACAGCGTGTCATTGACATGAGGCAGGATGCGTACCCAGCGGCGTTGCAGCATCGCAGAGCCTGTGCGCTGCCAGTAAAATCGCAGCAAAAACAGCAAAATAGTTACTGCCACGGTCAGCAGGTGCAGATTCTTGATTAGCGGATAGTAAGCAAACATCGTTCATCCATGTTGTTCTTGAGTATTCTTCAATAGCGCGCTCAGGCCGGGTGCGGGGCTGCCTGCCCAAACGTGACCCGGGGGTTACCGCCATAATCATTCGCCGTCGCCACCGACAGGTAATGATGCTGCTGCATCAAGTGGCGCACGGCTTCGTCCTGCTGCCAGCCATGCTCCAGCAGCAGCCAGCCGCCTGGCTGTAACCAGTTTATCGCCTGCTCGATCAGCAGCCGTAAATCCGCCAGGCCCGCCTCTTCCGCCACCAGCGCACTGCGTGGCTCAAAACGCACATCGCCCTCGTTAAGGTGGCGATCGTTTGCGTCGATATAGGGCGGATTACTAACAATCAGGTCGAGTCTGGCTGGCGTAATCTGCGCAAACCAGTGGCTTTGTATGAAGGTGGCGTTAGGTATGGCCAGATGCGCGGCGTTGCGCTGAGCCAGCGCGACCGCGGCAGGAATGCGATCGACACCGATGACGTCGCAATCCGGACGTTCGCTGGCAATCGCCAGGGCTATCGCCCCGCTTCCGGTGCCCATATCCAGGACGCGTGCGGGTGACTCAGGCAGATGCGCCAGCGCCTGCTCCACCAGTATTTCGGTGTCAGGACGGGGGATCAGCGTCGCGTCGTTCACCTGCAGCGGCAGCGACCAGAACTCCCGCTCGCCGATCAGATGCGCAACAGGTTCGCCCCGGGCGCGACGCGCCAGCAGCACATCTAACTGTTGCAGCTGCGCTTCCGTCAGGAGAGTTTCATCAAACGCCACCAGCCAGCTGCGGGATTTACCGGTCACAAACCCCAGCAAAATCTCTGCGTCTCGTTTCGGACTGTCGCCCCCACACAAGGTGGCGACCGCCTGTTTAAGCCAGTGACGGATATCCATCAATCCTGACCGGCCAGCGCGGCCAGTTGGTCAGCCTGATATTCCTGCACAATAGGTTCAATCAGACTGTCCAGCTTGCCTTCCATGGTTTCATCCAGACGGTAGATCGTCAGGTTGATACGATGGTCGGTGACGCGGCCCTGCGGGAAGTTATAGGTCCGAATACGGTCAGAACGGTCGCCGCTGCCCAGCAGGTTGCGGCGCGTACTGGCCTCAGCTTCGTGGCGTTTTGCCATTTCGGCCGCATGGATACGCGCGCCCAGTACGGACAGGGCTTTGGCTTTGTTTTTGTGCTGAGAACGTTCGTCCTGGCACTCCACCACAATACCGGTTGGCAGGTGGGTAATACGAATCGCAGAGTCGGTGGTGTTGACGTGCTGGCCACCGGCCCCTGAGGAGCGGAACGTATCAATTTTCAAATCAGACGGGTTAATCTCCGGCAGCTCGGCCTCCGGCAGTTCCGGCATCACCGCCACCGTACAGGCGGAAGTGTGGATGCGTCCCTGAGATTCGGTTTCTGGCACACGCTGAACGCGATGGCCGCCTGATTCGAATTTAAAGCGGCCGTAGGCGCCTTCACCCATCACGCGGGCGATCACTTCTTTGTAGCCGCCATGTTCGCCCTCGTTGGCGCTGACGATTTCAACGCGCCAGCGACGTGACTCGGCGTAACGGCTGTACATCCGGAACAGATCGCCGGCAAAAATTGCCGCTTCGTCGCCGCCGGTGCCGGCCCGCACTTCCACAAAGCAGTCGCGCTCATCGTCCGGATCTTTCGGCAGCAGTAACAGCTGCAGCTGTTGCTCCAGGGACTCACTTTTTTCCCGTGCTTCAAGAAGCTCTTCCTGCGCCATATCGCGCATCTCAGGATCGTCGAGCAACATTTTGGCGGTTTCGATATCGTCCTGGTTCTGCTGCCAGTCGCGGAAGCAGCGCGTGACATCGGTCAACTGAGCATATTCACGCGACAAAGCACGAAAGCGGTCCTGATCGGCAATCACGCCGGCATCGCCCAGCATCGCTTCCACTTCTTCGTGGCGCTCCTGCAGCGCTTCCAGTTTAGCAACAATAGAGGTTTTCATTTAACTGTGGGATTCCCGTAACAGATGACGACAGCAGTGTGCCTAATCGAGACCCAGGCTGTCGCGTAAAATCTGCAGGCGTTCGCTATCGCCGTCGCGGGCGGCCTGCTGAAGAGATTTGGTTGGAGCATGAATCAAACGGTTGGTCAGCTTATGGGCCAGTTCCTGCATGACTTTCTGCGGATCTGCCCCCTGCTGCAGCGCCTGGAGCGCACGGCCTTCCAGCTCAGCGCGAATATCGTCTGCCTGCGAGCGGTACTCACGAATGGAGTTAACCGCGCCTTGCGAACGCAGCCAGGCCATAAAATCGCTGCATTCCTGCACCACAATGCTTTCGGCCTGCACCGCAGCGGCTTTACGCTGGGCAAGGTTTTGCTCAATGATGGCCTGCAGATCGTCAACGCTGTAAAGATAGGCGTTGGCTAATTTGCCCACTTCCGGCTCCACATCGCGGGGAACCGCAATATCCACCAGCAGCATCGGCTGATTACGACGCGCTTTTAACGCGCGCTCCATCATGCCTTTACCGATGATCGGCAGCGGGCTGGAGGTGGAGGTAATCACGATGTCGGCATCGGCCAGGCGGGAATCAATATCGGCCAGGCTAATCACTTCCGCACCGACTTCGTTAGCCAGCAGTTCCGCACGTTCACGGGTACGGTTCGCAATGATCAGCTTTTTCACCTGATGCTCGCTGAGATGACGGGCCACCAGTTCGATGGTTTCTCCCGCGCCCACCAGCAGCACGTTCACCGTGGACAGCGACTCGAAGATTTGACGAGCCAGCGTACAGGCGGCAAAGGCCACGGAGACAGCATTGGCGCCAATTTCGGTTTCGGTACGGACGCGTTTGGCCACCGAGAAGGTTTTCTGGAACATGCGTTCCAGCTCGCTGCTCAGCGCATGACCACGCTGAGAGTCGGCAAAGGCTTTTTTGACCTGCCCCAGAATCTGGGGTTCACCCAACACCAGCGAGTCCAGCCCGCTGGCTACGCGCATCAGGTGGCTGACCGCCTCATTATCCTGATGCCAGTAGAGGCTGTTGCGCACGTCCGCTTCATCAAGCTGATGGTATTCACACAGCCAGCACACCAGACGTTCCTGAAGATCGACCTGTTGCTCTACACTGAGGTACAGCTCGGTTCGGTTACAGGTAGAGAGCACGACGCCGCTCTGCACCATAGGCTGGGATAACAGGCTGTTTAAGGCCTGCTCCAGCGACTCCGGCCCGAACGCAACGCGTTCGCGCAGAGCAATGGGTGCAGTTTTGTGATTGATTCCGAGTGCGAGCAGCGTCATAGCGTTTTAGGTTGGGTTATCCCAATAAATGTCAGGGTTTTGTGAAGCGCATTCTACAAGATGCAGCAGATCAAGAAAAGCCATACAAAGGCTATGACTGTAATAAGATTAAGCCGATCATAGCGTTTTTGCCGTATAAGAGCATTGACGGTTAAAACGCGGATGGTTAGCGTTACCTGTTATCAATTAAAAATGTGTCCGAGGAGATGACCACTTGATGCTGACTTCTACACGCAACCTGTTGCGCCTTTTACCCCTTGCCAGTGTTCTGCTGGCTGCCTGTAGCATCAATAAACCACAAGGTCCTGGCCCGAGCGTCACCGCGCCACAGTGGCAACAGCATCAGCAAGCCGTCAGCCACGTGACCCAGTATCAGACGCGCGGCGCGTTCGCCTATCTGTCGGATAAACAAAAAGTCTATGCCCGCTTTAACTGGCAGCAGACCGCGGCCGACCGCTATCGCCTGCTGTTAACCAACCCGTTAGGCAGCACCGAGCTTCAGCTGGATGCTCAGGGTTCAGTGGTGCAGATTGTGGACAACAAAGGCAAACGTTATGTAAGCAACGATGCGCAGAAGATGATTTCGCAGCTGACCGGCATGGATATCCCGCTGACCAACCTGCGCCAGTGGATGATGGGCCTGCCGGGCGATGCGACCGATTACCAGCTCAACGATCAGTACCAGCTAAGCAGCCTGACCTACAAGCATGACGGCCAGACCTGGCAGGTGACCATTGCTGACTATGACAACAAGGTCAATCCACCGCTTCCGGCCAGCCTGGAGTTAAAAGAAGGCGATCAGCGTATTAAATTACGTATGGATAACTGGACGCTGAAATGATGACCACCTGGCCTGCTCCGGCAAAACTGAATCTGTTTTTGTACATCACCGGTCGTCGGCCTGATGGTTACCATAATCTGCAAACCCTGTTTCAGTTTCTTGATTATGGCGACAGCCTGACAATCACGCCCGACACGAGCGATGAGATCAGGCTGTTAACGCCGGTGCCTGGCGTGCCGGATGCGCAAAACCTGATTGTCCGGGCGGCAGAGAGCCTCAAGGCGGCGGCGCGTGAAAACGGCAGCCTGCCTGCCAGGGCTGGTGCGCGCATTGCCATTGAAAAGCGTTTGCCCATGGGCGGCGGGCTGGGCGGCGGCTCGTCGAATGCCGCCACCGTGCTGGTTGCGCTAAACCACCTGTGGCAGACCGGCTTTTCCCCTGAGGCGCTGGCGGAGCTGGGCGTGAAACTGGGTGCCGACGTCCCGGTTTTTGTTAAAGGCTATGCCGCCTTTGCCGAAGGCGTCGGTGAGGTGCTTTCTCCAGCATCGCCTGCAGAAAAATGGTATCTTGTTGCCCATCCAGGCGTCAGCGTGGCCACGCCGGTGGTCTTCAACGATCCGGCGCTTACCCGTGACACGCCCGTGCGCAGTTTATCAGCACTTTTACAGGCTCCGTTCGTCAACGATTGCGAATCAGTAGTAAGAAAACGTTTTCGTGAGGTTGATGAGCTTGTTTCATGGCTGCTAGAATACGCGCCGTCGCGCCTGACGGGAACAGGTGCTTGTGTGTTTGCTGAATTTGACACCGAGCATGCTGCTCGCCAGGTGCTGGAACTTGCCCCACCATGGGTGCGCGGTTTTGTAGCTCGAGGCCTTAACGTCTCGCCGTTACAGCGTACTCTGCAAGGCGATTAGCGATAGCGTGACTGTGTCACCCTGTTCCAGACACAGCACGTTTCGCACTCACATACCCGTGTGAACGTTCACGACAGTATTCGCCGGTTACTGTCATGACGTTCATTCTCTGGACGCAAAGCCTGAGGTTCTTCTCGTGCCTGATATGAAGCTTTTTGCTGGTAACGCCACCCCGGAACTAGCACAACGTATTGCCAACCGCCTTTACACCAGCCTGGGAGACGCCGCCGTTGGCCGTTTCAGTGATGGCGAAGTAAGCGTACAGATTAATGAAAATGTACGCGGTGGTGATATTTTCATCATCCAGTCCACCTGTGCTCCCACCAATGATAATTTGATGGAACTGGTCGTGATGGTCGACGCGCTGCGTCGTGCTTCAGCTGGTCGTATTACCGCTGTTATCCCCTACTTTGGTTATGCCCGCCAGGACCGCCGCGTGCGCTCCGCCCGCGTGCCTATTACGGCTAAAGTAGTGGCTGACTTCCTTTCCAGCGTCGGTGTTGACCGTGTTCTGACGGTTGACCTGCACGCCGAGCAGATCCAGGGCTTCTTTGACGTCCCGGTTGATAACGTATTCGGCAGCCCGATTCTGCTGGAAGATATGTTACAAATCGGTCTGGAAAACCCGATTGTTGTGTCTCCGGACATTGGTGGCGTAGTGCGCGCTCGTGCCATTGCCAAACTGCTGAACGACACCGATATGGCAATCATCGATAAACGTCGCCCGCGTGCGAACGTTTCTCAGGTCATGCATATCATTGGTGACGTTGCGGGCCGTGACTGTGTGCTGGTCGACGACATGATCGACACCGGCGGCACACTGTGCAAAGCCGCAGAAGCGTTAAAAGAGCGCGGTGCCAAGCGCGTGTTCGCTTACGCTACGCACCCTATCTTCTCTGGCAATGCGGTGGAAAACCTGCGTAAATCTGTTATCGATCAGGTTATCGTCTGTGACACCATCCCGTTATCAGAAGAGATGAAGTCGCTGCCAAACGTCCGTACCCTGACGCTGTCAGGTATGCTGGCCGAAGCGATTCGCCGCATCAGTAACGAAGAGTCCATTTCGGCAATGTTCGAACATTAATCTTCGCAGGCCGGGCATTATGCCCGGCCTTTTCTTTTGTCTCCTTCTTATTCCCTCCGACAAAGCTGCTTGGTTTTCAGAAATTTTCATTATGAGTGACCTCAGTTATTGTCACGATCACTACGAAAAACTCTTTCGCTGAAATTATGTTATCTGGCCTTTTGCCTTTTTGAGTTGAGTGGTAATTTGCCCGCACTTTTTATTGCGATCGCCGCCCACTATGAACCTCGACGTCTTTACGTTATTTATTTGCGAACTCTACGTACTGGGGTTTATGAGCCTGATTATGATCTTTGCCTGGGTCGGATCTCACTATGACCGCATTCTGGGCTATGTCTGTGTCGCCATCGTGCTCACGCTTGTTGCCTTTTTTCTCAGCAGTTTGCGCAGCAGGGGCGACCAGTTCTTACCGGTGGCCGTAAGCAACGTATTAGTGATGCTGGCCTACGGGGGGTTATTTAGCGCTTTTCGCACATTCTGTGGTAAATCCCCAGGCATGACCGGCTTAGCAGGAGCGGCACTGTGGTCTCTGCTCTGCCTGTTTCCGACCTTTTATTACAGCTTATCACTGCGTGTTTTGGTGCTCTGCCTGCTTTGCATCGCCTATACCGCCGCACTCATTTATCTGCTCTGGCTGGCACGCCGTGATATGAATACCACCTTTTGGCCCGCACAATTATTGCTCTGGACTCACCTGCTTTTTCACGTCGCCCGGTTATTTCTGGATAACACCCGTCCTGTTGGCATACAGGGGGCGATCAGCGGTTCTGACTTTTCGATCTACGTGATTCTGGAATCCATGCTTTTCGTGATTGGCTTCACCGTCACCATATTAGCTATGGTGAATGAACGCACCCGTAATGCACTTAAGGACGCCTCGCTTCATGACCCGCTAACCAATATCTGGAATCGTCGTGCACTGTTTTCCGGCGCGGACGCTATGATCCGGTTTTGCCTGAAGCAAAACAAAGCGCTGACGGTGGTGTTATTCGACCTTGATCATTTTAAAGGGATCAATGACCGCTACGGGCACCAGCAAGGGGATCGGGTGTTAATTGATTTTTGTAACAGGGTCTCGGGAACGCTGCCACAGGATGGCCGCTTTGCAAGACTGGGCGGTGAGGAGTTTGCAGCGCTGCTGCCGCTCAGCTTTGAGCAAGCCCGCGTGTGGTGCGAACAGGTACGCCAGACCGTTCAGCATTCGCGTCCCGGTCAGATCGCCTATTCAGTCAGTATCGGTTTTGCGACTGTAGATAACGGCGAAATAGATTTTGGTCAACTGATGGCTCTGGCGGATAAAGCACTCTATCGCGCCAAAGCCAAGGGCAGAAATCGGACAGAACCTTACCTGGTTATGTCAGAAAATCTAATGTGACGAATGATGGGTGCGGCGACAGCGTTTATCGCCATAATGGCGCACCCAGTAATAGCGATCTTCTACTTTTTCACGACCGCTAATACAGGCGCCTACCAGCCATAACAGTGCGCCAAAGAAAATGCCGAACATCGCGCCCTGAGCCAGCATCTGTGGTAAATCAAGCGAAGGCAGCTGGTTGATAATCGAAAAACCGATGCCGAGAAGCATGGTCACGAGTCCAATTCCCATCAAGGCATTACCTGCCATGCGTGAGTGATGACGTTTCATCTTTCACCTCCTTTATGCGCGGTCGGATGAGCGCACACAATGTTAAACTGATAGTAGTGTAGGCAATGCCCTCAGGCTAATTTGTGCACTAACTCACATAAAGGCCAGATGATTTGTGACCAATACGTTATTCCAGTTTATTGATTTAGATGAAAAATAATTAATCACTGACACTAATAATTTCCCCTGCGCGGTCTTTGTGATCCGCGTCGCGGCACAGTAAACTATCGCCCTTGAGTTATTACAGCAGGATATTCCTTGTGAGCAGCATAAAACTGATTGTGGGCCTGGCGAATCCCGGCGCGGAATATGCCGCCACGCGCCACAATGCGGGTGCCTGGTATCTGGACTTGCTGGCTGAGCGTCACAATCAGTCGTTGAAAGAAGAAGCCAAATTTTATGGCTATACGGCACGACTGGCTTTAGCCGGTGAAGACGTGCGCTTGCTGGTGCCGACCACGTTTATGAATCTCAGCGGCAAAGCCGTGGCAGCCATGGCGACCTTCTATCGCATCGCGCCGGAAGAGATCCTGGTGGCCCATGATGAACTGGACCTTCCCCCTGGCATCGCCAAATTTAAACAAGGCGGCGGACATGGCGGGCATAACGGCCTGAAAGACATTATCAGCAAGCTCGGCAACAACAATAACTTTCACCGCCTGCGGATTGGCATCGGCCATCCCGGCGATCGCAATAAGGTCACCGGCTTTGTTTTGGGCAAGCCCCCAGCCAGCGAGCAAAAACTGATTGATGATGCCATTGACGAGGCGGCGCGCTGCACCGAACTGTGGCTAAAGGAAGACCGCATCAAGGCGATGAACCGCCTGCATGCCTTTAAGCCTGTCTAATCGCCCAGATTGTCGCGAATCTGTGTATAATGCGCGAAAATTATCTTACGTTTCCGGCGGAGCCTGCTAATGGCTCTGCCCATACAGCTATAAAGGGTACTAAACCATGGGATTCAAATGCGGTATCGTGGGCCTGCCAAATGTCGGTAAATCCACTCTTTTTAACGCGCTGACTAAAGCGGGTATTGAAGCGGCTAACTTCCCCTTCTGCACGATTGAACCCAATACTGGCGTCGTCCCTATGCCAGACCTGCGTCTGGATCAGCTGTCTGAGATCGTTAAGCCGCAGCGCGTAGTGCCCACCACCATGGAATTCGTTGATATCGCCGGCCTGGTAAAAGGCGCCTCCAAAGGTGAAGGCCTGGGCAACCAGTTCCTGACCAACATCCGTGAGACCGAAGCGATTGGTCACGTGGTGCGCTGCTTCGAGAACGACAATATCATTCACGTGAATAACAAAGTCGATCCGGCTGATGATATTGAAACCATCAACACCGAGCTGGCGCTGGCGGATCTGGACACCTGTGAACGTGCTCTGCAGCGCGTACAGAAGAAAGCCAAAGGCGGCGATAAAGACGCTAAAGCAGAACAGGCCGCACTGGAAAAATGCCTGCCGCATTTAGAAAATGCGGGCATGCTGCGCGCGCTGGATCTGACGGAAGAAGACAAGGCCGCCCTGCGTTACCTGAGTTTCCTGACGCTGAAGCCCACCATGTACATCGCCAACGTCAACGAAGACGGTTTTGAGAACAACCCCTATCTGGATAAAGTGCGCGAAATTGCGGCTAAAGAAGGTTCTGTTGTGGTGCCCGTCTGCGCCGCCGTTGAGTCCGACATCGCCGAGCTGGAAGATGAAGATCGTGATGAGTTTATGGCCGAGTTGGGCATTGAAGAGCCAGGCCTGAACCGCGTGATCCGCGCCGGTTACTCCCTGTTAAACCTGCAAACCTATTTCACCGCTGGCGTGAAAGAAGTTCGCGCATGGACTATCCCTGTCGGTGCCACCGCGCCACAGGCAGCCGGTAAAATCCATACCGACTTCGAGAAGGGCTTTATCCGCGCGCAAACTATCGCGTTTGAAGACTTTATTGCCTATAAGGGCGAGCAAGGCGCGAAAGAAGCAGGCAAGATGCGTTCAGAAGGCAAAGAGTACATTGTTAAAGATGGCGATGTGATGAACTTCTTGTTTAACGTCTAAATAAAATTGGTTGTCTCATGAGATGTCAGAAAATCTCATGAAACTCTCAAAACCCTCTAAAATCCACGCAACTGCGTGGATTTTTCATAGTATCTTAAATTGATTTTACAAACGCATGATAAAGAAAAAGCGTAAGTAACTTCCTCCACACGATCTACCTCCTCCCAAGAGAAACACCGAAATGATAGCGACCGTAGCAAGTTATAAGTAAGCATTTATAGAAATCCTGAAAGGATTCTTTAAGGTGTAGAGTTCAATACGGTTGCTCCAATAAGAGAGGTCAGAAGTGGTATTCGCCATGCTGCTATCCTACTACGCTTAACGAATACGACTGTTTCTTCGCATTCGCAACAACCATCTGGCATTACTCAGCCTGGTAAAGACGTCCCTCGCCCGACCTCGCCTTCCGCCACACTTCATCATCCGTCAGTTCAGTCTGGATGAGTTCAATCGGCACGCCAGCATCGTTGTTAATCATCGCAACAAAAAAGCCGTCTATCGGCTCATATGGCCCAAGTATAACTTCCTCATCGCGAATGGCCTCCAGGAGATCGGCCACCTTAAATGCCACATGTGGCACAGTACGGATCAGATGATGCAAAGGTGAATCGGCTTCAAAACGGTGCCACTGCACCCGGAACAGGCCTGGGTTGTCGGCGGTGTACATGCCGGCACGTTGACTGTAACTGCCGTCTTGCAGGCCATCACTGACTGGAATCCCTAAGTGGTGAAAATCATACTGCAGGTGTTTTTTCAACGTTGTACTCCTGAGGGTTAATGTCTGTCAGACGGATAGGGTAACAAGCCAGTAATGATCAGCTGCATTTTCGCGCCATCAGACTCACCTAATGGCGCGTCAGCCCCGTTTATTGAGGCAGAGCCCGAATCAAATTCCCATCACATACTGCGCGATTTTGAAATAAATGATGAGTCCTGTACCGTCGATGAAGGTGGCGATAAAGGGCGCTGAAACCACCGCCGGATCTACCCCCGCCTTTTTCAGTAACATCGGTATGATTGACGACACAATCGCGCTCCACACAGTAATGGCCACCAGCGAAAGACTGACAACCAGCGTGACCTCTGCGCCAACGCCCATCATCCATGCCCGTATCCATGCCGCAAGGCCGATAGTGGCCGCGATCAGCAGGGACGTGGTGATTTCTTTGCGCAGCACTGCGCCAAGCCTTGCCAGACTAACCTCCCCTAACGCCATGGCCCGCACCAGGGTGGAGGTGATCTGTGTGCCGCTATTGCCGCCGGTGCCAATCAACAGAGGAATAAAAAAGGCGAGCGCAATTGCCGCCTCCAGCTGATCTTCAAAGGCTTTCAGGACATTGCCTGTATAGGCCTCAGCCACAAAAAGCATCAGCAACCAGACGGCTCTTTTTCGCCAGAGCGTCCACGGACTGGTTTCAAGATAAGGTTTGTCCAGCGGCAGACTGGCACCCTGACGCTGTGCATCTGCGGTGTTCTCATCCGCAATCAGGCGTGCAATCTCCCGTTCACCCAGCACACCAACCAGCGTATGGTTGGCGACGACGGGCAGGATATCGATATTCTCCTCCATCAGAATATGAGCAATATCACCGCGACTGTCATCCGGCGTCACTTTCGTGAAAGCATGACGCATCATGACACCAACCGGTTTATCTTCATCATGGCATTGCAATAATGTTTTAACCGCAAGCGTGCCGCGTAAATGGTAATCGCGTGCGGTAATAAAGACTAACGAAGGGATCTCATTTGTTTTTAACTGCGACAGAAAATAAAGCTTCGCTTCTTTTACCGTCAGTGTGTAGGGGAGCGTAATAAAATTCGGGTTCATATACTGCGCAACGGAGGCGTCATTTACGCCGTCAGCATTGAGGCGCGAACCGGTAGAAAGATGCTGTATTTTTTGCATTGAAGTGTCCCTATATCGGCTAAAACGTCATCAGCGAATCGTACAGGGGCGTAACCAAAGAGGGAGTGAACGTAGGCTATCTCCGCGTCCAGGTTTTAGCACTATACAACGTATCTGATTCATTAATCAGAAGTTACCTTGGGCTGAACCTTAATCCGATAAAGCCTGTCTTAACCTTGGGCATCTCTCGATGTCGTCAGATCAGTAACCTGTGTTTGTATAGGAGCCTCGCCAAACGAGATACTGTGTACTTAAAACGCGGCTAATATAGAGGGAGAATGCTGATATAAAAAGAAACAATCCATCCTTATTGAGAATACGTTTAAGGAATTACAAAAATATAAATAAAATTACTTTCCATTAATATTCTTGGTGGACAACCATAGAAATCACCCCTTTCTGAATCGTTCAGCGTAATCAGTGACGCTTCCTGTGCCACTTCATTTCCCAACCCAATGAACATTCGTCAATAATCGTTCGTAAAATGTGGGAGCCTGTACCTGTGTTTACCCAGATACTGTATTAGCCGTTTATCGGTGACGTCATTTAACGCATATAAGTCTCCATTCTGCAGGGATGAATCTTTGCTAAAAAGGCTCAGGAGACATTTCAGGTACACAGTCAGCTTTCAGACACAGTCGCTATGTTTAAGACCGCCCCCCTTAACACCTGATAATGGGTACAGCCAGCCCATATCACCGCTTTTCCTTTGCACCCTTTTTACACCTCGCCATTTCTTTTTTACGCCACTTTTACACGCCGGGCGTTTTAATCAACGGCACCGGGTACTCATGGCCCATGCATAAGGAAGTCGTTGATGAAATGCGTTAATGCGCCCTTTTCTCTGCCTGTCAGTGGCAATGCCGCCTTAGTCGAGCTGGCTGAGCAGCAACGTCTTCGGCTGATGTCACCCCGTAAATGGTTCAGAGACGCAATTGAGGTCAACACCGATCCGGCCAGGCTTAACCCGCGGCTGATTGCTCAATGGCTGGGGACGACGATCCCCGATGCGCGCCTTCTGACGCTGGCGTTGAACAGCAGTCTCTGTTTTGGCGTCTACCGCAATGCACGACAAATCGGCTTTGCACGCGTCATAACCGATATGGCCGAAACCTGGGTAATCCAGGATCTGTTTATTTCGCCAGAATATCGCTTTATCGGTCTGGGATCCTGGCTATTGCGCTGCTGTCTGTCGCATCCAGGTGCCTGCGGCTGCCATCGTATTATCGCCCTGAGTGAATCCGCCCCGGAGTTTCTTCAACACAACGGCTTCATCTGTCATCCCTCACTGCCGGGTATTTACGTGACGCCGCCTCAGTATCACGGCGTTGACTACCCAGCAGGCTCCGATATCACACGTAGACATTAAGCGACTATAACGATGAGCAGCCTGCTTCAGTTTCTCATTCGGCCTCAATTATCCAGCTGTTGGTCGTTAAGCAATGCGACTGACGAACCTCTGTCTCACAAGGAAAACACCATGTCAGGTCTTATCCTGGTATCACATAATCATTCTCAACGTTCCACGCTTACTGCGATTTACGAAGGCATTCTCGCCCATCAAGGTGGGCTCTGGGTGAGCTGGGATGGCCAGACCGCAGTTCTGCCATCGGATACGGCAAGACCTCTGTCATCTCAGCAGAAAGATCACTATGAAACCCTGACCTTTCCCCTGACACCCGGCGAGGCGAATGAGGGTTATCACAATTACGTACATAAAGGACTCTGGCCTGTTTTCCACCAGCGCCCGGATCTGGCCCGTTTTTCCGCTGACGGCTATCGGGAATATAAAAATATTAATGAGGCTTATGCGCGTGCTATTTGTGAGCACGCCCTGCCCGAGGACAGAATCTGGATACAGGATTATCATCTGCTGGGTTGCGCCCGCTATCTTCGCGAAGCCGGTTTGACCAATCCAGTGGGCTTTTTTCTGCATCAGCCTTTCCCATCGGGCAAGATGTTTGAGGCCATTCCCGACTGGCGCTGGCTCACCGAATCCCTGCTGTGCTGTGACGTGATCGGTTTTCAAACGGTACAGGACATGAACAACTTTATTGTCTGGCTGGAAAGTGAATTCCGTACAGAGCATTTGGCTGGCGACAGCTTTCGGGTACAAGGCCGTATTGTCCGCCTCGGCGTCTTTCCTGTGGGGATTGACCTTGACGATGCCCGCTGCCTGCGAGACAGCAATAGCTGTGCCTTCATGGAAATGCAGTGCCGCGAAAACTTGCCAGAAAATACCGTACTGAGTGGTGGCCATCTTGATGACAGTGCCGGGCTGCCTTACCGAATCAGCGCCGTGGAAGTGCTGCTGCGCAAACATGCTGTTTACCAAAAAAATATTACCCTGTTGCAGCTGGCTCCGCCCTCTGCCGGGTATGCGCATCGCGCGCCGGAAATCAGTCACACCTTAGAAACCCTGTGCGGCGAGTTTAACGGCGTGCACGGCATGATGAACTGGTATCCAGTGAACTGTCTGACGCATGCTTACAGTCGGGAAGAGCAGGCGGGAATCTATCGCGCTTCCCGTGTTGCGCTGGTGACCCCACTGATGGCGGGCATGAGCCTGATGGCGAAGATGTATGTTGCACTTCAGGATCCCGATAACCCTGGCGTGCTGATCCTGTCACAATTTGCAGGCGCAGCAGAGCAGATGGACGGCGCGATAATCGTCAATCCTTACGATCCCGATGCGATGGCCGATGCCATTCATAGCGCACTGCTGATGCCGGTAAGGGAACGGCGTCATCTTCACGCGCGTCTGATGAAGGGATTGCATTTGCACAGCAGTCATCGCTGGTCTCAGGCATTTTTGTCCATGCTGAGCGATCAGCCCGTGATGCCCGGGCCGGTCGTCGCAACCGCCCCCTCTTTGCGTCTGAACAGTAGTCGGGCCCGATACTGACGTTACCGTCCTCAGTAAGCGGCAGGTCTGCATCGCCTCTGCTTTGCGGACCGGGCTTTTAGCTGCAACACAACGATGAAATAGCCTGAAAACGGCTCAGCCCTGAGCCATTTTCATCAAACTATTGAATCGCAGCCGCTGGTACAGCGTTGTGATAACGGCTGAGGCGTGCGTTAACGAGAAGCCGAAAGGGTTTGCAGCACTTTCAGCTCGGCCACCGCTTCCTGCATGGCATCCATTCCCGCCGTTAAGGTGCGCAGGCTATCCAGCTGTTTCGCCATACCTGCCCGCTCATGGCGGGTGCGGTCGCTCATCGCCGCTATGGCATCGGCTGCGTGAATACTGCGCTCTGCCATGTCCGTGGCAGTTTGCACGGTGTTTGTCGCCACATTGCGAATGCGGGAAATCGTGCTGACCGCATCGTTGATATTGCTTGCCGTGGCTTCCGCCTGCTCTTTGGAGGATTGCGCCAGACGACGCACTTCTCCGGCGACAACCGCAAACCCCCTGCCCGCCTCACCCGCACGGGCGGCTTCAACAGCCGCATTAAGCGCCAGAATATTGGTCTGGAACGCGATATTGCTGATGCCATGCGTAATGACGTTGATGCCATTGGAGATCGCCTCCAGATCGTCCAACCCGTCGCCTAAGCGGCTCTGTGCCTGCTGGCTCTCTTTGGCGATATCGCTGATAGCGCGGATGCTGCTCTCGGCCATCGTCAACGCCTCGCTCTGGCTCTGGGTTGCCGCCTCAAGCACCGGCAGTGCCTGGACGATAGGCGCTAATTCCTGCTGATAATTCACCACGCGCGCCAGCACGCCGGACTGCACCCTGTTCAGCGCCTCCCAGCGACGCAGGGCGCGCTGAGCGTAGTGAGCCGCATAGCTGGCATATTCCACCGGGAATTGCGCCATCGCATTGACGCTGTGATTAAAGAACACCAGCGCAGAGAGCGTCTGGTTGATAGGCACGCCGAGAATCTCACCAAAACTGGAGAAGCCGGCGGCCGGGATCCCTTTAAAGAAATGCGCATCGTGCAGCTTATCGGCATTCCCTACGCGACGCAGTATGCAATCGTTCATCAGAATCGCTGCCGGTTTGCCGTGGCGTTGGGTAAAGGCCTGCCAGTCACGCTGCGTGGCCTGTTTAAAATCGGTTTCACGCATTAAGTAAAGCCGATCGCCAAATTCCAGGTCGCAGAAAAACTGTACGCTCTGGCTGTCCATTTTCGCCACGGAACGAATAAAGAAGGCTTCGCCTACCTTGACGGCAAATGTCAGACCTTTAAGCCGCTCGCTGAGATGCTGTTCGTTGCAGCCAAGATGTTCAGCCAGCGCCTGGGTGAATGACTGCTGCTGTCCCTGCGCGTTGAACACCGACGTCAACGTACGCTTTACCGGATCGGCCTCTGCAATCAGCCAGCTTTTATTAAGCGGTTCGAAATTCTGGCTTTTGAAGGGTGCGAAGGATTTACCCGCTGCCATTTTGCAGAACACGATAACGGCCTTGCCCTGCAGCACACGACCGCCGACACCCATCCATGTGCCGTCAAAGGTTGCACGTCCTCCTGCGGAGCCACCAATCGCCAGGCACGGAAAGCGCCCGGTGTTATACCAGGCCTGCATCAGAAAGCCTTCTGATGCGGACAGTCCATCGCAGTAAATCATAGCGAAGGTGCGATCGGCAGAAAGCGGCATGCGCAGCTTCAGTGCGGCCAGTTCATGCTGAATGGCGCTGATGCGATCGGTCGCCGTGTGCGTGTCGTGAAGATGCAGATCGACAATGTGCGTTTCATGCTCCGCTATCATGTTGCGAGGCAGCCAGAGCCAGCTGCCCTCTTGTCCGTCTCCCTTGCAGTAAGTTGTCTGCTTGCCGCTGGCGCTGAGCGCCCCGTTCGAGGAGAGCGTAATGACGGTCAGATCCGCCGATGTTAAACGTTGCCATGCCTGACTGACCTTCTGAAAATCTGCCTCTGGCGGTACAAACGTCAGCAAAATACCCGCAGCACGTTTGCTAAGGCCTGCAGCAGAGAGCGATGCAGGTAAGCTTTCACAGTGAAAGATCCCGTCCGCGGGCCGAGCGGCCCCTGCAAAACGGGAACCGGTTAAGCTTCTGGTCATTGTCTTAATGACAGACATATTGTTATTTCCATTGTAATTAAAAGGAATGCACGTACTGGTGTTGTAAAAAAGAGGGCCAAATGCTGCGCCGGTATGACCAGAACGCATGAGCCCTCTTCAGCCCCAAAAATGAGCTGAGCATGCGTTATCGACTCACGCGGCCATAGCTTCAGCGATTACCGGGATTATTATTAGCGATGCGTGCGGGTAAGCGTTTGCGTTTGATGTCCGTCAGGTACAGAGAAAGTTTGCGCCAGTTTAAAAGAATGAACGTCGGCTCAGAGCGAGAAGTGGTCTTTTGTTAATTTTCCAGAAATGAAGTGGGTATGCTTTGACTTTCCGCCTTGATGAACACCTTCACAACAGGATGGACAAGATGAAACAGGTCAGGATTTATACACTCAAAGACAGCCAGTCAGCAGAAATTTATTTTCACATACACTGGCCCCGACACAGGGTTTCTCTTTCTGCTTTTGATATTTATGTCAATGATGTCTATCTGGGAGAAAACTGTCAGGTCATTGCAACAGTGACCTATCAGGAGGGAGCCGATATACAGGCTATCAATCAGAAATACATGAGCAGCGAGGCGTTCATGTCAGACATGAAAGGTTTCGACATGTCTTCAATCCTCCGGGTGGACGAAATCACCATTAAAGAAACACTTTTCTGACCACGCGACGTTCTCAGTCAACTGAGGCGTTCCCTTTTTAGCCTCTGAAATTTGTACACCGCAACTCAGTCGCCCTTATCGCGGTGTTCAGACAGAAAGCAATTGATCGGTTCACTTCCGGCTGTGAGTTCAATCAACGGATGAAACACATTGGTCAAAACGCTCTCCGGGAGATTCAGAGCCTGGCGCATTTCCCGGCCTTTCGCTGAGCTGCCTGACAACAGGGTTTAATCTTTGCCAGGGGTGAACAGATGCGTCGCTTCCTTTTGGAAAGTGTTGTCTGAGCGATCTGTTCGTCATTTCATTTGAGCCACATCGCGCGGGAGCTTAGGGATCACAGGCATAAATCTGGGTGTCTGTTTCTACAGTAAATCGGGTGCGGCGGGTTGGTTCGGCGCGCCGATCCCGTGTTTATGTTTTATAACGCTCGAAAGCTCATTTCCGGGCTTGTTTGATGAGGGCAGATATCACCGTTAAGGCCTTGTTGTCTCTGATACAGGTGGGGATTACTAAGCGGGAGTGGCGTTATGAAAGGGTAAGAATACTGGTGGTTTTAAGCCCTCACCCATTACCTGGCCACTTGCCACAGTGGCCAGGTACGTTAATGATTACTTAATATTGAAATCAATCCATTCACCGCCCGCATCAGCAGATTTGACGCAGTGCTCTACCCAGTTCACACCGATCTGACCGGCGTGCACATCGGGATACCAGAATGATTCCAGGAATTTCGCGTCGCCACGATCGGTTGCATCCATTGCAATCGCAAAGCGGCGATAAAGATTAGACCATGCTTCAAACAATCCTTCCGGGTGTCCACCCCCGATGCGATCGTCAGCCAGAGCCTGCGAACTGAGATAAGGCATTCCGCGTTCAAGGATCCGAACAGGCTCCCCCTGGATTTCATAGCGAAGCTGGTTAGGTTGCTCATCCCACCACTCCAGGCTTGCCTTCGAACCCACAACACGAATTTTCTGACCATGCATAGAACCGCAGTTCACCGCTGAGCACCACATAGAACCCACCGCACCGTTGTCATATTCCATCAGCACATAGGCGTTATCTTCCAGCGGTGCGCGGGATTTGACAAAGCTTTGCCGCGAGCACAGCAACCGTGTGATGCTCAATTGAGGCAGCATCGTTTCAGCCAAAAACAGCGGATGGGTAGCCAGATCGCCCAGAACATAACCTGGCCCGACATATTTAGGGTCCACGCGCCAGCGGGTGGAAGGATTGTCCAGTTCTACTGCTTCTGCATGAAAACCGTGTGCGAAGGACATGTTAATGATACGGATATCACCGAGCAGCCCTTCCTCGATCATCTGCCGCGCCTGCAAAATTAATTGATGCCCTGCATATCCATATGTGACACCAATGATTTTTGTATGGGTTCTGCATAACGCCGCAAGAATGCTTGCTTCCTCGCCGGTAAAACAGAGCGGCTTTTCGCAAATCACATGCAAACCGGCTTCCAGTGCAGCTTTGCATATAGCAAAGTGTGTATTGTTTGGGGTGGCAATTGAGACAGCTTCAATGCCATCTTCACGACTCGCCTCTTCCCGGAACAGGGTTGCATAATCGGGATAGCATCGATCTTCTGCAATACCGAGTTGAACACCAAAGGCTTTACCTCGTTCAGCATCAATATCTAATACGCCTGCCAGTAAAGTGAATGCGTTGTCTCTTAAGGCTGCAGAACGATGAATATAACCAATCTGGCTTGTGCCACCTCCCCCAACCATTCCCCAACGAACAGATCTGTTAAGCGGTTTTAGTCCGTTAATCATAATGTTATCTCCGGTTAGAAGCCGACTGATTTTAGCCACTTAAGACTTTCGGTCACATCGTGTAGACTGCCATCAGCCTGGCGTGGATCGCGTTCCTGCTCAATCGTGATCCAGCCTTGATAATTCAAGTCGTTAAGGAGTTTCTTAATTGCGGGATAATCAATTGCCCCTTTGCCAATGGGGCACATTACGCCTTCTGCGCATGCGGCAAAGAAATCCAGTCCACGCTTGAGTACATCTTTATGGACACTTTCGTTCACATCTTTGAAATGAATATAATCAAGGCGATCGAAATAACTCTCAAGCCAGCTTACAGGGTCCATGCCAGAATAATAAAGGTGCCCTGTGTCCAGACATAACCCAGCAACTGAATGCGGTATATCCTCAGCAATTTTGATAATTTCATCTGAGAACTCAATACATCCCCCCGCATGCGGATGAATTACCGGACGAACACCGTATTCATTCCAGGCCAGAGAACTTATTTCTTTAATATGCGAGACCATGCGCTGCCAGTCATCAGCACTCAGGCGAGGTGCTTTATCTGAATGTCCGGCATAACGAGCGCGTTCTGCATTACCAAAATCAATAATCACCAGATATGGCGCGGGATAATTAGAGCTGTGATCTTTCACCGCAGTGGGTATTTTAGAAAGATTTCGACACAGATTATGCGTCAACTCAATCATGTTATCAAAATTACTGTCACTGACTAAATCATCAAAAATTGTACCCGCCACGATTGAAAGCGAGGCCTTATTTAAGGCTTCCGTCAGTTTGACCGGATCCGTTGGTAAATATGTCCACGGTCCGAGTTCAATACTTTTATAACCCGCCTGATTTGCCTCACTGAGAACTTTTTGCCAGGGCGGCAGAAACGGATTTTTTGGATCATCAACCCCCCAACTGCAAGGTGCATTAGCAATATGAATAGTCATAATTACGTCCTTACTATATTAATGTTTTATATCACTGGTCGTGACGGATACAGAATTTTTATTGATACGGGCATTCATGAGTTCTTCGACTTTCTCGAGTGCCACACCTTTTGTTTCCGGAATGTAGCGTTTTACGAACCACCAGGATATCAGGCAGGATACTGAGAACAGCAGCAGCGGGAATCCACCGTGGAATTTTTCACGCAGCCATGGATTATCATTGATAATCGGGAAAACCTGGCTAATGATAAAGTTGGATACCCACATCGAGGCATAAGCGATCCCCATGCCCATTGCGCGAAGACGGTTAGGCAGAATTTCGCCCACCACGGTCCAGGCGATTTGCGACCATGTTAAGCCAAAGATGAACATGAAGCCTAACAGGCCGATGATTGAGGCATAGCCTTTAATACCAAAATAGAAAGTCAGGAAGGTAAGCGCCAGACAGATGAAGGTGCCGAAAGAGCCAATCAGCAGTAAAATACGGCGCCCGACACGATCAACAAAGACAATACCGACAAGCACGCCCAGGAACTGCAACGCCGCTAGCCAGGTGACCATAAACATGGCTTCTTCCATGCTGCTTGTGACATTCATCAACAAGGTTGGCCCAAAGTACTGAATAACGTTGATGCCGGTGAACTGGTTGAATACGGCAATCATTGACGCAATGATGATGAACATCTTCGCGTTACGTGTTAACCCCTTAATCGAAGGTACATTTTTTACAGATGTCGTTACTGAATCAGTATTAAAAGATGCTTTAATTTCATTAAATAAATTCGAGGCATGCGTAGGGTTGGAGATGCGAGTCAAGGTTTTCATCGCTTCGGCATCACGATTTTTCATTATATTCCAGCGAGGAGACTCCGGAATAAAAGCCATAAACATTAAATACAGGAAGCAAGGAATAACACCAAATCCAAGCATATAACGCCAGCCAACCGTCACCAGCCAGGTTTCATCTGCTCCTTTGGCGATCAAATAATTGACGATCAGCACCAAAACCTGTCCACCAACGAAAAAGACCATATTCATTGCGACAACGCGGCCGCGATAATCCCTTGGTGCAACTTCCGTCATATAAATAGGTGACACAACCGATGCCAGTCCAATGCCGAATCCGCCCAGAATACGGAAGATAATAAACATCGTGAAGTCGGTGGCTAATGCCATACCCGCGACAGAAACCAGCATAAAGAATACTGTGATAGTCAGGGCTTTTTTTCTGCCATAATTATCGGCAAGTTTACCGGCGAGCCATGCGCCTAATACGCAGCCGATAACGATACTTGATACCGCCCAACCGGTCTGCGATGGCGTTAAACTAAAATGTCTGTTGAGAGGCTCAATAACACCTGAAATAACGGAAGTATCATACCCTTGTAACAGGCCACCCAATGCTGCCACGGTGCAGATCGCCATAACATAGGCGAGATTATATTTCTTCTCTTTCGTACTCATACGGTTACCTTTGCGTTTAATTCACACAGTTTGACTGAGTGAAGTCATATAATGACTGTTTTTAATTTGCGTAGATAATGAAATAGAAACGTAAAAGACAAACAATGTTAAACTGTCATTCTTAATATGTAGCCTCCAGAAAATCAGGCATGGATACGCCGCACACAAAAAACCCCTCCGGCGCTGATGTCATCTTTATGATTGACCTAAAAGTTCTCTTTCGATAATCCTGCGCGTTTCGACGGCCTGTGAGTTCATTTTTTCCGGATATCCAAATAGTGATGCGGTAATAATGGATTCACCGTCGAATTCGAATTTTCGATTTGCAAAATTCATTTCACGTAATACGCGAAAAATCCACTTTACCTTCGCCAATGCCCCTATGCTGGTGAATTATGGCATTAACATCTGGTGGATTAGCGATGAAGGAAGGGAGTTCCACCCCGTACTGATTCAGTGCACGTTTATACTCGCTCATCAACGCTCTGGAAGCTCGGGGATGTTTACAGAGCGGGTTGATACGCGGATGCGGGGATTGTTGAATATATTTATAATCCCACTCAGAAACCTGACGAATCATGCCGGTTATTGATAAATGCTTAATGACGTCAACATCAAAAGCGACTTTCATTATCCCTTTCTCCTTCTGAATAAATCAGTAGTGACAGGCCTGGCCATTTCTTTTCGCCAGCATATCGGCAATAGCGCGAATGCTCTCTTTTGCGATACCCGGCTTGGGCACCAGCGACATGCCATCTCCTCTCTTTTCGTGACTGACAGACAGCGATGCCCCCTCACTCTCCTCCAGGCGCCCGACCTGAACCCAACACATATCCCTGCCCAAAAATAGCGAAAATGCCTTTAACGAATGTCTTCGCATTGCCATCTACTTCAATGTATTGATTATCAATGAGCTGAACGCATGCCTGGGCCATAGTCAATCTGATGGTTTCCATTCGATCCGCCTGCCAGTTTCAAGGTTGTTCACCAGCGAACGCAGGTAAGGAATGGCATGCAGGTAATGGATTAATAGGATTATGAAACAAACAATCGAAACATCAACACATTTAAAATTCATCTTTCATTTTTGGGAAGACGATCTCAAAAAGGAACATTTAAGCCGTAAATTCCCTTTACATGAAATATTTATTTTGCAATCAAAAAAATTACATATGCATGATTTATAATGAATATAAACCAACAAAAAGGCAATCGCAGACGGGTAATGAGTGATTTCAATTACATGCAGCAGTAAAATTTTAAATCCATTTATGTTGAAAATGGAATTTTAAATCTCTAACATTCATGTTGAACATCGTGGCTTATCCCTCTTTTATACACAGTCAAGGTATCCCGTTATGGTCAGGAGACCAAAAAAATCAGATGTCATTTACCCTGGCCGTATCGCTGTAGATCCCGACGGACAGCTAACTGGCGCTTGTCTGGAAGACATAAGTACATTCTCTAACGCTTCAGGTGGCTCTTCAGGCAACGCCGCCTATGGCACAGCGATTCAAGGGCTGCGCTCAGGCATGCAAGCGATCGCCCTGCGACTCACACGTAAGCCTGTATTTGACCCTGATCTACATTCAGGGCCATTCAGTAAAAAATCATTTTTCTGGTGAATGCCAATGCGTTTATCTACGGCTGTATTCGACGATCGCCAGTCAACCTTGCACGTGTTACGTATCAGTTTTGCCATGTTTTTTGCCTACATGACCATTGGGCTCTCCCTGACGGTCGTTCCTCTCTATGTCCATAATATTCTTGGTTACAGCGACACCCTGGTTGGATTAGTCATGGGATGTCAGTTTGTCGCAACGCTGCTGACGCGCGGGATCGCGGGACGTAACGCAGATGAACGTGGCGCAAAACAAGTGATGCATATGGGGTTGGCGGTTAGCACACTTTCCGGCCTTATGCTGCTTGTGGCGGACAGGGTCGCTCACTTTCCTTTCCTGACGTTATTCTTCCTTTTTGCCGCCCGGATACTGTTGGGCATCAGTGAAAGCCAGATCCTGACAGGTAACCTGGCATGGGGGCTGGGTTTGAGTGGCGACAAAAAAGGGGGGCGAGTCATGTCATGGAACGGGATAGCCACATATGGTGCTCTGGCAGCAGGCGCGCCTTTTGGCCTTTATCTCTTTCACTATTATGGATTTTGGGCAATTGGCCTTTGTACCGTCATGCTGCCTGTTATTGCCTTTACGCTGAATGCTGCCGTTCCCGCTGTCATCCCCTCACATGGCGTTCGCCTGCCTCTGTGGTCCGTTGTCGGCAAAATCTGGCGTCCAGGGCTGGCTCTTGCACTTCAGGGCATTGGTTTTGCTGTTCTCGGTACGTTTGTCTCCCTTCATTTTAACCAGCAGCACTGGGCGAACGCGGGACTGGCATTAACAGCGTTTGGCGCGATGTTTATCGCTGTACGCCTCATTTTTAGTCATTTCCCGGATCGGTTTGGCGGCAAAACTGTCGCAATTTTTTCGCTTTTAACTGAAAGCCTGGGGTTGCTGACATTGGGTACAGCATCCACACAAATGCTCGCTTTGATTGGAGCAGGCATGACCGGTGCCGGATGCTCTTTAATCTTTCCCTCGCTAGGTGTTATCGCCTTGCGTCATTCTCCTCCGCAAACAAGAGGAACGGCATTAGGTGGCTATGCCGCTTTTCAGGACATCGCCTATGGGCTTAGTGGCCCCCTTGCAGGTTTCATCGCGGTTGCAGCTGGTTATCCGATGGTCTTCCTGTTGGCGGGTGGATGTAGCATTGCGGGCGTCATTTTTGTAGCCCTTTTCATCAAGAATGAATGAGAAGCATGAAAATTTTTCTCATGACAGACCTGCTGTTCAGTAAGCAAAATCCAGGAGATCGGGGCATGTTTAACCTGTGACGCCAGAAAAGGCAGATTAGGTTTGATATTTGGCATCTCAAGGCAGGACGTTAACAATGTGATTTTTTAACGTGGCAAATCATGCATAGCGGGCCTGGCCTGGACCCGCCAGAAAGTAAGTTACTTAGCTAACAGAGGAGGGACAGACGGGACTTCCGGCGCATTATCAATATCACGTTGAGTCATCCGGAAGGCTTCAGGATAATGTTCCCGCTCCGTTCTTCGGGCTGGCTCTGTATTGCGCCATGTGTACAGGCAATGCTGACACTGATGCACCGTCCATATCCCCTCAACTGGGGATGTTGCCATGATTTCAATGTGTTCATCAGCACAACGTGGACAAATCATACTTTCTCCTTAACCGCGATTTGATAACAGGGACGTTAACTTCTCAACCCAGATTGAAGTTTCTGGCAGGTCTTTTACCGGCTGACTGTAGTGGCCGCGGGTATCCGGTGCCACGGGAGTCGTCGCATCGATCACAAGTTTATCCGTGATTCCCGCAGGGCTGGAACCCGGGTCCAGTTCCAGTACGGACATGTTTGGCAGTTGAACGAGATCGCCTTGCGGATTGACCTTTGAAGACAGCGCCCACATCACCTGAGGCAGGTTAAAGGGATCGACATCCTCATCGACCATGATCACCATCTTGACGTAGCCCAGACCATGCGGGGTTGTCATCGCCCGTACGCCTACAGCACGGGCAAATCCACCATAACGTTTCTTTGTAGAAATAATGGCTAGTAATCCGTGTGTATACATTGCATTTACAGCCTGCACCTCAGGGAAATCCGCTTTCAGCTGTTGATACAAAGGGACACAGGTTGCCGGGCCCATCAGATAATCAATTTCGGTCCAGGGCATTCCCAGATACAATGACTCGAATATTGGCTTAGTGCGGTAGGAGACCTTATCAATCCGTACAACGGTCATATTGCGACCGCCGGAATAATGGCCGGTGAATTCGCCAAACGGTCCTTCAATCTCACGTTTGCGCCCTTCTATCACGCCTTCAAGAATGACTTCCGATCCCCACGGCACATCAAAGCCGGTCAGAGGCGCGGAGGCGATGGGGTACGGGCTTTCACGCAGCGCACCTGCCATCTCATATTCTGACTGGTCGTATTTCAGCGGCGTGGCGCCCATCAATGTAATAATGGGGTCATTGCCCAGCGTAATCGCCACTGGCAGATCGTCGCCGCGTTCTTCGGCCTTATGGAGATGAAGTGCAATGTCATGCATCGGCACGGGCTGTAGCCCGAGTTTACGTTTACCTTTCACCTCCATCCGGTAAATGCCGACGTTTTGCTTACCGAAATGTTCTGGATCAAGCGGGTCACGTGATACTACGCAGGCCTTATCAAGATAGAAACCGCCGTCGCCGTCGTTCAGGCGGAACAGGGGAAGGATGTCGAAGAGATTGATCTCTTCACCATCAACGGTATTTTCTGACCAGGGCGCATTGTCGCGCCGCTCTGGTGCCACAGGAAAAGTGTCCCAGCGACGAATGAATTCATCTATCTGCTGTTTCACTGGGGTATTCATTGGGAGGCCCAGTGAAATTGCATGGTTTTGCCAGGAACCAATAGTGTTCATCACAACATGAGCATGATTGAACCCCTTTATTTTTTTGAATGAGATTGCCGGTGCACCTTCACCAATTCGGCCTGTAGCATTAGCGGCCGCGGCAATATCAGGTTCGGGTAAAACCTCTTCATCAATCTCAAGAAGCTGCCCCTGCTCGTCCAGAGCCTTAAGGAAGCTACGTAGGTCATCAAAAGCCATTATTTACTCTCCATACTCAGGGATTTCTTAGAATTGTTCAGGCCTTTCCAGCGATTTGCCTTTGGCGAGGCAATCCCAAACTGGTCGAGAACACGAGAAACGACATGATCGATCACATCATCAATTACTGCGGGGTGGTTATAAAAAGCGGGCATGGGCGGAACCATAGATACGCCAAGACGGGAAAGGGCTAGCATATTTTCCAGGTGAATGGTGCTGAGAGGCGTCTCTCTGGGGACCAGCACAAGTTTTCTGCCTTCTTTAATGACGACATCAGCAGCCCGTCCAATAAGGCCTTCCGCGTATCCCATGCGAATTCCCGCTAAGGTTTTCATACTGCAAGGAATAATGACCATCCCATCGGTGTGAAAAGAACCTGACGAGAGAGTAGCGGCCTGGTCGGACGGGCCATACACAACATCAGCCATGCTCATCACCTCACGCGATGAAAAAGGCGTTTCGAGTTCAATTGTGGTTTTAGCCCACTTGCTCAAAATCAGATGAGTTTCAACCTCTTTGATTTCCTGCAAAATGCTGAGCAGAGCCACCCCTAAAGGGGCACCTGTTGCTCCCGTCATACCGATTACAATTCTCATCTGACTTCCTTGCAAATAACGTTCGTGTACGAATGAAATTAACAGTAATCTACTCAAACCGATAAAGTCAATTGATTTCCATGGTTACTATTTTCAATGTGACCTTTTGTATCTGGTGATAAAGAATGTTTAACGGTGGGATAATGATTTAACATTAACTAAATACGAGGATGACAGAGCCAGAGAAAAGTTAATATGAACAATGACTTGAGCAACCTTTTTTTCCATTTGACGAGGCAACTTCTACAGGAACATACCGCCCTGTGGCAGGAAGCGATGCCCTTTCTGACAAAGCAGCAGTATGCTGTTCTTTCAGCCGTACATGCTAAACCGGGAATCGAACAACTGGAATTAACAGAGGCGGCGTTAAGTTCGAAGGCTACGCTGGCAGAATTGCTGGTTCGCATGGAACATAAAGGTCTGATACAACGTGAAGAAGGAAAAAAAGACAAACGTCGTAGATTTGTTACGCTTACCGATCAGGGCGAAGAGATGCTTAACACTGCATCACCGATTGCTGAAAGCGTTGATTCACATTTTCTGAACAGGTTAGAAGACCATGAGCAAAAGGAAATCATAAGCCTTCTTAAAATCATGTTAAAAAAACAGGCTTCCTGAAAGCATCCCGTTATTCTTCAGAAACAGATTTAATGGCAGGGTTGTGCCTTGATCGGGCATGATTCACGCAACGCTGAGTTAATCAAAGGTCGGCGGGTCACTGAAATGACAGAGAAAACAGCGCTGGTTGACGGGGCGAAGCAAGAAACCGTCTGAGTGCTCATCTTTGCCCTGACTAACACGCACTTTAAGGATTTCAGCATGACCACTTTTCATCAACTCAACGCCACCAGCCTGAATGGCCAGCACATCTCGATGGCCGACTATGCTGGCAAGCTGGTTCTGGTGGTGAATACCGCCAGCCATTGTGGATTCACTCCACAATATGCAGGTCTTGAAGCACTCTACAAAAAGTACGCTGCGCAGGGGCTGGTGGTGCTGGGTTTCCCTTGCAACCAGTTCGGTAAGCAGGAACCGGGCAGTGCCGACGACATCGCGCAGACCTGTCACATTCACTACGGTGTGAGCTTCCCCATGTTCGAAAAAGTAGAGGTTAACGGCCCCGGAACGCATCCGCTATTTCGTTACCTGAAAGCGGAGTTACCCGGTGTGCTGGGTGGGCGGATTAAATGGAACTTCACTAAGTTTTTGATCGGACGCGACGGCAAACCACTCAAGCGTTTTGCACCCATCGCTACGCCGGAAAAAATGGAAGCCACCCTCCTGGCGGCACTTGAAAGCTAACCAGGGAGGTCAAATTTATCCTTGGCCATTTTCTACAAACTGATGCTATCCAGACTGGATTACCCTTTACTGATCGCTCGCAACGTCTTTTAACGCTATAACGTTGCTCATTACGCAAAGAGCCGGTCGCTTAATAAAAAGCACGCCCTTCTCTTGGGCAGGGATGGCAGGGATGGCAGGGATGGCAGGGATGGCAGGGATGGCAGGGATGGCAGGGATGGCAGGGATGTTGCTATATCCTGTCCTCAGCGCGCAATACCGGTATCCATTCATTTTTAATGCCACTATCCAGCACTGAAGCGTAATCGGCCAGGCGCGACGATTTTCGCCTTTACCACGTGTTACTTGAGGCAAGCGGATGAACATTGACTGGCACAGCGCAGAACTGACGCGCATGACGATCGTGGATAAAAACTATAAAAATACGCAAAATGTGCGCCGCTTTATGGTTGCACAGTGCGGAGAACGTTTCCGGTTCGATCGGGATTTTATGGCCTGGATACGCAATGACATTCCCAAAAACCTGGGAGAGGTGGTGGATGAGTGGAAGCGCAGAAAGGCTGGCTGACACTCACAATCTGTTCATCCCCTCTCCTTTTTGCTTTCGGGCATCTGTCCGGGCACCGTTTACGTCCACACCTTATGCCAGCGCGTGAAAATAACGGCCAGCAGGCGTACGCGGCGGTTATTTTATTGCGGCTTTACAGAGCCAAGCCTGACAGGGTGACAAAAAAAGGCCCGATCACCAATCGGGCCTTTGCTGATACACAGGTCATTCACCGAATGTCTGACGCCGTTATTTCGACAGCAGTTCTTTACGGATGATTTCTGCACCGGCGCTGAGGGCACTCAGCTTGCCCCGGGCAACCTGACGGGATAACGGCGTCATGCCACAGTTGGTAGAGGGATAAAGCTTATCGGCATCCACAAACTGAAGGGCTTTACGCAGCGTATCGGCCACTTCTTCAGGGGTTTCGATCGCGTAGGTTGCCACATCAATGGCCCCGACCATCACTTTTTTGCCGCGAATCAGTTCGATAAGATCCATCGGCACGCGAGAGTTTTGGCATTCCAGCGAGATGATATCGATGTTCGACTTCTGCAGCTTAGGGAAGACTTCTTCATACTGACGCCATTCGGTTCCGAGCGTCTTTTTCCAGTCGGTGTTGGCTTTGATGCCGTAACCGTAGCAAATGTGCACAGCGGTCTCGCACTTGAGCCCTTCAACGGCGCGTTCCAGGGCGGCAATGCCCCAGTCATTCACCTCATCGAAAAACACGTTAAATGCCGGTTCGTCAAACTGGATAATATCGACACCCGCCGCCTCAAGTTCCTTCGCTTCCTGGTTAAGAATTTTGGCAAATTCCCAGGCCAGTTTTTCGCGGCTCTTGTAATGGTTGTCATACAGCGTATCGATCATGGTCATGGGACCCGGCAGCGCCCATTTGATCTGTTTATTCGTCAGCTGACGTAAAAATTTGGCATCTTCAACGAAGACCGGCTTCTGGCGCGCCACTTCACCCACCACACTCGGCACGCTGGCATCATAACGATTACGGATTTTGACGATCTCGCGTTTTTCAAAATCCACACCGCTAAGGTGTTCAATAAAGGTGGTCACAAAGTGTTGGCGCGTTTGCTCACCATCGCTGACGATATCGATACCGGCGCGATCCTGATCGTCCAGAATCAAACGCAGTGCGTCTTTCTTGCCATCGATTAATTCTTCATTTTCCAGTTTCCAGGGCGACCACAGTGTTTCAGGTTGCGCAAGCCAGGACGGTTTTGGCAGGCTTCCCGCCGTGGAAGTCGGTAACAAAGTTTTCATAACAGGTAACCTTATACTGAGTTAATCAAAGAACGTAATTAGCAGACCATTGCTCAAGAACATTTTTGTAGGGTTTGATGAAGTTCTTCTCGGTAAACTTCCCTTGTTCAATAGCCAGATGGCTACGCTCTTCTCGGTCGTAAACAATTTGCGTTAAAGAATAATCCCGATGGCTCAGGCTCGGTTGATATTCAATACCAGCCGGCGAGTTTGCATTATAGATCTCAGGGCGATAAATCTTCTGGAACGTTTCCATCGTACTGATGGTGCTGATGAGTTCGAGATTAGTGTAATCACGCAGCAGATCACCCGTAAAATAGAACGCCAGGGGCGCAACGCTGTTTTCAGGCATAAAATAGCGCGCATGTAATCCCATCTTGCTGAAGTATTTATCGGTCAGCGAATATTCATCCTGCTGGTACTCAATGCCCAGTACCGGGTGACGGTTGCCGGTGCGGACATAGGTGTTTTTGCTTGAAACACTCAGGCAGATTACCGGTGACTTGCTAAAATTCGCCTTGTAAGCCTCTGATTGCAGGAAGCATTTGAAGATATTGCCATGCAGCTCGCCAAAGTTTTCCGGGATAGTAAACACCGGATTATTTTTGTTGTGCTCTGACAGCAAGACGCTGAAGTCATAGTCACGCACGTAAGAAGAGAAGTTGTTCCCCACAATGCCTTCAATACGTTCGTCGGTTTTTTTATCGACGATACTGGTTTTCAATATTTCGATAACCGGGAAAGCATCGCGATTATTTTCCACATTGATATTCATCTCTACGGAAATGATCTCAAGCTCGACAGAATAACGGTCCCCTTTCGGGTTATCCCAGTGCGCCAGGGAATTAAAACGATTATCCATCATCACCAGGGCGTTACGCAGGTTTTCCTGGCGGTTCTTGCCACGGGCCAGGTTAGCGAAGTTGGTCGTGATGCGGGTGTTTTCTGACGGATTGTAATTCTCATCAAAAACACTGCTCTTAATCGTAAAGGTGAAATTATTATTCATCGTGTCTGGATCCTGAATTCTGATGTAAAAACTGCGTTATTTGCCAGACCGGTCTGCTTGTCTCGTCTGCTTCACAGTTTTTAACGCGCCTGCAATCAATAAGCATATTTTATGCCAGAGTCGTAACATGAGTGAAAGCGACTTAATTTCACATTAACATGAGCCTTCTTCATGGTGGTCCTTCCGTTGCTGTACGAACTCCTGCCCACACGGTGGCTGGTGGGCATGGGGAGCGCAACGTGCAGAGTAAAATAAGGCCTGCCGGGGCTGACAGAACGCGGCTAACACTCGGCAGGCCGCTTCTCTCCTGCCCTGTTCCAAACGCTGCCAGATGTCAGCACCTGCTATCGTCATGCAGAAAGACAAGACGCAACAGGATGGCCAGCGGTTATTTCTTTTTGGTGAGCATCGACTTTAGATCGGCAAAGGGATTGTAGGTGGCGGCCCCCACATCATCCTGCGCATCCTCGCCAGGCACAACGGAGGTGCCGTACTGATCGGCTTCCGTATACTTTGAGTGTTCATGATCATGGCAGTACAGGCACAGCAGCTCCCAGTTACTGCCGTCTGGTGGATTATTGGTGTGGTCGTGATCGATGTGGTGAACCGTTAATTCCCGCAGGTTTGAATAAACAAACTCCCGCGAGCATCGCCCACAAACCCACGGATAGATTTTTAACGCTTTTTCACGATAGCCACTTTCCAGCCGCGAGTAGTTTTTGGGGATCAGAGCCATGACCGACGTTACCTGTATGATGAGAGTTTTTCACTTGTGATTGCAGCAGGCTAACCTGCTTATCGGATGACTTCAAGTTGTATGCTGGGTCCGTTTTTTGCCCGTTTTTCCCGCCGCCTACCTGCGCCGTTCAGTGCCAAAGCCAGAAGCTCATTTCCTGTCTGTTGAGCAATGCCAGGGTGCGATAACGTTATGCGTGCTGGATAAAGGTGACCGTCAGGAAAGCTTTATTGGTAATCAATGCGGCGGCAGAGTGTTCCTGCAGAGCAATGATTTCTGGCACGACTACCAAGCCATGAAAGCGAAAGATGTGACGTTTTGTGAGGAACCCCGAGAGGAAGAGTATGGGCTGGTTGTGGTATTCGAAGACCTCTATGGTAACCGTTGGGATCTTTACCAGAACAGGTAAAACAAAACGACAGGCCTGTAAAACAGGAAACAGAGGTTCACAAATAAGGGCTGCCATATGCCCTTGTGATGTGATTACCCATGCTCAATGCGGTGGTTCAGTTTCCTTAATCGCTGGACATCGATGACAGGGGCCATAAATATGGATGTCTACCGATCCCAGAACTTCAGCAGTTAAAGGCATTATGGAAGAAAAGCTAAAATTTATGATGTTGGCGCTGGAGTACTCCCGCCAGGCATTACCCGAATGCAGACCCAATCCCCCTGTCGGATGCGTGATCGTTCATGACGGCGAGGTCGTTGCTAAGGGGTTTACACAACCGCCAGGCCAACACCATGCTGAGATCGACGCGATCGCAAAACTTACCTTCCCCATTAGCGAATGTGAAATATATGTCACGCTTGAGCCCTGCTCTTTTCAGGGCAGAACGCCTTCGTGTGCTTTAACAATTGCAGCGCTAAAGCCAAAACATATTTATATTGCCATGGACGATCCGCACCCGAAGAACAGGGGAGCGGGACGCACTATTTTAAAAAAGGCAGGCATCAGCTTTACATCGGGCATCGGAAAGCAGGCGGTCGAGAAATTTCTTTTCCCCTATCTGGACACGTCTTCGTCATAAACATCACTTTTAGCGCCGCATTGGGATCTCAGCGGAACGTTATCCCATCATCATCCCGACATTTTCGTCGTGATGGCACTTACCGCCCGGCCAGAACGGCCCGGCTTCGTCCGTAGCAATAATCTGTTCTGTGGGCACGCGCAGCTCACCCTTGTTAGTGCATGAACGGGCAAATAAGCGGATGCCCGCACGCTTGTTAATTTTCCCGCCCCCCGCCGCTGACTGGCAGAAAAATCGCGAGATGAATGTTATGATTAACCCATTCTATTCAGTCACAAAAGACACAGGTGCTAACCCTGAGGGCAAGATATGAACAACGAAGTCTCACTGAAATACTACGACATTGCCGATGAGTATTCGTCAGAAACGGAAACGCCGGTAAGCGAATCCGAGCGTGACGCCCTGGCACACTATTTCCAGTTGCTGATTGGCCGTTTAATGAATAACGAAGAAATCAGTGAAGAAGCGCAGAAAGAGATGGCCGTTGAAGCGGGCATTAATGAACAACGCATTGATGAGATCGCCACCTTCCTTAATCAGTGGGGCAACGAAGACTAATCCCGGTAAATGCTGCCCGCTAAAGCACCTGTGCCGGAGCACAGGTGCAGGCGATAAACACTATACCGCGTGTTGACTAAAGGATGCGGATTCCGCTTCCTCATCGGTAATGTTGGGTTGAGAAAAGCTCGCTTTAACGCCCCAAAAGTAGCAGGCCAGAGACGCGACAATAATGAGGATCATATCGAGTGGTGCGTCAATCATACCGCTTCCGCCGTAGGTACCCAGCATAGAAACCACCATGACCGCGATGTAATAAGCCAGCAGCCACCAGGCGCACTGCAAATCCTGACTGAACTGGTTGCTCTTTTTGCCAAAGATCGCGTAAGCGACCCAGGCAACAATCAGAATCGGAATGAGGATCTCATTAACAGACCAGCCGCTCCAGTAAATCAAAAGCGTACTGGCAACAAACGCCAGCGGGCTGAGAACCGCCGCAACGGGCAGACGAAACGGACGCTGCATATCGGGCAGGTGTTGACGAAAAGCGCCCAGGGTTATCGGGCCGGGCATGTAAGTAAAAACGGTTGCCGACGTCACCGCGCCGATTAAACCGCCCCAGACCTGAAACTCGGAAGGCAATGTCCAGGCGATGGCCAGCAGCAACGACAGCCACAATGCACCGCGCGGTACGCCAGATTTTGCATCCACTTTGCCAAACACTTTAAACAGATGGCCATTACGCGCCCAGGCAAACAGCACGCGCGCGGCGCCGGCCAGGTAGATGTTGCCGGTCCCGGCCGGGGAAATCACCGCGTCGATCAGAATCAGGTTAATCAACCAGGTCAGCCCCAGGCTGCGCGCCAGGTCGGCATAGGGAGACTGGAATATCTGCTTCAGCCCTGCCCAGCCATGCTGTGACAGCAAATTGGTCGGTACCGCCCCCATGAACGCATACTGCAGGGCCAGGTAAATCACAAAGCTGACAGCAATGGCAATACCGATTGCCAGCGGCACGTTGCGCTGTGGATTTTTAGCTTCACTGGCAAAATCAACCGCCTGACGAAAGCCAAGATAGGCAAAGACAATCCCTGCCCCCGTCAGTGAGCTGAAAACGCCATGAGCCCCACCCGGCGGTGAAGGTGGAACATCAAGGTTCGGCGCATGGAAGTAAAGCAGAAGTGTCACGATGGTCAGCAACGGCACGATAAATTTGAAGGTGGTGACAATCGTATTCACCCGCCCAAAGAAGCTGACGCTCCAGTAGTTGAGCAGAAAAAACACCACCAGCAGCCCAATCTGCACGCCAAACCCTAACCCCGTTGGGCTGCCGTCCTCATGCCCTAGTGCGGGCCACCAGTAGATCGCATACTGACGAACGGCCTCAACTTCCACCCCTGCGGTGCTGGTATAGGCCAGCAGCGAGCTGACACCAATCACGAAACCAACGATGTTGCCGTGCGAATAATTGGGATAGCGAACAAAACCGCCGGCGCGCGGTAGCGCCGAGGATAGCTCGGCGTAAACCAGGCCAATCATCAGCACGATCACGGCACCCAGTACCCATGCCCAGCCGGTATGGCTGCCCGCATAGCCGGAACTGTTAAGGGCGGCATATAACCAGCCCGAACCGATCATTGAGCCGATGCCAAGTAATGACAGATCGACCAACCCTAATTTCTTTTTAAGTCCCGTAGATGCCATGCGATGCCCCTGTCTGATTATTGGATGTTGTAGGTGGGAATAAAGCATATTGTGTGCCAGCAATATTTTGCTGTCGTAATAGTTTATGTAAGAAACATTCCAGATCACATAACCTGCCAGATAAGGGTTTCAGGAATCCGTTTCAACAGAAATATAAAATATCCGTCGGCGTGAGTTGCGATGTTAAGCATGAGATCGGGGTGCAACGCGCACTGCAATGATCCAGAAAATATATAGCGACGCTATTTGAAACATTCCGTCACCAGTGCAAAAGTTGTGACATATATTCAGGGGACAGGTCGTTAGCATCGCCTTTAGTCAGTTGAATGACGCCACGCAAAATAACGCGACGTGAGTTTCCCCGTCATCCCTTTGCTGTCAGGGCCTGCGTTGCAGTGATGGAGGAGCATCAAGGTGTAAAGCAGACTGCGTAAAAATGCGGATGAGGTTGGCCTTTTTCACCTCACACCCGATATTTCAATGCGTTTTCCCATCGGGTGTTTTATGAATAAAAAAGAAAATTAAAAAAGAGAGGGGTCATCAGACATTCAGCGTAATGATGCTGCTGCGCCCTGTGTTAATGATTACGGCAATAAGAAATCATCGTCTGAAAAAGGTGCCCTCTGTCTCCTTGCTTTTTTTGTTCAAGGATCAGGAAAAGCACCCTATATTCAACTTGAGGCTATCCGTTGCGGTAACCGCATTTTAATCTGCCATCAGTCCACAATAAACAGCGTCGCCCCTTCTCTGGTGGTTGATCGATGGGCTTCGGCATCGTCGGCAACCTGATAACTCACGCCCGGCGTTAATACAAACGTGCGTCCATCATCCAGCTCTGTGACCATTTCGCCTTTCAGGCACAGAAGAATATGCCCTTTTATACACCAGTGATCGGCCACGTAGCCGGGGGAATAGTCAACCATTCTGACTCTGATATCGCCAAACGTTGCCACGCGCCAGAGCGCAAACCCGCTATCACCCGGATGCCGTTCTGCCTCTATCTGTGCCCAGTCTGTTATCCCGAAAGGGATATTTTCCATTTTCATTTTTCATGCTCCCTAAGAGATTCAGGATTGATTACATGGCTTCGGTCACCGTCGAAAAAGCGCACCACGTTTTCGAACGCGGTGCCGAAATACAGGCTGTAGCTGTCCTTCTCGACATAGCCGATGTGCGGCGTGCAGAGCACGTTGGGCAGTGATAACAGAGGATGCGCGGGATCGTATACCGGCTCCTGCTCGTAAACGTCCAGAGCGGCAAAACCCGGGCGGCCCTGGCGCAGCGCACTCAGCAGCGCATCGGCAGCCACCAGCTCAGCCCGGCTGGTGTTGACGAACAATGCATCGGGCTTCATCTGCACCAGATCGTCGCGCGTGATATTGCCCTCGGTTGCTGCCACTAAGCGCTGATGAACGGTTATCACGTCGCTGGAGGCAAAAAAAACCTCACGGCTGGCAGGCACTATCACTCCCTCCTGCTGCGCTTCCTGCCTGGCACGATCGCTGCCCCAGACCTGCACCCGCATACCAAATGCCTTTGCATAAGCCGCAATCCGCTTGCCAATTTTACCGTAGCCCAGGATCCCCAGCGTCTGGTTACTCACTCCCTGCCCCAGTTCTGCCTGCCAGTGACCGGCGCGCATGGCGTTAACGGCCTGAACGAACTTTCTGCGGGCTGCCATAATCAGCAGCCACGTCAGTTCAGCCGGTGCAACGGGCGAGCCGACGCCCTCGACAATCGCCACACCCGCCCGTGAGCAGGCCGCAATATCGATATTGCGGGCGACCTTACCGGTCTGGCTGATAAGCTTTAGTTGCGGCGTGCGCTGTAAAAAGGCCTCGTCAATGGTGGTGCGCTCACGGATCAGGATCAAGGCCTGAGCCGTCGCCAGCGCCTGTTCTGCATCAGGATCCAGGCTGATATCCCCAACAGCGGTACAGGTAAATTGGGGATGGCATTGCAGGCAGTCGAGGCCTGCCGTGGCCTGATGATAATCGTCGGGAATACAAACCTGTATCGTCATGGGATCGCGCGCCTTAAGAATGGAGTTGGCTTGTTACCGTCGGCTGAATAACCGCCCTACATCATTAAAACAGCCTCTCGGTTACGTCAATGTCCTTGTGCAGAATGCGCGCCATGCCGCCCGAGGCAGTGCGAAGTGTGCGCCGGACGATGTCATTCGCACCTCAGCGATTGTTCACCCTTTCCCCGTCACTTATCTCGCTCTAAAACATCGCAAAAAAAGTCGAATAAAAAAGTCGAATAAAAATCCGCATACGCACGTTCACTCATCATAAACCTGAAGGAGAGAACGAAAGCCATGATTCACACACAACCCAAAAAACCCCGACAGCGCTACGACGGAATGACCCTGGTGCTGCACTGGATTACCGCGGCCAGCGTCATCTTTTTGTTTGCCAGTGCGCACATCTGGGAATGGCTGGAGCGCGGGACACCGCTCCGGAAAGGCTTACAGTCAGTGCATATTTCCTGCGGGATCGTGCTGGCGCTGGTCATGATGATCCGTCCGGTCTGGCGGCTAATGAGCCAACGTTCGCCGCGTTACGCGATGCCCGCTGCCGCCGTTTCACGTCCGGCGAAATTCCTTTCTCACTGCGTTCACGGTGCGCTCTATCTGCTGCTGTTCACGCAAATTGTGCTGGGCTTTATGTTTCGCTGGGCGCAGCAGGAACCCTTTGGCTTTTTTGGCCTGTTCGATCTGAGCGGATGGGTGCATGTCGATCCTCTGCTCAAACATGCTCTGGGTGAATTACACAACAATGTCGCCTGGGCGTTAATTATTCTGGCCGCGTTCCATGCTCTGGCCGCCCTGTTCCATCACTATTTTCTCCGCGATAACGTGCTGCGCCGCATGCTGCCCGTTCGCCTCTTTCGTTAACTGGAGCACTACCATGAAAAACACCGCTTCACTGCTGCGTACCCCAGGCCGTAAGCTGCTGGTTCCGGCCCTGCTGTTCGTTATCCACGTCGCCCCGGCACTGGCCGCAGGCGATGACAGCACCAACAGTAAAATTCCGGACTGTCCGCGCGGGCAGGTTTACGACAGCAAGACCAAACAGTGTGTTTCCGACAAAACGGCGCGCCTGAGTGACGAAGACAAGACAAACTATGCCTATCATCTGGCGAAGAAAGGCGACTATCAGGCCGCGCTTACCCTGCTGGATAGTCTGAAACAGCCCGACACCGCAGAAGCCTGGAATTACCGGGGTTATGCCACCCGAAAACTCGGGCGTACCGACGAAGGGATCGGGTATTATCAACGCTCGCTGGCGCTTAACCCGCGCTATGCGAAAGTGCGCGAATACCTGGGCGAAGCGTGGCTGATTAAGGGCCGTCCCGACCTGGCAAAAGTGCAGTTGAAAACCATCGCCAGCCTGTGCGGTACAGGATGCGAAGAGTATCGTGATTTGCAGGCCGCCATTAATGGTCATCCGGAATCCTGATACCTACGATGAGGACAGTCACATCACGACCAGCGAAGTTCGCCAGCAGCTTGCTGCCCATCTGACGCGCCTGTGGCGCTACGGGCTGGTGCTGTCCCGAAACCACGACGTTGCTGAAGAACTCGTGCAGTCTACATGCGTACGCGCGCTCGAAAAGAGCGCGCAGTTTACGCCGGGTACCCGGATAGATCGCTGGCTGTTCTCGATCCTTCACTCTATCTGGATTTCCGACCTGCGCGCCCGCCGCGTGCGGTTAGGACAGGGCTTTGTTGAAAGTGAGGAACTGCTGGCGCCTGACACGCGGGAACGTGATGATGAACGCCTGCATTTTCAGAAAATCATGCAGCGCGTCAGCGCATTGCCAGAAGCCCAGCGCAATACCGTCTTTCTCGTCTATGTTGAAGGATTTACCTATCAGGAAGCCGCAGAGACGCTGGCCGTACCCATCGGCACCATTATGAGCCGGCTGGCAACCGCGCGTTCGGCGCTGGCAAAATCGTTCGATGCTCAGGCTTCTGCGCAGGAGAAACGCTCATGAACACGCTACGCTTTGCGCCCCCCTTCAGCGACGAAGCGCTGGTGGCCTGGCTGGATGGCGAAATGAACCCTGATGACGCACGCAGGCTCGAATTACTGCTGGAAACCGATGCTGAACTGGCTGAACGCATCGATGAACTGATGAAAAGCCAGCTCGATTTTGACACGGCCTTTGCGCCCTTACTGGATAAGGCCCCGGAAGCAAAAATGCAGCGCCGGCTCGACGCGTTGTTAAACGCGCCAGCGCAGGCACCCGCCGCCGATGTTGTCGCTACCGCGACATCGGGCATTAGCCGTCGTTCGCTGATTGCAGCCTCGCTGAGTTTTCTGATGATCGGTTCAGGCCTCGGCTACCTCGCCCGCCCGGCTAAAACCAGGCTGAGTGAGAGCGAGAAGATTCGCGATCTTGAAGCCCAGTACATGTCGCTCTACAGCGCAGAAACGCTGCTGGATGCGGATAACTCCCCTGCCGCGTTACAGCATGGCCTGGCCCGCACCGCGCAGGATATTGGCCTGCATCTCAATACGCAGCAGCTTTCCCTGCCGGATGCAGAGCTGAAGATGGTGCGCATGTTGCGCTATGACAGCACATCTATCGCGCAAATTGCGTGGATCCATGCGGAATATGGCCCGATGGCGCTATGCATTTCGCCGGACGCCCAGCCTGCCTCAACCGGGCTTCAGCGCGAACAGCGCCATGATATGCGCCTGGTCTGGTGGCACCACGGCGGCTATCAGTTTGTCCTGATTGGCCGCAACCCGGACGAAGCACTGGCAAGCAGCGCCAGCGCCCTGAAAAACGCCCTTAGCGCTTAACGGCGTGGGGCGCTTTCAAGGCACATAACTGGCCTCTGCCTGAATATCAATCTTGATCGTCACCGTATCATCCACCAACGCGGTGAAGCGATCCATATGGTAGGCCGAGCGGGAAATCGTGGTCATGGCATGCAGCGCGATCCGTTCATCGCGTTGCGCCGTGCGGTCGTGCTCTTCCATCGTGGCTTCCAGAATGACCGGTCGCTGAACGTCTTTTACCGACAATGAGCCAAAAATCCTGAAATTGCCGTTGCCCTGCGCCACGATCCGGCTGCTGGTAAAGACGATATTGGGATAACGGGGAGCATCAAAAAACATGCTGCTTTTTAACTGATACGTCAGCAGGTTGTTGGACGCGATAAGCGTGGTGACCGGAATAGTGACCTTCACACGATTATCCATTTCATTTGCCGGATTCAGCGCAACCTCGCCGGTTACGCCCGTTAATTTCGCATGCGAAATACCGCCAAATGCGTGCCATGACAGCCCTATCGCTGTGTCAGGTGTGGAAATCGTGTAGTAAAGTGAAGCCGCGTGGGATAACGGATTCAGCAGCAGCCCAGCAACCAGAACAGATACAGCGCGCGTCATAACGGGATTCTCCAGTAAACAGACAACGCATTAACGCGCCAGGTAGCAACTTTATTCGATTAATACTTACAGTTATATAACATTTGAACGGATGTGGATCCCGCCTCATCGCTTTGATGTGGAAGCGGGTAGCTTGTGCGGCTCAGACAGACTCGGGATGCCGGGTGCTGATGATGTTTTGCGGGTGCGGCCTGATGACCGGCATTCTGCCTGTAGCGTTCTGGAAAACGGTTTTGTCTGCTGTCAGCCTTGAAATAAGACTGTCTGCTTCTGGCACAAATCAGATGAGCATGTCGGGTCCGCAATAAGTGACAAGCAGACATTCGCCGTTTTTCTACACTAGATACCGGCTTGTACCTGGTCGCGTATTGTTCAACAGGGAGCAGGTAACCTGTACGGCTGTCGCTGTGGATGACTCATAACGACATGATTCAGACCGCTCTCAGTTGTGCTTTTTCCTTAACAAATCCCATCGCACTTACCGTGAAGAAATAAATAAGCAATTTTAGATAGTTAGGTGCTCAATTTTTGCAACCAGCAGGTAATGTCATGATCTTAAGTGCTAATCACGTCGGTTTTTCAGTCAAAAATATTGAAGACGCATTATTCGTCTGGACCCATATTCTTGGAGGGAAGTTATTACGCGAAGGGAACATGTCTGGACCCATTATTGATGAAGTCACAGGCGCAAGGGGAGCGGATGTACGAATGGCTTTGCTTGAACTGGCTGGTATGAACATTGAATTACTGCAATACAATAACATTGAACAGCCAGAAGCGCCTTCAGCACCCTATATCCCAGGCTACGCGCACCTGGCGTTTATGGTTAAGGATCTTGATACGCTCCTGAGCAAAGTATCGGACTATGGCTGGAAGACGCCAGGAAAACCCCAGACAGTCTCATCAGGCCCCATGCAGGGAACCAGAGTCATATATTTACAAAGCCCTGATGGTCAGACGCTTGAGTTGATGGAACGCAATCAATGAAGTCCACATATCATGACCCGTTACCTTCTTATCAGAGCGGTGATGTTTGCAACGTGCGCTTGGTGGCACAAGGCGGACAGTGGGCGCTGAAGGTCCGCTTTGAGCGATAAGCGGACGCAAAACATCAGTTTCCCCCTTTTTCCATTGGCGTGAAAACATTCAGCTGGAAATCTCGCTGTTGCTGCACCTTATCTCTGTAAGCACAACAGCATTATAATCAACGGAATGATCGACCCGTGATATAGGGCTACCAAAAAATTCAACGCCCGACATAATCATATTGCAGATATTCTCTCGCTGTTTATTACTGAGGCTGTCCCACCAGTCAGGAGATGAGTATGTATTTTCAGCTTTTGTGAAGAAAAAATACAGGAGAGTGGTGAAAATCCTGTCTGCTGAAATCTTAATCAGTGATCGTATAAAACGTCTGATAATTGCTGAAGTTCCTAGCCAGCTGAATACTATATATCCTTTACCTTCGCCGGAAAAAGCATTGAAGCAGACCTGTTCCGCCGACACGTTAAGATCGTTCAAATCCTGAATCTTAGTGCCATCGAAATCCCTCTCTGGTGACAGAATTGACGAAACCGCAATGGGTAATGGATCTGAAAAAGTGAAGATTACACTTTCAATTTCTGAAAACTGTCTGCTAAGAAGAATGCGGTCGAGGTTAGTTTTAAGATTACTAAGTTCATTCATTGCTGCATTCAGACCGCTTTGATGCAAGCTGACATATTCCTGAATATTAAGCTGATCGGCCTGTGGCTTACCTTTATCGGCATTTCTAGCAAAATCGGAAGACCGCCGCCCCCCCTCCTTGGCATAAATTTCTTTAGACAACGAACGAAACATTAGTGCAAAACACTGCTCATCCGTGCCTGTAAATTTTTCGTTCTCTAGGCATGAAAATAAGACTCTGTCGTGAACTGCACAAAATCCGGTGAAAGTGGATGCCTGATTTATACCGATCTTCTCGGGAATCCATCTTCCTTTGTTTCTCATTAGGCTCGGAAGGTTCATTACTACGCCCATGACATGATTACTAGAATCAGCAATCGCTTTAAGGCTGCTGCTCTTTGACAGCGTATGTGCCTGAACGATGCGTTTATCACAATCTTCATGCATGGATGCTGGCGCATAACACGCCTTCCTCTGGGAATTAGACTTTGAAAAGTTCAGGGCTTCGGCTTTGGATACCGGAGTTTCACGGTCTCGATCGAGATGGCATTTTTTATACTTAATTCCTGAATTGCACCAGCACTTATCATTTCTTCCTATCTTCACTTTATCGTTTTCCACGCAATTAATGCTCTAACAAAAACATTCACTGAAATTAGGTATAATTTACCACTCCGGCAGCTAAAAGATCACCTACTACATGCTTAGGAATAAATCTTCTTGGTACCACTATTGCTATCTATTCTTAAATCAGGTGTTGCCTATGTGCGAAGGGTTGGCGAAGTATAGCTGCCGAAATGTGTGGCCTTACCCACCAATAGTGAACAAGCAACTATACGTGAATTCCCCCCCTAAACCTAAGGTTAATGACTCATGGTAATACAATATTATCCTGCATTAATGACCAATCCCGTATGTTAAATTTTTCTCGATCAAACGACCGCTCTTGGCACATTACGGAAGCCGAGGATATAGGGTACGTCGGGATATGGGGGGTATCGAAATCCGCCTGTGCGAGCAGGGACGGAGCTTCGTTAAGCTGCTTAACCTTAATGTTAATGGATTTATACAATTAGTAAGGATACGCAAAGCTTTTATTTCTCTCTGAAGAAAAGTGATAGCGTCAGATCAAAACACAGGAGAGACAGATGAGTTTACCAATGCCATGGAGTTTAGCTGGACGCCTCTTCAAATGGGGCAGGGAAAAGATCACACGATTATGGTTACTGAAAACCTATCAGAAATCGCATGAGTATAAATTCAAGCGCTATCAGTTAGGCGCATACTGGAAACCACTGGGTGAGTATTTAGAGTACTCGGTGCGGCTTGCTCATTCAGCCGATCATGAGTCGGTTAAATCCCGCGTGGCGTTCCGGGCAAAAGGGGAGCTTGTGGAGAACCTCTCGCTTTATTTTGAGGCGTCAGGGCATGGTATCCGTTACCAGCAGAAAATTGAGCTGGTCAATCTGGACCAGTCCGTGCTGATTGTTAACCTAAACCAGATACCACGTCAGGAACTAATGGAGGTTTCTGAACGCGGAATTTATTTTTCAATTACTGAAACACAGTTTATTCAGTGCGTCATTACGCTACCTCGTGGCAAAAAACAGGCATCTTTTAACTCACAACGGTTTTCTCTGATGCATGGCTGGATGTTAAGAGACACATGGGAAAGACGCTGGGGCGTGGTTTGGAACTGTAATGCAATTGAGGACGCAAAAAATGAAATGAAGTCATACTGGCGCTGGCGACTGGGAGAATACCGCTATTTCTCGCTTAACTATCCGAGATTTAGACCCCTTACTTTGAATGGTGTGTTCCGAAAAGGCCTGTGTAGACTGCTTATTAACCCCTATTTTATAACGCTGCAGTTCTGGCTGGCGATACACTCCGGGCGATATGCTCTGGGCGATGGCAGGCTTATGTTTAGCCGTAAGAGAATTAAAAAAATGAAGTTACGTAAAACGGCAAGGCTCTGATTTCTGCTGCCGTGTTATACACTCCGGATCACCCTGAGCCGTTCTCTCGTTTACTAAGACAAACGCTAAGTAACGTCCGCTCTTGGCACAAAGCGGACATCATTTTCAGCAAGAAAAGTAAAAAGCAAAAGCCGGATTAACGCTCTTCCGACAGTCGGCCTGTGGCAGCAAGAGTCGCACGTCATTAGGGTGATGAATTGATCGGAAGCGGTGGGCCCGGAAAGAGGGGTAGCATTGTACGGACCATCGGTTGTCTCTCCGCGCCACTGAATAAAGCACGACCAAAACAGCCGTGCCTTATCAGGCTAAAGGAAAAGGGCTATTGCAGCTTAATGCCTTTCGTTTCGGGTGCCATCCACACGACAACCATCGCGGCGATAAAAGCCACAACGGTAGTCGCCAGCCCTGCGGTAAATCCTCCTATGCTGGCAACATTGCCAATGAGTAGCGGTGCAATAAACCCACCTAAGCGACCGCCGTTATAAGCCAGACCCATTAAAAAGCCGCGTGACTGTGTGTCGCCAATCATTTCGGCAAGGAACGGCCCGGAGCCGGCAAAGATGCCGTTTACACCAAACCCCGCCATAAAGATGGCGGCCATCAGAATCAATGGCTGAGTTGTCGCCAGATACAGGCCGACTGCCACAGCGCCGATAAACAGGTAGATCAAAAACATGGGTCTGCGTCCCCATTTATCTGCCAGGAGTGAAAACACAAGGAAGCCGGCAATCGCACCTGTTTGTAAGGCCAGTACAAATTTCAGGCTGTGCAGGAAATCAAGATGCTTCACTTCACGAAGATAGGTGGGCGTCCAGGTGAAAACCCCCCAGAACAGATACTGAATGAAAAAGATAAAGGTAAAGGCCAGTAACAGTCCTTTGAGGTTTGTTTTGCCCGACCGCGCCGTTTGGGTCGGTCTGTTAATCCGTTCCCGCTGGCGTGCCAGCCACACTGGCGATTCAGGCGTGATATACGCAATGACCATCATGATAAAAACCGGCAAGGCGCCAATCATGAAAAGGTATCGCCAGCCGCCGTTTTCCAGTTTGCCTGTCATCGCCGTGACCAGTGCCGTCAGCCCAATCGCTAAAATGGCCCCCACCGGCAGTCCCATTTGCATCAGTGCACCACCCCGGGCACGGCGTTCAGGACGCCATGTTTCGGCGATGAGTGCTGCGCCAGAGGTCCACATCCCACCCATGCCCAGTGCCCCGCAAAATCGCAACAAAACAAAGGTTTGTTGATGATGAGAAAAGGCCAGGAGTCCTGAGAAAAGCGAATAGATCGTAATACAAATGAAAGCGGTTCTGACTCGTCCGATTTTGTCGGCGACCATCCCGAACAGAATGCCGCCAATGATCTGTCCGCCAGCCGTGGTGCTGATAAACAGACCCAGTTCAGTTTTGCTGACAGCAAACACCACGCCAAGCACAGGCAATAAAAGCGATAGCAAAAATGAGTCATAGCTTTCAAAAGCCCACCCGAGCCCACCCAACGCGAGCGTTCGTTTTTCTACCGATGTTTGAGAGAGTGTCAGGTTGGCTTCATTCTGTTCCAGTGGATGAGTCTCATGCGGTCTTGATTTGATATTCATCAGCATTCTCCAGGGAAGATAAGCGATAGCTTAACGCTGCGGTGCGCCAGAAAAGATGTGCTTTTTCCTCGACGGACGCGTGCTCCGCCAACCGTTTGCAGGCGTTCCAGAAAACGCCATAGCTGAACATGCCTTTGTCGACCGGAAAATTGCTTGCAAACATACAGCGCCTGACGCCGAACGTTTCGACCAACGTTTCAAACAGTGGCCGCCAGGCGAGACACAGCGCCCGCGAGTCTGGCGGTGTGGCGCTTTGTGCGAAGGGAAAGCCCATGACAGTCATACCAAAGCCGCTGATCTTCATGCTCACGTTTGGCCGTTCAGCCAGAGCGGTAATGGATTTTTGCCACGCCTGAAAGGCGGTATCCCTTTTGCTGGCATAAGGCCCCGTGCCGAGCGGCCCGCCGCAGTGGTCCACAATGATATGAAGATCGGGCAACGCATCTGCCAGCGCAATAATGTCATCAAGCTGGGTGTGGTAAACCCAGACATCCAGCGAAAGTCCGTTCCGGACAAGGCAGGCTGCGCCTTTGCGAAATGCGGTAGTGGTGGCAAGGCCAGCAGGGGGTGTGACAGGGCTTGATACAACGCGAGGATCACTGTGCCAGGCAAGCGGATTACGCAGCCCTCGTAAACGTCCACCAGAGCGCGCCATCATGAGTTCAATGACGGGTTGCAGGTCATCCTCTGCCAGCAAACTGACACCACCCACTATCGCTTCACAGCCTGATGCCTTGCCATAGTGGCCACTGTCAAACATAGCGGCAGCGCCGCTCGCGAACTCAACCTCACCGACTGGCCTGAAGGTTTCTGGTCCGTTACGGCGCAGCATGGAACGGCACTGCACATAAACCGTCGACAGAACCCGGTGTCCGGACTGCTCAATATCGTGGCTGAAATCAGGAACCAGATAACGTCCTGACTGGCGATCCCATAAGTGATGATGAGCATCGACTATCGCCAGATCGGGCATCAACGCTTTTTCGTGATGCAGTGCCAGCCAGTTTTCTCTGACAGGCAAATGCGGTGCATTAACTGTCTCCATCGCTTCCCCTTATGCTTTTTAACCGCGTCTGTTCTGACGTTGCTCACAGGGCTCAGAAGCCAGGCTGAATGCAACTCAGGGTTTACAGGGTAAAACTGTGTTTTACAGAATGAATCAACTATAAAGTCATTTCCTAAGGGCAAGCCAGTAAAAAGAGAATGTTAATCGTGTAAATAAGGTGTTAATCACAAATAGCCTTTATTAACACCAAAGTTGCGTTTCAGAGGGACCATCCTTGTGCAAACTGTACGTATCAATCAGTAGAACATGGGCGAAAGCGGATGTTGGCCATTCATATATCTACGATTTTTACGTTGATTTGCTTAGATGGATACCATTAATTCAGAGACTAATTGGCATGCTCTGAGGTTGCATATGTTGATTTATAACGTTTTTGGGCGGCCTTTTCGCCGCGCTGCTTCAGCGTGGCCAGCAGCTCGAAGGGATGGGGGGCCACCTGGCCTGCACCCCAATAATCACAGCAATGCTGAAATATCAATGTCTGCTCCTGGCACAAAGCGGACGATCTAACTTAGCTGAAGGTCCGCTGAGAGCGAGGAGCGGACATTGATATGTGGTCTGTGCTATGTGGATTGTTCTTGCTTCACTGGCGGGAGAGATATCCTCGCCTCCGAAATCAGTTTTTCCACTGCTTCCAGAGGGATATTCTCTTCGTAGCAGATCAAAAAGAATTCGTGTGTAACATCCGAATAGAAAACTTCAGCAATTTGCCGTAAAGGAGATGTCTCGCGGACAGATAATTCCAGAAACATGCCATCACGTAATATTTCGCTTCCAAAACTCAGTTCAAATTTAATTTGAGACATATTATACGAACTCCTTCTTTTCAATCACGCAAAACATTTTGCGTTAGTGATATCAAAAACAATTTGGTCAGGATACAGCGGAATAATATTTCGATCACGTTAATCTCAACTATAAAGCCATTCTATGAGTAATCCTGAAATCGTCATAACACGCCAACGTCCGCTCCTTGCACAGAGCGGACTGATATCATCTAAATATCCTCTATGAGCGAGAAGGAGACATTAGAATTTATCCCGTCGCAATGAAAATGACTACGAAAGTCTTGGATATTCATATTTCAGATATCTGAAGATGCATATTTCTTACATCTCTCAACGGACACTCTCATCCTTAAATAATCCATTAATTATTATGAATTTCTTGTCATACTCTCTGATTGCTGATGTTGTGCAGTTTTGTTCCTTTACATGAAAATATATTGCAACATCAGCATTATTCTGATTAATAATCCTGGGTTTCGATACATCATATTCAAAAGGTATTTTTTTATTACTGACTTCACTACTGGCAGATTTATCATCAGAAACAGGCTCAGTCGTACCACACAGTCCGGAACTCGGATCTTCATACCAGTCAAATAACGCATAACGGGTGTAGGGTTTTTCACTGTTACCGGCGATCAGACTTAAAATCTCGTACTTCTGATACAAGTCACTGTATCTGAAATTGGTATTTGATGAATATATCAGCGCGTAGTGTTTGTGGTTTCCACCGGTAAACTCCTGTTTGATTTCCGTATACATGCGCAATCCTGGAATATCTTTACCATAGGTGCTTCTTTTAGCATCATAAAAATAAATCCCCTCAGTGTTCTCATTAACTAAAAACTGATAATTGTTTAGTCTGAAACAGGTATCGTTCTTCTCTGGAATAGAGGCTGTCGACCCGCTTCTGGATTCAACATATTTTTTCAATAAGCTGAATCCTGGCTTATCCAACGCTTCAGCGCATGGCAGAAACCAGTTTTCCGCACATGAATATGAGCTGTAAAGACAGCAAAGAGGAAATAAAAGACGTCCTGCAATATTCATAACAGCGATCCTGTAAATGTTCACTCACTAGTGAGTTGCCTGTATCTGCTTTGCTCGTAGCCACCGGCAATATTGTTGCCACCGGGAGTAGCCATGCCGGTTAAAAAACGTCTGACACGGACTGAACCGCTGAACCAGAATGAGTACAGCAGTGTCGCTAACCCGATGGAAATTCTTTGATGAAATCATAACTGATTATTTCAGGATAAACACCAGTGTAAGGTGGCCTGTCACACGCATCATTCAGCCCATCCTTTTGTGTTCTGTTGATGTTTACACTCAATGATATAGATGCCAAAAATCTGGTTCTGGTAGGTGATTCAGCGGGTGGTTTGATTGTCGTTACAATGATGCGTAAGGCGCGTGACGCAGTTAATCTGCTCCCCGCTGCGGCAGTGGCTATTTCAACCTGGGCAGATCTTACTCATAGCGGTTTGTCAGCCATTACCCGTGAGTGGATTGATCCTCTTTGTAACGTCGGTTTTCTCAACATATTAGCTGACCTGCTCCCCGTTGCTAAACTCAGACTATTGCTGGTTACTTCAGCTTTTAGTTCATGACGGCATCACGAACAAACCGATGTCCGCTATGAGCGAAAAACGGACATTCATAATTTTTTCTCAAAAGTAGGACCTAATTCGATTTTTTGTATTATCCTCTTGGGAATAGGTCAAATGTTCTTGTAAGTAATGGGTTTTATGAAATAATCAAGCTTAAAAATTTATAGGGGTTTTGTAATGCAATTGTACGCCCTACGTGTGTTAATGAGACCGCGAGATCCTGACCTTTTTTCCAAGGGGCCTGTACAAAAAGACATATTGCATTTTGAAAATGCGATAGTTGCCTCCGCGAAAAAGTTACACCTGAAATCACCAACACCTTCAGTTCATAAGAAAACTACTTACACTTTAAAATTGAGCATAAATCCAATTGAAGGCGTCATGGCTGGGGTAATATCAAAACAATTGAAAATTAAAGGACATGACAAGGATTTTCATGAGTACGATGTAGATAATTATCCACCTATCGTATGGATGTGGGATAGAGAAGAGCAAGTGTTATTGGTTGAGAAGAAAACAGCAGTTTTTAAGGATGCACATCAAGTTGCTAAAGCATTCGAGGATCTTGCCAACAACGATTACATGGCTCAGTTAGGACTTAGAGTATTTATCGAACCCTGCCTTGAAATGGATGATTTTTGGTCGGAATATCATAGACTTCAATTTATCGACAAAGTTAGTTTCACTCTGATTACTCCAAATATTTTCGGCAGTAGTAAAAAAGCCTTATCAGATGATTTGCGAACCCTTGAGGCAGATACAAATGCAAACGCTATCACTACAACTTTTGAAAATAAAGATGGTAATTTAAAACTTAAGAGCTCTCATTGGGCATCTGTTCTAGTCGATTGGGTTAAAGATGGTGGTAGTTCTTGGTTAATCAAAGGACGAAAAACAATCACGTCTAAAACTACAACTGTTTCCAGTAATCAAACGGCCAAGATAGTACTTATCGAGGGTGAAATTTCAGAAATTCAACTCGATGGTTACTCATCAAGTGACATCAAAGAAATCATTTCAATACATCAAAATAGGTACACATTCAAAAATGAAGAGTCTAAGCGTCTGGATTGAAACTTTAGTTTTATTCATATTATGCTTAGCTTTATCCTCCACTAATAAGCAGGCATATACATTACTTGAGCAGGCATCGGCTGGTGTGATTGGTTCAATACTCGGAGGGATTACGGCAGGGGTTTCTGTAATTTTTAGCATTTTGACTGTAATTAATAAGGGTCAGAACGTTTAAAATTTTCAGGTTACTTGGCTAGTCTCGAGACGGATCTGAAATTACTTGTGTTTTGTCTAGGCGCAACAATTTTTTTACCTTACCTCAGAAACTATGACGTACCTTTAATCAGTTACCCCAGCCAAGAGTTAGTCCCTTCAAAAGCTAAGTTATTTACAGCGTTAGAGTTATTTTTCGTAGCGCTGTCTCTAAACCTAATTGTTGAAGTTATTAGTTGCATGATTCTCATAGTTAAGGAAGGTTTGAAACGAGAAGTTTAGTTAAATTTTATACCGATTTAGTTCGACAACTCCGTTGTGAAATACATTGAAATTATTCATTTGTATTTTTTTCTGGTAAATTAAGATTTTCGATGAACTCTTATCAAGCATTGCTAATTTGAGGTATATTCCCTTTCGACATATAGAGGGAGTAAGTGAGGCACGCACTAAGATCGAGTGTTCGATACTGATGATAGATTTCACATTGATATTATGAACGTTTTTAAGTTATGCATACTTCATGCCCTAAAGATTTTTAGTTTAACTTAAGATAAACTATCAGGATAACTTGAATAATTATTAAGATATGTTACCTCTTAGTAAGATTAGTTTCGGATTTATTTTTCACGAAAAATAAATTACTCAATGAGACCATCAAGCCAGATAAAAAACATCTGGCTAAGATTTCATTTTTTAGAAAGAATCAATTGCATCAAGTAATAGATGCACATCCGTATAACATCCGTAATGAAAAGGTCTGTGATTATCCTTTTCTGCAACTTCTTTGGATCTTCGGTTTAAGATCTCAGCACGTTTTCTGGCATTAGATACACCACCCGCTAATTTTGAATACAAATGAACAAAACCCTTATTGTAGTTTTCTATTCCTACCGATTTCAAAGCACCCTTAAGGCCAGAGTTTCGATATAAATCGTCATAATTTTCATACGGTGCATCACATCCTTGGAAATGTAATAGAATCCAAATTTCAAAGCAAACATTTGATAACGCTATATTAATGCCATTGGCTTGAGCTTTGTTCCAAGCTTGAGCGTGAAGTTCATGTGAATATTTACGTACTGATTCCCTATCATATACAACCCAATACTCGTCGTCAGCAGAAGTGCTACTACTATTCCTAAGAGAGACTGCATAATCAACTAACTGTACAGGTGTGTTTACTTTAACATCAGGAACTTCAATAACCTTTGCCTTTTCTTTTGCTTGGTCATCGATATAACCTCTAATGTAAAAGGGTTCAGTTTTTTCCCCCTCACAAATAATATGCATCAGTTTTTTAAGCTGTCTTGGTGGTCTAGGCATAAAATGTCCATATCAAAAATCTTCAACTTGGCCAAAAACATCATCACCATTGTTATGATTGGTTATTTTTGGATCATCTTTGCTAACCATAGACTGAATGTTCATAAAATATTTTTTAAGACCAGCATAGTTAACACTTGGTGTACTGCCAAACCGTCCTTCATCATACCATTTGTGAAATGGTGAAGATGCTTTAACTTTATCCTTTTCAAAATCATCAAGGCTAAATATATTTGTGTTCCCCCCGAATTTCTCAGCAAACCATAATTGGTCCCTTCTCATTTTTTCCGGTTTCATTAAATCCATATTGTGAGTTGAAAATATAAGTTGTGAATTGAATTTATTCAGTTCACTATCATTAAACAATCTCAATATAATCGATGCCAAATGTGGATGAAGACTATGATCAATCTCATCAATTATGAGGACTTTAAATGAACACAATGCAGAGGTAATGGCGGGGGAGAGATCAAATAATCTATTTGTTCCGTCCGACTCATTTTCCTGATCCAGCATTACATCTTCCCCATTCTCATTCTTATGAGAAAAAAGGAAACGCACCTTGTTTCTGAATAATATTTCTCTTTTGGTTTCTTCAGGAATCCCATCTGGAAGTTTAATGTCAACATCATTTTCTTCAACTGACATTCCAGTTATGCCTGTGTCTACCAGACTTAAGAACTTTCCAGTAGTATCACTGAATGTTTTTCTGATACTTTTGTTCATCAGAAAATGCAATTCCGGTCTGGTATCCATTTTTACAAAAACTAAATTAACGCTAAAAAAGTCACTTATTCCTTTTACAATTTCTGGTGAAGATGCAGTGTTTGATATTTTCGATAAATATGCATTGTTATCAAAAAAAGGAACTTTTTTAACTCCACCTTTAAATTGATGACCAAACTTTATATTTTCCCATCCAGAGCTATCTCTTAAGAAAAGGTTAGATGGTATTTTTGAAAAATAACAATCAAGTGACTCATGGTGAATGATGTTTTTTGAAAATTGAATTTTATAAATGTATCTAAGGCCGTTTACATAAAAGTCGATTTCAAACTTGGTTGGTTTTATTTTCCAGTCGGCTGACAGTTCGTAAGGTTCATAACAAAGAATGTTATTATTTTCTTTTAAGTCACCCGTATCTGTAACTAGGTATTTTAAAGCAGCTAATGCCCTTAATACATTAGATTTTCCAGATGCATTTGGGCCGTAAAAGCCAGACGATCTAACTAATTTAAAGTTTTCATCATCAATATTGATGAGATGATCGCTCAAATGTGAACTACCTGTTGAGGCAATAGTACTAAACTCAACCTCATCCCGAATCGACCTGAAGTTCTCGATTTTGAAACTAACTAACATATGTACCCCCTTTACAAAGCCTCTTATCGTAAAAAAACCTCCGATAAGTAGCGATTAACGTGATTATACATCACTTCTCTGTGGGTTTGTACACTGCAAGGTCAGATTCGTTTGTCAATGGTTTATGAGCTCATCAATTGAATAGTTTTCCTATCCTGCTCCCGCATTGATACTCACGTTGGTGGTTTGCCCCTCAAAGCAAAGCTGCAGTGATTACGTCTCAAACGGCAGCTAATGGCACAAAGCGGACAGGCTGACTGAGCTGAAGGTCCGCTTTGAGCTGTGAATTCAACCGATGAACGCACACATGCATAACGCCTCTGATGAACAGAGCGCTGAACTGTGCTGAATTTATCAGGGTTCAGGAAGCAGACTGAAGATCACCGAAAAAGAGACGTCATTTTACTAAAAAAAAGAGTCATTCGGCCTGCTCTCCCGAACTTAATCCTAATCCTAAATACGAGGTATCACATGTTCGTCAGGACGCCATGCCTTCCGCTTATTAATATTTACTTACCGTAATTAACTAAAGGCGTCATCAAACTGTCATCAAAAAATCTTTGAATAACCGAGGCGCATCTGGGTTTCACCTTCCAGGCAACCCGCTGTGTTCCTACAAGTTTTTGTGATTACGTTTCTCAATTCGCTGAGCGCTGTCAGGGCAATCAGCCTTCTGTTTTCTTAAGCTGAGAGGAATCGTTATGCCTGTATCTGTTATAAAATACGCAGTTAAAACCGCCGCGTTAGCAGCGATCGTACTGGCTGGCCTGCAGGGCGTTTCGTTCGCAAATGATCTGCCTTCTCGCACGACTTTAGGGCCCGATTCAGTTAAAGAAATGTCCGCTCAAAAAGCAGACGCCTCCACTAATGAAAGCGCTATCAAACTGGCCGCGTGGCATCACCATCTGGAGATTAATCCGGGTTGTAATGATCCCTCTTCAGGTCTTGGTTGCACCGACGATGATAATGCATAACGCGTAAAAGCGGCAGGCACCGTTTACAGATGCGGTGTCTGCACTGAGAGGAAGAGATAAAAAGTACCGTCATCCAGACTGCTATTCATTCAGGCACTGGAGCATGAGGCATGTAAAGCCTCTTACAAAGTAAAGGCTGGCGTCGCGTGCTGGTTACTGCCCTGCCGACCCGGCCATTCCTACCGGTTTCTTTGCAGGGTCTTGCCAGATACCCGTTTACCTGTAGAGGGTCAGAGGCGTCGTGAGTTTGAACCTCCTCCATTCACGGGAATTCGCGGATAACAGATAAACCCGATGCGGTGTTATTCCTCTCAATATAAATATCCGGAGCTGCATAAACGAAAGACTGACCTTATTCAATGCGCCAGTCAGTTACGTTTTTTCAGAATTTTATCTCTCAGCTGTGGGTAGCAGACCTGCAAACCTGTATCCCTCAATAAGTTCATCAAAAAGCTGAATATTGTTCCGGCTTCTGGCCATTAGCTGTGCGCCGGCGATGGCTGAAAAAATGGCACCGGCACGCATTCTGCTGTCTTCTGACGCAGTGATCCCCGCTTCCAGTAGCTGCCCTGCCAGCCAGTCTATATTGACGTCCGCAAACTTTTGCACCTCAACTTTGACAGGTTCAGGCAGATCATCATATTCCGCCGACATGAAACTTCCCATACAAAGTCGGTTTCCGCTTTCCAGCGAACGGCGAAATATTTGTGGATAGCGGCTCAGACTCCTGAGCGCATCGCCTTCCGCATCCCTCAGTACGTCCAGGTCACGCGCCGTATCCTCCCAATAACGCTGGGCCACCGCCGCACCCAGCTCGGCCTTGCTGGGGAAATGATAGTAAATGCTTGCCGCTTTAATCCCCACTTCATCTGCCAGTCCGCGGATATTTAAACCTGTATAACCATGCGCCTGCGCCGCCAGACGGGCTGCGTTCAGAATTTCGTCGCGGGATGTTTTGCTCATTATGTCACTCCTCCAGAAACCAGAACCCCAATTCTAACATTTGTTAGGTAGGTATTGACAGCGTCATTTTACAGGACTAGAGTTTACCTACCAACTGTTAGGTAGGCTATTAACCAAGAGGATTTATCATGAGCAAAGAAATTTATTACTCAGACGCGACTCACCTGGCCAGCATGATCCGTAACCGCGACGTTTCTCCCGTTGAGGTGATGCAAGCGCATCTTGATCGGATTGCCGCCACTAACCCGGACGTCAATGCTGTTGTAACAGTGGCAGACGATGCCCTGAAGCAGGCTGCCGCTGCCGAAGCCGCCGTGATGAAGGGTGAGAAACTGGGCCCGCTTCACGGCGTTCCTTTTACCGTAAAGGACTCCATCGATACGGCAGGTGTGCTGACTCAGCGTGGTTCACCTATTTTCAAAGGCCGTCGTCCTGACGAAGACGCAACCAGCGTGGCGCGTCTTAAAAAAGCAGGCGGCATCCTGCTGGCTAAGACGAACCTGCCGGAATTTTCATACTGGATTGAAAGCGACAACCTGCTGTCCGGGCGCTCTAATAACCCATGGGACCTGACCCGGACGCCCGGCGGCTCCAGTGGCGGTGAGTCTGCCGCGATTGCCGCAGGCATGTCTCCGCTGGGACTGGGCACGGATTTGGCCATCTCGGTACGAGGCCCTGCGGCGCAGACCGGCATCACTTCCATGAAAGCCACGCTCGGCAGCGTGCCCATGACAGGCATCTGGCCGCGTGCGCCCCGCCGCTTCTGGCATGTTGGCCCTATGGCCCGCTCAGTTCGCGATATTGCCCTGGCATTCTCTCAGCTTTCGGGACCAGATGGTCACGACGCATTCTCCAGCGCTGCGCCCGTTCATTCTGACGGGCTGCCGTTTGTAGCATCGCGTCCGCTGCGAATTGGCTGGATGACCGGCCCGGGCTTTGGTCCGGTTGATCCGGACGTTAACGCCATCGTGAAGGCGGCTGCGGAAGCGCTAAAAGCACCGGGCGTCGTTGTGGAGCATGTCGGCATTCCTGCACTGGAGAAGGACTTTGCGCTGGATGTGTTTAACCGGCTCCACGTCATGGAAATGAAGCCCGCCTTTGCGGCGGCCACGGCCGGTCGCCAGCCTGATGAGATCTACAAAATGGCGAAAACCATGCTATCGTTACCTGATACACCGATGTCTGCTTATATTGATGCAGAGCAGGCCGCCGAACGATTGCGTGACGGCTTCGCGGAATACTTTTCACGCTACGATGCGCTTATCACGCATGTACTCCCCATCCCGGCGCATAAACACGGCGTGGACAGGTTTGTTATTGACGGTCAGGACGTTGATGCCACTTATCTGCAAGGTGCCACGGTGCCGCTTAACGTCACAGGGTTGCCTGGTGTAGCGTTGCCGTTTGGTAAGAGTCGTGAAGGCTTGCCGGTTAACGTGCAGATCGTCGGCAAATGGCATGATGAGCACGTCATTCTCCATATTGCTTCTCTGCTGGAAGCAGTAAGCCCTGTGAAAGGTTCTCATCCGTCACTGTAACAAGGATCGTGCCCCACGAACCCCGTGGGGCATGTAAGATCGTCGCTCACGTCTCAGCATGGAGCTTAACCCGTTGCTCCACATTTCGTTCATGGCGCAGGCAATTACCGCTAATGACCGTCGGCAACCCACCCAGAAGCACTGTCGATCAACCGCTTCAGAGCTGGCGAAATGTTCTGCTGATTCCAGGCCACCCCGGTTTCAAGGTCAGGCACCTCGCCTTGTAACTGCAGGTAAAGCACGCCGTGACGTTGCAGGTTTCTTAGCGATGCAGGAACCAGCGCTATTCCCATCGCTGCTGAAACGATGTCAGCATGGTCACTGCCTGACCATCACCGGTGCAGCCTGGCAGAGGAGCTGGCGGATATTCCAGCACAACCGCAGCCTGATAAGAACGTCATCCTGCCGCTTCAGGCCCCCCTCTAAAAAGAAGGCCACCTGGCAATACTTAAGGGTAATCTGGCCCCTGACGGGGAGGTCGCAAAAATCAGCGGCCTGAAGAAGCCCGCTATCACCGGTCCGGCACGCGTATTCGACGATGAAGCCAGCGCAAAGCAGGCGATCCTTGAGGATCGGATACAGCCTGGTGATGTGCTGGTGCTGGGATATTTAGGGCCTAAAGGGGGGCCGGGGAAGCCCGAAATGCTCTCTCCGACAGCGGCCCTGGTGGGCAAAGGATTGGGAGAGAGCGTTGGCCTGATCACTGACGGCCGCTTCTCTGGTGGCACCTGGGGAATGGGGGTCGGTCATATCGCACCGGAAGCTTTTATAGACAGAACCCTTGCCTTGGTGGAGGAAGGCGACGCCATCACTATTGATGCCCATCGGCAACTGCTGCAACTGAATATCGATGAGGCGCTACCGCAGGAAAGAAGAAACCGCTGGAGCCCACCAGCGCCACGTTACACAAGAGGTGTGCTTGCGAAGTTTGCCCAACTGGCGATGCCGGCTTCCAGGGGCGCGTGTAACGGATAAACGTACCGGATAACGCTGTTTACTAACAATGGTCGAGGTATGTCAGTAAGCAGCAGTCCGGGGAGCCCTAGCCAGCCCCTGCTTTGATAGCGATGTTGTCGTCGTGGTCTCTTTTACTGGGATACTTTTCTGCTTTACCTAAAGCAATGTTTTTGCGGTTGCTAAAGCCTCTTCTTTAGAAGCGGCCATCAATAAAGGATAGCCCCAAAATTTTTCATAAATAATGGCGAAAGGTCTGGCTGCAGCCCTTTTTACAGTGTTGGGTTCAATCAGGATTGACGCTTTAACAAAGGCTTTTAATTCATTTTTATGCGCTTTCATCCAGCGGGTTGTCATCTTCATCTCATCGGCGGAATGCTCATGTTTGCTTTCAGTAAAGCCTTCACCGCTAAGCAGTACGAAGGGTGTTTTGCGGGCGAGTAACGCTTCGAATTCATTAAATGCGGGGGCAGCCGAATCCTTTCCAGGAGCATTCATTTTTATCCATACAACGGGAAAATCGGCATCGTCAATTTGCATAGTCATAATCCTGTGAATCGGTTGATTAAGATTTTCAGCCCTCCTGATGCAGCGCTGAAAAATGGCCGCTTCGGTAGCATGACGCGCAACGCACCAGGCAACCTCCACCCCTGTTAAATGAAATTATCTCAATCCCTTTTAGACTGCATTGCGAATGTTGGTCATAATATTATTCAAAATTGCCAAATGCTGCTTTCAAAACCAAGGTTGAATACATGTCCCGGCTATCTTCTCTGAATGCTGTTGCTTTGCCTGATATTGACAGTATCCCTCGCCCCATCTTTGCACTGAGCGCATCCATGATTTCAAATGGCTGGGAACATGAAACACACCAACATCGTAAGTCGCAATTGCTCTATTCAGTCCGTGGTGTGCTCAATTGTGAGGTCGACGAGGGGATGTGGATTGTTCCACCTCAATGTGCAGTCTGGATACCGGGCAACATGCCACATTCAGCACGGGGTTCTGGAAATACAGAATGTTACTGTCTGTTTATTGAACCTGAGGCGATACCCGCGCTTCCAAAAACCTGCTGTACTCTCTCCGTAAACCCACTCCTGCGCGAGTTGTTGCTTAAAGCTGCGGGGTTACCGCGGCTTTATCCGACAGAGGGACCGGAAAGCCGCTTGATAGCAACCCTTCTTGATGAATTATCAGCGGCACCAGTAGAAGATTTGCATCTGCCAATGCCACGCGATCGAAGGCTGCGACAGCTTGCTGAAAAGCTACTGGCCGAACCTGCTGATAAATCCTCTTTGGGCGAATGGGCCCATCGCATCGGTATGAGTGAAAGAACCATGAGCCGGCTGATGCTGCAGGAGATCGGAATGAGTTTTGGTCATTGGCGTCGGCAGTTACATGTCATCCTTTCACTTCAACGGCTAACCCGTGGGGAGAGTGTTCAGACAGTCGCGCTGGAACTTGGCTATGAGAACGCTAGCGGATTCATCACCATGTTTCGAAAAGCAGTAGGCAAGCCGCCCGCTCGCTACCTTTTCGAAAGAACAGAGAAGGCAACAGGCGGAGCTTCGGGCATTATGCCCGGCAAAATTTATTTGGATTAAAGGCACTGCCGGATCCGTCATCCATTGCACGCTCTGTTCGTCAACGGTAAAGCCGTTACCCTTATTTCTGCACTGACAGCGCTGCCTTGCGTTAACCGGTCATCCCCTGCGCGATGCTATCGGTATGAGGCGGGCGCTGACGGAAGACGCCGGGCAATAACAATCCATAATGCCAAGAAACATTCCTGCAGCATCTCTGACTTCTTTTTGAACATACCTCCCGTCGCAATTCAAGACAGTGTTGAGGCACCTAAGGGGAACGATCCTGGATGGGTATTGCTTATCATCCGGCAGCACGTAAGACGAAAAAGATTCGCACTGTCAGCGCCATTACCTTACCGACAGTGCGTAAAAGAACCGACTTTTCTGCAGCAACGTTAATATTCCCCCCTTTTAAGCTGCCTGTCTGACAGGCACTCATCCCTTAATTGTCCGGAACGATTGCCCGAGTGCGCCCGCGTTTTCTGTCGTTAAATCTGTCTTTACCCTGATGTAAAGAAAACAGGCAACTTTTGGCTGAAATGAAAAATTTTATGTCTGTGTTTCGCTATCGGAAAAAAGATTTTCGCTGTTAAATGAGAATGATTTTTATTTTTAATTACATGAGTCTTATGTGATTGAAATGTCAGGAGTCAGCGTACTGCAGCGGCAACAGGTGCTGAATTCACTGCAGCGCAGGGTAAGTGGCATTGACTGATAACGAAGTCATGGAAGGCGTGGATACGACCATTCGGGTACGATTTAACGTTATGAAAAGCATACTGATGTTTAAAAAAACATCGTGAGCAACCTGGCTCTTATTCGTTTCAGTGAAATGTATTTTATTAAACCTAGACGAGTACATACAGACATGAAAGTTCGAAGAGCTCTGATTCCACGTTCTTGTGCAGTAATGCTTAGTGCATTAATGAGTTCACTGTCATTCCCTGCACTGTCAGCAGACAGCGCCGTGGCTGCGACTAAACAGAATACCCTCACTGTAACAAGCGAGGGGGAGACTCCCCCGGAAGAAAATGCCTGGGGGCCAGTAGGCTCTGTGGTGGCAAAGCGAAGCGCGACGGCGACTAAAACTGACACGCCACTCCGTAAAACGCCTCAGTCCATTACCGTTGTTACGCGTGAAGAGATGGATTTGCTGGACCCACCGACGCTGAAAGATGCTTTTCGTTACGCTGCAGATGTGATGGTTGACAGTCGGGGATCGGTAAGCGGCTTTAATTCAGTCAATATCCGGGGGTTCAGCCAGATCTCGGATAATATTTATCTGGACGGACTCAAACTTCAGGCCGACAGTTTTACTTCCTTCCAGGTCGATCCTTACATGCTTGAACGTGCTGAATTGCTGCGTGGCCCTGCATCTGTTCTGTATGGTCTGAGTGAGCCTGGCGGTGTTATCGCGCTGGTCAGTAAGCGCCCCACGCCGCAGACCATTCGCGAAGTGCAGTTTAAAACTGGCAACCATAATCTTTTCCAGACGGGCTTTGATTTTGGCGGCGCGGTTGATGATGACGAGAAATTAACCTACCGCCTGACAGGTGTAGCCAGCGATCAGGACCAGCAACAGACGGGTGAAAAAGCAAAGCGTTATTCATTAGCGCCTTCATTCACATGGCGCCCCGATGACAAAACTCAGTTTACTTTTTTAAGCAGTTTCCTCGATGAACCCAATATAGGATGGTTTGGCTATTTACCGAAAGACGGCACGGTAACCAGCGGTGCGGGTGGAAAATTACCCACAAGTTTTAATGATGGGGAACCGGGTTATAACAAAATTTCCCGTAAGCAGAAGTTAGTCGGTTATACCTTTGAGCATCAAATTAATGACAACTGGACAGTGCGTCAGAACGTGCGCTACGGAACGGTAGATATGGATTACCGAACCATCTATGGAAGCAGTGTTTCTCCGTTTGATCCTTCTTTTTTAACCCGGGGTGCACTTGCGGCCAAAGAGCATTTATCGAGCTTCGCGATGGATACTCAGGTGCAAAATAAATTTTCTACAGGTAACACAGACCATACCCTGCTTATGGGCATAGATTACCGGCGCACACGGAATGATGTCTGGCAGGCGCTCGGTCTGGCATCCAGTCTGAACCTGGTTAATCCTGTGTATGGTAATACCGCTGTGCAATATTTCGGTTACAGGAGTCAGGTCGATCGTCTTGAACAGACTGGCCTCTATTTGCAGGATCAGGCTGAATGGAATCACTGGCTATTAACATTGGGTGGTCGTTATGACTGGTCTGAAGCAGACAGCGTCAATCGCCTTAATAACAATTCCGCCTCCAAACAGGACGATAATGAATTTACATGGCGAGGAGGTCTGAACTACCTGTTTGATAATGGTCTTTCACCTTTCATTAGCTACAGTGAATCCTTCCTGCCAACAGCAGGAGCGGATTATACAGGGAAAATGTTTCGGGCATCTCGCGCCAAACAGTATGAAGCCGGAATCAAATATATACCTGACGGTAAATTGATTTCCGCCACCTTATCGCTGTTCCAGATAACAAAAGATAAAAATCTGACGTCAGATCCTGAGCATATTTTATATTCAGTGCAAAATGGCGAGTTACGCTCCAGAGGCATAGAACTGGAGACGAAAGCAGCACTGACAGAAAATGTGGATATTATCGGCAGCTATTCCTACACGGATGCTGAATATACCAAAGACACCTCATACGAAGGTAATCGCCCAGCTGAGATCCCTAAAAATATGGCGGCATTATGGGGAAACTACACTTTTCATGAAACGGCGTTAAGCGGATTGACGTTAGGGCTGGGAAGTCGCTATGTCGGGTCGACGGAAGGTGATAACGCTAACTCCTTTAAAGTGAAGCCCTACACGATCTGGAATGCCGTCATCCAGTACGATCTGAGCAGGTTCAATCTGCCGGGTTCATCAATTGGCTTAAATGTTAACAATCTTTTTGATAAGAACTACGTCGCAGGCTGTTACGCCACGACGGCGTGTTTTTACGGCGCGGAGCGACAAATTACGGCAACGGCTACGCTCAGGTTCTGATAAGGCACGTCCTGAAATGAATGTTTCCCAGAATCAGACTGGCTTTTATCCTGCGAGTTCCACCGATGGATGCAACACATTAATTGAATCGCTCTGCGGGTGATTCAGGGTATGGCGGATTTCCCGGCCTCTCGTCGAGCGGCCGGGCGACGCCATAAACGCTTTACTGGCGGTAACCCGGTAAACAAGTGCCTGAGGGAAAATGTTGTCTGAGCACGCTGTTCGTATTTTCATTTAAGCCGCATTGCCAGGGAGATTGAGGAGCACAGAAATAAATCCGAATGTCTGTCGCTACAGTAAATTAGGTGTGACTGATCCTTTCACCTCCCCGAATCCATGTTGATATTTTATAACGCTCAGCAGCTCATTCCAGGGTTTATGTGATGAGTGGAGGCATCACCCTTAGGATCTGCTGTCCCAGACTTTAGCCAGCCTAAGCAAGCCGGAATGGCGTTCTGCAGAGTGACGATAACCCCTTTGATACCCTTAAATAAGGGGTCTGACGGTGGAATATCCTTCGCCTGGTAAAGTCGTCTGGTGCGATAATGTCGATTAACCAGCCGTCGCTGCAACGGGCGGCAGGGAATCAGAACGCGCTTAAGCGTTGAAGCTGAACACATGTGGTTTATTCTGGAAAGTCTGCCTCAGATGCCACCTGAGCAGCTTCATGACGCGGGAACGATGCTGACCGAAGGCCTGAAGAAATGGGGCCCGGCTGCAGTGTCACGTCACCCTCATCGGCGAATAACGCCTTCAACTCTGCTCTGGAGAAACTGAATGTTTACCGGTTTGTCTGCTTTCCCGTTAACACCTGTCACGGCGCGTGGTGTCGATGAAGAGGGATTGACTAAGATTCTGGCTCGCCTGACGGCAGCCGGTGTCGATTCGTTGGGTATTCTGGGTTCAACCGGCAGCTATGCCTATTTGAGCAGGGAACAGCGTAAACGCGTCGCAACGCTCGCCCGTCAGATTGCCGGGCAAATCCCCATGATGGTTTGCGTGGGTGCAATGAGCACCGATGCCGTCCTGCATCTGGCTGAAGATGCGCAGTCTGCAGGCGCTGATGCGTTGCTGCTTCCGGCGATGAGCTACCAGCCGCTGAGTAATGAAGAGGTTTATGCGTTTTATGAGACGGTTACCCGACATGTTTCAGTCCCGGTTTGTGTTTATGACAACCCACGGACCACGCATTTCACGTTCACAGATGAACTGCACGGGCAGCTGTCGTCACTGAAGGGCATTCGCTCAGTTAAAATTCCAGGCGTACCGGATAATCCCGTTGCTGCGGCTGAACGGGTCAATGCATTACGACAACATCTTCGTCCTGGCATGACCATTGGCATCAGTGGTGACGCCAGTGCCGGGCTGGGATTAAATGCCGGTTGTGAAGTCTGGTATTCCGTTTGCGGTGGTCTGTTTCCGGAAACCGCCAAACAAATTACGCAGGCCGCCGCAGTTAACGACCATGAACGCGTGACTGCCTTCACTACCCGTCTGGAACCTTTATGGGCGCTGTTTCGTAAACATGGGGGAAGCATACGTGTAATCGCCGCTGCAGCAGGCATACTCGGGCTTACCGCTCCAGACTGTCTGCCTCGTCCCCTGCTGCCGTTGTCGAAAGAAGATATTGCCGATGTCGCAGGTGTGATTGCAGATCTGGATCTTAAATAACGCGCCAACAGGATCGGTTATCCGCCGATCCTCAACATATCTGGCTGGAGCATAATCTTAATAATGCGCCTTATCATCATGAGCGCCGTGGGCCGGGCAGGTTTCAAGCACTCGTGCAGAGCGTGAGATCGCGTTGTCCGCTGCCCGGTTTAAAGCGAGCGTTGCCTGATGGACATGTCTGGTTTGTGCCAGGCGCGGGGAGTGAAAGTCGAAAAAGGCCCCTCTTTCGCTAAGCCTTATTTCTGTAGTCTGGCTGCGGCTTTTAACGTCGCCTGTCGCCTCTTTTCAATAAATGGCGCTGTTTGTTCCCGCGCCTTTTTTAACTGCTCTTCAGATGCAGTTCGGGGCGAGCCACAGGTAAACGGCGGTGCGGGATCATATTCCATATGCAGTTGAATATTTTCAGCAATACTGCTCCCGTGCATTTCTGATACAACGGTGAGCGCAAAATCTATACCTGAAGTGACACCTGCGCCGGTTATACGGTTACGGTCACGGACGACGCGCTCATTAACCGGCTCCGCACCTAACAGAGCGAGTTGGTCCAGAGAAGCCCAGTGCGTCGTTGCTTTATATCCATCCAGAAGTCCTGCTGCGCCCAGAATCAGCGAACCAGTGCATACAGAAGTCACCAGCTTTGCTTCTTCACTTTGGAAACGGATAAATGAAAGAACGTCTTCATCATCCATTAGGTTTATCTGACCAGGCCCTCCGGGGATACAAATTACATCCAGTTGTGGGCAGGTGTTAAAAGTGGTCGTTGGCTGTATAGCCATACCACGATCGGAAACAACAAGGTCCAGGTTTTTCCAGATGAGATGAACCTTTGTATTGGGTGCCCTGACGAAAACTTCATATGGCGCGGTAAGATCAAGCTGAGTAAGCGCTGGGAACAGGAGCAGCCCGATTGATTTGCTTGCAGAATCACGCATAGAAAATCCTTTAACCTAAAAAGATATAATGGCTTTTCCTTCACCAAAGGCAATCGTTGCGTAAAAAACAGACGCGCGCCGAATGGATGTCATGTTTAACCCAGCTTTATTATCGTAGCGTTAAGCAATTTATGACCCACCCAAACGTCAGGATGATTTATGGGTAAAACATCCCATTCTCGCTCATCGCAGACATCACCTACGCATAGTCGCTTTGGTGCCAGAAGCGGACATTACCAACCAGTTGATTAGCGGGTAGCAGGTCATCATGACCGCATTCTTATGCTAAATTTGGGTTTCGTGCATACAATAAAAGGATACGTATGAGAATCGATATCTGTGGAGATTCTGACATTCCCGATCTGGCAAAGATTTTTGTCGAGATGGATTCTTATTATTTCGGGAGTGAAGCGGCCAGCTATGAAGAAATGCTCTCTTATCTGACCCACAGGTTTTTTTCCGTCTATTCCGGAGTAAGTGTCGTAGGAGCATGGAAAAACGGAGTCCTTGTCGGATTTGCAACGTTCACACTGATGTTTCCTGCTCCAAAGTGCTCCGGTCAGGCATATATGAAAGATCTTTTCACTTCAGCGGCGGTTAGAGGTCAGGGAGTAGGTAAATCACTTATGCGATTTATTGCGGCTTTCGCCGTTGAACATGGCTTCACGCGATTTGACTGGACCGCTGAAACCACCAACCCGAAAGCTGCCGAATTTTACTTGTCCCTTGGGGCTTCTTTCATCAAAGAAAAGCAGTATTTTCGATTGGATCATCAGCGTTTAGCTGCGTTTGCTATGCACAACACACATCCCTAAAGCCTATCCCGGCTTAGAAGCTGCACTTCATGGCCGGGACGTTATTTTAATTTGGCAGAATTGCCGGTCTTCATCATGTTGACTTCCGCCTCTCGCTCATAGCGGACCTCCAGCTCGGTCAGCCTGTCCGCTTTGTGCCAACAGCGGACATTGCAAATACGCGAGATGAGAAAATTGGGACCCTTACGACGCTTTTTCATTAACCGTCATGATAAAACTCAGCGTGTTTTTACCCTGGTTTTCGTAGAAATGCGGAACATCTGTTTTAGCTGTAACGGAAAATCCGGCTTTTACCTGAAACACGCTCTCTTTCACGCCCAGCGTGAGCGTCCCGGACTGTACATGCAATAACTCCAACGTGCCTGATGTATGCCCCTCAGATTCAAACTTCTCGCCCGGTAGCATTTTCCATAGCCAAAGCTCTGTCATATCGGGTCCACCTGAACCTGCAAGCAGCCTGGCGCTTCCACCTTTATCACCTTTCCATAGTTCGGGGATCTCTGTATCAGCAATGATATGCACATCAGGCTGGCTGCTCACATCAACAAAATCGGCCACTGAAACGCCCATGGCAGCGGCAAGCCTGCATAGCAATGCAATGCTGGGATTAGCCTTACACCCTTCGATCTCTACCAACATGCCTTTACTGACATTTGCGCGTCGGGATAACTCATCAAGCGACATTTTTCTTTGTTTGCGGAACTGCTTAATCCGTAGGGACACGGCTTCATTAACGGTGCTGACATCCGCACCGGCATCGGTCACTAAATTGACTTTTTTGGTCATTGGTCGATATTATGCAGTAAAATGGTTATTACAGGATTATCCCGTGTTAACAGTCTCTGCGTCAATTGCCCCTGAAGTCTATGAAATAGCGCCCGGTTTTAGGGCTCTCAGCATCTCCGTGCAGGCCGCGCCAGTAGTGAACCCGCACATAGGGGAAATAGCATTGAAAGCTGCCTGCGAAGCGGTGCTGTCAGGAGTGCCCGATTGGGCTGAATTACATTTGGCCGCGTGGACAGAGGTATTTCAGAAGTTTGGGGCCAAACCAAAACGTACTCCCTGTTCTGCTGATGCGCTGCGTAAGCGCGTACTGCGCGATGGTGCCATGCCCGCTCTTGATCCCATTGTTGACTTATATAACGCAGTCAGCTTGCGGTATGCCGTGCCAGTGGGCGGAGAAAACATTACTGCCTATAAGGGTGCGCCTCGCTTGATTGTGGCTGCAGGCACGGAACCTTTTGATACGGTAAAAGAAGGTGCTGATGTGGTTGAATATCCTTCTCCTGGCGAGGTCGTCTGGTGTGATGATGTGGGTGTCACCTGTCGTCGCTGGAACTGGCGGCAGGGGATCAGAACCCGCTTAAGCGTCGAAGCTGAACACATGTGGTTTATTCTGGAAAGTCTGACTCAGATGCCACTTGAGCATTTACATGAAGCTGGCAAGATGTTGACCGATGGCCTTGAACAAATGATGCCCGGTATGCAGTTTCAAACAACCCTCATCGGCGAGTAACGCCTTCAATTCTATTCTGGAGAAACTGCATGTTCACTGGTTTGTCTGCTTTCCCGTTAACTCCTGTCACTGCCAGGGATATTGATGAACAGGGATTCAGCAAAATTCTGACTCGCCTGACGGCAGCCCGTGTCGATTCGTTAGGTGTTCTGGGTTCAACCGGTAGCTATGCCTATCTGAGCCGGGAACAGCGCAAACGCATCTCCACGCTGGCCGTGCAACTTGCTGGGGATATTCCAGTGATGGTTTGTGTGGGAGCATTCAGCACCGATGCCGTTTTGCAGCTGGCTGACGATGCGCAGTCTGCGGGCGCTAAGGCGCTGCTGCTTCCGGCGGTGAGTTACCAGTCGCTGCGAGATGAAGAGGTTTACACCCTTTTTGAGACGGTTACTCAGCATGTTTCAGTGCCGGTTTGCATTTATGATAATCCAGGCACTACGCATTTCACCTTTACAGATGAACTACACGGTCAGCTGTCGTCACTAGAGGGTGTTCACTCGGTTAAAATTCCGGGAGTACCGGATACCCAGGTTGCGGCTGCTGAACGGGTCAATGCATTGCGAAAACATCTGCGTCCAGGCGTGACTATTGGCATTAGCGGTGACGCCTTTGCCGGGCTGGGCTTAAATGCCGGTTGTGAAGTGTGGTATTCGGTTTGCGGTGGCTTGTTTCCGGAAACAGCGAAGCAGATTACCCAGGCAGCAGCTGTTAACGATGCTGAACGCGTCACAGCCTTAACGACTCGGCTCAATCCTTTGTGGGCGTTGTTCCGCAAACATGGTGGAAGCATCCGCGTTATAGCAGCTGCCGCAGGCGTGCTAGGACTCACCGATGCAGACTGTCTGCCTCGTCCTCTGTTGCCACTATCAGCAGGCGATATTGCAAATGTAGCACGTGTTATTGCTGAGCTGGATCTTAAATAATACACCGCAGGAACGGCAATCAGCCGACTTTCGACCTTTTTGACCCTCCCCTGAGGCAGCCATGTGCCAGGAGCGGACAGTCCAACCCATCCCTGAAGAGCCTAGATTATGTATGGTAATTCAGTCATCAAAATAACGTTGGTCACCATCACAAAATTCACATCCTCGGATATGGCTCAGTTCAGGAACGCTATCGCTCAGGTGACCGCAACAACCACATACATGAAGCTCGGTGTAATAGATGAAACACTGAGTGCAAAGATAGCCGTCTCCAAATTTACATACGCTTTCAGGAGTCATGCAATTGGTACATCCAGCAGGAAATACGGAGAGTAGCTGTTCATCCACACTGTGGAACAACTCCTCATCCAGCAGTTTATACCTATCCGAAGTGTAGTCGCAGTGTTCGCATTCAAAATCACCATCTCCCTCAGGTAGCAATTGAGGTATTTCGCAGTCTGGACAAACCAGGGTAATTTGCCTTACAGCACTGGTGCAAACCTTACACCGCGTAACTTCAAGCTTGCGGTTTTCATTACCGGTCGTTTCAGTCCCTGTTACCGTCGCATGCTGATGGCACTCATTGCAGTTACCGATTTGAATATTCTTTTCAGAGAGCTGCTCGAGTTCAGGCTTAACCTGTTTAAACCGCACCTCGGCATAAAATTCGTTTCCCCTAATCAGACGAGTTTCACCGAAAGCCAGCTTCCAATTATGTTTGACACCGAAGATAACTTTCCATTCATCCCTTAATAACCGGTTCAGGGCAAACCAGGCGTCAGCTTGTTCTTTGAGTATTTGACGTTGTTCAGCCTCGGTGAAAGTGGGGTGGTAGAAATGAACTACGCGGTTGCGGTGCTTTCTGACCTTATCAAAAGCACTGTCCGTTTCTCTGTCTAGGGGTCTTTCAAGTACGTCCTTAAGCCTTTCACGGGTTTCTTCGTAGGTCACCGACTGAAAATCACCGGCTAGGTAAGCCTGCTTTTTTATTGGCTTTTTCGGGCTGCAGACCAACGACCAGTGTTCGTGCGCCAGCGGAACTTTCAGTAAAATCTCGACCGCAGTCCAGAAACTGACGACGGAGAACTTCGGCTTCGAGGACTCCAACTCTTCACGGGCTTTATCCAGAAAATCCAGACCATTGTTGATCAGCGCCTGCACATCCTGACTGAGTTCACGGGGGTCGGGAGTATCGGGTGCAGTATCGTCAACATCGAACATCATTATCTCCTTTAATCAGCTTCCACCACGCAGTTGCTACAGCGCGTTAGTTGTATCCAGTGTAAACTGGACTTGGTAGCTGGCAGCCACATCGAGCGCAAAAAACCGTAAATTAACTTCTGTAGACTCGTACTTTTCGTGACCCATGCGTACCCGCAGGATCTTCGGGTGCACGTGACCATAAAGCAGGTGCCTACCAAAGCTGTGGCGATTCAGATCCCTAAACTGATGGGGTCCCAAAAAGTATGCCATAGCAAGTGTAAGTATCCCTAAAATCTGCACTATTCTCTTTTTATAAATCCTCTGACATGTGAATTAGATTGCCCTAAAGTGAGCTTCCGCTCCTCGCTCATAAGGACAACCATACTCAAATCTCCCACATTGCAGGAGATTTGAGTATGAACACGTCACCGTGGAACAAAGACCGTATCATAGGCCAAAAAAGACCACTTCAGATATCTCATATCTGGGGTATCCGAATCCGACTTGAACTGGAAGGTAAAACGCGCGATTTAGCTCTGTTCAACATGGCCCTGGACAGTAAGCTTCGAGGCTGTGATCTGGTCAAACTCAAAGTATCTGATGTTGCATATGGTAGCTCTGTTTCAAGCAGAGCTACGGTTCTACAACAGAAAACCGGCAGCCCTGTCCAATTTGAGATAACCAAAGGGACAAGAGAAGCTGTTTCTGCATTGATAAAGCTTGGCAATTTACGCAGTAAAGACTATTTGTTCCGATCTCGGGTCGGTACTAACCAACACATATCAACCCGGCAATACAACCGAATTTTTCATGGGTGGGTAGCAAAACTTGGTCTCGAAGATTCGCTTTACAGTACACATTCCTTGAGAAGAACAAAACCTTACCTGATTTACAAGAAAACTAAGAATCTCAGGGTGATCCAACTTCTGTTAGGCCATAAGAAACTGGAAAGCACAGTCCGTTATCTGGGCATTGAAGTCGATGATGCGTTAGAGATCTCTGAATCGATTGAAGTCTAAGGTTGTCAGGGCTGCAACAGCAGTCCTGTGCCAGAAGCGGACTTTCATCGTGTTTACGTTGTTAAATTGAGCAGCCTGAATTACTGCCTGATGTCCCAGTCCGAGGGTGAGAAACATACCTGACTGACTTTCAGAGATACGGTTTTTTCACCGACCCTGTAGTCTATCAACCGGCAATGCCGTACTTTCCCTGCACGCCCTCTCTTAAGGCCAGTCAGATGACATTTCAGCCAGGCCCGGCTTCTGAACATGGCGGCACCCAGACTCCATCGCCGTGCAGCTTCCTTTTTATCCATCACCATTTCCATCACCATTAAAAGTCTGGTGCAGCGGCAAGTAAGCGATTCAGGATTGCCTGTAGCTGCGTGATTACCGGCCTTGCGAGCTGAGACAGATTATGGTGAAACGCATACTCTTCACTGATAAATTCAGTATCCAGCGAATGCCACTCCTCTCTGAGTTGTGCAATCTCCTCCCGACTAAGCCTGCTCGCCGAGGCCGCGAAAGACATCAAGCTCCTGATTGAGCAGGCCGTTGCCCGGGAGGAAAGCGGCGTGGAGGTCGCTACGGGAACAGGCCAGAGCATCCTGAAGATAATTAGCATGGTCGTGAACTGGCTGAGTCCATGGACTTCCTCGCCCAAGCCTCGTCGGAGCAGATGCAGGGGATTTCGCAGGTCAGCGTGACCGTGAGCCAGATGGACGGCGTGACGCAGAACAACGCGGCGCTGGTTGAGTAGTCATCCTCGGCCTCCCGTTCACTCTCAGAGCAGGCGCACCCCTACGGGGTATGGTGGAGGCGTTTCGCGTCTGAAATGAATGTACCGGCTCTGCTATTTTAGCGGAGCCGGCAGAAAGCTGATAGTGATTCGCACAATACGGGGTTATCTCAGGGCTGTGATAATCCCTCAGCCAATCTTCCAGAAAGGTCGGGAACAGATTTTTTTTACATTCCAGTAAGTTACTTTATTATTTTCGTAAACTTTAACAACTTCATCAGGGCTGTCTGATGCGTCTGGTCTGAAACTGTCGGGAACCTGAACGGCACGGCTGCCTGAAGATACATAATAAAATTTCCCGGCCTCCGGAATGACTGAAGAGTCAGTATTCTCAATAAACCCCCCGTCATTTCTGATCTGGGATACGGAATAAAAAACGCCGGGTTTTATTTTGGCCGTTATCACGCTCCCTTTTGCTTTGAAGAAATTGGAGTCGAGCTCGTAACGATCGGACATGTCGTAGCAGCTGTCTTTATTGTTATAGACATAAGATGCCAGATAGATTGTGCCCACGTTTCCCTGACTGTTAAGGACATACAGTGTCGCAGCGTCAATTCCCTCATAGTTTGTGTAATTAAGAGGGAGGACTTTTGCGCAACCATTCAGTCCCAGACAGAGCAGGCATAACAGTATCAGCCTTTTAGATTTCATATCGTCCTGCATTGGTTAATGTATGATTTTAGCCAGTGTTCAGTAAATATTTTGTAAGCAGCTAATATATCGGCATAAACTGGCACTTCTTCAGTCGCATCTGAATCTGCCCGGTTCCGGAAATATAGCGTGCAAGGCATTCTTTATAGTAATTCGCGCACGGAAGACTGTTATCGATTCAGATAGTCGGCCTGATTATCGGCAGGTACCTCCCTGACGCTGAGGGAGGCGCCTTCATACGCCTTCCTCGACCGCGGCGTTGAGCGCAAGGATATTGGTCTGGAAGGCAATGTTTTCAATCACCGACGTAATATCCCGTACCTTCAGCGCGCGCTCCTGAACGCTCTGCATTGTTTTGGTCATGTGATTCACCTGAGACTTGTCGGCGTCAACGTTCTTCGTTGTATTCCGGGTTGAGGCAGCCGCTCAGGCCCTGTTCGCCAGTGTCTCAGGAGAGGGCAGATAAGATAGATATGCTAAGATAGCCGGATTTACATGGGACACGAGTGATCGGGGATGATTTATGGATATATCAGTGTCACTGGAAGAGCTCGGCCATCGCATCTGCATTTTGGGCCCCTCCAACAGTGGTAAATCCACGCTGGCCAGCGCGATAGCAGCCAAAACATCTCTGCCTTTAATCCATCTGGACCAACTCCATCACCAGCCGGGTACAAAATGGATCCCCAGAAAACCAGAAGATTTTCATCGATTACATGCCGAAGCCGTGAATACGGAAAAATGGGTGATGGATGGCAATTACACGAAGTGCTTACAACAGCGACTTGCGCGTGCCACTGGGCTGATACTGCTGGATGTTTCGATGCCTCTGGCACTGCTGCGATATATAAAGCGGTGCTATTCGTCGATTCCCAGAATCGGTGGTCTTTATACCGGAAAGGACAGCGTAACCTGGGAAATGCTCAAATACATCACGCTGACTGCGCCGAAAAACCAGCTCCGTCACAGAGAGCTTTTCTGCCACAGCACTCTTCCAAAAGTGATGCTGAAGTCATCCCGTGATATCAGTGCCTGCTGTCAGCAATGGGGACTGGAATTACTCCGCTGAAAGTAATACACAGCAGTACGCTTCGTCTTTTGCAGGCCCAAAAAACGATGTAAGCACACGGTAGCAATAGTACACCATTTCTGTGCTTCACCGGCATCCTCCATAGAACGTCCACTTTGTGCCAGAAGCGGACAGTTGTTGTCACGAAGCCTGTTGATTTATGTGATGCAGGGCATTTCTCGCGTAAACCCCCCCCTTGTCCCACTTTATCTCGCGCCCTTTAATTTACTGATAAGCAAAGTAGTCGATTATGGTTATGAAGGGCACCGTTCTCCCTAACCCCTTCGCGCAATTCCTTCCAATACCAATTACAGATGCAATGGTTAAGTAAACCTCTCGTTACTTCAATGGAAGGGAATTTCATGTTTACGACACCGTTCTGGCCCGCTGCTGACTCATACCATATCCACATGATGGATATCCCTCTGCCAGACTCACTTTCGCCCGCGGCCCTGGACCTTATCCACCAGGCTACTCGTCTTGCTGAGGCGGCTGGTCATATTCACCCGGTTTCCACACGGACCGGGAGTACGTTGCTTCAGTCTGTTGAAGAAAAGCTCAGCATTATCTGCTTCAAGCTTGCTCAGGAATTTGATGATCCGGATACCTGCAAAGCGTTGCTGTTACGTGCAGAAATCCTGTCTGACGCCAGTACAGCAAAAGAGCTTCTCCCGCAGATAGCGGGGCTGGATGAACAGGAGCTAGTGCAGGGAATAGGTTACATGTCAACATGGGTTGGTAAGTCTCGCATGCAGCATTATTCCGCCTGGTTTGGGTTACCCGAACGCAGGCTACAGGAAGTTTCAGATGTGATGGATGAGCTCTTTCCGGACAACCTGTACTGGCTGCAAAATCATATCGACCAGCGGCTGGTTGCGCTGCCTGGATGCCGCTACAAAATTGTCGATCTGTTTGCCATTGCTGGCGAAGCTAACAGCTATCCCAAGCATTTCGCCTATTTCTTTCCTGAAGATGAAGGGGTGAAATACTCAGCCCAGAAGCGCACCATTGTGTTTGCAAATACCTATTTAAACCTGTTTGAACGCTTTGCCCGCTCCCAGGCTTCCCTGCTTGGCTGGCAGCATGAAGCTATCCCGGACAGCGCTCTCTGTGCCCGCCACCTGATCGCCTGGTTCCGCGGCCATGATCTGGGACATTCTGTTGTCCTTGAAAAGATGATGTTTGGCAAATTAAGTAAACAGGATAGATGGGGATCAATGGTTGTGCAGGAAGCACTGGCGGATGTGTTTGGGCTGCTGATGTGCCTGACAGAGCCTTCCCGGGAGGCCCTACAACTGAACGAGACGTTACAGTTAAAAATTTTCCTGCTGGAAATGCTGAGATATTTGCGCCGCGGCCCATGTGATTATCCTGATGCAGGGGCGGCCTATATACAACTCAAGTGGCTAACTGAACGCCGGTGTCTGAACTGGAATGGGGCGCATTATGTCGTGGACCTCAGCGCTGTGAAGCCGGCTATGACGGCACTGGCAACAGCAATGACAGGCTCTGTTTTACAGGGTAATACAGAGACGGCCCTGGCGTTCCTGCAAGGCTATTCACCTCATTATCAGCGTGAAGAGGCGGATCAGCTTCTAAACAGGCTGGGTAAAACTGTCGACATGATCGAGTACGATCAGAAGATTAAAGGCTTTACGTTATGATCGAGTTTTCAAACGGTTTCTTACTGAGTCTTTCGCTTTGTCTTGATATCGGGATTGCCAACATCGCCATGATTACCCTGGCTATGCAACGCGGATACTTTCATGGTTTCTGGCTGGGAATGGGGACTTGTGTGGGTGACCTAGCATATGCATTACTGGCGCTGGCGGGAATGGCCGTACTGCTTCAGTATGAAGCAGTACGCTGGATGCTCTGGATTGGCGGTGGAGCAATGCTTCTGTTTTTCGCCGTCAAAATGCTGATTGCCGCTTTCAGGAAGGTTTCGGAACTTAACGTGAGCGAAACTCATCAGTGTCGCCCACTGCTACGTGAATTTGGACGGGGCGTGGTGCTTGCCATGTCCTCCCCCACGGCGATTCTGTGGTTTGCGACAGTAGGTGGTGCGCTGATATCCCGGATGGGCCAACACAGCGTTACAGCAACGTCCTGGTTTCTGAGTGGCTTTTTCATCGCGGGAATGTTCTGGACCTGTGTCTTGTGCCTGGTTGGAAGTTTTGGCGGCAGACTGCTTGGTCAACGCCTGCTTAAATATTCCTACATAGCTTCAGCGATCATATTCAGCTATTTTGCGCTTTATGTAATTGTGTCAGGGTACCGGGAGTTTATGGTGGCCTGATCTGACCTGCGAAGCATAGTGATGGGGAGTTGTTCCCATCACTTTGCGAAATGCATTAATGAAATGACTCTGATCGTAAAATCCCAGCATTATCGCCGCATCGAGAGGATGCACGTTTCTGCGAAGCAAGTCGCGGGCATGGTGCAGACGAAGCTGCATATGGTACTGCAGAGGCGGCATACCCGTATGCCGGGTGAAGAAGCGAACCAGATGATATTTGCTCATCCCCGCCAGTTGCGCGAGCAGCTCCAACTGCGGTTTTATGCTGAGGTGCTCCCGCAAGTACTCAATAACAATATTGATTTTCTGTTCGTCAGATCTCTCAAGCAGAGCTGGCGTCTCGAGCAGCTCACCACAAAGCAGAATCAATTCCTGCTCCTCATCCATGCCCCGCTCCAGTCGGGCTGATGTTGCAAAACGGTACAGCGCGTCAAACAGGCGAGTGTTATCGATTATGCCTTCTCGCAGAACAGGGGCTTCATGAGCGCTAGTGAGATTGTCCTCATCTGCAAGCATTTTTATCACTGTCTGAGGTATGTGCACGCTAATGAATTCCACGGCTTGAGTCTCAAAACGCGAAGCCTGAATGGTTCCCGGATTATATAAGGTAACCTGACCACTTTTAACATAGGCCATTTTCCCTGCGAGCCAGATTTCTTCTACCCCTGTCAGGTTTGCACTGATGACATATTCATCGTGCAGATGTTTCGGAAAGCGCGAATTACGGGCTCTGACCCGCGAACACTCTATGCCATTTCGGCTAAACCATTCTGCAGACTCTAGTGACAACGTATCTGACCTCATGCAGCAATAGTGCATAATTATTAATGAATTATAGAACCATTTATTGAACATTTTTTCAACTGGTCGCCTTTGAGCGCCAGCGAATAAATTACTCTCAGGGTGCAGTCTGTCAGTAACCGGGCATGTCACTCCCTGACCAGATCGTGTCCGAGCGGCTTGGTAAAGTTAGCTGGCTTTGTCGGAAAGTTCACAAGAACTCACGGACTGGCAATGCAGGAAAGGGACACAAGAGTTGTTCCAGATGTCCGCCTTGTGCCATAAGCGAAAGCAGCTAACAACAATTGTGTTGCCAACGGGGGAAAAAACGCAGGGTTCTCAGGAAGATGGCAGGAAGAACAAAATCATTAGAAAATGGCCCGAAAAGTGACCTGCTCCCCGTTATTTGACACAGCTTGAGCAAAGTCCGCTTTGTGCCAGAAGCGGACTTAGCTGGGATCTGAATGCATTAATGACGTGTAATTTTGTCCGGTTAACATCTTTATGCCTCTGATATTTCTCCGGCGAGCCGGAGAAATTTAACCATTTTATCGAAAGCATTCAGTCTTAACTGCATCACGTCAGCAGCAGGCGTTGTACACCGATCAGAAATGCGTCCAGCTTCCGTCTTCGTCTTCCGCGCGGGTTTTTACAGCTGCGGTTTTAAAACCCGGCTTTACAACCGTGGCGGGCACATGAGCAACGGAAAGCGCAGAAGGGCCACTCAGACTGAACACAGACACAGCCTGTAGAAGCCGTTCCGCCTGCTCCCTGAGGCTTGAAGCAGCGGAGGCCGACTCTTCAACCAGTGCAGCATTCTGCTGTGTCGTCGTGTCCATCTCCGTAACGGCAATGCCTACCTGCTCAATCCCACGAGCCTGCTCGGCACTGGCGGAGTTGATTTCTTCAACAGTGTCTGTGAGCTTTCCTACGGCGGAGAGAATTCCTGACATCGTTTCAGACGCGTGAATCACCAGTGCATTACCCTGTCCCACAGTATCAGCATTGGCTGCAATCAGCTGCCGAATCTCACCCGCAGCCGAAGCGCTTCTCTGTGCCAGTGACCTGACCTCGCTTGCCACCACCGCAAATCCCCGGCCGTGCTCGCCGGCACGGGCCGCTTCCACTGCGGCGTTCAGCGCCAGAATGTTGGTCTGAAAAGCTATGCCGTCAATGACGGCGGTGATTTCAGCGATACGGCCGGAGCTTTCGCTGATAGATTTCATTGTGCCGGTAATGGCCGTGGTGGCCTCGTTGCCTTTATTTGCCACGTCCCGAACGCTTACAGCAAGCTGGCCGGCCTGACGGGCATTGTCTGCGTTGTTTTTTACCGTCACGCCGAGCTGCGTCATGGTCGCTGATGTTTGTTCAAGGGCACTGGCCTGCTCCTCGGTACGCTGCGACAGGTCTGTGTTGCCCTGGGCAATCTGGGTACTGGCGGATGCCACGCTTTCTGCATTGCTTCTCACGAGGCTGACCGTGTTAATCAGCGAAGCCTGCATGTCACTGATGGCAGACAGCAGTATGCCTGTTTCGTCTTTACGATCTGCAGTGACGGTACCAGTAAGGTCGCCGCGCGCCACCCGGCGGGCGGCCTCAACGGCCACATTAAGTGGCCGCGTGATACTCCGGGTGATAACCCAGGCAGATACCGCGGCCAGCAACAGCGCAACCACGCCGGCAACAACTAACATCATCAACGCACCCGAACGGTCGGCGCGAGCCTGCGCAGCGGCAGAGCTCATTCGGGCCTCTTGGAAGGTCTGCATCTCTTTCAGCGACGCCATAAAGTCTCCCTGAGTCTGGTAACGGGGGCCAAACAGGAGTTGGGTGGCATCATCGCTTTTTCCCTGTTGGGCAAGTGCCACCACCTCATCAATGAAAGGCAGAAAAAGTTCTGCACGGGCCTTGAGGCGGGTGAAAATTTCGCTTCCCTGGGGCGTATTCACCTGCTTACCAATAAGACTGAGAAGACTGTCAACTTCATGTCTTTCGCCGCGATAATCGCTGATGGCTTTTTCCCTTTTTGCAACGTCTTTAAGGAGAATCGCATTACGCGCAAGCCGGCTCATATCTGATGTGTAGTAACGGATCGACAGAGAAGTGGAGGCTTTGGTGTAAAGACTTCCTGATATGTCATCATTGGCATTACCGAGAGCATTAATTTTTACGATGCCGATGAGCACCATAAACATAACAAGGAGCGCCATAAACCCGAAGGTGATACCGAGACGCACTCCGATTCTAATGTTGTTCATATTTATTCCTGGTGTAGGCGTCAGCATTCATGCATGGTGCTGACGAAATATACTTCCCTTAAAGGAAAGATAAGTAATGTGTACAGAGCCGCATGATTTGATTGCGGTGAATGTTTTATCGGCAATTTTCAGAAAAGGTTCATGAGGCAAGGTGGAGGTCAGATGAGTACATCAAGGAAGCAATCCACTCATTGCGAAGGGCAAGCACGGGGTTGTGCACTCCAACAGAAGCCTTCTCAAGAAGGAAACTTCAGAAAGAATAATACAGGCAGCTCAGATCCAACTCTCATTTTATTGGTGCAAGTCCTGCGTTTCCGTAAATGGATCACCTGCAGAGAGAAGTCTCATTTTTGGCAATGGGCTCTAAACTCTGGCCGTTGATCGGATAGCCTGAATGACCGTTTCTCGCTCATGAGGGACAGCCATACTCAGATCACCCACATTTCAGGAGATTTGAGTATGAACACATCACCGTGGAACAAAGACCGTATCATCGGCCAAAAAAGACCACTTCAGATATCTCATATCTGGGGGATCCGAATCAGGCTTGAACTGGAAGGTAAAACGCGCGATTTGGCTCTGTTCAATATGGCCCTGGATAGTAAGCTTCGAGGCTGTGATCTGGTAAAACTCAAAGTATCTGATGTTGCATATGGTAGCTCTGTTTCAAGCAGAGCTACGGTGCTACAACAGAAAACCGGCAGCCCTGTCCAATTTGAGATAACCAAAGGGACAAGAGAGGCTGTTTCTGCATTGATAAAGCTTGGCAATTTACGCAGTAAAGACTACCTGTTCCGATCTCGGGTCGGTATTAACCAACACATATCACCCCGGCAATACAACCGAATTTTTCATGGGTGGGTAGCAAAAATTGGTCTCGAAGATTCTCTTTACAGTACACATTCCATGAGAAGAACAAAACCTTACCTGATCTACAAGAAAACTAAGAATCTTCGTGTGATTCAACTCCTGTTAGGTCATAAGAAACTGGAAAGCACGGTCCGTTATCTGGGTATTGAAGTCGATGATGCGTTAGAGATTTCTGAATCGATTGAAGTCTAAGTTTGTCAGGGCTGCAACAGCAGCCCTGTGCCAGAAGCGGACATTTACGTATGAGGTAAGCATTCTGTCACCATGAGTTTTCCAGATTCATTTTCATCCTTGCGCAAGATGTGATGTATGGTTTGAACCTGGTAAGCTGATTTTCGACTGAATGTGATTTTGCTAACATGAAACGCCATTGCGTTTGTGAGAGGTAACAGTGATTCACTTAAGACAGGCTCAGCACAGTGATGCCGATGCAATAGCACATCTACACACCGCCGGATGGAGAGATACCTACACGAAAGTGATGTCTGCGGATTTCCTTGAAAATCAGGCGCAGAAAGATCGACTTTCACACTGGCGCTCAGCACTGAATCAGAGCAATGAAAGCGAAACAGTGTTTGTAGCTGAATATGATGGAAAGGTTGAAGGCTTCATATGTATTAAGCTCCACTATGACGCGCAGTGGGGCTGTTATATAGACAGCCTGCATGTAAGCTCTTCACTACGTGGTCACGGTGTAGGAAAACAACTTCTCTGTCGCGCAGCCGAATGGGTCAAGAGCAGGGATGATGAGTCACCGCTCTATTTATGGGTGTTTGAAGATAACACCCAGGCAACAGCTTTTTATCAGCGCCTCGGGGGCACCATTGTGGAGAGAACATTATCCGATATGCCTTCATCAGATCATGCCCCGGTATTCAGAATCAGCTGGAAAAATGCCGGTCAGCTTCTGGTATCTGCTTGCTGAAAAATTAGCCAATGCCTTTTCTCTCTAAAATCGACACCGCTTTCGGCCTGCTTACCGATTACCTGTTCAGTTAGTGTAAGGAACGAACGGGCAATTTTATGTCTTGATCGGTTCCCGTTAACCCCAACACGGCTGTGTAAGTAAAATTTCCACCTGCTGTGAACACCCCAAACGGCCGCTCCTCGCTCATAGCGGACCTTCAGCTCAGTCAGCCTGTCTACTTTATGCCAGAAGCGGGAAGTCTAATTCTCTTAATTGAATATAAAGAAGCTTGCAGGCTGTCAAACTGATACGTACCGGATAATGAATCTAATGGAAACGTGAACCTGAAGACGTTATAACAAAAATTAAATTGTTGATTATCAGGTCTAAAATGTACATCAAATACCTTATGGATGACCCGGACTATCTTAATCAGACGACGGAGTTACTGTTTGATGAGTGGTCTCACCTGTCTTCATGGTCGGAATCCAGGCAGATACTTACGCGTCTTACCGAGCGTAATAGTTCAGACACAGTGCAGTTTACCCTGGTTGCCCTGGACGCTGAGAATAAGGTGACTGCTACTTGTAGCCTTATCCTTTATGAACTTATAGATAACCCCCAGCGCGTGTACTGGTTAGGCGAGGTTGTTACCCGGTCTACTCATCGTGGCAAGGGGATAGGCTCTGCATTAATAAAACGCATCGTTGAATTAGCTACTGAAAGAAATATTCCTGAACTCTGGCTCTATACGCCTGACAAGCAGGCGCTTTACCGGAATTTAGGCTGGAAAGAACGTGAACAACGTCTCGTAGCGGGTGAATCTGTTACGGTGATGTTTCTCAGCCTGCCCTGCCCGGACGCGGCCTGAAAGCGGCAGGCAATATCGCGGTACGGTTAACGTTTTATCTGACCATACATTAAACGTTAACGGCCTGTATCCCCTGCTCTTCCGGCATCCATCCAGTCCACTGTGGGCGCTTTGTGAACGTTTCTCCACGAGTCTGTGAGCGTTGCGCCGCAAGCGAAGGTGCGCATAAGCGGGTGATTTTAATGTCTGATGCACGGCTTTAAGAGGGTCATTCCTCTTTGAGAAGCCGCCTACAGCTGCTGGAGAGACCTGATGATCGCCTCATTCATCTCGCATACCGCCTGTTCGCGTCGGCGATAGTAGGTCCATTTGCCTACCTTACTGGCCTCAAGCAGACCGGCATCATGCAGCGCTTTAAGACACAGTGAGGTAGCGGGCTGTGAAAGGCCCGCTTTGTCCTGAATAAGACTGGCACAGACACCGTACTGATCGAAGGGATAGAGCTGAGAATAATCAGCAAAGGCTTCGTCAGGGCTTTTAAGCCATTTGAGCACCGCAACCCGTGTCGGGTTGGCCAGTAATTTAATGGCATTTTCGGGTGTCATGCCGTCTTCAAACCTCAAGCAGAATAAAAAGGATAGTCAGTATAGCCTTTCTGGCTTCCACCATACAGTGAGGCGCTATCGACGTCGTTCAGCGGATAGCCCATTTTGAAACGCGCCGGTAAATCGGGGTTAGCGATAAACGTGCGCCCGAAGCCAAACAGATCTCCCCATCCCTTTTCCAGCATGCGCTCGGCTTTTTCTTTGGTGTAACGACCCGAATACATAATGGGCGAACGGAAGGCTTCGCGAAGCGCTTTGCGAAAATCTTCAGGCATATCCGGGCTGTTATCCCAGTCAGCTTCGGCGATGGAGAGATATCCCGTTTCGAGCGCGTTCAGCATCTGGGCCGCACGGAGGTAGGTAGCCTGCGGATCGCTCTCCACCAGCCCCAGATAAACGCGCTCTTCCTCTGTGCTTGAGAACAGCGGCGCGAAACGCACGCCGACACGATGACTGCCAAACACCGCACTCACGGCCTCGGTGACTTCACGCAGGAAGCGCAGACGGTTATCAAGCGAACCGCCATATTCATCGGTGCGGAAGTTAGTATGTTCAGAAATAAACTGATTGATCAGATAACCATTGGCAGCATGCAGTTCGATACCGTCAAAGCCCGCTTTTTTGGCATTCTCCGCCGCCGTACGGTACATCGCCACAATCGCTTTCACTTCCGATGTGGTTAACTCGCGCGGCATGCTGGGTTCCGTCAGGATACCGGCACCGGGCCCGGTTTCGATAAATACCCGTACGCCGCTGGCGGCAACGGCTGAAGGTGCAACAGGTGGCTGCTTTCCGGGCTGCAGTTCATTGTGCGATACGCGACCAACGTGCCAGAGCTGGCAAAAGAGGATCCCACCTTCTGCATGAACGGCGTCGGTTACTTTTCGCCAACCCGCGATTTGTGCTTCGCTGTGAATGCCAGGTGTCCAGGCATATCCCTGTCCGCGTGGCTCAATTTGCGTCCCTTCGGTTACCATAAATCCCGCACTGGCACGCTGGCGATAGTAGTCCACCATCATCGTGCCGGGTACGTTGCCCGGCTGCTCACTGCGGCAACGGGTTAGCGGTGGGAGCGCAATACGGTTACGCAAGCTGAGATCACCCAGCGTCAGGGGCGCGAAGAGAGACGACATAACAATTATCCTGTGAGAAGAAAGAAAGGCAATATTATATTTACACATTTAAATTTGTAAATGTGTAATTTGTGCGGTCATACCGCCCTGCTCCCTGTTAATGCGTCAGTGAAGACGCCAACAAAACCGCTATCCGCATCAGGAAAACGGTGGATGTCTCCTCCTCGCGTACAGCGAACACGATCCCGCGCGCATTCTTAAGCTGATGTCGTGCGGCGCTGGCGTTGCGCCTGGTGCGAAGTGATCGCCGATGCGGTGATATCTACGACATCCACAGAAATTAACGCCTCCCTGATGCTGATTATCCCGCACTCACGCAGCGTTGCAGGGCGCGGTTGATCTCTGCCGGGCGCCTTAATCCAGCAGCCTGTATTTTTCGGTAAAATTCCTATCTGGGGCAGAAGGTCAGCAAGCCTGGATTAAGTGTCTCAAACACGACAGAGCATTAGGGCCGTTTGTCATCCCCCATACATCGGCAGTGGCTGAAGATGTGTACCGGCACGGCATCCGTTATCTTCAGGGGCGGTAACAGCCGTTTGCAGAGGCTGCCCTGAACAGGCAGCCGCTCTATTTCGCGCAAACGGCTCGGGGCGAATACGACCTCAGGTACGCTACAGGTCCAGTGCGAGCCAGCATCCGCGCGCATAACGCGCCAAACCTGCCGCCTCAAAGCGCCACAGATGGAGCCAGCCGTTATCCAGCAGTTGCCGGATGACCTCATGCTTTCCGATTACCGCTTCAATGGCCGTTTGCGGTGCGTCGATAACTACTGTCAGGCGCAGCGGCTCGTGCATCCAGCGCTCGCCGTCGTGGAGCGACTGGCGTGACAAGCCGATGCGCAGATCGCCGCCGTTGCCCTCAAAGACGCCGATGCGTCCACCCACCACGTTATGCAGCACCTTGTTGCCGCTGCCCAGTCGCTGCGGATCGCAAGTGGATGCGTGATACTGCCAGTTGATCCAGTGTGTAACCAGCATCGGAGCGGTCATTAAACCCTCCAGCAGGCTACCGTCAACATCGTGACTGGCGTCGTAATCATGCAGAAAACTGCGCCCGCTCAGTACTACGCCGCGGCTACGGTGACGCGGCGCGATCAGAAAGGCAGCGTTGCCCGCGAGTCCCCATTCAGGTCGGGTTTGCGCGCCGTCGTTAGCGCGACGGCGTAACTGACCCAGTAACACATCCTCACGTGCTTGCGGGTCCAGTTGCAGGCCGGGCGCTCGCTCACGGCGTACCTGGTCGCAGGCTTGATGAAAAATCGGTTGTATCCTCTCACAGCGTGCACGCGCCGCCTGGGGCAGCAGGTCGAGATCGAACCACTCGATTTCATCGGTGGTCGTGTTGTGCAGCGCAGCCACGAACGCCGTTGAATCAGGAACGTCCACGCCTTGCAGTTTCAGCCCCTGGCGAACCGCCGGTTCATTGAGCAACTGGGCCAGGCTGCGCGCATTCACTTCGCCGGTCTGGCCACAGCAGGCACCACAGTCCAGTGCCGCTGCGTGAGCATTGTTAGCTGACTGGCTGCCATGACCGACAAGGAGCACTGTCGGAGCCAGACGTTGCGCCAGGCCCATGGCATGAAGAACTCCCGCCGCCAGCTTAACTTTAGCCTCTGTATTCAGCCCAACCAACTGTGGACGGCAGATCGCGCGGTAACGCGCAGCCAGGCCAGCCAGATCGTCCCTGGCACGTGCTTTTTTGCCCGGCAGTAACCCCTTCACCAGCTTGACGGAGTAGCCCAGTCCGACCGCTTCCACAAAGGAGAAGGCGGCACCGGGCCAGTGGCTAACGGCATTCCACTGATCGGCCATGGCAAATCGGGCCTGACGCGACCTGCTGGCTGCGTTTTGCAGCGCTGTATCGGCCCGGGATGGCGTCGAATTCGCGCTCACAATACGGTCGTTGACGTCGATGGAAGGCGCAAGTAAACCGGGTAACTGGGGGCGCCGGGCTTGGGTAGCAAGAGGCGTGTACGCAACCGGAAGGCCGAAGAACCCCGCACAGCCGAGCGTCTGAACGCCAGGACTCGCGGCCTCCAGGGCGCGGCGCAACGGTTCACTGCGAACATCAATGCAGAAAGCGGCCTGAACTTCGATCGCCTCAGCGTCCACATCCTGCCCCTTAGCCGTGGCCAGCCGATGTGCCAACTCACGCTGATAGCCAATCTCCAGCGCCAGCTGCCACACTTCGTCAACCCGCATCGCGTATTCGGTCTCCTCCAGCACGTGAGGAGCCTGAGCCCAGGCCTGCTGAAGGGAAGCAAATGCTTGCCGGGTTGCGGCATCATCTTTGCATTCTAAAAGGATGATGCCCCAGGCCAGACGAATAGCCAGTAACTCACGCAGGTGCGCATCCTTACCGCCCGCCAACCCCGCCTGCCAGCCGAGATACGCGCACCAGGAGGCCCAGCCATTAACGGTAAGCAGCACCGACTCCAGATAATCTGCCCACACGGTTTCAGGCAGGCCAAACCCCTCAATGACCCAGCCTCCAGCGTCCATGGCGTTATCCGGTAACGTCTTGATAGCCTGCCTGATGTTCGGTAAGCCCATTAACAGACCAATGCCATGGTCGTGCTTCAGCGTGTCGAGCCAGAAGGCATATAAGCCCTGATGACGCTCAGGCTGCCAGCTCGCCTGATGTTCGTCGAAGTAAGCCGCACAGGTTTGGCTAACCTGATGCGTGATGGCTTGCCGCCAGGATAACCTTTTGTGGTGATGGGGATCGTTGTCAAGCACATCGATCAGCAGCGGTAACTGTACTTGCAGGCTACCTGCTTGCAGCGCCTGCGTGCACTGTTCAACCGTCAGGCCGGCCGCTTGCGCCTCGGGTAGCTGGTGCAGCGCCTGGGTGAGATCGGCAACGCTAATACGCCCCTCACGCCAGGCCTGCATCTGCCGATCGCGCGGTGGGAAAACCTGAATACCGCCGAGCGCAGCCATGCGCGCGGCCACCCTGCGCACCGGCATGCCAATACGCGCCCAATGAGGATTGACAGCGATGGCGCGATCCAGTGGCCATGCCGGTGCAATCGCCTGGCAGGCGCGGTGGCAAGCTTGCTCAATGGCGGACTGCCGTGAATCTGTATTGCGTGCGGATTGCGTCAGGCTCGCCGACACGGATTTCTCTTTGTTGGTCAGTGTATCCATCAGGAAACGCTCCGGGTTGTCAGTGTTATTCAGCGCGGCCTGTCAGCAACAGGTGCATCAGGCATTTCAGGTTTAACGGGCGTGGCATTGCCGGATGCCCAGGTCGTTGGCCACAGGAGCAGCGTCAGGCGCGTATAGGCTTCGTCCAGGTAAAACCCCGCGTAGCTCCAGCGACGCCAGCGCGACAGGCGTTGTGGCTGCTTTTGCAGCAACACCTGGCACAGATACAAGGCCGCCATTCCTGTCAGCGCGATCAGGCCCAGACGTTCATCGGGGGCATCCTGCAGGCCGAGCGGCAGCGCATGCAGAAACAGGGCAATCATCGACAGGCCGATAACAGTGAAGAGCCCGAAAAGAAGCTGTGAGGCAAGTGAAGCGCCGTCGTCTTGCGCATCAGGCAACCACAGCAAGGGCGCCCACGCCATGCCCAACACCCCGCTCCACCACCAGGGCCAGGCGGCCAGATCTGCCAGCCTCAGCACCAGAAACACCGCTGAAATCGTCAGCACTGGGGCGAGCATCACACTCAGGGTGCCGGGCAACGAGGTCCGGTGCAGCGTCTGCTGGCGAGTTTGTCTTACGCTTTCTGAAGCGGACAGGAAAGCATGGGCTTTGTAGAGCGAATGGCCAATGAGATGCAGAGCCGCCAGGGTGTAAAGGCCGAGCGCGCACTCAAGCAGCATGAAGCCCATCTGCGCGACGGTGGACCAGGCCAGCCGTACTTTTACGCTGATGCGCGTCAACATGACAATGCCTGCCAGTACAGCGGTCGTCAGCGCGAAAACCAGTAACAACACGCGCGCAGCGCCTGCCTGTTCTAACATTGGGGCGAAGCGAATCAGGACAAAGCCGCCAAGATTAACGACGCCTGCATGCAAGAGTGCAGATACCGGCGTCGGGGCTTCCATCACCTGTATCAACCAGCCATGCACCGGCAGCAAGGCCGTGCGAAGAATAACAGCCATCACGAGCAAAACGGCGCTCGCCTGCAAGGGCACGGACGCCCCCTGCTGGGCAATGTGCGCCCACAAAGCTGACAGCGAGAAACTGCCCACTTCCCACCAGGCCAGCGCGGAAGCGCCGAGCAACATCACGTCTGCTATCCGGTCAGCAATATACTTTCTGTGTGCCGCAAACAGGGCAAAGGGGCGATCGGGATAGAAGCAAAGCAGCTGCTGTAGCGCCAGGCCTACAGCGGCCCAGGCGGCAATGAGTAGCAGCCAGTTATCGGCCAGCAGGAGCAGATGAACACTGCCCAGTACAGCGGACAGTGCGCCAATGTAGCGCCGCTGGTTCGCTTCGCCTTCAAGGTAACGCACAGAAAATGATGCGATGACTTTGCCAAGCAGTTGTACCAGCAAAGCCAGCACCAGGCCAAACGTCGTTGCTTTTACTAAACCAGGCCATTGCGCCCCGCTGGTGCCCGCGGCAAGGGACACGCCTGCGAAGGCAATGGCGCCATATGACACAATCTGCAGCACACGCCACAGCGCCGTTGTAGACATCCCACTTAAACGTGTCAGCCCTGCTAAGCCCGCCATTAAAACAGCAGGTGCCAAAAAACAAACCAGGTATAAAACTTCAAGGATATTCATCGCATAGCCCTTATGAATGTGACTGAGCCTATGTTCCTTGACGGTTACTATTCTGTAAAATATATTTATTTGAATAAATTGATACCTAAAACAGAACAAATGAACCTCAATCAGCTGAACTTTCATCACCTTTTCTATTTTTGGCGAGTCGCCAGGCTCGGGCACCTGACGCGTGCGGCCGAAGAGCTGGCGACCTCACAATCAGCCGTTTCGGTGCAAATCCGACAGCTTGAGGACCGGCTGGGAGAAAGTTTGTTAATCCGTAAAGGCCGCCGCCTGATCCTGACGGACACAGGTCAGTTGGTCATGGCTTATGCCGATAACATCTTTGGGCTCAGTCAGGAGATGTTGGGACGCTTAAAAGGCCGGTCTGCCGGTGTTACACGGCTGCGCGTGGGCAGCGTGGCAACCCTGTCGCGCAACTATCAGGAAAACTGGATTCGACCTGCACTTGCCGATCCTGGTGTGGTGCTGACGCTGGAGTCCGGATTGCTGGAAGGCCTGCTGGTCAGGTTGATGCAACATCAGCTTGATGTGGTGCTGGCCAATGAAACCGTTCCCGTGGATACCGATCGCCCTTTGCACTTCGTGTTTCTGGGCAGTCAGTCCATCTCTTTGGTCGGCCCGGCGAGCAAATGGGCATCGCGCAGTCTGCGCATCCCGGAAGATTTGGATGGCGTGGAGATTGCCCTGCCCGGCCCACGCCATGCCTTGCGCGCGCAGTTTGATGCGCTGTGTTCCACAGCGGGCGTAAGGCCCAGAGTGCGCGCTGAAGTCGATGACATGGCGATGCTGCGTCTGATCGCGCGTGACAGCGGCTGGCTCACCGTATTGCCCGAGGTCGTCGTTCAGGATGAACTGCGTAGCGGATTGCTCGTCACCGTCGGCCAGTCTGCGGATCTGCAGGAGCGCTTCTACGCCATTACGACGCCTCAACGGCATCGTATCGACGTGCTTGAACAACTTCTGACGGGCCAAAAACGCCCGGCGCACGATTAAGCATCACCGCTATCGCTCTTTGCCTGCTAACGGGCAAAGAGCGGGCAAATGCCACTTAAGCCTCAGGAGAGGAATGATTTGAACACGCTGCATTTAGTCGATCCCGAGTTACTTCCCATTCTCGCAAACAGCGCGCCGCTGGCACTCACGCCTGAAACGATTGTGGCACTGCGCCAACAGCGTCAGGATGCTGCCGTTAAGCAGGTTCAGTCTTATCGCGACCTTGGGCTTCACATCCATGAGCAGCAGATTAATTTTCCCGATCGTCCCCCCGTCAGAGTCTGTGTGATAACGCCCGTAACCGCCGCCGAAAAGCGCATGGGCATTTTGCACATTCATGGCGGCGGTCACCTGTTCGGCAGCCCGGAGCAGTCGCTTTCACTGACCAGTGCCACGGCGCTGCGCCAGAACTGCGTGGTGGTCTCGGTGGACTATCGCCTGGCCCCGGAAACGGTGTTTCCCGGATCGCTGGAGGACGGCTATGCGGTGCTGAACTGGATGGTAAGCCAGGCCGACAGGCTGGGCATCGATCCGGCACATATCGGCTTAATGGGCGACAGCGCCGGTGGCGGGCTGGCCGCCTCGCTGGCGCTGCTGGCAAGGGATCGCAATGGCCCCAAACTGGCCTTCCAGAATCTGATGTTCCCGATGCTGGACGACCGCACGGTGACGGAAACACATCCCAATCCCGTGACCGGCGAGTTTGTCTGGACGCGAGAATACAATCGTATTGGCTGGACCGCCCTGCTGGGCGAGGAACCCGGCAGCGAAACGATCTCGCCTTATGCCGCACCGGCACGCGCCAGCAACCTTGCCGGGCTTCCCCCTGTCTGGATCGGCGTCGGCACGCTGGACCTGTTTCTGGATGAGAACCTCGATTATGCACAACGGCTGATCCGTGCCGGCGTTGCCGTCGAGCTGCACGTCTGGCCCGGCGCCTTTCATGGCTTCCATGCCAGCGACACGGCCGCCGTTTCGCTGCAGGCCAGGGAACTGCGTCAGTGCTGGCTGTCGCGCTTTAATCCCTGCCCGGCAGGTTGATGGGCGACGCATATCCTGCCAGGGTTGAGCAACGCCGCTAACGCACGGAGCTACGTGATGCAAATGCTCAACATTGTACCCCGCCTGATGACAGCGCTGCGGGCGGGGGAAAAACGCCATACGATTCGCTGGCAGGAACAGAAGATTACGCCGGGCCCACTTTGCTATGTCAGTAACGAGGATCCTGCGACCTGGGTGATCGTTGATGTAGCGCAGGTGGTGACCATGCCGCTGTCATCCGTCGCGCGCTATCTGGGCAAAGGTGATGAATGGCCCGATGCGGTCTTGCTGGCCGGAATGCAGGAACATTATCCTGCGATTCAGCTCGATTCACAGGTTGAGGTGATTCATCACTCCGCGCCGCGTCAGGATGAGCGTGCGCTTCACCTCGCATTGCTGGCGGCCCTGACGGTGCTGGAATGCAGCCTGCATCATGAAAAGCGCCACGATTTAGCGTGGCTTGACCAGAGACTGCATCCCGAATTTAAAGAGATCACCCTTTCAGGCACGCTGCTGAACCGTGAGCAAATCATCGCGGCGCTAATGAATGAAGAGAACGCGCAGGCCATTATCAGCAGCGACTTTCAACTAATGGAGGTCGGAACCCAGCATGCCATTTTGCTTTACCGCACCGCGCAGCCAGACGGCAGCCGTGCCGCATTACGTTCGTCCCACTGGGTTTTATCCGCAGCGCATGGCTGGCAGATGATTTTTCATCAGGGCAGCACGGCAGCCGCCGGGTCATAGTTTGGGGTTTGGGGTTTGGGGTTTGGGGTTTGGGGTTTGGGGTTTGGGGTTTGGGGAAAAAGCGTGGGCTGTCCACGCAGCCGTAAAACAGACCCACAATCTGTGACAATCATGGCCGACATGCGGCCATGAGCGTTATTTCACCACAGGGTTTTTCTGCAGCGACAGCGCATCCATAAAGGCATCATCAAGCTGCAGATGTTCTTTCACCAAATCGCGCGGCGTACCGGCCAGCCACTGATTCAGGGAAATATCAGCGTAATAATCACTTTTGAATAACTCCAGGAAACGCAGCGGCCCCTTACCGGTATTTTCAACATAGTGGCCCATCGCGAACGGCACATAGCCGACGTCCCCTGCCCGGTAGTCAAAGGTTCTGGCCTGCCCTGACGACGCAAACACGCCCATGCGCCCTTCGCCTTCCAGGTAGTATTGCCACTCGTCGTTGTTCGGATGCCAGTGCAGCTCGCGCAATCCACCAGGTTCGATCTCCACCAGCGCGGCCGCGATGGTCTTTGAAACCTTAAAGGTCGAAGAGTCAGTGATTCTGACCGTGCCGCCCGGCGCCTTGATCGGTTCCTGCGCCAGCATGTGGTGCGTAAAGGTGCGTTTGGCTTGAGCTGCCCCTTTCACCGCTACGGATGAGAGGCTGCCGGGCACCGGCGCGGCGAAGATGTATTCATCTTCAGGCGAGGGCAGTTTGGCAAAGGTTGAGACCGGCACCTTGAAATTTTTGGCCAGAATCTCGGGCGGGATGTGTTTGAACCAGTCGGACAGCAGAAAGGTGCTGTCTTCATCGAATCCGCCGTCATCAAAGGCCAGCAGAAACTCGCAGCCGTCCGGCCCCAGTCCCTGAATAGAGTGCGGAATGCCCGGCGGGAAATACCATAGATCACCCGCACCAATATCGTCCACGAACCAGGTGCCATCGGAATCAAATGCCGTGACGCGGGCATTGCCATAGGTCATATAGGCCCATTCGCCCTCTTTGTGCCAGTGCAGCTCGCGAATGCCACCGGCATTGAGACGCATATCCACGCCCGCGATGGTGGTGGAGACGCCGAGCTCACGTTGGGTGACCTGACGGGTCCATCCGCCGCTGCTTTTACGCACGTGCGCGTCGCTGAAGGAAAAGCGCAGGTTTGGCAAAGTGCCGCTGTCGGTAGGCGGAGGATTTACGATGTCAGGATTTTCCGCTTCGCGGATGGGATCGTGCGGGCCGGGATCTCTGCCAGCGCCGGAAAAGGACTGAATGCTGTCATGTGCGTGAACCTGCCCGGCCGCCAGAGCGACCGTGCCGCCTGCCGCAAAGGCCATAAAGCTTCTTCGGGTTAATTTACTCATTAATAAAATACCTCGTTCCTTGCTGATAAATTCGACGACATGCGCTGTCATAAGAAATTTATAGTGGGCTAAGTTAAATTTTATTTATGGGATATGTAAATTTTGATGACATCCGCATGGCCGAGTGGGTACGGAAATTATCAACCCGTGCTACCTTTTTATCGTTGATTGAGGAAGCGTTAACTTTTCTTATCGGTTCAATCTCATAACTGGCACGAAAGGATCATTTTCACGCGTAACGGCAATATCAATGCCGATCATACTTCGTTACAGGTTCAGGCTGAGGCGTTGTCTGTTGCAAGTCAGAAACAAACCGCTCTGATGAGGATAATTCCGTCGCAGCCAGCAGCGTTCGGGGCATGGCGCGGAGCGAGTGAAACGGCAGGGGTTGTGAAGGGAAAGGCCTTAATGCGCACTGTGCGCCCGGCCGGCAAACACTGAGCAGGCCAGACGACAGGGTTATGCCGCTAGAAGAACCTATGCTGACCCGGACTGGCTTCGGCCTGAGGCGCGCGGGCTGAGGCGGCGGCACCTTCAGCCTGCAGCGGACAAAACGGGTAAGCCCGGTGGCGTTCGGGCAAATTAACAATGATGATGCTCTCTTCCGGTCCATCAAGCACATCATCCATCAGACTCAGATATTCATAAGGATTTTGCATAACTTGTCTCTGTTCCGTTATCCATAGTGAAGCAGGTCATACAGTCAACTCAGGTTCGGCATGTTCGCTGCGATAGATCGATAATAGCTGTTAACTAACCTGTCACAAGCAGATTACGCCTATATGACAGCCAATAGACGGAAAATAGCGGCGCGCGCAAGGCACGCCGCACAGGGTCAGAAGAAGCCAAGCGGCTGGATGCTGTAGCTCACTAAAAGGTTTTTCGTCTGCTGATAGTGATCAAGCATCATCTTGTGCGTCTCGCGACCGATACCTGATTTTTTATAGCCACCGAAGGCCGCGTGAGCGGGATAAAGGTGATAGCAGTTCGTCCAGACACGTCCGGCTTTGATTGCCCGCCCGACGCGGTAGGCCCGGTTGATATCCCGCGTCCAGACGCCCGCGCCCAGGCCGTAGATGGAGTCGTTGGCGATGGCGATGGCCTCTGCCTCATCCTTGAAGGTGGTGATGCCCACCACCGGGCCAAAGATCTCTTCCTGGAATACCCGCATGCTGTTGTTGCCTTTCAGCAGCGTCGGCTGAATGTAGTAGCCGCTGGCCAGCGTATCATCAAGCGTCTCAACACCGCCGCCGATCAGCACCTCGGCCCCTTCCTGACGGGCGATCTCCAGATAGGAAAGAATTTTATCGAACTGCTGCTGAGAAGCCTGCGCGCCCACCATCGTTTCCGTATCCATGGGATCGCCGCGCTTGATGGTTTTAATGCGTTTAAGCACTGCCGCCATAAAGGGCTCGTAAATGGACTCCTGCACCAGCGCCCGCGACGGACAGGTACAGACTTCACCCTGATTCAGGAAGCCAAGCACAACCCCTTCCGCCGCTTTTTCGATAAAGCTTTCTTCGGCCTGCATGATATCTTCGAAAAAGATGTTCGGCGATTTCCCGCCCAGTTCGACCGTAGACGGAATCAAGCTTTTCGCCGCCAGTTCCAGGATATGGCCGCCCGTCACCGTCGATCCCGTAAATGCCACTTTGGCAATGCCCGGATGGGAGGCCAGCGCCTCACCCGCTTCTTTACCATAACCGTGGACCACGTTGACCACGCCGGGCGGCAGCAGATCTTTAATCAGGTCAACAAACAGGGTAATCGACAGCGGCGTTTGCTCCGCGGGCTTGAGCACCACGCAGTTCCCTGCCCCCAGGGCCGGCGCCAGCTTCCATGCCGCCATCAGCAGCGGAAAGTTCCACGGGATGATCTGCGCCACCACGCCCAGGGGTTCATGAAAGTGATAGGCGGCAGTAAATTCGTCGATCTCCGCCGCGCTGCCCTCCTGCGCCCTGACACAACCGGCAAAATAGCGGAAGTGATCCACCGCCAGCGGCATATCGGCGGCCAGCGTTTCACGAACCGGTTTACCGTTGTCCCAGGTTTCATTTACCGCCAGGTATTCCAGCTTCTCTTCCAGCCGATCGGCGATTTTAAGCAGCACCAGGGCGCGCTGCTGAGGCGAGGTTTTTCCCCAGGCATCCGCCGCGGCGGCAGCGGCAGCGACCGCGTTATCGACGTCTGCCTTGTCTGAGCGGGGAAACGCCCCGGCATCTGAACCATTAACGGGCGAGGTATTGGTGAAGTAGTGGCCATTGACCGGCGCAACGAACTCCCCATTGATGAAATTACTATAGTGCTTTTGCAGCGTGATGAGAGAACCGGATTCTCCTGGAGCAGCATAGCGCATGTTGAATCTCCTTACGCAGTAAGATGTGAAACAACTATGAAACCTATTTTTAACATATTAGATCAGCGCCAGCCTGACAGGTTTGTTGTCCTTAAACTGTGACCGCGACGAAGGAAAATCCCCGCTGGGCCCACTACAGATAATTCCGACTTTTTGCCGCTTCGCCAGTTATCTGGAAACTTTTAGGCACGATGGGGTCAATATGGGGATATGTTTACTCTGGAGGTATGTCAGCATGTTAGCTTCGGCTTTCACCTTAATGCGCGCTAAAGCAGATTTCGTCCACCAGTTCATCCGTAATCCGCGCAAAATGGGCAGCATTACTCCTTCCTCTGATGCGCTGTGTCGCACCATGGTTGACTCGGTGGCGTGGAGCGGTCAGTTGCGGGTTGCCGAACTGGGCGCGGGCGATGGCGTTCTGACGCGTCGTCTGCTGGCGCAGATGGCACCGAACGCGACGCTGGACGTATTTGAAATCAGCAGCGCGCTGGCGCAGAAGTTAAGCGCGCTGAATGACGAGCGAATGACGGTGCGGACCTGTTCGGCCGAGTACCTGAACGGCAGCTATGATGCCATTTTCTCTGGCCTGCCGCTGCTGTCGCTGTCGCCGGAACTACGGGATGCCATCCTACAGGCGGTGTACCATGCCCTGGGGCCGAACGGCGTTTTTGTGCAGTTTCAGTACACGTCGCTCACCCAGCCCGATCTGTCTCGTTATTTTACCTGGGAGCGCCAGCGGGTGTTAAAAAACGTTCCGCCGGCCTGGGTTTATCGTTGTACCCGTCACTATGCGCCCTGAGCGCTTTTAACCGCCGGGCGCGTTTGCAACCAGAAATGGTATAAGAGGCTACGCGCCCAGTCCGCCCCCTGCAGTTCCGTCCCGTCATTTTCCTCATTTTCTGGCAGGCATGCATCCATAATGCGGCGATCAAACTCCGGGTGAAACTGCACCGACAGCGCACAGGCTGAATAGCGCAAGACCTGGCAGCCGTCCATGTCCGAAACGGCCAGCACGGTGGCGTGCGCGGGCGGCGTCATCACCGACTGGCGATGCGAAAGCCAGGCCTCGAAGGTTTCCGGCAACGTGGCCAGCAGCGGATCGTGGCGGGCCTGGGAAGTGGTGGTTAACGTCATCAGACCGCGTTCCCAGCCATTAGGGTTGTCACCCACTTTTCCCCCCAGTGCATAAGCCATCAGCTGGTGGCCGTAGCAGACGCCAAGCAGCGGCAGACGCGCCTCCATCGCTGCCCGAATCCAGGCCGCCGTGCGTTCACTCCAGTCAGCATGATCGGTCACCATTGCCCAGGAACCACTTAACACCGCACCGGAAATATCAGTAAACTGCGGCAGCGTTTCGCCCAGATGAGGACGGACAATAACGTAATCATCAGGCTGTAAATTCAGGGCATCAATAAACCATACCGGTTGTTCACCGATTTTCTCGACCACGTTGGCGGGGGGAACATCTAACTGAATCAAGGCAAGGGGCAATGCAGGCGCAGAAATCATACCGAATCGAATCCTCAAAAGGGTTGGCGTTTCGGAATATCAGTCTGACAGTAACTGTTGTAAATGTCTTATGAATTTTTTGAGCTTTATTTCCTGCTTAACTAAATAAAAAATGTTAATCATTGCCAGAACGTCGTGGGTTCGTGCCATGATTATCAGGTATCGGGTTTATTTTTAAAGGACAACATTGTGGCAGTGCGGCATTTCTTTATGGTTCTGATGGTGGTTTCTATCTGGGCCTTTAATAACGTGGCGGTAAAATGGGGTTTAGTTGAGTTACCGCCTTTGTTTCTTACGTGGATGCGTTTTGCGGTCGTGGCGATTGTGCTGGTGCCGTTTTGCCGCATTAACCGCCAGCAGTTTCCCTGGTTGCTACTGCTGGCCTTCACATTTGGGTTTATGCACTTCTCTCTCCTGTTCGTCGGTATGCGTTTTACCGATGCCGGAACGGGCGCGATTGTCGTGCAGTTGGGTACGCCGATTGCCATGCTGCTGGCGATGGTGGTGCTGAAAGAGAAGCTGCGGTTGATTCAGCTGATCGGCATTATGATCTCGCTAAGTGGTGTAGTGGTGCTGTCTGGTAGCCCCACCATTCCTGCCTGGTGGGTACTGTGTATCCTGCTGTGCAGCGCCACGGGCTGGGCGATCAGCAACCTGATTGTGAAAAAATCGCCGCCGATTAAACCCCTGACGCTGACCGGCTGGATCGCCTTTCTGGCCCTGCCGATTGTGGGGGCCGCCAGCTTGATGCTGGAGTCTCATCAGCTCTATGCGCTGCAACATGCTGGCTGGCGCGGCTGGTTTGCCATTCTTTACAGTGCCATTGCCTCTTCCGTGGTGGCGTACACCTTATGGTATGCCCTACTGAAGAAATACAACGTCAATCTGATCATGCCCTATTCCCTGCTGACGCCGGTGCTGGCGGTCTTAATGGGCATCGTGGTGCTGGGCGACAGCCTGAACAGTTTCAAAATTATTGGCGCCTCGCTGGTCATTCTGGGCACGACGATTGCGGTGATTAACCTGCGCAATCTGCGCATGCACGCACGCTTTCCTCGCCTGCGACGCCGTTAAGGGCACATGCTATGCTTCAGGCATCGCCCTTATCAGGAGCCTGTTGCATGAATCATCTGGCTAACGCACTTTGGCAGCAGATGTGGCAGGGATTGCACGGCAATCATGCGCCACAAATGCTGCCTGTTTTTACCGACCACGCCACCTTTTCCTCCGCCTATGCCGTCAGTGAACTGGCGGCCACCAGCCTGGGTCTGGCGATGCAGGGCGTGGCCGACCTGCTTAATCGTCCTGCCCGCCCGCAGGTTAACGTCCGACTGGCCTCACGCTGGTTTCAGCACAGTTTTATGCCGCTTAATCGCGCTGCGCCCGCGCTGTGGGATCCCTTTGCCGGCGATTATGCCTGCCGCAGCGGCTGGATCCGCCTGCACACCAATGCTCCGCACCATCGGCTGGCAATGGAACGCGTGCTTGGCCGTCACCCGGATCGCGCGGCACTGGCACGGGAAGTGGCGCAGTGGCAAGCCACGGAGCTGGAACAGGCGGTGATTGAGGCAGGCGGCTGCGCGGCAGAGATGCGCAGTGCCGAGGCATGGCAGCAGCATCCACAGGGGATGGCCGTCATACATGAACCGCTCTTCGCGCGACAAACCCTGGCCGACGGCCCCGCAGTCACGTGGGCGCTGCCCGCGGCGCGTCCGTTACTTGGCATCAAGGTTTTGGATCTGACCCGTATCATTGCAGGCCCGGTGGCGACGCGCTTTCTGGCCAGCCTGGGGGCAAACGTTTTACGGATCGATCCGCCCGGCTGGCAGGAACCCGGTGTGGATGAAGAGCTTGCCTGCGGCAAACGCCGTGCCGTGCTGGATTTAACACAGCCAGCCGACCGCGCCCAGTTTATCTGGTTACTGAAACAGGCCGACGTGATGGTGCACGGCTACCGCGCCGACGCACTGGAAAAGCTGGGATTTGATGCGGCATCGCTGCAGGCCCTGAGCCCCGGTCTGGTCGACGTCAGTTTAAATGCCTGGGGCTGGCAGGGACCGTGGCGCAACCGGCGCGGTTTCGACAGTCTGGTGCAGATGAGTTGCGGGATTGCCGAACAGGGAATGCGATGGAAGCAGCATGATGCGCCGGTACCGCTTCCGGTACAGGCGCTGGATCATGCCACTGGCTACCTGATGGCCGCCGCGGTTCTGGCAGGATTGCGTCAGCGCCTGCAGCACGGCTGCGGCAATCAGACGCGGCTGTCGCTGGCGCGTACCGCCTGGTTGCTTGAGCAACACCGTTATGGGTTGAATGAACAGCAGACCGGCATTACGCCACGGCTCTGCGACAACCAGCCCTGCATTGAGCTTACGCCATGGGGGATTGGCGTCCGGTTACGATCCGCCGCCTGGCTGCCCGGCACCACATTACAGTGCGCCACGCCCGGCAACCCGCCCGGCACGCATCCGGCGCACTGGTGATTCAGGCGTCGTCGCCCTGCTCGCTGGCGCTTTCCACCAGCTCATCATACATGGCCTGAATCGCCTCACGACTCAGCACCGCCAGCGTACGATAAAACGCCGTGTTGGCATGGGCTTCAACTTTGCCGAGAAACGTGCCGCACCACGGCATCAGGTACACGTCAAACAGCGCCAGCTGCGCGGCGCTTTCATCGGCCGCAGACTGATCTTCCAGCCAGGATGCCGCCAGCAGCAGCCCACCGAAATGGTCGGCAGGCGCCTCGCCCAGCGGCATACCGCGCGCGGTCAAAAAGGCACGAATATCAGCTTCCGGCTTTCCTTCCGGCCAGCGTGACGCAAACGGCGATACCTTGCAGTCACTGCCGACAAACAGCGCATCGTAGTCTGCTGCCAGCGCCTGCGGATCGCTGTTTTGCTGCAGGCGCGTTAACAGCTCATCCTGCTCCAGCGGCCACTGTGCCGCCAGTTTACCTTCACGAATCAGCGTAAACAGCGGGGCCAGCAGCGCATCCTGCGGATGGCGGTTAAACAGCGAGCCAATAATACGGCACAGAATGGAAAACTCATTCATGCGTCAACATTCCTTGAAGGAGATAAATTAAAAGTCAGCCAGCTCGGCGATAGGTTTGCCGGTACGCAGTTCCAGAAAATCGAGCAGGCGACGCGGCGTGACATTTAACACGCGATCCTCGGGAAAATCCACTTCTCTGGCAATCCGCAGGCAGTGCTCGAAGTTGCCGAGGGTGAAAGCGGTGTGGGAATCGGAGCCGAAGGCCAGCCGCCCGCCCGCTTTGCCGACCGCTTCCGCAATCGCCCGGCAGTTGGGTTCACTGCCGGGTCGGGAATGGGTGAAGGAGGAGTTATTCAGCTCCAGCGCCACGTCGTAGTGCGCGGCGGCTTCAGTGATAGCGGGAATATCGACGGGATATTTTGGGTTGCCGGGATGGCTAATGATGTGAACCAGCCCGCCCGCCATGGCGGCAATCATCGCCTCGGTATTCTGTGTAAGATCGCGCGGCGCATAAACCGCTTCGTGAAAGCCCGCCACAATGAGATCCAGCGATTCCAGCATCGGCCCTGAGCAGTCGATCTCGCCCTGCTGGTTTTTAATATTGGCCTCGATACCGCGCAGAATCGCCACGCCATCAATGATCCGTGGCCAGATGCGCATATTAACGAAGTGCCAGTAATGCGGTGCATCGGCCATGTCCGGACCGTGATCGGTGATAGCAAACAGCTTGAGGCCGTTCAGTTTTGCCTGCGCCACATAGTCGTGCAGCGTGCTGTAAGCGTGGGTACTGGCAACCGTGTGCATGTGAAGATCTACCGGATACATTGTCTGCTCCTGCAAAGGCCGGTTAAGGCATCAGTGATTAATAGCCGCGCTGACGATCGACGAGGCCCTGAGGATGTTCACCCCTTTCGAGCTGCCCGATAGCGTGGGCAATAAAGTCCATCGCCTCTTCTTTCAGGGTGACCGCCGCATTGTGAGGGGTAATTGTTACGCGCGGATGGAACCATAAGGGATGATCGGCAGGCAGCGGTTCAGTCTGAAACACATCCAGCGCGGCCCCCTTCAACTGTCCGCGATCAAGGGCAGCGAGTAAATCCGCTTCCACGACCTGATCGCCACGGGCGAGGTTAAGGAAAAAAGCCTCCTGCGGCAACTGCTGCAACAGTTTATGATCAATCAGATTGCGCGTTTCGGGCGTGCTGGGCAGCAGGTTAATCAGCACCCGGGTTTCGCGCAGGAAGTCATTCAGCGCCGCCGCGCCAGCGAAGCTGGTTACGCCGGGAATCTGCTTCGGAGAACGGCTCCAGACGCGCACCGGAAATCCCCGCGCCTTAAGCGTTTCGGCGACCTGCTGCCCGAGTACGCCTGCACCTAAAATGCCGAGGTGAAAGGTTTCGCGCGGGTAAGAAGGCAGCGGCTGCCACTTGGCCGACTGCTGCTGCTGGAGATAGTCATCGAAGCGTCGGAACCAGCCCAGGACGCGGCACAGCGCATATTCCTGCATCTGCTGCGCCATGCCTGTGTCTTTCAGGCGATAGAGCGGAACGTTGTCCGTGAGCATATCAGGGTGCTGCGCCAGCTGCCGCAGGATTTCATCCACGCCTGCGCCCAGTGCAAATACGCCTTTTAACGCGTGGCGGCCACGAAGCATTTCAGGCGGTGGCGAACGCACCAGCGCATAGTCTGCGGGCGCGTTGTCGCCCGGTGCCCACGCGCGCACGCGGGCCTGGGGCAAACGCTGCTGCAGGCCATGTATCCAGTCCGTGGCGCTCTGCGACGGATGAAACCATACAATCTCCATACTGCTCTCCTTTTATTCCCGCCTCGGGTAAACGTGCACAAGGGCAAGCGAAGCCCTGAAAAATGCCTTTTTCTAACATACCGCAAATAAATAATTCATGCCGCTTCACATTTCCGCCGCACTTAAGGGTGAAAATTGTGGTTAAGGTCTAAAGTTGTTGGGTGGTCAATGCGTTACACAGGGCCGCATTTCGGACAAGGAGAAACACCGATGATGAACACTGAGGTAAAAACGAAAAAACGGCCTCAACGCCATGCGCCCATCCTGCTCAGCCTGTTGCTGAGCGCCAGCGTATCCAACAGCTGGGCGGCAGAGGAATCCCGATTACTGAACAATCCACCGCAGCCGCCGGATGTCCGCTTAAGGCCATTGTTTAATGCCGTTCAACAGGCGAAATTTTACCCCGATCAAAAAACGTTTGCCGATGCAGTACCAAAGTACGATCCTTCGTCAATTCTTGCCGACTGGCAGATGCAAAAAAATCAGCGCGGCTTTGATTTAAAACGGTTTGTTGCAGCGAATTTTACCCTGCCTGGCGACGGCGATAAATATGTGCCGCCTGCAGGCCAGAATCTGCGCGACCATATTAACGGCCTGTGGCCGGTGTTAACCCGCACCACCAACAGTGTGGGAAAATACGACTCGCTGCTGCCGCTGCCTAAGCCTTATGTCGTGCCGGGCGGACGTTTCCGTGAGGTTTATTACTGGGACAGCTATTTCACCATGTTGGGGCTGGCAGAGAGCGGCCATTGGGACAAAGTCCAGGACATGGTTGATAACTTTGCTTCCCTGCTGGATCGCTACGGCCACATTCCTAATGGTAACCGCACCTACTACCTGAGCCGGTCACAGCCGCCGTTCTTTAGCCTGATGGTCGATCTGCTGGCAACCCATGAAGGCGACAAAGCCTATACCCGCTATCTGCCGCAGCTGCAAAAAGAATACGACTACTGGATGGCAGACAGCGACAGCGTCGCAGCGGGCAGTGCCAGCAAACGGGTGATCAAGCTGGCCGACGGTACGTTGCTGAATCGCTACTGGGATGCGCGCGACGTGCCGCGTTCAGAATCCTGGATGGATGATATTACGACGGCCAGTAAAGCGCCGCAGCGCAACAAGGCCGAGATGTACCGCGAGCTGCGTGCCGGAGCCGCCTCGGGCTGGGACTTCAGTTCGCGCTGGTTCACCGACGCTCATAACCTGGCCACCATCCGTACCACCCAACTGGCCCCGGTGGATCTGAACAGCCTGATGTTCCACCTGGAAAAAACCCTGTCTACCGCCTATCGCCTGAACAAACAGGACGATCGGGCAAAGGCCTTTGCAGACCGGGCAGAAAAACGTCAGGCGGCGGTTAACCGTTACCTGTGGGACAGCAAGCAGGGCTGGTACGCGGACTATGACTGGAAGAAACGCCAGATCCATCCGCAGCTCACCGCTGCCACGCTGTTTCCGCTCTATATGCAGATTGCCAGCGACAAACAGGCTGACAGCACCGCCAGCGCGGTGGAAAAACAGCTGCTCAAACCGGGCGGCCTGGTGACCACGACGGTGAACAATGGTCAACAGTGGGACGCGCCTAACGGCTGGGCACCGCTGCAGTGGGTCGCGGTAGAAGGCCTGGAGCACTACAAGAAACCTCAACTGGCTCAGCAGGTGGGCTTACGTTTCCTGCGTAACGTACAGCTGACCTACGACAAGGAGCATAAGCTGGTCGAAAAATATGTGGTGGAAGGTGCGAACCTGGGCGGCGGCGGCGGCGGTGAATACCCGCTGCAGGATGGCTTCGGCTGGACCAACGGCGTGACGCTGAAGCTGCTGGATAAATATTGCCCGAAAGAGAAAACCTGTAACAGCGCGCACGATATTCCCGAGGCGCAGAGCAGCGCACAATAACGGCAAGGTCATTGCCAATATAAAAAGGGCCCGCAGTCACCTGCGGGCCCTTTTTTTACATCATGTTCTGCGTTAACTGCGTACTTTGCGGTAGATAAACAGCACGACAAGCGCACCGATGACCGCGACAACGAAGCTACCGAAGTTGAACCCGTCCACACGGCCAAAGCCGAAGAAGGTACTGATCCAACCACCGACTACGGCACCGATAATACCCAGAATCACGGTAATGATGAAACCACCACCATCTTTACCTGGCATGATCCATTTCGCCAGGATACCGGCGATTAAACCAAAGATGATCCATGAAATAATACCCATCCGTTACTCCTTCCTTTTGGTTAGTCAATGGCGATCGCCTGATTAATCAAGCGGTTCACTGCGCCAAGTATAGTCGCGTTTTTCCAAAAATGTAGCGCAAGCAGTTAATGATAGTGGTTATTGTGTTAAAGCTTTATTATTGTGCGCCGATAACGAACGGGTAGTAACAGGATAATTACGTGAAAAAACGTTGCTCATCTGGAGCCAGCAAGTGAAAGAAACCGATAAAGAACAGTATCTGAAACGTGGCACGCTGGCCGTGCTTGGCGTGATGAAGGACCTGCTTCAGTTACAAACACCTTTGCTGGTGAATTTTTCGCGCGGGCAGTTTATTAGCCGTATGCTGGCTGCCGATGAAACGCGCATTGTGTTTGATCTGGGAAGCAATAACCTCGATAACGACTACGCGCTGCACTGCAACGAAATCACGGTCTTCGCCGAAACCCACGGCGCCAAAATCGAATTTGCCCTTGGGGCACTGGAAAAAACCGACTTTGAGGGGTTACCTGCTTTTCAGGCCGCCCTGCCGGACGTACTGTGGCAAATCCAGCGTCGGGAATTTTTCCGCATCAGCGCCCCTATGGAGCCGCAGTTCTGGTGCCATTGCCAGTGGCCTGACGGCACAGCCGCGCGCCTGCGCTTACAGGATCTCTCCCTGGGCGGCATTGGTGTTCTGGTGGAAGAAGCGATGCCGGAAGGGCTGAAAAGCGGGGACGATTTCAACAGCCTGCAGGTCGAACTGGGGGAATTTGGCCAGTTCAACGTCAGCGCTAAGCTTATGCACATTGGCGAACGCAGCATTATCACCAATAAAAATGAGACGAAAGTGACGCCTCGCCTGAGCTTCCGTTTTACTGCACTTGAGCCCCATCAGGAGCGGCAGCTGCAGCAGATTATTTTTGCCTTAGAGCGCCAGGCGCGCGACAAAGCACAACGCTTCCAGTAATCCGCCCTTCATCCTGCGCCGCGCACCGGCGGCGCATCCAGGCTATGCTTTCCCTTGCTTTCACGTTTAACCGGAACCAGCAAGGAGAATCTCCCCAATGGAAAACTGGCTCAGTTCGCGTCATTTTCAGTCCATTTTTTTCAATCAAACACTCTGGATCAATAGCGCTATTGTTATCGTTGCTACCCTTGTCATTTACTGGCTGCTGCGCAGCCTGATTCGTTTTACCTCTAACCGCATTGCCCACTATAGCGAAGTTCGCTACGCCCGGTTTACCGGTATTCTGGTCGAGATCTTGCGCAGCACCAGCCAGCTTCTGCTGCTGATTTTTTCCTTTCTTATCGCCCTGCGCTTTATCGATCTCCCTGACGCCTGGCGCGCGACGATCTCGCACAGCTGGTTCCTGGCCCTGATTGTGCAGATTACGCTGTGGATCGATGGCGGCATCCGCCTGTGGTTAAAGAGCCTGCTGCGCGATCCGCAGCATGTTCGCAATCCTGTCACCACGGTGATTATGGGCATTTTACTGCGCGTGCTGGTTTGGGTCATGATGCTGCTGGCCATTTTATCGAACATGGGCATCGACATTACGGCGCTGGTTGCCAGCCTGGGCGTGGGCGGTATTGCCATCGCCCTCGCCATTCAGACGGTGCTGAGTGATGTGTTTGCCTCACTGGCGATTGGCTTTGATAAGCCTTTCGAACACGGTGATTTTATTGTCTTTGGCGACATCGCGGGGACCATCGAACATATCGGCCTGAAAACCACGCGCCTGCGCAGCCTGGGTGGTGAACAGATCGTCTGTTCCAACACCATTCTGCTGCAGCAAACGATTCACAACTACAAACGTATGCAGCAGCGCCGTATCGTGTTTAGGTTTGGTATCAGCTATGCCACACCTTCTGAGCAGGTACGCGAGATAAGTGAACAGGTGAAAACCATCATTCAGGGCATCGAGATGACCCGCTTTGACCGCGCCCATTTTCTGGCGTTCGATGATTCGAAGCTGACGTTTGAAGTGGTCTATTTTGTGTTGAGTGCCGACTACAACCAGTACATGGATATTCAACAGGAGATTAACCTGCAGCTGATGGCGGCACTGGAAGAACGCAATATACGCTTTGCCTTCCCGATCCGTCAGGTCGAATTCAGCGGGGGCAGTTTGCCGCCGGTCGATCTTAAGCCGGTTCCCGATGACGACGCGGCCCAGCTACGCCGCGCGAATCGTTAAGCGCCGGGACGAACGGAGGATCGCGGCACGCTGCCCGATCCTCTTGCAGCCCTTATGCGGGCTGATAGCGACAGCGGGCAACGGCGTTCAGCCAGCCCTGATAGCTGTCCTGCATTTTCTGCGCCAGCTGCCTGCGCGGCATCACGACGTTGCCGCCCTGAAGAGCCTGCATATCACTCCCCTGTTGCCACCATCCCAGCTGTTTACCTGCCAGCAGTGCCGCCCCCAGCGCGGAGGCTTCAGCGGTAGGCGCACAATGCAGCGGGCGCTGCAGGACGTCCGCCTGAAACTGCATCAGCCAGCGATTTTGTGTCGCACTGCCGTCAACGCACAGCGCAGGTAATGTGTCGCCGCTTGCCTGTTCCATAGCGAAAAAGACATCAGCAATTTGCCAGGTAATCGACTCCAGCGCGACCCGCGCCAGCACCGCCGGGGTGGCCGCATCGGTCAGGCCGCACAGCATGCCGCGGGCTTTTAAATCCCACCAGGGCGCGCCCAGTCCGGACAGGGCCGGGACAAAATAGCAGCCCTGATTGTCATCACAGCTTTCGGCCATTGCCGTCAGCTGCTGGGGATCGGTGACGCCGAGCATTTTTCCCAGCCAGGCCGCACCTGAACCGGTGTGGGTAATATTGCCTTCAAACGCAAAGCGCGGTTGACCGTCGTGCCACGCCACGGTGGTGCTGAGGCCATTGTCGGTCAGGATCGGCGTTGCCATCGACATCATCAGCGAGGAGCCTGTGCCATAGGTTGCCTTAACCACTTCCGCCTCGTCACGGCGCTGGGCATAAAGCGCCGCATGGGAATCGCCAATGCGTGCCAGGATCGGGGTGCCAGGTGCCAGACCGGCAATATCGGTTAAGGCAACCACGCCCGCACAACCCGCTGAGGCGGTAATCTGCGGCAGCGCGGCGCGCGGCAGGCTGAACAGGGACAGCAGCTCATCATCCCAGTCGTTGGTGTGCAGACTGTAAAGCTGCGTGCGTGCCGCATTGGCATGGTCGGTGACGAAGCACTCTCCCGCCGACAGTTGCCAGGTCAGCCAGCTGTCCACTGTACCAATACATAACTCCCCCGCCGCCGCTCTGGCAACGCCGTCAGGCAGTGACGCCAGCATGCCGGTCAGCTTGGCGGCAGGAAACATAGGATCGACCGCCAGCCCGGTTAGCGCCGTAATCTTCCCGGCCTGTCCAGACAGATGAAGATCGCGGCAAAACGATTCCGAACGGCGGTCCTGCCAGCTCACCAGCGGGGTGAGCGGCATGCCGTCCCGGCGCTGCCATATCAAAACCGATTCACGCTGATTGCTGATCGCAACCGCCGCGACCGGTGCGTCGGCGCACTGGGCAAGACAGTCGGCTATCGCCTGCCTGACGGCCAGCCAGATGGCCATGGGGGCCTGCTCGGCCAGACCGGGTTGCGGATGCTGCAGCGTCAGGCCCTGACTGGCCCGCGCCACCACTTTTCCCTGACGATTTACGGCGACCGCTTTGGCGTTGGTGGTGCCTTCATCAATAGCCAGAATCACGGACTCGTGCATCGTCAGCCTCCTGTGCAAAGGCGCAGCGCCTGAGCCGCCACGCTGCTGGCGTCAATGCCATGACAGGCCCGGGTGGAGGCGCGATCGCCAGCGATGGCGTACTCGCCATCCGCAATGCCCAGACGCAACAGCTTAACCGGCAAGCCGTTCTCGGCCAGGACCTCCGCCACCAGGCTGCCTACGCCACCATTGATGTTGTGCTCTTCAACCGTGATGACGCTACGGTAGTGACTCAGCAGATTATGCAGTTGCTGAGTGTTACAGGGACGAAGAGAAGGCACGGCGATTACCGCGGCGGAAACCCCCTGCGTTTCCAGCTGCTCTGAGGCGGTAACGGCCTCATGTACCGTTGAGCCCATGGCAACAAGCGCAATGTCATGGCCTTCGCGCAGCAGATCGATCGCCCCAGGTGTAAAGCGGTATTCGTCGTCATGCAACTGCGGCAACGCTTTGCCATCCAGCCGAATATAAACCGGCCCCACATGATCAAGGGCATAGTCGATGATTTGGCGGCACTCAAGGGGACAGGAAGGCGCGTAGATTTCAATATTGCCAAATCCACGCAGGATGGCGATGTCGTCAATGCTGTGGTGCGTGCTGGCGAGCGGGCCGTAGCTGGCTCCTGCATTCAGCCCAAACAGCTTAACGTTAGTATTGTTATAACAGACGTCGATTTTCACCTGCTCGTTAGCACGGGAGATCAGAAAGGGTGCGGCGTTACAGGTTACAGCCACTTTTCCGCCCAGCGCCAGCCCGGCAGCCGTACCCACCAGCGCCTGCTCGGCGATGCCCACGTTAATTAACCGGCCGGGAAACGCCTTAATAAACGGCGCGATTTTAGCGGTTGAGGTGGAGTCAGCCACCACCGGAACCACATCGATACCGCGATCAACCGCCGCCATCAATGCTTCTACCATGACCTCTGCCAGATGTTGTGCCTTACTCATCTTTTAACTCCTCCAGTGCCCGGTCGATTTCTTCACCCTTGGGCACCCGGTGGTGCCATTCCGCTTTGCCCTGGATAAAGGAGATACCAAACCCTTTTTCCGTGTGGGCGATAATCACCCGCGGTTTGCCGCTTACCGGCGGCTGTTCGAGTGCGCTGACCACCGATGCCATGTCATTGCCCTGGCATTCACTCACCGCCAGACCAAAGGCACGCCATTTCTCCGCTAGCGGATCGGTGTTCATAATGTCACGCGTCGATCCCGCCAGTTGGAGTTTGTTTTTGTCGTTAATCACAATCAGGTTATCCAGCCCGTAATGGGCTGCCACCAGCGCCGCTTCCCAGTTACTGCCTTCTGCCAGCTCGCCGTCGCCGGTCACGACAAAAATACGCCGCCGACTGTTGCTCTTCTTCGCCGCCAGCGCAATGCCCACCGCCACGGGCAATCCGTGCCCCAGCGCGCCCGTGTTCAGTTCGACGCCCGGCGTCTTTTGCCGCACCGGATGCCCCGGTAAAGCGGAGTGTGCATGTTGATAGGTCGCCAGCCACTCCAGCGGGAAATACCCGGCTTCCGCCAGCACACAGTAATATCCTCCCACGGCATGACCTTTTGACTGGATATAGATATCACGCTCGTCATCTGCCGTCCGGTCGGGCGCACAGTTGAGGATGCGGAAATAGAGCGCAGTCAGGATTTCAACCTGCGACAGGTCCGCGCCGGTGTGCCCTCCCGCCGGGCTGCCCGCGTTAAGCTGAATAATGCGGCGGCGCACTGAACGCGCTCGTTTTTCAAGCTCATTTACCGAAAGCATAAAAGGATTCATAGCTCACCTATTGAATTTTAAGTCTACACTGAATATATATTCAGGGTGGGTGTTATTGCCCCGTGCTGACAGGCAATGCGTGAAAGTCTCACACTTACATGCGCTGCCAGACCAAAGTCTTTTCCCTTTATGAATATATATTCAATAATGATTTTATATTCAAACCCACTATGCGCCTTGCGGATGACGCCGTCCAGACAGGAAGTGATAAAAAGCGAAAATGATCACAAATTGCCGTGGATTGTGATTTTTACGTGGGTGGTTAACAATGGCAGGCAGAACACGAGAGGAAAAAAACCAATGGCGAAGCAGGATGAACAGCGACTCATGGTAAAAATTGCCACACTTTACTATGTCGAAGGCAGGAAGCAGTCCGATATTGCACAGCTACTCAAGCTGTCTCAGTCGTTCGTATCGCGCATTCTGAACCGCAGCGTGAAAGAAGGCGTGGTAAAAATCAGCGTGGTGCCGCCTGCGAATGTCTTTCCGGAACTGGAAAAAGCGCTTGAGCAACGCTATCAGCTGCCGCAGGCGATTGTGGTGGATGTGCCAGAACAGGCGTCCGCTGGCGAGATCAAACAGGCGATTGGATCGGCGGCGGCGCACTATCTTGAAACCCGACTGCGCGCGGACGAACTTATTGGCATCTCCTCCTGGAGCGGCACCATTCGTGCGATGGTGGATGCCCTGCATCCTCTCAATAACGCCTGTAAAGGGGTGATTCAGCTGCTGGGCGGCGTGGGGGCCAACGGAAACGTCCAGGCTACGATACTGACGCAAAATCTTGCCGCGCTGTTGAATTGCCCCGCCTGGCTGCTGCCCTCTCAATCCATTGAACATTCGGTCACGGATCGCCAGCGGCTGGCCGCCAATCCTGACGTCGCCGAAGTGCTGAATAAGTTTAATGAGGTGGACTTAGCCATTGTCGGCATTGGCGATCTTGAACCTTCTGCGCTGCTGCGCAATTCGGGTAACTACTACGATGCAACCATGTTACGCACCCTGGCCGGGCGCGGCGCGGTGGGGGATATTTGCCTGCACTATTTTGATGAACAGGGTCAACCCGTGCTGAACGCCGATGAGGATCCGGTCATTGGCATGGAACTGGAACAGGTGCGACAGTGCGCGCAGGTGGTGGCGCTGGCAGGCGGCAAAGAGAAAGCACAGGCGATTCGCGGGGCGCTGCGGGGTGGCTATGTGAATGTGCTGATTGTGGATTATCCCACGGCAAGGCTGCTGACCACTTAACTGTTCTCTCCTCACCTGCCAAAAAGGAAGGTGAGGAGAAAACATGAGGATCAGCTGTTAGCGCGGTAAGCCGTGGTGACTTTCCACAGGTAGCGTGGCGCCTGGGCTGCAGGATGTTTGTTTTGTACGTGCTGATAAAACTCGTCCGGCGTCATGGCATTTATCATGGCAATGGCCCGATCGCGATTGCTGGAGAAGGTGCGCAGTAACGCGCCAGCACCGTTTGCATAGGAAACAATAGTGGCGTAACGCAGCGTGAGGGGATCGCGGATGCCCGAAAGCGCAGACTGCTGCAGAATTTTGATGTACGCGGTACCAATATCAATATTTCTGGCCGGATCGCGCAGCTCTGCGTTGCTCGGCTGACCGTAGCGCCCCTGGGTGCGATACACTTCCCGGCCCGCGGTTGAGGCTTTGATCTGCATTAATCCAACCGCATTAGAACGGCTGACCACGCCAGGGTTCCCACCGGACTCCACATTGATAATGGCGCTGATCAGTTTTTCATCCACGCCATACTGGCTGGCGGCCGTTTCGGTAAAGAGTGACCAGGTTCCGCTGATGCGTGAAGGCGGTGCCTGGGTTAACGGCGTATTCTTCTCTTTAACGTAAGTATGCGGCGGTTCACTGGCACAGCCCGTCAGCAGCAAGGCTGAAATGACAAAGTAGCGAATTTTTAGCAATTTTTTATCTCGTCGCAGAAGTGGCGGAAGCTATCATACCGAGCCGGCTGAATTGCAAAATTACCGTTTATCCTAATTACAGCAGTCTGATGACTTATTTACGGTTTTTCGTCATTATCGTGAAGTCTGTCACTGACTAATTTCAGGAATTTACTATGACGTCACGTTCCATCCGTCTTATTGCCCCTTCAGGTTATTGCCATAATCAACCTGCGGCCCTGCTCGGGGTTGAACGCCTGCGTGCGGAAGGACATCGCGTGGACAATGACGCCGTCATCGCGCGGCGCTTCCAGCGCTTTGCTGGCACCGACGAGGCGCGCTCAGGCGATATTAATGAACTGGCTGACTTAGCAACCCTACCCGATATTGTGCTGGCGGTGCGCGGCGGTTATGGCGCAACACGGCTGCTGCCGTCGGTGGATTATGCCGGCCTGAAGCGTCGTTTAGCGCACCAGCCGCTGGCCATCTGTGGGCACAGCGACTTCACCGTGTTGCAGTTAGCGCTGCTCCAACATGCCGGTTTGATTAGCTTCAGTGGACCGATGCTGGCGGGCAATTTTGGCGCTGAGGTTTTATCCGAATTTACCCTGCAGCACTTTTGGCATGCGCTGACATCACCTACAGTCAAGGTGGCCTGGCAAAGTGAAACACCCGATAACGGCCACTGGCAGGGGACGCTGTGGGGCGGCAACCTGGCGATGCTCTGCTCGCTAATCGGGACGCCATGGCTGCCGCAGATTGAGAACGGCATTCTGGTTATCGAAGATGTTAATGAGCATCCGTTCCGTATTGAACGTATGCTGCTGCAGTTGCACCAATGCGGCGTGCTGGCCAGACAGCAGGCAATTGTCACCGGCAGTTTCACCAGTACCGCTCTGTCGGAGTACGACAACGGATTTGATTTCCCTACGGTCTGGCAGCACATTCGCGAGGTCAGCGGCCTGCCGGTTATCAGCGACCTGGACTTCGGTCACGCTCCGGATACCGTCACCTTACCTCTGGGTGCAACGGCCACGCTGCAGGTGAATCAGGGTCAGGTTGTATTACAGGCGAGCGGACATCCCGTATTGCGCACATAGCTGAAGTTGCAGGAGATCGACATTGAAGCCGCTGTATGACGATTTGTGGATCTCAACGCCGGAGTTTCCGGCCGAAGGTACCGAAGACATTATGATGCATGGTTTTTTGCTGCGTCATCCGCGCGGCAATTTACTGATTGGACGGGTAGAAAACCCGCTGGATCATGAAGTGCTGGCGGACGATAACGGCGTAATCCGGCATTACCTGACCCACTGGCATGAATCCGCGCCCGGCGCGGCGCGTATCCAGCAGCGCTTTAACAGCGCGCTCTACTGCCACAGCAGCTCATTGGGGCAGATCAGCCGCTTTGTCGAACCTGACGATACCTTCACGCAGCAGGAAACGCATTTTGGTGATTTTCACCTGTTGCCGACGCCCGGTCACACGCCCGGCAGCTGCAGCTATCTTTACGCTTCCCCTAACGGCCTGACCTACTTGTTTGTCGGTGATACGCTCACGCGTCAGCATGACCGCTGGATAACCGTGCTGGTGCCCGAGAGCAATCCTGCCGAACTGGCCGCTTCGCTGGAGCTCTACCGGACTCTGCGCCCTGACGTGGTGCTGATGAGCACCACGCGCGGCCATCTTTCATGGCAGAAAGTGACCCTGTCCGGCTGGCTGGCCGCTATCGACGAGGCAGAGCTGCACCCGCTGGATCTGCGCCAGCAGGCGGTGCTGTAGTTACAGGATTTTGGTCAGATAATGGCGCTGGTGATGGTGAATATAGTCGCCAAGCGTTAACCGGACGTGATAGCCCAACTTTTCGTAGAAGGGCCGAGCCTGAAAGCTGGCCGTATCGACCTGGGCAAAACGGCATCCTCGCTGGCGCGCCTCTTTTTCTGCCGCCAGCACCAACTGACTTCCTGTGCCCTGCCCCCGGAGCCTGTCGCTGACCCAAAGCAAATCGATGCGTAACCAGTTACCTGTCGTCGTACCGGTTAACCCTGCCAGCTTCTTCCCCTGAGAATCACAGATAAACAGCCCCAGCGGTTTAATCAGGTCCACGTCAAAAAATTTGCTGTTATGCGCATTCAGGCCCAGCCGGAGTTCATCCTGATCTTTACTGGTCACCTTATCAGTGAGGGTAATCTGCATTGGCATTCCTTATCGCGGCAAATCAGGAGTCGTTACGTTGTCTGTCGTCGTAGCGCTCAAGGCTCAGGACGTCCACGTCACGCTTCGCGCTGCGGCTGCAGGGCACCAGCGCGTCGCTGTCATGGTAGACAAAGAAGGTGTCGAGATTGCTTTTGTTGACGATCAACTGATCGCCGTTGCGGAAGCGGGTAATGGCCACTTTGTCACCGCCCTCAATCTGCGTGTTCAGTTGCCCCGCCGCAATCTGGAAGTGCTGTTTGGGCCAGGAGAGCGTACTCAGCCCATATTCAGCGCGTGAAATGGTCATGGTAGGCCGACCGGGACAATGGATCTGGAATTCGCTTTCGCTCCACGCTGACGCGCTATAACAGGCCAACAGGCACAGGGCAAGACGGACTGCTTTCATCTGATTTCCTCCGCTGAATACGTCATTTCCCATTGTCAGGGGAGTTTATCACAATAAAAGCCAGGCAGAGCAGGACGGGACAGGTTGCCGCAGGGATTCAGGCGTGCCGGAGAGACAGCCGCTCACCTGCCCTGCGCACCACCAGAAAACCGAACGGGCGGGATGGCATCGGGTAAACCACGGCTCAATTAGTCTGCAGCCACTTCTGCTGCGACCAACATTAACGCCAGGTCGGCGTGTTCGCTGTCGAAGCTGCTCATCACATCGCGAATTTCAGCGGCACAGGCAATGACCTGCTGCCTTTTTTCTGCATCCAGCGATTCGATGGCGTGGCGAATAATCATTAGGCTGGCTTCTTCTTCTTTCATCATTTATCCCTGAATTTGCTTAAGCGATGCGCAAAGATGGCAAGAATAACGTTTATTCCACCTCAAAGTCATCTTTTGCATTTCTGTTGCTTAACCTTTGAGCAAAGCACAAATCAGCCTGTGTCGCAGAACTGCTATGATCATGTTATTTGCGGCGCAACAGGATAGAATCGTTCACCGCTTTCATGGACTTGGGCAGGGACAGGATATGTTGCGATCGGTAGTTTTCATTTTTATGGCACTGCTTGCGGGCTGCTCATCGTCGCCGAAAGGCGTGGAATGCCCGGGCGAGGTCAGCACCCTTTACGGTCAGTCGCTGGGCCAGACCCAGGGGACGATTTTCGATCTGGTCACCTCATTTAGCGTCAGTCGGGACGGCGCAAGCGTGCAGAGCGGTCCGCTGCAGTCGCAGGATCGCTTCCAGTACATTCCTTCCGCCGTCACGCGTGAGGGTTATTATGCGCAACGCCTGTCGGACAAGCAGTTCCGGCTCATCAATCCCTATCAGGATACCCTGATCACCTGGACCTGCCCGTAGAGGGGTGAATCCGGGCGCAGAATGGTATAGTGTCAGGAAACGTCAAGAGACAGGTCATCCTTCACATGGAAAAGCGTCTGGATAACAACGGCTATATCGATTTTCCCTTCCCGGCGACCCGCAATGAAGACGGTACGGTCAATCCCTGCGGCATCGACTTAACGCTGGAAACAGAGCGCCTTGAAGAGGTTGCGGTGCTGCGCCACTCAGCAAACCTGCAGCGTCTGGTGGAAGAGGTGAATCTTCAGGACGGGCTGTTCATGACGCTGGCCTGCGACTGGCAACAGCAGGAAAACGCGGTGTGCGGGTTTATTGATATCGCCTTTCGTCCCGAGTTGCCTGGCCATTCACATGCTGAGACGCTGCAGCTGGAAACCGCGTTTTACACCTATCTCAAAGAGCAGGCGCAACAGCATGGGCTGGCAGCGGATGCGCTGGTCAACTATGCCCGTGCTGTACTCGACTGGGGCTGGTCGCCGCTGCAGCAACGTCAGCGCCGCTATGAAAAAATCACAATTCAGTACTACTGCCCTCAGTCGGAGGATGCGGAATGGTGCTTCGACCATATTCGCCACTTTCTGGTGAGCTGGTACCCTCAGTACGCCACCGCTCCGGGCAATGCCGTTTTGTGAAACAGCTGGTAATGATTTTTCCCTGCACACATTAGCCACTGGCGAGTTGCCGCGTTTCCCCGCTTCACGCCTCTGACTGCGCGCCTCTCAGGCCAGCGATATGACGCGGTGGCAGATATTTTCCCCTGACCTTTGCCTCCTGAACAGAAGATTAATGCGCCCTGGGGCAGCACGACGGCTAAGCTTTGCTACGCTTTAGGTGACTGTGATAACCAAGGAGATGAAGCATGTCAGGAAAAATTGAAGATGCAGTGAAAGAAGTCGCCGGTGCCGCAGAGCAACAATGGGGTGAAGTTACTGACTCCCCGCGTCACCGTGCCCGTGGTGCAGCACGCCGCTACACCAATCAGGCATCCTACGCCGCACGTGATGCCGCTGATTGCATCAAGGATCAGGTGCAGTCTAACCCGTTCGCGGGTCTGGCCGTAGCCGCTGGCGTTGGCGTGGTACTTGGCTTCCTGCTGGGCCGCAAATAAGTCTCAAAACGGGAGCGTTGGCTCCCGTTTTACCCTCATACCAGATCGCGCAGATGATCGTCTTTGTTTAACGTCATCAGTGCCGGTATTGTTACCAACGCCGTTGCCATCATGTACCACGCCGGAATATCCAGATTGCCCGTCTGCTTGACCAGCCCTGTAATAATCAACCCCGCACAGCCCGAGAAAACGGCATTCGATAGCGAATACGCCAGTCCCAGTCCGGTGTAGCGAACCCGTGTGGGAAACATTTCGGCCAGCATCGCCGGCCCCGGCCCTGCCAGTAAGCCCACCACACCGCCTGCAATAAACACCACCAGCGCTTTGCTGGGTAACGCCACCGTTTCCGCCTGCAGCACCTTCAGCAGCGGCATCGCCAGTAACAGCAACAGTACGCTGGCCACCACCATCACCCGGCGTCGCCCTATCCTGTCACTGAGTATCCCCGCCGGAATAATGGTCAAGGCAAACCCCAGATTGGAAATCACGGCGATCGCCAGCGCCTGGTGCAGTCCGGTGTGCAGGGCGGACTGAAGGTAGGCTGGCATAATGACCAGACAAGTGTAACCCGCCGCTGACCACAGCATCACGCGCGCCACGGCCAGCAGAATGGTTTTCAACGTCTGGAGCGGTGCGGCTTTGCCCCCCTTCTGCTGCTGTTGCTGACGGACAAAGCCGGGCGTTTCGTCCATTGCCAGCCGCAGCCAGAGCGCCACCATGCCCAGCGGTAATGCCAGGATAAACGGAATGCGCCAGCCCCAGGCCAGCATGGCTGGTGGGCTGAGCGTAAACGACAACAGCGCCACCAGCCCGACGCCAGCCAGCAGGCCCAGCGCCACCGTGAGCGACTGCCACGCGCCATACAGGCCGCGCTTGCCTCGCGGCGCAAATTCCGTCATCAGGGAGACCGCACCGCCGTATTCTCCTCCGGCAAACAGCCCCTGCAGGATACGCAGCCCGGTCAGGATCAACGGTGCTGCGATGCCCACTGAGGCATAGGTCGGCACCAGGCCAATGGCCGTGGTCGCCAGCGTCATGAACACCAGCACCATAATCAGCGTCGGTTTGCGGCCGATGCGATCGCCGATACGGCCAAACACCAGCGCACCCAGTGGCCGAAAGAAAAATGCGACGGCAAAGGAGGCCCAGGTGAGAATCAGCCCACTCAAGGCCGACTCGCCCTGTAACTGGAAAAAGTTCTGCGCAATCAGCGTGGCGAGAAAACCATAGATGGCGAACTCATACCACTCAATAAAGTTGCCAACCGAACCCGCAACCAGCGCACGTTTATGTTGCTTTACCTGGGGTGAATAGGTTTCCATTTGACTATCCTCAACTTGCAGCCTGCAAAAGCAGTACGGCGATAAGAGAGATAGTATAGAATTCCAGCAGATAAGGTTATGTATCCCAGACGAGAATAATGACATCACAGCATAATGCCCTTTTCAGTCATCTGAGCAGCGTGCTCAGCGCCGAGAGCAAAACCCCGCTCTATAAACGTTTCGTGCAGGTGATTAAAGACGCCGTGCGCGACGGCGTGCTGCGTCACGAAGAGGTGTTGCCCAGCGAGCGCGAATTTTCACACTCTCTGGGGATTTCCCGCATCACGGTGCGTAAAGCGATGGATGCGCTCTCTCAGGAAGGGATTGTTCATCGCTCGCGTGGCTATGGCACGCAGATTTGTCGCGCACTGGAATACTCACTGAAAGAGCCGCAGGGATTTTCACAGCAGGTCGTATTACGGGGTAAAAAGCCCGATACGGAATGGCTGCAAAAACATCGTATCCGTTGCGAAGATGACATTGCGCAGAAGCTGCAGCTGCCCCCGGACAGTGAGGTCTATTTGCTGAAGCGCCTGCGTTATGTCGATCAACAGGCCGTGTCCGTGGAAACGTCCTGGGTGCCGTGCGATTTGATCAACGATGCCAGCGACATCGGTATTTCGCTGTACGACTATTTTCGCCGCCACCAGATCCAGCCGGTGAAAACGCAAAGTCGCGTCAGTGCGCAAATGCCAGATGCCGAATTACAGCGCCTCATTGCCCTGCCCGAGCGGATTCCCGTACTGGTGATTAAGCAGTTGGCGCTGGATGCGCGCGATCGTCCTCTGGAATACAGCATCAGCTACTGTCGCAGTGATTTGTACGTGTTTATTGCCGAGTAAGGCACTGCTGCCAGTGGCGAATCAGCGCTGCACGGTCGGGGGCGGTATCGCCTCCACGCTGCGCAACCACGAATGATGCGACGGCATTCCCCAGCGCCACTGCGTTATCAAGTGGCCAGCCAGATGCGAGCGCAGCCAGTAATCCTCCCGTGTGGCTGTCACCGGCCCCAATCGTATCGACCACCGCCGTCTTGAATGCTGCGATCCAGCCGTACTGTCCGTGATGGCTGAAGGCTGCGCCTTCGCTATCCAGCCTGACCACCAGCGAGCTGGCAAAATGTTTTGCCCACTGGGTAATCAGCGCCTGCGCGTTAAAAGACCCGTCCTGCTGCAAACGCTGGTGCCAGACGTGTTCGGCTTCCTGGCGATTAAGCGTAATCAACGGCTGCAGCGCCATCACGCGCTGCCAGTGATCCGGCGCGATCGCAGGCAGACGCGGCCCAAAATCGATTGCCAGCCGCGGCCTGTTTGCCAGCCCTTCCAGCCAGGACAGCAGTGTTTCCGCATTCTTGCCGATGAGCTGATAACCCGACAGATACAGCCAGCCTTCTGCGTGAAGCGGAACAGAGGCCAGCATCGCCTCATCCCACTGGTTCTCCACCCCGGCCACCGACAGGAACGTGCGTTCTCCGTCGGGTTCAACCAGCGCCAGGCACCAGCCATTGTCGCCCTTGTGGGTTTCCGTGACGCTGGTCAGGCCACAGGCCGCAAGCTTTTGCCGGAGTAGCTCAGCCCAGACGCCCTGGCCGAGCGGTAACGCAGAAACGGCATCCATACCTAAGCGGTGCAGCGCCAGCGCCACGTTCAACGCACAGCCTCCCACGCTGATACTTTGCTGCTGCAGCGCGCTGTCGCCGCCGCGCTGGGGAAGCTGCTCGGCGCGGGCGATGACATCCACGACGGCGGCGCCCAGTACGACGATCGGGGCCCGGTTGCCTAATGTTGCCACACTGTGGGAATCAACCATGCGCCGCCTCCCGCTTGAGGCGAAAAGCGGTAAACGCCCGGCCGTAGCTTTCAAAGTCCAGTTTATTTACGCTATCCAGCTGCTGTCGGAGCGCAGGGTCAATGGCATCAATACCGTTAAGCGCACCACAAATGGCAACCGCCATCGCACCAATGGTGTCCGTGTCGCCGCCCAGATTGGCGCAAAGAATGGCGCAGCGGTTGGGATCGGTTCCTGCCAGTTCAACCATCGCGATGGCGGCGGGCACGGACTCGATGGTGCTGGTGCCTGTTCCCACCAGGGCATAGATGTTCTCCATAGTGGATTCAACACCGCGCCCCTGTTCAACGACCGAAAACGCCAGCTCAAGGCGCGCAGACATGGCCGCACTAAAGGTGGTTATCTGCCGCTCCTGCGCCGCACGCGCGACGGCAGGCAGCGCGTCACGAATCTGTCTCCAGCCTGCGCCCTCTATCGCCCGGGAAACGGCCCAGGCAATCACGGTTGCCCCGGCAATCGCGACGTCGGCCTTGTGGGTGGGGCTGGAAGCCAACGCAACCGCATCAATAAAACCGTGCAAATCTCGCGCGGGTAACAGGCAGCCCAGCGGGGCAATACGCATCGCCGCCCCATTAGTCAGGCCGTTGTTTTCCAGCGCGCTGATCGGCTGGCCGGCCTGTAATGCGCGCAGCGCGATTTTTGATGTGGGCCCCAGAACATTTTTATTAAACGCGTCAAACCCTTCTGCCCAGCGCAGGATGTTAAGACCAATGGTTTCAGCGACGATCTCTCCGTCATGACGGATGATGGCATCGGCCAGCGCCAGCGCCATCGATGTATCGTCAGTGAACTCGGCGCGGCCGAAATAGCAGGCGGCGTTATTCTCTGCCGGGCCGGGCAGAAAACGATCAATCCAGCCAAAATGTGCTTTCACGCGGCTTCGCGGCCAGAGTTCTGACGGCATGCCCATGGCATCGCCAAGCGCCTGACCATAAAATGCGCCGGTGATCCTTTGTTGTACGGTAATCATCTTCTCTTCCTTATTTTTGGCTTTCCGTCGCGGCGGCAGGCTCAACCACGTTAAGCTCATCGCTGCGTTTTTTCGTATCGCGGAACAGCAGAATAAACGCCACGGTAATCAATATGATCATCACGCTGCCAAACAGCCACATTCCCGCCCAGTTGAACGTCAGGCCGTTGCGCGGTTGACCATAGGCAAACATCTCCTGCATCAGATAGCCCCCCAGGCGATAACCTAACAGGCTGCCGATTCCCTGACAGGCCAGGGTAATTAATCCCTGCGCCGCATTGCGCATGCTCACAGGGGATTTTTTATCGACGTAGATGTAGGCAGTAATAAAGTAAAAGTCATAGCTGACGCCGTGCAGCAGAATGCCCATAAATAACAGGCCATAGGTGAGCAGGTTCTGATCGCTGCCAAAAACAAAAAACAGATAACGCAGCGCGGCCGTCACCAGGCCGAGCAGCAAGACCTTGCCGATACCAAAACGTTTGATAAAGAACGGCAGCGCCAGTAAAAACAGAATTTCGGACATCTGCCCTAACGTCATCCAGCCCGTGGCGTGCGCCAGGCCCACTTCGGTCAGGAAGCCCTCGGCAAAAATGTAATAGAACGCCAGCGGCATACTGAACAGGAAGGAACAGACAAAAAAGACCAGGAAGCTGCGATCTTTTAACAGATGCAGGGCATCCAGGCCCAGCGCGGTTCGCACACTAAAGGCGCCGGTACTTTTAGGCTCCGTGGCGGGCAGCATAAAGGCGAATATACCCAGCAGCAGCGAGCTGGCGGCGGTAATCAGCAGCGGCACATTGCTGGCGGAGATGTCGCCAAAGCCCAGTAACGACGGCAGAAAACCGCAGACGATACCGGATGCGATCCAGCCGAGCGTACCCAGCACGCGGATACGCGGATAATCACGCTCCACGTCTGCTACATGCGAAAACGCAATGCTGTTGGTGAGGGCAATCGTGGGCATATAGGTCAGCGCATACAGCAGCAACAGGGGAAAGAAACCGCTGAAGTGCGTTTGCTGCGCCGCGAAGTACATCAGCCCGGCGCCCACGCTCATCAGCACACCCAGCACTTTCTGGGCCTGAAAAAAGCGGTCTGCCAGCGATCCCACCAGAATGGGCGACAGAATGGCGGCGATGGAGGTACAGGCATAGCACCACGCAATCTCGACGGGCGTGAAACCATTTTTGCTAAGGAAGGCCCAGAGCGGGACAAACCACGCGCCCCAGATAAACCATTCCACAAACATCATCAATGACAGGCTGGCCGTTTTCGTTTTCATTATGGTGTGTTCCCCGGTGTTGGTAAGGCCAATCTAACACCACAAACATAACCTTTATAATACCTTTGGGTGGAATTTTGAGCTACCTCCCATTCTCGGTGAGAACGGTTTTATGCGCGCCACGGGAACCGGTGGCGTCTTCTGTCTGGTCTCACCCGACCGCCGGATGCGAGACGTTGAGCACTTAATGCTCTGGAAAGGCAGCGCGTCTTTGCAGGCGGTTCGTGCTTACAAACACGCCACCGGCCGCAGGCTTTGGGCTTTGGGCTTTGGGCTTTGGGCTTTGGGCTTTGGGCTTTGGGCTTTGGGCTTCGGGCTTCGGGCTTCGGGCTTCGGGCTTCGGGCTTCGGGCTTCGGGCCGCAGGCAACCACAATGCGGCCCGCACGGCATCCTCTAACAACGTATGCGGTTCCTGGCCCAGAAAAATCACCCGTTGAGTATTTTCCCTCCGGACAGGCCGCTGCCACAAATAACGCATCTCAAGCATTTCATGTAGCGTGGTATGAAATGGAGCCCGCGCAGAAACACGCCACCAGGCTGTAAGGCGGCGGAATTCGCTCGCCTTCAGGCTCATTCTCCAGGCGCGTCTCTGAACAATGCAGCCGCGCTGCTCATTTCTGGACATCCTTCTTTTCGCTTTGCTGACATACAGATTCTTGTGCATTTATTACACTGCACGCTGAGAATGAACGTTCATTACAGGGTAATTCATGAAAACTTTTCAGCGCAGTATGATCGTCGGGCTGGTCGTGATGATCGCGGGCTGCGATCAAAACAGTCCTCCCGCCGATGCCAACATGACCACCGAAGTCGGGGTAAAAACGTTGCAAAGCGCATCGGTGACACTGGACAGCCAGCTTGCCGGGCGCGTCACCGGCAGTATGACGTCTGATGTCAGGCCGCAGGTGGATGGGATCATTCAGAAACGTCTGTTCACCGAAGGCGATGAGGTGAAAGCCGGACAGGTGCTGTATCAGATCGATCCGGCCAGCTATCAGGCCAGCTACGATCAGGCCGTCGCACAACTTAAGAATGCGCAGGCTCTGGTGAAGAGCAGCAAACTGAAAGCCGAACGCTATGCCGCACTGGTGAAAGATAACGGCGTTTCACGTCAGGATGCGGATGATGCGCAGGCAACGTATCAACAGAACGTTGCTTCCGTGGATCAGTACCGTGCTGCCGTCGAAAGTGCGCGCATCAACCTGAATTACACCCAAATCAAAGCGCCGATTAGCGGTCGCATTGGGATTTCATCGGTTACGCCTGGCGCGCTGGTGACCGCCAGCCAGACCACCGCGCTGGCGACGATTCGCGCACTGGATCCCATCTATGTCGATCTCACGCAATCCAGCGTGCAATTGCTCAAACTGAGACGCCAACAGGCGTCACTGCAGCAGAACAAAGATGACGTGCCCGTGACGGTGAAACTGGAAGATGGTACGACCTACGATCATCCCGGCAAGCTGGAACTGACCGAGGTCTCGGTGGATGAGGCGACGGGCACTGTGACGCTGCGTGCGATTTTCCCCAATCCCCAACATGAACTGTTGCCGGGCATGTACGTGCGCGCCAGCGTCACCAACGGCGTGAAAAGCGATGCCATTTTGGCGCCTCAGCAAGGCATCACCCGTGATGCGAAAGGCAATGCTACCGCGCTGGTGGTCGATAAAGAGAACAAAGTCGAAAGTCGCGACGTAGTGACCGACCGCGTAATCGGCAATAACTGGCTGATTACTTCCGGCCTAAACCAGGGTGACAAGCTGATTGTTGAAGGCACCGCAAAAGTTCAGGCGGGCATGCAGGTGAAAGCGGTAGACGTCTCTTCGGGCGATAACGCTCCGACCAGCGAGGGTCACTGATATGTTGGCGCAGTTCTTTATCCGTCGGCCGGTCTTTGCCTGGGTGATCGCCCTTTGCATCATGCTGTTCGGTATCCTGAGTATTCGCAGCCTGCCCGTGGCGCAGTATCCCGATGTGGCACCGCCACAAATCAGTATTCAGGCCACCTATACGGGCGCATCGGCGGAAACGCTGGAAAGCAGCGTGACCCAGGTCATTGAGCAACAGCTCACCGGACTGGATGGACTGCTCTATTTCAGTTCGACCAGTACCGCATCCACCGGTCAGGTGAAAATCAATGTCACGTTTAAACAGGGCACCGATCCCGATATTGCTCAGGTCCAGGTGCAGAATAAGGTGCAGCAGGCCGAAAGCCGCTTGCCGAGCGCCGTGACCTCACAGGGCGTGACCGTGCAGAAAGCCCAGAGCGACTTTCTGCTGATTTTGGCGGTGTACGATAAAAGCAATAAAAGCAGCTCTTCCGATGTCGCCGACTATATGGTCAGCAACATGGAAGACACGCTGGCGCGCGTGACAGGCGTCGGTAACGTACAGGTTTTTGGCGCCGAGTACGCGATGCGTATCTGGCTCGATCCCAGCAAGCTGGCGTCGTATTCGCTGATGCCTTCTGATGTCACCACCGCTCTTGAGAGTCAAAATACCCAGGTGTCTTCCGGGCAGCTGGGCGCGCAACCGTCCAGCAACACACAACAACTGGTGGCGACGGTACGTTCGCGTTCACGCCTGCAAACCCCTGAGCAGTTCCGCAACATTGTGCTGAAAAGCCAGGCCGATGGTTCTGTGGTCCGTCTGAGCGATGTCGCACGCGTAGAAATGGGCGATGAAGACTACAGTGCCAATGTCATGGCGAACGGCCATCCGGCATCCGGTATGGCTATCCAACTGGCATCTGGCGCTAATGCACTCTCCACCGCCGAAAAGGTGAAATCCACCATTGACGAATTCCGGAGCAGCATGCCGGCGGGCTATGAAATAGCCTATCCGCTCGACAGCACTGACTTCGTTAAAATCTCGATTGAAGAAGTGGTGAAAACGCTGGTCGAAGCGGTCATTTTAGTGGTGATTGTGATGTTTGTGTTCCTGCAAAACATCCGCACCACGCTGATTCCCACGATTGCAGTTCCGGTCGTTCTCCTGGGCACCTTTGGTGTGCTGTCTTTCTTTGGTTATTCGATTAACACGCTTACCATGTTCGGCATGGTGCTCGCCATTGGCTTGCTCGTCGATGATGCCATCGTCGTGGTTGAAAACGTCGAACGCGTGATGCGCGAAGAGGGATTACCCCCGCGAGAAGCAACCGAGAAATCGATGAGGGAGATTACTGGTGCGTTGGTTGGCATCGCGCTGGTGCTCTCTGCCGTGTTCCTGCCGATGACCTTCTTTAGCGGTTCAACAGGCGTGATTTACCGTCAGTTCTCTATCACCATCGTCTCTTCCATGGTGCTGTCGGTGATTGTGGCGCTGACGCTGACGCCCGCCCTCTGTGCCACCTTGCTTAAACCGCACAATCACGACAGCGGTCGCAACGGTTTCTTTGGCTGGTTTAACCAGCGCTATGAAAACGTGCAGGCACGCTATCAACGTGGCGTCGGGAAGGTCATGCACCGTTCCCTGCGCTATCTGCTGCTGTACGGCGTGCTGTTGATCGGCTGTGCCGTACTCTATATGCGCCTGCCAACCGGCTTTCTGCCGACCGAAGATCAGGGTTACATCATGGTGCAGTATCAGTTGGCACCGGGCGCGACGGAAAATCGCACCCGTGAAGTCCGTCGTCAGGTCCAGCAGTATTTCGCCACCCAGGAGAAAGATAACGTTAACGTTAGCATGCTGGTAGACGGCTTCAGTTTTGCCGGTAACGGACAGAATGCGGGGGTCGGCTTTATCTCGCTTAAGAACTGGCGTGACCGTAAAGGCAGTGAGAACAGTGCTGATGCGATTGCAGGCCGCGCCATGGCGGCGCTGTCGCGGATTCGTGATGCCCAGATCTTTGTGCTGTCGCCGCCCGCCGTCTCCGGGCTGGGTCAATCCAACGGCTTCACGTTTGAGCTGCAAGCGCGTGGTGCTACCGCACGCGATCAACTGCTGAAAATGCGCGATCAGCTGATTGCAAAAGCGAATCAGGATAAGGATCTCAGCGCTGTACGTGCCAACTCGCTGCCGGACCTGCCGCAGCTGGATGTCAGTATCGATGATGCGAAAGCACAGTCACTGGGCCTGACCATCAGCGACATCAATAATACGCTCAGCGCAGCCATTGGCGGCAGTTATGTCAATGACTTCTCCGACCGCGGCCGCGTGAAGAAAGTCTATATGCAGGGCGATCAATCGTTCCGCAGCAAGCCAGAGGATATTGATCAATGGTATGTCCGCGGAACAGACAGCAGCAATAACACCACCATGGTGCCCTTCTCGTCCTTTGCCTCGTCGAAATGGTCCTATGGCCCGGATGTGCTTTCACGTTACAACGGCCTGGCATCCTATGAAATTCAGGGATCGGCCGCCGAAGGGAAAAGCTCCGGGGATGCCATCACCGCAATGGAAAAACTTGCGGCGACCTTGCCTGCGGGCACCACCTTCGCCTGGAGTGGGCTCTCTTATCAGGAAAAACTTTCCGGTAATCAGGCGCTGTCGCTGTATGGCATTTCACTGGTTGTGGTGTTCCTGTGCCTGGCCGCCCTGTATGAGAGCTGGGCAGTGCCGCTTTCGGTGATGTTGGTGGTGCCGTTGGGCGTCATCGGCTCACTACTGGCGATTACGCTGCGTGGCCTGGAAAATGACGTTTACTTTCAGGTTGCGCTGCTCACGATCATCGGACTTTCCTCGAAGAATGCCATTCTGATTGTGGAGTTCGCTGAAGAGCACTACCGCAAGGGCGAGAGCCTGATAAACGCGGCGGTTCATGCGGCGACGATGCGCTTGCGTCCCATCATCATGACCTCACTGGCCTTTACCGCAGGCGTACTGCCGCTGGCGATCTCCACGGGCGCGGGGGCCAACAGCCGTATCGCCATCGGTACCGGTATTATTGGCGGCACCTTAACCGCCACCCTGCTGGCTATTTTCTTTGTACCGCTGTTTTTTGTGCTGGTCCGCCGGGTCTTTCCGGCACAGCCGCATGACACTGCCCGGTCAACCGACTCAGCAGCGAAGGTGAAGGAATAATGACCATGACTGCAAAACTTTTCACCGTGTTTTTACCCTGCTTCCTTGCGGGCTGCGTGTCGCTGGATCCGCATTATGATCGTCCTGTGGATGCCGTGAAGGCGACAAACCCGACCGGGGAAGCCTACCCTAACCTGCAAGGGACTGCCGTCAATTATCGCGCTATCCGTTGGCAGGATTATGTGCTGAACAGCCAACTCAATCAGGTTGTCGGCATGGCGTTGGACAGTAGCCGCGACTTACGTGAAGCGGTGGCGAGTGTAAAATCCGCGCATGCGCAATACGCTGAGCAACGTGCCGATCTCTTCCCGTCATTGAGCGCCGGTGTCAGCGGGACGCGCTCACGTGCCCTGACGGGCGAAGGCAATCAAACGGCGCTGGGCAATTCTTACTCTGCCGAAGGCAGTGTCAGCGCATTTGAACTGGATTTATTTGGTAAGAATCAAAGCCTGTCGCGCCAGCAGTATGAAACCTACCTTGGTACCCTGGAGGGCGCGCGGAGTACGCGCCTGACGGTGCTGTATAACACCATTGATTACTGGCTTCAGTTGGCGGCGGATCGCAGCAATCTGGCCATTGCGAAAGAGACAGCTGAGAGTGCGCGGCAGTCACTGGACGTGACGCGCAAGCGCATGCAAAACGGTGTGGATTCGATGGTTGATGTGGCGTCTGCGGAAACCACCTATCAGTCTGCGCAGGCGGATGTGGCCAGCTATACTACCAGCGTGGCGCAGGATAAGAATGCGCTGGATCTGGTTGTTGGAAAACCTGTACCCGATACGTTGTTGCCGCAAAATCTTGAATCGATTGGCCATGCGTTGCGCGATGTGCCCGCAGGGATATCGTCGGATGTCCTCAATAATCGTCCTGATGTCTTGCAGGCTGAGCACAACCTGAAGGCGGCGAATGCCAACATCGGGGCAGCGCGGGCCAATTTCTTCCCCAGCATTTCACTGACCGCCAGCGGTGGCGTTGGCAGTGCCGATCTCGCCTCGCTGTTCAAAAACGGCGTGGGAATTTGGTCGTTTTCCCCCAGTATCTCGCTGCCTGTCTTCAAGGGCGGCTACAACGTGGCCTACCTGAATTACACCAAAGCGCAGAAGGAGTACTACGTGGCGGCGTACGAAAAGTCGGTGCAGACCGCTTTCCGCGAAGTCGCGGATGCCCTGGCGCGGCGCGGCACCATCAACGATCAATTGACCAGCCAGCGTAACAATGTGGCAGCCTCACAGATTTACGCGCATCTGGCCGATCTGCGTTATCAAAGCGGCGTGGATACCTGGCTGAATGCGTTAACCGCCCAGCGAACGCTCTACTCCGCCAGAACCCGTCTGGTCAGCGTGGAACAGGCGTACTACCAAAACCTAAATACATTCTACAAGGTGATGGGAGGCGGCTCGGCGCGACAAGCGTCTGAACAAACGGTAGATGTGCGTTGAACGCCCAAATGCGCAGGGATGCGCACCCGACAAACTGCGCGCAATAACATCGCGCGCTGCCCTCAATAGTGGAACAGGGCAAATCCCGATACACGGACATCAGGCCATTCTGTGTCAGAATGTGTGACGGCGATTCCCTCGCCCCGGAGCCTCGCGTACCATGTCAGAATAAGTCAATAAAAAGGGCCGCATATCGGCCTGTATTCAGGAGAGTTTTTTGAGCAAGCCTGATAATGAAACGTTCTTTAAGCAGCGGCAGCAACTGATCATTTCAGCCGCGAAGAACTGCTTCAGCCGTTCCGGTTTTCACGGTGCAAGTATGGCCGATATCAGTCGTGAATCCGGTTTAGGTGCAGGTCAGCTTTATCGCTACTTTAACAGTAAAGAAGTGATTGTCAGTGAAACCATAAAAAGTATCGCAGAAAACTGGCGGACGTTTTTGCTGCATAGTTTGGCGCACGAAACGCACACCGCCAATATTATTGATACCGACTCGCCCTTTTGGCAGAACTGGTCTCCTGAGGACCGGTGTTTATTACTGGAAATGTATTCCGAAGCCTCACGTCATGAATCAGTGCGCTCAATGCTGGCCCGCGAGGAAGCCTTATTGGTCGCAGATCTGGACAGGCTATTCAGGCAGAAAATGCCGACAGAAAGTCCACTCCAGCGCAGCAACCGTATCCAGTTTTTGCTGATGCTGGTGGATGGCGTCGCCTGTCATGCATATGGAGATAAAAATGTGGATCAGCAGGAACTGAGCCGGATCAATGCTGTACTCGACCGTCACCTGTTTTGATGCGTTACTCAGCATCCGGTTGGTGGATGTCATGGCTAACCGCCTTAAAGAACGGCATAAAGCTGTCTTCTGTCTCGCGGCGTTTCATAAAACGGCGAATGATCATGCCGTCTATTACCAGGGAAACCACATGCAATCGTGCATGGATGATGTTCGCCTCCAGTGCCGGATTGAGCGCCTGTTGCTCAGTAATAAAATTCTTTTTTAAAACCTGCCAGGCATCGTGAAGAATCTGACGAATACGCGCATTACGCGTGGATTCGGATGATATCTCGATGAGCAACACAATGCTTTGTTCGACTTCTGGTGACGCCAAATCTCCCGGCAGATGCGTCACTCTCCCCGCGTTCGCCATTTTCTCGAAGTCGGCTTTCAGTAACACGATCATACGCTGCACCACTTTCGTGACCAGTGCTTCAACGATCGCTTCCTTATTTTTATAATATTTATAAATCAGCCCGATGCTGACATTTGCCTGACTGGCGATACTCTGAATGGAGGTTTGATAAAACCCTTTTTGTCGCATGCAGTATTCGGCTGCATCAAGAATTTCTTCGCTGCGATTCATCAGGATACTCAGAAGATAAAAGAAATGACTTTAGTGTCTGTCATTACCAATAGCTATGGCAAGTGGGTAAGGCATTTCACGTCCTGTCGTATTCGGCGTGATGAAACAACCCCCTTTCCTGCGTCCGTTTGCCTGACGGTTGTCTTCCATCAGGCGAACGGGCGTTGCTCAACGAACTGCGCGTGGCTTTTCCATACGAAATCCCATGCCGATGAGTCGGCCAAAAATAAAGCGTAAAAAGGGATATTTACGGATGATGCCGGGCATTTTGCTTTTGCCTTCCCCATCCGGTTTCTTTTTACTGCTCATTTTTATTTGCAGGAACTGCGTCGCAACGGTGGGAAACTGACGGCGCTGCTGTACTTTTTTCAGATCCCTGAACGTGACCTTCCTCTTTAACAAAGGCCGGGTAAGCAGATTCGCCGTGGCCACCGCATCCTGGATGGCAAGATTAACCCCCACTCCGCCAATGGGTGACATCGCATGAGCCGCATCACCGATGCAGAGCACGCCCGGTTTTGCCCACTGATTCAACCTGTCGATACGGATTGACAGCAGTTTGAAACTCTCCCAGCTGTCAATTTCCGCCAGCCGTTCGACGCTAAAAGGGGAGACGGTGGCAATGTTGTGTTTCATCGCGTCAAGCCCACGGGCCTGGATCGCCTCAAACTGCCCTTTTTCAATCGTCAGCCCACACTGCCAGTAATCGCCCCTGTCGATCACGATAACGTTATTTCGCGGGCCAGTGTGGCCCATCCCTGACTGCGGATCCTCTGGCTGTTTGTTCAGGCGAAACCACAAAACGTCGCGTGGTGAGCCAAAATGCTGGCTCACCAGTCCGGCCTGTGCGCGAACGGCAGAGTTACGCCCGTCTGCCCCCACCACCAGGCGGGAACGTATCTCAACGGGCTGACCCGACTGTAAGGCCAGAACACCCCGAACCTCACCCTCTTCGATGATCAACTGGCTTAACGAGGTGGATTTTAGCAGGATGAAGCCGGGAAACTGCGCGCTCTGTTCCGCCAGAAAATTCAGGAAATCCCACTGCGGCATGAAGGCGATAAAACGGCACTGCAGCGGCAGGCGCGAGAAATCGGCCATCGTGACCTCCTCGCCCCCCATTTCCGCCTGCAGCTTTTCCGCACGCTGATGAGGAAGTTTCAGCAGATCGTCCAGCAGGCCCAGCTGATGCATGACCTCCAGCGTAGAAGGATGGATCGTGTCACCACGAAAATCGCGGAGAAAATCGGCATGTTTTTCCAGCACGACAACCTGTAAACCGGCGCGGGCCAGTAGATAGCCCAGCATCAAACCGGCCGGGCCGCCGCCGACGATACAGCAGTCAGAGATAACGTGTTCAGTGGATGGCATAGCTTACCCCTCATAATATGCGTGGTAAGTGTATGCCACTGCGGATGATTTAAGTACCGAGGAACGACAGGGATAAGCGTTGTTGTCCCGGCCAGACCAGGTGCACGAGTGCAACAGCGTGGTCATCTGGCGTTCTCTTCTTTTATCTCTACCAGCACCAGCGGACATTTTCTGACCTGGCAGGCGTGATGATAGGCCATGGAGCATACGGAGCAATAATCGGCAGAATCTGACTGATACTCGTACTCCTGAAAATAGCGAAAGCCGCCGCTGTCAGCATCGGCGCGCGCGCTGTAGAAAGCATGGTCAGCAAGCTGCTCGTCCAGCTGCATGAACGTAAGTGCGGAGGGGTTGTGATAACCCACTTTAATGCGATATGTGGTCATAGTGACGAGTATTGCTATGCAAAGCTGCATTAGCCAGACATTTTGGGTGTTGACTGTGATAGTTAAAAATTATCAAAAACGTTGCTGACCTTAGTAAACCTCAGCGTCACTAAACCTTTCCTGCGCAAATAGGCATCGGTCTTTTTTTAAGCATGAGACACCTCTTTTGCCCGCTTCTCTGCACATATTCAGGCGCCCGGCGGACGTTAAATCCTGTTCAGCCACCCTTTCTCTGAGTGCGTAATCGCCGACATAAAAAAACCAGACCGCTATATTTATACTATTTAACGTCACCGTGATGATTCCCTGTGAAAACGTCGCTGGAAGACAAACAAATAAAATTGTCAAAACACTTAAACAACTATCATTTAACTGTAAAGGTACACTTTAGGATAAATATAACAAATCAACTTTAGGTACTCTACATGTTGCACAATAAGGCACCGGAAACTCTACGCAAGGTAAAAAACAGCAGACTCAATTTAACAAAGAATTTTAATAATTTAATGAACAGACAGAACAGAGCGTTTAGTTTTGCACAACGATAAACCTTAACTTTTTAATAAATGACGCAGAATTTATCATTTTGTGCTGTTTTTTTATTGATCCTTTTCCCTTGAGGACGGGAATAATCCTGGGCGACCGTAAATATTCTTAATATGGAAACTGTACAAAATAATCATTTAATCATCGTAATTTTAACATTCTCAGGAAGATTACCGCTTAATGAAGCATCACAATTGTGCGTAACCGACATCAGAATTTTCTTGGTTAAAGAAGCCGATCTTTCTTTTAACCCGTTGAAGGAAAAGGAAACCCACTGTTATGATAGGTCAACTTTCTTAACAAGCGGTAGAAATCGGCTGATGAGAAGGATAACCAAAGAGGATGTTCGCTGCTCAAGTTGTAAATATTGTTGCCAACTGACGAGCAATACCCAGGAAGAGATATTGCGATGCCCAATTCAAAAGATTGCCGTATGGCCAGGCAACAATCATTTTTTGATAAAAGGCGTTTTGTCGTTGGTCGCCGGAAGATACGAAAGCCTGTTCTGCAGAGGATGTATATTTGTTGACTTTTCGATTCATAACCTCCGTTATTTTACCAGCAAAAACTGGATGGATTATCTGCGAGGGACCGGCCTTGCCATTATTATCATCAGCGATCGCCGAATGGAATCTCTGGCGTCATTTTGGCGGAGACAGGAGCCCACGATAAATACTGTGATTTATGCGGATGGTAAAATTGAGGATATTAAAAAAGCGGTTAATGCCTGTTATTACGGATTAAAAGGAGGTGAAAGGAAACGCGTCAACGCCTTGACGCTGGAAGAAGTTAAATTTTTGGACCTTGCCAATTATGGCCATTCGCTGGGTGAAATTTCCAGCGAAATGAAACTTGGCGTTAAGAAGGTTTACATCATTAAAGACGCTGTCAGAAGGAAAACTGGAATCAATCTTAATCAGTTACTTTCCAGTTAATTGATCATAAAGGAAGATAAAATGACTTATCACACCAATAAATTTAGTTTGTCTCTGATTGTGAGTGCCTTTCTGCTGTCAGGATATGCACAAGCAGATTCTGCTAATACCATTAATTTTCAGGGCGAAGTCTCTGATGAAACCTGTTCAGTTGCCATTAACGGCAATGAGAGTTCACCCGTTGTACTGCTTCCTACCGTAAGTAAAGCGGATTTAGATACCAGTGGTAAGACGGCAGGTAAAACTGACTTTACCGTCGGTCTGACAGGCTGCAGCGGTTCAGCGACCACCACCCAAATCTCAACGGTATTCGTGGGCAATAACGTGAGCGCAGCAGGTAACCTGACGAACACCGGGTCGGCTGAAAATGTTGAGATTCAGATGCTGGATACGGCGGGTACGGTAATCAACCTGACGGGGGGCTTTACCGGTAGCGGCGACTTAAGTTTATCCGCGAATGAGACTGAAAAGTCAGCGACCTATGGCGCGCAATACTTTTCAACCGGGGTGGCAACATCCGGTACGGTCGCTGCCTCCATTCAGTATGCCATAACTTACCGTTAGTTCTGTTCGGGTGCGCCACGGTTATTATGGGGCGCACGTTTTTTTGAGGAATCAAATATGGAAAACCGCTGGCTGGTGTTTGCGCTAAAATTATTTTTCATTACTTTCCTGTTCTTACTTGCAGTAAATAACGCCAGAGCGAACGTGACTATTCTGGGTAGCCGTGTCATTTACCCTGCCAGTGCCAAAACCGTTGATGTGCAGTTAAAAAACAACGGTGATATCCCCTATGTTATTCAGGCCTGGTTTGATAACGGCGATGCCAATTCTCAACCTGAGCAAAGCAGTCAAACGCCCTTTATTGTGACACCACCCGTTTTTCGTATACAGCCCAAGACGGGCCAAATTGCACGAATTATATTCAACGGTAGCCTGCCTCTCCCTCAGGATCGGGAGTCTGTCTTTTGGTTTAACACATTGCAGATCCCCCCTGCGAATCTGAAAAATGAAAATAATCAAAATGCCATGATGGTCATGTTACGAAACCGCCTTAAAATCTTTTACCGTCCTGTTTCAGTGGGAAACCCGAATAACATATTAAAGAATATCTCGCTTAAATTCGTTCACGATAATCATAAAGGGCTGGGCATTGAAATCAATAACCCTCAACCCTGGCATGCTTCATTACTCGACATTTCATTTAAGGTGGCAAATCAAGACCTGCATTCCGATGCTGATATGATTCCGCCTTTTAGCAAAAAAACCTTTTGGTTCAGTGCGGATAAAAAACGTTTACAGGGCGTAAACATTGTCTCCGTTGCTGCAGTTAACGACCAGGGAGCCAGAATAAGTGAAAACTATAAGGTTGAAATTAATTAACTCAAAATTAATTGCATTCACCATTTCGATTTCCTTTTCTCAACATGCTTACTGCGAAGATTATTATTTTGACTCAAGTCTGTTTAAAGGCTCGGCATTTGGACAGAACATTGAACAATTTAATCAGAACGCCACGCCTGCTGGCAATTATCTGGTCGATATTTATCTCAATAATAAACGGGTTACATCCGGTGTCAAAATCGCGTTTATCCAGTCTGACCTCCAACAGGATGCGGAACCTTGCCTTCCGTCAAAGGTTGTTGCCTTGCTGCAGCTAAAAGTGCCACCCACGCCTGAACCTGAAGAGCAGTGTCATCCACTGGGTTACTGGTCATCAGACGGTCATTGGCAATTTGATCCGGCATCACTGCAATTACAGCTCACGATCCCAAACTCAAGCCTCGATAAGAAGCCGAGAGGTTACATCCCTACATCTGAATGGGAAGAAGGTATTAGTGCAGTATTTTTACGGCACAACACCAATTACACCTGGACCGAAAACCGTACATCTGATTATCGCTATCAATATTTATGGAGTGGGATCACCGCGGGTACCAATCTGATGAAGTGGCAGTTCCGTCATCAGGGTAATGCGCGCTATCTCAATGACAGTGCAGGCGGCAGTCGATACCGTTACAACACCGTGAAAAGCTGGGTACAACGCCCGCTGGAACAGCTTAACAGCATACTGTCTTTAGGTGACAATGCCACCGACAGTTCCCTGTTTGGCAGCCTGGCTTTTAACGGGATTAAATTGTCTACCGACCCACGGATGTGGCCACAAGGCAGGCGGGGTTATGCCCCTGAAGTCAGGGGCGTGGCAACCTCCAGCGCGCGGGTTGTCATTAAACAACTGGATAAAGTGATCTATGAAACCACAGTGCCTCCAGGCCCTTTTGTCATTGATGACTTGTACAATACGCGCAATCAGGGTGACCTCGCTGTTGAGGTCATTGAAGCTAACGGTAAGCGTTCGACCTTTACCGTTCCTTATGCTTCCGTTCCAGACTCTGTGCGCCCGGGCAACTGGCAGTACTCGCTGGCGCTGGGACGGGTTCGCCAATATTACCGTGTCAATAACACCTTTTTTGAGGGCATTCTGCAACGGGGCATCAGTAATCGCCTGACGGCGACGGCGGGTACCAGGCAGGCAAACGATTATCAGGCGTGGCTGTTAGGTGGCGTGCTGGCAACAGAGATCGGCGCACTGGGAATGAACAGCACCTTTTCACATGCGCGGGTTGAACAGAACAAAACAGCGTCAGGCTGGCGTGCGGAGATCAACTACAGCAAGACGTTTGACACAGGCACCAACCTGGTTCTGGCTGCCTACCGGTATTCAACGAGTGGGTTCCGTGATTTGCAGGATGTTCTGGGCGTGAGACGTCAGCAAGACGCAGGCATTCAGTATTATTCTGATTCGTTAAATCAGCGTAACCGTTTGACTGCCACACTGAGTCAGTCCATGGACAGATTCGGTTTGATCAGTTTGAGTGCCAGTACTGCTGATTACTACAATAACCAGTCGCGCATCACGCAATTGCAACTTGGCTATAGCAACACCTGGAAAACTATCAGCTACGGTATCAACATAGGTCGTCAGCGTACGGTCTGGTATAACAACCGCTATGATTCAGGTTTTTCCCTACAGCAGGATGACAGCCGCCAGCAAAAATACACCGAAAATACCTTTTCACTCAACGTATCCATTCCGCTTGACTGGGGTAAAAGCCTCTCGTCAGTCGCTTATAACGTTAATCAGTCCAGTCAAAATCGCAACACATCCCTGTCGCTGTCGGGAACGGCAGGCGATAACCGTGACTTATCTTATTCACTCTACTCTGGCCTCGATCAGAACCGGGATGGGCAGCGCAATCGTGCCCTGAGTTTCGGTGGCAATCTGCAACAAAATACCCGACTGGGTGCGGTACGCGCCAGTTATGGGCAGGCCGAGAGTTATCGCCAGGTCGGATTAGGCTCGTCAGGCACCCTGGTTTTGCATCGCGGTGGGGTGACGGTGGGCCCCTATACCAGTGATACGTTTGCGTTAATAAAAGCCGAGGGCGCGCAAGGCGCGACAGTGCGTAATGGTCAGGGTGCTGTTGTGGATGCGTTCGGCTATGCCATTTTACCTTCTCTGACCTCCTATCGCGAAAACACCGTCAGTCTGGACACACTCAACATGCAGGCTGACGCGGAACTGAGCGGTGGAAGTCAACGCGTGGTGCCTTATGCCGGTGCGGTGGTGCAGGTGCATTTCGCCACGCTCAAAGGCAAAGCGGTCCTCATCAATCTGAAGACAGCCAACGGTGAGATGCCGCCCATGGGCGCTGAGGTCCGTGACGCAGAGAATACGGTAATCGGCGTGGTTGGCCAGGGGGGGCAGCTATATGCGCGCGTGCCTCACGACTCGGGGGTGCTGCGCGTAAGCTGGAATAACAACGGGCCGCAGCGCTGCCGGGTTAATTATCAGATTACCGGCCAGTTTGACAGCCAAATCATCCATCTCGACAGCCTGTGTAGCAAGGAGTGATGCAGTGTCTTTACATCGATCTTTTTTCTTCATCGCAATGCTGTGCGCAACGCCGCTGCCGCTGCTGGCAAACTGCAGCAAGGTAACGAGCGCATCTTCACTTTCAACGGAGGCGAAGGAGGCAGGTTACACGGCAAGTTCGTGGTCAGGTGCCTGCGATACCTGCTCAGGCAATGTGGGCCTGCCGTCGATCATCAGCATCAACTCGGGTAATACATTTCAACCCTCAGGTACGCTGCTGGCGAGTTCAGTGGGTAATTTTCTGACAGCATCCACTAACAAAGCCTACACGCCGAACCAGATTCTTTATCGGTGCGCGCAGGCCGATGCCGATAAGCTGTATGAAATGTACGCCACTAACGGTGATTCACCTTTTGCCGGGAAAAACAGCACCAGCGAAGTCGACGGTGCTTATTATGACTATGTGAAAAATGTTGCCGTTCGCCTGACTAATCTTGCCACAGGAGAATATTACAGCCGTTACTGGAAGAGCCGTAAACTTACCGCTGATGACTGGTATTCCGATGGACAGTATATTTATATCCCCGCCAGCGCTTTCAGTAATGTGCTTTATGAGATGTTTAAAATTGACTCTACCAGCTATTACGTAAACAGCGCTAATCGTTACGTGGATGGCCATGCACAACCACGGGGATATATCGCTTTTAAAGGACCAGGGTTAGATACAAATAACCTTGATGAAGGCAAAGACAGTAACACTGTCTGGAATGGATTTCATAACAACTGGCCTGGCGGCTGGAGTACCTGGAGCTACGTCACCTATGTCCGCGGTGCAATCTGTGAAGTGAAAGATTACCCTTCCGTCGTATTGCTTCCTACCGTCAGCACTGCCACGCTGGCCGCAGGCGGTAGCAGCCAGGCGCCCTTTTCTGTCGCGCTTCAGTGCGAATCGGGCGCGATTTCCAGCATCAACGCGTCAACCAGCAGCGCAGCGAATGTCGCCATGGGCTTTCTGGTCAATCAACCCAATGCCGTGGCAAAGGCGAACAGCCTTGGCCTGGCGACCAGCGGCGGCGGCTTAACCTGGCTACTGGACACCCGGTATGGCAATAGCGACGTTGCGTCAGGTGTGGGAATTAAAATCTATAACAGCAATGGAACAGCCATGAATTTATTACCGGATTTTACCAGCACCGGCTCAGGAAACAGTCGTGGATGGTATGCCTATAAAGACTTAACCTCACTGGTTTCCTCAAGTCATGGTGAAACCTATCAAGGAGACTTCACCGCCTCGCTTGAAGCCATTCCCGGACAGATCACTACTGCAGGAACCGTCAATGCTCAGTTACAGGTCGTTGTTAGTTTTCAGTAGATTCATGCTGCTGTCGATGTTTATGCTACCGGGCGTCAATCAGGCCGCCGTGAATATCGATAAAACACGGATTGTTTTTAACGCTGGGGACACTGCACAATCCGTCAACCTGATAAACAAGGCAGAAAGCCCTGCCATTGTGCAAATCTGGACGGATGAAGGTGATATCCATCTGTCGCCCGATAAAAGTAAAACACCTGTGATGGTCGTACCACCGGTATTGAAAATGATGCCGGGCGAGATGCGTTCGTTGCGGCTAATGCTGACATCCCGAACGGGCCTGAATACCGATAAAGAGAACCTGTACTGGCTGAATATTTATCAGATCCCGGCGTTGACCAGGACATCAGGCAACGCTGCCCGAAAAGTCGTATTACCCTTGCGTCTACGTCTCAAGGTGTTTGTCCGCCCCGCAGGACTTAGCGCCCCTCAGACGAAAGACGCACAAAAATTACGCTTTATTCAGCATGATCGGGCGCTGAGAATCATGAATCCCGCGCCATGGTTTACCAGCATGAATGCTGAGGTAGCCAACGAAGTGCTGAAAGACATTATGATTGCCCCCTTTTCATCAATTACGATACCGGTAAAGGCCGGGCTTCACGCCGGTGATAATATTCACTATGAAGTCATTGATGATCAGGGGAATGCGTCCCGCTATCAGTCCAGTATTGAATCTCAGACTGCGTCAGGTTAAGCAGTAAAACAAAGACAATATTGTCCGGGCGTACGTTCAGCGCCCGGACAATATTAACGTAATAATGCGGTGTCCTGACAGACCAGATTGCGCTCTACGGCGTTGCAGACCTCAACACTGCTTATCCCTTTTACCCCATCAGACTCATCTGCCGGGGACAACACCTGATGAATCGCGCTGTCCTGAACAGGCGCAGCACCATCAATCGCATTCTGATCGCTGAACAATGCCACAGTCGGCGTCTGCACTGCTACGGCAAGATGCAAGGGACCCGTATCGCCCACCACCAGGGTTTTAAAGCCGCTGATCTTTTCCGCCAGTTGAATGAGGTTTGTGGTACCTGCCACGTTTTTTACCCGTTCACTGGGCATCTTCATGCCTTCAATGATGCGTTGATTCAGGGCCTTTTCACCCGGCGCCCCCACGAGTTCAATGGTCAGATCGGCATGACGGGAAAGTAACATGTCGATGAGTTGTGAATAAAAGCGGTCAGGCCAGCATCGTTCTAAACTCGATGCGCCAGCATGGATACCCACAACCGGTGAGCTATGACTCTGACGTTTGTAAGGCGCCGGAATAAACATGTCTTCTGACGGCATTGTAATACCGACAGAACTTAACATATCTTTTTTTCTGGCGAATAAGATGAATATTGCCTTGCTTCCGGTTGTCATAAAACGCGGACAGGCAGCTTTCCAGAATAAAGTTGTCTTGCTCCTGGTAATCCGCATAATAGACATCTTTTAATATGTAGTCAGACCCTGCCAACGAGGCGGCAACAATGTCATAGGGTGCGCGCGAGTGCAGGATAAAGGTTGCCTCAACCTGCTCTTTGCGTAACGCTTTGACCAGTTTCATCATGCCGCCGACTTTACCGTCCCAGTATAAAATGTTGTCAATCAGTGGGCTTTTTTCTACCAGCGCAAGATTACGTGGCTGGATTACCATAACGATTTTGGCATCAGGCCAGCGATTTTTTATTGCGCCAATCGCGGGCGTATTAAACATAAAATCGCCAAGGGCCGTGTTCGAAATAATTGCGATGCTTTTGAGGTTATGTTGCTCAGAAAAACGGGCAATTTTTTTGACGCGATAACCCGTCAATTTCCATAATGACAGGAATAATCTGGCGGCTTTTTGTTTTGCGATTTTACTCATACGTAGTCCTGACTGACGCCTTATAATCCTTACTGTGTACCACTGGAAATCCTGTTCCGCGTGGTGTTAAGTGGACTGGCGTACACTTCCTGGTCACGCAGACTGGCGGAAAACTGCGGGAGCAGTATATAGCATAAAAGCCTAAGGGCGAAGTCAGCGCCCGCCGCTGACTTCGGTTTATAGCGACGTTACAGGTTACAGTTCGTCACCCGGCCAGATGGCTTCCGGTGCCACACGAGGACGGCCGCGCTGTTATAAACCACGAAAAATGCGTGACAAAACGGTTTTCGCTAACCTTTGCAGGTTTACGCCCACAGCCAGGTTGTCCGCACCCGGTCAGAAGCATTGGCGAATGGAAGGTCAGGTAAAGACTGGAAGCATCACGAGAGAATGGCGGTGCGTCCAGGTGTGATACGCCTGTTTCCTGCCAGTACCGGACGGCGTAATCTGCGCTTTGCAGGGGCATGCAGGAAATAAAAAAGCCAGCATAAATTGAGATCTATGCTGGCTGGATCAGGCAAGGCTGATGTTACATATTCGCGATAATCGCGTCACCAAACTCTGAACATTTCAGCAGTTTAGCGCCATCCATCAGACGTTCGAAGTCATAGGTCACGGTCTTGGCAGCGATTGCGCCTTCCATGCCTTTAACAATCAGGTCTGCGGCTTCGAACCATTCCATATGACGCAGCATCATTTCAGCTGACAGGATGACGGAACCTGGGTTCACTTTATCCTGACCCGCATACTTCGGTGCTGTACCGTGGGTTGCTTCGAACAGGGCACATTCGTCACCGATGTTTGCGCCTGGTGCGATACCAATACCGCCAACCTGCGCCGCCAGGGCGTCGGAAATGTAGTCGCCGTTCAGGTTCATACAGGCAATAACGTCGTATTCAGCCGGACGCAGCAGGATTTGCTGCAGGAAGGCATCCGCGATCACGTCTTTCACAACGATCTCTTTGCCGGTGTTTGGATTTTTAAACTTCATCCATGGACCACCATCGATCAGCTCGCCGCCGAACTCTTCTTTCACTAACTGGTAACCCCAGTCTTTGAATGAGCCTTCGGTGAACTTCATGATGTTGCCTTTGTGAACCAGAGTCAGTGAATCACGATCGTTAGTGATGGTGTATTCCACTGCCGCACGCACCAGGCGCTTGGTCCCCTCTTCCGAACAAGGCTTAACGCCGATGCCGCAGTTCTGTGGGAAGCGAATTTTCTTCACGCCCATTTCTTCGCGCAGGAATTTGATCACTTTGTCGGCTTCTGCCGTGCCCGCTTTCCACTCGATACCGGCATAGATATCTTCTGAGTTTTCACGGAAGATCACCATATCGGTATCTTCAGGACGTTTAACCGGGCTTGGTGTGCCGGTGTAGTAACGAACCGGACGCAGACAAACGTACAGATCAAGTTCCTGACGCAGCGCAACGTTCAGAGAACGGATGCCGCCGCCGACTGGCGTGGTCAGTGGACCTTTGATCGCTACGCGGTATTCTTTGATTAAATCGAGGGTTTCTTGCGGCAGCCAGACATCCTGACCGTAAAGTTCAACCGATTTTTCGCCGGTATAAATCTCCATCCAGGAGATTTTACGCTCGCCGTTGTAGGCTTTTTTCACAGCGGCATCAACCACTTTCAGCATCACTGGTGAAACATCAACACCGATACCATCCCCTTCGATATAAGGGATAACCGGGTTGTTTGGCACAACCAGTTTGCCTTGATTCAGGGTGATTTTCTGACCTTCCGCCGGAACAACTACTTTGCTTTCCATTAACCTCTCCTTCGAGCGATTTTTTGTTAATGATTTGTAAGATGCGCGTCAATACTACTTGAATATTGACGCCACGCCAATCACCGCAATTTCGCGTTATAATGCGCTGAATGTTTCAGACTGCAAAGCTTATGCGAAAAACTAATCAGACTTCTCAACCAAATAAACGATTCAGCCGACAAACTCGCCCCGTACAACGTAAAGCGGTAGCGCCGCCTGCCGTCAGGCGCGTGCTCCTGTTCAATAAACCCTTTGATGTGTTACCGCAGTTTACGGACGAAGCCGGCCGCCGGACGCTTAAAGATTTTATTGATGTGAGCGAGGTTTATGCCGCGGGTCGTCTTGACCGCGACAGTGAAGGACTGATGGTGCTGACCAACGATGGAACCTTGCAGGCCGCGCTCACCCAGCCCGGCAAGCGTACCGGCAAGATTTATTATGTTCAGGTTGAAGGCGCGCCAGAAGAGCGCGATCTGCAGCCCCTACGGGATGGGGTTAATCTGAAAGACGGCCTTACTCTGCCAGCCGGTATCGAAAAAGTAGCAGAACCCGAATGGTTGTGGGCACGTCAGCCGCCCATTCGTGAGCGAAAAGCGATACCCACGCAGTGGCTGAAAATCACCCTGTATGAAGGACGCAACCGCCAGGTCAGACGCATGACCGCCCATATTGGCTTCCCGACATTGCGCCTGGTGCGCTATGCGATGGGTGACTTTGAGCTGGATAATCTGGCCCCCGGCGAATGGCGGGATATCAGCACCTTAGTCTGAATGCTGTTATCATTTCCATAACTTCAAGTTAACAATTCCGGAGGATCGATGTTTAAACCGCATGTCACCGTGGCGTGCCTGGTACAGGCACAGGGAAAACTTCTGGTCGTGGAAGAACAGGTGAACGGTGTGGCAACCTGGAACCAGCCCGCCGGTCATCTTGAAGCCGACGAAACGCTTCATGAAGCCGCGCAGCGTGAACTGATTGAAGAGACCGGTATTGACGCCGCGGTGCAGTATTTTATTGGAATCAACCAGTGGATAGCCCCCGATAATACGCCTTTTGTGCGGTTTCTGTTTGGTCTGGATCTGGATGCGCCACTGCCCACCGCTCCGCAGGACAGCGACATTGACCGCTGCTGGTGGCTGCCGCCAGAGCAGATACTGACGGCATCTAACCTGCGTTCGCCGCTGGTGGCAGAAAGCGTACGTCGATGGCAACAGGGGGTTCGCTACCCGTTAGACCTGATTAGCCCGTTCAACTGGCCGTTTCATGCAGGTGCGCACCCGACTTCAGCGTGATAGAATGCGCCGCCTGTTTTATTGTTTTGCGAGCTTGTGATGTCTGATAACTGCCAGAAAAAAGTGATCGTCGGGATGTCCGGCGGCGTCGATTCTTCCGTTTCCGCCTGGTTACTGCAACAGCAGGGCTATCAGGTTGAAGGCCTGTTCATGAAGAACTGGGAGGAAGACGATGGCGAGGAGTATTGTACCGCCGCTGACGATCTGGCGGATGCGCAAGCCGTTTGCGACAAACTGGGTATTAAACTGCACAAAGTGAATTTTGCGGCGGAATACTGGGATAACGTCTTTGAGCACTTCCTTGAAGAGTACAAGGCCGGTCGCACACCGAATCCCGATATCCTGTGTAATAAAGAAATTAAGTTCAAAGCGTTTCTGGAGTTTGCCGCTGAAGATCTGGGCGCAGACTTTATCGCAACCGGTCACTATGTCCGTCGTCAGGACAGTGACGGCCGCAGCCATCTGCTGCGCGGACGGGATGGAAACAAAGACCAGAGCTACTTCCTTTATACGCTCAGCCATGAACAAATTGCCCAGAGCCTGTTTCCGGTCGGCGAGCTGGAAAAACCAGAAGTCCGCCGCATCGCTGAAGAGCTTGAATTAATCACGGCTAAGAAAAAAGATTCCACCGGCATTTGTTTCATCGGTGAACGCAAGTTCCGTGAATTCCTGGCACGCTACCTGCCCGCTCAGCCCGGTGAAATCGAAACCGTTGATGGCCAGGTTGTCGGTGAGCATCAGGGGCTGATGTACCATACGCTGGGCCAGCGCAAAGGGCTGGGCATCGGCGGTATGAAAGAAAGCAAAGACGATCCCTGGTATGTGGTAGATAAAGACGTGGCGCGTAACCGTTTGATCGTGGCGCAGGGTGGCGATCACCCGCGTCTGATGTCGGTCGGCCTCATCGCCCAGCAACTGCACTGGGTCGATCGTCAGCCGCTCCGTGCCCCGCTGCGCTGTACGGTGAAAACCCGCTATCGCCAGACCGATATCCCCTGCGAAATCATTCCGCAAGGCGATGACAAAATTGAAGTCCGGTTCGACGAACCGGTTGCCGCGGTCACCCCGGGGCAGTCTGCGGTGTTCTACCTTGGCGATGTTTGCCTGGGTGGCGGCATCATTGAAGAGCGTTTGCCTTGGGTTGCCGCATAATACCGGCGCTAATAACGCGTAAACAGGAGTGACCGTGGCAAAAAACTATCAGGAAATCACCCTCGCGCTGGCGGGCATTTGCCAGGCTGCCCATCTGGTGCAGCAGTTAGCCAATCAGGGTCACTGTCAGCCTGAAGCGCTGACGGTATCCCTGCGCAGCGTGCTGGATCTCAACCCCACCTCCACGCTGGCGGTATTCGGCAACAATGAAGCCAACCTGCGCCTTGGGCTTGAAACCCTGATGGCGGTGCTGAACAGCAGCAACCGTAAAGGCGCCAGCGCAGAGCTGACCCGTTATACGCTGAGTCTGATGGTGCTGGAGCGCAAACTGAATGCCAATAAGCAGGCCATGAATACGCTGGCCCAGCGCATCAGCCAGCTCGATCGCCAACTGGCGCACTACGAACTGGAATCGGACACGATTCTGAGTGCCATGGCCGGTATTTATGTGGATGTCATCAGCCCGCTCGGGCCGCGCATTCAGGTTACCGGTTCCCCGGCTGTCCTGCAGAATTCCCTGTTACAAAGTAAAGTTCGCGCCACGTTGCTGGCCGGTATTCGTGCCGCCGTACTCTGGCAGCAGGTCGGCGGAGGCCGACTGCAGCTGATGTTTTCGCGCCAGCGCCTGCTGCGCGAAGCCAAAGCCCTTTTATCCCGCCTGCCACTGGCTTACTGAGTCAGTGGGGCAAACACCGTAAATGAATCAGGAGTTGCACTGATGGAATTATCCTCTCTGACCGCCGTCTCACCTGTCGATGGTCGTTACGGCGATAAAGTCAGCCCGCTGCGCGCAATCTTCAGCGAATTTGGTTTGCTGAAGTTCCGCGTTGAGGTTGAAGTTCGCTGGTTACAAAAACTGGCTGCGACCGCAGAGATCAAGGAAGTTCCTGCATTTGATGCTGACGCAAACGCTTTCCTTGATGGGATTGTCGCCAGTTTCAATGAAACGGACGCTGCGCGCATCAAAACGATTGAACGCACCACTAACCATGACGTGAAAGCGGTTGAGTATTTCCTGAAAGAAAAAGTGGCTGACGTGCCTGCGCTGCACGCGGTGTCTGAGTTTATTCACTTCGCCTGTACCTCTGAAGACATCAATAACCTGTCTCACGCGTTAATGCTGGAAACGGCGCGTCGCGATGTCATTCTGCCTTACTGGCAGCAGCTGATTGCCGCGGTAAAAGGACTGGCGCAGGAATACCGTGATATTCCTCTGCTGTCACGTACTCACGGTCAGCCCGCAACGCCGTCCACCATGGGTAAAGAGATGGCCAACGTGGCCTACCGCATGGAACGTCAGCTACGCCAGCTGTCGCAGATTGAAGTGCTGGGCAAAATCAACGGTGCCGTGGGCAACTATAACGCGCACATTGCCGCTTACCCGGAAGCCGACTGGCACCAGTTAAGCGAAGAATTTGTGACCTCGCTGGGCATTACCTGGAATCCCTACACCACCCAGATCGAGCCACACGACTATATTGCTGAGCTGTTCGACTGCATCGCCCGCTTTAATACCATCCTGATCGATTTCGATCGCGATATCTGGGGCTATGTGGCGCTCAACCACTTCAAACAAAAAACCATCGCGGGCGAAATCGGCTCTTCCACCATGCCGCATAAAGTAAACCCGATTGACTTCGAAAACTCAGAAGGCAATCTGGGCCTGGCAAACGCGGTGATGCAGCACCTGGCCAGCAAACTGCCGGTTTCCCGCTGGCAGCGCGATCTGACCGACTCTACCGTGCTGCGTAACCTTGGCGTGGGCGTGGGTTATGCGTTGATCGCCTATCAGGCTACCCTGAAAGGCATTTCCAAGCTGGAAGTGAACCGCGATCGTCTGCTTGACGAACTGGATCATAACTGGGAAGTGCTGGCAGAGCCGATCCAGACCGTTATGCGTCGCTACGGTATTGAAAAACCTTATGAGAAGTTGAAAGAACTGACCCGCGGCAAGCGCGTTGATGCGGCCGGTATGCAGGCCTTTATCGACAGCCTGGCGCTGCCGGAAGACGAAAAAGTTCGCTTAAAACAGATGACCCCGGCAAATTATATTGGTCGCGCGGTTCAGATGGTTGATGACCTGAAATAAAATCCTGCCTGCAGACCGGTTGCCGCCGGTCTGCGTTAACCTGCTGTTTAGTTCATTTCGCTTATACTTGTTTAAATTCGTTTCGATCTGATGCTAAAGGAAATCCTATGCGTGTTCTGGTTGTGGAAGATAATGCCCTGCTGCGCCACCATCTTTCAGTACAACTGCGAGAAATGGGTCATCAGGTTGATGCTGCCGAAGATGCCAAAGAAGCCGATTATTTTCTCCAGGAACATCTGCCCGACATTGCGTTGGTCGATCTGGGATTACCGGACGAAGATGGCATGTCGTTAATTCGTCGCTGGCGTAATGACGCCGTGCGTCAGCCTATTTTGGTCCTGACCGCGCGCGAAGGCTGGCAGGCGAAAGTCGAAGCCCTGGAAGCCGGTGCGGATGATTATGTGACGAAGCCTTTTCATATTGAGGAAGTCGCCGCACGCCTGCAGGCATTAATGCGCCGCAACAGCGGTCATGCGTCGCAGATTATTGCCATGGCCCCCTTTCAGGTGGATTTATCCCGTCGCGAACTCACGATTCACGACCAGCCCGTTAAGCTGACCGCATTTGAATACACGATTGTGGAAACCCTTATTCGCAACGCTGGCAAAGTGGTGAGTAAAGACTCCTTGATGCTGCAGCTTTATCCCGATGCAGAATTACGTGAAAGTCACACGATCGATGTTTTAATGGGACGTCTGCGTAAAAAGATTCTTGCGCTGCATTCTGACGAAGTCATCGCTACCGTTCGCGGCCAGGGCTACCGCTTTGATCTCTGATGATGTCCTGGTTTAAACGCTATCGCCCTATTTCGCTGCGGACGCGCTTCTTACTGGCTTCCGCCGCCATTGTATTAATTCTTTCCCTTTCTTATGGCATGGTTGCGGTCATTGGCTATGTGGTAAGTTTTGATAAAAATACCTATCGCGTGATGCGGGGAGAAAGTAATTTATTTTTCACCCTGGCACAGTGGAAAGATAATAAGCTCACCATCGCCCAGCCTGAGCGCACGATGCTCAATTTCCCAACGCTGGTATTTATTTATGATGAACACGGCAAACTGCTCTGGCAGCAGCGCGACGTGCCGGAAATTCGTGAAAAGATCCAACCTGAATGGCTGTTGAAACCGGACTTCTATGAGATAGATACCAACAACAGCACCAGCCGGGCTGCGATGGGCGATAACCTTACCGCTCAGCAGCAGCTCCACGCCTGGGATAATGACGATGACGATCAGGATACCTTTACCCACTCGGTAGCGGTAAACCGCTATGACGCGACAACCAATCTGCCCGCGCTGACCATTGTCGTGGTCGACACGATTCCGCAGGAGCTTCAGCATTCCGATGTGGTCTGGTCATGGTTCAGCTATGTGCTGGCGGCCAACCTGATTTTAATCGTTCCCTTGCTCTGGCTGGCGGCCCACTGGAGCCTGCGTCCAATCGGGCATTTAACGCTTCAGGTGCGCGAGCTGGAAACCGGACAGCGTGAAAACCTGGATGACAATCCGCCGCAGGAGTTACGTTCGCTGGTGCGTAACCTTAATCTGCTGCTGACCAACGAACGTCAGCGGTATACCCGCTACCGCACCACGCTTGCTGACCTGACCCATAGCCTGAAAACGCCGCTGGCGGTGCTGCAAACTACCCTGCGCTCTCTGCGCGGCGGTAAAGAGCTGACGGTGGAACAGGCCGAACCGATTATGCTGGAGCAGATCAGCCGCATTTCGCAGCAGGTGGGATATTACCTGCACCGCGCCAGCATGCAGGCCGATCACAATCCGCTGCAGCGCGATCTGCATTCAGTGTCCGGTTTGCTGGACAGCTTGTGTTCAGCGCTGAATAAGGTTTATCAGCGCAAAGGCGTCGAAATCACGCTGGATATCTCACCGGAAACCACCTTCTTCGGCGATCAGAATGACTTCATGGAAGTGCTGGGTAACGTCCTGGATAACGCCTGTAAGTACTGTCTGGAATTTATTGAAGTCAGCGCCCATCAGACCGACCATGCCTTGCATCTTTATATCGATGATGACGGTCCGGGCATTCCTGAAAGCAAACGCGATATGATATTTGTGCGTGGGCAGCGCGCCGATACCTTACGTCCCGGTCAGGGGCTGGGGCTGGCGGTAGTTCGCGATATTCTCGAACAGTATGCCGGTAAGGTGATTGCCTCCAGTAGCCCGTTAGGCGGTGCGCGCATGGAAGTGGTGTTTGAGCGGCAGGAAATGGAACATCGCCGCGAGTAGTTCACGCCGCGGGCTGTTATACTTGCGGGTATTTACAGCCCTTAGCGGAATCTCTCTATGGATTATCAGCTCGATCTCAACTGGCCCGATTTTATTCAGCGTTACTGGCAAAAGCGCCCGGTGGTGCTGAAGCGTGGCTTCAAGAACTTTATCGATCCCATCTCGCCTGATGAACTGGCGGGATTAGCTATGGAAAATGAGGTCGACAGCCGTCTGGTCAGCCAGCAAAACGAAAAGTGGCAGGTCAGCCACGGTCCGTTTGAAAGTTATGATCACCTGGGTGAGAACAACTGGTCACTGCTGGTGCAGGCGGTGAACCACTGGCATGAGCCTTCCGCCGCGCTGATGCGCCCTTTCCGCTTTCTGCCGGACTGGCGCTTAGATGACCTGATGATCTCCTTTTCCGTACCCGGCGGAGGCGTTGGCCCGCACTTTGACCAGTATGATGTGTTTATCATTCAGGGCACCGGCCGTCGTCGCTGGCGCGTCGGGGAAAAAGTACCGCTGAAACAGCATTGTCCTCATCCTGACCTGCTTCAGGTCGAACCTTTCGACGCCATCATTGATGAAGAGATGGAGCCGGGCGATATTCTGTATATTCCACCCGGATTTCCGCACGAAGGATACTCGCTGGAAAATGCGCTGAACTACTCTGTGGGCTTCCGCGCGCCCAGCGGGCGTGAGCTGATTAGCGGCTTTGCCGATTACGCGCTAGCGAATGAGCTGGGTAGCCTGCGTTACAGCGATCCGGACGTGCCCGCGCGTGACTGCCCGTCGCTGATCCTGCCGCAGGAGGTCGAAGGCTTGCGCAAGGTGATGCTGGATGTGGTGAATCAGCCAGCGCATTTTGAACAGTGGCTGGGTGAGTTTATTTCGCAGTCCCGACATGAGCTCGACGTCGCGCCGCCGGAGCCGCCTTATCAGCCCGATGAAATCTACGATGCGCTGCAGCAGGGCGATGTGCTGTCGCGCCTTGGCGGCTTACGCGTCCTGACGCTGGGCAATGCCGTCTATATCAACGGCGAACGCGTTGAATGCGCGCACCCGGCGGTCATGGCTGTGCTGGCGCACAATCACGAAATCGCGCTTGAGGATTTGGGTGATGCGCTGGACGATCCCGCGGTACTGGCGCAGATTGCCGGGCTGGTCAACGCCGGTTACTGGTACTTTAGCGCGGAATAACGCCTTGCCGTTGCCACGGTTTTAACGGCCGCGTTGCCCTGTCGGGCAACGCGGCCTTTTATATTCAGGCTTTTCTCTGCCCCGCCAGCGCCGCCAGACGGACGATAACCTCAACCGATTGCGCCATAATATTCAGCGACGCAAATTCATGTTTGCCGTGATAGTTATAGCCACCGGTAAACAGGTTTGGACAAGGTAGCCCTTTCCATGACAGCGACGAACCGTCCGTACCGCCGCGAATCGGTTTCACCACCGGCTCGATGCCGCAGTCGCGCATCGCCTGCAGGGCCAGGTCGATAATGTGCGGGAAAGGTTCGACTTTCTCACGCATGTTGCGATAGCTGTTGCTGATCTCCACGGTAACAGAGCAGTCCGGATGCAATCCCTTGTTGATCTCCTCCGCCACCTGCAGCAGCGTATTTTTCCGCTGTTCAAAGGCTGCCGTATCGAAATCACGGATGATGTAGTGCATCTCCGCATTTTCAACCGTGCCCTTCATCTGGTGAAGATGGAAGAAGCCTTCATAGCCGTCAGTGCACTCTGGTTTCTCTCCGGCAGGCAGCGCGGCGTTAAAGCGGGTGGCCAGTTCCAGCGCATTCACCATCACGTTTTTCGCGGAGCCGGGGTGAACGTTGTTACCCACCACCTTCACCAGCGCCGAAGCCGCATTGAAGTTTTCGTATTCGAATTCGCCCACATCGCTACCGTCAACGGTATAAGCCCAGTCTGCCGCAAAACCTTCAACATCGAAATGCGATGTGCCGCGGCCAATCTCTTCATCCGGGGTGAAGGCAACGCGAATCGCGCCGTGCGGAATATCGCCCTCTGCCAGCCGCGCCATCGCCGTCATGATTTCTGCTATACCGGCTTTGTCATCGGCACCCAGCAGGGTTTTTCCATCGGTGGTGATCAGCGTGTGCCCCGTCAGCTTATGGAGCACCGGAAACATCACCGGTGACAGCACTTCATCCCCATTTCCCAGCGCAATATCTCCGCCCCGGTAGTTTTCGATGATCTGCGGATTGACATTTTTCGCAGTAAAATCCGGCGAGGTATCCATATGAGAAATAAAGCCAATAACCGGCGTTGGCCAGTCAACATTTGCCGGTAACGTGCCCATCACACAGCAGTGATCGCTGAGGCTGACATCAACAAAGCCCAACGCCAGCAGCTCTTCCTGCAGCTGGCGGGCCAGAATCCACTGCCCTTCACTGCTTGGCACCTGACGTGCCTGAGGTTTTGCCTGAGTTTCCACTGCCACATAACGCAAAAAGCGTTCGAGTAATTGCTTCATATGCCATCCTTAAAATTTGCCGCCCGTTATTATTAACAGACGAGCAAGCGGTCGCGTTGCGTCAAATCATTATCCTTCAGGTTAGTCCCTGTGCGGCAAATTAAGAATGGCGAATTGCATTAAAAAGCATGCAACCGCTGTTTTTTGCGGCGATTTTCGCACGCTTTTCACGGCCGTCGCCCGCAGCGTTAAAGCTGGGCCTGTTTTTGACCGCTGTGCGGGTCTGCGTGGGGCCGCTTAAAGCATGTGGACAGGCGACACACAATGGTTTCCGGGCGGAAAAAATGGTGCGGCGATCGCGCGGAAACGAAGGAGGACAGAAGGACGCTGGAAACGTGTCTGGATGAACAGCGGGCGAGTAGCCCGCGATTCATCCGGTGGAACAAGGCGTTATTTGTGTAGCGCGTGCAGCAGCTTATGCACAAAAGCAGGCACCACCTCGCTGGCCAGTCCATAGTGGCTTTCGGCAAACTCGTTACCGACCTGGCTCGGTTCAAGGTTCAGCTCTACCGTATGCGCCCCCTGCAGTTTTGCCTCATGGACGAATCCGGCGGCCGGATAAACATGGCCCGAGGTGCCAATGGCGATAAACAGATTCGCCTGCTCCAGCGCCTGGTAGATCTCTTCCATGCCGAGCGGCATTTCGCCGAACCAGACGACGTGCGGACGCAGCACCGAGGGGAACTGACAGCAGGTACAGCGATCTTCTGCCGTGACATCTTCATGCCAGTCGATAACCTGGCCGCTGTTGGCGCAGCGCACTTTTAACAGCTCGCCGTGCATGTGCAGCACGCGGCTGTTGCCCGCGCGTTCATGCAAATTATCGATATTCTGCGTGACCAACAGAAAGTTATCGCCCAATACCTGTTCCAGCTCCGCCAGGGCAAGATGTGCCGCGTTGGGCTGGATCTCCGGCTGCTGTAGCTGCTGGCGACGGGCGTTATAAAAACGCTGAACCAGCGCCGGGTCACGTCTGAAACCTTCTGGCGTCGCGACATCTTCTACCCGGTGCTCTTCCCATAATCCGTCAGCGGCACGAAAGGTGTTAATTCCCGATTCTGCGGATATCCCCGCACCCGTTAAGACAACGATTCTCGGCAACGGGTGCGCCGCCAGTTCGGCCTGACGATCGCGTTCGAAAATACGCTGGCGAAAGCGCTGATGCACTTTTCTGCGCGTTTTCTTCAGGCGGGCAAGTCGTAAACGGCGACGAGGTGTACGCATAAAGTCTCCTGGTGCGGTAGCGAAAGGCAGCTACCGCGGTTCAATATAAAGCGGGCGATGAGGCCCGGTGGTCGGTTTAAGGTTTACATCATCCTGCTGTCAGGCGCGGGTGCCTGAGCTGATTACTGGCCGCTCAGCACGCGAGCCGGATCGATACGACTGGCGCGCCGCGCCGGATACCAACTTGCCAGCAGGCTTAGCACAATAGCGGTAATCAATACCGAAAACACGTCCAGCCAGTGTAATTCAGACGGCAGGAAGTCAATGAAATAGATATCGCCCGCTAATAAATGGTGACCGGTCAGGGATTCCAGCCCTTTCATCAGCGAAGTGAGGTTGAGCGCCACCAGCACCCCAACCACTACGCCGCTGACGCTGCCCAGTAAGCCCGCCAGCAGGCCATACCAGATAAAGATGGCGCGGATCAGCCCGTCTTTCGCCCCCAGCGTGCGCAGTACCGCAATATCACTGCTCTTGTCTTTCACGGCCATCACCAGCGTGGAAACGATGTTGAAACAGGCCACGCCAATAACCAGCACCATCGCCAGATACATGATGGCGCGGATCATTTGAATATCGCGGTACATATAGCCGTAGGTGCCGATCCAGCTTTTGATATAGACGTAAGCGTGCGTGACTTCTCCGGCCGCCCGCACCAGTTTGGCCGCCTGGAACGGATCGTTCATTTTCAGCGCGATACCGGTGACGTTGTCGCCCATATCCAGATATTGCTGCGCATCCGCAAGCGGCACCAGCGCCAGGCTGTGATCCAGCATGCCGCTCAACTGAAGAATGCCGCTCACCTGCAAACGAATGCGTTTAGGTTGCAGTAGCTTATTTTCGCCATCATTGTTAGGGATCATGATGGTGATCCAGTCGCCCTGCTTTACGTTCAGCGCCTGAGCAATGCCGCCGCCGAGGATGATCTGACTTTTACCCGGCGCAAAGCTTGCCCAGGCATTGTTTGTGACAAACTGCGGCAGCGCGCTTAGACGCGGTTCCTGCGCCGGATCCACGCCTTTAACCTGCAGCGCTTCCATCTTTGTGCCGCTTTCAATCAGTCCGGTAAAATTGATATAGGGAGCCGCAGCGGCGATACCCGGTACCTGCTCAATCGGTGCAATCATGGACTGCCAGTGCTGAAACGGCGGATTAACCGCTTCAATCTCCCCGTGCGGCACCACGGCAAGAATGCGCTTGTTCAGCTCACGTTCAAATCCGTTCATTGCGCTGAGGCCAATGATTAATACCGCCACGCCCAGGGCGATACCGATCGTGGAAATAACGGAGATCAGCGAAACCATTCCCCCCCGACGGCGACCGCGGCTAAAACGCAGCCCCAACAGCAGCGATAACGACGATCCCATCAGACCGCTCCCGCAAGAACGATGCGATCGCTTAACTGGCCGTCACGCATCTCCATCTGCCGCGACATGCGCTTCGCCAGATGCAGGTCGTGTGTCACCACCAGAAACGCGGTGCCCTGACGCACATTCAGTTCACCCAACAGTTCGAAAATCGCGTCGGCGTTGCGCGCATCCAGGTTACCCGTTGGCTCATCGGCCATGACCAGGCGCGGGCGGTTAACCAGCGCACGGGCGATAGCCACACGTTGACGTTCACCGCCAGAGAGTTCCGAGGGACGATGCGCCGCACGGTGTTCCAGCCCGACCGCCGCCAGCATTTCGCGCGCGCGGGTCTGCGCTTCGCCTTTAGCCACTTTGCCGATCAGTAACGGCATGGCGACATTTTCCAGCGCGGTGAAATCAGGCAGCAGATGGTGAAACTGATAGATAAAGCCGAGCTCACGATTACGTAACTCCGCTTTAGCAGAGGATGACATCCCGTTTAGCGAACGGCCGTCAAACACCACTTCTCCCGAGGTGGGTGCATCCAGCCCGCCCAGCAGGTGCAACAGGGTACTTTTACCTGAACCCGAACTGCCAACAATCGCCATCAGTTCACCAGGTTGCACATCAAAGGTCACATTGCGCAGTACGTCGGTCTGGACGCTGCCTTCCTGATAGCGTTTGCACAGGTCACGGCACTGCAACAAAGGAGAGTTACTCATAGCGTAAAGCCTCAGCGGGTTGTACGGCGGCAGCGCGCCATGAAGGGTAAAGCGTGGAAAGCAGAGCAATAATCATTGCGCTGAAGGCGATAGTCACCACCTGCCACATATTAATATCGACGGGCAGCGCCGCGCCATCCAGGAACAGGCCGATAACCGGCATCAGGTTGTTAAGCTGGCTGGCTAACAGCACGCCCAGCAGTGCACCGAGCAGCGTGCCGATGATGCCGGCACTGGCGCCCTGTACCATAAAGACGGCGACAATCTGACGGCGGGTTAATCCCTGGGTTTGCAGAATAGCCACTTCGCCCTGCTTCTCCATGATCAACAGGCCCAGCGAGGTGATGATATTAAAGGCAGCGACGGCAATAATCAGGCTCAGCAGCAGCCCCATCATGTTCTTCTCCATGCGCACGGCTTGGAACAGGTCCCCTTTACGCTCGCGCCAGTCCTTCCATACCATCCCCGCCGGTAAGCGTTGCTGAGTGACGGTATCTACCTGCAGCGGTTTATCCAGCCACAGACGCCAGCCGGTGATATTCCCTGCCGGATAGCGCATTATCCGTGAGGCATCCTGTTGATTGACCAGGATCTGGTAGCCGTCCACCTCGCTGTTAGCCGCATAGGTTCCGGCGACGGTAAACAGACGCTGGCTCGGTACGCGGCCCATCGGGGTGAACTGGCTCACCGACGGCACCATTAATCGCAGCGTATCTCCGCGTTTGACGCCGAGTTGCGAGGCCAGTTGTTCACCCAGGATAACGTTGTACTGTCCCGGCTGCAGCACAGTCTGCTGGGTGTTAACGAGGTAGGGCGTAAGCGGGTCTTTTTCATCCGGCTGAATGCCTAACATCACCCCAACCGAAACGCTGTGTGGGCTTTGCAGCACGACGTTCGCGGTGGTTAACGGCGCAATGCGGTTAACGCCGTTCAGCTTAAGAGCGGATGCCGGGAATTGTTGAGGATTGATGCTGCCTTTGTCGCTGGTGACCAGCGCCTGCGGCATCAGGCCCAGGATGTTGCCCTCAAGCTCTCGCTCGAAACCATTCATCACAGACAGCACAGTAATCATTGCCAGCACGCCAAGCGTGATACCAATGGTGGAGAGCCAGGAGACAAAGCGACCGAAACGGTCTGCGGCTCTTCCGCGCATGTAGCGCAGACCGATAAATAGCGCGACAGGTTGATACATGGAATCCAATGTGCAGTTGCTGGAAAATAAGTAGAGAGGATGATAAAGGAGCGGCCCACTTTATGAAACCACTAACCCTCTGAGTCTGCTGCAAAGTTGTATCACAATAGGTTAGGAAAGTGTTCGATGCACAGGATTAGCCTACAAAGAGGGGGTTAATCGTACGATTATTCAGCGCGGAAGCCGATATACTCCGTATCCTAAAGTGATGACGGCAATGAACGTCGCGCTGATGTACCCGTTTGACTTTCCTGCGGACCTTGTTCGCAAAAAAGATTTACACACAGCAACCCTTCAGTCACGCCTGCCCAAAGGCGAAGCGGTAGAAAAATTTACCGCAGAGGTGATCCCCATGGCGTATTATGGAATGATTACGCCCTGGTAAAAATGGAGCAACCTCGAGATCACATGTCCGAACCGACTCGCTATACCCTGCCCGTGAAATCTGGCGATCAACGCCAGCTCGGCCAGCTGACTGGCGCTGCGCACGCGGTTGAGTGTGCCAGCATTACCGAGCGTCATGCTGGTCCGGTGTTAATGATTACACCCGATACGCAAACCGCCCTGCGGCTGCTGGACGAGATTCGTCAGTTTACCGATTTGCCTGTCACGCATCTCGCAGACTGGGAGACGCTGCCTTATGACAGTTTCTCACCGCATCAGGACATTATTTCGGCCCGTCTTTCCACCCTGTATCAACTGCCTACCTTGCAGCGCGGCATGCTGATTATGCCGGTCAACACGCTGATGCAGCGCGTTTGCCCGCACAGCTTCCTGCACGGCCATGCGCTGGTGATGCAGCAGGGTCAGAAACTGTCACGCGATCGCCTGCGCGATCAGCTTGAACAGGCGGGCTACCGCCATGTGGACCAGGTGATGGAGCACGGGGAATACGCGACCCGCGGCGCTCTGCTCGACCTGTTCCCGATGGGCAGCGAGCAACCTTACCGTATTGATTTTTTTGATGACGAGATCGACAGCCTGCGCCTGTTTGACGTCGACAGCCAGCGCACGCTGGAAGCCGTTCCCGCCATCAATCTGCTGCCGGCCCACGAGTTTCCCAGCGATAAAGCCGCTATAGAGCTCTTCCGCAGCCGCTGGCGTGAAATTTTTGATGTTCGCCGTGAAGCCGAGCATGTTTATCAGCAGGTGAGCAAAGGCACCCTGCCCGCCGGTATTGAATACTGGCAACCCTTGTTCTTTGAACAGCCGTTACCCTCGCTGTTCAGCTATCTGCCTGATAATACGCTGATTGTTAACTGCGGCGATCTGGAAGGCGGCGCAGACCGATTCTGGAATGATGCCAACGCGCGCTACGAAAATCGCCGTGTTGACCCGATGCGTCCGCTGCTTGAGCCCGCCACGCTGTGGCTGAGGCCGGATGCGTTGATGAGCGAGCTGAAAGCCTGGCCGCGCATCCGTATGTCCCATGACGTTTTGCCTGCCAAAGCGGCCAACACCAACCTGGGTTATGAATCTCTGCCGGACTTATCGGTTCAGGCCCAGGCGAAAGCCCCGCTGGATAACCTGCGTCAGTTTCTGGAGCAGTTCAGCGGCGGCGTCGTGTTCTCCGTGGAGAGCGAAGGCCGCCGTGAAAGCCTGCAAGAGCTGCTGGCGCGCATTAAAATTCGCCCTAAGGCTATTCATCATCTGCGCGAAGTCAGCGCCGGAGAGCATGCGCTAATGATCGGCGCCAGCGAGCGTGGCTTTGTGGATACGCAAGGCCATCGTGCGCTGATCTGTGAAAGCGATCTGCTGGGCGAGCGCATCAGCCGTCGCCGCCAGGATACGCGCCGTACCATTAATCCGGACATTCTTATCCGCAACCTGGCGGAATTGCATCCGGGGCAGCCGGTCGTGCATCTTGAACATGGTGTGGGCCGCTATATCGGCCTGACCACGCTTGAAGCCGGCGGCATCCAGGCCGAGTATCTGATGCTCTCTTATGCCAACGATGCCAAGCTGTACGTGCCGGTTTCCTCGCTTCATCTGATCAGCCGCTATGCGGGTGGCGCCGATGAAAACGCGCCGCTGCACAAGCTGGGCAGCGATGCCTGGTCACGCGCCCGTCAGAAAGCGGCCGAGAAAGTGCGCGACGTCGCCGCCGAGCTGCTGGATATCTATGCGCAGCGCGCGGCAAAAAGCGGCTATGCCTTTAAACACGACCGCGAGCAGTATCAGCTCTTCTGCGAAAGCTTCCCGTTTGAAACCACGCCCGATCAGGCTCAGGCTATCAATGCCGTGTTAAGCGATATGTGTCAGCCGCTGGCGATGGATCGTCTGGTCTGTGGCGATGTGGGCTTCGGTAAAACAGAAGTGGCGATGCGTGCCGCCTTCCTGGCGGTGGAAAACAATAAGCAGGTGGCGGTGCTGGTGCCGACCACGCTGCTGGCACAGCAGCACTATGATAACTTCCGCGATCGTTTCGCTAACTGGCCCGTGCGCATCGAAATGCTGTCCCGCTTCCGCAGCGCCAGGGAGCAAAACCAGATACTACAGGAAGCCAGCGAAGGCAAAATCGACATTCTGATTGGTACGCATAAGCTGTTGATGAGCGATATCAAATGGCACGATCTGGGCTTGCTGATTGTGGATGAAGAGCACCGGTTTGGCGTGCGTCATAAAGAGCGCATCAAAGCGATGCGTGCCGATGTCGATATTCTGACGCTGACCGCTACGCCGATCCCCCGCACCCTGAATATGGCCATGAGCGGAATGCGCGATCTCTCCATCATCGCCACGCCACCAGCGCGTCGACTCGCGGTAAAAACCTTTGTTCGGGAATTTGACGATCTGGTGATCCGCGAAGCGATTCTGCGCGAAATCCTGCGTGGGGGTCAGGTTTATTACCTGTACAACGATGTTGAGAACATTGAGAAAGCCGCTCAGCGCCTGACGGAACTGGTGCCAGAGGCGCGCGTCGCCATCGGCCACGGGCAAATGCGCGAGCGCGACCTTGAGCGGGTGATGAATGACTTCCATCATCAGCGTTTCAACGTTCTGGTCTGCACCACCATTATTGAAACCGGCATTGATATCCCAACGGCCAATACCATTATTATTGAGCGCGCCGACCACTTCGGGCTGGCGCAGCTGCACCAGCTGCGCGGACGCGTAGGCCGATCGCACCACCAGGCTTATGCCTGGCTGCTGACGCCGCACCCGAAAGCCATGACGACCGACGCGCAAAAACGCCTGGAAGCTATCGCCTCGCTGGAAGATCTGGGCGCAGGCTTTGCCCTGGCGACGCACGATCTGGAGATTCGTGGCGCGGGCGAACTGCTGGGTGAAGAACAAAGTGGTCAGATGGAAACGCTGGGCTTTTCACTCTACATGGAACTGCTGGAAAATGCGGTCGATGCCCTGAAAGCCGGTCGGGAACCTTCCCTCGAAGATCTCACCAGCAATCAAACTGAAGTCGAGTTACGTATGCCCGCCCTGCTGCCTGAGGCGTTTATTCCGGACGTGAATACGCGCCTGTCGCTGTATAAACGCATCGCCAGTGCCGAAGCAGAAGACGAGTTGCAGGAGCTGAAGGTGGAAATGATCGACCGCTTCGGTCTGTTACCCGATCCGGCCCGTAACCTGCTGGACATTGCCCTGTTGCGGATGAAGGCAAGAGCACTTGGCGTGCGTAAAATCGAAGCCAGCGATAAAGGTGGCTATTTTGATTTCGCGCCGCAAAACAGTGTGGATCCTGCCTGGCTAATCGGCCTGCTGCAAAAAGATGCGAAGCAGTGGAAGCTTGAAGGCCCGACGCGCCTGCGCTTTACCCGTGAACTGGCGGAAAGAAAGGTGCGTATGGAATGGGTGCAGTCGTTTATGGCGCAGCTCATGGAAAACCGGGTCGCCTCTTAACCCGCTCACCACCAGCATCAAGCCAAGCCGCCCCGCTCAGGGCGGCTTTTTTTATGCCTGCCTTCCGGCGGCCTCGTGAGCAAACAGGCTTATCCGGAACGGCGTGCCCTGTACTTATCTGGGCAGCGGCGGAGCAAACTGCAACGCACCTGCAATTCGGTTCCAGGCGTTGATCGCCCCAATTGCCGAGGTCAGGAAAATCATCTCCTGCGGCGTAAACAGGGTACTGACCTCATCATATAGCCCATCCGGAATCGGCTGCTGTGCCATCAGCGTAAGCGCCTCCGTCCATGCCAGAGCGGCCGCTTCACGCCCGGAATAAATGCCCGCGTCGCGCCAGGTCGCGACTAAATCGATTTTCGCTGAAGCCAGCCCGGCTTTACGCGCCACATTAAGATGAAACTGAAGGCAAAATGCACAGCCATTCAACTGCGATGCTCGGAGTTTGATCAGTTCGGTCAATGTTTTATCCAGGCCTGCGTAGTCAACCGCCTTGCCCAGCATGCCCAGCGCTGCAACGACCTCGGGCGCTGCCTGTTCAAATGTGGACCAGTCGCTTCGGTGGTGAGAATACGATGCCATAATCAATCCTGCCTGTTAATATAAGAACACGAACAACAATATAAGAGTTCTTACATTATGCGCAAGTCAGGATCGCACAATCTGTCGCTGCCCGGCCCTGGAGAAGGCATGCGCGGCACAAAAGGCCACATTGGCTATCTGCTTCGTCAGGCGCATGCCGTTCATAAGATGCGGATGGAACATGCCCTGAAAGCCACGGGCCTGACTCTGCCCCAGTTTTCCGTGCTGACGATGCTGGCAGCCTACCCTGGTGCATCGGGTGCCGAACTGGCCCGGCTGTCCTTGCTGACGCCACAAACCATGAGCGTGATTGTCAGCAACCTTGAGCGGGCAAGCCTGATCCACCGTCGCCCTCACGAGGAGCATGGTCGAATTCAGATTATTGGCCTGACGGATGAAGGACAGCAGGTTCTGACCCGGAGCAAAGCGGCCGTTAAGGCGGCCGAAGCGGGTCTGCTTGACGATCTGTCTTCTGAGGACGAAGGCGCTGTACGGCGATGGCTGGTGAAGGTGGCGACCTTACCGACTGACCCGGTCTGAGGGCGATGTTGTCTGGCGCGCACCGCTTTACCGCTCAGCAGAATAAGGCTTATCGCTGTGTTCGGCTCGGCCGGCGGCTTCATCGGGTCACGCAGGTTGGTAAAGCCTTCATGGTGACCCATAAAAAAAGCGCATCCGGAGATGCGCTTTCGTGTTTCATGGTGTGCTGTGTGACCGCAATGCGGCAAGCTTTGCCCTGGATCTTATGCTTTATCGCCGTTCAGGATTAACTGTCCGTTACGGTCAACCGGGATACGGGTACCGGGATCGTTTTCCATGCGGATTTTACCCTGCTGGTCGCCGATCTTATAGGTGACGTCATAACCCAGCATTTTTTCCTGCTTGTCGTACACGGTTTTACAACGCTGTTCAGAGGTGGTGTAGGTATCGCGATCCTGCATACCGCCCTGAACCTGGTTGCCCGCATAACCGCCCGCCAGCGCACCGGCTACCGTTGCGACGTCGCGTCCACGACCGCCGCCAAACTGGTGGCCGAGAACACCACCGGCTACCGCACCCAGTACTGAACCGGCGATACGGTTTTCATCCTGAACCGGACGACGGTGCGTCAGCGTCACGTTACGACACTCCTGACGCGGTTGTTTAATCGATTCTTTAATTGGGGTTGCTGACAGCACCTGTGCATATTGTGGACCGCGATCAAACACGTTAATGCTTGCTACGGCGGCGACACCCAGTGCCGCTGCCACGCCAATACCGATACCCGCTAACATTGATTTATTCACAGGAAGTTCCTCCTGAAAGTGTTACCGCGCATTCCTGCCGCTGGGAAATCCCTTACAGCTCTGGCAGAACCGACGTGCGCGACTCGCCGTTTGGTTGAGATAAGTTTTACAGATGTAAAGCTTTTGCAATATCAGACAATGGGAAGAAAAGCGTGCCTGAAGCGTTAGTGCCACGTTTTCGGAGAGTTCTGAGCGACGATGAGGGGGCCGGATACCGCGCTGACTTCACGGCATAACAGACAAGTTAGCAATGAAATCAGCGGGTTAAAACGAAATCAGATGATGCGATTAGTGAAGCTTCAGACGGGGGCGGATGACCCGGTTGAGACTGCCCACGATCATCATTAGCCCGGTCTTAACATAACCGTGCAACGCGACCTGATGCATACGATACAGTGATATATAGACAAATCGGGCAATGCGCCCTTCTATCATCATCGATCCGCGCATCAGATTGCCCATCAGGCTTCCTACGGTGCTGAAGCGTGACAGAGAAACCAGTGAACCGTGGTCTTTATAAACATAGGCTTTAAGCGGCTTGCCCTGGTATTGCAACAGGATGTTATCCAGCGCACAGGATGCCATCTGGTGTGCGGACTGCGCGCGCGGGGGCACAAATCCACCGCCGGGTAAGGCGCAGGACGCGCAATCACCGATGGCATAGATGTCGTCATCCAGCGTGGTCTGGAGTGTCTCTTTCACCACCAGTTGGTTGATGCGATTGGTTTCCAGCCCGCCGATCGCTTTCATAAAGTCAGGCGCTTTAATCCCTGCCGCCCAGACCATTAAGTCGGCTTCAATAAACTCGCCACTTTTGGTATGCAGGCCCAGCTTGTCTGCGCTGGTCACCATCGTTTGTGTCAGAACGCGTACGCCAAGCTTGCTAAGCTCCTGATGGGCCGCAGAGGAGATACGTGGTGGTAGCGCAGGCAGAATACGTTCGCCCGCCTCCACCAGCGTGACGTTGAGTGCCTCGCTGCCCAGTGCTTTATACCCGTAGCTGTGTAGCTGCTTAACTGCATTGTGCAGTTCTGCCGACAGCTCAACACCCGTTGCACCGCCGCCGACGATAGCAATGTTCACCTTCTCCACCGCCCCTTCGCTGGCAGAGAATTTCAGGAACAGATTCAGCATTTCATTATGGAAACGACGCGCCTGCTGCGGATTGTCGAGGAAAATACAGTGATCTTTAACGCCTGGCGTGCCGAAATCGTTTGAGGTACTGCCCAGCGCCATGACCAGCGTGTCATAAGCCAGCTCGCGCTCGGGAACCAATACCTCCCCCTGCGAATTCACGACTTCAGCCAGTTGGATGACTTTTTTCTCACGGTTGATGTTCGTCAACGAGCCCAGCTGGAACTGAAAACCGTGGTTGCGGGCATGCGCCAGATAGCTGAGAGCGTCAATGCCTTCATCCATGGAGCCGGTGGCCACTTCATGCAGCAACGGCTTCCACAGATGGCTGTGGTTGCGGTCAACCAGGATAATCTCGGCTTTCTTCTTGCGACCCAGCTTATGGCCTAACTGCGTTGCCATCTCCAGCCCACCGGCGCCACCGCCGACGATGACAATTTTCTTAACAGATGTAGTCAACAAAAACCCCCTCAAATTGTGAACCAAAAGTTAATCAATGGTTAAATTAAACCTTAATAAACATAGGGTTGGCGACATAATTTCGCTATCTGGGGGCAGAATAGCATGGCGGGAAGCGATGGGCCTCAGAAAATTGATGTACATCAAATTTAGCAGACAGTTCCTGGCAACGCCGACAACACAATCGGGCACCGCATGGGCGCCCGGTTGCGTCAATCTGCCGTTTTAAAGGCGTTCAGTCGGTGAAGATGGGGGGAAAGATTGCGGAACTTGTGGCTTTCGCTTTCGTCCCAGACGATCGGGTAGTAGGGATCCAGCAGTGCGGCGCTGCGCTGGCTGTCGAGAATCTCATCGTGGCGGGATAAAAGGGTCAGGCAGCGGCCGCGGTTACGTTCGCGAAAATCGCTGACGCACTTGGTGGCAATGTCCAGGTACTCTTCAGGTCGATCTATCTTGCCTTCCATATTTTCGTACGGAAACAGGTTGGGATTGAAAATCGCCTGGCGGATCGCGCACAAGAAACCAATACGTTCTGACCAGTACCCGCCCAGCCCTACGCCGCAGATCAGCGGATGCGGATCGTCGCTCAGACTGAGCATTTTATCGGTTTCTTTGAGCAGAAACTGCATGTCATGTTTGGGATGGCGCGTGCTGTAGCTGATGAGCCTGACGTCAGGATCGATAAACTGCAGTTGCAGCACTTTTTCGTGGTTGCCCGGACTGGATGAATCGAAACCGTGAAGATAAATAATCATGTTTATCCTTGAAGATCATCACACCGGGCAACCCGTGATTACCACGTCGCTTTATGCGCCAGCCAGCGTTCCTGCAGCGCGCTTAACTGCTGCGCATTCTGTTTCCAGCGGCGACTGGCCTTCAGGCTGTCCCGGCTAAAGGTTCCCCGATGGTACAACTGCACCACCGGCTCTGCCTCGATCACGGTCAAATTATCGATCACGCTTACCGCGCCCTGACGGTCGTTACAGACCAGAATCATGTCGCATCCGGCAGACAGAGACTGTTGCGCACGCTCGGCATAGCTGCCCATCACCGCCGCGCCTTCCATTGAAAGATCGTCCGAGAAAATCACGCCCTTGAAACCCAGCTCCTGGCGTAACACCGTTTTCAGCCAGTAAGGCGAACCGCTGGCGGGGAGCGGATCGGCTTCCGTATAGATCACGTGTGCGGGCATAATAGCGTCGAGCGCCTGCTCGCCGATCAGCGTGCGGAATATCGCCATATCATGCTCGCGCAGTTCGGCTTCGCTGCGGCCATCACGCGGTGTCTCTTTGTGGGAATCTGCACTGACCGCGCCGTGACCGGGGAAATGCTTACCGGTGGTTTTCATTCCGGCCTCATGCATGCCGGCAATAAAACGCCGCGCCATCGCCAGGGCAATCGCAGGGTCCTCATGGAACGCGCGATCGCCAATGGCCGCACTGATATGGCCGATATCCAGCACCGGCGCAAAGCTGATATCGATATCCAGCGCGATCATTTCGGCCGCCATCTGCCAGCCAGCCTGCTGTGCCAGCTCGCCTGCCGTTGTCATATCGTTGAGCGCGGCAAAAGACTGCATAGCGGGCAAATTCGTAAAGCCATCACGAAAACGCTGTACTCGCCCGCCCTCCTGATCCACCGCCACCACCAGGCGCGTAGGCGAGGCGGCACGAATCTGACGCACCAGCTCGGCCAGTTGAGCGGGGTCATGATAGTTGCGGGCGAAAAGGATTAATCCACCCACCAGCGGATGGCGCAGTATCTCACGCTCTTCCGCATCCAGTTCGAAACCTTCGACGTCCAGCATCAAGGGGCCGGGGAAACCTGTTGTCATAGCCTGAATCCTGTTTCACGGCACAAAGCCGTTAAATCTGCTGCCAGCTCTGTTGAGCCAGCTGTTGTAAATGCGCATCGCCGCTCTGTTCGGCGCGCAGTTGATACCAACTGGCGACTAACAGATGCAGCCAGGGCTGCCAGCGCGAAACCTGGTGTTGCAATGATGTCAGCGGGATCTGCATGAGCGCGGCATAGTCACCTAGCCACTGCTCTTGCTGAGTGGGATCGGATAAACAGACGGCCGCCAGCTCAAGCGCCACGTCGCCGTCTGCGGCATATTCCCAGTCAATAAGGTGCAGCCCCTGTTCAGACTGAATCAGATTAGCGGGATGCACGTCCATATGCAGCGGCGCAAGGCGTAACGGCCGCGGCTCGCCCTGTCTGGTTAGTCGTTGCAGCTGCTGCAACCAGCGGTGCTGTCGCTGCTGGCAACGCTGCCAGTACTGCCACAGCAGGGGCAAAAGGGATAAACGGTAACCGGTGAGCGGCTGCTGGTGTAGCCGTTGCAATAGCGCAAGTACCTGAGGCCGTGCAGCACGGAATCCGGCATCGCTCATCACCTCACCGTCCTGCCAGGGCAGGATAATGCCGTGCCGGTTACCCGCCAGCGGGCGCTGCACCAGGCCGCTCAGCCGCAATTTACGCAGCACGCGCCCTTCGCGCTGGCGATTGACGAAAGGTATCGCTGACTGTGGCGCCGGGCGGAGGAGAAGCCGTTCGTTTTGTGTGACGATCTGACAGCTCTGCCCGGTTAATCCTGCCAACGGTGTTACCGTTACCCGATGCCCGCCCGTTGTTGCCTTGATCAGTTGCAGAAGCGCCGCATTAATTTTGGGCGACACCGTTTCCAGACCAGATAATTTCACCCGTCTGCACCAGCATCAGCTGCATTTGTAAGGTCGGTGATTTTACATCGCCTTTGGCCGTGCTGTAGAGCACGTACTGCGCGTTGAGATTACGCGCCAGGCCAATCGCCTTGCTGCGCGAGTTCAGGCTGTCGTCTGGCGAAAGACCAAGTGTTTGTTTCGCCTGCGCCAGCTGTTCTGACGACACCAGAGTGAACTTACCGTTGTTATTCAACGCGTTCTGAATAGCACTGGTCGCCTTTTCACCCTGCAGTGCGCCGTTAGTGCTGTTTTTAATGCGATCGACCAGCAACACGCTTCCCGGCGTCACCGTGGCGGCGCGCACCATTTGTGCGACCAAAGGTTCCACGCTGGCATCCCAGTTAATCGTCACCAGCTTAGGCGGTTGCGGAACAGGTTGAGGCTGGGGGATCGGTTGCTCTGGCTGAGGAACAGGCTGAACCGGCTCCACAGGCTGAGTCGGTTCGACCGGTGCTGGCTGCTGCTGTTTCATCACGCAGCCAGAAAGAATAAGCGCCATCATTAGCGCGCCAGTACGGTTAACACTGCGAATCACGTAACAGTCCTCAGAGATAGATATAGAGACGAACCTTGCTGGCCGTCAGATTACCCAGTTGCGACACCGCAGCGACGCTTCCGTTGGGGGGAACCGTGACAACCTGAGCCGGTTCACGCGGCGTTATTTCAAGCCCTTTGTCGTCGTACCAGTAGTAACGATAGTGCACAACCACCGGCGTTTCACGCTGATTGTAAAGTATGCTGCTGGCACGTTTCTGGCCGTCATGGTCATCCAGCGTTGGCTCGTCGGTAATAATACCCGCCGAGAGGACAGACGACTCCATGACCAGTGACTGCGATGTATTAATCATCGGTTTGTCGCTGCTGCAACCAGTAAGGCTCAGCAACGCCACGGGCAGACATATCAACCATGAACGCATAGCAAGGTTCCCTTCAGGGATCAGTGTGACAGCATCGGGCCAAGCGGCTTGCCGCCCACCAGATGCATATGGATATGATAAACTTCCTGACCGCCATGTTTATTGCAGTTAACAATCAGGCGATAGCCGTCTTCGTCAATGCCTTCTTCCCGCGCAATCTTTGCGGCGGCGGTGAACATCCGACCCAGCGCCTGCTCGTGCGCCGCCTCGACGTCATTGGCGGTTGGGATCAGGATATTGGGGATAATCAAAATATGCGTTGGCGCCTGGGGTGAAATATCGCGAAAAGCCGTTACCAGTTCGTCCTGATACACCACGTCGGCGGGGATCTCCCGACGGAGAATTTTACTGAAAATAGTTTCTTCAGCCATAAAGCAATTCCTTGAGCCTGAGGTAATACCTCAGTATGCGGGAGAAATTCGTTTTCTTTCAACCTCAGGCGACTTTTTCTTGTTATGACCGGCGGCGTTTAACGCATTTAACAGCGCCCGTATGCGAAAAACCGTCTCTCCTGTCTCTGCCCCCTTTGCACTCGTCGCCCCCTTTATGTTGCCTGCGGCCAGACCTGACACGCGCGCTTGCAGGGCTGTCCGACGGGAACCCCCGCTCCATTTGTTTCTACAGGAGACACTTGGACAAAAGTTGCAACAATTGATCAATAAACCACCAATGCTACCTGCCGAAACTATCAACAGCGTGTCGGGTTAACCTGCTTTCTGTGATGCGCGACGCCTGACAGTCAAGAAAACGATTACATCAACGATTAAACAGGATGTTGAATATGAGCATTTTACAACGTGTCAAATTGTCACATCGCCTGATTTTTCTCATCGCTTTTTTCCTTCTCGCCATGGTTGTTATCGCTGTGATCTCTCTTCACTCACTTCGGTCGCTGGCTGCGTCAGAACAGCAGCTCTACGCTTCCCGGCTGGAGCCTGTGCAGATAATGAACGTTGCCGCCCGGGAGATGGCCACGCATTTTCGCCGTTCCTATGCTTACGTCTTTCCGGTTAGCTCCGCCACGCCCGTTGAATCACGCCAAACCACCTCTAAATTTAACCAGAAGTCTCAGCAAGCTGTGCAAAATGCGATTGATTTTCTTAAGCAATCTCAGGATCCGGCGCTGGTTGCTATCACGCAGAAAGTGTTGCAGGCCTGGCCTGACTACCTGGCGTCCATGCAACGCGTCTACGCCCTTGCCAACGAAAACAATGTGGCAGGAGCGCTAAAGGAAATCGCAACGACGACAGATCGTTTACATGTCGCGGTCCGGGATCCCCTGTTAGAAGCCGTAAAGATCTACAATGCGTCCGTCAGCCAGATCATTGACGACAACGTTTCCCATATTGACCGAACCTCCTTGATGTTGATTCTGTTAATTAGCCTGACCTTTATCGCCGGCGGCGCACTGGGCACGCTGATATTTTTTTCCGTTATGAAGCAGCTGGGTGCCGAGCCTGACGTTGCCGTCAGAGTGGCGGGCCTGATCGCCGACGGTCATCTTTATGAGCACAACGCCATTAAAGCCGGGGATACCTCCAGCCTGATTTACCAGTTATCCGTGATGCGCCAGCACATCCGCGACCTGATCAGTGAGGTTCAGGAAGCGGCGGAACAGGTAGCCAAATCCTCGACGGAAATCGCCCAGGGTACCCGCGATCTGTCACAACGAACGGAATCACAGGCTTCAGCGCTGGAAGAAACCAGTGCTTCGATGGAGCAGCTGTCCTCAGCCGTACAAAGCAATGCAGACAACGCCAGGATCGCGAACGACGTGGTCAGCAACGCCTTTCAGAAGGTGGCCAGCGGCGGTCAGTCAGTGTCTGACGTTGAGCAGACGATGCGCGCCATTCAGGACAGCAGTAGCAAAATCGGCGAAATCATCAGCGTCATTGACAGCATTGCTTTTCAAACCAATATTCTGGCGCTTAACGCGGCGGTGGAAGCGGCACGTGCCGGGGATGAAGGTCGGGGGTTTGCTGTGGTCGCGGGCGAAGTCAGAAACCTGGCGCAGCGCAGCGCCGTGGCAGCCCAGGAAATTAAAACGCTGATTACAGAAAGTCATTCACGTGTCGAAACCGGCGTGACCAATGTCAGCGTGGCAGGCGAAACCATGAAGGCGGTCATTAAAGAGATTCATCGCGTCAACGACCTGGTGGCTGAGATCAGCACGGGAAGTCATGAGCAAAGCACCGGTGTGAAACAGATCGGTATTGCCGTGGCGCAAATGGATACCGACACGCAGCAGAATGCGGCGCTGGTAGAAGAAACGGCGACCGCAACGGCACAGTTGCAACGGTTATCCGATCGACTGTTGCAGACTACCTCAAAATTTTTGACTCGCGAAGCAAACTGACAGGCTAAAGCGCGATGCCCTGTCAGACTTAACTTCGGGCAAAAAAAACAGCGTTGAGCCGAGACTCAACGCTGTTTTCGCCGTGCCAGAACGGCATCAGACCTTATGACTTGTTACGGATGTAGTCATCCATATCTGTTTTCAGGTTATCGGATTTGGTGCCGAAAATCGCCTGAACGCCTGAACCGGCCACCACGACGCCACGTGCGCCCAGGTTTTTCAGTTCAGTTTGATCCACTTTGCTTACATCGGCCACGCTGACGCGCAGACGCGTGATACAGGCATCCAGGTTAGTGATGTTTTCTTTGCCACCAAATGCAGACACCAGTTTTCCCGCCATTTCACCGCCGGTCGCGGAAGAAGACTGTTCGCTTGTGCTGTCTTCACGCCCAGGGGTTTTCAGATCCAGCTTCACGATCAGGACGCGGAAAACAGTGTAGTAAACCGCGGCGTAGATCATACCGATAATCGGGAACAACCAGATTTTGCTGCTGTTACCACTCAGGACGATAAAGTCGATCAGGCCATGGGAGAAACTGGTACCGTCACGCATGCCCAGCAGGATACAGATTGGGAAAGCCAGACCGGCCAGAATGGCATGGATGACATACAGGATTGGCGCAACAAACATGAACGAGAACTCGATCGGCTCGGTAATACCGGTCAGGAACGAGGTCAACGCCGCAGAGATCATGATACCGCCCACTTTGGCACGGTTTTCAGGTTTTGCCGAATGCCAGATGGCAATCGCCGCGGCAGGCAGGCCATACATTTTGAACAGGAAGCCGCCAGAAAGTTTACCTGCGGTTGGGTCACCCGCCATGTAGCGAGGGATATCGCCGTGGAATACCTGACCTGCGGCATTGGTGTACTCACCAATCTGCATCTGGAAAGGAACGTTCCAGATGTGGTGCAGACCAAATGGCACCAGCGCACGTTCAACGACGCCGTAGATACCAAACGCCACCACCGGGTTTTGGTAGGCCGCCCACTGAGAGAAGTCCTGAATCGCTGAACCGACCGGTGGCCAGATAAACGACAGCACCAGCCCCATCGCGATAGCCGCCAGGCCCGAGATAATCGGCACAAAGCGTTTACCGGCAAAGAAGCCCAGATATTCGGGCAGCTTAATGCGATAGAAGCGGTTAAACATATACGCGGCGATGGAGCCGGCAATAATACCGCCCAGCACCCCGGTATCGGCAAGGTGTTTTGCCTCAATTTCCGCTGCTGGCAGATGCAGGACTAAAGGAGCGACCACCGCCATGGTTTTCACCATGATGCCGTAAGCCACGACCGCTGCCAGTGCGGAAACACCGTCGTTATTGGTAAAGCCGAGTGCCACGCCAATGGCAAAAATCAGCGGCATATTGGCAAAGACCGATCCACCCGCTTCCGCCATTACATGCGATACCACCGCAGGTAACCAGCTAAAGTTCGCTGAACCAACACCTAATAAAATACCGGCAATCGGAAGAACCGATACCGGCAGCATGAGCGATTTACCAACCTTTTGTAAGTTGGCAAAAGCATTTTTGAACATAGCGTGAAACTCCTGAGTATGAGTGCGTTTTTCGCGCAGTGCGCGTGGTAAAGAGGGAGGTTCTTTACCGGTTGGCGTTATCCGCCTTTTTGATTTATTACGAAGGGTAAAATAAATTACCCTTCGTTACTTTGACGGCTATCACGTTTCGTCAATCACACGCCAGCAGCCGGCCACAACGGCGGTTTTTTTGCTGATTTTTCAGCCAATAAAAGTTGACCCTGTCGAATCACAACAGGGTCAACGAACATAATCTCGTATTTATTACAACGTCTGAAATAACTCTGAATCAGGCACCAAGACGGCTCATCGGCACATGAAACAGCGTAGAAAAGTTTTTTGTGGTGGCGGCGGCCAGCGTCTCAATATCTACGCCTTTCAGCACCGCAAGATAATCGGCAACGTCACGCGTGTAAGCAGGCTGGTTCTCTTTGCCCCGGTAAGGAACAGGCGCCAGATAAGGGGAGTCGGTTTCGACCAGAATGCGATCCAGCGGGACGTAGCGCGCCGCGTCACGAATCTGTTCTGCATTGCGGAAGGTGACGATGCCCGAGAATGAGATATAGAACCCCATATCCAGCAGTTTTGCTGCCGTCGCCTGATCTTCTGTAAAGCAGTGCAGTACGCCGCCACAGCGTTCAACCTGCTCTTCCTTGAGAATGGCCAGCGTGTCTTCACGTGCATCACGCGTATGCACGATAATCGGCTTATTCAGCGCAATTCCGCTACGGATATGTTCACGAAAAGAGTCCTGCTGCTGAGCTTTGGTTTCCTGCTGATAGTAGTAATCCAGCCCGGTCTCGCCCAGCGCGATCACCTGAGGATCGGCGGCCAGGCGGCGGAATAACTCAACATCATACGGCGCCTCCTGATTCAGCGGATGCACGCCACAGGAGAGCGCAATATTTTCACGATCGCCCACCAGCGCTTTCAGCGTACTAAAGCCGGGTAAGGTCGTGGCGATAGCCAGCATGAACCGGACGTCGCGCGCCGCCGCTTTGGCAATCACATCATCAAGATCGTGATGATTTTTCTCATAATCCAGGCCATCAAGATGGCAATGGGAATCAACAATAAACATATTTTTCTCAGTCATTTAGCCGGGTAACCTGGGCTTCAGGTTATCTGCCCAACTCAGTAATCTGTCAGTCAGGAGGAGTTCACGATTCACTGCCGCAACCTGTAATAACGATTCACGGCAGCGCATCCAGTCTTGAGCGCTGTTATTGAGCGCCGTTTGCGAGAAGTGCTGCGCCAGCATGGCGACCACGTCCTGACGATCGACGTTAGTCAGCCACTGGGTTGCGCCCTGCTGCCATTTCATCGCATCCAGTATGAATGATAATAGCCAGCCAATCCGTGCCGCGCTGTTATCTGCGTTCAGCACGGGCAGGAGTTGTAGGATGTCCTGTTGCAACGCACCCGGCAGGGAATCGCACAGTTTTTGCCGGGCCTGCCACAGGCCATCATCCAACAGCGTCAGCGCCGCACCGGGCGCACCTGCACTGAGCCGCAGCGCGGCCAGTAGCGGGGCCTCATCATGTTGCCCCTGCTTTCTCAGCCAGGCCAGACTGTGATTTTCATCTGGTGGAGGTAACGTCAGCACCATGCAGCGACTGCGCAGCGTTGCCAGCAGGCGGGAGGGCTCGCGACAGCTTAAAAAGAACCAACTGTTGGCTGGCGGCTCTTCCAGCGTTTTCAGTAAGGCGTTAGCCGCCGCCTCGCTGAGCTGAGCCGCATCTGGCAGCCAGACCACCTTGGCACCGCCCTGCTGCGCATAGTGATACATTTTTTCCGTGACCTGACGCACGGCATCAATACCCAGCGTCGTTTTGCCTTTTTCAGCTTCAAGCCGGTACCAGTCAGGGTGCGTATTTGCCTGCATCAGCTGGCAGCCATGGCAGTGACCACAGCTTTTTAATCCGTCGCGTTGCAGGCACATCAGCCAGCGGCTGATCCCCCACACCAGCGCATCATCGCCCATGCCGTCAAGAGAGGTGATCAACAACGCATGATGGGCACGGCCATCCTGATGCTGACCAATCACCTGGCGGTAAGGTTGATTGAGCCAGGGATACCAGTTCATGCGCGCTGTTCCGCCAGCCAGGCCGTCAGGGTGGCGTGCAGCGCGCTTGTAACCTGCTCAAGCGGCTGAGTGGCATCTATCGTCAGGATACTGTCATCGGCGGCAGCCAGCGCCAGATAGCGCTCACGCGTGCGTTCAAAAAAGCGCAGCGACTCCTGCTCAATGCGGTCTAATTCTCCGCGGGCGCGGGCACGCTGTAACCCGGTTTCAGGCGTAACATCGAGGTACAGCGTCAGGTCAGGACGAAAGTCGCCCAGTACCGTATCCCGTAAGGTGCGCATCAGTTCGGCGTCCAGCCCGCGACCGCCGCCCTGATATGCCTGGGAGGAGAGATCGTGACGATCGCCTATCACCCAGGCCCCCCGCGCCAGCGCAGGCTTGATCACTGTTTCCACCAGTTGGACGCGCGCGGCATACAGCATTAACAGTTCCGCTTTATCGGTTACCTGCTCGCCCTCAATGCCCTGCTTGACCAGCACGCGGAGCTGCTCAGCCAGCGGTGTGCCGCCGGGTTCGCGGGTAAAGACAATATCGTCGATTCCACTGGCCCGCAGTGTTGCAACGACCGCATCGCGCGCCGTGGTTTTTCCTGCGCCTTCCAGGCCTTCAATAACAATAAACTTACTGTCCATTTTTTTCCTTTAACACCAGCCGGTAAGCCTGCACGGCCTTGTTGTGGCTCGCTAGATTGGTGGTGAAGGTATGTCCACCTTTGCCATCCGCCACGAAGTAGAGATAGTTGGTTTTTTCCGGATGCGCGGCCGCAATCAGTGAGGCTTTGCTCGGCATCGCAATTGGCCCCGGCGGCAGGCCGCTAATGATATAGGTATTATACGGCGACGGCGTTTCCAGATCTTTACGCGTCAGCGTGCCAGTATAGGCGTTACCCATGCCGTAGATCACGGTAGGATCGGTTTGCAGACGCATCCCCACGCGCAGGCGATTAATAAACACGGAAGCCACCTTAGCCCGCTCTTCACTCACACCGGTTTCTTTTTCGATGATCGACGCCATCGTGACCATTTCCTGCGCATCTTTATAGGGCAGGTTATCCATCCTGCCCTGCCAGACTTCATCGATAGTCTTTTTCATCCGCTGATGCGCGCGTTCCAGCAAGGCGACATCGGTGGTGTTTGCGGTATACAGATAAGTATCCGGAAAGAAACTGCCTTCCAGCGCCTTTTCGTCCAGCTTCAGCGTGCTGGCGACGGTCGCATAGCTGTCATCCGGCAGCGTATGTTTCACGTAGGGCGCTTTACGTAATTCGCTAAGCCACTCTTGCAGGCGTTGTCCTTCCACAAACCGCAGCGGGAATTGCGCCTCTTTGCCGCTGGCGAGCAATTCCAGCAAACTGCGGACCGTCATTGTCGGTTCAAGGCGATAGGTTCCGGCTTTGAATTTGGCCAGCTCAGGCTCCAGTTTAAGCAATGCGCCAAACCAGATGCTGTGAGGGATAATCTTTTGACTTTCCAACTGCGCTTCCAGTGCAACGCGACCGGTTCCTGCTGGCAGCGTGTAGATCGTTTCCTGGGAAAGGGTCAACCGGGTTGCTGCAAGTTGTTTAACCTGCCAGTAACTCACGGCTGCCGCGATGAGCAGGATGACCACAACGCTCACCCCTATTTTTTTGATTCGGCTCATGATGCTTCCATTATCTTTCTACAGCTCACCTGTAGCTGGTTAAACAGGGTGCGCTGTTCAAACGCCAGCGCATCAAGTTGTCGAACGGGTAATACGGGCATCAGCGCGTTGCATACCACAATCTCATCGGCTGCCTGGAGTTGCGCCAGTCCCGCCTGAACCACCTGACAAATCTGACCTGCGGCGCGCATTTCCGCTATCAGACTGCGCCGCATAATGCCGTCAACGCCCGCCTGATCCAGCGCCGGGGTAAAAACCGTGCCGCCGCTTCGCCAGAATAAATTGGCCGCACAGCATTCCACCACCCAACCGTCAGTGTCAAGCACCAGCGCCTCATCGGCGTCGGTCTGCTCAAGGTGGGCACGAATCATCACCTGTTCCAGCCGGTTCAGGTGCTTAAGGCCGGCAAACTGAGGCTGGCGCGCCAGGCGGACCGGGCTCACGGCCAGCCTGACGCCGGTTTGCTGTAGCGCCGCATAATGCGCAGGCCAGGGGGATACCGAAACGATTCGTGTGGGGCCGCTACAACCGCTGCGGCTGTAGCCCCGCCCGCCGCTGCCCGCGCTGATGATGACTTTAAGCACTGCCCTGTTATGTCCGCTGGCCGCGTGTTGCATCTCCTGCGCCAGCGCGGGCCAGTCAACGCCATTCAGCCACAGCCGTTCACAGCTTTGCTGCAATCGCTGCATGTGCCTGTCTAACAGCAGGATTTTGCCGTTGCCGATCGCGGCGGTCGTAAAGCAGCCATCGCCAAACTCTACGGCACGATCGGTGGCCGCCAGCTGGGATTGCTCAGTGCCGTTTATCCACATTGCCGTTTCTCCGGTATCAGAACGTTGCTCGACGATGGCCATGATTTTATCGGTTTCTTCGCGCCGCTGGATAGAAAAAAGGCCCGCATTGCGGGCCTTTACAGCAATCATAAACGGAATGTTTAGATTTTACGGAAAATCAGCGAGCCGTTGGTACCGCCGAAGCCGAAGGAGTTACACAGCGTGTATTCCAGCCCCGAAACCTGACGAGCGGTGTGCGGAACGAAATCAAGATCGCAACCTTCATCAGGATTATCCAGGTTCAGCGTCGGTGGAATCGCCTGGTCGCGCAGGGCCAGAATCGAATAGATCGATTCAACCGCGCCCGCCGCACCCAACAGATGGCCGGTCATGGATTTGGTGGAGCTGACCATTACCGTACTGGCTGCTGCACCAAAAACGGATTTCACCGCCTGGGCTTCCGCTTTATCGCCGGCTGGGGTTGAGGTACCGTGTGCATTGACGTAACCAATCTTATCTGGCGTCATCTGCGCATCACGCAGCGCGTTGATCATCGCAGCGGCTGCACCTGAACCGTCTTCCGGCGGTGAGGTCATGTGATAAGCATCGCTGCTCATCCCAAAGCCCACAATTTCCGCATAGATTTTTGCGCCACGTTTCTTAGCATGCTCATACTCTTCCAGTACGATAATGCCAGCGCCGTCGCCCAGTACAAATCCATCTCGGTCTTTATCCCATGGACGGCTTGCCGCCTGGGGGTTTTCGTTACGCGTCGACAGCGCACGTGCCGCGCCGAATCCGCCAACGCCAAGTGGCGTACTGGCTTTTTCCGCACCGCCCGCCAGCATCACGTCGGCATCGTTATAGGCGATGATACGTGCAGCATGACCGATATTGTGCACGCCAGACGTACAGGCGGTCGCAATGGAGATGCTGGGGCCTTTCAGGCCATACATGATGGTGAGATGCCCCGCCACCATATTGACGATTGTGGAAGGCACAAAGAATGGGCTAATTTTACGCGGGCCACCGTTCACCAGAGAGGTATGGTTGTCTTCAATAAGACCCAAGCCCCCGATGCCCGAACCAATTGCTGCGCCAACCCGGCCTGCATTTTCGTCGGTCACAACCAGACCGCTGTCCTGCATGGCCTGAATGCCTGCCACGATGCCGTACTGAATGAAGTCATCCATCTTGCGTTGATCTTTACGAGAGATAAAGTCATCGCAATTAAAATCTCTTACCAGACCTGCAAAACGTGTTGCATAGGCGCTGGTATCAAAATGGTCGATCAGGTTAATGCCGCTCTGACCGGCAAGGAGAGCACTCCAGGTAGACTCTACGGTATTGCCGACAGGAGACAACATGCCAAGACCAGTCACAACTACACGACGCTTAGACACGTTCGTCCTCCAGGGAGGGATAAAAATGACTATTGTGGGGCAAACATAAAACTCAGGCGGTCATATGACCGCCTGAAGATATTCATTAGCCTTTATGGCTATTGATATAGTCGATCGCTGCCTGAACGGTAGTGATTTTCTCAGCTTCTTCGTCTGGAATTTCAGTATCAAACTCTTCTTCCAGAGCCATTACCAGCTCAACGGTATCAAGAGAATCGGCACCCAGGTCTTCTACGAAAGATGCAGAGTTGGTCACTTCTTCCTCTTTCACACCCAGCTGCTCACTGATGATTTTCTTAACGCGTTGTTCGATATCGCTCATACTATTTAATTTCCTATCAAAACTCGCTTTCGCGATGGTTTTCGTAGTGTATAAAATGTTGAAAAAGATGCAACAAAATCCCGGCTGGTCGAACCACGATTTTACGCTATTGTGCGGTTTTATCCGCAAATAATGCAAATGATTTCGTGATTATCAGACCATATACATGCCGCCATTGACGTGCAGCGTCTCACCCGTGATGTAGGCTGCTTCGTCAGAGGCTAAGAATGCAACGGCATTAGCAATTTCCTGCGCTTCGCCTAAACGACCCGCTGGGACCTCCGCCAGAATACCGGAACGTTGATCTTCGTTCAGTGCCCGCGTCATGTCAGTCTCTATGAAGCCCGGAGCCACGACGTTGACGGTAATGCCACGTGACGCGATTTCGCGCGCCAGTGATTTGCTAAAGCCAATCAAACCTGCTTTTGCTGCAGCGTAGTTTGCCTGACCCGCATTGCCCATGGTTCCAACAACAGAACCGATGGTGATGATACGACCCATGCGCTTTTTCATCATGGCACGCATCACCGCCTTCGAAAGACGGAAAACCGATGTGAGGTTGGTATCCAGGATATCCTGCCACTCATCGTCCTTCATACGCATCAGTAGATTATCACGCGTAATGCCTGCATTATTGACTAAAATGTCCACTTCGCCAAATTCAGCGCGAATTTTCTCTAAAACGCTGTTTACAGAAGCGGCATCCGTCACGTTTAACAGCAGACCTTGTCCTTTATCGCCAAGGTAATCACTGATAGCATCGGCGCCACTTTGGCTGGTTGCAGTACCTACCACTTTCGCACCGCGTGCGGCCAGGGTTTCTGCAATCGCACGGCCGATGCCGCGGCTTGCGCCAGTTACCAGCGCTACTTTACCTTCAAAGCTCATGATTTTCCTCTTATTCCTGTGCAAGCGCCGCAGTCAATGACGCAGTATCGTTCACCGCTGCTGCGGACAGGCCGTCTACAATGCGTTTTGTCAGACCGGTAAGGACTTTACCCGGTCCCATTTCAATAAGTTGCGTGACGCCCTGCGCGGCCATAGCCTCAACGCTCTCGGTCCAGCGGACCGGGCTGTAAAGCTGACGAATCAGCGCATGTCGAATCGCGTCGGCGTCCGTTTCGGCTTTGACATCCACGTTGTTAATGACCGGCACAGCTGGCGCATTGAACGTGATGTTTTCCAGTGTTAATGCCAGCTTATCGGCAGCCGGTTTCATCAGCGCGCAGTGTGAAGGGACGCTTACCGGCAGCGGTAGCGCACGTTTTGCGCCTGCCGCTTTGCAGGCTGCACCTGCACGTTCAACCGCCTCTTTATTGCCAGCGATAACCACCTGGCCTGGCGAGTTGAAGTTAACCGGTGAAACCACTTGGCCCTGCGCACTTTCTTCACAGGCTTTAGCAATCGCAGCGTCATCAAGGCCGATAATTGCCTGCATCGCACCCGTGCCCTCAGGCACGGCTTCCTGCATCAGCTTACCGCGCAGTTCAACCAGCTTGATCGCGTCCGCAAAATTCAGCACACCTGCGCAGACCAGCGCGGAGTATTCTCCCAGGCTGTGACCTGCCATCAGGGCGGGTAGTTGACCGCCCTGCTGCTGCCAGACACGATAGATGGCTACCGAGGCAGCCAGCAAAGCAGGCTGCGTCTGCCAGGTTTTATTCAGCTCTTCAGCCGGCCCCTGGCTGACTAACTGCCACAGATCGTAACCGAGAACATCAGAAGCTTCACGAAACGTCGCTTCAACCGCCGGATAAGCAGCGGCCAGATCCGCTAACATGCCCACAGTCTGTGAACCCTGACCTGGGAAAACAAAAGCAAATTGCGTCATTTTCAATTCCTGTCAATCAAAAGCGAACCAGCGCAGAACCCCAGGTGAATCCACCACCAAAGGCTTCCAGCAAAATAAGTTGTCCGGGTTTGATGCGGCCATCGCGCACCGCCTCATCCAGCGCACTTGGCACGGATGCGGCAGAGGTATTTCCATGGCGATCCAGCGTCACGACCACTTTCTCCATGGTCATACCCAGTTTTTTCGCCGTGGCGCTGATAATACGCAGGTTAGCCTGATGCGGCACCAGCCAGTCCAGCTCTTCACGCGCAATGTTATTTGCCTGCAAGGTTTCGTCCACAATGTGGGCTAACTCGGTGACCGCCACTTTGAAGACTTCATTGCCTGCCATTGTCAAATAAGCGGGCTGATCCTGATTTTCGCGATCCTGATACGGCAGCGTCAACAGTTTCGCATAGCGACCGTCAGCGTGCAGGTGGGTTGAAATGATCCCCTGCTCTTCGCTCTGGCCCAGCACAACAGCGCCGGCACCATCACCAAACAGGATGATCGTCCCACGATCGTCTGGATTGAGCGTACGCGCGAGGACATCGGCACCGATGACTAACGCATGTTTAACGGCACCGTTTTTAATATATTGATCGGCCACGCTTAACGCATAGGTAAAGCCGGCACAGGCTGCTGCGAGGTCAAACGCCGCACAGTCTTTGATGTCAAGCATCTGCTGAATCAGGCAGGCAGAGCTTGGAAAGGCGTGACTGGACGAGGTGGTCGCAACGATGATCAGACCGATATCATTGGCGTCAACGCCTGCCATTTCCAGTGCACGTTGTGCAGCCTGATGTCCCATACTTGCGACAGTCTCATCCGGCGCAGCAATACGGCGCTCACGAATGCCGGTACGGGTAACAATCCACTCGTCCGAAGTCTCCACCATTTTTTCCAGATCGGCATTGGTGCGGATCTGGCTGGGCAAATAACTGCCCGTACCGATAATTTTGGTAAACATCTAGGCTTTGTCACTCCTGGCTAATACAGCGTCCAGACGGGCGGCAATGCGTTCAGGCACCTGCCGCCTCACCGTCTGCTCGGCCTGATTGATCGCCACGGCAAAAGCATGTTGATTTGCTGCACCATGGCTCTTTATCACTGTCCCGCGTAATCCTAACAGACAAGCGCCATTATACTGGTCGGGGTTGAGATGCCCGAAGCGCCTGACCAAACGCTTTTTCATCCAGCGCCCCAGCAACGTCAGCCACCACGACCGCTTCTTACCTTCCTCTGATGACTTGAACAGAGAAAGAAACATTCTTACTACGCCTTCCATTGTCTTCAGAGTGATGTTTCCTGCGAAACCATCACAGACCAGCACATCCGTTTTGCCAGTCAGTAAATCATTACCTTCAAGGTAACCAATGTAGTTAATCTGCGGCAATGCCTTGAGACTTAACGCCGCATCGCGGATGCTTTCAAGCCCTTTATGCTCTTCATGACCAATATTGAGAAGTGCCACACGGGGATTCGCAATCCCCAACACTTCTTCCGCCATCACTGAGCCCATTACCGCAAACTGCACCAGCATCGCACTGTCTGAGTCGACATTGGCACCTAAATCTAAAATGACCGTTTTTCCCTTCTGCTGATGGGGTAAAACGGTCATAAGCGCCGGACGTTTAATCCCGTCCAGCGGCTTCAGTAATAATGTCGCCAGCCCCATCAGCGCGCCCGTGTTGCCGCTGCTGACGCAGGCCTGAGCCCGCCCTTCTTTAACCAACTCTAACGCCACTCGCATAGAACTGCCGCGGCTGTTACGGATGGCTTGTGCGGGTCGCGCATCACTTGCAATAACTGATTCGGCAGGCACAACCTGCAGTCGCTCCAGCAAGGAGGAATCCGCTTTGGCAAGCAATGGCGTGAGAATGTCGGGATCTCCGACAAGAAGAAGGATAATTTCCGTATGAGAGGCCAGTGCCTGCAATGCTGCAGGCACCGTCACGCAGGGACCGAAGTCCCCGCCCATGGCATCGATAGCCAGGGTCAAACGTGCCAAGGTATCGCCTTGCTAAGCAAAGAACTTACTTAACGATAACCTTGCGACCGCGGTAGTAACCGTCCGCAGTGATGTGGTGACGCAGATGAGTTTCACCAGAAACTTTATCTACTGACAGAGTGGCAGTGGTCAGCGCATCGTGCGAACGACGCATACCACGCTTAGAACGGGTGGGTTTATTCTGTTGTACGGCCATGGACCTTACTCCTATTACTTACGCTTTAAACTGGCTAATACGGCAAATGGGTTTGGTTTTTCTGCCTCTGCAGGCAACTGACCAAAGACCATGTCCGCCTCGGACACTTCACAGTGTTCAGAATCGTGCACCGGAACCACAGGCAGCGCGAGAATAACTTCATCCTCGATAACTGCCAGCAGGTCGATCTCACCAAACTCGTTGACATCAACCGGCTCGTACGCTTCCGGCAACGCTTCGGCCTGCTCGTCAGACGACACAGGACTGAAGCAATAGCTTACGTGTACATGATGTGGAAAAACCTGGTTGCAGCGCTGACAACGTAGCGTAACCTGTACATCAGCAGTACCCGTCAGTACTGCCAGACGCTGGTTGTCAACCGCAAACGACATGACACAATCTACATCACTGTCCACACTGACGACCGACTCAGCAACACGCTCAACCTGTTGAGAGGTATAAACACCTTGATAATCCAGGCGTTTTTGAGCGGTGCGGACTGGGTCCAGCGTCAGGGGTAATTTTACCTTTTGCATAGGGCGCGCATATTAACTTTGTAATCACATAGAGTCAAAGAAAAAGGCCGTTTACCAGCATCTTTCAACCACTATTCGCATCCAGTGCGGCGCACAGTTTAAAATGACTGCCACCAATTCGCTATCAATATTGAAAAAAAATGACAGCATCGATTCTTTTAGCATCAACGTCACCCTTTCGTCAGGCACTGTTAGCGCGGCTGGGCCTGCCTTTCACGGTCGATTCGCCGCAGACAGATGAAACGCCGTTAGCGCATGAAAGCGCGGAAGCGCTGGTCACCCGATTAGCCATTGCCAAGGCGCAGGCGCTGGCCCAACGTTATCCTGACCACTGGATTATTGGTTCTGACCAAGTCTGCGTGCTGAATGGCGTGATAACAGGAAAACCCCATACGGTTGAAAACGCGGAAGCACAGTTGCGGGCCGCCAGCGGCCAGCGCGTAACGTTTTATACCGGGCTGGCGCTATACCACCCTGCCAGCCAGCGCTTAATGCAATGCTGTGAGCCGTTTAGCGTCCATTTCCGCACGCTAACCGACGCCGAGATCCGTACCTATATAAAGAAAGAGCAACCGCTGCAGTGCGCAGGGAGCTTTAAAAGCGAAGGGTTGGGGATTTGTTTATTCGATCGTCTTGAGGGACGCGATCCGAATACGCTGGTCGGTTTACCGCTTATCGCGCTCAGCAATATGCTGCGAGAAGCAGGCATCAACCCCCTGTCGGATTGATGCCCGGCGCGTCAGCTTTTCTGCTGGCGCAGCATCGTCAGGCAATGCTGCAACTTGTCATCCAGTGGCGCTTCCATGCGGAGCGTCTCACCCGTGTTGGGATGCGTAAAGGTCAGCGCGGCCGCATGCAGGAACAAGCGGTTAAGCCCCGTAGAGGACAGCTGGCTGTCAAACGCGCGATCGCCGTAGCGGTCGTCGAATGCAATAGGATGACCGGCATGCAGCGTATGCACACGAATCTGGTGGGTACGTCCGGTAACCGGGCTGGCTTTTACAAGGGTGGCGAAGTCGAAGCGCTCTTCCACTTTAAACCGGGTTTCTGAAGGCTTGCCGTCGCTGCTCACGCGTACCATGCGCTCACCGCTTTGCAGAATGTTTTTCAGCAACGGCGCCTGAACCACTTTCAGATGCGATGGCCAGTTACCCTGAACCAGCGCCAGATAGTCTTTCTGCATGCCTTTCTCACGCAGTTGTTCGTGCAGCGAGCGCAAGGCTGAACGCTTTTTGGCCACCAGCAGGACGCCAGAGGTGTCACGATCCAGACGGTGCACCAGCTCCAGGAAGCGAGACTCAGGACGCAGGGCGCGCAAGCCTTCTATCACGCCAAAGCTCAGGCCGCTGCCACCGTGTACCGCTGTACCGGACGGCTTATTCAGCACCAGCAGATGATCGTCTTCAAAGAGAATGGCATTGGCTAAAGAAGCCACTTTGGCCAGCTTGGGCGAAACGGCCTCTTCGTCCCGTTCGGCCACCCGGACGGGCGGGATACGCACCTCATCGCCCTCTTCCAGCTTATATTCTGGCTTGATGCGTTTCTTGTTAACCCGCACCTCGCCTTTACGCACGATGCGATAAATCATGCTTTTCGGCACGCCCTTTAACTGGGTGCGCAAAAAGTTGTCAATGCGTTGTCCGGCATTTTCAGCCGTGATGGCGACAAAGTGTACGCCTGGATTCTCTGTTTTCATGGCGGCGATTCTAAATAGTGTCCCCTGATAGCGCCACCCCTTTTTCTGTGCTTAACTCTTTGCGTCTCGTCAGGAAGCGTAATGTGATTGCTGTGATTTTCAGCAGCGCGGGTGCACTTCTTGTCGTAGGGTTCTTAAAATGTAAAGAAAATTGATCAGTGAGTTAAAGTCACCTTGCTATATGAAGGTTAGCAGTGGAATAATGCTTGGGTTTCTTAGCTGAAGATTCAGATAAGAAAAAAAACGAAATTAGTTATTTTGTCGGATTGAGCAGACACGCAGCAATGGCGTAAGACGTAATGCGAAATCAGACACTTAGCGGGCTGCGGGTTGCGGCCTGGACATGAGATGGAGTGCACGGGTTTACTGAATTATCTCTCGCATTTCCACTATCTGGTGCTGTTGTTCCTTATGAAAAACAGGCCACCGACGTTATTTGCGCCCCTCGCGCGGTCGATAACCGTGAGGTTGACGACATTGCACTAAGTCACGGGGCCATCGGTTGATACTCGTCCAGGGTAACTATGCCCGCAGCTTTAATCACTCATGAAAGAATAACGAGTACGTTACGATGAAAAGAATGTTAATCAACGCAACTCAGCAGGAGGAGTTGCGCGTTGCCCTGGTTGATGGTCAACGTCTGTACGATCTGGATATCGAAAGCCCAGGACACGAACAGAAAAAAGCCAATATCTACAAAGGTAAAATCACCCGTATCGAACCCAGCCTTGAAGCGGCCTTCGTCGATTACGGTGCAGAACGTCACGGTTTCCTCCCTCTGAAAGAAATTTCCCGCGAATACTTCCCTGCTAATTACAACTCACACGGTCGTCCGAACATTAAAGACGTGCTGCGTGAAGGTCAGGAAGTCATTGTTCAGATTGATAAAGAAGAACGCGGCAACAAAGGCGCTGCGCTCACTACCTTTATCTCTCTGGCCGGTAGCTATCTGGTATTAATGCCAAATAACCCGCGCGCGGGTGGGATTTCTCGTCGGATTGAAGGTGATGACCGTACCGAACTGAAAGAGGCGCTATCGGCGCTGGAACTCCCTGATGGCATGGGGCTGATTGTTCGCACGGCGGGCGTCGGTAAATCAGCCGAATCGCTGCAGTGGGACCTTAGCTTCCGTCTGAAGCATTGGGAAGCCATCAAAAAAGCGGCTGACAGCCGCGCGGCCCCGTTCCTGATCCATCAGGAAAGCAACGTGATCGTGCGCGCCTTCCGCGACTATCTGCGTCAGGATATCGGTGAGATTCTTATCGATAACCCGAAAGTGCTTGAGCTGGCACGTCAGCATATCGCCGCGCTGGGCCGTCCGGACTTTAGCAGCAAAATTAAGCTCTACACCGGTGAGATTCCGCTGTTCAGCCATTACCAAATCGAATCGCAAATCGAATCCGCTTTCCAGCGTGAAGTTCGCTTGCCGTCAGGCGGCTCAATCGTTATCGACAGTACCGAAGCGCTTACCGCCATCGATATCAACTCCGCCCGTGCCACGCGCGGTGGCGATATTGAAGAAACCGCCTTTAATACCAACCTGGAAGCGGCAGACGAAATTGCTCGCCAGCTGCGTCTGCGCGACCTGGGCGGCCTGATCGTTATCGACTTCATCGATATGACACCGGTTCGTCACCAGCGCGCGGTTGAAAACCGTCTGCGTGAAGCCGTCCGTCAGGATCGCGCCCGTATTCAAATCAGCCATATTTCACGTTTTGGCCTGCTGGAGATGTCCCGCCAGCGCCTCAGCCCGTCCCTGGGCGAGTCCAGCCACCACGTCTGTCCACGTTGTAGCGGCACCGGCACTATTCGTGATAACGAATCTCTGTCGCTGTCCATTCTGCGCCTGATTGAAGAAGAAGCGCTGAAAGACAACACCAAAGAAGTGCATGCTATCGTGCCGGTCCCGGTTGCCTCTTACCTGCTGAATGAAAAACGTGAAGCGGTAAATGCTATCGAGAAACGTCAGGGCGGCGTACGTGCGGTCATCGTGCCGGACGACCGGATGGAAACCCCGCACTACTCCGTTCTGCGCGTGCGCAAAGGCGAAGAAACGCAAACGCTGAGCTACCACCTGCCGAAACTGCATGAAGCCGAGATGGCGATGCCATCTGAAGAGGAGCATGCTGAGCGCCGCCGTCCAGAGCAGCCTGCTCTCGCAGCCTTTGTGATGCCCGATGCGCCGCCAGCACCGGCCGAAGCCTCACCGGAAGTGGCCACACCTTCAGCGACTGTGACGCAACCCGCATCAGCGGCCGCGCCGGCCAGTGAAGGTTTTGTCAGCCGTCTGCTGAGTGGATTGAAAAAACTGTTTGCTGGCGAACCAGCTCCGGCGGCTGTCGAGCCGGTTGCCGAGGTGACGGCCCCGCAGAAAACCAGCGAGGACGAGAACGGCAACCCGCGTGGCGATCGTCGTAATAATCGTCGCAACAATAACCGTCGCGAACGTACCCCGCGCAACGGTGATAACGCACAACAGCGCGAATCTCGCGATAACCGTGACGCTCGTGATAACCGTGACTCTCGTGATAACCGTGATAACCGTGGTGAGTCTCGAGATAATCGCGAGCCGCGTGAAGACAATCGTCGTAACAAGCGTCAGGCCCAGCCTAATGACGCGCGTGACGATCGTCCGGTACTGAGCGATGAAGCGCGCCAGCAGCGTGATGAGCAGCAGCAACAGCGCCGCGAACAACGTGCTGAACGTCAGCGTCGTCGTCAGGAAGAGAAACGTGCTCAGCAGGACGCTAACAGCGCGGTGGAACAAACCGCCGAAGCGGTCGCGCCTGCTGCTGTGGATGCGCAGGAAGACGAGCGCGTTCAGGTGATGCCACGTCGCAAACCGCGCCAGCTGACGCAGAAAGTCCGCGTTGGTGATAACAATGACCAGCCGCAGGCCGCCGCCGTTGAATCAGCCGAATCGGCTGACGTTCAAAAGGTGCAGCCTGTTGTCGAAACGTCGCAGGTTGAAGAGACGGAGGAGAACGAAGGTCGCGATAATGCCAATATGCCACGTCGTTCACGCCGTTCACCTCGCCATCTGCGCGTAAGTGGTCAGCGTCGCCGTCGTTACCGTGATGAACGTTATCCGACCCAGTCCGCGATGCCTTTAGACGCCGCTGCGGCTTCGCCTGAGATGGCGTCCGGCAAAGTCTGGATTCGCTACCCGGTCGCGCAAGCGAATGAAGAGCAAATCGTTCAGGATGCGCCTCAATCGACACCGGACTACAGCCGTGAAGAGACTGCACCTGCTGTTGCCCTGCCTGTCGCTACCGAGGAAGCGCCGGCTTCACAGGCTGCGCCAGTACAAATCGCAGAGCCGCAGGCTGACGCCCCGGTTACCGTGGTGAATACTGACGATACTCAGGCCATTGAAGCCCCGGTTCATCATGAACCTTCGGTGATTCCAGCCGCCGCTGAAGCCGGTGCTGAAGCGATCGCGCAACAGGCTCAGCCTGCTGACGCTGTCGAAGCGCCGGAAGTGAGCGTGCCGGAGGTGAAGATGCCGGTTGTCGCAGAATCCGCGCCTGAAGAAACGGCGGATGAGCATGCGGGCACTGAAGTCAGCGCAGCGACCGAAGCGCAGGTGGAAGAGGTTTTACACGCGCCTGTTGCCGCTGAGGAAGACATTACGCCGGTTAGTGAACCTCATGCACCTGTTGCCGCACGCGACATCCCTGTTGAGGCATTAAAAGCCAACGCCGAAACGCGCTGGAAGCACTTTGCTTCTGCACCGATGACCAAGGCACCTGCGCCAGTGTGGCAACCCGAGCCTGCCCGTCAAAGTGACTGGCAACGTCCGGCCTTTAAATTTGAGGGCAGAGGTTCTGCTGGCGGCCACAGCGCCACCCATCAGGCTACTGCACCTGCCACCAAGCCGTAAGGCGCGGTAGCAGCACACACGAACCCGGCTCCGGCCGGGTTTTTTATTGCTTGCACGGCGTAACAGATGATGGTTCGGGGACACGCAGCCCTTAACTGAATGCGGCTCTCAGACAGGACAGCGTTACAGGGATAAAACCGCGCGCGCGAGTCACGCGTTAACGCATGCTTTTCAGAGTGGCCTTGTGGCAACGCACAGGCTGCAGGCAAAAAAAATCCCACCGTCCTTATCAGGACGGTGGGAAAAACTAAGCGCACCCGGTTAAAGTACGCCCAAATTTTTTATGAATTTAACTGAAACAGCGACATCTGAGACATATCGGTAAAGGTCTTGTATGAAGCCTGCAGCGCCTGCTGTTGCATGGTGTAGCTGGAGATCGCCTGGGTGTAATCAACGTCCACCAGGCTGCTCATCTGGGAATCATAAATGACCTTGCGATCGTCCCCCTGCGCATTCAACGTATCTAACTCTTTCAACTGAGTACCGATCTCGGAACGGACGCTGAGCACGTTGTTCAACGAGTTGCTCAAACCACGGCTGGTTTTATCCATTGCCGCAGAAAACGTGGCTTTCGTCGCATCGTCCGCGCCGTTTTGCGGCACTTTCAGCGCACTGATGGCGCTGTCCAGCATGTTAAACAAGTTCGTTTCACTGGTACCGCCGTTAGGCTCTTTCACCGCATTGCTGGTGATAGACATCACGATGCTGTTACCGGTATGACCGATGGTCATGGTACGGTCAGTGTCCACTTTTTGCGTAATGGCGTCGGTTCCGCCCTGATAGGTCACACCGCCCGCACCGTCCACAAACGGCGGGCTATCGGTTTTGTAACCCGCGAAAATATAGCGGCCGTTGGCGTCTTTGCTGTTGACCTGGTTCAGTAACTGCGCACGCACGCCTTCCAGCTGAGTCGCATAGGAGGCGCGGTCATCATCGCTTAAGGAACCGTTTGCCGCGGCCACGATCATCGACTGCGCGCTCATGATGCTGTTCGTGACGCCGTTAAGGGTGTTTTCTTCCAGCGATAATCCCTGGTCGGCAAAGGTACGCGCAACAGAATACTGGCTTGCCTGCGCCTGCGTTTGCGACAGCACGACCGCACGCGAAGCGGCAATCGGGTCGTCTGAAGGATTAGACACTCTGAGTCCGGTGGAAAGCTGTTTTCCCGCGTTTAACCAAGAGGATTGCGCATCGCTAACGCCGCGAACCTGCTGGTCAAAAATCATATTTGTACTGAGTCGCATGATGTCCTCTGCTTTTAGTTGATGCTAAGCAGGGCGTCAAAAACGGTGCTGGCCGTTTTTAAAACCTGCGCATTCGCCATGTAATATTGTTGGTATTTCGTCAGGTTCGCGTACTCTTCATCCAGGTTCACGCCAGAAACAGACTGCTGGCGGTTGGTGAGCTGCGTCACCACGTTCTGCTGTGTCGTGCTGGCGGTTTTGAGTGCCTGGGTTTTGTTGCCAACGGTACTCACCATCGCGCCGTAAGCCTGGGAAATCGTCGCGTTGCCGTTAACGATTTTGGCATCCTGCAACGCCAGCAGCTTTTGCGCATTGCGGTTATCACTTTCACCGCCAGTCGCGGCCGCAGCGGCGATTTGCGATCCGCTGGTAATAGCAACCGACATGCCGTTAACCACGTTCTGAACCGGTTTCACCAGGAAACTGTCTTTGGCGTTTGGCGTGCCGTTGACCGTCAGGCTCATCCCATCCAGATTAAGCGTCGTAACGCCGCCCGAGGTCGTGGGTGTAAGCGTGGTTTTGCTGTTATCTGACAAACGTGTCGCTGACCAGTTTGTTCCGTCATAGCTGACGGTATAGTTTGATGCCTGCAGGGCACTGGTGTTAGTCCACGCGGCCGTCAGGGTGGCAGAAGAGGTATTTTTGCTGTCCCCCTGCGCCGTAGGAGTGCCGATATTAAAGAAGTCGACGCCCTGATTACCGTTGCTGTCGAAGCCTTGCTTATGCACGGCGTTAAAACTGGTTGTAAAGGCCGCCGCTAACTGGCCCAGTTGGTTTTGTGCCAGGTCCAGATCCTGCGAACGAAAGTTCAGCATACCGCCCAGCGAACCCGTAGTTATAGATGATTCGGGAAGCTGCACGTTGCCAGCTTGTGGGTCAACATAACCCACTGTGGTGCGGGTCAGGTCACTGCTGGAGGGCATAGCCACCAGCTTGGTGGACTGAAAACCATTCACCAGCGAAAGGCCGTTAGCCATGGAAACGGTATAGCTTCCATCTTGTTGCGACACTGTCACACCAACGATATTATTCAGACCATTTACTAACTGATCGCGCTGATCCAGCAAATCATTCGGTGTTGCACCGTTAGCCGTGCTGAGTTTGGCAATTTGCTGGTTAAGATTCGAGATCTGCGTGGTGAAGGTATTAATCTGATCAACATTAGAGGCAATGTTGGTGTTCACGCTGTTTTGCATGTTGGTCAGGTACTGCGCCTGGGTCTGGAACTGGTTAACCAGCCCCTGCGAGTTGCTGAGCATCGACTGACGCGCCGCCGGATCGTTGGCGTTACTGACCACGTTCTGCATGTTGCTGAAGAAGCCCTGAATCGCCGTCGACAGGTTAGTGGTCGAGGTCGACATCAGATCGTCAATGTTCGATACCTGCGAATACTGTGTATTCGCTGCGTTATAGGTGGCTGACGAACCGCGCAGCTGAGCCGCGATAAAACTATCATATTCACGCTGAACGCCAGTGACGTTAACGCCGTTGCCGTAATAGCTTTTCCCCTGCAGGGTACTGTTTGCTTCGGCCAGAATGGTGGTCTGACGTGAGTAACCCGCGACAGTGTAGTTACTGATATTGTTACTGGTCGTGCTTAAGGCGGCCTGTGCGGCACTGAGCCCGCTCATTGCGGAGTTAATTATGCTGGACATCTCGGTTCCTTACATTCCCCCGTTAACCGGGTTGCTGTCATCAGTGTGGTCGCCAACATGCGCTGGCGCGCCTGGCTCTTGCTGTTATTATCGGCATGCTTAAGTGAAACTTGAGGCGGAATAATCAGAACAGCGTACTTAAATCCTGGCTATAGGCTTTAACGACTTTCTCGCCCATGCTCTTGAATTGCTGGATCATTCCTACCAGTTTTTGTGCGTATTTCGGATCGGTCGCATAACCCGCGGCCTGTAATGCCTGCGCGCCCTGCTCGGCACTTTGCGCATTGGCCACGGCCGCATAACGCGGATTATTCGAAATCAGTTTGACGTAGTCGTTTAACGCTTCGAAATAGGAGCCATAGACCCGGAATGTCGCGCGCACTTTTTTCGCTTCGCCATGCTCGTATTCGGTGGTCATGATATCGGTTGTTTCGCCCTTCCAGTTGCCGCTGGCTTTAATGCCGAAGACGTTGTAGCTCGGCTTGCCGTCACGGGTCAGGATTTGACGCTGCCCCCAGCCGGACTCCAGCGCGGCCTGCGCCAGAATCAGGTGGTGAGGAATACCGCTTTGCTGGCTGGCAGCCTGAGCAGGCTGCGTCAGTTGCGCAATAAAATCGCGGCTGTCACTGGGCAGACCGGTCGGTGATGGCGCGGGCAGGCGCGGCATCGCTTTACGCACCATCTGCTCCAGCGGCGTTGCCCCTATGCTGCTCATGATAAAGCTGTTATCCAGCTTCATCGGTACGGTTCCGGCGGTTTCGTCCGGTGCTTTGGCGGGTTCCATCTGTTTAACGATGATATCCGCCAGGCCCAGGCCACGTTTACCAATATCCTGCGCAATCTGCTGATCGTACATTGACGTGAAAAGTTTGGTCTGTTCATTGCTGAGTATGCCGTCCTGCGGTAGCGCCTCGCGCATACTCTTCAGCATCATCTGAACAAACATCCCTTCGACCTGCTGTGCCACCTGTAGCGCTTTTCCTTTCGGATCAACAGTCACCTGGCGTTTGAGGTCATTCAGTGAGCGGCTGTCGAAAGCCGCATTCATCAGCGATTGCGCATCGTTCATCAGATAATTTCCAGTTTAGCGCGCAGGCAACCCGCGCTTTGCATTGACTGCAAAATAGACATCAGTTCGATAGGCGATGCCCCCAGGGCATTGAGCGCGCGCACGACACTGTTCAGGTTGGCGCTGGAGTTAACCCGCTGGAGAGCGCCGCCGCTCTGACGCAGATCGATCTGCGTATTGGTGGTGGCCACGGTTTGTCCACCCGCCAGTGGCGTATCAGGCTGGCTCACGTTTTGCTGCTGATTGACCGTGACTGACAGGTTGCCCTGCGCGACGGCACAGGTATTCAGTTTCACTTCACGGTTCATGACGACAGAGCCGGTACGTGAGTTGATGATCACCTTGGCATCTTCTACAGGGACAGACACATCGATATTCTGTATCTCAGCCAGTAAGCGAACCTGTGCACCGTTATTCGGCGATACGCGGACCTGCACAGTGCGCGCATCCAGCGGCTGAGCAGAACCGTATCCGCCACGGGCGTTAATGGCATCCGCAATACGCTGCGCCATAGAGAAATCTTCGGTGTTGAGCTGCAGGTTGATGGTGTTCTGCGAGCCAAAGTTGCTCTGCAGCTCACGTTCAACCGTGGCACCATCGGTAATACGTCCCCCGTTAAGCTGGTTGACCTGCACGCTGCTGCCGCCTGCTGCGGCACCCGCGCCGCCGACCAGGATGTTGCCCTGAGCCAGCGCATAGACCTGGTTATCGACACCTTTCATCGGCGTCATTAACAGCGTACCGCCGCGCAGACTTTTCGCATTACCCATGGACGAGACAACCACGTCCAGCGTCTGTCCCTGGCGGGCAAACGAAGGCAGTTTTGCCGTCACCATAACCGCCGCCACGTTTTTGAGCTGCATGTTGGTGCCAGGCGGGACGGTAATGCCCAGCTGAGACAGCATGTTACTCACGGTCTGCGTGGTAAAAGGCGTCTGGGTGGTCTGGTCACCGGTACCGTCAAGGCCAACCACCAGTCCGTAGCCCAGCAGTTGGTTGTCACGCACGCCCTGGACAGTGGTTAAATCGCGAATCAGATCGGCACGGGCCATCAGGCTTACGCCTAACAGTAACCCCAGACCGACACGCCATAATGCTAACTTTTTCATTGCAACCTCTTAGAACGGCGAGATATTCAGGAAGAAGCGCTGCAACCAGCCCATATTCTGCGCTTCATTGATATAACCATTTCCGACGTACTCAATACGTGCATCGGCGACGGCCGTTGATAACACCGCGTTGCTGGCGCTGATGGTGCGTGGGTTAACCACGCCCGAGAAGCGAATAAACTCGGTGCCCTGGTTGATCTCAATCTGTTTTTCCCCGACCACGTGCAGGTTGCCATTCGACAGAACCTGATCCACCGTGACGGTGATGGTGCCGGTAAAGGTGTTATTGGCAGAAGCCCCGCCTTTACCTGCGAAATCATTTTTGCCACCCGCCGCAAAGTTGGCTTTCTCGCCCGATGCGCCGGCTAAACCGGCTAAACCGGTAGGAACGGCCGTGATGCCCAGACTGCCGCTGCCGTTACGGCTGGCATTCGAGGTTGAACTTTTGCTGGCGCTGACGTTTTCCTGCAAGGTGATGGTCAGCGTATCGCCGATATTACGTGGACGACGATCCTCAAACAGCGGCTGATAACCGTAGTTAAGCGGCGCGACGCCCTGAAAAATTGAACCGTTCACCACCGGTGGTGCAGATGGCAACGGCTGAGCCGTGGTCGCCCCTTGCACCAACGGCGTGCGCGGTACCAGTGCACAACCGTTAAGAGTGAGTAGCAGGCTTGCTACTAACCAATGTCCAGGCTTGAGAATATGTTGCATCGCCACGGAGTCACGACCTTATAAATGACTGTTCTTCAGGCCAGCCTGCGCCGGCCCTGTTCGTATTACAGCTGAGTTAACTTCGCCAGCATTTGATCGGAGGTGCTGATCGCTTTGCTGTTAATTTCATACGCGCGCTGCGTCTGGATCATGGTGACCAGCTCTTCCGCAACGTTAACGTTGGAGGTTTCGGCATAGCCCTGATACAGCAAACCTGCACCGTTCTGGCCCGGCGTACTGTCAGTCGGGGCACCGGATGCCTGGGTTTCTTTGTAGAGGTTTTCACCCACGCTATCGAGACCGGCATTGTTCATAAAGGTGCTCAGCGTTAACTGACCAACCTGGGCGGCCTGTGTCTGCCCCTGCTGGGTAACGCTCACCACACCATCGCGCGACACGGTAATGCTGGTGGCGTTAGCGGGAATCGTGATGCCAGGCTGAACCGGGAAACCGGAGTTGGTCACTAACTGACCATTCTGATCGACCTGAAACGAACCATCACGGGTGTAAGCAGACGTACCATCTGGCATCTGGATTTGGAAAAAACCCTGTCCGTTAATGGCAATATCTTTTGAGTTATTGGTCTGCGACAGATTGCCCTGGGTATGCAGACGTTCGGTCGTCACCGGACGTACACCGGTACCAATTTGCAAACCTGACGGCAGCGTGGTTTGCTCAGATGACTGGGTACCCGGCTGACGCATCGTCTGGTACATCAGGTCTTCAAATACCGCACGTGAACGTTTAAAGCCATTGGTACTGACGTTTGCCAGGTTGTTGGCGATAACGTCCATGTTCATCTGCTGGGCATCAAGACCGGTTTTCGCGATCCATAAAGAACGAATCATGTATTTATCCTCGTGCCTTAGCTGCCGATGCTCAGCAACTGATTGGCTTTTTGTTCGTTTTCGTTGACGTTTGAAATGACTTTCATCTGCATCTCAAAACGTCGGGCATTGGCGATCATATCGACCATGGTCTCAACCGGTTTGACGTTACTGCCTTCCAGAACGCCGGGCATCACCTGCATGTTCGGATCGGCCTGCAGTGCGGCACCGCGAGTCGCCTGCGTCGCGGCGGTCGGACGGAACATGCCATCGTCACCGCGCTGTAACTCTTTACCTGTTGCCTGAACCAGCTTCAGACGACCCAGTTGCACGGTGGCATTGGGTGAGTCGCCAGCGTTCAGTCCGGTAATCGAACCGTCAGCCGCAATCGTGATCTCTGAACCTTGTGGGATCACAATCGGGCCGCCCTCGCCCATGACGGGATTGCCCTGCACCGTCAGCGTGCCGTCCGAACGGATTTGCATGTTGCCGTTGCGGGTATAGGCTTCGCTGCCGTCTGCAGTACGCACTGCAAGCCAGCCATCCTGCTGCATCGCCACGTCCAGCGGACGTTCGGTGTAATCCATTGCACCCTGACTCATATCGGCACCCGGCGTGGATGCCGTTACCAGCGTACGCGTGGGCAGTGACCAGCCGTTAACCGGTACAGCACGCAACGCGTTCAACTGCGCCCGGAAACCGGGCGTTGAGGCGTTGGCGAGGTTGCTGGCGGTAACCGCCTGCTGATCCAGTGTCTGACTGGCCGCGCCCATCGCGGTATATATCGCGTGATCCATAGAGCAATCCCGTTAGCGAATTAACGTAAGTTGACCAGGGTGTTAAGGATCTGGTCCTGCGTTTTGATGGTCTGCGCGTTCGCCTGATAGTTGCGTTGCGCGACGATCATGTTGACCAGCTCTTTACTCATATCGACGTTCGAAGACTCCAGCGCACCTGCGGTCAGTGAACCAAATGTTCCGGTGTTCGCCAGGCCAACAGCGGCCTGTCCAGACGCATTCGTTTCTGCCCAGACGTTGTCGCCCTGAGATTTCAGACCTTCCGGGTTAGAGAAGCTGGCCAGTACGATCTGTCCCAGCAGCTGAGTGCGTTGGTTGGAGTAACTGCCGGTGATGGTACCGTCATTGTTGATGGCGTAGCTGGTCAGGTCGCCAGGCGCGTAGCCGTTTTGTGTGGCGTTACCAAACGTGGTGGCACCGGTGTTTTGCTGCAGGCTGCCCACAAAGTTCAAGGCGACGGTGGTACCGTTTGCGCCATTCACACCAGGAATGGTCACGGTAGCGGTGCTGGCCGTGGTTGAGCCCGCGACGACGTTGCCGGTCGCATCCAGTGAAGAAACGCCCGTCAGCTGACCGTTGGCATTGTAGCTCATCTGGTAATTACCCACGTTTGAGCCCGCAGTGGAGTCAATGCCGTGAATTTTCCAGGTGTTGTCTGCAGTTTTAACGAAGTACAGATCAAGCGAGTGCGAGTTACCCTGAGTGTCGTACATGGTGATGGTGTTTTTGGCACTGTACGTCGTTGGGTCAGTCGCCGAGAACTTGGTGTCATCCAGTGCTGCAGACGTGGAGTTCAGCTTCGCAACCTGATTCGCCGTGGTGGTGGCATTCGCCGGCATTTGCGTGGTAGGGATTTTAATCGCAACCGGGCTCGCACCGGTCTGGATTGTGGGTGGCACGCCTGACGCCGGATAGCCGGTCACATTCAGACCCTGGGTATTCACCAGGTTACGGTTCTGATCCAGCGTAAACTGGCCGTTACGGGAATAGGAAACCGCACCCGCCGAGTTGGTCAGACGGAAAAAACCGTTGCCGCTCAGCGCAACATCCAGCCCACGGCTGGTGGTGGTGGTAGAGCCATCGTTAAAGTTCTGGATAACGGCCGCAACTTTTGTACCCAAACCCACGTTAGAGCCGGCAAACATATCGGCAAACGCGATGGTACTGGATTTGAAGCCCGCTGTGGCGGAGTTAGCGATGTTGTTACCGATAACGTCCAGGTTACTTGAGGCAGCGCCGAGACCGCTGACCGCTTGTGAAAATGACATTTAAACCTCTCCTGTCTACAGGTGAATCAGAGAATCTGACGTACGTCGTCAAGGGTGGCGGAGCCCATGGTGCCGAGATCCAGTTTTGCGGTATTACCCGCCGTGCTTACGCCATTGACGTAGGCATAATTAAGTGGCTGAGCCACCTGTTGACCGCTGCTGTTACTGGCAGCAATCGCAACCTTGTATTTCCCGTCTGGCGCCACGCTGCCATCCGGTAATTTGCCGTCCCACGAGAACGTATGGACGCCGGCGCTCAGTGCGCCCAGATCCTGAGTGCTCACCACGTTGCCTTGCGCGTCGCTAATCGTCGCCGTGGCGGTAGTGGCCGCGTTGGTCAGCTCAACGCCGAATGGCGTCGTGGTGCCTTTGCCGACCAGAATCTGAGAGCCATTCACCATCACGCCATGCCCAATCAGCGTGGAGCTCTGCAGAGACTGGCTGGTGCTGATCTGGCCGGAAATGGATCCCAGCGTGGTATTGAGTTTTTCAATGCCGCTCAGGGTGTTGATCTGTGCCAGCTGCGTTGTCAGCTGGCTGTTATCCATCGGATTGGTCGGATCCTGGTTTTGCAGCTGCGTGACCAGCATGGTCAGGAACTGGTTTTGCAGGTCCTGAGAGCTGTTCCCCGTTCCGGTGCTGGATGAACTCAGTACCGTGGGGTCCAGCTTCTCGTTAACGCCTACCGAAATAGCCATTATTTTTCTCCGTTACTGACCCATCGTCAGCGTTTTCATCATCATCGACTTCACGGTATTCAGCACCTCGACGTTAGCCTGGTAGCTGCGTGACGCCGACATGGTGTTAACCGTTTCGGCTACCACGTCCACGTTAGGCATCTTCACGTACCCTTTGGCATCGGCCATGGGATTACCTGGGTCATACACCAGTTTTGCCGGGGTCGGATCGTCCACCACCTGCGCCACTTTCACGCCCCCCGTTGCGGCGCCAGCGGCGGCATCGGTCTGAAAAACGACCTGTTTTGCCACGTAAGGCTGTCCGTCCGGACCGGTTACGCTGTCGGCGTTTGCCAGGTTACTGGCGCTGACGTTTAATCGCTGTGATTGCGCGGTCATCGCTGAACCGGCAATGTCAAAAATATTAAGCAAGGCCATAATTATTGCCCTTGTAACACGCTCATCATGCCCTTGATCTGGCTACTGATAAGCGTGAGGTCGGTTTGATATTTCAGGCTGTTATCCGCGAACTGCGTACGTTCACGGTCCATATCCACGGTGTTACCGTCGGCTGATGGCTGATCCGGAATGCGATACAGCAAGTCCATTGACGGTGCCGAATTCGTCTGCGCTTCAATGTGGCGCGCCGACGTGACTTTAAGCGCCAGGCTACTGCCTTCAGCACGTCCATTCGCCATTGCCCGATTCAGCTCGCTGGCAAAGTCGATATCCCTGGCCTGATAGCCCGGGGTGTCGGCGTTGGCAATGTTTGATGCCAGAATCTCCTGACGTTGAGCTCGCAGGTTAAGGGCTTCGGTACCGAAATGTAGCGCCGCATCGAGTTTGTCGAGCATGCTTCCTCCGCAAATGAGAATTTCGAGCTGGCAGCTTAATCGGGAAAAAGCAAGAGTCATCGTCTGAATAACGCCTCAAATCGTCGCTATTTTTGCTCTTGAGTTTTTTTTTATGCGCGTACACTCGTTGGCATCATCAGTGAGGAAAAGCACATGCGTGGATATTCAGCCCTGTTAGCAAGCCTGCTGGCCCTGATTGCCCTACCCGTAATGGCAGGCGATTTCAGCGCCCAACTGAGCCAGTTTTTTAAGGCACGCGATCCCCAGCACGCGGCCGGAATGAATGTGGTGATTCGTACGCCGCAGGCCCAGTGGCCAGAATGTGAGGCCCCGCAGTTTACCCTGCCGGGCAACAGCCGGGCCTGGGGCAACATGAGCGTGGCGGCTAACTGTGGTGAGAACCGTCGTTATATTCAGGTCCAGGTTCAGGTAACCGGTGACTATCTGGTCGCAACAAAATTAATTGCCCGTGGCAGCACCGTCAGTAAAGAGGATTTCCGTATTGAAAACGGACGTCTTGATAACCTGCCCCCGCGCACACTGTTCACCGATGAGTCCGTAGCGGATTCGGTGGTCCTGCGTGACATCCAGCCGGGACAACCCGTGAGTCAGTCCATGCTACGCCAGCCGTGGCGCGTCAAAGCGGGTCAGGACGTGATGGTGGTGGCCAGCGGAGACGGATTTGACGCCAGCGGCGAAGGCAAAGCGTTAAACAACGGTACGATTTCACAGTGGGTTCGGGTGCGTATGGGAAATGGCCAGGTTGTAAGTGGCCGGGTGAGCGATGATGGGAAAATTCTTATAACACTATAAAACATTAAAGAAGCCTGTTTATCTGCCGATAGAAGAATCAGCTAAGCGATTACGCTATTATGATTCAGGTGGCAGACTCCCCTGACTTTACAGGAGCCCGAATATGAGCATCGACAGAACACAACCGACAAAGCCCGCCAGCACTGTGCAAACACGTGACAGCAGCGAGCAACAAACTACCCGCGTGCGTCAGAGCAGCACCACGACTGCTACAACGCCTGCGGCCGCTCAGGTCAGCCTGAGCAGCGCACAAGCACAGCTGATGCAGCCCGGCAGCCAGGACATTAACGTCCAGCGCGTAGAACAATTAAAAACCGCCATTCGCAATGGCGAGTTGAAGATGGATACCGGCAAAATCGCTGATGCGCTGATTGCCGACACTAAGGCGTATTTAGAGGGTAAATAATCCCCATGAGTAATTTGCTGACCACGTTAGATAAGATGCAGGAAGTGCTGGTGTCTCTGGCCATCGTGCTGGATGAAGAGCAACAGCAGCTGTCGTCTGGAATGATCAACAGCAACAACCTGCAGCGTATTACGGAAGACAAGAGCGCGCTGCTGAGTACGTTGAATTATTTAGACGAGATGCGTCGCAGCAACGAGAAAAGTCTGGGTACATCTGCACCTTATCGTGGTCAAAGTGACATGGCGCGCCGCTGGGAAGGTATTCAGCAGCATACGCGTCGGTTACATAACGCAAATACGCACAATGGTATTCTGTTGCAGCATCAAATTACCTTTACCCATGACGCGTTAGACATTTTGAAGCCGCATCAGACGCAGGCGTTTTATGGTCCGGATGGTAAAGGACAGGGCCAGGCAACGTTAAGTCGTAAAGTCTGACCTGTTTTCCTCCCTCCCGGTATCGCGGGCTGCCTCAGCGAATCTGATGCAGGCGTGACCCGGGCAGGCGTAAAAAGCCGTCATCTCGCTGAGAAGATGGCTTTTTTTGTATCCGCTCGCCGAAATTTCCCCTCCTCTGCGCCCTGCGTAACCCTTCTTCTCTCTGCTTCGCGCCTGACGGAATGACGCAATGCACTCACGGGTACGCCAGGCGCATCCCGCGATATTCTCCGCAAGACAGGCGATTCAGCCTGTTCGCCCAAAGGCCTACGGTTGAACGTCTCAGTTATTGCTGTACGACGCTGTGCAGAGTGCCGCCGGACGCGCGTTCACCAGACAGGTAAAACGCGCGCCTTAATCCTTTCCCGGCTTAAAATGCCTCCCAGTTTTCATGTCCACGTTCAGACGGAATGACGGGCGCCACAGCCGCTTTCAGGGTCGCAGGGAGAGTGGCGTTCGCATGTTTCAAAGGCGGGCTTTCAAGTTTGAAAACCGAAACGGCCTGGGTCAGTTTGTCAGCCTGCTCTTCAAGCGAGGCGGCTGCAGCCGAGGCCTGCTCAACCAACGACGCGTTCTGCTGTGTCACATCATCCATCTCGGTAACGGCCAGGCTGACCTGCTGAATGCCCCGGCTCTGCTCATCGGAAGCCGCCGCGATCTCCGAAATGATGTCATTTACCCGACGGAAAGCTTCTACCGTTTCCATCATGGTGCTACCCGCATTGCTGACAAGCGTGGTGCCGCCGTTGATGAGCCCGACCGAAGCAGAAATGAGCCCTTCGATCTCTTTGGCCGCCTGCGCGCTTCGCTGCGCCAGACTGCGCACTTCGCTGGCAACCACGGCGAATCCGCGGCCCTGTTCTCCTGCCCGCGCGGCTTCCACCGCCGCATTTAGCGCAAGAATGTTGGTCTGGAAGGCAATGCTGTTGATGACGCTGGTGATCTCGGCAATCTTTTTCGAACTGCCGGAGATATCGTCCATGGTTTTCACCACGCGATTAACGATGTTCCCGCCCGTATGGGCTTTGTCAGAAGCGTCAGAGGCCAGCTGACAGGCATGGTGAGCATTGTCAGCGTTCTGTTTCACCGTGGCGGTCAGTTGCTCCATGCTTGCCGCTGTCTGTTCCAGTGACGCCGCCTGTTGTTCTGTTCTTGACGAGAGATCGGCATTCCCGGAAGAAATTTCTCCCGCGCTCTGAAGAATGGCAATGGCACCATCGCGCACGGTTCCAACCGTACTCGACAGCGAGGACTGCATCAGTTGAAGACGCGAGAGCAGCAGGCCTGGCTCGTTTCGGCCACAAACGTCAGGCGGTAGCGTCAAGTCACCATGTGCAATCAGGTCGATACGCGAGAGGGATTGCCGTAACGGGGTGATAATGACCTTTTTCAACAGAACAAAAGCCAGGAGTACGATCGTCACCGATGCCACAAAAGCCGCCAGCATCGTGATATAGCCCGTATTCACCTGATCCACCGCATCCTGTTTTATCGCCTGCGACCGCTGATTGCGCATATCAATCGCTTTCATCAACACATCTTTATAAGCTTTATCGAGTCTGTCGGCTTCCGTTTCATCGGCGATGATTTCTTCAAAGCTTCCCTGTTTCGCCGCGTCAATCATCGGCAGCAAACCTTTACGAAGATAATCGCTGAAACGTGCCTGAAGCTGTGTATCAATATCCGCGCCTTCGGGCGATTTGACGGCGCGATGCAGATAAATGTTAAGCCCTTTCTCTGCCTTCTTCAGGCTGACATCTGTTGCAAGTAAATGCGCTTTATAGTTATCCGTGTCCGCAATGCGCGCGGCGGCACCCGCCTGAATAATTTGCAGCCGCGCCGAACGCATATGTGTCGAACTGTCGAGCAGCCCCTGGCGAACCGCAATCTCGTCAGTCGAATCATCCAGCGAGTGTTTGCCCTGAGCAAGAAACCAGGCCGAAAGGCCTATGCCAGAGACGAATAACAGTAAGATGCAGCCAAATACCAGGCTGAATAAAGGAACAAGCTTAAGGTTATGCCAGAGACTCAGCTTGACGTTGTCATTGGCTGTGATATGCATTTTCGTCCTCTCCTTATGTGATGAACTGTTTATAGTCATCGGCAGGAAAAGGGCAGTTTTTACGATGAAATTGACCTCAGAATCAATTCCTTACAACATGTCATCATTCTCACGTGATGTTTTTAATAAAGCTAAATATCACGTCAACAGACCTGTTTTTTTAACGATTTTTTAGGAAAAAACATCTTACTGTCACAAAGACGTTCAACGTGAATATCAGGCTGAGCGCGATATTCACGCGGCAGCTTATGACGTTCACTGTCGCCTTGGGTTAAACAACAAAAAGGCCGCAACGTGCGCCGTTGCGGCCTTGCTTACAGGTGACGCGCCGAATGAGGTTCAGCGCAGGTTTATATTCAGACGGTTGTGCGCCGTGCGTAATCCCGCAGGCGAAAACCCATCAGCCCCAGGGCCAGGAAGTAGGCTCCCCCGCCTACCGCACAGACTAATGCGAGTCGCAGCAGGCGCCAGAGCATATTCCCTTGTTCCCAGACGGGCATCCAGTACAGCATGCCAAACAGCGCGGCTGCCATTATCGCGACGGCCAACAGTAAGCGCAGCAGGAAACCCAGCCAGCCCGGCTGCGGCTGGAAGATCGCCTTTTTGCGCAACTGCCAGTAAAGCAGTGCAGCATTGAGGCAGGCCCCCAGACCAATCGAGAGCGCGAGGCCAGCATGCTTAAGGGGGCCGATAAAGGCCAGGTTCATGAGCTGAGTCACGATCAGCGTGATAATGGCAATTTTGACCGGGGTTTTAATGTCCTGGCGCGAATAAAATCCCGGTGCCAGGACTTTCACGACAATCAGCCCCATCAGCCCGACCGAATAGGCAACAAGCGCGCGCTGGGTCATGGCGGCATCGAACGCGGTGAATTTGCCATACTGGAACAGCGCGACAGTCAGGGGACCGGATAACATTCCCAAGGCTACCGCGCTGGGTAACGCCAGCAAAAAGCACAAACGCAGGCCCCAGTCCATTAAGCGTGAATACTCATCGTGATTGCCGCTGGAGAAGCTTTTGGCCAGCGACGGCAACAAGATGGTGCCCAGCGCCACGCCCAACACGCCGGAAGGAAACTCCATCAGACGATCGGCATAGTACATCCAGGAGACAGAGCCCGATACCAAGAAAGAGGCAAAAATGGTGTTGATAATCAGCGAGATTTGACTGACGGAGACGCCCAGGATGGCGGGCCCCATCTGACGCATGACGCGCCAGACACCTGCATCACGCAGGTTAAGACGCGGCAGTACCAGCATGCCGAGTTTCTTGAGGTGCGGTAACTGATAGCCTAACTGCAGCAGTCCACCCACGACGACGGCCCACGCCAGCGCCATCACTGGCGGATGGAAATGCGGCGCCGCAAACAGGGCAAAACCAATCATGCTGACGTTCAGCAGCGTGGGCGCAAAAGCCGGTACGGAAAAACGGTTCCAGGTGTTAAGTATTGCCCCGGCCAGGGAGGCAAGGGAGATCAACAGAATATAGGGAAAGGTGACGCGCAGCAGCGCGCTGGTCAGGGCGAATTTATCCGCCGTATCCGCGAATCCCGGCGCAGTGACCAGAATGACCCAAGGCGCGGCAACCATTCCCGCAACCGTCACAACAGCCAATGCCAGCGTCAGCAGCCCCGATACGTAGGCAACAAACAACCGCGTCGCCTCTTCTCCCTGCTTGCTCTTGTACTCGGCTAAAATAGGCACAAAAGCCTGCGAGAATGCGCCTTCCGCAAAAATGCGTCGCAGCAGATTCGGCAGTTTAAAGGCAACAAAGAAGGCATCGGTAGCCATACCGGCCCCGAATACGCGCGCCACTATGGCATCACGGGCGAAGCCCAGCACGCGGGAAAACAGCGTCATGGAACTGACCGCTGCCAGCGATTTCAACAAATTCATAATTGACGGGGCATCCTGAAAAAAATCGGCAAATGCGTGACTTAGCACGGGTTATGTCACATCTCGGCCGATAGTCTACTGCCATCGCGCGAAATGACCAGTGCTGAGTGTTACAAGGCGTTATTCCCGTTCGGCATCGCGCCACATTGATTCGACCACGCGTTGCGCCAGCAGGGCCTGCTCGCCACTGGTCTCCGGCTTTGTCTGATTTTCGACACACTGGATAAAATGCTCTGCGGCCCCGACGAATCCGCGCTGGGCCAGATGGCTCTGCCAGGAGGGAGAAGGCGTGATCACCACCCCCGCCCCTCGCTCCACTTGCCCGTCGCGCATATCATGAATATCAATGCATTGGCCATCGCCTATGGCGCTGACGCGTTCGCGCTGGCTTCCTGCCCGACGATGCATGCTGGTCGTGACCTGCAACTGTCCGGCATTGAAATGGTGCTCCGCATACAGCATCTGTCCCTGCTCATTGGTCAAGATGTGCCCCTGACGCGGAAGCGAACGTCCCCCGGCCAGCCACAAGGCGGTGTCGACAACATGGAGATAATCATCCAGTAACGTGAAGCGCAGATCCTGTGGACCCACGCTGTCGCTGCGGTGTTTCTCAACACGCAGCGAAGCAACCGATGCCATCTCGTCTTTGAGCTGCTGATAGGCGGGCGCAAAACGGCGATTAAAGGCCACCATCAGTCGGCGCTGTTTCTTTTCGGCCAGCGTAACAAGCGCCTCGGCCTGACTCAGGTTTTCTGCCAGCGGCTTATCGACACAGACGTCTTTTCCCGCCTGCAGCAGTGCATGCACGACCTCGTAATGACTGGCCGTACTGGTATGAACAAACACGGCATCACAGGCGGCCGCCAGGGCATTCAGCGTGCTGAAACAGGGGATCCGGTAACGTTCGCACACGACCTGCGCGTTCGCCTGGTTCGGCGAAAATGCCCCCACTAACTGCCAGGCACGCGCCTGCGATAATACGGGCAGCCAGGCCTTTTGCGCGATGCCGCCTAAGCCGACCACACCAATACGAATCGTCATTTAGTGTTCTCTTTCCTGTAGCAGCGCCAGCTGCGCCTGTAAGTCTGCCACCTGCTGCTCCAGCGCGACGACGCGTTCCAGTAGGGCGACATCATGTGTGACTGCGTCAACCTGCGTCGGTGCGGGCGCTACCTCGCCGGCCAACAAGTGCATAAAGCGGCTTTCACGCTTGCCGGGCTCACGGGCCAGCCGTACAACCATCGGGCCGTCATCGCGTGACGCCAGCCCTTCCAGGGTCTGTTCGACTTCAGCCACGTCGGCAAACTCGTGCAGGCGTCCGCTTCGCGTGCGCAGTTCACCCGGCGTCTGCGCGCCGCGCAGGAACAGAAGCGTCAGAACGGCCACTTCTGCACGGCTGAGCTGCAGATGTCCAAATGCCGAATTGCAGAAGCGCTGCTCATATTTAACGACCCGCTGGCCGAAGCCACTGTTTGCCGTCACCAGGTGTTTTTTAACCAGCTGGTCGAGCTCATTCTGGACATCGCTTTCGCTCAGTTCCATCACCGGCTCGCGGTTTGACTTCTGATTGCAGGCGTTAACCACCGCGTTCAACGAAAGCGGGTACTGTTCCGGCGTGGTCACCTGTTTTTCCAGCAGGCAACCTAACACGCGCAGAGCCTGTACCGACAAGGCTATCTTCATTTACCCCTCCTCGGGTTATCCACGACGGTTGGGCGTCCATTCTTTGCAGGTCAACGCCGTCAGGACATGATCCTGCCACTCGCCATTAATCATTAAATAATTTTTAGCATATCCCTCTTTTTCAAACCCGAGGCGCGCCAGCAGATCGCCACTACGCTGGTTGTGCGGCATATAGTTAGCCATGATGCGATGAATATACTGTTGCCGCTGCATATAACGAATCGCAGACTGCAGCGCCTCAAACATCATGCCCTGCCCCTGCCATTTTTCGCCGAGGGAATACCCAAGGTAACAGGCATGAAAGGCCCCGCGCAGGACATTGCTGAAGTTAGCCACGCCGCGTACCTCGGTTTCGTTGCTGTCCATCAACACAAAGTAGAAAGCCGATCCCTGTTTATGCATATCCGCAATCAGGCCGAGCCGCGCCTGCCAGCCAGAGGGATAACAATGGCTGTCATCGCGAACCGGTTCCCACGGCCTGAGAAAATCGCGATTTTCCGCATAGTAATCCGCTAACCGCCACGCATCGCGTTCGTGAACCAGTCTTACCACCAGCCGCTCGGTCGTGAGTCTCACCCTCAGCGCGGCAGAACGATAGCCAAACATCATCTCTCCTGAAATCCATGGCGGGAAGGAAATGCCAGTCTTTGATAACGTTCACTATAACCGTCGCCAGGTCTGCGGTAAAACGTTACGCGCGCAATCACAGACGGGCTGACCGTTTATGCTCCTGTGCGCTGACAGTGAAACCGCTCTTAACTGTTTCACTGCAGTCTGCGCGACACAAAAGATGCGTCGCGTCCCCTGTCCTGCACGTGAACAATTGCCCTTGCTGGCATGGGCGGGTTAGCCGTCACTGATAACGATGTCTGACCTGCTGGACGGGGCCTGGCTGACCCGGTGATCGCCGGCGAAGGGCGGCCAGCCCTGCAGCGAAAGGCACGTTCGGTTACCCTAACTCAGCCCATTCCTGATGACAGACTGCACGCATTAGGGCAGGCTATGCCCTGATCTACTTTTTCATTTAAACGAGGGAATTATGAAGAAGGCTTTTCACGGGCTGATTGCCCTGTTTTTCGCGGTATTGCTGAGCGGCTGTAATCAGTTAACCCAGTACACCATCAGCGAGCAGGAGGTCAATCAGGCGCTGCAAAAACACAATAATTTCGAAAAAGACGTTGGCGTCTCAGGGCTGGTGAATGCCCATATTGTCCTGAATAACCTGACCAGTCAGATTGGTCGCGAAGAGCCGGGTAAAGTAACGTTATCGGGTAATGCGAAAATCAACGTGTCTTCGCTGTTTGGTCCACAACAGGCCGATATGCAGCTGAAGATGCGTGCGCAACCGGTGTTCGACAAACAGCAGGGTGCGATTTATCTGCGCGATATGGAAATTGTGGATGCACAGGTTCAGCCAGACAAGATGGCGTCCATCATGAAAACGCTGACGCCCTACCTGAATCAATCGCTGAAAAGCTATTTTGACCAGCAGCCTGCCTATGTGCTGAGTGCCGATCGCAGTAAAGCTGAATCGCTGGCAAAGAAATTTGCTAAAGGGTTGGAAGTGAAGCCAGGCGAGCTGGTGATCCCGTTCACCGATTAGCGCGTTCCGACAAATTTATCGCCTGCCTGATCCGCGCCTTTCGGCGCGGATTGCTTATCAGATGTAAAAACAGGTGCAAACGGTTGCCTGAGTCCTTATGCTTATAACCCGGCCTAAACACGCCATTCGTTTATCCTTCATGCCGGAGCCGTATTAATGACCGCACAACCTCAGCAACTTACTATCCGCCGCCCAGATGACTGGCATATCCATCTTCGTGATGACGAGATGCTTAAAACGGTGCTGCCCTACACCAGCGCGGTGAACGGTCGGGCTATCGTGATGCCCAACCTGGTTCCGCCGGTGGTCAGCGTCGCGGCGGGCGAAGCCTATCGCGACCGCATTCTGGCCGCGTTGCCTGACGGTCATGACTTTACCCCGCTGATGACCTGCTACCTGACCGACTCGTTAGACGCCGAAGAACTGGCGCGCGGTTACCACTCCGGCTTGTTCACTGCGGCCAAGCTCTATCCTGCCCATGCGACAACCAACTCCAGCCACGGCGTGACCAACATTGCGTCAATCGCGTCGGTGCTGGAGCGGATGCAAACGCTGGACATGCCGCTGTTAGTGCATGGCGAGGTGACTGATTCACATATTGATATCTTTGACCGTGAAGCCCGCTTTATTGAAACGGTGATGGAACCGCTGCGTAAGCAATTCCCTGCGCTGAAAGTCGTGATGGAGCATATTACGACCAAAGATGCCGCAGACTATGTGGAAAGCGCCAATGAAAACCTGGCCGCTACCCTTACCCCCCAGCACCTGATGTTTAACCGTAACCATATGCTGGTGGGCGGAATTCGTCCGCACCTTTACTGTCTGCCCATTCTGAAGCGCAATACGCATCAGCAGGCGTTGCGCAAGGTGGTGGCCAGCGGTCATCCACGTTTCTTCCTGGGTACCGACACCGCCCCTCACCTGAGCCATCTGAAAGAGAGCAGCTGCGGCTGTGCTGGCGTATTCAATGCGCCTACCTCCCTGCCCGCTTATGCCACTGTGTTTGAGGAGATCGGTGCGCTGGCGCATTTTGAAGCGTTCTGTTCCGAGAACGGTCCCCGCTTCTATGGTCTGCCGCTGAACGAAGGCACCATCACGCTGGTGCGTGAGCCCTGGACAGTCGCAGAAACAATTGAAATGGGCTCACATCAGCTGGTGCCTTTCCTGGCCGGTGAAACGCTGAACTGGCGTGTAAAATAATTTCACTTGCCTCCGGCATATTTATACTGTAGTTATATACAGTATCTTATACGGAGGCTTTTATGCGTGTTGAAATTACCGTTGCCAAGACCCAACCTCTACCCGCTGGTGCGATAGAAGCCCTGAGCCAGGAACTGTCGCGCCGTATCGATGAACAATTCCCGCAATTCACCAATCACGTCAAAGTGCGTTACGCCACGGCTAACCAGCTAAGCGTGATGGGCGGAGATAAAGAGACGCGTGAACAAATCAGCGAAATCCTGCAACAAACGTGGGAAAGCGCTGACGACTGGTTCATTACCGATTAACCGCCACTGTGCTGTTTTTTGCCGGGTTTCGCCACCCGGTTTTTTTATCTTCATTTAAAGTCTGCCTAACCCCTCTCCCCATCTGGACTCTGAATGATCAATGTCCTATGCTGGCGCTGATCATGCATAAAAGGAGTTGCATCCCATGACTACAGATAAACCCGAAGAAGCGATGACCTTTGGCGAGTTGTTAACGCTGATTGGTGAACAGCAGCGTCGTTTAACGGTGCTGGAAAATGCGTTCTCCAGCCTGATTTTCTGTCTTGATGACCGGGCAAGTCAGTTACTGGTGCATAATCTTTCTCTTGAAGCCCAGAATCAAAACCATGATGAGCAACTGCAGCAGCAGTTTGCGCGCCTGGCCGAAACGTTACAGAAGCGCAGTGGGACAACCGGCGCGGAGACCGCCCTAATCTGACGTGCGGTTAACGCCAGTGATGAACAACTTTTACTGTTTAAATAGGACGATTACCTACCTGTCATTCTGGTATTATATCTTCTCAGCTTTACCGTTTTAGAGACAAACATTCTGCTTTCAGGCGTTCCGTGATACGTTTTAATCAGTAAATCGCTATATTGCTGTTATAATTGTTTCGCAGTGGAAATAAAAAAGCCGCATTGAACCTCATCATGCACTTCGTTTAACGAGTAATAAGGAGGTTATAATGGACAGTCGCAAAGATGTAATTCAGACCCATCCACTGGTGGGCTGGGATATCAGTACTGTTGACAGCTATGATGCTATGATGATCCGCCTGCACTCCCTTTCGTCGCAAGATCAAACAGAAGAAGACGCAGACGTTGGCCCGACTTACTGGCTGACGACTGATGTAGCAAAGCAGTTCATCTCCATTCTTGAAGCCGGTATCGCCAAGATAGAATCTGCCGAGCAAGTAGAACGACTACTAAAGAAGCATTAATACTGCTGCATCAGCAAGGCACCCTTCAGGGTGCCTTTTTTATTGGGCTTTCTGGTATGCTGTTGATTATGTAACCCTTTCAGGAGTTCCATTTTCATGATTTACGATCTTATTGTGGTCGGGAGCGGCTCAGTCGGCGCAGCAGCAGGCTATTACGCCACGCAGGCAGGCCTCTCCGTACTGATGATTGACAGCGCCCATCCGCCTCATACTCAGGGCGCCCACCACGGCGAAAGCCGCCTGATTCGTCATGCTTACGGAGAAGGCGAGCGCTATGTGCCGCTGGTATTGCGTGCGCAGACGTTATGGGATGCGCTTGAGCAGCAGGCTGGCGAGCGCATTATGCACCGGTGCGGCGTCCTGAATATCGCCCCTGCTCACTCCGTGTTTATTCAAAACGTCATCAACAGCGCAAAAGCCTGGCAGCTTCCCGTCGAGATATTACAGGCCGCGGAGGTCAGAAAACGCTGGCCGCAGTTTAACGTCCCCGATGAGTACCTGGGCGTATTTGAGCCACAGTCCGGTTTTTTAAAAAGTGAACAGGCGGTACGGAGCTGGATTCAGCTGGCGGAAAAACAGGGCTGTGCGCAGCTGTTTAACTGCCCCGTCACGCAAATCAGTCGTGAAGGCGATTTACAGCAGGTCACCACGATTGACGGCATTTACCGTGGGCGAAAAATGCTGGTGAGCGCCGGGACATGGGTCAGCAAACTGGTGCCGGATTTGCCGGTGGCACCAACGCGTAAGGTCTTTGCCTGGTATCAGGCTGATGGTCGTTACAGTGAAAACAATGCCTTTCCCGGATTCACCTGCGAAATGGCCGATGGCAGCCAGTATTATGGTTTCCCTGCCGATAACAACGCCCTGAAGTTAGGCCGCCATGATGGGGGCCAGTTGATGACCCAACCCGAAGATCGTAAACCCTTCGGTAGCCTGGCCGCCGATGGCAGCGAAACATTCCGCTTTTTGCGCCAGTTTTTACCCGGCGTTGGCGTGTGTTTGCACGGGGAAGCCTGTAGTTATGATGTCAGCCCCGATGAAGACTTTATTATCGATACCGTGCCGGGCGATCCTGACCGTCTGGTGATAACGGGCTTAAGCGGACACGGTTTCAAATTTGCCAGCGTTTTAGGCGAGCTTGCCAGTCAGTTTGCTCAGAATCAGCCTTTCAGTTTTGATCTCACACCGTTCAGGCTGTCACGCTTTAAGTAAATAGGGTGCGGCGGCCCGGTTTTACGCGGCGCCGCACTGACATATATTTACATTCCGTTTTTTTCTGACGCCCTTCCTGCTGTTATATCCACGCAAACAGGCCCGTTTATCCACTTTTCCACGTCTTAGCGCCCGCGTAAAACAGCCTTGTTCAATAATATTGTGCTTACGCGCACCGCTACGCGAGCCGATTTCATTAGTACAGGAGATATTTATAGAAAAGTAAGCATTATTGCTTTTGTGTTTCATTCTGTAGATTCTTGTTTCTACATATTCTTAAGATACCGCTGCAAAAATGTTGCTAAGAAATTCACCCGGTCGTTATGGATGGCTCTCCATTTTCCTACACTGGTCAATGGCATTGGTTATCTATGCCATGTTCGCCCTGGGATTATGGATGGTTGGGCTGAGCTATTACGATACCTGGTATCACAATGCGCCAGAGATTCATAAGAGCATCGGGGTCATTCTGATGCTGGCCCTGATTATTCGCCTGATATGGCGCGTGGTTTCGCCGCCGCCTAAACCCCTGAGCAGTTATTCCCCTCTTGTGCGCATCACGGCTGTCGTGGCGCACGGATTACTCTATGGCCTGCTGATCGCCATCCTCTTCAGTGGCTATTTAATCTCTACCGCCGACGGCAAACCGGTTTCGGTGTTTGGCTGGTTCTCTCTGCCTGCTGTACTGACCGGCGCGGGCGAACAGGCAGATTTAGCGGGAGATATTCATTTATGGCTGGCCTGGAGCATCGTGATCCTGTCGGTGTTACATGGCCTGGCCGCACTAAAGCACCACTTTATCGATCGCGATATCACCCTGAAAAGGATGCTGGGTCTGGGCATCCGTTCACCCTCTGAAAAGGAAAAATAATATGTTCAAAAAAACGCTTCTGGCCATCACAGGTGCCGGCCTGCTGCTGGGTTCCCTGACCGCCAGTGCCGCTGATTACAAAATTGATAAAGAGGGCCAGCACGCCTTTGTACAGTTTCGTATCAAGCACTTAGGCTACAGCTGGCTGTACGGCACCTTTAAAGATTTCGACGGTTCGTTCAGCTTCGATGCCAGTAATCCTTCAGCCGATAAAGTGGATGTGACCATCAACACCAACAGCGTGGACACCAACCATGCCGAGCGTGACAAGCATATTCGCGGTCCTGAATTCCTGAATGTGGCCAAACATCCCACTGCGACCTTTAAATCAACCTCGGTGAAGAAAGACGGCGATAAACTGGCCGTTACAGGAGATTTAACGCTGAATGGCGTGACCAAACCTGTGACGCTGGAAGCCAAAATGATGGGTGAAGGTAAGGATCCGTGGGGCGGCTATCGTGCCGGTTTTGAAGCGGAAGGCGAGATTGCGCTGAAAGACTTTAATATTACTCAGGATCTTGGGCCAGCCTCTCAGAACGTTGAGTTAATCATCTCAGTAGAAGGCGTACGTCAGTAATCTTAAGCCGCCTGAAGCCAGGCTTCAGGCGGCTCCGGCTATTTGCGGGTTGGCGCAGGAATGGTCATATTCAGCAAGCCACGCGACTTGTTGAAAATTTTATTGCCATTCTCACGTCCTGCCCGGCGAGCGCGTTGCTCTTCGGGTGACAGGCGGGCTTCCTCCTGACAGAGCGGGCTACAGCAGTGCTCGTACTTTTCGGCACAACGTTCACACTGGATAAACAGCAGGTGACAGCCGTCATTAACGCAGTTTACGTGGGTGTCACACGGCGTCCCGCACTGGTGGCAGTGGGATAACACATCATCCGAAATACGCTCGCCCATGCGTTCATCAAAAACAAAGTTCTTGCCTTTGAAACGCACCGGAAGATTTTGTTCCCGTGCGCGGCGTGCATACTCAATAATGCCGCCTTCGACGTGATAAACATCTTCGAACCCGTTATGGCGCATCCAGGCGCTGGCTTTTTCACAGCGAATCCCCCCGGTGCAGTACATGACGATTTTTTTATCCTTCTTATCCTTCAGCATGTCCACCGCCATCGGCAACTGGTCACGGAACGTATCGGCAGGCACCTCAAGCGCATTATCAAAGCGCCCGACTTCATACTCGTAATGATTTCGCATATCCACGAATACCGCATCGGGATCGTCAAGCATAGCGTTCACTTCCGCCGCTTTCAGATAGTTGCCGACGTCGCTGGCATCAAAAGTTTCATCGTCGATGCCGTCCGCGACAATGCGGTCACGTACTTTCAGTCGCAATACCCAAAACGATTTGCCATCGTCGTCGAGCGCGATATTCATACGCAGATGATTTAACGCCGGATCAAAACCGTACAAATAGGCCTTCATCGCCTCGTACTGGCTGGCGGGCACGCTCAGTTGGGCGTTGATGCCTTCGTGCGCAACGTAAATACGCCCAAACACCTTCAATGCGGTTAACCCGAGATAGAGTTCGTCGCGAAACGCTTTTGGATCGGCAATAGTGAAATACTTGTAAAAAGAGACTGTGGTGCGCGGCTCGGTTTCCGCCAGCATGCGCGCCTTCAGCTCTTTATTGGAAACAAGGTTGTGTAACACTGGCATGGTGTTCGTTCCTGTTATCAATAGAAGAAATTTAGCGCGCACATGATACCTGAATTGAAAAAAATGCGAAGCGTATAAGAAAAATTGATAGTTTAACCTGTACATTTTCGCCGGTCCGGGTATTCATACTTCTCTTTTTGCTCCCGACAACAACCTGCGAAATGCTGTAACATTTCAGCAGTGGGAAAAAAATGGCACAATAACCGCAACTGACGAAAAACAGCACCGCTGGTGCACGACGCAGGATAATAATATTTAAGATGACCCAATTGCCCCAATTTTCACGCGCGCTTTTGCATCCCCGCTATTGGTTAACCTGGCTGGGCATAATTCTGTTGTATATCCTGGTATTGCTGCCCTATCCACTACTCTATGCACTTGGTTGCCGTATTGGTCGCCTTGGTATGCGCTTCATGAAGCGACGCGTGGCCATTGCGCGCCGTAATCTGGAGCTCAGCTTTCCCGAGATGCCGGAAGTCGATCGCGAAGCCATGATTAAGCATAACTTTGAATCGGTAGGGATGGGGCTGATTGAAACCGGCATGGCCTGGTTCTGGCCCGACTGGCGCATCCACAAATGGCACAAACCTTCTGGTCTGGAACATATTCAGCAGGCCCATGATAGCCAGCGCGGCGTGCTGTTAATTGGCATGCATTTCTTAACGCTGGAGATCGGTGCTCGCATGTTTGGCATCCATAATCCCGGCATTGGCGTCTACCGGCCTAACGACAATAAATTAATCGACTGGCTGCAGACGCGCGGTCGTATGCGCTCAAACAAAGGGATGTTAGATCGTAAAGATCTCAAAGGCATGATTCGGGCGTTAAAGCGCGGCGATATCATCTGGTACGCGCCCGATCATGATTATGGCCCACGCAGCAGCGTATTTGTGCCCTTCTTTGGCGTGGAAAAGGCGGCAACAACCGTGGGTACGCATATGCTGATCCGCACCGGTAAACCCGCCGTCATCCCCTTTGTTCCACGTCGCCTGCCCGAAGGACGCGGCTACGAACTGATTATTCTGCCTGACGTCAGCGCGAATTTTCCCCTGACCAGCGACGAAGACACGGCTCTGCGCATGAACAAGGTGGTTGAAGAAGGCGTGCTCATCGCCCCTGAACAGTACATGTGGCTGCACCGCCGCTTCAAAACCCGGCCAGAAGGTGAGCCTTCACGCTATTAGGTCCGCTGCTCAGCCGCTGTTCGCGCTTACTGCGAGCAGCGGCTGCCGGGCGATAACGGACTGAACAGTTCCAACGTAATCAGGCGATGAATATGATTATCCGAGGCGGCGATGTCCAGCCCAGGCATGTTGAGTATGCAAAGCCCGTCGAGCCCACAGACCAGACTAATTAGCCGCCAGGCAATATTGTCCGCTTTATCAAGTAGCCTGAACTCACCGGCTTCCTCCCCCGCCTTGATGACGGCGACGGTTTCCTGCTGCCACATCTCCATTGCAACGATATAGGCGCCGCGCATTTCTGCATCGCGTCCTGCCAGGATCTGGGCTTCGCGCCACAACCGAATGTAGGGCTCAAACCGGCCATCATCGCTACCCAGCATGGAGAAGAGTCGCTCACGCCAGCTGGCGTTTTCCGTTACGGTTTCGGTGTCCAGTATTCTTCGGCTCAGGCGAATAAACGCCTGGGACTTAAGCTCGCCAATACCCGAGAAGTGATGGTGCACCTGACCAACGGCAACCTGCGCCTCTGCGGCGATACGTCTTACCGTCATGGCCGCATAGCCTTCCTGAAGGGCTACGGTCATTGCGGCCTGCAGTATGCCTTCCCGGCGCTCATCGCGACTTAAATAGTTCATCTCAACCTACCTGAAACGGTAAAGCAACGAGTCTAACAAAAAGCTGGACAAGCGTTCAACATTAAGTAGGATCCGTTTTGGACATGTGTTCAACTTTATTTCAAAGGGATCGTAATGCTTCGTCAGTGGGTCGCGTTGGTGATTATCGTCATGCTGTATATCCCGGTCGCAATCGATGCCACGGTGCTGCATGTTGCCGTACCGACGCTGAGCATGACGCTAAACGCCAGTGGCAACCAGCTGCTGTGGATCATTGATATCTACTCACTGGTCATGGCCGGTATGGTGTTACCTATGGGTGCACTGGGCGATCGTATCGGATTTAAACGCCTGCTGATAACGGGTAGCCTGCTGTTTGGCCTGTCATCGCTGGCGGCGGCGCTGGCCCCTTCGGCTGCGTGGCTGATAGCAACCCGCGCGTCACTGGCCATCGGGGCGGCCATGATAATCCCGGCAACGCTTGCCGGGATCCGGACACTGTTTGTTGAAGCGCGCGATCGCAATATTGCGCTGGGCGTCTGGGCCGCCGTCGGTTCCGGTGGTGCCGCGTTTGGCCCGCTGCTTGGCGGTGCCGTACTGGAACATTATGACTGGGGGGCGATTTTTTTCATTAACGTCCCGCTTGTCGTTGTGATGGTTGCGCTCGCCGTCTGGCTGATTCCGGGACAGCCGGGGCGACCGGAGCAAAAACTGAATCTGCCCCATGCGCTGCTGTTGATCGTCGCCATACTGCTGTTGGTCTACAGCGCCAAAACGGCGCTCAAGGGTGATGTATCGCCGTCGCAGATCACGGCAGCCCTGATCGCAGGCGCCGCGATGCTTGCCTTGTTTATCCGTCTTCAACGGCGAGCGGAACAGCCGATGATCGATTTGCAGCTGTTTTGCCATCGCATAATTTTGAGTGGTGTGGTGATGGCCCTGACCGCGATGATCGCATTGGTGGGGTTTGAACTGCTCATGGCGCAGGAGCTGCAGTTTGTTCATGGCTTTACGCCCTTCGAAGCCGGAAAATTTATGTTGCCGGTCATGATTGCCAGCGGCTTCAGCGGCCCCATCGCAGGGATACTGGTCGGCAAGCTGGGTCTGAGGCCGGTCGCAGTTGGCGGCATGGGATTCAGCGGTATCAGCTTTCTGGGGCTGTCGATGCTGGACTTCAGCACCCAGCAGTGGCAGGCCTGGAGCCTGATGGTGCTGCTGGGCTTTAGCGCATCCAGTGCCCTGCTGGCGTCGACCTCTGCCATTATGGCGGCCGCGCCAAAAGAAAAAGCCGCCGCAGCCGGCGCCATTGAAACCATGTCCTATGAGCTGGGTGCCGGACTGGGCATTGCCCTCTTTGGTCTGCTGCTGACCCGTAGCTTTACCGCTTCGATTGTGCTGCCGTCGGCACTGGACCCTGGGCTTGCAGAAAAAGCCTCATCCTCCATCGGTGAGGCCATTAAAGTGGCACAGACGCTGGAGCCTGCACTCGCCGGGGCAACGATTCAGGCGGCAAAAGCGGCCTTTATCACCTCTCACAGCGTGGCGCTGGTCAGCGCGGCTGTGCTGTTACTCCTGCTGGCTGCGGGTATTGGATTTAGCCTGGCAAAGAGCACCCAGAAGTAACCGATGCGTTGCCGCGAACCGGCGCTGCAACGGGAGAACGATCCCGCAGTAACGATCGTGATAATATTCGCGATCGTTACTGCCTGAAGCCCTGTGATCAGGCTGGCGATAGCGCCGCTGAGCGGCTCAACAACGGAAAAACCTATGCTCTGGCTTATCTCTAAATATGCGATAACTGCCCTGATGGTGGTGATTATTTCTGAAGCGGCTAAACGTAGCGATCGCCTGGGTGGGCTCCTGGCCGCCCTGCCGCTTGTCACCATCCTGGTGTTGCTCTGGATGAAACTTGAAGGACAGAGCCAGACGAAGATCGCCGCCCATGCCTGGTATACTTTCTGGTATGTGGTACCGACCCTGCCGATGTTTATCCTCTTCCCGTTTTTGTACCAACGTACCGGCTTCTGGCTCACGCTGGGGCTGAGTTGCCTGATCACGATCGTCCTGTTCATGCTGTGGGCAGGTTTTCTGAAAAAGTTTGGTATTGACCTGTTGTAGGCCAGCAGGTGTTCACACAACACCGAGCTAGAGCAGCTAACGGATGCGATTCAGGACTGGCTGTATGTGCAGAACGTTTGTCCTCTAAAGTGGCCCGACTTTCCCTCCTGAGATTTTCGTCTATTCTTCACTGAAATCACGTTAATCAGGCAAGGAGAGAAGCATGAGTATGTTCACTACACTGGAAGAAGCGATTGATGCTGCGCGTGAAGAGTTTCTCGCCAGCCATCCGGATATTGAGCAAGACGATGCGGCCATCAACCAGTTTGGCCTGCAAAAATATGTGATGCAGGACGGTGACATCATGTGGCAGGCAGAGTTCTTCGAAGACGAAGGGGATTCGGGCGAGTGTTTGCCTGTGCGAAGCAATGAAGCCGCTCAGGCCATCTTTGACGGCGATTTCGATGAGATTGAACTGCGTCAGGAGTGGTTAGCAGAAAATACGCTGCACGAGTGGGATGACGGTGAGTTTCAACTTGAACCTCCGCTGGACAGCGAAGAAGGTAAAGCCGCGGCGCAGGAATGGGAAGACGATAACAGCGACTCTGACCGCAGTTACTCGTAAGGTCCATGGCTGGCATCTACCGGAATCAGCAGCGTGTCGACCACCAGTGACAGCGGCAGGTCGAGAATGGTGATAACCCGCCATGCGCCATCACGGATATCCCACTTTACGCCGGGGTAAAACTGATTACCGTGTCCCTGCCCGGGCACGGTACGGCTGATGATACTGCCACAGCCGCTCAGCGTAACGACGGCGAGGGATAACAGGATGACTTTAGCGTATGTATTCACAATAGCGACTCAGGTTAAACAGGCGCTATTTTAATCATGAGTTGAGCCGGGTTGCCATCCCCATTCGTGCAAAGTGCAAAATAATGTTGCCGTCTGTAACCGGCGACGGGCGTAAAAAAAGCGGCATTTCTGCCGCTTTCTTCGTTGCTACGCCTGATGCGGTAAGGCATCGGGGTTGAGAGGCATTTTTTGATAGCTCTCTACCCACTGATGATACTTTTCACCACTTTCCCACAGGCGAGTATGCACACGCGCCAACACCACCGGATCGCTGATCAGCTGCAAGCGCTGCTCTCGATTCAGTTTTTCCGGCGCATCGCTCAGTGCCTGATCGACGCGGCGATCGCGCGCATGATCCAGTAACTGGCTCTGCTTGTGGCGTGAGGTCGCGAGCGCGGTCGCCAGAGCGTTAAACGCAGGATGGAACAGCGCATGCATAAAGCCATTTTTCAGCACGCGCTGACGGTTGAGTTCCACATAACGATCGGTATCCACCAGCTCTTTCGGCGGATCGTACTCTTCCGGGATCAGGAACAGCTTCGCTTTCTTACTCTTGATGCCGAGGCCAGAGCGGCTCGACATCACCGATACAAACGGCGACAGAATAAGCGAGAACACGATTGGCGCCAGCCACCACAGGAAGTTGAGATCCAGCCACCCCATCCCGGCAGCCCAGACAATGCCCAGGGCCATCTGCGAACCGTGACGCTTGAAGGCTTCGCTCCAGGGTGTGGCATCATCGTCACGCTGCGGTGAGTTCCAGACCACTTCCCAACCCAGGAACGCGCTTACCACAAATACGGTGTGGAACAGCATACGCACCGGTGCCAGCAGCACCGAGAACAGCATCTCCAGCAGCAGCGAGACGAACAGACGTAGCGCACCGCCGTAGGGTTTCGCCCCCTTACACCAGATCAGCACGACGCTGAGCAGTTTCGGCAGGAACAGCAGCACCAGCGTGGTCGAGAACAGCGCAATCGCCAGCTCAGGACGCCACTGGGGCCAGACCGGGAACAGCTGCCTTGGCTGCAGGAAGTAAGTGGGCTCCATGAGCGTATGCACCACCTGTAACGCGGTGGACAGTGCCAGGAACAGGAACCACAGCGGTGCCGACAGATAAGACATCACGCCCGTCAGGAAGACGGCACGGTGCACCGGGTGCATCCCTTTCACCAGAAACAGGCGGAAGTTCATCAGGTTACCGTGACACCAGCGGCGATCGCGCTTAAGTTCGTCCAGCAGGTTTGGCGGGAGCTCCTCATAGGAACCCGGCAAATCATAGGCGATCCATACGCCCCAGCCAGCACGGCGCATCAGTGCCGCTTCCACGAAGTCATGCGACAGGATGGAACCGGCAAACGAGCCTTCACCCGGCAGCGGTGCCAGTGCGCAGTGCTCGATAAACGGCTTCACACGAATGATGGCGTTATGGCCCCAGTAGTGCGACTCACCCAACTGCCAGAAGTGCAGACCGGCGGTAAACAACGGGCCGTAAACGCGGGTCGCAAACTGCTGACAACGCGCATAAAGCGTGTCCATGCCCGAGGCTTTTGGCGAAGACTGGATGATACCGGCATTAGGGTTAGCATCCATCATGCGCACCAGGCCCGTCAGACATTCACCGCTCATGACGCTGTCGGCGTCCAGCACCACCATGTAGCTATAGTTGCTGCCCCAGCGACGGCAGAAGTCATCGATGTTGCCGCTTTTACGCTTCACACGGCGACGACGACGGCGATAGAATATCTTGCCCGCGCCACCGACGTCACGTACCAGCTCCATCCAGGCTTTCTGCTCAGCGATAGCGATATCGGCATCGTAACTGTCACTCAGGATGTAAACATCAAAGTGCTCAGCATTGCCGGTACGCACCACTGATTCCCAGGTCGCCCGTAAACCGGCAAAAACGCGTCCTACATCTTCATTACAGATCGGCATGATCAGCGCGGTACGGTGCGCAGGATTAAGGGGTTCATCGCCGACGGTAGAATAGGAAATGCTGTATTTATCCCGACCAATCAGCAGTTGCAGGAAGCCCATCAACGCCGTCCAGAAACCCGCCGACACCCAACAGAACAGGATCGCAAACAGGAACAGAATCCCGGTCTGCAACACATAAGGCAGAATCTGCATAACAGACTGCTGCCAGTTCTGGTTGATCATGTCCATGGGATCCAGCAGCGTCCAGCCCTGGTAAGGCAAAATGGTTTTCATGTACCACGTCGCCACCACGGTCTGCATAATCGTGAGGATCAACAGAATATAACGACGAATGGACCCCACGTGGCGCCACTTCTCTTCCGCGCGCTGCTCTTCGGCCGAAGCATAACGGGGAACAGACTTGTGTCCCCGTAGCGAGTCCCAGGCGCGAGCCAGCGGGTTAGTGCGCCAGGCTTCCGGGAACATCAATGAACGCTTCACTTTTGGCATCGCCTTTAACGTGGTGCGATCAAGATAGTCCTTGCCTAACTGTTGTCCCCCGGCAAGTGAATCGGGCCAGGCCATTTCCACTCGCGACGACACCGATTTTAAAGGTGCATCCTCAGGGCGATCGCTGGCAGCCACATCCTGGCCCAGCGATTCGTGTAACTGGTGAAACGTCTGCGCATTTTGCAACGAAGCGGCCAGACGCGTTTTTCCTGCCGCATCCAGCGGCAGGGCTTCTACATAGCGTTGAGGTGTAAAAGTCAAATTATTCATTGGCAGGTAACTGATAGCTCCAGGTTTCCGTCAATGTCTTGTCACCGCTGACCAGCGCTGCACGCATCTCTGTCGCCTGCTTGTTATCTTTCACGCGCAGACGCAATACCAGACGCCAGCCTTTGGTGACCGGATTGTAGCGAACGCTTTGTTCGACCACTTCGGCGTTCTTGCCTACGCTGACCTGCGGCGCAACCTGACTGTCGGCAGGCATTTCACTCATGTCTTTGCCGACGAAATCGATGGTGAAGGCAACAGTGCCATCCGGTTGACGGACTAAATTCGACTGCTTCACATCGCCCGCTGAACGCAGCGTATCTTTCACCCAGGCAACATCGTCAGAATGCAGTTTGTTTTCATTACGGCCAAAGTGCAGACGGTATTTGAAATCCATCGCTTTACCCGGTTCCGGCAGGTTTTCCGGTGTCCAGAACGTCACGATGTTATCGTTCGTCTCATCTGCGGTAGGAATCTCAACCAGCTCAACGCGCCCTTTACCCCAGTCGCCGATTGGCTCAACCCAGCCGCTTGGACGCAGGTCGTAACGGTCATCCAGGTCCTGATAGTTATTGAAATCACGTCCGCGCTGTAACAGCCCGAAGCCTTTTGGATTTTCAATGGTATAGGTGCTGACGGCCAGGTGACGTGGGTTATTCAGCGGACGCCAAATCCACTCACCGTTGCCGCTGTGAATCGACAGACCGTCTGAATCATGCAGTTCAGGACGGAAATTAGACACTGGCGACGGCTGATTGCGGCCAAACAGGAACATGCTGGTTAACGGTGCAATACCCAGTTTACCTACGTTGTCGCGTAAATAGACTTTGGTCTGCACATCAACCGTGGATTCCTGGCCTGGATGGATGGTAAAGCGGTAAGCACCGGTCGCGCGTGGAGAATCCAGCAGTGCGTAGATCACCAGCTGCTTGTCCTGCGGTTTAGGTCGTTCAATCCAGAACTCTTTAAAACGCGGGAACTCTTCGCCTGATGGCAGCGCGGTGTCGATAGCCAGACCACGGGCAGACAGGCCATAAACCTGACCGGCACCGATCACGCGGAAATAGCTGGCACCGAGGAAGCTGGCGATTTCGTCATCTTTCTTGTTCTTGCTGTTCAACGGATACAGCACTTTAAAACCCGCAAAGCCGAGGTTTTTCACCGCATCGGCATCGTGTTTCACATTGCCGAAGTTGAAATAATCAGGACTGTATTTGATTTCGCGTACGGTATTGGCGGTGATCTCGTTAATTTTCACCGGCAGATCAAAGTACATCCCCTGATGGTAGAATTCGAGTTTGAACGGCGTACGCAGTTTGCCCCAATACGCTTTATCGTGGTTGAACTGAATCTGCTGGTAGTCAGCAAATTTCATATCACGAAATTGAGAGGGTAAATTGCTTTTTGGCGCTTCGAAGCTTTTTCCGGACAGATCTTTGGCTTGTTTTGCCACATCATCAAAATTAAACGCCCAACTGTTGTTGGCATACAAAGCCAGCAGGACTGCCGCGCCAATCCAGCGCATTTTCGTCAGCCCAACATTATTTTTTTCTTTAGTCAGCACATCCCCCCCTTTCGTGTGCTTAATACAAACCCGCTTATCTTAATGGATAATTCGGCTTTCCGACAGCACATGCACAACAATGTTCCCGATAATCCTCTGCTCGAGGGGTGATTTTAGGACAATTAAACGTTACGGGCTCAACTGAGATTCAACTGATAGTATACTCTGTTATCTGCAGCTAGAATTTCCTTCCGACATAATACGGTTTCAGGGCGAAACCGGCTAAAAACGTACTAACGAACTGGAACTTTATGAGTACAACAAAAACTGAGCGTGAGTATTTTCTCGACTCGATCCGGGCCTGTTTGATGTTATTGGGCGTGCCGTTTCACGTTTCCCTGATCTATTCGTCGCAGAAATGGGCCGTCAACAGCAGCGACGCTTCGCTATGGCTTACGACCCTGAATGATTTTATTCATGCGTTCCGCATGCAGGTGTTTTTTGTCATCTCCGGCTACTTCTCTTACATGCTCTATCTGCGCTATCAGCCCCGACGCTTTCTGAAAGTTCGTCTGGAGCGGGTCGGCATTCCGATGCTGACGGCGGTGCCCTTAATTACGCTGCCACAGTTCTTTATGCTGAAGGCATGGACAAGCAAATACGCGGACTGGAGCGCCCTGCCGCCCTACGCGAAATTCAACAACCTGATGTGGGAGCTGATCTCCCACCTGTGGTTTTTACTGGTGCTGTTAATTCTTACCACACTCGGCATGATCACGTTCCGCTGGTTGCGGGATCAAAAGCGTAACATTGATTATCAACACGTGGGCTGGGGGAAACTGGCGCTTGGCCTGTTGATCTGGGGCCTGATGTGGGGCGCTTTTCGACGTGTTGTCTTTTACACGAATCCAACCCTGTTAAGCGATGCGCTGTTTAATTTCGTGGTGATGCAGTCCCTGTTCTACCTGCCCTTTTTTATGCTGGGCGCACTCAGTTGGAAACATCAGGCGCTGAAACAGCTGTTCGTGCGGGTGAATCCCGTGCTGTTCATTGGCGCAGTGCTGCTGCTGGTGGCATATATTGTCAATCAACGCACAAGCAGTGGTGAAGGCTGGTTGTATGAGCTGGACGCGTTAATCAGCAGCATGATGGGACTTTGCATGCTGAACGTCTGTTACAGTCTGGGACATAAACTGCTTAACTCACATTCGCCAGGCATTATGTATCTGGTTAACGCCTCGCTGTTTATTTATCTGGTGCACCATCCCCTGACGCTGTTGTACGGCATTTATGTGACGCCTGTACTGCATAACAATACGCTGGGCTTCCTGCTGGGTCTGGTCATGGTATTTGGCGTGTCATTCACGTTGTATGAGTTGCACCTGCGTATTCCTCTTCTGCGTTTTCTGTTTTCCGGTAAGCCGCAGAAGCGCTAATGATAAGGCGATCGCTGCCGATCGCCTTGCTTCAAAGCAGCCACTCAATAGGCAATCGCCACACCAGTCGAACCTGCAGACGCTGCCACCAGCTGCAGCCGGGTTCATGCTTGTGAACAACCTGCTGCGCCTCGCCGGGATACTCCAGCCAGTTTACTCTTCCCCACTTGTCCAGCCGCAACGTCCAGGCCCGATCGCGCATTGAGTCGCTAAAACGCTGATGGGTTTCGGCGGCCAGTTTTTCACTTTCAATGACCAGCCCCATTTCGGTGTTGAGCACCGCCGAGCGTGGATCGAAGTTAAATGAGCCGATAAACAGGATTTTTTCATCCACTGAAAAGGTTTTCGCGTGCAAACTTGAGCCTGAATTACCGGTCAAGCCGCGATCGTGCGGCGTGTCATTCAGGCCGGCCTGGGGTTTTAATTCGAAAAGCGAAATCCCGTGCCGCAACAGCTTTTTCCGCCATTTTGCATAGCCCGCATGCACAATGGACACATCGTTTGCCGCCAGCGAGTTCGTTAACACCGCGATCTTCACCCCTTTGCGCTTCATCGCCAGCAGTTGGGCAACGCCCGCGCGGGTTGGCACAAAGTAAGCGGAAATGATGTCGAACTGATGCTGAGGCGCGCCGATCACTTCCATCATTCGCTGAGGCAGAAGTGACTTACGCCGGGCTTTTCCCAGGCCCTTGCGCGGATCGTCACTCAACAGTCGCGTTTTGGCCCAGACAAAAGGCAGATCGTCCTGAGTCAGTTGATCGATCAGCGAGGACTTATTCAGGCGCTGAAGATAATGCTGTACGGTCTCGCTTTCACGCCACTCCGGCGGTAACACCACATCCGGATGCGCCGACATCGGCTGATCCAGCACCTCGCATAGCGGCGAAACGGGTTTACTGTTCCAGTAGCGTTCAAAATCTTCGGCCACTTCGTTAACCACCGAGCCGATAGCCAGCACGTCGAGATCGGCAAACAGGGGTTCGTTGCCCGTACCAAAATATTCGTCGCCAATGTTACGTCCACCGACTACCGTCGTGACGCCATCCGCCGTGAAGCTCTTATTATGCATCCGCCGGTTGAGGCGGGCGAAGTCGGTGAGATAGCCCAGCGCGCGCAGGGTACGAAAGGAGAACGGATTGAACAGCCTGACGGTAATGTTGGGATGGTGATTCAGCTGCGCCAGCGTATCATCCAGCCCTGGCGTATTGTTATCGTCCAGCAGCAGCCGTACGATCACCCCGCGATTGGCGGCCGCCAGCATGGCACTGAACAGCAACCTGCCCGACATATCGTTTTGCCAGATATAGTATTGTATATCCAGCGTCTTCGCAGCTTTCTCCATCAGCAGGTAACGTGCGGCAAAAGCATCCAGCCCGTCACTGAGTGGATGAATGCCGCTCAACCCCGGATAGTGCAAACAAAGCGGAACCAGCCGCTCTTCAAGCCAGCTCTGCCGTGATGGGCTCTGGGGCAAATCAAACGCTTCGGTCATGGATATTCCCTGAATCATACTGTCATTTATTATTATTCCTCCGGGCGCCAGAGTATGCCAGCGCCGGTTGCACATCAGCCATGCTGATGGCACCGTTTTTTAGTCTAGACTTAGTCGAACGATCTGTGACTGTCATTTGTCCGGCAGGAGAGGAATATGAGTCAATCGCCCTTAACTGACGACCGTTTACGCCATCATCCCCGCCTGTTCCAGAGCTTTTTTCAGGGCAGCTTCCCCTGTTCCACCGCACGCCGCACGCCGGGCAAACGGCTGGATATGGTGATCAGCAGCGGGCACGATATGCTGCTTAAAAAAGACTATGCGGCACTGGTCGATCTGCATCTGTTGACCGCGCGGGATGGTGCACGCTGGCACCTGATTGAAAAAACGCCTAACCAGTACGACTGGAGCAGTTTCCTGCCAATGGTCGAAGCGGCACGGGATAACCAGTTGCAGGTCATCTGGGAACTGGCCCACTTTGGCTATCCCGATCATATTTCTGTCTGGAAAGCCGGGTTCGTCGACCACTTCGAACGTTATGCCCGGGAAATGGCGCGCATTATCCGCGATCAGGGCATTCAGCAGGCTTTTTTCACGCCCGTAAACCAGATCTCATTCTGGTCCTGGGCAGGTGCCGACGTGGCCTGGTTTAATCCCCATGCCAGTCAGCGTGGTAAAGAGCTTAAGCGGCAACTGGTTCGTGCTTCTCTGGCTGCCATGCAGGCAATTCGTGAGGTGATACCCGACGCCCGTTTTGTGCTGACCGATCCTTTGGTGCAGATTGCCCATCATCCCGATAACCCCGACAGTAAACCCGGGGCTGATGCACAGCATCAGGCGCAGTTTGAAGCCTGGGATATGTTAGCCGGACGTGTCGATAAAGAACTGGGCGGGCACGAAGATTTTCTGGATATTCTGGGCCTGAACTACTATCCGGATAACCACTGGTTCTTCCCCGATCGGCCAATGGACAGAGACGACCCGGTACGCGCCCCGCTCCATATTCTGCTGGCGCAATACTGGCAGCGTTACCAACGTCCCATGCTGATAGCCGAAACCGGTGCCGAAGGCGAAGCTCGCGCGCCCTGGCTACAGGAGGTCAGTGAAAACGTTGCCGTTGCCCTGGATCAGGGCATTGCGATGGAGGGCATTTCGCTCTATCCCGTGGTGGAGTACCCGGCATGGGCAGACGACAGGCGTTCTCCGGGGTCACTACTGGGCCTCGCTGATCCCAATGGCAACCGCACCGTGCATGAGGACCTGGCACTGGTGCTGCGCAGTCAGCAGATAAAGTTCACTAAGCGCGATCAGAGCTGACGCGAGGGCGGTTTGGGATAACAGGTTTGCGTATCAAGGCGCTCCGGCGGCGAGGCAAGGCGGCTGTCGTTTAGCCACGTCACCACAAACAAGAAAGTGACGCCGATCAGGCAAGCGGTCAGCAGGCCAATAATCGCAATCAGTTTATCATCTCTCGATTCCATCCCTCACTCCTTTCAGGTCCGGTTGATAAACACTAACTCATCCAAAGCGTGACGATCAAAACGAAAATAATCAGCGTGACCGAGGTTACTGCCAGCACCACAATCGCAAAGTGAGCATCGGCAAGGGGCTGAACCACAGGTTCATCGTGCTCTTCTGGTGGGCTGGGTAAAAGCATGCTCTTCCTGGTTAACGCGTGGCTCAAAGGTGCATTTGCGGGCTACAGTGTAGAGCAATCTTATTCAGGAATCCGTTATTTTACAAACCCGCCCTGATGGCGCGGCACGACCGGGATGTGCCGCCCTTCAGCCCCTGCCATACCGGATAGTGCGACGCTATTTCCCGGCAGACCAGCCGCCGCCCAGCGCGCGATACAGCTCAATTTGCGCCTGCAGTAGATTATTTTTGACCGTCACCAGGTTCAGTTGAGTCGCAAACAGGGTGCGCTGTGCATCCAGCTCGTCCAGATAAGAGGCATAACCGTTTTGGTAGCGTTCGGTCGCGATGCGCAACGCGTCGGCGACAAACTGTTCCTGTTGACGAAGCGCTTCCTGTTGCGCCTCGCCCTGGCGAATCGCATCCAGTGCATTATTCACCTCTGAAAAGGCGTTTCGCACCACTTTCTCATAGCTGTACAAAGCCTGATTACGCGAAGCCATGGAGACATCCACCTGCGCGGTTAACGCTTCGCGGTTGAGTAAGGGGGCCAGAATACTGCCGCCGACGCTCCACAGGCGGAAAGGATCGTCCACCAGCTGATGCAACACGGAACTCTGAAGCGTGCCTGAGGCAGTGAGGTTAATTCCCGGCAGCAGCTTCGCTTTGGATGACGCCAGCGTGGCATCGGCGGCCAGCAGTTGACGCTGTGCCTGCACGATATCAGGACGACGATTCAGCAGTGCAGACGGCAGCACGCCCGGCATAACCTGCGGCATGATGGCCGTGAACGCCCGATGGCGTGCGATTTCACGTGGATTCATCCCTACCAGGATGCTGAGCGCATTTTCCTGTTGCGCAATTTGATGCTGGAGTTGCGGAACCTGAGCTTTAGCGGACTGATACTCAGATGAAGCCTGCATCCACTCCAGCCGGGAGGTATATCCCGTTTCGAATTGGCGCTGCGCCAGTTTGAGCGAGTTGTGCCGCGTTGCCAGCGTAGCCTCGGTAACGCGCAGTTGCTCATCCAGCGCGCACAGCGTCATATAACCGGAAGCCACCGAACTGGCGATGGTCAGCTCGGCTGCCGAGGCGGCGGCCTGCTGTGCCTCCAGCGTCGCCTGCGCCGCATCGATCGAACGGCTGCGCGCGCCCCACAAATCCACATTGTAGCTGGCCTGTAGCTGCCCCTGAAAAACCGAGGTGTCATTAGGCTGTCCCGTCGCCGCGGATAATGCGCGCTGACGCGTCGCCGCGACGCCGCCGCTGAGCGTCGGAAAATTGTCCCCTTCCGTTGCTCGTAGCTGGGCCCGATACTGATCAACCCGTGAACGGGCGATCAGGATATCCGGATTATTACGCAATGCCTGATCCACCAGGCGATTAAGATCGGCGTCGCCAAAGGCCTGCCACCATGCGGCTTCAGGTGGCGCAGAAGGCCCTACCCGATCGCGCCACTGTGGGGGAATGGGCAAGGCGGACGGGGCTTTGTCGACCTGGGTGCTGCACCCTGCCAGCACGACCGCCAGCAGGGCAGCGGCTATACGCAAGCCCTTCATGGCGTTTTCTCTCCCTCTCCGTCCACGTGTGCGGCCGTGTCAATGCTGACCTCAACCGACATACCGGGACGCAGCTGTTGCTGGACCTCTGGCGCCACATCAATACGTACCGGAATACGCTGAGCGATTTTAACGAAGTTGCCGGTCGCATTGTCCGGCGATATTGCACTGAATTCTGAACCTGCAGCAGGTGAAAGATATTCAACGCGACCCTGGAAGGTTTTACCATCCAGTGCATCCACACGAATCGTTACCGGCAGCCCCGGACGAATATGCGCCAGCTGCGTTTCTTTGTAGTTCGCGATAATCCACTTATGGTTGGGCACCACCGACGTCAGGCGCGTACCGGCCGTCACGTAGGCGCCTTTACGCACGGATAGCTGTCCGAGTTGCCCTTCGTCAGGTGAGGTAATGCGCGTGTTGGCCAGATCGATTTCCGCCAGTTCCAGAGCGGCCTTTGCACTGGCCACGTCCCCTTCAAGCGAGGCACGGTTAACAATGACCGTTTGCAAGTTTTGCTGGGCCACCGCAACCTGCGCTTCCGCCTGATGCAGCTGAGCCAGCCCCTGCGCATTCGCCGCGCGCGCCGCATCGCGTTCGCGCATCGAGAGCGAACCGTCTGCGGCCAGATTTTCAACACGTTTTAGATCCAGACCGCTTTTCACCGCCTGGGCTTTGGCGTTTTCCAGCGCCGCTTTATTACTCTGAATCGTGGCCTGCGCGCTGAGGCGCTGCTGCTGATTATTATTGAGTGCAGCCTGCTTCATGGCCAGCTGCGCCTGCGCCTGGTGCACGCGCTGACGATAGATACGATCGTCAATGGTCATCAGTAACTGACCTTTTTTAACCGGCTGCAGGTCAACCACATCCACCTGGGTCAGATAACCATTTACCTGCGGGCTGATAAACGTGACCTGCCCGCGGACATAAGCATTTTCCGTGCTCTGAACGGAACTGGTGAAAGGCCAAAGCTGCCAGGCATACAGAATAACCAGCACGCCTGTCACCACAATACCGCTGCCTAAGGCAATCGAGAGAATACGACGGCGGTTGGCCCGATCGCGCTCTGCTGCCTGAAGTTCATCCTGTTGACTCATTGTTGCTCCGTTCGTTCTTGTGCGGCGGCAAGCTGACGCTGCTCTGCCAGATTGAAGGTGGCCTGTCGCCAGTCGAGATAGCGCCGACGCGTTAAGCGCCACAGCACCCACATCAGGGTAATCAGCGCCAGAGCCGCCGTCAGCAGATAGGTATCGTTATAGGCCAGTACGTTGGCCTGCAAGGTTGCGACTGACTGAAGTTGGCTGGTGCTTTGTGCACTTAGCAGGGCGCTGTCGCTGATCTGACTGGTAAACAGGGCGCCGTATTGGCTAAGCCGTTCACTGACGTTGGGATCCAGTAACGATAATTGATCGCCAAGAAGACTGGAGTGATATTTTTCACGCCAGGTTTGAAAGGTGCCCAGAATCGCCGAGCCGATTAAGCCGCCCAGATTTTGGCTCATGCCAAACAACACCACAAAACTGACCAGATTTTTCGGCTGGGTCACCACGCTACCAATGCCCATCAGCATGGCGGGCGCCATAAAAAAGGCGCTGCCGAATCCCAGTAAAAACTGGCTTAAGTACATGTTGTTCGCACGAGTAACCGGGCTGGATTGCGCGTCCATCAGTGAGGCGATGATCATCACGATGAGTGACACCACAATCGGCCAGTTGAGATGCGTTGGCTTAATGGTTAGCGCACTGGCTGCAATGCCGGCAATCACCCCGGCGATGATCGCCCAGGCTAAGCCGTGCAGCTGATCGTTTTGTAGGCCAATTTGCTGCAAAAAACCTATCGCACCGGTATTCTGCTCCGCCAGCACGATACGAATCATGATCATCACGATGCCCAGACGCACGATCATCCCGTTGCTGAGCCAGCGCGTATTGATCAGCGGATTGCGGCGGTTATGCTCAATCACAAAAGCCGTGACGATCAGCACCAACGCCAGCGCAGCACAAACGCCGAGCCAGGGCGTGCTAAACCACCATTCAATTCGGCCAAGTGACAGTACGCCGCACAGCAGTGCCATGCCCGGTGCCAGCAGCATAAAGGTGACGAAATCCATCTTCTCAAACGCCTTAATACGATCGCCCGGCGGCAGCTTAACCACTAACACCGCGCCCAACGCAATCAGCGCTAACCCCAGCTCAAACAGATAAAGCCCGCGCCACTCCTCAAGCTGGAGCAACTCGCTGGAAAAGAGTCGGGCCAGCGGAATCGCCAACTGCGAAACGGTAAGGCCAATAACCAGGGCCTTCAGGCGATGTTTAGCCGGCCACGCCTGCACCTGATAATAGATCCCTAGCGAGCTCAGGGCAGCGCCCACCATGCCATGGGCGGTGCGTACGATAATCGCCGAACTGAGATCGTTGGCAAAGAGATGGAAAAAGGCGACTAAGACATAAAGTACAAGAAAGGCTTCGGTGAAAACCCGCAGTCCAAACTGCTGACGAAATTTCACCAGCAGCAGGTTGATGGAGATATTCCCCATCACATATACCGCCGGTAGCCAGGCGATTTCATTGGAGTAAGCGGCAAAGGTTCCTTGCAGATTCGTGAGGTTCGCACTGACCAGCGCGTTGCTCAGTGCACCGGTCAGGGAGATCAGCAGGCCAATCAGCCCAAACGCAATGCGTTTAGGCGTTGAGTGCAGCGGCGTCGAAGGCGACCCCGGCAGCATAGGTTTTTCATGTGGCAACCATTCACGCGCAGCGTAGGGATTGCGCCGGGCCATAATTACATCGTTCCCATTCGGGTCAGCAGTGTCTCTAAAATTCGCTCAACCACCGCGAGCTCCTGAGGATCGATATCAGCCAGCAGCTCAGCACGTAAGGCATCCGCGTGGGTTTTAACGTTGGCGAACGCGTCATTCCCTTTTTCGGTCAGCACCAGGTGACGTTTGCGGCGATCTTCGGCTGGCTGCACGCGCGTCAGTAAATCCTGCTTCACCAGACGATCCACCAGCGGCACCATACTGGCATCCTCCAGCCCCATCCGTTGCGCCAGTTCCGTTTGCGTAAGCCGCTGAGGTTCGCTGGCAATAAGCCCAATCGCCATCCAACTGCTGGTACTTAAGCCACTGTCTTTCAAATGACGATCGACGGCCAGACGCCAGGCATGAGCAGTAAGATGGAGCAAGTGCGTAAAGGTACGGGTAGATGACATTTAAATAGCAACCTAATGATTAGAGTTCTAATTAGTTGAATAAGTTATTATACGCAAAGCAAATTGCGAATGAAAAGTGTCTGCTCTGTTAAATACTGGATAATCGCGGCAGAATGTCCAGGTTGATACTGTCGTAAAAGTTTAGTGGAGTAAAATGCGTGTGAAAGACTCAACAGACAGCTGGGTGGATTTGCGTCGCGACCCAAACAGCGGTATTGAATCTCTGCGGGCGCATTTTACCGGTCATGCCTACGATCCTCACTGGCATGACAGCTATTTAATTGGCGTGACTGAGCAAGGCGTACAGCAGTTCCATTCCCGACGCCAGCGTCATCATAGCCGCCCCGGCACCGTCTTCATGTTAGAACCTGAAGAACTGCATGACGGCGATGCCGTTGATGCCCAGGGTTTTACCTACCGTATGCTGTATCTTTCGCCTCATCAGCTACATCAGCAGCTTGCGCCAGCCTGTCTTGATGGACTCCCCTGCGGAGAGCTACGCTTTGCCAGCACGCTGAAAGACGATGGTCAACTCTCCTGGGCGGTCTGGCACGCGTTTGACGCTTTCTGGCACGATCATCCCCGGCTCATTAAAGATGCAGCGCTGGATCGCTTATTCCAGCAACTCCGTTATTCTCCCGTCTTGCGCGGCGCCCGGGCAGAGACAGCACCGTCGCTGGCGCATCAGGCGCGCGACTGGTTGATGGCTTATCATGCGGAAAATCCCGGCATTGCCGAGCTGGCGCAGGCGCTCAACGTCGATCGGTTTCGCCTCTCCCGGCTGTTTCAAAAACAATGGGGCCTGCCGCCGCACGCCTGGTTAGTGCAGTGGCGCCTGAGCCAGGCGCGCCGTCGGCTGGCCATCGGTGAATCGCCCGCACAGGTTGCAGCCGAGCTGGGTTTCGCCGACCAGAGCCATCTGGGGCGCTGGTTCAAACGCGCCTGCCAACTGACGCCCGCGCGTTACCAGCAACTGTGCACAAATCTTCCAGACGCCTGAGCTGAGCCTTGCCACAATGGCTTTTTGCCTCAGGAGATGAAAATGACAGAACCACGATGTGTAATGATATTGAACAGCGCGTTACCCGCTGGCAAAGCAACCAATGCCGCAGCCGTTATCGCCCTGACCGTGGGTCAGCGGCACCCTTCCCTTGCAGGCGAAGCCCTTGAGGATGCCGCCACCCGGCGCTTTCCCGGCCTGATACCGGTAGGCATCCCCGTGCTGGCCGCTGATGCACAGCAGCTCAGCGCATTATGGCCGCAGGCTGAGCAGGCGGAATGCGATATTGTGGTGTTTCCGGAAGAAGGTCAGTCGACGACAGACTATGGCGCCTTTACTGCCGCCATGAAGACACAACCGGCATCGGAATGGCGTCTGCTGGGCGTGGCTATCGTCGGGGACAAGAAGAAGGTCCGTAAACTCACCGCGAAACTTCACCTGTTTGCTTAACCTGCTGTGAATCGTGCTGCTCACGCGCCGATTTTTCAACTTGTACACATTTCCCTGTACAGATTAACGGCAAATAATTTACCTAAAATGCTGATTGTTAACCATTAGCATTTTTTGCTTAATAATTTACTTGTACAATCAAAGTTACATTGTATAACTTTACAGCCAACGAGTTGTGATCACGACTCTGTAACGAATGATGCATCTGCGTCGCCTCTGAAGGTGTAATGGATTTCCACCCTCAGAGGTTTCTTTTTTGATTATCTCGACCTGTTTACGGCGTTGGGTTCCATTGTATTTTATGCGATGGCTTTTAGGTCTGTTTGTCCTGCTGTCCGCCCGGGTAGCTGGCTATTTGAAAGGCTAACACATGCAAAACACACTGCCCCAAACTGATAAAGAGATTGCTGACTACTTTACCGTTGCTAGTAACAAGCCTGACAGTGATATGGAAATTCTTGGACTGGTGGTTGCAGAAATTCTGCAGTCAGGCATGGCTGTGAATAACAAAGCGATAATTTCTAAGCTGATTCATCGTCTTGAACTGGAAAGTGACAAAGTTTCACTGGATGTTTATCGTCACCTGCTGGAGATGGTGGTGTATAAGACCCCTGACGACTTAACGGTATAGTCCTTTCTCCATGGATGGAGTCATTTCGCTTTCTCTGGCTTCTTCGTTTATCCATCGGTAACATCTGCCCCTCACCATATCCTGTCCTCCTTGCCTTTCGCGCAAGATATGAATAAAAGAGCCTGCACAACATTATGATTCAACAAAACGATGTCGCCACGACCGCCGTTGTGGAAAACGATATCAGTGTGGGGCGCGTACTGCGCTCGCCTGCACTGCTTACCCGAGAATGTCTGGCTGGCGTCATTACGGCCCTGGCACTGATTCCTGAAGTGATCTCTTTCTCTGTTATCGCGGGCGTCGATCCCAAAGTCAGCCTGGTCGCCTCTGTTGTACTTTGCCTGACGCTGTCCATTCTTGGCGGACGGCCGGCCATGGTGACGGCGGCGGCGGGTTCGGTGGCGCTGGTGATTGGCCCGATGGTACATGCCCATGGCGTGGCCTACATTCTGCCTGCGGTCGTGATGGCCGGACTGATTCAGATTCTGTTTGGTGTCACCGGCATGTCACGGGCGATGCGCTATATCCCACGTTCGGTGATGATCGGCTTTGTGAATGCGCTTGGCGTGTTGATTTTCTTTGCTCAGGTTCCCCATGTCTGGGGTCAGTCGCCTGTAGTATGGGCTCTGTTCGCACTCACTCTGGCGATTGTGCTACTGTTGCCCCGAGTGCTTAAAAGTGTTCCTTCCCCTCTGGTCGCCATTATCGTTGTGACCGGCGTGGCGCTGCTGATGGGTTACCGGGTACCGAATGTGGGGGATGAAGGCCCGATGAGTGCCGGCTTACCTGACTTTACGGCCTTAGCCGTACCGCTCGATCGCCACACGCTGCAAATCGTCTGGCCCACGGCGCTCAGCATTGCGTTTGTCGGGCTGATGGAATCGCTGCTGACCGCCAAATTAGTTGATGATCTTACGGACACGCCTTCCAGCAAACGGCGCGAATCCTGGGGGCTGGGCATAGGCAATATTTTTGCTGGCTTTTACGGCGGCATCGCCGGCTGCGCCATGATTGGCCAGACCATTGTTAACGTAGAACTCGGCAAAGCGCGCAGTCGGGTATCAACGATTGCGGCGGGCCTGGTCCTGCTGCTTCTCGTCACCGGCCTGAGCCACATTATGGCGAAGATCCCTATGGTTGTTCTGGCCGGAATCATGATGGTGGTCGCCGTCAAGACGGTAAACTGGCACAGCCTGCAACCGGCAACCCTGAAACGGATGCCCTGGTCAGAAACGCTGGTGATGGCGCTGACGGTAGGCATTACGGTACTCACCGGTAATCTCGCGCTTGGGGTACTGGCCGGGGTTATCGTTGCGATGATGTTATTTGCACGCCGCGTTGCGCATGTCATTCATGCCGAAAGGCAGCTAAGCGAAGACGGGCAGTCGGTGCGTTACACCGTGCGCGGGCCGCTGTTTTTTGCCAGCAGCAACGATTTGTTTGAGCACTTTGATTACGCGCAGGATCCGAAATCCGTCATTATCGACCTCACCCACGCGCAAATCTGGGATGCCTCCAGCGTCGCCGCGCTGGATGGAATCGAATATCGCTACCAGCGCTATGGCACGCACGTGACTATAGAAGGACTGGATCTGCGCAGCAGTGATTTCCATCGCCGCTTGACCGGTAATCTGAGCTGAGTCACTGGCCTGCTGCCTGAGCGCAGCAGGCCGCAGTCAGGCTTGCTGGCGGCGGGCTTTGTAGCGGGCCACCATGGTGATGAGTGCCTGGTATAGCAACCCGGCATACAGGCTCATTAAAATAGCCAGTCCAATCTCTTTGCCCTGCGCCTGCCATGACATAAACCACATGAAGACGCCCCACAGAACCGAAAAAATCAGCCATCCGCGGACGAATTTCAAAATGCCATTCATAACATTACTCCTCTACATTGATGCGCTACCTTAACCGGAGTGAAGACAAAAAGCCGAATCATCATCGTGAGATGAGAAGTATCTCAAAAAACAAACAAATGGCCTTCCTCGCTTCGCTTTTACCCTTCGCCGCCCTATTTTTAGTTACGGGTGTCTACAATTAGCTTACTGTTAATTTCATAAGGGAAATAGAATGAATCGTCGTCTGTCCTTTTTAGCCGCTGCTTTTGTCGTTTCCACGCTCAGCGCCTGCGCACCGCCGCCGCCAGGTCCGGGTTGCGGCGCGCCACCGCCGCCGCACGATCGTCGTCCACCACCACCGCCTCCACCGCCAGAACAGGCTTTCGCGCCACCACCTCCTCGGGCTGACGCCCCTCCTCCGCCCCCTCCAGCCGCAACCGGCGAACAACCGCCTCCGCCACCGGCTCGCACCTGGTAACGTTTTAGCAGCGATGTTAAGTCTGACCGCCTTACAGCCGGGCCGCAGGATAGCGGCCGGGCTGACTCATCTGAACCACCTATCTCAGGCTGTCACCGCGAAGTGGCAGGGCGAGAGCGATAAACACGTTTGACATGAATAAGCTCTGCCAGGGTTATCGCCGGGCGTAACAGAAGTTGAAGGCTGCCGACCACAAATAACCAGGTACCGCCAGTCATTAGCGAATCGAAGAAAAAAAGAACGCTTCCTGTCAAAAACCATATCGCGATAAAGAGATCGTTCAGTGCCCCAAGGGCCCGGTAGCGGCGCGCTATGATGATGTGGTCTGAACCGAAATCGATTTCTGCTTTATTTGTATCAAAATTTTCACTCAAGTTATGCTTTGACAAAACAAATTTCCTTTCAATCAATATTTGGCATGTTTTAAAAACATTGAAGAGATTATTTCCCGCTAAAGACACAAATACTCTTTTTTTTAATTTGAAATCATATCCTTATGAATCACCCCATATGTAATCCACTCATAATCAGGAATATCTGGCTGCAAATTAGGTCAAACGGCAGATTTTTTGGCAAATTCGTAAGGTGTCATCCAGCCCAGTGCATAATGGGGGTGACATTGATTAAAGTGTATGCACCAGGTCTCGATTTGCACTGTGCATCTTCCAGAGATACGAACCCGTTCTCGTTCAGACATCCCTGTCACAACCTGCTGTTAAACGACTAAAGCTTAGCGTTGTCTATCAGTGTTTCCGGGAGTGAGAATTCGATCCTAATCCCTCTTTCCTACACCAATCCACCCATAACTTTCCCATTAAATTCAAAATATTAGCGGTTTTCAGTCAATGAGGTAAAGGACCCTTGATCGCTATGTTGTTCAGCATTTCGGCTACATCTGTCAGACGCAGATTCTGCCGCACGCAGATCCCAGCGGGTGTAAAAATCGATAACCGTAAGCAGGCGCAATCGTCGCCTGTCAAGCAGCGCGTCCGAGACAAAATCCATGCCCCAAACGTGATTCGAATATAAGCCCTGAACCTGCGGCGGTGTTCGCAGGGCAGATTTATTGCGACGTGGCCGTCTGAGTCGTAGAGACAGCCCCTGTTCACAGTAGAGGCGGAAGACCGGTTTGTGCTTGTCGCACCAGCCCTCACGCCGGAGCATTGCGTGTACCCTGCTGTATCTGTAATGAATGGGCGTTTTGGTGAATTCATGGACGAGCAGGCCCAGTGCGCTGTCATCGGCAGCAACAAAATAATACCTGAACGAATTGCGGCTGAGCCATAACGCAAATAGATTTGTCTTTCGCTGGCACCGTATCGGGCCTGTTAATTCCCGTTCTAATCCCGGAGTCATAACAATGTCAGCTCTTTTTTGCCAGAACATCCTGTTGCATCGCCTTGTCGAGGCCGAGATCGGCAACCAGCCTCTTAAGCAACAGGTTTTCTTCTTGGCGTTGCCGCATATGATTGAGTTTAGAAGGGTAAGTTTCGCCGTATCTCTTACACCAAGCCTAAAAGGTGGCATCGGAAATACCTAGCTTGCAATAAACATCCGGCACGGACATATCCGATTCGGCCTGTTTCGAGGCAAAGATAATCTGCTCTTCGGGGAGTCGTGACTTTTTCATCGGCACCTCCGCTCAAGGGAATGTTTAACATGCCGGGATTTTGATTCTTAATGGAACATGATTTCAGCCAGGACCACTTACCTTGTCTAGACAATTCACTTTTATGCATGGACTACTTAAAGCGGGTTTTAACATTGAAATCACTAAATGTGCCAAATTTACGATAAATTAGTCAAATGCACTTCCATTGCGCATGAAACAAAGCTTACTCCTCCTTTTGTAAGTTCACAGAAATTACTCATAACCCATTGTACTTATTGACTTTCCCCACCCCCGCAAAACTTCCTTGATAAGGTTGGGATGATGTTTTGTGAAAAAAAGCACCAACCTCATAAATGTTACGTTACAATGCGTTTTTAATAATTTCACAAGTAATCAATATGCCACTTCAACTTACTCTGCTTTTATGGATGCTAGCGCTTCTATTTATAACGGGTATTCTGTTTAGTACAAAACTTTTTTCCTTTATGGATAAGGATACCTCTGGTCGCATTCACAGAATTGATGGATTGAGATTTTTCCTCGCATTCATGGTTGCCTTTCATCACTTTGTGCTAAGTTATGAATATTTTCATGGTCATCCATGGCTTCTTAGCTCATTAAATGATTATCCGGTGAATCAAAAAATTGGCTCTTTTGGCGTTGCACTATTTTTTATGGTGTCCGGTTACGTTTTTGCCCACACAAACGTAAAATCATGGTTCCACTTCTACAAAAAAAGAGTCTTGCGTATCGCTCCACTTTTTATGCTTTCTTCAACTCTCTGTCTCGCTATTGCCTTCTGGATTCAGCGACATGAAATTAGTACAAATGATTTATTATCAAAATTTTATTTTTGGTTCGATGCCGGGTTAACAGGAAAGAAACCCGATGTTTTTGGGATGCATGACACTCAGTTTATTAACGCAGGCGTAACATGGACACTTTTTTGGGAATGGGCTTTTTATTTCTCACTCCCTGTAGCCTACGTATTACGTGACAAAATTGGTTTGATACCTGTTGCATCGGCAATCATTTTCGCTTCCGTATACTTTGTATCTACACAAAATCCAGCACTTGCTTCATATGCCTCATTCTTTGCAATTGGTGCTATAGGAAAAGAACTTACAACAACATCTGCGCAAAGCAAAACGTTTTATAATATCGGTGCATCACTATCTTTTGCAGTTGTGATACTTATTTCCGACAGCAGTTTCAACATTTACTTTATGCCTGCAGTAGCATCAACTTTCTTTTTCATAGCCATCGGTGGTAATCTTTTTGGTCTTTTAAACATTAAAGGCTTTATTAGATTAGGCGATGCGAGCTATAGCATCTATATGCTGCACGGCATAGCCTGGTTTTGCATGAATAGATTCATTCAATCTCATAATTTCCACTTAGATCAGATGCAGTATATGGTTGTATCGGGCACTGTTTTTTTGTTCTTCTTAATAGCCTGTTCATTAAGTTACAAATTTGTCGAACTCCCCTTTATTAATCTTGGCAAGAAATCATGAAATTACCTATACTTTAAAAGTAGATTAGACAATTGGAGAGCTCGCCATATCCGATTAAGGAATGGCGAGATACATATCATAATATCCTGATTATGTTATATATCTGGAAAAGCCTCTCTACGTCGCATTGATAAAATCCACTATCAGCCTTCAACAAAAAAGTAGGCATCGGCAGTAATTTTTTATTATCTACGCACCATGTTTAAGGACTAAAGTTTTAATCAAAGTACTGTTAGTTGCAGAACCCCCCCAGACTGCGCTACTTTGAAATTGATATGAAACTTACCGCTCCCTCTTTCATATCTAAGTAATGCCTACCAACTGATAAAACATTATCAGACGCATTCGAAAATGCGTCTTGTGATAGTCTTAGTGAAACGAACGTGCTTGTTTACTGGACCTTATCTGCCTGAATGGTCACAGAACCTGTATTGTCTGCGCAGTTGTCATCACCAATGTAAGCGATAAGATAATAATTGCTTCCAGCCACATTAATCTGTTGTGGTGTACTGCTGATTGCAGACCCCCATCTTGCCGTACTCATTCCACCAGCCATAACAACCCGATCAATCTGACATGAACTTCCTGTGACGCAGTTGGCGCTATTCGACGTCAGGTAAATATTATAGGTACCCGCATCAAGGTTGAATTTCAGAGGCGAACCACTTTGAACCTTACTGTTAACGGCCTGAGGATCAAAGCAGTTATTTTTGGCATCGACGACAAAAGATGCAGCCTGACTACCAAACGACAGTGATACTAAACTCAATGCGATGAACGATTTTAATTTCATTATGGTGACTCCCGTTTAATTTGATGTAATTGACTGAGCGCGTTCCGGCCTTCACGGCACAGCCCTTGCGCTCGATTTCATTCTGTACTGAGGCTTGTGAGAGTACTACGGACATGCGTCCGGCTATCGATGGCACGTCAACAGAAGAGAACAGCCGTCATAAAGCCTGGCAATCAGGATTTTCAAGATATGTCGTTGCGGCTTTTAACTGCCTCAGGTTGAGACAGACAGTGACGGGATTACAAATGGAAAAACGGTATGAGGAATAACCATCTCAAAATATCTTTTGTGAGAGCGCGATTGATCACTATGTCCAGTTGAGCCTGAATACAGGGTATGTGAAAAATTGCGGGTATGAAACAATCGCACTGAGCCTGTGCCAACCACAGTCCTGGCAGCAGGTGTTCCAGACCGGTAAAAGTCGAGTGCTTACCCTCGCGCCGGTTTAGCTACGTCTTTCATCTCAGCGGAAAACTTCCGCAGCTTATGAGTGAAAGTCACAAGCATTAACCCAAGATAAACCGTGCCTGCCTATACAAGCTCGTAGCGTGATACCCGACGATAGAGCGTTAAGGACAGGGATATACATTGGAAAAAGATGTCTCGCGATAAGAAAAGAGGCCAATCAGGGTCATTAATTTTATGAAGAATATCTGAGGAAAGTTAAAGACCGGCAAACCATTGAAGTATAAGAATAAAAAAACAAATGATCGTTGTCGTTTTTATCCAAATTTAGATCTGAAGGTTTCTGCTTCCCAGCCGATAATCAAAATGTAATCGATAGTACCTTATCTTTATAGCCCTGTTCGCTATGCCCACATCCGAGTGGGCTTTTTTATATCTGACGCAGGCATATCGTGCCTTTTATCGATCAAATCTCATTCAGTTGTATCTAAAAAGCACGATCACTGTATGCTTCCACAGTCAGTCAAAATTGACTGCTGGATTTTCCCTTGTAACAGTTTCTGCCTGTGTAACGCAGGCCTTTTTAATTTACTGCCTTCCCTGCCCTGACAAACTCCGCCGCCATTCTGTAAACCTCCGCCTGAAGTGGATTCGTCTCCTCTTTCATCCAGTCTTCAAGTATTTCAGCAAGCTCTAAATCAAAAAAACCTTCTTTTAAATCAAGCAGTTCCAGCACGGCTTTACCGATTGCGGTAAAGATAATATAGGGCCGTTCATCATCGTCGTCCATGTGAGCCTAAGTTGTGAAACGGAAATTCAGCATAGCACATAAAATGAGCAATTAATTTTATTCCTGCGGTTGAAGGCTTCCCTGCTCTTTTGGCTGTTGCCCATCAAGCTCAAACGCTAGCGCTGATGCCGCTGACTACAGCCTGCACGCATCTGTTTTCCTCTTTAGTTTGTGAACGACCTGGCCTTGAGTTTTCGACGCGGGCCTAAAGCTGAGGGATGCCAAAATGCAGGTTTATGCAAGGCAGGAGAGTACGAGGATAAGGATGGGCTGAAAGTCCATGATGAAAGATGGCAGCAAAAAATGTCATCGCCAATTCATCGCCACTGCCGAATTTCAGATACAAAAAACCGCCCAAAGAGGCGGCTTAAACGACATTGCTACTACTTGATTTTATTGGTGTTTCAATATGGTGCCCGGGGCGGGACTTGAACCCGCACGACCTTGCGATCGAGGGATTTTAAATCCCTTGTGTCTACCGATTTCACCACCCGGGCGAGGTATAACTGGAGGCGCGTCCCGGAGTCGAACCGAGGTACACGGATTTGCAATCCGCTGCATAGCCACTCTGCCAACGCGCCTTAAACTTGTCTGCTGCCAGGTTATCCTGACCTGCTAATTTGGAGCGGGAAACGAGACTCGAACTCGCGACCCCGACCTTGGCAAGGTCGTGCTCTACCAACTGAGCTATTCCCGCATCATCTTACCGTTCAGTTTACTGCCTGCTGAAGAGCTCGATATTTAATGCACTTCATCGAACTTACTGATTTTTCTTAGCTTCTGCAGCTGTGCTGCCGTTCGATGCGATGCATTCTACTGAGATGACGCGATGAGTCAATAAAATTATCCCCACATTGCGTCCGTTTGCTGCTTTTTAAATCGTATCGATCACGGTTCGAGCAAATCCCCGCGCGCCGCGCTCAGATACTGAAACATCGACCAGAAAGTCAGCACTGCCGCAATGTATAACGCAACGACACCCACGCCAACAACCATGCTGTCCGGACGCCACAACAAGGCAAAAAGTGAGAACATCTGTGCCGTTGTTTTTACTTTACCAATCCAGGAAACGGCAACACTGCTGCGTTTGCCGATTTCAGCCATCCATTCGCGCAGCGCGGAAATAATAATTTCTCGTGCAATCATCGTTGCGGCTGGCAGCGTGATCCACCAGGCATGAAAGTACTCTGCAACCAATACCAGGGCAATTGCCACCATGACTTTATCGGCAACTGGATCGAGGAAAGCGCCAAAGCGGGTTGTCTGCTTCCAGCGACGCGCCAGAAAGCCGTCGAACCAGTCGGTCACGGCTGCCACAACAAAGATCAACGCGGTAACAAATGGCGCCCAGTGGAACGGCAGATAGAAAGCCAGCACAAAGAACGGAATAAGAACGACGCGAAACAGGGTAAGACAGGTCGGAATGTTAAATTGCATATGCTGGTAACTGTCTGGATTGGGTGGTGTTTAACGTATGTTCCTACATTGCCCACCCTGTTTCAATGCTAGTGTTTCAACGAGTAGTAGATTTTTTCCGCCAAAGCATGGGATATGCCAGGGACATTCGCGATCTCTTCCACCGATGCATTCATCAGCGGTTGCAGGCCCCCCATGTACTTAAGCAGCTGCTGGCGTCGTTTTGGCCCCACACCTTCAATGCTTTCCAGAGCACTGGTATTTTTCACTTTGGCCCGTTTTTTACGGTGCCCTGAAATAGCATGATTGTGAGCATCATCACGAATATGCTGAATCACGTGCAGCGCTGGTGCATCAGGCGACAGGGAAATCCCCTCGCCCTCCGCCTCGAAAAACAGAGTTTCAAGACCGGCTTTGCGATCGGTGCCTTTTGCTACGCCCAGTAAAATGGGACGTGATTTATCCCAGCTCACGTCCAGTTCGGCAAAAACCTGCTTTGCCTGAGCCAATTGGCCTTTACCGCCGTCGATCAAAATGACATCGGGGATCTTCTCTTCCTCAATCGCTTTTCCATAACGGCGACGCAGCACCTGATTCATCGCTGCATAATCATCACCAGGCGTGATGCCGGCAATGTTATAGCGGCGATAATCGGCACGGAGGGGACCGTTTTGATCGAACACGACACAGGACGCGATGGTCTGCTCTCCCATGGTATGGCTGATATCAAAACACTCCATTCGGGTGATCTTATCCAACTCCAGAAACTCGGCTAACGCAGTGAGACGCTGATGAATGGTCGAGTGCTGAGACAAACGGGTTTTTAATGCCGAACCGGCATTGGTTCGTGCCAGTTTGAGATAGCGCGCGCGATCACCACGAGGTTTACTTTGAATATTCACCCGACGCCCGGCTAATTCGGTCAGCGACTCAGACAGCAGTTCGCGCTCAGGTAAGGTGAAATCCAGCAAAATTTCACCGGGCAGCGTCCGCATTTCGCTACCCTGCAAATAAAACTGCCCCACAAAGGTTTGCACGACTTCCGCCAGATCGGTATCGGCGGGCACCTTTGGAAAATAGCTTCGGCTTCCCAACACTTTACCCTGACGGATAAACAGCACGTGTAAACAGGCCATACCGGCATCGTAGGCCACGCCAATCACATCCAGGTCGTCGCCCTGATTAGACACAAACTGTTTTTCGGTGACGCGCCTGACGGCCTGGATCTGGTCGCGCAGGCGTGCCGCTTCTTCAAACCGCAGGGCATGACTTGCATCTTCCATACGGCGGACCAGTAAATTCAGCACCTGATCATCCTTACCCGCCAGAAACAGCCGCACGTAATCCGTTTGCTGTGCGTACTCTTCCTCACTCACCAGCCCGGCAACACAGGGACCCAGGCAGCGGCCAATCTGGTATTGCAGGCAGGGGCGCGTACGGTTGCGATACACGCTGTTCTCGCATTGACGGATAGGAAACACTTTTTGCAGCAGCGCCAGCGTTTCTCGTACCGCGTAGCCATTGGGGAACGGGCCGAAATATTCGCCTTTCGCGTGTTTCGCGCCCCGATGCATCGCCAGGCGAGGATGAACATCGCTGCTGAGAAAAATGTAGGGGTAGGATTTATCGTCGCGCAACAGAACGTTGTAGCGCGGTTGATAAAGCTTGATGTAATTGTGCTCAAGCAACAACGCTTCGGTTTCAGTATGGGTTACGGTGACATCGATGTGATGGATGTTACTCACCAGCGCTTCGGTTTTTCGGCTGCCAACGTTCGTACGAAAATAGCTCGTAAGCCGCTTTTTCAGATCTTTGGCTTTGCCGACATAGATAACCGTTCCGGAAGCGTCATACATCCGGTATACGCCGGGTTCACTGGTGACCGTACTCAGAAAGATTTTGGGATTAAAGAGGTCACTCACTACTTATTAACGGCTCCGCATTATACAGGCCATGTCTGATGGCCAGATGCGTTAACTCTACATCGCCACTGATATTCAGTTTGCTGAACATCCGGTAACGGTAGCTGTTAACGGTTTTAGGACTGAGATTAAGCTGCTCGGAAATTTCCGTCACCTTTTGCCCCTTGGTGATCATCAGCATAATCTGCAATTCCCTTTCCGACAAACAGCTGAAGGGAGATTCGGCTTTTTGTGGCTCAATCTGGCTAAGCGCCATTTGTTGAGCGATGTCCGATGCAATGTAGCGCTGCCCGGCGTTGACCGAGCGAATCGCGTTTACCACTTCCTGTGGCGCTGCGCCCTTACTGAGATAACCTGCGGCACCAGCCTGCATGACTTTTGCCGGCAGGGGGTTTTCAGTATGGATAGTCAGCATGATGATTTTGATATCAGGGTTGTAGCGCACGATTTTTCGCGTCGCCTCCAGCCCGCCGATGCCCGGCATGTTCATATCCATTAAAATGACATCAACCTGATTAGCACGGCACCACTTAACGGCATCTTCACCACAACAGGCTTCGCCAGCGATCACCAGACCTTTAATATCTTCGAGAATACGGCGGATACCGGCACGTACCAGTTCATGGTCATCGACAAGAAGGACAGTGATCAACGCGAAGCACTCCGCAGCTAATAAGAGGTAGCATTTAACGATTGCAAGCGGCAATCATACCCGTTTTTGCATTAAAAGCACATATACAAAGTCGTGGAAGGAGAGCTTTCAATGATTTATATCAATGCAAATCCTGGGTTATTGGAAAGCGCATCCCAAAAAACAGCTACTGCAATGGGATTTTTAAAAAAATAGTCTTTTCATGAAGTTAAAAAAAACATAACGTCTCAATTAATCATCTTCCTGACATTGCTGTCTGTTTTTTTGACCTGACCATTCCTGCACGTGATTAATAAATTTAACTGAACAAAGTCAGGCGGGAACGCCTGCTGTCGTGATGCACTCAGCAAGCGTAATCCCCTGTGGTATACTCTCGGATTGCTGTGCGTACCGAATAAGAGACGACGTTAACCACCAAGGAGAAATTCATGAGCGATGAAGATTTCGCGACCTCGCAGGAAACGCAAAAATTATCTGATGAAGTGGCTTGCCTGAAGATGATGATCACACTGATTCTGAAAGGAATGGGCCAGGCCGATGCGGGCAAAGTGATCATTAACATGGAACGCTACGTCAAAACCCTGGGCGACATGCCGCAGGCGGAAGTGTTCAGCAACACGATCAAGCAAATTAAAGCGGCTTATCGTCAGTAACGCTAAGATGCCCCCGTCACCGGGGGCATAAACTCAACCGTGCGGGTGCCAGTTAACCGAGACGCCCAACGAAGGCAGAACCTCCTCCGGGCTGAAGCGACGTGCACCACGGTATTTTTCTGCCAGTGCTGGCTGGCTGACGGGAATACGGATGGCAAACAGGTTATCTTCCGACTGAATCAGTCCGGGCGTTAAGGGCTGATAGACGACCTGATGCTGCTCGAACATCTTTTCCAGCATCGGCGTGGCCGAGCTGATAATAAATTCAATACCGTTAATTTCGGCCAGTTGAACAGCATGCCAGAGAATCGTAAGTGGCAACTCAGGATCGACCTCCAGCCGCGCTGAGAAACGCGACATTTCCCATACTTTTTCGTGGTTAAACGGTAAAACGATACCTTCCGTTTGCTCGGGTTCAGTCCAGGGCATTAATCGCGCACAGCCACTGATGCCATTGCGTACACTCCATGCGATCAACCAGGTTACATCAGAGCGATCAAAACGATCGTACTCTTGCCCAGGCGTGCTCAGACGCGGCGGAATCGACCAACCTTCACCCCGTGCAAACACGCTATAACGGTAACTGCCAAGCTCGGCAAGCAAGGAAGATGGCATATCCTTTAACTGCGTTTGAACTATTTTCATCATGCGCCTCTGACATCCCCATGTTTGCAATGATTTCTTCGCGCCTGCCCAGGAGCGCACTAGCGCAGGGTAGACAAGTGACCTCAACGAGGGAACTACTAAAGTTGGCAGTTGCTTTTCATTTAAATCAGTCCAATTGCTGCGGCGTAGCATGCAATTTGAGTTTTATTAGAAACATTAAAACGTTTTTTCATATTTTTTTGGTAAAAATTTACGGTGTGCTCAGAAATCGACAAAATAAGTGAAATTTCTTGTGACGTTTTGCCTTCAGCAGTCCATCTCAAAATTTCGAGCTCACGCTGACTAAAATCATTTCCCTGGACCATCAGTGCTTCATCATTCAGGCGTTCGAGTAAGGACAGGCTTTGCTCAGCCAAAAAATGCAGCTTTACCTCGAGCTCAACTCGCCGGCTGCCAGTAATAAAGGGACGCTTTGATCCTATAGATAATATACCAACGGCGCGATTTGATGCCATTGCAGAACACGAAAATCCGCTCAGGAGCCCAAAATTACACGCATCCTGCCACATTTCTTTTGCCGAGCTAAACAGCTCAGGCGTCCACTCAACCCCTTTTCCTGAGCGCAGGCAAAGCTGCAACACGGGATCGATCGCATAATAATTCTGCTCTTTATAACGTTTAATCCATAATTTAGGATAAGTGTCATGTAAATAAAGACGTGGTCGGGTAAAAGGAACGCGGTGCTGGATAAAAAAAGCGAAATAATCGAAACCCAGTGACTGGATATAATCCTGCAGGAGCCCCTTTAATTGTTGGGTCGTCGCCAGTGCCTGAAAATGATTTTCAGTCTCAGTCCGCCAGGAAAAATAATCTTCACTTGTCATATTGCCTCAACTTCCACTACGTGCTTGATATCTTTGCATCAGAAATGAATTTACCCTGTGTCAGCACATCAAAAAAAGCTTTATTTTCATTTGGTTTTCAGGACCCGTTACGGGCAAAATGCCAAAACCAGGGATAAAAGAATGCTGCTGGCAATTCAGGCAACGCGTGATGGGCAGAATAATAGGATTTTTCTTATATTTTTTCAATCTTTAAACGCAGCCAGCATTGAAAATAAGACTAAAGAAGTTGCGGTCCGCAACTTATTATTTTCCTGGATGACCCATTTGATACCCGCAACGGGTCAATGTACACCTTTTATGCATCATCATTGCTGATTAAACGTTCAAGGCAAAGCCTAAAAAAGAACATGCTGCAGTATCGCTGACATCAAATGTGGCGTTATTCAAACCTCCGGGTAACATGATCTCTGCCGAAAACGCGTCCCTTACCGCGCCTGGAGCCCTACTCTTTTGGCTCTGCTCAAGCGTGATGCACGACCTTAAGTGAAACGCGTGACGCAAAGAGAATGTCTTTTCCCTGATAAGAAAGAAGCTGTTCATATTGTTGCCCCAGGATAAAATATCAGACATGAATTAACTTAACATATTGTCTGAGCGGGGGTAAAATACAGCCTGTAAAAAACAATCAATAACGTATTTAATAAGAAAAAAATATCACAATAAAATATCGGAATGTTAATAAAATTAAAACACGGCAACGACCTCATAATTCATTATCCCACATGCATTAAATAACGTCTATTCGCTGAAAGGCACAACGCCACACATAAAAAAGGTTGCATACCCGGATATAATGTTAATAAAAAAAGCGAAGCCTGAAAAACCGAAATAGTCGCATATTTTTTATGCTGGATAATAAGAAATAAAAACCCCGTAATTACCCTCAGCGCTGTCCTGTTACTATCTGCAATAACCTGCCCCACGCATGCCAAAATGAAAATGTGTTGCATGCGCAGTATTATAATCCGGCCCAAGCGCATTACCAAAAAAGTGACAACCTGTTCGCCACAATCCGTGAAGTAATAGCGCTTTCTCTTCAGGTTGCTGCCAGTGTTGACTGACCACCAGCCGCTGACCATTGGCCAGACGATAGGCCGTTATATCCCAGGCGTCAGCAGTGGCATGTTCGCTTAGTCGCCCCTGAGTTCGGTGATAGATATTACGACAGGCATAACTGCCAACATGCTCAATGCCCACCAGCCGGGTGCCCGACTGCTGAAGAATCTGCTGACTGCTGTGAACCACATACAGGGTGGCCGCAACGGCCATGGGACAGCTGGCCAGAAAGCTGCTGCTGAGTGATACTGCGCCCATTTTTTGCACTCTCAGCGGCTGAGCTAGCGGACACTGGCCGGCGATGGCTGGTTGCTGGCTGAAACTCACCCGTCCCGCCTGCTCTGCCCGACGCATGACGTCAAGACAGGCGGCAGGATCATTTTGCAGACGCTTGATTTTCAGCCGCGTCATCCAGCCTGGCGGATCGGTCACCGACAGAGGCGTGAACGGATTAAACTGCGGGGGTAAGTGCTGTTTCAGCCAGGGCAAACTCATCCACCTCAGTCCGGTCATGATAATAAGCAGGACAAGCGTGCGCATAATGCCTCTGATGTGAAACAACCAATAATGAGGAAGTGTAGAAGCGCCGTGCGTTGTCTGCCCCGGAGATAACACAAGGTGATGAAATATTACCTAATCTGACGTAAAAACCGCCTGCTGGAAGCAAAAATGCTCTTTTGATGAGTATGTTGTCTGATATTGTTAAAAAATGATTACCGTTTTTATCCTTACTTCCTCTATCTTATGCCCAATTGTTTCAGACACTCAGTCATCCTCAACAGCCATCAGAGCTGACACAACATCAAGACAGGAAAGACAATTTCATGGTTGATCACTCTCACCACACGCAGAGCCCGCAAGGCTCAGACACATTGCGGCGTAATCTGCATAACCGGCATATCCAGCTCATCGCTATCGGCGGCGCTATCGGAACGGGTCTGTTTATGGGCTCGGGAAAAACCATTAGTCTGGCAGGCCCGTCCATCATTTTCGTCTATATGATCATCGGCTTTATGCTGTTTTTCGTCATGCGCGCAATGGGCGAATTGCTGCTGTCGAATCTGGAATACAAATCCTTTAGCGATTTTGCGGCCGACTTACTTGGGCCGTGGGCGGGCTACTTCACCGGTTGGACATACTGGTTCTGTTGGGTGGTCACCGGTATCGCCGACGTGGTGGCTATCAGCGCCTACTTCCAGCTCTGGTTTCCAGGGTTCTCCATCTGGATGAGTGCGCTGTTGTGCGTCTTTGTCTTTTTGGCGTTGAATATCGCCACGGTGAAGATGTTTGGTGAGATGGAATTCTGGTTCGCCATCATCAAAATTGTGGCGATTGTCGCCTTAATTGTGACCGGAATCGTGTTGGTTTCACTCCACTATCCTTCTCCCGGTGGCGGTACCGCAGCCCTGAGTAATATCTGGGATCACGGCGGTATGTTTCCCAAAGGACTGAGCGGATTTTTTGCCGGGTTTCAGATCGCTGTGTTTGCCTTTGTCGGCATTGAGCTGGTCGGTACGGCCGCCGCCGAAACACAGGATCCGCACAAGGTCTTACCGCGCGCCATTAACGCGATTCCCTTGCGCGTCATTATGTTTTATGTCCTGGCACTGATGGTAATCATGTCTGTCACGCCCTGGACAGAAGTGATGGCCGATCGCAGTCCGTTCGTTGAGATGTTTGTTTTAATTGGTCTTCCGGCGGCGGCAAGTATCGTGAACTTCGTGGTATTAACATCTGCCGCCTCATCGGCTAACAGCGGCATTTTCTCGACCAGTCGCATGCTGTATGGCTTATCACAGCAGGGCGTTGCCAGTCGGGCTTTTGGGCGGTTATCTGCGCGCGCCGTTCCCACGACCGGCCTGTTCTTCTCCTGCTTCTGTTTGCTGTGCGGCGTAGCGCTGATTTACCTGATTCCGGATGTGATGACCGTCTTTACTCTGGTCACCACGGTTTCGGCCATTCTGTTTATGTTCGTCTGGACCATCATCCTGTGCAGCTATCTGGCCTATCGCAAAAAATTTCCGGAACGCCATGCGGCATCTAACTTTAAAATGCCGTTGGGTAAATTCATGTGTTGGGTTTGTATGGCCTTCTTCGTGTTTATTCTCGTCCTGCTCACGCTACAGGAGGATACACGTCAGGCATTAATGGTGACGCCATTATGGTTTATCCTGCTGGCCATCGGCTGGCAGCTGCGTAAACGCACGCGCCGTTAATCCCCAGCATGAAGAAAGCCCGACAAAAGTCGGGCTTTTTTTTATAACTGCTCAGCAATATGGCTGAACGTGCGCTTCAACGTGCGCCCGGCGGACGGGAGGCGCTGCGGCCGGGCATCCGGACGCTGTGCCGTTCCCAAACCAAAGGTGAAGGTGTAGCGGTCATCGTCGCCCATACGCAAATCGGCGATGGTGACCTGTCCATCGCGCTCACTCATGGCATAAAAGCCGTGGCTGAACCACGCAATGCGCTCTGCAAACCAGTTCCCCTTGAATGATGCAAATAATTCAGGATGACGGGGCCGCCAGGTCACCGTAACGGGACGCCGCGGCGACAGCAAAGACCAGTAAGCTTCCCCATAACGATCGGGCGTGATAATGACGCTACGCCAGACAAGGGTATTTAGCGCCGTGGGCGTGACCAGCACCTTGTTTGTTGCAATGCCCTGCTGTTCAAGTGACTGTTTGATCTGCCCGTCCGCGACCTGCTGAATCAGCACGCTCCAGACGAGATAGGCCGAGCTCAATGCCAGTCCCGCGCGGTTCCAGCGCAATCCCCGATCGCTGCGACGCCACAACGCCACCGCTAAGCCAACGAGCAGCGGTAAGGTATAAAGCGGATCGACAATATATATGCTGCCGATCGCGTAAGGATGATCGGTAAGCGGTAATCCCAGTTGCGTGCCATATACCGTCATCAGATCGAGAAGAGGATGGGTGATCAGCGCCAGCCAGATGGCGGGCCACCAGGCCGTCCATGCTGGCCCGGCACGACAAAGCCGTGCAACCAGCCAGGCCACTAAGGGGGAAAGCAGCGTCAGATAAAGCAGCGCATGGCTTTCGGTTCGGTGCAGCGTCATATTGCGGATAGCATCACCGTGATCGAGAAAGACATCAAGATCCGGCAACGTTCCGCAGGCCGCGCCGATAATGGCGGCCTGCCAGGCCGGAACACGGCGGCCCATCACCGCCAGGGTTACTGACGCGCCCAGTACGCATTGTGAAACAGAATCCATCAGCCCGCTCCAGTGTTTATTCCTGTATTCAGTATGGCCTTGTTCTTTTAACGCACCCGAATACCTTCAATAATAATGCGCTGAACGTTCTCTACCGTTTCTTCAAAAAACAGCGGATTAGTGAGCCTGTTTCCCGTAATGGCTTCAACCTGACTGGCAAAATCGGCGTAGTGCTGCGTGGTTGCCCAGAGCATAAAAATCAGGTGTTGGGGCTGAATACCCGCCAGCCTTCCTTCGGCTATCCAGCGCTGTATAATCGCTGTTTTATCATCCATAAGTTGTTTTAAATCCCCCGCCAGTTCACCTTTCAACAGGGGCGCCCCCTGGAGCATTTCCAGGCAAAACAGCCTTGATGCCTGCGGATGGTCCCGGGAGACTTCAAGTTTTAGGCGGATATAGTGCCGAATGGCTCTCAAAGGATCCTGATCGTGGCTCAGTGCACGCAGGGGCGCCAGCCAGACATCCAGGATCTCTTTCAACACGGCAATATAGAGCGCTTCTTTGGAAGGATAGTAGTACAGCAAATTCGTTTTAGAGACACCGGCGCGGTCAGCGACTTTTTCCAGCCGCGTACCGTGGATGCCAAACTGGGAAAAAAAGCTCAGCGCGGCCTCCAGAATAGCCGCCCGTTTGGCAGCGACGGCCACTGAGCGGCGCGTGGGCACTGATTGTTCCTTTTTCATAGGGTTCCCCTCGCCTGACACTGTGTATCACAGCAAGCTCATGAATTTGCTACGTGATAACAGTGAAGGTTTAAACGCTGCGGTAATGTCAGTAACACGCACAACGACAACATCTCTCTCAGAACAGGCGCAATAACCGACTCGCGCCTTCGCGTCATCCTTTTGACCTTCATTCGTCCCGCGAAGAGGCTGAGGGTATCGCTTTGCGGCGCTTCAGACGCAGTTCACTGATAATCACGCCGCAGACGATAAAAGCGCCACCAAGTATCGCGGCTGCCGGCAAACGTTCGCCGGCGATACGCCCGACCACGCCCGCCCATACCGGCTCTCCGGCGTAAATAACCGTTGCCCGCGTGGGCGATACGCTGCGTTGTGCCCAGTTCATCGTCACCTGGATAAGCGCACTGGCGGCACCCAGACCTAATGCGCTGAGCAATAACGGCGTCGACAGGGCAGGCAACGTTTCCCCGTTAGGAAGCATAAAGCAGAAGGCACAGAGTGAAGCGACGGTAAGCTGAATAAAGGTCACACGACGAACATCAACATGACCGGCGAAGCGGCTGATAAGAATAATTTCGCCCGCAATCGCCAGGGTACTGATCAGCGTGGCAATCTCACCCTGATTGAGCACCACCCTTCCGTCCTGCGGCCCCGCAACCAGTATTAAGCCGCAAAACGCCAGTAAGATACCCAGCCATGCCATTAACGGAGGTGGACGCCGTAGGAACAGCCATTGTAAAAGCGGCACAACCGGAACATATAAGGCGGTCAGAAAGGCCGACTGGCTGCTGGAGATGGTCTGCATTCCCCATGTCTGCAGACCGTAACCCGCGGCAATGGTCAGGCCGATAAGCGTTCCCGCCTTTATTTCAGTCCAGCTGATTGCGGCAAGGTAACGGCGAAAAAAGAGCGCCAGCAGGATGGCCGCAGTGGCAAACCGCACCCCAACAAAGAAAAACGGGCCTGAGTGCTGCATCGCCCGATGTACCACTAAAAACGTCCCGCCCCAGATCATCGTAATGAAAATAAGTACCCATTCCTGACGCGTTATACGCACGGTCAGTCTGCGCGTCGTAGTCGACATAGTTCACCTGCCTGATTGATTCAGGCGCTATTGTGATCGGCGATGCCGGGTAATGCAATGTCACTCGCCGACGCGCTGACCCTGAAGACGAATAAAACGCGCTGCCGCCATTGGTAATGGGCCACTTTTCCTTTCCGCCCGGAATGAATCCGGTCAGGCGCGGCATCATGTCTTACCGCTTCCGTTGCACGCCTTAGCATCTTTCATTGAGCCGCCTTTGTAAACGGACAGGCTTTGATGAGTCATATTCCAGGAAGGATGCGCGACGACATGTTGCAACCCCCCGAATTAGATGACCTTCAGGCTTTCAGGGCTTTCAGGGCTTTCAGGGCTTTTAGGGCTTTCAGGGCTTTCAGGGCTTTCAGGGCTTTCAGGGCTTTCAGGGCTTTCAGGCAGAAATTTACATTTAGAAACATAGCAAACGCTAAGAATCGCCCTGGAATTAGAATATTAACCCCAACAAAACCCCATTTTCAGCGTTTTTTAAGCCGTTAGGCCGAGTGCGTGCCAGCAGTTGTTCAAAGCTCTTCTATACTTTTGGGTGTGTTGAATAACCCCCGGAGAGACCAATGGCCAAGATTCTGGTGCTGTACTATTCAATGTATGGACATGTTGAAACCATGGCTAACGCCGTGGCAGAGGGCGCCCGCAAGGTACCGGGTGCGCAGGTAGACGTGATGCGCATTCCTGAGACTATGGACGCTGACCGCTTTGCAGACGTTGGCGGTAAAACGCAACAGTCCGCGCCTGAAGCCACGCCTGAGATATTGCCGCAATACGACGCCATTATTGTCGGCACACCTACCCGTTTCGGTAATATGTCCGGTCAGATGCGTACGTTTTGGGATCGCACAGGCGGCCTGTGGGCATCCGGCGCGCTGTACGGCAAAATCGCCAGCGTCTTTGCCTCAACAGGTACAGGCGGCGGCCAGGAGCAAACCATTACCTCCGTCTGGACCACCCTCGCCCATCACGGCATGGTTATCGTTCCGATCGGCTACGGCACGAAAGAGATGTTTGACATTTCTCAGGTGCGGGGCGGCACGCCTTATGGCGCAACCACGCTGGCAGGAGGAGATGGCTCACGTCAGCCTACGGAAGAAGAATTGATCATCGCCCGCTTTCAGGGTGAACACGTTGCCGGACTGGCAGCAAAACTTAAGGATTAAACGCCCGGAAGGAGATCGTTATGTCGAATAGTCAGGCAAAAGCCCACCATGTTGGCGAATGGGCCAGCTTACGTCACACCTCACCTGAAATTGCCGAGGCCATTTTCGAAGTCGCCAATTATGACGAACGCCTTGCTGAAGAAATCTGGCGGCAACAGGGCAGTGACGACGTATTAATCCGTGCATTTGAAAAAACCAACCAGGATGTCCTTACCTGGGACGACAAAACGGTAGAACGAAAGAACGTTTAGCAGCATGGCGGGCTATCCCGCCATGCTTTTTTTATCGCTGACCAAGGAGCACTCTATGTCTTCCTATCAAAGCATCAACCCTGCAAACAACCAGTTAATGAAAAGCTGGCCTTCCCACGACAGCGCGGCGGTAAGTCATGCGCTGGAAACGGCCGACCGCCTCTATCATTCAGACTGGAGTAAAGGCGACATCCAGCCACGCCTCCAGGTGCTGAAAAAACTGGCTGATCTGATTGATGACAGTGCGGAAGAACTGGCTGCCATTGCCAGTAAAGAAATGGGCAAGCTAATAGGCCAAAGCCGCGGTGAAGTGCAGATCTGTTCCCAGATTGCGCGGTACTATGCCGAGCATGCGGAGCGCATTCTTAAGCCACAACCTTATGACAGTGAACTGGGCGAAGCCTGGGTTGAATATCATCCTATCGGTGTGCTGGTGGCGGTTGAGCCCTGGAACTTCCCGTATTATCAGCTAATGCGCGTGCTGGCACCCAACCTGGCGCTGGGAAACCCTGTACTGGCCAAGCATGCCAACATTGTCCCGCATTGTGCTGACGTATTCGAGAAGTTGGTCAGGGAAGCCGGCGCACCCGAAGGGGCCTGGACTAACCTGTTCATTTCTACCGATCAGGTGGCGGAACTGATTGCCGACGATCGCGTTCAGGGCGTGGCACTGACCGGCTCCGAACGTGCCGGAAGTGCTGTCGCAGAACAGGCTGGTAAGCATCTGAAAAAATCGACGCTGGAACTGGGCGGCAACGATGTCTTCGTGGTAACTGAGGACGCCGACCTGGATGAAGCCGTACGCCAGGGCGTGCAGGCGCGTCTGAGCAACTGCGGTCAGGTTTGTACGGCCGCTAAGCGCTTTATCCTGAATGAGAAAATTGCGGATACCTTTATCGATAAGTTCAGCGCGGCAATGAATGCCGCAACGTTGGGCGATCCGCTGGATGAAAAAACCACGCTCGGTCCCCTTTCCTCCGCCGACGCACGCGATCGTCTGGTAAAACAGGTTGATGAGGCAGTGGCGAAAGGTGCCCGTCTGATCACCGGCGGTAAAGCCGTGGCAGGCGTGGGCTGCTTCTATCAGCCCACGGTCCTGACCCACATCACGCGCGACAATCCTGCTTACTTTGAGGAGTTCTTTGGCCCCGTCGCGCAAATGTACGTGGTGGCTAACGACGCAGAAGCGGTGGCGCTGGCCAATGATTCGCATTATGGGCTAGGCGGTTCGGTGTGGACACAGGACATTGCGCGTGGCCGCAAGCTGGCATCGGCGATCGAAACCGGCATGGTCTTTATTAACTCGCAAAGCGATACCTCGGCTGAGCTGCCGTTTGGCGGCGTTAAACGTTCGGGCTATGGACGTGAACTGTCCGATCTGGGCATTAAAGAGTTTGCTAACCAGAAGCTGGTGGTCGTTGCAGGCCAGGCCGGTTGATTCCGGCAATAAAAAAACCCCGTCTCGACGGGGTTTTTTCTTTTCAGGTACTGTGCAGGATCAGTTGGCGGTAGCGGGTTGCTTCGCCTCACCGGTTTCAGCTTTGGTCTGCGCATTACTGCCAGGCGCATTGCTGCTGCCAGCCGGGGCCGCGCTGCTGTCGGCCTTAGCCTTCTCATCAGCCGCTTTTTGCGCGGCAGCCTTATCTGCTTTGGCCTTTTCGTCTGCGGCTTTCTGCGCAGCCGCCTTGTCAGCATTAGCCTTTTCTTCAGCCGCTTTATCCGCTTTGGCCTTCTCATCAGCCGCTTTCTGCGCGGCGGCTTTGTCGGCGGCCGCCTTATCAGCATCCGCCTTTTGCGCCGCATCGCCCGCCGTGGCCGCTTTCGCATCCTCAGGTTTCGCCGCAGTCGCAGGCTGTGCCGGCTGGGCTTCCGCAGCAGGTTGCAGCGCCGTACCCTGTAGTGCGCTGTTCAGCACCTGGGCAAACTGATCCCAGCTGCAGTATCCGTTAGCGTCTGTCGGGCAACCCGCCAGTTGAAGCGTAACGCGCTTAGGCGGCTTCTTAAGGCTCAGAACCTCTGCATCGCGCAGTTGATCGGCGGTCTGATAAACGTATTCGATTTTAAGCAGATCTTTGTTGTTTTTCGCATCGTGCCAGCGTTCAAACACCACCTGACCGCCGATTGGCGTTTTTTCGTAGGTCTCAGGTAAGTCATAAGGCTTAACCTGTAACGCACTCAGCAGTGACGCAATGTTGGAGTCATGCCCGACCATCAGCGTAACTTTAGGTGAGTCTGACTTTTCCTGATCGATCAGCTGGCTGCGAATGTAGTCCACCAGTGGCGCGGCAACATCGCGTGCAACCTCAGGCGTGGTAAACAGCGTGTCCTGATAGCCATTTTTAATAGCGGATAGTGCCTGCCACTGTTCAGGGGTTTTGATTTGTCCCCAGGCGACCTGATCCAGCGGGAAGCCTTCATAATATTGCAGCGTAAAGGCATCCATTAGCGAATTGCCCACTTTTAGTGGCCCGTTCACGCCGGGTTCTTTGCCGTTTTCAACGATAAAGGTGTTCTGGCCATTGCTCAGATCGCACTGCTTTTTGTTATTACAGGCAGGAGAGGATTTGTAGTCAACAATCTTCTCGAGCCGCTGAAAAGCGGGTTTCAGTGACAGCTTTTCGTTGGCAGCGGTCATTCCGGCCAGCGCTTTCTTGATGAATTCTTCGTTCCCGTCTGTAATAACCGGATTAAATACCGGATCCATGCTGCCCATTTCATCCTGGTGAGTCACAGCAATGTCACAGCCCGGGAAGGCACCATTTACGAAGAACTGAGCCGTTGCCACGGTACGCTGCAGGCTGTTGGCGTAGACAAAGACGCTGTTGCTGTCCGGACAAACGCCATTTTTTACCAGCCCCTGCTGAGCAAGCCACTGACGGGTATAGTTACCCATGTACACTTCCAGCACGCCGCCTTTAGTGGTCAGCTGTCCACCCGGCACATCCCACTCCGGCCAGGTTTTTTTGGTGGATTGCGCCAGCACGCTGCCGTTATCCGCAAGCGGTGCACGCAGGTTATGGCGGCTGAACATTAACACCTGCTGTAACTGCATATCGTTGTCAGCGGCCTGTGCCAGCGTTCCAATCGGTAATGCAGCAAGTACCGACAATGCGCAAAGACTCAGTTTCTTGATCATTGTGCCTATTCCATTCATTCAGTAAAAAAACACTCTGGCTATCAACCGATTAGCTCGCATCAGAGCGACGTGGCGAATAGTGTAACTCAGCTTGCCCCTGAAAAGCGCCAGGCAACAGCAAAAACAATTAATGGACTATAGCAGAGATGCCAGATGCCGTTCAAAACCGCGCAGTCCGCTGAAAAGCAGGAAGAATTTTAAACGGGCGTGAGAAGAGAAAACAAAACGAAACAGGCCAGCACACTGTGCTGGCCTGTAAAATGTGGCGGAGGAAGAGAGATTCGAACTCTCGGATGGTTTCCCATCGGCGGTTTTCAAGACCGCTGCCTTAAGCCGCTCGGCCATCCCTCCGGGTTGTAACACTACTGCAAAGGCAAGATGATATTATCCTGTTTTGCCTCTTCATGCCTGGTGGCAATGAAGTGGCGGAGGAGGAGAGATTCGAACTCTCGGATGGTTTCCCATCGGCGGTTTTCAAGACCGCTGCCTTAAGCCGCTCGGCCACCCCTCCGCAATGACGCGCACTATAAACATCCCCTCTGGAGATGTAAAGCCTGCGATAATCCGTTCGCGTGAAAAACAGCCAAATTCACGTTATTCGTTGGCTAAATCGCCATTCTGCTCAAAGAATTAACATCTTAACGCGTAAAGAAGGGTAAAACGGCTTTTCCCTCTTTATAGGGCTGCGTATTCTCAGAGCATATTTGGTGTTCTGCCTTACAGGAGCGCAACATGGACAGAATAGTTTCTTCATCATCGCGACAGTCATTACTCAGCACGCACAAAGTGCTGCGTAACACCTATTTTCTGCTGGGCCTGACGCTCGCCTTCTCAGCGGTGACCGCCACGGCAAGTACACTTCTGGCATTACCGGCACCCGGTTTAATTTTGATGCTGGTGGGCTTCTACGGTCTGATGTTTCTGACCTATCGCCTGGCTGACAGCCCAATGGGGATTTTAGCCGCCTTCGCCTTTACGGGCTTTTTGGGTTACTGCCTGGGGCCAATCTTAAGCTCTTTTCTGACGGCAGGAATGGGCGATGTGATCGCGCTGGCGTTAGGCGGTACAGCGCTGGTGTTCTTCTGCTGCTCCGCCTATGTGCTGACAACAGGTCGTGACATGTCATTCCTGGGCGGCATGATGATGGCGGGCTTCGTGGTGTTACTGGTGGCCGTTGTGGCTAACCTGTTCCTGCAGTTGCCTGCTCTTCACCTGGCGATTAGCGCCCTGTTTATCCTGTTCTCTGCTGGCGCCATTCTGTGGGAAACCAGCAACATTATTCATGGCGGCGAAACTAACTATATTCGCGCCACGGTTAGCCTGTATGTTTCCCTGTATAACATCTTTGTTAGCCTGTTAAGCATCTTAGGTTTTTCCCGCAGCAATTAATCGACGCCGCTGGCGCGATACGAACCCCGCTCAGGCGGGGTTTTTGCTTTTTCTGCGGTGCCATTTTGCTAAACTGCAGCCCGAATGATAATGAGGACGCGTTATGAACTATAAGGGTGACGAAATAGCTGTGGATGCCGAAGGCTATTTGAAAAACCACCAGGACTGGAGCGAGGAGCTGGCACAGCAGATTGCTGACAACGAGGCCATCGTAATGACGGAAGCCCACTGGGAAGTCGTGCGCTTTGTCCGTGACTTTTACCTGGAATTTAATACTTCTCCCGCCGTACGTATGCTGGTGAAGGCAATGGCGAAAAAGTATGGCGAAGAGAAAGGAAACAGCCGCTACCTGTTTCGGCTGTTTCCTGAAGGGCCCGCCAAACAGGCGACAAAAATTGCTGGCCTGCCCAAGCCTGCCAAATGCCTTTAATTAACCGGTGGTAAAGCTGCGGGGGAAGTCGCCGGGCTGATGCGGCTCCAGCAGCACCTTTTCCACATGGGCCGTGCGCGGCCCACCGGCTTTTAACCATGCGATTAACGCCTCGACCTGCTCTGCCTCACCGCAGGCGAGCACCTCAACCCGGCCATCATCAAGATTACGCGCATAACCCTGCACACCGAGCGCGTTGGCTTTCGCCTGTGTGCTGTAGCGAAAACCCACGCCCTGCACGGTGCCCTGCACCCAGGCTTTGTAACACATGCTCGCCATGGTTCTCTCCCGCTGTTCGTTGCAATTTGCCGTTATCCACTGGACAATAGCGCCTCATTTTTTCAGGTAAGCATAGCAAACTATGACAGTTCGATTGATTCTCGCCAAGGGACGTGAAAAGTCCCTGCTCCGTCGTCATCCCTGGGTTTTCTCTGGGGCCGTCGCCCGCCTTGAAGGGAAAGCCCAACAAGGGGAAACCATTGATGTTTGTGACAGCAACGGTAAATGGCTGGCGCGTGCCGCTTATTCACCTCAGTCACAAATTCGCGCTCGCGTCTGGAGCTGGCAGCAGGACGAATCTGTCGATATCGCTTTTTTTGTCCGCCGTTTTCAGCAGGCACAAATCTGGCGCGACTGGCTGGCTGCACGCGACGGCCTGGACAGCTATCGTCTGATTGCCGGGGAGTCCGACGGCCTGCCAGGCGTGACTATCGATCGCTTTGGTCAGTTTCTGGTGCTGCAACTGCTATCTGCCGGCGCGGAGTATCAGCGGCCCGCCATTATCTCCGCCTTGCAGCAGTGTTTTCCAGATTGCGCTATCTACGATCGCTCAGATGTCGCAGTACGTAAAAAAGAAGGTCTGGAACTGACCCAGGGAACCGTAACCGGTGAACAGCCTCCCGCGCTATTGCCGATCACAGAGCACGATATGAAGCTGCTGGTAGATATCCAGGGCGGACATAAAACGGGCTACTACCTTGATCAGCGAGACAGCCGCTATGCCACACGCCGCTATGCCAAAGACGCGCGCGTGCTGAACTGCTTCTCTTATACCGGAGGCTTTGCCGTTTCGGCATTGATCGGCGGCTGTAAAGAAGTGATTAGCGTTGATACGTCGCAGGATGCCCTGGATGTGGCACGTCAAAACGTCGAACTGAACGGTTTAGATCTGTCCCGTGCCCGGTTCCAGCGCGATGACGTCTTTAAGCTACTCCGCCGCTACCGCGATGAGGGTGAGAAATTCGATCTGATCATAATGGATCCGCCCAAATTTGTTGAGAACAAAAGCCAGCTGATGGGCGCCTGCCGTGGCTATAAAGACATTAACATGCTGGCCATTCAGTTGCTGAATCCAGGCGGGATGTTACTGACCTTCTCCTGTTCAGGCTTGATGGCAACAGACCTGTTCCAGAAAATTATTGCGGATGCCGCGCTGGATGCAGGCCGTGACGTCCAGTTCGTTGAGCAATTCCGCCAGGCTGCCGATCATCCTGTGATCGCCACCTACCCCGAAGGTCTTTACCTGAAAGGTTTTGCCTGTCGCGTCATGTAACTTGAAAAAACTGTCTTTGCCCCCATCTCTTATGCAGGACAGTTTTTTCGGAGGTCATCATGATTGCCAGTAAATTTGGTATTGGTCAGCAGGTTCGTCATCGGTTATCCGGCGTGCTGGGTGTGATTGTCGATGTCGATCCTGAATATGCGTTAGATGAGCCACAGCTGGACGAGATCGGGGCAACTGACACGTTGCGCAGCGCGCCCTGGTATCACGTGGTCATGGAAGATGAAGAAGGCAGTCAGGTCCATACCTACGTCGCCGAAATTCAACTTGCCGGTGAAATCAGCCCTGAACATCCAGAGCAACCCTCTATGGATGAACTGGCCGCATCGGTACGTCAGCAGCTCCAGGCACCGCATTTGCGTCACTAACAGTGGGCGGCAATCTGTTTGCCGCCGCTATTGTTATTGCCCCATTCCCAGTCGCGGGATTTCAATTTTCGGGCAGCGATCCATCACGACCGTCATGCCCGCATCCTGCGCCAGCACGGCAGCCTGCTCATTAATCACGCCCAACTGTAACCAGAGCGTATCCGCACAGACCGCAATGGCTTCCTGCGCGACGCCCCATGCCGCTTCCGAATTGCGGAACACATCGACCATGTCAATTTTTCCGGGGACTTCTGCCAGCGAACCATACGCGGTTTGTCCCAGCAGAGTCTGACCTGCAAGCTTAGGACTGACCGGAATCACTTCATAACCCTGATCGAGCAAATACTTCATTACCCCATAGCTGGGGCGTTCGGGGCGATCGCTGGCGCCTACCAACGCAATACGTTTTGTGCGGGTCAATACGTCGCGAATAGTCTGATCATTCATGGGCTTCTCCTTTCTGTCTGCTCTTCATTGTAGTTGAGCCTTTACACACTCGCGGGGCGTTGCAAATACATATTGTGCCGCTTCGCTGGAATAAATATGTATAATTGTAAACTTAATGCCATAATGTAAGAATTTGCTACATCCATTCATTTTTAACCGGAGTCGAAATGAAGCTGTCAATGGCTGTAACGGGGTTCATTGCTCTCCTCGTTTCGGCATCCTGCTCTGCTATTACCCTAAAGCTTGATCCTCAAATCACGTTGCTGGTTTTGGACGGTCGCAAGATCTCCGGCTCACTGCTGAAAGGGGCTGACAGTTTAGAGCTGGATCGGGGTCAACATCAGTTCCTGTTTCGGGTGGAACAACCGCCTGGTGACAGCAAAACTCCTTCTCAGTACTATCAGTCTGTGCCGATGATCGTGACATTCACCGCCGAAGCCAGGAGCATCGCTATCCGCCTGCCTCCGCTCAGCAATTCACGAGAAAGACATAACTTTGACCGTTCACTGGCGTTCAGGCTGGTTGATGAAAAGGGTAAAGAGGTCTTTAGCGTGCGCGATCGCCTGCCGGTTACGGCTGGTGCGGATGTTGAAAAAGCGATGGTCAGTTACAATCGTATGGGCTTAGCGGCTTCGGTGCCTCAGTTCGCCAATCTCACCACCCCTTCCCCATCAGCACAACTTACTGCCGATCTTGCCTGGTCGGTTGAAACTACTACGCCGTCAATTCAGCACTGGTTTCAGCGTTTCGATGAGGCCACTCGTCAACAGTTCATCAATCTGGTCAAAATGCTGCGGGCAAGTTGATAGTGTGAAATGGCGCAGGGTAAACTGCTGCAACGGGCGTTTTTGCTCCTTTGCATCAGGATGCTGTTATGGAATACACCTTACGTACGCTTGGAAAACAAAAACATATCGCGCTGGTCGCTCATGACCACTGCAAAGACTCTCTGCTGGATTGGGTGACGCGTAATCAACCCGCGCTGGAATGTCATATTCTTTATGCGACAGGCACGACAGGCAATCTCATCAATCGTCACACCGGCCTGAACGTAAATGCAATGCTGAGTGGCCCAATGGGCGGAGACCAACAGGTTGGTGCATTTATTGCCGAAGGCAAAATTGATGCGCTAATCTTTTTTTGGGATCCGCTAAATGCGGTTCCTCATGATCCTGACGTCAAAGCGCTGCTTCGTCTGGCGACGGTCTGGAATATCCCGGTCGCCACCAACCGGGCGACCGCCGATTTTATCATTCAGTCGCCGCTGTTTGATCAGCCTGTCGATGTCCGTATTCCGGATTATGCACGTTATCTTGCCGATCGCCTGAAATAACTCAGGCTTTACGCAGCACCGGCACGTCCAGCTCGCGGAAGGTCTCGACAAAGACCGAAGGTTGCTGCTTATCAAACAGCAACCAGACCTGCTGGCGCGCGCGAGTTAACGCAACATAGGCCAGTCGCCGCTCTTCCGCATCCGGAAACGCTTCGGGCTTAGGCAGCAAGCCTTCCTCAATGATGGACTCGCGCTGCGCCGCCGGAAAGCCTTCTTTACCTTGCTGAAGCCCCAGCAGAATGACGTAATCTGCCTGCTGGCCCTTACTGGCATGAATGGTCAGAAAATCGATGTTTAATTTTGGCCAGCGGGTTTTGGCTTTATCCAGCACGTCAGGACGCAAATAGTGGTAACGTGCCAGTATCAGCACCCGCTCGTGGGGCTTTGCGTAGCCACTCAGCTTATTCAGCAACGGCTCCAACTGATCCTGCGGTAACAGGGCAATGGATTTTTTATTGCCCTTAACCAGGCTGTTTAAGGGTTTGCGCAGCTGATGCGGATTCTGCTGGATGAAGCGATTTGCGACTTCACCAATCCGATCGTTAAAGCGATAGGTCGTGTCCAGCACGCAGCGATCGCCCTCACCAAAATAGTGATGAAATGCCGTTGTGAGGCTCATTTCAGCCCCGCTGAAGCGGTAGATCGCCTGCCAGTCATCGCCAACAGCAAACAGCGTAGTGCGCTTGTTTTGCTGGCGCAGGGCGCTGAGCAAGGCTGCACGCTGGGGCGAAATATCCTGAAATTCATCGACCAGAATATGCTTCCATGGGCTGATAAAACGCCCCTTTTCCAGGATCGCTACGGCCTGATGAATCAGCCCTGAAAAATCGACGGCGCCCTCTTCCTTGAGTGCGCTTTTCCAGGCCTTCAGCAGCGGTGCCATCAGCTTGATGCGTTTACTGAACAGCTCACGTAGCGCCTCAGGAACGCCGTCGATCATGGCGGCCTGTGCACCACCGTGCATGCGCATCAGGCTTAACCAGCGTTCAAGCCGCGGTGCCAGACGCTCAGCCAGGCGATCGTCCTGCCAGAAAGGCCCCTCGCCGACCTCCCACGCCAGTTCATCACGCAGCCATTGCCGCCAGCCATTCGCCTGGGCTTTCTTTTCATGGCATTGCTGACGCCAGTTGTCGATCAATAATGCCCGGCGCGCGGCGGCGTCGCTTTCCAGTTTACTGATGACAGGCTGTTTATTACTGCCTTCGCGGATAATGTGCAGGGCCAGAGAATGAAAAGTACGTGCCTGCATATCCGTTGCCTGTAGCCTGCTCTGGATACGGTCGTTCATCTCTTCAGCAGCATGACGGCCAAAGGCTAACAGCAGAATCTGATCGGCGCTGGCGAGTCGGCGTTGTAATAACCAGCCCGCCCGGGCAACCAGCACAGAGGTTTTGCCACTGCCCGCGCCCGCCAGTACCAGCACCGCATCCTCACCGTTTACCACGGCTTCAGCCTGAGATCCGTTAAGCGGCGTGGACTCAACCGTGGCGAAGAAATCCTGATAACGCGTGAGCATCGCAGCCGTCCAGTCGCGGTTACGCTGACGGATTGCGGCATCGCCCTGTTGCAGCCAGTGTTGGCAAAATGCCCAATTTTCCCGACAGGACTCAAAATCGTTGATGCGTGACAGCGGGAGTGGCAAGGCATCAAACTGCTTGAGAATTTGATCGTTAATCGCCTGCAGCTCACTGCGTTTTAACCAGCGGTCCTGCTCACTGAACCCGTCAATTTCAGCACGAAGGCCCTGCAGAACCGAGGCACACACGTCACTCATCTCATGGCTCCAGTCCTGCCATGCCTGCATCAGATAATGATAGAAACGTTGTGTCTCCTGCCATTCAGTGCCATGCAAACGCACAACCTTATTGTCCGCCAGCAGAAACTCGAGCTCTCCCCAGACCATGCCACGCTTACAGGTAATGTCCGACAACTGGTTAAAGGGAATTAGATATTCGTGTTTATCACCACTGACTTCAACACCAGCGGTCAACAGGCGAACACGATTGTAAGGATGCTGGGCAAGCCGTTTGCCCATGGATGTTGCTTTAAGTTCCACGCCGACACCAACGACCGAGATAAAGAGTAATCGGAGTTTACCTGTCAGACTCTTGACGCTCCAGCCTTAAAACACGCTAAACTGCGACATATCTTGCGGAGTGCAAAAGGAAAAGCGGTTATGCGCACTGTTTTAAATATTCTTAATTTTGTATTGGGTGGCTTCTTCACCACGCTCAGTTGGCTGTTCGCGACACTGATCAGCATTGTGCTGATCTTTACCCTGCCGTTGACGCGTTCATGCTGGGAAATCACCAAACTCTCGTTTCTTCCGTTCGGCAATGAGGCGGTGCACGTGGATGTGCTGCGTCCCGACAGCAAAAGTCACATCATGAACACCGGCGGCACCTTCCTGAATATTTTCTGGCTGATTTTCTTCGGCTGGTGGCTCTGCCTGTCCCACATCTCTGTCGGTATTGTGCAGTGTGTCAGCATCATTGGTATTCCGGTGGGAATCGCGAATTTCAAGATTGCGGCTATTGCACTGTGGCCGGTCGGCCGTCGGGTTGTCTCTGTGGAAGAGGCGCGTGCCGCGCGTGATGCCAATGCCCGCCGCCGCTATTAGTATTCTGTCCGGATGGCGTAAGTATCTTTTTAACAGCACCTGGCGTTACCTGCTGCGGATTCTGTTCGCCTTAACCGGCTGTGCAGCAGTGCCCTGGGTGCTGCAGCAGATTGAATGGACCATTCCCCTCACGCTTGGGGTGGTCGCCGCCGCGCTGGCCGATCTGGATGATCGACTGGCGGGACGTTTAAAAAATCTGCTGATTACCCTGTTGTGTTTTTGCGTTGCGTCGGTTTCAGTGGAACTGCTCTTTCCCCATCCGCTGGCCTTTATTATCGGTTTAGCGATCTCCACCTGGGGTTTTATTTTGCTGGGCGCCCTCGGGCAGCGCTATGCGACCATTGCTTTCGGCGCCTTGCTGATTGCCGTTTACACCATGTTGGGCATCGGACTGTTTTCCCAGTGGTATCTGCAGCCCATCCTGCTGCTGGTCGGCGCGCTCTGGTATAACCTGCTGACGCTGTTGGGCCACGTCATGTTTCCCGTTCGCCCGGTTCAGGAGCAGCTGGCAGCCAGTTTCTCGCAGTTAGCGCAATACCTGGACGCCAAAGCTAACCTGTTTGATCCGGACGCCGATGCGCAGGATGATGCCACGTTTGTTGAGGCGGCAATGGTGAACAGCCAGCTGGTCGCCCAGCTTAATCTGACCAAAACCACACTGCAAAGCCGCTTACGCGGCGACAGGGGCTCACGTGGTACCCGACGCAGTCTGCACTACTATTTTGTTGCTCAGGATATCCACGAACGCGCCAGCTCTTCTCATCTCCAGTATCATTTACTGCGCGGCAACTGGCGCTATAACGAAATTCTGTTCCGCTTTCAGCGCCTGCTGAATATGCAGGCTCAGGCCTGTCGGCAACTGGCCCGGTCTGTTTTACTGCGCGAACGCTGGGAACATGACAGTCGTTTTGAGCGTGTTTTTGAACGCTTACATAATGCGATTCAACGCCTTGAAGATAGCCATCCGGATGCCACGCATACCCGGGCCCTGTTTTGGTTATTACGTAATCTGCAGGCGATTGATGCGCAACTGGCTTCTCTCGAATCTGAGCAGGCACTGGCCGACGATCCGCAGCACAGCGACAACATGCTGTCACGTGAAGAGATCAGCGGCTGGAGCGACATCAAGCTGCGCTTCAGCCGCCACCTGACGCCCTCTTCGGCCCTGTTCCGTCATGCTGTCAGAATGTCAGTGGTAATGTGCACCGGGTACGGATTCATTCAGGTTACCGGTCTGGAACGAGGCTACTGGATTCTGTTAACCAGCTTGTTCGTTTGCCAGCCCAACTACAGCGCGACCCAGCGCAGGCTGGCACTGCGCATCGGCGGCACGCTGGCTGGCATTGCCATTGGGTTGCCTCTACTGTGGCTGGTGCCCTCAGTAGAAGGCCAGCTGTTTCTGATTGTCGTGACGGGCGTACTCTTCTTTGCTTTCCGCCAGGTGCAATACGCGCATGCCACCTTGTTTATCACCCTGCTGGTTCTGCTCTGTTTTAATCTGCTGGGTGAGGGATTTGAGGTCGCGCTGCCGCGGGTAGTGGACACCTTACTGGGCTGTGCGCTGGCCTGGCTCGCCGTGAGCTTTATCTGGCCTGACTGGCGTTTTCGTCAGCTTCCGGCCGTTGCCACTCGCACGCTTAATGCCAACTGCCGTTATCTTGATGCGATCATGGAGCAGTACCATCAGGGCAAAGACAATCGTCTTGCTTATCGTATTGCGCGACGTGACGCCCACAACGCCGATGCTGAGCTGGCATCGGTGGTATCAAATATGAGCAGCGAACCCCGTACCAGCACTAAGCTCAGGGAGTCGGCATTTCAGTTACTCTGCCTGAATCACTCCTTCCTGAGCTATATCTCCGCTCTGGGCGCTCATCGCGACAAAGTGACCCAACCAGCCCTGCTGGCCCTGCTAGACGATACAGTATGTTATGTTGAAGATGTGCTGCAGACGGATGTCGTCAGCGACAGCCGGGCAGAGAAAATGCGTATTGAGCTGGTGCAGCGCATCGCGCAACTGACCGCCGAGCCCGATCCGCGTGCGCCGCTGGTTTTGCAACAGTTGGGCTTGCTGGTTGCCCTGATGCCCGACATTGCGCGCCTGCGACGCTCGCTGGACAGGCGCTAACGGCCTTTTTCTTTACATTCCGGCGTACTGAGTGCGGCCTGATACCATTCGCCTAACTCGGTTTTAATGGTTTGTGGCAGCGCCGCATGATGATGGCCGGAAATCGCCCCTTCAAGCGCTAATAAGGTTTTAAGGCCGAGGTGTTGATTATTGCGCCGCAGCCTTAACCAGCACTGCCTGGCCCCCGTTTCACGCAGATGTTTGACGGTACAAATACCTATCTCATGCAGCATCATTTCCAGTCGCAGGCTGACGTTTGGTAAGTCTTTTAACCGCACCTTACCCAGCCGCTCATTGTGCTCACGTTGGGCGGTCTGCAGAGACGCAGCAGAAAGGCGAACCAGATGCTCCGGATGCGCCCACAGGCGATCGTCTACCTTAAAATAGTTGAGGCTTACCGCAATACCCCGCTTATGGAATGTCAAGGGTTCCAGCGGCTGCTTTGCCCCATATTCCCGTAATGCTTCACTGGCACGTAAGTAGAGTTCGTCTTCTTTTACCAGCGCAAAAACCACGCGCTCAACAGCCAGTGCGTAGCCACCGAACTGGGTACGGGATTCAATTTTGCCCAGCGGTGCCAACTGCTGTATTGAGCGTAAAATTATCCGCTTCTGTTTCTTCATTTCATCACCTCCTTGTAACAAAAGCCTGCTAAAAATCTTACTATTCAGGAAGTTAGAAGATAATTAAATTCAGTTAGAGGTTCAATGAATAAATCCGTTTAAAGACAAGCTGATGCAAATTTTGCGAGGCGTTTTCAGAAATTCAGGTTGATCTTTATCCAGGATGCCATTACTGTACATCCATACAGTCAACTGCTGAGTGATTAATTTATGCGCACCCAACATACCAGTAATGTATGCTCTGCTCACCGTTACGCTTCGTCCTCTGTTCCGGCTACTCATAAAGGCTGGATTACTGAATTACGCTATAGCGAACAACCCGGAATGATGCAGATGCTGCTGTTACCACTGCTTCAGCAATTAAGCCAGCAGTCTCGCTGGCAGCTGTGGTTAACCCCCGCGCACAAGTTGAGCCGGGTCTGGATGCAGGAAGCCGGTTTGCCACTTGAGAAAAGTATGCATATCGCCGATGCTGAACGTTACAATGCCGTTGAAGCGATGATCAAAGCGCTGCGCACAGGAAATTACAGCGTGGTTTTGGCCTGGATTCCTTATGAATTAGACGTGGACGAACGTCGTGAACTTGAACGTGCAGCAGCGGAAGGAAAGGCGTTGGGACTGATTTTACGCTCGGGTGAAACCCTCAAAACGGCAGTAAGACCAGAAAACTCGCTAAAAATTCAGTCTGATTTGTTTCATTAAGTAAAAAATGAGATTTATCTCAAGCAGTTTTTTATCTCGCTCAAGGCTAAGGCACTGATTCTGCTCCCCCCAGCAATGACAACGGCTTAGCCCCCATTTTGTGGGGTAAGCGCCTCACAGAAGTTCAGGGTAAATTGTTAGAATTTATGTATAAAACACTGTTTTTTTACATAAGTGCCTCACATCACACTTGTAAGTTTCCAATCTCGTTGTAGACTTTATCTCGCCAGGGTGCTCAATAACCTCCGTTTTTTGCGGTAGAGTCATAAGCGAGCGTTTTGACCCGGCGAAGGATTAAACCAAGAGCAACCTTTATGCTCATTGCCTATTTGGATGATAACGAGGCGCAAAATGAAAAAGACAGCTATCGCAATTGCAGTGGCACTGGCTGGCTTCGCTACCGTAGCGCAGGCCGCCCCAAAAGATAACACCTGGTACACCGGTGCTAAACTGGGCTGGTCTCAGTATCACGACACTGGCTACTACGGTCACGGTTACCAAAACAACGACGGTCCAACTCATGAAAGCCAACTGGGCGCAGGCGCGTTCGCTGGTTACCAGGCTAACCCATACCTGGGTTTCGAACTGGGCTATGACTGGTTAGGCCGTATGCCTAATAAAGGCAACCAGGTAAATGGCGCATTCAAAGCACAGGGCATCCAGCTGGCTGCTAAACTGAGCTACCCAATCGCAGACGATCTGGACATCTATACCCGCCTGGGTGGCATGGTATGGCGTGCAGACTCTACTCAGCAGAACCTGGCTACTGGCACTCGCATCAGCGACCACGACACCGGTGTTTCTCCACTGGCAGCCGTTGGTGTTGAATATGCTCTGACCAAAAACTGGGCAACCCGTCTGGATTACCAGTGGGTTAACAACATCGGTGATGCACAGACCGTTGGTGCTCGTCCAGACAACGGCATGCTGAGCCTGGGTGTTTCTTACCGCTTCGGTCAGGATGATGTTGCTGCGCCAGCTCCGGCTCCAGCACCAGCTCCAGCGCCAGTGGTACAGACCAAGCGTTTCACTCTGAAATCAGACGTTCTGTTCACCTTCAACAAATCAACCCTGAAGCCAGAAGGTCAGCAGGCTCTGGATCAGCTGTACAGCCAGCTGAGCTCCATGGATCCTAAAGACGGTTCAGTTGTTGTTCTGGGCTTCACCGATCGCATCGGTTCAGAGCAGTACAACCAGAAACTGTCTGAGAAACGTGCTCAGTCAGTAGTGGATTACCTGGTATCTAAAGGTATCCCTGCTAACAAGATCTCTGCTCGCGGCATGGGTGAATCTAACCCAGTAACTGGCAACACCTGTGACAGCGTGAAAGGTCGTAAGGCCCTGATCGACTGCCTGGCGCCAGACCGTCGTGTAGAAATCGACGTTAAAGGCATCAAAGACGTGGTAACTCAGCCACAGGCTTAAGTTATCCGTTATGAAAAAACCCCGCTTATGCGGGGTTTTTTTTGGCCTGAATTTGTCAATGCTGCTCATCCCGTATCGCGAAGTCTGAATCCGTAATCTATCGCGTGAACTCAGGACTCTTTTTCAGACCCTGGATGACCTAATATTGCCTGCAGATCCTGCTTTAACGTTGACATCTGACTGGCATACTTCTCTTTACGTTCGGCATCTTCAATAAGCTGTACGATGGTTTCAGACAGCGTATTGTTACGACGTTGCGCCAGCCCTGCCAGTCGCTGCCAGACCAGATATTCCAGATCGATTGATTTTTTTCGGGTGTGCTGGTGCTCAGCATTGAAGTGACGTTTACGCCGGGCGCGGATAGTTTGCTTAAGCCGGTTATCGAGGTCGGGGTGAATATGCTGGCTGATCCAGTTGTTTATCTCTACCGGATTATTTTCCATCACCAGTAATTTATCCACCGCGGCCTGCGCAGCGCTAAGTTCAAGGTGACGCGTGATCAGTTCACCCTCCCGATGTTTTTTCACCAGGTATTTCCACTTCCATCCACTTTCAAGATTTTCGAGCTGCTGGTATTTCATCGGAATCTCATCGTGATCGCGTAACAAACTAAGAATAACAGCTTTTTTACCGGATGCAGCAACGAAAAACATGCTGCCAGCGTCACAACATCTGAATGAACTCTGCAGTGCTTAAGCAGGGTGAATCCTGTATAATCTCGCTTTTCTCAAAACAGACAAATGCGATTATTTTGACCAGCACTCAACTTACGTGGCAAACCTTACAGCCGGATAGCACGCAATATCAATCCGTTTTCTCCCGAATCGCTGATGAAGAGACCGATGCCCTGGCAACGGTACAGCCCCGACTGCTGAACGCGCTGGCCCACTTACATCATCAAAGTCAGGGTCTTCCCCTGCTGCTGGTTCGCAGCCAGGAAAACCGTGAATACCTTGCGCTGATAGCAGAGGCGGCTCAACGCGTTATGGGTGAGTCATCAACCCTGTCAGGCGGTGACTACCATATTCTGGCCGACAACGTCACGTTGCAACCGCCTACCGACAGCCAGCGCCCTTTTACCAGCCAGGGCGGGATTCACTATGCTGACTGGATCGAGCAGGAGCAGCTGTTTGGCTGCGTGCGGATGCACAAAGATCGGATCCAACTTGAGCCAGGGCTGATCCATCGCGCCAATGGCGGAACGTTAGTCCTTTCACTTCGTGCTTTACTCACTCAGCCGCTGCTGTGGCTGCGTCTGAAAAAGAGCATTGAGCAAGGCTACATCGAGTGGCAATCCCAGGACGAACGTCGTCCCCTGCCGGTTTCCGTGCCTCCGCTCCCGCTCAAGCTTAATCTGGTGCTCTGTGGCGAGCGCGATACGCTGGCCGATTTTCAGGAGCTGGATGCTGAAGCGCATGAAATGGCGATCTACACCGAATTTGAAGAAAATATTCAGATTGTGGATGAAGACGACATGCTCGCATGGTGTCGCTGGACGGTCGATCTGGCCGGGCAGGCTGATATTGCTGCACCCGACGAAGACTTCTGGCCCGAACTCATCAAAGAAGGTGTACGTTACAGCGGCGATCAGGATACGCTTCCGCTCTGCCCTCGCTGGCTGCTGCGCCAGCTGCGCGAGACCGCGTTGATGGGAGAGACGCTCAGTGCTGAAGCGCTGCGTGACGCCCTGGAAGCACGCCTGTGGCGTGAAAACTACCTTAATGAACGTATGCGTGATGAAATCCTGCTACGACAGATTTTGGTTGAAACGGAAGGTGAGGTCGTCGGCCAGATAAACGGCCTGTCCGTTGTGGAATATCCCGGTCATCCGCGCGCCTGGGGCGATCCCTGCCGTATTACCTGTGTGGTGCATCCTGGCGACGGTGAATTCACCGACGTCGAACGCAAAGCGGAGTTAGGCGGCAATATTCATGCGAAAGGCATGATGATTATGCAGGCCTATTTAATTGCTGAACTGGAGCTGGATCAGCAACTGCCCTTTTCCGCTTCGCTGGTATTTGAACAATCCTATTCCGAAGTTGACGGCGACAGTGCATCGCTGGCAGAACTGTGCGCATTAATCAGCGCCCTTGCCGGTGCGCCACTGAATCAGCAGATTGCGGTTACGGGCTCGGTGGATCAGTTTGGTAATGTGCAACCGGTTGGTGGGCTGAATGAGAAGATTGAAGGATTCTTTGATATCTGCCATCAGCGCGAGTTAACCGGTCAGCAGGGTGTCATTATTCCCGCCTGTAACGTTCGTCACCTTAGCCTTAACCAACAGGTGGTGAGCGCGGTGGAAGAAGGACGCTTCCATATCTGGGCGATCGACAGTGCGGATGAAGCGCTGCCGCTGCTTACGGGGAAAATATGGAATACGGAAGACGGCGAAGGCGAATGCCTGCTGCGCACCATTCAGGAGCGCATCAGTCAGATGAATCAGCCTGAGCCCTCACCGCGATCCTGGCCGCTGCGCTGGCTTAACTGGTTTAACCACCGCTAATCCTGTTTGCTCAGCGTACAACTGTTCGCTAATATTCGTGATTCACTAAAAGAAGGCATATTAAGAACATGGTAGATAAACGCGAATCCTATACCAAAGAAGACCTGATTCTGTCCGGTCGCGGTGAACTGTTCGGCGAAAATGGTCCGCCGCTTCCATCCGGCAATATGCTGATGATGGACCGCGTGGTCAAAATGACCGAAGACGGTGGTAAATACGATAAAGGCTTCGTAGAAGCTGAACTGGATATCAATCCGGACCTGTGGTTCTTTGGTTGCCACTTTATTGGCGATCCGGTGATGCCCGGCTGCCTGGGTCTTGATGCAATGTGGCAGTTGGTTGGCTTCTATCTCGGCTGGTTGGGCGGCGAAGGCAAAGGCCGTGCGCTGGGTGTGGGCGAGGTTAAATTCACTGGCCAGGTTCTGCCAGAGGCGAAAAAAGTCACCTACCGTATTCACTTCAAGCGTGTGATCAACCGTAAACTGGTGATGGGCGTTGCAGATGGTGAAGTGCTGGTTGACGGTAATCTGATTTACACCGCCAGCGATTTAAAAGTCGGTCTGTTTAAAGATACCGCAGCGTTCTAATCGTTCCTCAGAAACGAAAACCTCCGCTTAGTGCGGAGGTTATATCCCTTTTCAGTGACATCCGGCTAAGCAGCAGCCGACCTGTCCTCCATGGCTTGTCGCCAACCTCCCAACCAGTGAGACTTAGCATCTATCATTTGATACGGACACATCTCTTTAGAGCGTCCTGTAATACCTGCTTGATAACCACGTGAATGGGCGCGCTCAAGGCGGTCTCGTTTCTGTCTCTTCATACTCCGTGTCCCTCATGTAAGGTCTGTGGAATCTGGTGGAAAGAAAAAGGTGACTAATAAATGTTCAGCCACCCTTTTGTTTTACTCGCTCTGTATGAAAAGATCAATGCGCAATATTCACGCCAATGTCACAAATGTGACCTGAAGTAGACATGAATTTTCTGTTTCGTGATGTAAGCCTATTGCTTTATCCACATGATTTATATAGAAACCCGATGTTATGTCAGAAAATAAGCTCTAACCGAAACAACAGGTTAACTACAAGCCCGTTCCTGTCGAATTCTCAGAGGCCACATTGCGGGCAATCTGTTGCGCAATTTGCTGCCAGCCCTGAGCAAGGGTTTTGACAAGGGCATCATAGCCATCTTCCTGCTGTGGCAACACCAGGTTGAAAGCCTGCTTTGTGAAGCGTCCCTGATGTTCCAGCGTCCACTGCCCGCTAATGACCGCTTTGCCGTCATAGCGTCCCTGGAAATCGTTGACCGTAATGTTCAGGGTGTCATGTTCCTGCCCCATTAACGTCTGGGTTACCAGCCGACCCGGTAACGCTTTGGTGAGATTGGTTATCATCGTTTGCTGTAGCTGCTGATCGAGCGGGCTGGCCCACAAATTATTGGCGGCGATAACGTATTTAACATCGCTGGTTTGATACACCAGCCCATTACCCGCCAGATAGTCCGGAACCACAACCTGCTGTACCCATAAGGTCGGCTGTGCATTTGCCTCACTGCCGATCACCTGCATCGAGGCCGCCCCTGAGGGCAGCTGATAGTAAGTGGTATTGACCGTGCTGCTACAGGCACTCAGTGCGAGAGCGGCCAAAAAAACGAGTCCTTTTTTCATTGTTTTGCCCTCTTCGGCTGGGGATCCTGTCCCGGTTTTGCTTCAAACACTAACGCATTACTTTTGGCATTTAGCGTCTTCAGCACTGGCTGCAGTTCGCGCAGCACCTGATCAAGCCGTTGCATATCGCCCACCAGCTTGCTGTAGGCCGGTGAGCCAGGCTGCAGGCCTTTCATACTGCGGTTGAGCTCACGTAGCGTTTGCTGCGTCTCTTCCGGCAGCGTTTTCATCGCCGGACTGCTGGTTACAACGTTAATGTTGTCGATGGTACGTTGCAGATCGCGCAGAGTTTTCTGGCTCTCCTTCAGCGTTCCGGTGGCTTCCGACACCATATTGTTGAGCGGTAGACCGTTAATTTTATCCAGCGCAGCCATCAGTTTCTGCTGAATCTGGCTCAGGCCACCACTCACCGTCGGGATCACTTCATAACCCGCGACTTTATCTGGCCCTTTATAGGCAGGGGCATTGTCATAGAAGTCGATATCGACAAACAGCGCGCCAGACAACAGGTTGCCGGTTTTCAACGTTCCGCGCAGGCCACGTTTCTTACCGTCCTGCAGATGCTGCTCAAGATCGAAGTTTTCACCCAGACGGCTAATAAAGCGATCGGGTTCAATGCGAATCAACACCGGCACGCGGTAGTCATTATTCAGCGCCTGCGCAGTGCCCGCATTCATGAACGGCACCTCCGCAACGGTACCCAGACGAATGCCGCGGAATTCAACCGGCGCGCCCACCTGCAATCCACGAATCGAATCAGAGAAGAACATCAGATAGTCGATATGATTGGTATACAGTGAATCCTGAATACTGCGCTGATCGTCAAACAGGTGATATTCAGTCTGATTCTGCGCCGCCTTACCTAAATCCCAGCCGTCAGGCACGTCAAAGCTGACCCCGCCGCTAAAAAGCGTGGTGAGCGACCCCATTTCAACCCGCATGCCTGATGCCGACATATCCACCGCGATGCCGCTGTCTTTCCAGAAGCGCACATTCGTCGTCACCAGACGATCGTAAGGGGCGGCGACAAACAGCTGATAGGTCATCATGCGCTTATCGGTGTCGAAGCTGCTGGTTTCAACGGTGCCGACACGATAGCCGCGAAACAGCACCGGATCGCCAGCGTTAAGCTGCCCCGCTTTTTTGCTGTCGAGTGTAATACGAATACCCTTCGCATCAGGCGGCGCTAACGGCGGCGCATCCAGCAAGGTGTACTGATCCAGGGGATCTTTTTTGGTACCAGGCTGCAGCTCGATATAGGCACCAGACAGCAGCGTTCCTAAGCCCGTAATGCCTTCGCGACCGACCTGCGGCTTAACGACCCAAAATACGCTGTCACTGTGCAACAGCTTTTCCATACCTGAATTCAGTCGGGCTTTAATCTCAACGTGATGGAGATCGTCTGTGAGGACGGCACTCTCGACCACACCGACATTGACGCTGCGGCTTTTGATGGTGGTTTTCCCGGCTTCAATTCCCTCTGCGCTCTCGGTGATCAGCGTCACTTCCGGTCCCTGATGGCTAAAATGATAAAACAGAATCCAGCCGCCAATTAACAGCGTGACAATAGGGACGATCCATACCGGTGACCAGCGCTTAATCTGATCCACTTTGGCATGACCGTGATTATTTTCCGTCAAGATGCGGCTCCTTCATATTTTTCTCACCAGCACGATCCCAGGTTAAGCGCGGGTCAAACGTCATTGCTGCAATCATGGTCAGAATCACCACCAGCGCAAACAACACCGCTCCCCATGCCGGATACACTTTCATTAACTGTCCCATACGCACCAGCGCGGAGAGCACGGCAATCACAAAGACGTCGATCATTGACCAACGCCCAACAAACTCAACCACCTCATAGATCAGGTGCATTTTATGGCTGTCGCGCTGACCGCGTCCGCTGGCATCCCAGCACAGCCAGCCAATCGCCAGCATCTTCAGAGACGGAACCATAATACTGGCGATAAAAATCACCAGCGCGACCGGATAAGATCCATCGCCCCAAAGTAAAATTACCCCGGCCATGATGTTCGAGGGCATCGCCGATCCCAGCGTTTCGGTAATCATAATCGGCAGCAGATTGGCGGGCACATAAAGCATAACGGAGGTTATCAGCAGCGCCAGTGTCCACTGCAGGCTGTGTTTACGGCGGGCATCGGCAACCACGCCGCAGCGCGGACATTCCCGCTGTGTCACAGGTAATACCGCAGTGCAGCACGGACAGGAGCGCAGGCCCTGGGTTAATCCGCTTACGCCTGCCTGGGGCGCATGGGGTAAAGACGGCATCGCTTCAATACGATCCCACAGCCAGCGGCGATCCAGACACTGAAACGCGCGCAGTTGCAAAAGGCAAAACAGACACCAGGGCCAGAAGCTGGTTTCGAGGCCAATTTCGCCATAGGCCATGAGCTTGACGAAACTGACCAGCACCCCGGCCATGAAGATTTCTGCCATTCCCCAGTTGCGCATATGAAAAAGGATACGCGCCAGGCCCAGTTTCAGGCTGACGGGCATTTTCACCTGATTGACCAGCAGGACAATGGTGATCATACAAAAGGCGGGAATTCCCTGGACAAACAACAGGAACAGTGTGGCCAGGCTGGCGTAATCGTCGGCCACCATCACCCTGGGGATTTGCATCAGGCTGATCTGACTGGACAGCCCGGCGACTTTCATGGTGATAAACGGAAACAGATTGGCAAGCACCAGCATAAACAGCGCGGCCAGCGCGTAACCGGTCGGACGCTTACGCGGCTCCGACCAGTTGACGGTCAGTGAGGTATGGCAGCGCGGACAGGACGCTCGGCTGCCAACGGGAATGGCCGGCAGTTTTACCATTAAGTCGCACTGTGGACAGAGCATCCACGCGTTCGTTTTGTCTGCTGAACACATTCCCGCCCCTTAATGACTATGCGCCGTTTCTCATTGATTCCAGCTCTTCCCAACGCGCAAAGGCGGTTTCCAGCTGCTGTTCGACGTCAGCCAGTTCATCAAGCACCGGCTGCGTTTTATCGTGTGGCTGACTGAAAAAATCCGGATGACTCATTTTGGCCTGAAGCTCGCCAATACGCGCCTCTAACTGTTCCAGCTTTTGCGGTAACTGTTCCAGTTCACGCGTCAGGTTATAGCTTAGTTTGTTCGCGTTACGTTTGGCAGCGTCATTTTTCGCATCGGCAGGCTTGAGGGCACTATTTGTCCCCTTTGCTGAGCCCTGCACCTTTTGCTGTTTGTACGCTGCACGCTGCTGCTGCGCATCGTGATAGCCGCCGACAAAGGTCCCTATCTCACCGTTGCCTTCAAAAATCCAGCATTCGGTTACGGTGTTGTCAACGAACTGACGATCGTGACTGACCAGCAGCACGGTGCCCTGGTAACCGTCGATGAGCTCTTCCAGCAGCTCCAGCGTTTCCACATCAAGGTCATTGGTCGGTTCATCAAGGATCATCAGGTTACTGGGACGCAGGAACAGACGCGCCAGCAGCAGGCGGTTACGCTCCCCACCAGACAGCGCCCTGACCGGCGTCATCGCGCGTTTAGGATGAAACAGGAAATCCTGCAGATAGCCCAGCACGTGACGCGGTTTACCATTGACCAGCACCTCTTGTTTGCCTTCCGCCAGGTTGTCCATCACGGTCCGATCGGGATCGAGTTCCGCACGGTGCTGATCGAAATAGGCCACTTCAAGTTTGGTCCCGGAGTGCACACGACCGTGATCGGCCTTCAGCTGTTGCAGCATCAGACGCAGTAACGTGGTTTTACCACAGCCGTTCGGCCCAATCAGGGCGATCTTGTCACCGCGCTGCACCTGGGCTGAGAAATCTTTCACCAGCTGCTTGCCGTCTACCGCGTAGTCCACGTTTTCCAGTTCAAAGACAATTTTGCCGGAGCGTGATGCTTCACCGACCTGCATATTGGCTTTGCCCATGACTTCACGGCGTTCTGAACGCTCGCGACGTAAGGCTTTTAACGCCCGAACGCGGCCTTCATTACGGGTTCGACGTGCTTTTATGCCCTGACGGATCCAGACTTCTTCCTGTGCCAGCTTGCGGTCAAACTCAGCATTTTGCATCTCTTCAACGCGCAGGGCTTCTTCTTTGCCTTCCAGATACGCGTCGTAGTTACCCGGCCAGGAAACCAGCTTGCCACGATCCAGATCCACAATACGGGTGGCCATATTACGGATAAAAGAACGGTCGTGAGAGATAAAGACGATACTGCCGCTGAAGCTTTTCAGGAAGGTCTCCAGCCAGTCAATCGTTTCAATATCAAGGTGGTTGGTGGGCTCGTCCAGCATCAGTACGCGAGGATTACTGACCAGCGCGCGCCCCAGCGCGGCTTTACGCAACCAGCCACCGGACAGAGACGACAGTTCTGTGTCCGGCGACAGACCAATCTGCTGCAGCACGTCCATGATACGACTTTCCAGCTGCCACAAATTGTGATGATCCAGGATGCCCTGCAGACGCGCCATCTCATTGAGATTTTTATCACTGGGATCGTCCATCACCTGGTGCGAGATCGCATGGTAAGCTTTGAGATGCTCCGCCTGCTCTTCGACGCCCTCTGCCACAAAATCATAAACTGATCCGGTGATATTGCGCGGCGGATCCTGCTGGAGCCGCGCCACGACCAGATCGGTTTCATAAATGATGCGTCCGTCATCCAGCGGCTGCTCGCCGTTGATGATTTTCATCAGTGTGGATTTGCCCGCCCCGTTTCGGCCAACCAGACACACGCGCTCATTTTCTTCGATATGCAGTTCGGTATTGTCTAACAGAGGCGCATCGCTAAAAGACAGATAAGCGCCGTGGATACTAATCAATGACATGAAACTTATTCCTTACCAGCATGAGTGATCAGCCAGCAGTTATGAATTTGGCGATTACGCGCAAAATCCTGTGACAGGGTTTTCTGGGTGATATCCTGAGCCTGGAGCCCCAATGCGTTAAGGCCATCCAGATCCATTTTGAAACCACGTTTATTATTCGAGAACATGATAGTACCGCCTTTACGCAACAGCCGTTTCAGGTTACGCATCAGCATCATATGATCGCGCTGCACATCAAAACTCTCTTCCATACGTTTTGAGTTAGAGAACGTGGGCGGATCGATAAAGATCAGGTCGAAATTTTCGTCGCTCTCGTTCAGCCAGCTCAGGCAGTCGGCATGCAGCAGGCGATGCTGACGACCGGTGAGGCCGTTCAGCCGCAGGTTACGCTCTGCCCACTCCAGATAGGTACGCGACATATCCACGGTGGTGGTAGAGCGTGCGCCGCCCAGACCCGCATGCACGCTGGCAGAGCCGGTGTAAGCAAACAGGTTCAGGAAATCCTTGCCCTGACTCATCTGACCCAGCATCTTGCGGGCAATACGGTGATCGAGGAACAATCCCGTATCCAGATAGTCAGTCAGGTTCACCAGGAAACGGGCGTTAAATTCCTGCACTTCAAAATAGTCGCCCTTCTCACTCAGCTTTTGATACTGCGCTTTGCCCTTCTGACGTTCGCGCGTCTTGAGGATTAAGCGGTTTGACGGCAGCTCCAGCACGCTCAGCGTGGCACTAATCACGTCAAACAGGCGTTGACGGGCTTTATTCGCGTCGATGGTTTTGGGTGGCGCATATTCCTGCACCACCACCCAGTCCGCATAGCGATCCACGGCCACATTATAGTCCGGCAGATCGGCGTCATAAATGCGGTAGCACTCGATGCCTTCCTGGCGCGCCCACTTATCCAGCTTCTTGAGGTTTTTGCGCAAGCGGTTCGCGTAATCTTCAGCAATCTGATTACCGCGCTCAGCGCTGTTGGCCGACAGCTGATAGTTTTTCTGCACACAGTCGAGCGGGCCATTTTTGGCTTTGAACTGACGGTCGGCACGCAGTTGCAGACAGCTCAGTAGTTCGGGCGATGCGCTAAACAGCGACAGATTCCAGCCGGCGAAGTGCTGCTTCATCAACCGGCCGAGCTGGCTGTGCAGCGCAATAAGCGCAGGCTCACTTTCAAGACGTTCACCGTAAGGTGGGTTACTGAGCACCGTTCCCGTCACCTCAGTCTGAAGAGGATTCTGCAGCTTCAGCAAATCCTGTTGGCCAAAGGTGAACAGTTCAAAAACGCCGGCACGACGTGCATTCGCTTTTGCCCATTCCAGCACCCGTCCATTATTGTCATAACCAAAAAAGCGCGCCTGGCACGCCGCCGTCCCGGCACGGGCACGGGCCTGAGCATCGCTCTTGACCTCGCGCCACAGGCTTTCGTTAAAACCGGCCCATGCCGTGAAGCCCCACTGGTTACGCAGTAAACCCGGCGCGCGGTCGCAGGCCATCAGCGCAGCTTCGATCAGTAATGTGCCTGAACCACACATCGGATCGATGAGCGGCGTGGACGGCTGCCAGCCTGAACGCATCACAATCGCTGCGGCCAGGTTTTCTTTCAGCGGCGCCTGACCCGTTTGCTGACGATAGCCGCGCTGATGCAGGGCACTGCCGCTTAAGTCCAGAGCTATACTGGCGCGGTCGTCATCAAGCCAGACGTTAATACGAATATCGGCCTGTTCACGATCGACGTCCGGGCGTGCCAGGTTACGACGGGTAAAACTGTCGACAATCGCATCTTTGACGCGCAGCGCGCCAAACTGGCTGTTACGGATCTCATCGTTGGTGCCATTAAAGTGCACCACGAAGGTTTTGTCGCTACCGAACATGGCGGGCCAGTCAATGCCCTGCACGCCCAGATAGAGATCGAGATCGCTGTAAACGCCGACCTCGGTCAGAGGCAGCAAAATACGCGAAGCCAGACGACTCCACATCAGGCTTTGGTACATTACGCGGTCATCGGCCTTGAAGTGAACGCCTCCCTGTACCACTTGCAAATCCTGCGCGCCCAGCGCGTCCAGCTCATTTTTTAACAGCTCTTCGAGCCCACGCGCCGTGCTGGCAAACAGAGAATTCATATCGTCACTTTTTTACTCTTGAGAAAATTGTTGCGCATTATAGCGAATCGCAGACCTATGTCATAAAGTTAGCTTCTTTTGTCTTGCGCGCCCGCTTCTGGAGACTTTCATGATCACGCTTTCCCGCTTATTTATCCATCCCGTAAAATCCATGCGCGGGTTGCAGGTCTCACATGCCTGGGCTGCCAGTAGCGGGTTAACCTATGACCGTATCTTTATGGTGACCGAACCTGACGGAACCTTTATTACGGCGCGTCAGTTTCCGGAGATGGTACAGTTCACGCCGGCGATTACGCCAGACGGTCTGTTCTTACAGGCCCCCGACGGCAGCCAGTCGCTCATTCGTTTTGCCGACTTTACCCATGCTGAGCAGCCCACGGAGGTCTGGGGCAATACGTTTACCTCACGAATCGCACCCGAGACGATCAACCAGTGGCTGAGTGCGTTCTTTCCACGACCGGTGCAGCTACGCTGGGTAGGACCGCAGCCTTCACGCCGCGTCAAACGTTTTACCGATGTGCCACTGGGCTTTGCCGATGGATATCCCTACCTGCTCGTGAACAGTGCTTCGCTGCAGGATTTACAGCAGCGCTGTCCCGCCAGCGTGCGAATCGAACAATTCAGGCCAAACCTGGTCGTGAGTGGCGCACCTGCGTGGGATGAAGACAGCTGGGCGGAGATCGCTATCGGTCAGGTTAATTTCGCCGTTCCAAAACCCTGTAGCCGCTGTGTTTTTACCACGATTGGCGTGGAAAGTGGTCAGAAGCATCCTGAGGGGCAACCTTTGACCACGCTGCAGGGCTTTCGGACAGCGCAGGACGGCAGCGGGGACATTGATTTTGGCCTGAATCTGATCGCGCTCAACAGCGGTATTATTCGCGCTGGCGACGCCGTCAAGATACTGAAACGCCAGTCGCCGCGCGCCTATGGTCCAGGAGAGGTGACTGAAACACTGAAACCGCAACGGCAACCCGCCGCGCAGGTAACCATCACCTGGCAGGGCCAGCGTTTCAGCGGTGATAATCAGCAGGTCTTACTTGAGCAGCTTGAAGCCCAGGGCTTTCGCATTCCCTATTCGTGTCGGGCGGGTCTGTGCGGCAGTTGTAAAATAACGCTGGTTGCGGGAAAGGTGAACGCCTTAAAGCAAAGCGCCATCCGTCACGATGGCACTATATTGAGTTGCAGCTGTATTCCTGCAAGCGATATCGAGGTGATCTGAATTACACCGCGCGCGCATAGCGCGTGGTTTTTTCCTGCTGGTGCGGTTGTAGCCGATCGTTCATCACTTTAATCGCATCGCCGAGCACCATCCCCTTGCCCGCCAGCGTCAGAGCGGGCTGTGCCAGTAAGCAGAGTGCGGCATTATCACCGTTTTCAACCACCAGCAGACGCGCCTGCTCGCCGCTGTCCGCCAGCGTCACCGCCACCATCTCACCCACCGCAGGCTGCATAGGCTGGCGGTGCGCGGAGAAATGCCAGCTTTTCGGCATCAGTGGCTTCAGGAAACGTGCGGCAACCAGCGCATTTAAAACCAGCTCGGCACGCTGGTCGCTGCTTAGCGGGCTTTGACGACACTTCTCTTCGAACGTGAAATAAAGAGCCGCATCGTCAACACAGAATCCGGATTCGATGAAAGCATCAGGGGTCAGCATTTTACGTGCATAGCGGGAACGAAAAAGCATACCGTCAGCCAGATCGAGCATCATACGGTCGTGCTCTGCGTCGTAGAACCAACGCCATTTGTCATCGGGTTTAATTTTCATCATGTGCCCTGTATTTACCGCTGCGCTAAAGCTAAAAATCCATAAAATAAAAATGCATGCTGAAAAATCGTGCAACAGGACAAAATATAAACGAGCCGGAGGGATAAATAAACCCCCCGGCGCATTATTATGGCGAATGTCTTAGATATGGGTCACGATATCTTTAATTAAACCGGGCCCTTTATAAATAAAGCCAGAATAAATTTGAACCAACGTCGCGCCCGCTGCTATTTTTTCACGCGCAGCAGTAAGCGAATCAATACCGCCTACGCCAATAATGGGCAATCTTCCCTGTAACTCCTGCGACAGTCGCTGGATGACGGCGGTACTGCGCGACTGTACCGGACGACCACTTAATCCACCGATTTCTTCGCCATATTTCAGGCCCTTTACCAGAGAACGATCGAGCGTGGTATTGGTCGCAATGACACCATCAATTTGGTGACGTATTAAACTGTCGGCAACCTGGATCAATTCGTCTTCAGAAAGATCCGGCGCGATCTTAACAGCCACCGGCACATATTTGAGATGCCGTTTTTCCAGATCTTTCTGTTTGGCTTTTATGGAAATGAGCAGATCGTCCAGCGCCTCACCATATTGTAACGAGCGTAAACCCGGCGTATTGGGTGATGAAATATTGATCGCGATATAACCGGCGTGCGCGTACACCTTCTCCATACAGATCAGATAATCGTCTTTTCCCTGCTCCACGGGTGTGTCTTTATTTTTGCCAATATTGATCCCGAGCACGCCTTTAAAGCGGGATTTTTTTACGTTTTCAACCAGGTTATCAACGCCGAGATTATTAAATCCCATGCGGTTAATAATCCCTTCGGCTTCCACTAAGCGAAACATGCGTGGCTTGTCATTGCCCGCCTGCGCGCGCGGCGTGACCGTTCCGACCTCCACAAAGCCGAACCCCATTGCCCCAAATGCATCAATACACTCGGCGTTTTTATCCAGGCCCGCCGCCAGGCCAAGAGCATTGTCGAAGGTCAGCCCCATGCAGGTAACCGGACGCGAGGGTAAATGCTGGCGAATGATCATTTCCAGCGGCGTGCCGCTCATAAAGCGTAATTGCTGAAAGGTGAGATGGTGCGCACGTTCAGGATCGAGCCTGAACAACGCCGGTCGGACAATTGAGTAAAACATGCACTCTCCTGGAAGACGGAAGCGATGGTGAAAATCAGTGCACGGGAAATTGTGCGCCAGAATGGTAAGGTGCTCTGGCGCAAAAGTAAATCGCGGGGCGCTAAGTCGGAAGACTGTTTAAAGTCGTTTTGATCTTACACAACGGAATCGTTTGCTGTACGGGAATTCAGCCTGTCCGGGAAAGCATAGTCGCGCCAGATGTTATGCCGCACCATAATGCCGAAGATACCAATACAGACCAGCACCTCGGCCAGCACCATCGACCAGGCCGCACCGATGGCCCCAAACTTCCATGCCAGCAGACAGCACACCGGGACGTTAACCACCCCCGCAACCATCATTACCATCATACGTTGCCGCGCCAGTCCATGCGGAATCAAAATCTGCAGGCCCGCCGGATAGGCAATATTGCCAAACAGGAAGCAGAGTACAAAGACGCGCAGCACATCCGCTGACGGCAGGAAGTCTTTCCCTAACAGCAGTGCGACAACCTCATCGGCAAACAGCCAGGTGAAGATCACGATAGACAGGCTCAACGCAAATGACAGCATCAGGCTTTTGCGCGTCGCCGCCACTGCGGCGGCTTTATCACGCCCAAATAAGTGGCTTACGCGGGGGAAAAACGCGCTACCAATCTGCTCCGGCACCGAGTTGGCGGCCTTGCGCAGCCTGTCCGCACCGTTATAGATCCCCACCATATAGTGCGAGGTAAACGACGCCAGAATCACGACGTTTACGCTGTTAAACAGATTGGCACCTGCGATGGCAATAAAGACATCGGCACTGTCGGTAATGCGCTGTTTGATTTCGCGTGGTTCAAAGCGATACGCGCCAATCACCTTCATTTCCAGCACAAACTTCAGCGTAATGATGGCATTGATGATCGATACCGCGCCCGGTATCAACGCAGCCAGCCAGGTATCGTCCGGCGTTTTAACCAGTAGGAACGTGAGCGGAATGGCACAAAAGTTACCAAAAGTGGCAATCACTGCGGTTTTGCCCAGCTTTTCGAAGCCCTGCATTAACCAACCAAACGAAAACAGTGAGCCGATTAAGGTGGTGCAGTTGGCCAGAATAATAAAGAACAGCGAATGCCAGGACGGATTAAACCACGTCGCAGTGAGTAACGTACCGCTGGTAACCAGTAACAGCATCAGCTTGGCATTAAAGGTGGACCAAAAAAGCTGGGTAACACGTGCCTTATCGTCACGGTGATGGGCAATGTCCTTAGTGGTAAAAACATTGAATCCCCAGTCGGAGATGGTACTGCAGTAAAGGACGCAGGCAATCGCCAGCGCCAGAATCCCCATATGGTCCACCCCCAGCACGCGCGCCAGATAGGGGAGCGTCGCCAGCGGAAACAGGAACGAGGCTCCCCGGTACGCCAGCAAAGATAAGATATTCACTACTAAACTTTTATCGAGCACTTTTGCCATGTCGCAACAACCTTATACACATTGCATGTCTCACCTTCTCATTTCGCTCAGGTGCAAACAACATCAGGTCCCATTTTTAGGAATTACGGAACGCGTTTGAGTTCTTTCTTCACTTTATGGCTTTGCAATAAAATGAAGGTTTCCGGACGGTTAAGCAGCAGCCATTCTTTGAGGCTGCCGGCTTTAATTCGGCGCCCCAGATATCGAATCGCATTAAGCACATATTCCGGTACAGGCGTTTGATTGTAGAGCGACAGATAGATCATTAAACGGAAGGAGTGAATAAGGTAAGCTTTTTCCAGCGCCTTTTTTAATTCACTTTGGGTCTGCGCGCAACATAAGGTGTCATAGGTGGCAATAAACGCATTGTAGCGTTGGGCGAAAAAGGATGGACTTTTACTGCTGTTAGTCAGTGATCCAACGCGGATACGCTGTTTGTAATACGTCTGGCGAGTGACCCATGCCTGTTGGCAATGCATAAATACCGATAAGGTAAATTTGTGATCTTCATGCACGCGATCGACGAAGCGCAAATGATGCTGCTGGATAACGGTTTTTCTTACCACATAATTCCAGGCCGCCGACGTATAGGAGCCATTATGCAGCAAACTTAGCAGGACATCCTGTGGCTTCTGAATGCCGGTCAGGTTATGCCTGACTTTTGGCCACGTCACGTCCGGTTTGTCTTCGCGGTAAGCGCTGGAATTAAAACAAAATAAATCGGTATCGGGATAATTGTCGACAACCTGGGCCAGCTCATTGACGAATCCCTCCACCACCACATCATCCGGGTCGCAAAAGAAAACGAACTGCCCTTCAGCGACCTCAACGCCTTTATCACGCGCATTACCTGCGCCACCGTTGGCAATAGTGATCAGTTTCACCTGAGGAAGATGGCCATAGTGCTGTTCAATTAATGCCACGGTTCCATCGGTAGAACTGTCGTTAACAATGATAATTTCGTTTGGCGCGCTAATTTGTCTTAATAATGAATCCACACATTCGACAATATATTTTTCAACATTGTAAGTGGGAATAATGACCGATAACAGGATGTCAGACATACAGGTTTTCTCTGCTGTTAGAAAAGGACAAATAAATCCACCAGCCCGAGACAGGCACTGACCAAAGGCGAATAGTAATTTTAAAATAACAGGCGCTTACATTGAGCAGAGACATTTTACTGCCTGAATGACTAAAATGCCTGCCTCAATCTCAACAGGGTCCGAATGTGACAAAAACCATGGTTAGAAAATCTGAAGAATAGCTCGCTGATAATCATCTCCCCGTTGAGGAACCATTTAGGCACGGCCGTCTGTTCAGGGTGTTTTCAGGCTGGACATCTGTAACTAAAAATGAATTGTTGTTAAAAACTTCGCCAGACTGCTGCGCTTAACACGCACCGCCTGATGCAACTATTCCTAATCCCCTCTCGCCATCGCGTTAAATAACGTTGAATTTTAATTCTTTTTTCTTTTTCCTTCCTCCTGTGAATTTAAAAAAGCGAAAGGCGTGTTTTTCGTTTCACCTGAATGTTTCACTTTTCTGATACTCAAGTAACCAAATGTACGGATTTCCAGGTTTAAACGAATTTTATTCACCCGGATTAATGTATCGACTCGCCCGTCCTGGCGTTTTTAAGATTTGTCGCATCAGGTCTTTCTCAGAGACGCGGCGGTCTCGCTTCAGGCCTTTTGCCGGTTTTCACCTTTAGATTGTCAGAAAAATCATTTAAGCCGTGCCGTCGCCTCTGCCAGGATGAAAGCATCAGTTCTCAACAAAAGATAATCAATAACTTTCAGTTATAAGGAGTCGTAATGAGAGTGCTCACCCTGGCAGGTAGTCCGAGATTTCCTTCACGGTCCACATCGTTATTAGCGCTGTGCCAGCGCAAACTGGAAGCATCCGGTGTTGAGGTTATTCCCTGGAATATTCATAACTTTCAGCCTGAGGATCTGATCAACGCCCGCTTCGATTCCCCGGCTATTCTCGCCCTGAGCGAAGACCTGGCTCAGGCTGATGGCCTGGTTATTGCCACGCCGGTTTATAAGGCGTCTTTCTCGGGCGCGCTAAAAACCGTTTTGGATCTGTTACCTGAACGCGCGCTGGCCCACAAAGTGGTGCTGCCGTTAGCCAGCGGGGGCAGCGCTGGCCATATGCTGGCCCTGGATTACGCACTCAAGCCCGTATTAAACGCCCTGAAAGCCGAAGAAGTGCTTCATGGTGTTTACGCCGAAGATAAACAAATTCATCACTATGATCGCCAGCCGGAACTGGATCCGGTACTGGCTACCCGTCTGGAGGAAGCGGTGCACACGTTCTGGCTGGCGCTGTCCCGACGTCATCAGCCCGTTGCCCTGGCTGTGTAAGGAAACAATGATGAAACGAATAATCAGCGCGTGGTTAATGGCAGGGATGTTCGTGGCAGGCGCGCAGGTGAATGCCGCAGAACCCGCCCCTGCACAGGTTCGCATCGGCTATCAAAAAGGATCGGTCAGTATGGTGCTGGCCAAGGAGCATCAGCTGCTGGAGAAGCGTTTCCCTGCTACCCGTATTCAATGGATCGAATTCCCGGCCGGACCGCAAATGCTGGAAGCGCTGAACGTTAACAGTATTGATATTGGCAGCACCGGTGATATTCCGCCTATTTTCGCCCAGGCAGCCGGGGCGGATTTGCTGTATATCGGCTCAGAGCCGCCTAAGCCGAAAGCTGAGGTCATCCTGGTCAGCCAGAACAGTCCGTTGAAGTCGGTTGCCGATCTCAAAGGCAAAAAGGTGGCGTTCCAAAAGGGTTCCAGCTCGCACAATCTGCTGTTGCGTGCGCTGGAAGAAGCGGGTCTCAGTATCAAAGATATCCAGCCGGTTTATCTGACGCCAGCCGATGCGCGCGCCGCTTTCCAGCAGGGTAACGTGGACGCCTGGGCAATATGGGACCCCTACTATTCTGCCGTACTGCTTCAGGGCAATGTCCGCGTGTTGAAAGACGGCACCACGCTGAACCAGACGGGACCGTTCTACCTTGCAACCCGCCATTTTGCGCAGGAACACAATGACTTCGTCTTAGCGACGTTAAAAGCCTTTAGTGATGCCGAAGCCCTGACGCGTAGCGAACGTGACCAGAGTATTCATCTGCTTTCGACATCGATCGGTCTGCCTGAGGCCGTCATTGCCAGCAACCTGGACCACCGTCCACCCAGCCCGGTCAGTCCGGTCAGTGCGCGCACGGTTGCTATGCAGCAGAAAACCGCCGATCTGTTTTATGCCAATCATCTGATTCCCGTAAAAGTATCGATTGCCGAGCGCATCTGGCATCCCCAGGCCGTGACGCAATAAGGAGAGAAAAATGAGTGTTTCCGTATTCTGGTTCCTTCCAACCCATGGTGACGGCCATTATCTTGGCACGGCTGAGGGCGCGCGTCCGGTTGATCATGCCTATTTACAACAGGTTGCCCAGGCTGCCGATCGTCTGGGATTTGGCGGCGTACTGATCCCTACCGGGCGTTCCTGCGAGGATGCCTGGCTGGTGGCGGCATCGCTGATCCCCGTTACGCAGCGTCTGCGCTTCCTTGTCGCGCTGCGTCCTGGCGTGATTTCCCCCACCCAGGCGGCGCGTCAGGCTGCAACGCTCGATCGTCTTTCCAACGGACGCGCGTTGTTCAACCTGGTGACCGGGGGCGATCCCGAGGAACTGGCCGGTGATGGCGTCTTTCTTGACCACCGTGAGCGCTATGCAGAATCGGCCGAATTTACCCGCGTCTGGCGCCGCGTGCTGGAAGGCGAAACGGTGGATTACGAAGGCAAGCACGTGCATGTACGAGGTGCGCGTCTGATGTTTAAGCCGGTACAGCAGCCTCGTCCGCCGCTGTGGTTCGGGGGTTCGTCAGAGCCCGCTCAGGATCTGGCTGCCGAACAGGTTGATGTGTACCTCACCTGGGGAGAACCGCCTGCACTGGTGAAAGAAAAAATTGAGCAGGTGCGGGCGAAAGCCGCAGCACAGGGCCGAAAAGTCCGGTTTGGCATCCGGCTGCATGTCATCGTGCGAGAAACCAATGAGGAAGCCTGGCAGGCAGCCGATAAGCTGATCGCGAATGTGGATGATGCCACCATCGCCAAAGCACAAAGTGCCTTCCAGCGCACCGACTCGGTAGGCCAACAGCGCATGGCCGCCCTGCACGGCGGACGCCGCGATAAACTGGAAATCAGCCCCAACCTTTGGGCTGGCGTTGGGCTGGTGCGCAGCGGGGCAGGCACCGCGCTGGTTGGCGATGCGCCTACCGTAGCGGCTCGCATGAAAGAGTACGAAGCCCTGGGCATTGAAACCTTTATTCTCTCTGGTTATCCGCATCTGGAAGAGGCTTATCGCGTCGGCGAGCTGCTGTTCCCCCATCTGGATCTGGCTATTCCCCAGATTCCCCAGCCTCGTGTTGTTCAGGCGCACGGTGAAGCGGTCGCCAATGATTTTACGCCAGAGAAAAAAGCCGCGCGGGCATGAGGAGATAACGATGACCAGACTACGTCAATCCTTCTCAGCGGCGCTGGTGCCCTGGCTGCTGCCGGTGTTACTGGTGGTGGTCTGGCAAGTTGCGTCACAGACCGGCTGGTTGTCCAGCCGTATCCTGCCAGCGCCGGAAAAGATTGTGACGACCTTTTGGCAGTTGGCTGTCAGCGGAGAGCTCTGGCAGCATCTCGCCATCAGCAGCTGGCGAGCGTTACTTGGCTTCAGCATTGGCGGATCGCTCGGCCTGGTACTGGGATTAATTACCGGCACTTCGCGACTGGGTGAGCGTTTGCTGGATACTTCGCTGCAAATGTTACGTAACGTGCCCCATCTTGCGCTGATCCCATTGGTCATTCTGTGGTTTGGCATTGATGAGTCAGCCAAAATTTTTCTGGTGGCGCTGGGTACGCTGTTTCCCATCTACCTGAATACCTATCACGGTATTCGTAATGTGGATCGTGGGCTGGTTGAGATGGCCCGTAGCTACGGCTTATCCGGCTGGAGCCTGTTTGTTCAGGTGATCTTACCGGGTGCGTTACCGAGCATCATGGTGGGCGTCCGCTTTGCTTTGGGGTTGATGTGGCTGACCCTGATCGTCGCCGAGACAATTTCGGCTAACGCAGGGATTGGCTATCTGGCCATGAATGCCCGTGAATTTCTGCAAACCGATGTGGTGATGGTCGCCATTATTCTTTATGCCCTGCTGGGAAAACTGGCTGATGTCAGCGCACTGCTGCTGGAACGCGTCTGGTTACGCTGGCATCCGGCCTATCAACGTCAGGAGAAAACAGCATGATAAACTCCGCCAGCCCGGCGCGTCTGAATGCGGGTACCCCCGTAGGTGTGAAGGGCGTCAGTAAAAAATACGGTGAACGCACCATTCTGAATCATATCGATCTGCATATTCCTTCCGGCCAGTTTGTTGCCGTAGTCGGCCGCAGCGGCTGCGGTAAAAGCACCCTGCTGCGTCTGCTGGCCGGTCTGGAAAGCACGACCCAGGGCGAGCTGCTGGCAGGCAATGCGCCGCTGCAGACCGCACGTGAAGAAACCCGGTTAATGTTCCAGGATGCGCGACTGCTGCCGTGGAAAAAAGTGATTGATAACGTCGCTCTCGGCCTGCGTGGCAAGGCATGGCGTAAAGCCGCCCTGGAGGCGCTGGAAGCGGTAGGCCTGGCGGACAGAGCGCAAGACTGGCCTGCCGCTTTATCCGGTGGGCAGAAACAGCGCGTGGCACTGGCCCGGGCGTTAATTCACCGTCCCGGCCTGCTGTTGCTGGATGAGCCTCTGGGTGCGCTGGACGCCTTAACGCGAATCGAGATGCAGGAGCTCATCGAATCGCTGTGGCAGCAGTACCACTTCACGGTTCTGTTGGTCACGCACGATGTCAGTGAAGCGGTCGCGATGGCTGATCGGGTATTACTGATAGAGGAAGGCCAGATAGGACTGGATTTGCAGGTCGATTTGCCCCGGCCACGGCGGCGAGGCTCGGCGCGTCTGGCAGAGCTGGAAGCCGAAGTGCTGGATCGGGTGATGCGCCGCGGCGCGGCAGAAAAGCCTCCCCGCTACGCGCAACAGCGTTAAAGAAACGGCGGGCATTTGCCCGCCGTTTCTTATCAGGCATTCAGTGCCTTGGTGATTTTCTCGTACAGATCGCCCGACAGTTTATCCAGTCCTTGTAACTGTTCCAGCGCCTGGCGCATCAGCGCCTGACGGTGGGCATCGTAACGTTTCAGACGAATTAATGGCTCAATCATACGCGAAGCCACCTGCGGATTGCGGGTGTTCAGATCCGTCAGCATCTCCACCAGGAAACGATATCCGCTGCCGTCTTCGGCGTGGAAGGCGGAAGGATTACCCGAAGCAAAAGCGCCAATCAGTGAACGGATGCGATTCGGGTTGCCCATACTGAAGGAACGATGTGACAGTAAACGGCGCACGTTGAGTAAGGCATTCTGCGCCGGGCTGGTAGCCTGCAACATAAACCATTTGTCCATGACCAGGCCATCCTTGTGCCAGCGCTCATCATAGTCGGCTAACAGCGCATCACGGCAGGGTAACTGTGCCGCCACCGCAGCGGAGAGTGCCGCCAGGGAATCCGTCATGTTATTGGCATGGTGGTATTGCGCCTGCACCAGTTTATCCGCCAGATCCATATCACCAAACGCCAGATAGTACAGACAGATGTTCTTCAGCGAACGTTTGCCGATTTCCGCATGATCAACGTGGTACTCCGCCTGCTGATTGGCGTTATAAACGGCAAAGAATTCATCTGCCAGTTCCCGCGCCAGGGTACGAACCAGAGCTTCGCGCACCAGTGCAATTGCCTGAGGATCGATAATCTCAAACAGTTCGGCGATTTCGTTTTCGCCAGGCAGCGACAGAATCAGAGCGGTCAGCGCCGGATCGCTGTTGGCATCCAGCAGCACCGTGCGGAAGGCATCAGCGACATGCAACGGCAGCGACAGATGCTGGCCCTGCTGATGGCGCGCGACATTGAGACGCAGGTAGGTTGCCAACAGACTTTGCGCCGCGTCCCAACGTGAAAAATCGTTGCTTGCATGACGCATCAGGAACGTCAGCTGCGCGTCGCTCCACTTGTAGTCGAGCTTCACCGGCGCGGAAAACTCACGCAGCAGCGATGGCACCGGCTGGAAGTAAACGTTGTCGAAAATAAAGGTCTGGAACTCTTCCGTTACGTTCAACACGTTATGCACCGGATGACCGTTATGCTGCAACGGAATGACCTTACCCTGTCCGTCATACAGTTCGATGTCCAGCGGGATATGCAGAGGCAGTTTCTCTTTCTGCTCGGCCGTCGGCGGCGTGTGCTGCGTCACGTGAAGCGTGTACTGCTCCAGTTCCGGATTGTAGTCATCGCGTACCGAGAGCGTAGGCGTGCCTGACTGACTGTACCAGCGACGGAACTGGGAAAGATCAACGTTAGACGCGTCTTCCATGGCCTGAACGAAATCATCACAGGTCGCCGCGCTACCGTCATGACGTTCGAAATAGAGCTGCATGCCCTTCTGGAAATTCGCTTCGCCCAGCAAGGTGTGCATCATACGGATCACTTCTGATCCCTTTTCATACACCGTCAAGGTGTAGAAGTTGTTCATCTCGATAACCTGATCCGGGCGGATAGGGTGCGCCATCGGGCTGGCGTCCTCGGCAAACTGCGCGCCGCGCATAATACGCACATTATCGATTCGGTTTACCGCACGCGATCCCAGGTCGGAACTGAACTCCTGATCGCGAAACACGGTCAGCCCCTCTTTCAGGCTCAGCTGGAACCAGTCGCGACAGGTCACACGGTTACCGGTCCAGTTGTGGAAATATTCATGACCGATGACCGCCTCAATCCCCAGATAATCTTTATCGGTGGCGGTTTCGGCTTTGGCCAGCACGTATTTGGAGTTGAAAACGTTAAGCCCTTTATTCTCCATGGCCCCCATGTTGAAGAAGTCCACCGCAACAATCATAAAGATGTCGAGGTCATACTCCAGGCCGAAACGCTCCTCATCCCACTTCATGCTGTTCTTTAATGACGTCATCGCCCAGTCGGCACGATCCAGATTGCCGCGATCGACGAAGATCTCCAACGCCACATTCCGACCCGAACGCGTAGTAAAGCTGTCACGCAGCACGTCAAAATCGCCCGCGACCAGCGCAAACAAATAACAGGGCTTAGGAAACGGATCCTGCCACTTCACCCAGTTACGGCCCTTGTCGTCCTGACCGCTATCAATGCGATTTCCGTTAGACAGCAGGAAAGGATAACGGCTGCCGTCGGCAATGACGGTGGTCGTGAAGCGTGCCAGCACGTCGGGGCGATCTAAATACCAAGTAATATGCCGAAAGCCTTCGGCTTCACACTGGGTACAGAGCGCTTCACCCGATTTGTATAAGCCTTCAAGGGCACTGTTACGATCGGGATGAATGTCATTGACGATTTTCAGCGTAAAGCTGTCCGGTAACTGGCTGAGCACCAGGCAACCCGCCTCTTCACGCCAGGCCGTCCAGGCCTGTCCATCCACTTCCAGCGAGATCAGCGTCAGATCTTCGCCGTCCAGACGCAGTTCAGCCTGGCTGTCTCCCTGACGCTTAACCTGACTCACCGCCGTCACCCGCGTGGTGCTTTCATCGAGTTCAAAGGTTAAATCGATATCGGTGATGGTGTAGTCTGGTGCACGATAATCGTGTCGATATTTTATTTGTGGCTGCTGCGTCATATTCCGTCCCGCATTAAGTAGTTATTCATCAACGTCTTTGTATTATTCACTCAAGTATAAGCCTTACGCGTCAAACGTCTAAGCATGATGCGCCGAGCTTAGCATGCACAACGTGCACATCAGGTAAAATGGCTACAATTTGTTAACAATGACACATTTCGTCCTCGACTCGCTATCCTGAAATATGCTGTGATCGCTGTCTCTTAGTGATTTATACTTTTGCGTCTTTTACGACGTTTAATACACCGGGCTCTGCGCCACCGAACAGGATGCCGAAACGCGCCATGACAGGACATGCTTCCCCGATACTGACTTCGCTGCTGGATACGGATGCTTATAAGCTCCATATGCAGCAAGCCGTATTCCACCGTTACCATGATGTCACGGTGGCCGCGGAGTTTCGCTGCCGTAGCGACGAATTGCTGGGTTTTTATGCTGACGAGATCCGTACAGCCATTGACGCCATGCAGGCACTGGCGCTGACCGATGCTGAATATGCCTGGTTATCTGATCTGCCCTTCTTTGCTGATGACTACCTTAACTGGCTGCGAAATTTTCGCTACGACCCGCAGCAGGTAGAAGTTCGCAATCATCATGGCAAGCTGGCTATTCGTATCCAGGGCCCCTGGCGGGAAGTGATCATGTGGGAAGTCCCCCTGTTGGCCTTGATCAGTGAAGTGGTCCATCGCCACCGTACACCGGCCATCAGCAGCCAGCAGGCCGTGGATTTTCTGCATCAGAAACTCGCTACCTTTAAGACTCAGGTTGCCGACACTGACATGTCACGTTTTCGCCTGATGGATTTTGGTACCCGCCGCCGCTATTCCCAGGATGTGCAGGAATCGATCGTCAGCACGCTGAAACAGGATTTTCCCTGGCTGATGGGCACCAGTAACTACGACCTGGCCCGTCGCCTCGCACTCACGCCAGTGGGTACCCAGGCCCACGAGTGGTTCCAGGCTTTTCAGCAAATCAGTCCGGTACTGGCGAACAGTCAGCGCGCTGCCTTACAGGCCTGGCTGGATGAATATGACGACAAGCTGGGCATTGCACTCACGGACTGTATCGCCATGGATGCCTTCCTGCGCGATTTCGGCCCGGTGTTCGCCCGCCGTTACCAGGGGCTGCGCCACGATTCAGGTGACCCGGTTGAGTGGGGCGAAAAAGCGCTGGCCCATTATCAGAAGTTAGGTATTGATCCGCTCACGAAAATGCTGGTGTTCTCAGATAACCTCAATCTGGATAAATCGCTGGCGCTGTATCGCCACTTTGGTCAGCGTACCAACGTCGTCTTCGGCATCGGCACGCGCCTGACTTGTGATATTCCTGGCGTTACGCCGCTCAATATCGTGATTAAGCTGGTGCAATGTAATGGTAAGCCGGTCGCCAAGCTTTCCGACAGCCCAGGTAAAACCATTTGTCAGGATAAAGCGTTCGTTAAGGCCCTGAGAAAAGCCTTTGATCTGCCACTAGTTAAAAAAGCCAGCTAGCGTCTTTGTTATCGGGGCGTTATCGCGCCCCGCCTTCCTGCAATAAATCGGTTATTCCCCTGAATTTTGCTTGTTTCCTGTTGACTCACAAGTAACATAGCTACACCCCAGTCTGGGGAATTCATTCACACACTTCTTCTATATAGAGAGATATTTATGAGCGTAGTGCCTGTAGCGGATGTACTGCACGGTCGCGTCGCGGTTGACAGTGAAGTCACCGTACGTGGTTGGGTGCGTACCCGAAGAGATTCCAAAGCCGGTCTTTCCTTTATCGCTGTCTATGACGGCTCCTGCTTTAATCCCGTTCAGGCTGTCGTCAATAATTCTCTGAATAATTATCAGGACGAAGTGCTGCACCTGACCACCGGCTGTTCCGTCATCGTCACCGGTAAGGTCGTTGCATCTCCGGGTCAGGGTCAGGCATTCGAAATTCAGGCGACAAAGCTGGAGGTCGTGGGCTGGGTAGAAGATCCCGACAGCTACCCAATGGCGGCAAAACGTCACAGTATCGAATACCTGCGTGAGGTGGCCCACCTGCGTCCGCGTACCAACCTGATTGGCGCCGTGGCGCGCGTTCGTCATACCCTGGCCCAGGCGCTGCACCGCTTCTTCCATGAGAACGGCTACTTTTGGGTTTCCACGCCGCTGATCACCGCCTCTGACACTGAAGGGGCCGGTGAGATGTTCCGTGTTTCGACGCTGGACATGGAAAACCTGCCGCGCAACGAGCAGGGCAAAGTCGACTATTCGGAGGATTTCTTCGGGAAAGAGGCCTTCCTGACGGTTTCAGGGCAGTTGAACGGTGAAACCTACGCCAGCGCCTTGTCGAAAATCTACACCTTCGGCCCCACGTTCCGTGCGGAAAACTCCAATACCAGCCGCCATCTGGCAGAGTTCTGGATGCTGGAACCGGAAATCGCTTTCGCCTCATTAGACGATGCGGCAGCCCTGGCGGAAGCCATGCTCAAGTATGTCTTCAAAGCCGTGCTGGATGAGCGTGCAGACGATATGGCATTTTTTGCCGAGCGCGTAGACAACGATGCGATTAATCGCCTGGAGCGTTTTGTTACCACCGATTTCGCCCAGGTCGATTATACCGATGCCGTCGATATCCTGATGAACTGCGGGCAGACCTTTGAGAACCCGGTGTCGTGGGGCATCGATCTGTCCTCTGAACACGAACGTTATCTTGCCGAGAAGCATTTCAAAGCGCCTGTGGTAGTGAAAAACTATCCCAAGGACATTAAGGCGTTCTACATGCGCCTTAACGACGACGGGAAAACCGTGGCCGCGATGGATGTGTTAGCGCCGGGTATTGGTGAAATTATTGGCGGTTCTCAGCGTGAGGAACGTCTGGATGTGCTGGATGCGCGTCTGGAAGAGATGGGGCTGAAAAAAGAAGATTACTGGTGGTACCGCGATCTGCGTCGCTATGGCACCGTGCCACATTCAGGGTTTGGATTAGGTTTCGAACGTTTAATCGCCTATGTCACCGGCGTACAAAATGTAAGAGATGTTATCCCCTTCCCACGGACGCCACGCAACGCGAGCTTCTGATTTTCAGCATTAAATATAAGAAATTCATATATATATAGAGGTCGGCATCGCCGGCCTTTTTTTATTTTTGTAAATTTTGATATGACTCACAAAGTTCCGTTATTTTTACATCTTGTAATACATTTTTTATATTTGAAACAAGATTACGACTTTTGTAGCATTTTCGCAGTAGAATTACCCGATGGGGGATGGAAAGATGCGTGCAGACACAGGAGACACCAAACTTCTTTCAAGGTTCACGTAAAGTTTTCTTGACAGCAGTGGCAGGTGTCCAAATAACTCCAATGAGGGTAATAAATAATGATGAAGCGCAACATTCTGGCAGTGGTTATCCCTGCTCTGCTCGCCGCCGGCGCAGCCAACGCAGCAGAAGTTTATAACAAAGACGGCAACAAGCTGGACCTGTACGGTAAAGCTGATGCACGTCATACTTTTTCTGATAACGCTGGCGACGATGGCGATCAGACTTATGTTCGCTTCGGTTTCAAAGGTGAAACCCAGATTAATGACCAGATGACCGGTTACGGTCAGTGGGAATACAACGTTCAGGCGAACAATTCTGAAGGTTCTGATGCTCAGAGCGGCAACAAAACCCGTCTGGGCTTCGCTGGTCTGAAATTCGGTGATGCAGGTTCAATCGACTACGGCCGTAACTACGGTGTGGTTTATGATGCAATCGGCTGGACCGATATGCTGCCCGTATTCGGTGGTGACTCAGGTTATTCTGATAACTTCATGAACGGTCGTAGCACCGGTCTGCTGACCTACCGCAACACCAACTTTTTTGGTCTGGTGGATGGTTGGAACTTTGCGCTTCAGTATCAGGGCAAAAATGACCGCACTGATACCCGCCGTGCAAACGGTGATGGCTACGGTATTTCAACCTCTTACACCTCTCCAATCGGTGTAGGTATCGTTGGTGCTTACAGCAGCAGCGATCGTACTAATACCCAGTCAGACGGTTCCGTAAGTAACAACAACGCTGTCACCGCTCGTGGCGCAGGCGTTGGTGCTGGTAAGCATGCAGAAAACTGGGCAACGGCTCTGAAATATGACGCTAACAACGTTTACCTGGCAGCAATGTACGGTGAAACCCGTAACTCTACGCCAATTACCGGTGTGTTCAACGTTAATGGTCAAACATTTAGCGGTGATGCATTCGCTAACAAAACACAAGAAATTGAACTGGTCGCACAGTATCAATTCGACTTCGGTCTGCGTCCATCTCTGGCCTACGTTCAGTCTAAAGGCAAAGACATCGAAGGTATCGGTGATGCTGATATCTACAAATACTTCGATGTGGGCGCAACCTACTACTTCAACAAAAACATGGCCACCTACGTTGATTACAAAATCAACCAGCTGGACAAAAACAACCCACTCGGCATTCCTAACGATGACGTAGTTGGTGTTGGTCTGGTTTACCAGTTCTAAGTTTTGTTGCTGCAGTACAAAAAACGGAGCCTCGGCTCCGTTTTTTATTGCCCTTTCCTAGCGCTCAGCCCCGCGCTATCCCACTGTTAACATAAGAACGGGTAATTCTGTCGCACAGACGATGAATTTTATCGCAAACGGTTGGCATTTCGCCGTGCTGACGTTAACCTGATGGTTCATTTGCTAAAGTTCACGCTACTGGACCCGACTCATGTTTGAATCGATCTCTGCTGCACCCGCTGACCCCATTCTTGGCCTGGCCGATCTCTTTCGCGCCGACGACCGCCCCAATAAAATCAATCTCGGTATTGGTGTTTACAAAGATGAAACCGGAAAAACCCCGGTGCTCACCAGCGTTAAGAAAGCAGAACAGTACCTGCTTGAACACGAAACCAGCAAAAATTACCTGAGCATTGACGGTCTGCCAGATTTCGCGCACTGCACGCAGGAATTGTTATTTGGTCAAGGCAATGCCCTGATCGCGGCGGGCAGAGCCCGCACGGCACAGACGCCGGGCGGTACAGGCGCACTGCGCGTCGCCGCGGATTTCCTGTCTACTCAGACGTCCGTTAAGCGCGTGTGGGTGAGCAACCCGAGCTGGCCGAACCACAAAAACGTGTTTAATGCCGCCGGGCTTGAGGTATGCGAATACCAGTACTATGACGCAGCAAACCATACCCTGGATTTTGACGGCATGCTGGCCTCACTGAAAGAGGTGAAAGCCGGTGATGTGGTGCTGTTCCATGGCTGCTGCCATAACCCGACCGGTATCGATCCTACTGCAGAGCAGTGGCAACAGCTGGCACAGCTCTCTCTGGCTAACGGCTGGCTGCCCCTGTTTGACTTTGCCTACCAGGGCTTTGCCCGTGGTCTGGAAGAGGATGCTGAAGGTCTGCGCATTTTTGCGGCCAGCCATCAGGAACTGATTGTCGCCAGTTCTTATTCCAAGAACTTCGGCCTGTATAACGAACGTGTGGGTGCGATTACGCTGGTTGCGGGCGATGCCGCGACGGCCGACACCGCATTCAGCCAGGTGAAATACACCATCCGCGCCAACTATTCTAACCCGCCGTCACACGGTGCGGCCGTGGTGGCCACGATTCTGGGCAACGACGCGCTCCGCACTATCTGGCAGCAAGAGCTGTCTGATATGCGTCAGCGTATCCAGCGCATGCGCCAACTGTTTGTGAACACCCTGGCGGATAAAGGTGCGCAGCAGGACTTCAGCTTTATCATCAAGCAGAATGGCATGTTCTCGTTCAGTGGGCTGACCAAAGATCAGGTCATTCGCCTGCGCGAGGAGTTTGGGGTTTATGCGGTTAATTCAGGCCGCGTAAACGTTGCCGGTATGACACCAGATAATATGTCTGCACTGTGCGAGGCGATTGTCGCCGTACTCTAAGCGCATCGCGTATAAAAAAATGGGCCACTCTGGCCCATTTTTTATTGCAGGAAAGGATTGGTCAGACGTTCACGGCCCAGCGTTGACACAGGCCCGTGACCGGGTAAAAACGTCACATCGTCGCCGAGCGGCAGCAGCTTATTATTTATCGCATCGATGAGATGTTGATGATTACCCTGCGGGAAGTCGGTACGCCCGACGCCGCCGCTAAAGATCACATCACCTGAGACCAGTAAGCGGCCTTTGGCATCAAAAAATACAATGTGCCCCAGCGTATGTCCGGGACAGTGCAGCACATCAAGCGTGACCTGACCAACCTGAACGGTATCCCCCTCCTCCAGCCAGCGATCCGGCGTCAACGGGGCACAATATTCCAGCCCAAACATTTGGCTTTGAGTAGGTAAGGATTCCAGCCAGAAAGCATCCTGCTTTTGCGGGCCGACCAGCGGCACCTGCCAGAATGCAGCCAGTTCTGCCGCTGCCCCAACATGATCGAGGTGACCATGCGTAAGCAGAATCTGTGCAGGCTTCAAATCAAGCTGCGCCAGCGTTTGCCTGATGGTATCGGCATCGCCACCCGGGTCCACCAGGGCCGATTCACGCGTGGTTTCGCACCAGATAACCGAACAGTTCTGGGCGAAGGCGGTGACGGGGATAATGTGATAATTCATAACGCTCCATGGTCGGCACCCGCAGCGTTGCCGACGTTACTACCAGTGCCTGACGGGACCGGTATCAATATGTACAAAGTTGCTGCTGGGATAATATCCTACACCACCGGCACGCATTTTTAATGCGGCTTTGCGAACATTCGCCAGCGTCACCCCTTCAATGTGGAAATCCATCGCCTGGCCTTTGGTGTGATAACTGTGTTTTGCCACACCGGGCCCGGATTCCCGCAGCATATTGTTCGTCGCCAGTGAGCGATAGCCGGAGACGAGCTGGACGGGTTTGCGCGTTTCTAACAGCGCCTGAAGGCGATAGAGCTGGTCAAATAAGTGGGGATCGATACTTTTGGTTTTATTGGCACGGTAGTCGCGGAAAAAGTGGTTCAGGCGTGACAATTCACTTTTGTCGTAACTTTTACCGTTAAAGAATTCCGTTTTAAGGGTTTCACCAGTGTGAAGATTATTGAGCGTTAATATCCGCGGGCGTGAAGTGGAGAGTGATGCCATCGCGGTCTCTGGCAGTAAGGCCAGGCCGGCAGCGGCACTTCCGCAAAGCAGCAGTTTGCGACGTAAAGAATCGATTGTAGACATGGAGCGGTTTACCTGAAAGCAGAGTCAAAGACATGTGCAAAAAACGTACTGGCGAACCATAACTTTATGGCGGTAGCACGTCAACCCATTATGGGCAAGTTTGGAAGGCGGCTCCGGATAAAGCCGCCTGAATGACAGGACTGAATAACGGACATACCGTACGACTAACGATTGAAAATCAACTATTAGAGTAATAACTGCTGCGCACGGCTTAAGACCTGGCTCGCCGAACGCGCCGTATTATCATAATTGTAAATATCTGTACGGAACTGCGTTTTGCCGTCATCCGCAACCCAGGCCGTTAAATAATACAAGTTAACCGGGATGCGATGCCGAATGGGCACATAGCGCGTATCGCCCTGCTTGAGCGTGTCAGAGATACGCGCGTCATTCCAGCCGACATCCTGCAACAAAATACCGGCCAGTTCCGAAGCTTTATTCACGCGCACGCAGCCCGAGCTGAGCGCACGAATATCGCGCTGAAACAGATTGTGGTTCGGCGTGTCATGCAGATAAATCGCATCCGAGCTTGGCATATTAAACTTATAGCGACCGAGTGAATTGGTTTGCCCCGGTGCCTGACGTATGCGGTAAGGGAAGGATGAGGCTGACACCATACTCCAGTCAATCATGCTGGGATCGATGACTTCGGAATCGGCGCTCCAGCCAGACAGCAGCGTGTATCCATGTTTATACAGATAGGTTGGGTCCTGTTTCACCTTAGGAATAATGTCCTGACGCACCAGATTGGTCGGCACATTCCAGGGCGGATTCAACACCACATTATTTAGTGCGCTTCGCATCAACGGCGTTTTACGATCTGGTCGTCCCACGATGACCCGGGAGGACAGCACTTTAGTGCCGTTGTTGTAATAATTCAGCGAATAGTTGGGGATGTTCACCATAATGCCGTTGTGCATATCATCCGGCAGCAAACGCAGCCGCTGGATATTCAGCGCCAGCAAGGCCGCACGCTGTTGAGGAGAGACATTCAGCCATTCCCGTGTACGCAGGCCAATCGCCCCATCGGCGTCCAGCCCCTGCCACTGTTGAAAGCGTTTTACCGCCGCGACCAGCTCATCGTTATAAACATTCACACTGCCGGGCGCAGCGGGAGCATTCTGGACGTTACCCTGAACACCGGGTGCCGCAGCAGGTATATCGTTAACCGTGACTGCCGAAGGGCTGACGGCGACAGGCTGCTCGCTGTGGCTGACGGCAACGGGTGCGGTGGGAACGACATCCTCATTGGGCGCGGGTGCGGTTACCTGTGCACTCAGCATGCCGCTGCGGCGAAGAATTTCCCGCAACGCCGGCACATCGTCACTGACCTGTCCAGGTCGTAACGTGTCGCGATTTTTAATTTGTGGCCAGGGTTGTTTATCTTCAAGCAGGCTTTTCAGGGCCTTATGCATGAGTGGATACTGCGGATGCTGCGGCACCAGTGAATTAACAAACGCCGCCGAACTGCCCGCATTGACGGCATTTTGCCAGGCATTGATCACGGATACAGAAGGCACAGCCAGCTTGTAGGGCGTGGTGCTGTACAGCCAGATTTCTCCCTGAGCAGGCACCGAGGAGACAAACTGCAAATAGCCCAGCATCGCATCAGACAACGTGACATCACGGGCAAAGCCTGTGATGTCAGGATCGGTCAGGCGATCGACCCAGCGGGTAAACTGCGGCTGCACCCCGGAGAGGGCAACCTCCGCCAGCTGCTGCTGAAATTTCTGTACGGCTTCATGATCCTGCCAGATCGGCTGCATGTTACGCGCGGCGTAGAGCGCGGCCAGAGAAGCACCGTAAAAAGGCTGGCTGTCGCCTGAAAACGCCTGGCGAATCTTCTGCTGACTCTCACTGACGGATGTGGTGGCGTACGCCGCGTGCGTACCGGGCATCGCGGCGATGATCGCAGCCTGAGCCATTGCACAGGGAATGAGCGTGAGCGCTAGCGTCAGCCACGAACTAACCTGATGAATTTTGAAGCGTTTATACAGTAACATCCCTGCCCCCTTCATTGATCTACCGCGCAGCCTGTCAGGAAACAACTGCGATCGGGCTGTTACTCATATTATTGAGTATACAAATAAAAACGGCATTTGCCTCCTGTGACAAATGCCGTTACCAGATTAACTAATGGCGCTGTTTTTGACTATCTCTGCATCGTGAATATTATGTCGTGGTTTCACTCGCCGGATCGGCTTCGCTGCTGCGTTTCACGGGCAGTGGATCGGCCGCGAAGCCCCGCAATCCTACCACGTGAACGTGCTCGGTGTTGTTAAACACTTTACGCATCAGTTTATAGGTGGTGCCCTTCTCCGGACTGATATTTTCTGGCGCCGCGATTACCAGTTGCATCTCCAGTCGCTCACAGAGTTCAAACAGGGTCGCGATTGAGCGCGCATCCAGACGTGCGGCTTCATCCAGGAACAGAAGACGGCAAGGCGAAATATCTTTACCGCGCAGGCGACGTGATTCCTCTTCCCAGCTCTGCACCACCATGACCAGAATTGACATCCCCGTACCAATGGCCTCACCGGTGGAAAGCGCGCCACTTTCGGCACGCAACCAGCCATCTGAACCCCGGTTGACCTCGACTTCCATCTCAAGGTAGTTACGGTAATCCAGTAGCTCTTCACCGATGGTTTGTGGTGTACGCTGCCCCATATCAATATGCGGATTCAGACGCTGGTAGAGTTTAGCCAGCGCTTCCGAGAACGTGAGTCGATTGCTGTTAAACAGATCCTGATGCTGTTCGTGCTCTTCAGACAAGGTGTCCAGCAGCATGGCATGCGTTTCGCGCACGTTGACGTTCAGCCTGACGCTTCGCACCTGACCAAAGCTCACGGTTTGCAGCCCCTGATTCAGCTGGCGGATACGGTTCTGTTCACGCTGAATCGTTTTACGAATAATATTCGCGACGCTGCGTGAACTGATAGCCAGAGTCTGCTCACGGGCCGTCAGCTCTTCCGTCAGTCGATTGAGTTCAATCTCCATCTGCTCGATGGCTTCAACCGGATCGTCCGTGCGAATGATATCCTGGCGGATACGTTCGCGCAGATGTTGATACACGGCGATGAAAAACTGAATCTTACGTTCCGGGTGTTTCGGATCTTCAGACAAACGCAGCACATCGCGCAGATGTTCGTTATCGGCCACCGCCAGGCGCAGTGCGCCCAGTGCCTTATCCGACATGGAACGCAGTTCATCGCCACTGAGATAAGCCAGTTCACGACGATGCAGACGACGTTCAACACCGTTATCTTTCACCAGACGCAGCACCAGGCACCAGCCCGCCTTAGCACTCACCACCTGTTCGCGGTTCTGGTGATAGTTACGTTCAAGCTGGCGCAGTTTTTTCTGCAGGTTGTCCATTTCTGCTTCGCAGAAAGTGAGCTGTTTCTCCAGCTGATTACGGCGGGCGCGGTTGTGACTTAACGCCGTATAAAGTTCATCCCGGCGGATACGCGCGCGTTCTTCCGCGCTGGCATCGGCCTGAACACCGATATCCTGCATTTCCTGCTGCAGCTCTTTCAGCATATCGCGCTTGGCATCGTAGGCGCTTTTAAGCGATGCCAGCACCTGAGAATATTGCGTCAGCTGCGACTGATGGGCGCGCAAACGCTCACGACAGCGGCTGCGCTCGGCTTCTGCCTGCTCCAGCCTTTGACGCAGTTTGTCGCTGAGATCGTTGTTGCCGCCCAGCATGCTGGCAGAGTCGTCATAGCCGAAATGCGCACGGCGCTGCACCACTTCGGTCAGAGCAAACGCCTGCTGACGCGCGTTACGTTGCTGTTGCTGCGCCTGCTGGTAATCCGCCTGCAACTGCTCATGCTGTTCAGGATCGCTTTGCAGTACCGCAAGCATCGGCTCCAGTCTGGCCAGTTTTGCGCCATGTAAATGGAGGAAACGCGCGGCCTCCTGTGCCTCATCAACCTGCTCGCGAATCTCCTCACAGCGATCCGCCAGCGTCTCATCCCGCAGCAGACTGATGCGCGGCAGCAGGCGATTAAGCTGTGCAACGCCCTCTTTTGCCAGTTCATACTGCTGACGCTGTTGCTGATTATTACTTTCATGCTGATTGAGCGCACGTTCGAGCTCACCGCGACGGGCGCCGAGCTGGCGGATTTGCGCTTCTGGGTCATTATCAAAGGCCACCGCAAGATGGCTGCCGATAAAGCGACTAAATGACTGATGCAGACGTTGCGTCTTCTGTACGTCAAACGACAAGGTGGCGTAACGTTCCGCCAGCCGGTCGCGCTCGTTATTGAGTAATTCAAGCTGGTTTTCGCGCGCCGCCCGACCAAACAGCGGGATTTTCGGGAAGCGGGAATAGCGCCACTGACGCTCGGCGACTTTTACCACGACTGCGTTCTTTAGCTCGTCTACGCTAAACACGCTGTCATCAAACGACTGCGGATCCCCTTCAATCAGGTACAGATCTTCCGGACACTCTTCTAAGCCATCGAGTTGCTCGCGCACCAGCGACAGATCGGGTACGACAATGGCGTGGCGCGATGGGCCGTACAAGGCAGAAAAGTAAGGCGCATCGTCCAGCGTTACGTCATCATAAATTTCCGACAACAGTACGCCGCCAAATCGCTCAGCCAGCTGATTCAGGCGAGGATCTTCGGCACCGCCCGGTTGGCTGAGGCGTTCAATCTGCTGCTCAATTTCACGCTTGCGGGCTGCGACTTCGTCACGCTCAACGGTGGTTTCACGCTCGCGCTCCAGCAGCTGCTGCATGTATTCCGTCACATCCTGGCTGTTGGCCAGGTCCTGACCGGTTTGCTCACTGAGCTGAGTCAGGATTTCTTGCGCGGCCAGCCAGTGCGGCGCGCGCGCGGTCAGCGCGGTGATACGTTCGCGCAGTTGCTCAAGTTCCTGACGCATCATCATGCGCTGTTCGCCCGCGTCTGCCACGCTGCTGTTCAGCTGCTCAATTTGCGCTTCAAGCTCACGCTGAAGGCCTTCCAGCGCGTCAGGATCGTAGTGCTGCCCCTGACGTTTACAGAACTCTGCCAGCAGACGCTCGGCTTCCTGCTGCTCACGCAGGCGCTGTTCGAGTTCATTCAGGCGCAGGCGCAGGGAGGAAAGCTGATCGGCATGGTGACGTTGATTGCTGGCATCGCGTAGCAGATCGCGCCCGACCTGCCAGGCTTCTTTGCGGCTAACCTCACCGGCAATACTGGTGACCAGTGATAACGCCTGTTCAAACTGGCTGTGGGCGGCTTCTGCTACGCTCAGCTTCTGCTCCAGATTCAGCAGTTGCCCGGTGGCTTCTTCTTCTTTCGCCTGGAAACTGGCCTGCCATTCGGCGGCATTATCGATGGTTAAGTCTGGCAACTGACAGAGCGTGCGGGCGCGCTCCAGCGCCTGTAATGCCTGTTGATACTGAATAGCACGGGTTTGCTGCACATCCAGCGCCTGCTGAAAATCGGCCAACTGGCTCTTAAGCTCATCCACTTCCAGTTCTGCGGCTTCGGCACGGGCCTCATTTTCTTCCTGGATTTCACGCGCTTCAGCAACGACTTCGCTCTGCTCTTCCAGACGGATCGTAAGATCTTCAATATCGCTGTCATAGCGCGTGATTTTTTCCTGCTGGCGCATCGCCGTCTGCACCAGATTCAGGTGATCGCTCGCCGCCTGATAATCGACTTCGAGATCGTTTTCCGCCCCGCTGTGTTCGGCCAGCTCGCGCGCCATCTCTACATGGCGGTACTGTTCAGAAGCCAGCTGTTTGCGACCGCTGAGCAGCTCATTGCGCAGCTGTAAGGCGCTGTCGAGGTGGATGCGTCGCTCGTTGGCATGACGCATATAATCCGCCGACACATAGCTGGTGGCCTCAGAAATAAGGTGCTTAAACAGGTCACGATCCGACTGGGTGACGCGGATCGCTTCCAGCGTCATACGGTTCTCGCGCAGCGCCGCTTCCATATCCTGAAAGGCTTTACGCACGCCGCTGTTTTCCGGCAACAGATAATCACGTAGCGAGCGGGTAATCGCACTGGAGATACCGCCGTAAAGAGAGGCTTCAATCAGGCGGTAAAACTTGCTGCGATCGCTGGCCGAACGCAGACGACGGGGGACAACGCCGAGATCAAACATCATGGCGTGATAGTCGGTGACCGAGCTGTACTGACGGAACTGCACGCCTTCCAGCGCCTCAACACGTTCTTTTACCTCATTAAGCGGTAACACGCGCGCCTGACGGCTGTTGAGGATTTCCGTCAGCATATCAGTAGGCAGCGTATCTGTAGGTAAACCATGAATACTGAAAGGTTTGATATCGACTTTCTTATCACGTCCGGCGATCTGCTGCAGTCTGACGCCCGCCACCACGCGTTGGTGACGTGAATTGACGACGTCCAGCATGGCATAGCAAACACCGGCACGGAGTTTACCGTGCAGGCCTTTATCACGTGATCCTGAGGTCGCGCCCGCTTCGGTCGTGTTACGGAAGTGCAGCAGCGTTAAGTCAGGGATAAGCGCCGTTACAAAGGCCGCCATGGTGGTTGACTTGCCTGCCCCGTTACCGCCCGACAGCGTGGTGACCAGTTCATCGAGATCAAAGGTTCGGGCAAAAAAACCGTTCCAGTTGATCAGCGTTAGCGAACGAAATTTGCCGCGTTCAATCATGCCTGTTCTTCCTCCGCGATATCACCCGCATCGCTGTCATTCTCATCACTGTCATCAGCCTCAGTCGTGGCCGTGGCGTTATCCAGCAACATTGCCTCACCGTCACGAATCAGGCGCAGCTGCGCTTCCCGCGGATCGTCACCGCTGCGCACATCGGCGCCGAAGCGAAAAACGGACTCGATAATACGGAACTTGCTGCTGTCGTTGCCAAAAAACCACACCATGCCAAGACGGCGCAGGCGGCTTAAAGACGCACGCATTTTTTCCTGCAGCTTGGCGCGATCGAGATCTGAGCCGGTTGAGCGCTGATTAACCAGTTTCAGCAGTTTACTTTCATCCGCCAGGGACAGCAGCTCGTCATAAAGTTCCTGCTGGGTAAAAATGCCTTCATTCGCCAGGCGTTCCGGGCTGAGATAGAGATAGCAAAGGATTTTACCGACCATCATATCCAGCTCAGACAGGACAGAACGGGGAATGAGCGTGGTTGAACGCGGACGCAGATAGAAGAATCCCTCTGGCGCGCGAATCAGCTCAACGTTGTAGCGGGTGTAAAACTCTTCCAGATACTGCTGGTAATCCATCAGAAAAGCATGATTGTCCAGCTCTTCAATACCAATGTGGCGTCCGGCGCGTAACTGGCTGTCCAGCGCCGGAAAAATCGGATTTGCCAGTGCCTGTGCCAGTTTAACCGGCATCACTTGTTCAATATTTGTCGATGACATGTGCCTGCACCTTGGCTCCGTAATCATTAATGGCTTGCCATTCCACAGGCAAACCGGCTAAATCGGCTTCCGCTACGCCGAGCCGCACGGCCTGATCCACCACAATACGCGCCAGGTCAAAGTGACGCGCGCGTGGATATTGAGCCAGATAGTCGCGCATCACAGCGGCGAGGTTGAGCGGTTTTTGCTGCGTTTTATAAATCTCTAAGGCTTCTTCAATCATGGCCGCCAGCTGCTCGCGAATTTCATTGAATTCTTCAAACTCCAGCTCGGCCGGCAATTCGCCCATAACTTCGTCATTGCGCAGCGTCAGTTCGTCGTCACGCATATCGTACAGACGTTCGGCGTTGGCATAGGTGAGCGCCCAGGGCGCATCAAAATAGTTCTGCACAGAAACACGCAAACGCTGGGCGAAAACGCGGTTTTTGTCCATATCGATGGCGGTACGAATGAATTTGTGCACGTGGCGATCGTAGCCAATCCAGAGATCGATGGCCTGTTGCCCCCAACTGGTAATGCGATCGAGTTTGCTTTGCAAATCGAAAACCAGTTTGTCGACAAAACCCAGATCCGGGCTGTCCAGCGTGGCATCCTGAATGCGCAGCAGATTTTCCTGCAGCTTATCGCCCGCCGCCTCCAGCGTATCCTGCAGTTCACGCAGCGTACCTGAGGTTTCCGACAGCAACATTTCACAGCTCGAAATCGCGGCTCGCCAGTCTTTGTTCAGCAGTTCGGCAATATCCGTCTTAACCGCCTGCTGTTGCTCATCCATCAGGCGCTGCGTCATATCGATACTGTCGAAAATTTCGGCCACCGAATATTTCAGCGGCGCGAACACGTTGCGGTGCCAGTGAAATTCATCGCCGTTTTCCTGAGCCGCATCCGCGGCGCGCTTCAGCTCCGCCGCCACGATAGAAAGCTGCATTGACAGGCGCAGCGTGGAGAATTCCCGCTGGCGAATATAGTAATCAGTGATGCCAATGGCCAACGGGGTCAGGCGATAAATCGCATTGCCCTCGGTTAACTCACTGGTAAAGCGGTTTAACAGGCGCTGGCGCACCATATCGTTGATGGCGTTGTTGGCACGTACCAACACCGTTTCACTGGTTTGCTCAAAGGCTTTGCTGACGTGACGAAACGCATCAATCAGGTCACCTTCGCTCATTTCACCGTCCATGCGTTCGCCATTTAGCGTGGCGATGGCCAGCAAAAAAGCCAGACGTTCAACTGGCAGCGCAAGCGAGAAGTCATTCTTGCGCGCCCAGGATACCAGCTCCGGTACCGTCTGGGAAAATTCACTCATAATTCGTCCTTCTGCCCGGGTTTGCGCGCGGTCACGTGGATGTAACGCCCTAAGCTTAAAAAGGGTTCCTGGCGGCAAAAGCGCCGCTCCATCTCAATAATTTCGTCGTCGCTCTTTGGCTCGCCTTTAGGCGGCTTCATATAATCGCTGAATACGCGAATCCCGGTACGCCGTTCAATCTGAAAACCACAGTTCTCCAGCCAACGATACACGTCATCGGGATCGCGGGGATAGTCCGGTGACAGCGTGCGCTTCTTGCGTTTGGTCAAGTTAGTGCGCAGATAACCAAAGTTGCCCAGCGTCAGGGTGCGTAATGTTAACCCATGCAGGTTGTAAAACATCAACGACAGCACGCCGCCGGGGCGCAGTGTATCAAACAAGGCTTTTAACACCGCTTCAGGCTCCGCAACCCACTCAAGCACAGCGTGAAACAATACCAGATCCACCGGCTTATCCAAATGTTCACCGACCTGCTGCGCGCTAATTTGTTTGAATTGCATGTTGTGGCTCACACCCAGCGCATCCGCATTGTCCTGGGCACGGCGTAACATCTCTCCGGAAAGATCGCACAGCAGTATCTGGTGGCCCCGCCCAGCCAGCCCGCTGGACATCTGACCGATGCCGCCGCCCGCATCCAGTACGTTCAGCGCGGAGGATGACAGGCTGGGAAGAATCGTTTCCAGCTCATCCCATAAGATGGCCTGACGCACCAGGCCTTTGGTTGTGCCGTAAATGTTTTGCGAAAATTTATCCGCGAGATCGTCAAAGTTACGATCCTGCATGGCGTGGGCTCCGGTATGCTGCGGTGAAACATATGCTATTTTGTCACAGGTACGGTAAGAATGAAGCTTTGATACCATTCTTGCGCTCTGGCTGCTGTTTTTTCGGACAACAAGAGGTTTTTTACATGGTTTTTATGCTGAAAAAGGCCGTCGGTAACCTGTTGCTGCCCTTGCCTTTTCTGCTTTTACTGATGGCGGCAGGCATTTTACTGCTTTGGTTCAGCCGCTGGCAGAAAAGCGGCAAAATACTCATCTCGGTGAGCTGGCTGATAATATTACTGATTAGCCTACAGCCTGTGGCAGACCGCCTGTTATTGCCGGTGGAGTCGCACTATTCAACATGGAATGGTAGCCAGAAAGTGGATTACATCGTGGTACTGGGTGGAGGCTATACCTACAATCCTGCCTGGGCACCCAGCTCAAACTTGTTGAATAACAGTTTGCCTCGCGTGACAGAGGGCGTGCGTCAGTGGCTGCGTAACCCGCAGGCAACGATGGTCTTTACCGGTGCTGCTGCAGGGCACAATCCCAAAAGTAATGCGTGGGTGGCCGCACAGGTCGCCGAAAGCCTTGGCGTACCTGACGCTCATATTCATATTCTGGATCAACCCAAGGATACTGAGCAGGAAGCGCGGGCGGTCAGCGCAGTGATCGGGCATCATTCCTTTTTGCTGGTCACATCAGCGAATCATATGCCGCGTGCCATGCGTTTCTTCCAGCAGGCAGGGCTTAACCCGATTGCCGCACCGGCGAACCAGTTGGCAATTACCTCCCCGCTCAACTGGTGGGAGCGGGCTTTTCCTTCTCCGCTGTGGATGGGCCACAGCGAACGCGCCATCTATGAAACGCTCGGCAGTGCATTGCAACGCATTAATCCCCCCGCCGAAACACCCGCTTCGTAGAAGCGTTGGAGGATGCGCACGACGCCGCGCGCATCCTTCAATCGGGTAATCAGAAGCGCGGAGAGCCGTAGTCACGCCCTGAACCTGTCGGATGACCTCAGCCGCGCATGGCAGCGCGCACACGAATCAGGTCCTCTGGCGTATCGACCCCAACGCCCGGCACCGTTTTTGCTACGGCCACGTGAATCTTTTCGCCGTACCACAGCACCCGGAGCTGCTCGAGTAATTCAATCTGCTCAAGGGGACAAGGTGCCCAGTCGATGTAACGGCGAATAAAGCCTGCCCGGTAGGCGTAAATGCCAATGTGCCGGAGCAGCGTATCGCCGATGCGATCGCGTGATTCCGCATAGCGCTCGCGGTCCCAGGGAATGGTCGCACGAGAAAAATACAGCGCATAGCCTTTGGCATCCATAACGACTTTCACGGCGTTAGGATTAAAGGCTTCTTCTGCATCGGTAATGGGCACGGCCAGCGTCGCCATACCGGCCTCAGACTGCGCCAGATTATTCGCCACCTGGTGCACGATTTCGGCCGGGATCATAGGCTCATCGCCCTGAACATTGACGATAATTTGATCGTCTGCGAACTGATACTTCTCAATCACTTCGGCAAGGCGTTCTGTGCCTGAATGATGATCGGCGCGCGTCATGCAGACTTCGCCTCCCGACGCTTCCACTGCGCCGGCCACATCCGGGTGATCGGTCGCCACGATAACCCGGCTGGCACCGGATTCGCGCGCGCGTTCCATCACATGTACCACCATCGGCTTGCCATGAATATCGACCAAGGGTTTACCGGGTAGACGGGTTGAGGCATAACGAGCAGGAATGATGGCAATGAAACTCATGGATGGATCTCTTCAACCGACAACGTACGGGCTTCGTTTTCCAACAGGACCGGAATGCCATCGCGCACCGGAAAAGCCAGTGCATCGGGCTTGCAGATCAGTTCTTGCTGTTCGTTGTTGTAATACAGCTTGCCATTGCAAACCGGGCAGGCAACGATTTCGAGTAAACGGTGATCCATATATCCTCCATCACGGACCGATAGCGTAAGCGCTAAAGCATATCACAGCGTTGATAAGAGCGGGTAAACCACACCGGTTGTGGCATCACGAATTATCCAGCGGCCACAACCGCGGCCAGTGTGCCAGTAACGCCGGAGGAGCCTGCTGTAACACGACCGTCTCTGCACCCTGCCAGCGCGCGAAACGGGTAATTGCCCGTTGTGCATCCTGGAGAAAGGAGGTGGTGACAGAGACGTCGTGCTCCAGCCAGATATTTTTGATCTCCAACTGACGTGACGCGCGAATCATTCGTGCATCCAGCCGGGCTTTAAGCTGACCACGATGCAGCAAAGGTAAAACGAAGTAACCGTACCTGCGCTTTTCGGCAGGCGTGTAGCATTCGATACGGTAGTCAAAATCAAACAGTTCTCGCGCCCGCTTTCGATCCCAGACTACGGGATCAAATGGGGATAACAGCGCGGTGTGCGTCGCTTTCAAAGGCGTCGTTAATCCGGGCAGCGCGCTCTGGTGCAGCCACATCGCGCCCATCCCCTTGACCTCGACCGGAATAATGTCTCCCGCGACCTGCGCCGATTGGATAAAGGCTTTGATCGGTGCCTGTTTCAGCCGGTAATAATCGGCCAGCCATTCACTGCGAAAAATCCCCAGGCTGCGCGCACTGTTCATCAACATCAATTGGATCGCTTCATCCTCGCCGATCGCGTGGATCGCATCCTGCCAGTCCGGCATCACCCGGGTGCGTAAATCGTAGACTCGCTGAAAATTTCGGCGCTCTGCTACCATCAATTCACCTGCGCTAAACAGATTTTCGAGATGCCGCTTGTGCGGTTTCCACGCCCACCATCCCGGTTTATGATTTTTTTCGGTGGCAAAATCGGCCGATCTGACGGGGCCGTTATCGCGGATGTAGGTCAGTAAATCGGCCATCTCCTGCTGATACTCGGCAGCCCATTGCGCACTGTATTTCCAGCCCAGGCGTTCGGGCGAGAGCATGCGATGTCGCAGTAATTTGTAATCGTTGCGCGGAATAAAGCAGGCTTCGTGGGCCCAGTACTCAAAAATGTCCCCCTGAGCCAGGGATGTATCCAGCCAGGATTGAGGGTAATCCCCTAAACGACTAAACAGCACCAGATAAGGGCTTCGGGCAACCACATTGATGGTGTCGATTTGTAGTAAGGCCATTCGGGTAATACAGTCTGGAATGTCCTGCTGACGCGCCCGGCGGGCTGCCGGACGGAGCAGACCCTGAGCTGCGAGGTGGATGTTACGTGCCTGCTGTCGCGAAAGTGAATGTATGCTCATTCTCTTCCTTATCAGATGGGGAGGTTAGTACTTTGCCCGGTGTGCAGACGTACGGCAAAGGTTTTCTATATCCTCTAACAGCAAGGTGGCTGCCTCGGCGTGCAGTTGTGCATCAACCGGCAGATACCACCACGAGGGTTGTGCGAATGCCCGGCACTTAACCGCATCTTTTTCGGTCATCAACAGCATCTGCTCAGGCTGCAGCAGACGTGAAAGTTCTTCTTCGCTGTAAGCATGGTGGTCGGCAAAAGCGATTTCCGCTACAGGCGTTAACCCCTGCTGCTTTAAGGTATTAAAGAAGCGTGGCGGATGACCAATTCCCGCCATAGCAACAACGTTATGAAAGGTGCTGAGCGGGCGTTGTTCGCCGCTCAGCAGATGCGTCGCCTTGCCCGGGCGCAGTTGCATCGCAATTTCACCTGCCTGCGGTTCGCCGCCATTGACGATAACGGCATCCACCGTTTTGAGACGTGAAGCGCGTTCGCGCATTGGGCCAGCAGGTAACCACCAGCCGTTGCCGAAACGGCGCACGCCATCCACCACGACAATCTCCCGATCGCGCTGCAAGGCGTAATGCTGCAGACCATCGTCAGTCACAATCAGATCCAGCTCGTGATGCTTCAGGAGAAGGTCAATGGCCTCACGGCGGCGCGGCGCAACGGCCACGGGCGCAGCCGTGCGCTGGGCGATCAGAACGGGTTCGTCACCCGCCTGTTCAGTGGCGGTTGCGGCAGTGACCTGCAATGGATAATGGTCTGCTTTACCGCCATAGCCTCGTGAAATCACGCCAACACGCAGGCCGCGTTGTTGCAGGGCCTCTACCAGCCAAATCACCACCGGCGTTTTGCCGTTCCCGCCTGCGGTTAAATTCCCGACCACCACGACAGGCACGGGCGCACGCCAGCTTTTGCGCCAGCCGCGTTGAAAACTGAAGCGGATCAATGCCGTAATCGCCCCGTATAGCAGACTAAGTGGCCATAGCAGTACCCATAAAGGCGATCGCCCGCTCCAGATGCGCTCAATCATTGGCCAAATTGCATTTTATGAAGTTGGGCATAGGCGCCTTTTTCCGCAAGGAGCACAGCATGCGTGCCGCGCTCGATAATTTTGCCCTCTTCCACGACCACAATTTCATCCGCTTTTTCGATAGTCGACAGGCGGTGTGCAATCACCAGGGAAGTACGGTTTTTCTGCAACTCATCCAGGGCTGACTGAATAGCACGCTCAGATTCCGTATCCAGCGCCGAAGTGGCCTCGTCAAGAATCAGGATAGGACAGTCGCGCAGTAACGCACGCGCAATGGCGATACGTTGACGCTGACCGCCAGACAACAGGACGCCGTTTTCGCCGATAACCGTATCCAGCCCTTTATCCATTTTATTGATAAAATCCATGGCATGAGCCATGGTCGCCGCTTTTTCAATCTCCTCACGGCTGTACTGCTCGCTGCGCGCATAGGCAATGTTATTGGCGACAGTATCATTAAACAGGTGCACATTTTGCGACACCAGCGCGACCTGATTACGCAATGACGATAAGGTGTACTCGCGCAAATCGTAGCCATCCAGCAAAATGTTGCCCTGCTGAATATCATAAAAACGGGTCAGCAGGCTTGCCATGGTCGATTTACCCGAGCCTGAACGCCCCACCAGGGCTACCGTTTTGCCTGCCGGCAGCGCCAGATTAATGTCTTTCAAGGCAGGCGTTTCACGGCCCGGATAGGTAAATGTCACATTACGGAACTCGACATCCCCTTTTGCGCGGGTAATTTCACGCTTACCGTTGTCAATTTCCTGCTCGCTGTCCAGAATGGAAAACAGCGTCTGGCAGGCCGCCATACCACGCTGGAACTGAGCATTCACGTTGGTCAGTGACTTCAGCGGGCGCATCAGCGCAATCATGGATGAGAACACCACAGTGATCGTACCGGCGGTCAAGGTATCCATCACGCTGGGGAAACTCGCCGCATAAAGCACAAACGCCAGCGCCAGCGAGGCAATCAGCTGAATAACCGGATCGGAGATCGAGGACGCTGACACCAGCTTCATACCCTGCTGGCGCATACGGTTGCTGACCTTGGCAAAACGCGCCGATTCGATTTCCTGTCCGCCAAAAATCAGCACTTCTTTATGCCCTTTCAGCATCTGCTCAGCGCTGGTTGTCACTTGCCCCATGGTGTTTTGCATGGATTTGCTGATGTTGCGGAAGCGCTTCGACACCATACGAATGGCAAAGGAAACAATCGGGGCGAGCACGATGAGAATCAGCGACAGCTGCCAGCTGTAATAGAACATCATGATAAACAGGCCAATGATGGACGCGCCTTCGCGCACGACCGTGACCAGTGCGCCTGATGAAGACGATGCAACCTGCTCCGAGTCATAGGTGATACGCGAGAGGAGCGTACCCGTAGACTGCTGATCGAAGAAGGCCACCGGCATGCCCATCATATGACTGAACAGACGCCGGCGCATATTCATGACCACGTTCCCGGATACCCAGGAAATGCAGTAGCTGGAAATATAGCTACTTACGCCGCGAACCAGCATCAAGCCAATAACTGCCAACGGCATCCACAGCATCACGGACCTGTCCGCTTTACCAAAGCCGTCATCCAGCAAAGGCTTCAACAGGGAGAGCATTAACGTATCGCCTGCGGCATTAATAATCAGGGCCGTAGCCGCCACAATTAAGCCAGCTTTGTTGGGTGCGATCATCGGCCAGAGTCGACGGAATGTCTGCCACGTTGAGAGATCTTTATCTTGATGCATTATTTATTCACGTTGTTGGAAATAGCCGGCCATTCTACCTGGATTCGCGTTTGACGCCAAACCACTGATGATACCAACGGGGCATTAATTGTTCTCTGAGGGTAAAAACCTGCATTTTACCTTTACCAACTCTGATGCTTATCTGTCCAGATTGCCCTGTATCGAGCCAGTTATAGCCATATTCGTGGTAATTACGTAATACAGGTTTAGCCGGCATTCGCCATGCATTATAGCGCGCCAGAGAGGCAATCGCGGTGTGTCCGGCCACGCTACGAAGCAGTAATCGGGAGGATGACGTGCGGCTGCCATGATGGGGAACCTGCAAAATATCGGCTTTTAGCTGCTGCTTCTCCAGCCTGACCAACTGCTGCTCAGCCAGTTTTTCCAGATCGCCGGTCAGCAACAGCCGGACATTTCCGTCATCAACGCTCACCACGCAGGAGTCGTTATTTTCACCTTTATTGGGTGAACTGAGTGGCCAGAGCACGCTGAAATTTAGCTGCTTCCAACGCCATGTTGCTCCCCGAACGCAGGCCAAATGGTGCGTTCCCTCCAGGCTGCTGCGCACCTTTATCCCAGGCCAGCGTTGCAGAATGGCAGCGAGCCCGCCGGTATGATCGAGATGTCTGTGGCTCAGGATAACCTCCTGCAGTACCAGACCTTTATGTTGTAACCAGGGCGTAATCACGCGTGTTCCTGCATCACTGTGTTGCCAGCGTGGCCCCGTATCGTACAACACGGCCTCACGGCCCTGACTGATGACCACGCTCAAGCCATGCCCGACATCCAGCATATCAATGCGCCATTCCCTTTCCGGTTTATAGTGGCGGGAAAACACCATGGCCAGTGCGATAGCGCTGCAGCTCCACGGCAGGCTGAACAGTGCACCAGTGCGCCAGACCAGCAAGCCGCCCCACACCATGAGCATAAAAAAGGCTGCCCCCTGCAATGGCCACCAGCCCGGCGGCAACAGCGCCAGGCTGGTTAACAGAAAACGAAGAGAGCCATCTGCCGCCAGCCAAAACCAGGTGGAGATTGCCGGCACCGGTAGCAGCATCGCAACCAGTATTAACGGCACCGTGACAAATGACACCACCGGGATGGCCAGCAGATTGGCTATCAGCGCCGTTATACTAATGCCGTTGAACAAGCCCGCCTGTAACGGCAGCATCAAAATCATCATGCCTGACTGCAGGTGGAGAAGCTGTATCGGTAACCAGCGGCGTGCGTGCCGAAAGCGCGCCGCCAGTGGGAACCAGTGGTACCAGGTCAACAGCATGCCCACCGCCAACACAGAAAGCCAGAAGCTGTCAGAGAGTACCGTAAGCGGGTCGACGGCAAGCAGTAAACCCACACACAGCGTCCAGACTTGCCAGCTACTCAACTGCACGCCAACGAAACGTGTTACAGCCCAGAGTGTCAGTGCCAGTAATGCCCGCTGCGCAGGTGCATGCGCCCCGGAAAGCCAGGTATACAGCGCGGCAAAAAGCCAGCCCATAATGACAGGATACAGATAGCTGACAGCGCGGGCCGGAAACAGAATCTGGCTTCCTCGTGCCAGTAACCACCCTGTCCCTGCTGCCAAAGCAATGTGCATGCCTGAAATTGCCATAAGGTGCGCGGTACCGGTCTCCCTTAACAGCTGTCGGGTCGCCTCGCTGAGGTTGTCCCGGATGCCAAAGGCTAACGCTTCAAGCGTGGCTGAGGCAGGCAAGTGGCCGTTTTGCTGACGATGGTGAGTGATAAATCGCCAGCGCACGCTGCAGGAGGCGTGCGTGATGGTCTGGGAAACAATACGGCCCTGCACGGGTGCATGATTCGCCATGGCGAAGCGCTGCGCATCAAACGCCCCTTCGTTGAGCCTGGCATGCACCGCTCTCAGCCTGAGCATCATCTTTCCACGCTGGCCGGGGCAATACTCACTGGCGTTATCCGGCAACGAAAGCCACGCAAAGCGCGGCGGGAAGAGAATGTGATCGTCCACTTTTAGCAATCTGACTCTGATGCGCGAATGCGCCTGATGGACGTCCTCAATTTGCACATCAAACTTCCCCGGGGCAGCAATCATCATTTCGGTGTCTTTTACCAGTGATTGTGCATTAAAAAGCCCCCAGGCCGTGAACAGGAGCGCCACGCCGGCGATGCGGATCCTGCGATGAGATAAGGCAAGCAGGCAGACACCACTCAACAGCAGCACCACTATGGTGAAAGGGGAAGGAAGCCCGGGTAACACCAGTAAGGGTAACGTCGTGATCGCGGCGATTCTTGCCAGTAAAATCCATGTCAACATAATGCATCCCGCTCCTGTCGTGCCACAAGTATGCCGCACGACTTCTCAGGATAAAGCGCATTCGTTGTTCACCAGGTGAAGGATCGCAGTAAAAATCGGCCGTTGCAGCGAAGAGACATTTTTCTGGAAGAGAGATCCATCGCAGGTGACAGGCAAAAAAAAACGACATCCGGAGATGTCGTTTAGGCGGTTCGGTATCGGCTTAGCCGTAAATGTTTGCACGGTCACGCAGTTCTTTGCCCGGCTTGAAGTGGGGAACGTATTTACCTTCCAGATCCACTTTGTCACCCGTTTTCGGGTTACGACCGGTGCGCGGAGCGCGATAATGCAACGAAAAGCTGCCGAATCCCCGGATTTCAATGCGTTCGCCCTGTGCCAGCGTCGTGGCCATGTGCTCCAGCATTTCTTTGACTGCATCCTCAACGACTTTCGCCGGTATATGAGTATGCTGTCCCGCCAGCCTTTCAATCAGTTCTGACTTGGTCATGTAACCTCCGGTTAATCCCTACAGGAATGTATGACAGCTTTTACCGAAACCGGGCGAATAAATCCGCCCGGTGCAAGGTCGATTACTCGCCTTTAGCCGCTTTGAACGCTTCAGCCATAGCGCTAGAGAAGTTGCCTTCTTCCTGTTTGGTGTTAACAGTATTGATGGCTTCTTTCTCGTCAGCCTGGTCTTTCGCACGAACAGACAGGCTAACAACGCGGTTTTTACGGTCAACGCCGGTGAATTTAGCTTCAACGTCGTCGCCTACGTTCAGAACCAGCGTAGCGTCTTCGATGCGGTCCAGTGAAGCTTCAGAAGCGCGCAGGTAACCTTCAACGCCGTCTGCTAATTCAACTGTAGCACCTTTAGCATCAACTGCAGTCACTTTACCGGTGACGATGGCACCTTTCTTGTTCAAAGTGATGTAGTTGTTGAACGGATCTTCTGCCAGCTGTTTAACGCCCAGAGAGATACGCTCGCGCTCTGCATCAACCTGCAGTACAACGGCAGCGATTTCGTCACCTTTTTTGTACTCACGAACGGCTTCTTCGCCAGTCGCGTTCCAGGAGATGTCAGACAGGTGAACCAGACCGTCGATGCCGCCGTCCAGGCCGATGAAGATACCGAAGTCAGTGATTGACTTGATTTTACCTTCAACGCGATCGCCTTTATTGTGAGTCTCGGCGAACTGCTGCCATGGGTTAGATTTGCACTGCTTCAGACCCAGGGAGATACGACGACGCTCTTCATCGATGTCCAGAACCATTACTTCAACCACATCGCCTACGTTGACAACTTTAGACGGATGGATGTTTTTGTTGGTCCAGTCCATTTCTGAAACGTGTACCAGACCTTCAACGCCTTCTTCGATTTCTACGAAGCAGCCGTAATCAGTCAGGTTGGTCACACGACCAGTCAGCTTGGTGCCTTCTGGATAGCGCTTAGCGATAGCCACCCATGGATCTTCGCCCAGCTGCTTCAGACCCAGAGATACACGGGTACGCTCGCGGTCGAATTTCAGGACTTTAACGTTGATTTCATCGCCAACATTCACGATCTCGCTTGGATGCTTAACGCGCTTCCAGGCCATATCAGTGATGTGCAGCAGGCCGTCAACGCCGCCCAGATCAACGAACGCACCGTAGTCAGTCAGGTTCTTAACGATACCTTTGACTTCCATGCCTTCCTGCAGGTTTTCCAGCAGCTGATCGCGCTCTGCACTGTTCTCAGATTCGATAACCGCACGACGTGAAACCACGACGTTGTTGCGTTTCTGATCCAGCTTGATCACTTTGAATTCAAGCTCTTTGCCTTCCAGGTGCAGCGTGTCACGCACTGGACGCACATCTACCAGTGAACCTGGCAGGAACGCACGGATACCGTTCAGCTCAACTGTGAAGCCACCTTTGACTTTGCCGTTGATAATACCGGTAACAGTTTCAGCTTCTTCGTAAGCTTTTTCCAGCGTGATCCAAGCTTCATGACGCTTAGCTTTCTCACGGGACAGCAGAGTTTCACCGAAGCCGTCTTCCACTGCGTCCAGAGCAACGTCAACTTCGTCACCAACCTGGATTTCCAGTTCGCCGGCTGCGTTTTTGAACTGCTCTGCAGGAATTGCAGATTCAGATTTCAGGCCCGCATCAACCAGAACGACGTCTTTGTCGATAGAGACAACGACGCCACGAACGATGGAACCCGGGCGGGTTTCGATTTCTTTCAGGGATTCTTCAAATAGTTGAGCAAAAGATTCAGTCATATTGATAATCTTAGGATTCTTCAATTTAACGTCCATCTGACTTCATGTCGGATGGGGTTGTTTCACATGCCCTGCACCGGATCCCTGGCACAGGGTTAATACAATTCGTTTAAACCAAAATGTTAAATGCCCAGCGTTTTGCGGGAATAATCTAACGCTTTATCAATAACTTGCTCGATAGACATCTGTGTTGAATCCAACACTAACGCATCTTCAGCAGGCACTAATGGCGCTATAGCGCGGTTACGATCGCGGTCGTCGCGCTCTTTTATCTCGGCTAAAAGGCGATCAAAGTTAACATTAAAGCCCTTGTCCTGCAACTGTAGCATACGTCGTTCTGCACGGACTTCCGGGCTGGCATCAAGGAAAATCTTCACAGGCGCGTCGGGGAAAACAACGGTTCCCATATCACGCCCATCGGCAATCAAGCCGGGAGCCTCGCGAAAGGCGCGCTGGCGGCGTAACAGGGCTTCACGCACGCGAGGAAATGCCGCAACGCGCGACGCGGTATTGCTCACTTCCTGGGTGCGAATTTCGCTGGTGACTTCTTCGCCTTCAAGGATGACCTGCATCTCACCGTTCTGTGAGATGAAGCGCACATCAAGGTGAGCGGCAATCGGCACCAGTCCTTCTTCAGATTCGATATCAACCTGGTGATGTAATGCAGCTAACGCCAGAACACGGTAAATCGCGCCAGAGTCCAGTAAATGCCACTGCAATGCTTCCGCCATCGCTTTGCACAGGGTGCCCTTTCCCGCACCACTTGGCCCATCAATAGTTATGACCGGGGCAGTTGCTGTCATTATTCCCTCCTGTTGCTGCGCGCATTTTGGCCAGTTGGCCATCACAAATGTCGGGCATTATACGCTGCCCTGCGACACGGCGTTACCCTTAAGAGAGAAGGTTAGGCGAAATTTCGTCTGAAAAAGGGCTTTTTGACGCGAGAAATGAGACAGGGAAAACGGCCCGGTGAAATACTCACCGGGCACAGGACTCAGGCGTTATGGCTAATTTTTGCCAGTTGCTCAAAATAGTCAGGGAAGGTTTTAGCAGTACAGCCCGGGTCAAGAATTGTTACGGGCGTATCTGATAACGCCACCAGCGAAAAACACATAGCCATACGATGGTCGTTATAGGTTCCGATGTCAGCATGCATCAGCTTAGCCGGCGGGGTAACACGGATAAAGTCGTGCCCTTCTTCGACTTCAGCCCCGACTTTACGGAGTTCTGTTGCCATCGCCGTCAGGCGGTCGGTTTCTTTAACCCGCCAGTTGTAGATATTGCGCAGTTGGGTCGTGCCTTCAGCAAACAGCGCGGCAGTGGCAATTGTCATCGCGGCATCGGGAATATGGTTCATATCCATATCAATAGCCTGCAGCTTGCCCGCCGTACAGGCAATGAAATCGTCACCCCACTCGATGGTGGCACCCATTTTTTCCAGCACGTCGGCAAAACGAATATCGCCTTGTACGCTATGACGACCGATACCGGTCACGCGCACAGTGCCGCCTTTAATCGCGGCCGCCGCCAGGAAATAGGACGCAGAAGACGCATCGCCCTCCACCAGATACTCCCCCGGTGACTGATACTGCTGTTTTCCCTGGATCAGGAAATGCTGATAGTGCTGATTTTCAACCTCCACGCCAAAACAGCGCATCAGGTGCAGGGTAATGTCGATGTAGGGTTTCGAGACCAGATCGCCTTTAATCGTGATTCGCGTGTCTTCCTGAGCTAACGGTGCCGTCATCAGCAACGCGGTCAAAAACTGACTGGATACGCTACCGTCAACGGTGACCTCTCCGCCCGTAAAGCCGCCAAGCAGACGAACAGGGGGATAATCCGTATTCTCAAGGTAATCGATTTGGGCGCCGCCCTGACGTAGCGCGTCAACCAGATGCCCTATCGGCCGCTCTTTCATCCGCGGTTCGCCCGTCAGCACCACATCCTGCTCGCCAAGGCACAGCGCCGCAGCCAGCGGACGCATAGCCGTACCAGCATTGCCCAGGAAGAGTTCAACGGGTTGTGACGCCTGAAGCGGTCCGCCCTTTCCGGTAACGTCGCAAACGGTACGATCGCTGGAAAGCGTGAAATCGACGCCCAGAGCCTTAAGCGCATTAAGCATGTGCTTAACATCATCACTGTCCAGCAGATTAGTGAGTCGGGTTTTGCCGTTCGCCAATGCGGCCAGCAGCAGCGCGCGGTTTGAAACACTCTTGGAGCCGGGCAAATTAACCGTGCCATTTACGCGAGCAATGGGCTGAAGGGTCAGGGAATCTTGCATGTGAAACTCTATCCTCAAAAAAACGACAACTCCGCCGTATGGCGGAGTCAGGTGTCAGCAATCCCACTGACTGGGGAATAATCAGCCGTGGCGGCGTTCGAAATCGATCATGAAGTCTGTGAGGGCTTTAACACCTTCCAGCGGCATCGCATTGTAGATGGATGCACGCATGCCGCCAACAACGCGATGGCCTTTCAAGGCATGCAAACCTGCTTTAAATGACTCTTCCAGGAACAGGCTGTCGAGTGACGCATCCGCCAGTTGGAAAGGAATATTCATTCGCGAACGGTTCAGCAGAGCGACATCGTTACGGTAGAAATCACTCTTATCGATGAGGTCGTAAAGCAAGCCCGCTTTTGCCTGATTAATTTTTTCAATTTCACCGACGCCGCCTTTCTGCTTCAGCCACTTGAATACCAGACCGCTCAGGTACCAGGCGAACGTTGGCGGCGTGTTGAACATGGAGTCGTTTTCCGCCAGAACACTGTAATCCAGAATGGAAGGCACACTTTGATGCGCTTTACCTAACAGATCGTCCCGGACGATGACCAGCGTAATGCCCGCCGGACCAATATTTTTCTGCGCGCCGGCATAAATCACGCCATAGCGGCTGACATCAATAGAGCGGGATAAAATCGTGGAAGAGAGATCGGCAACGACGACCTTGTCGCCAAAATCAGGTTCTTCATCAATGGCAACGCCGTCAATGGTTTCATTCGGGCAGAAGTGCAAATAGGCTGCCGCATCGCTGACGTCCCACTCACGCATAGGCAGAATGGCGCGTTTTCCCTCAAGGGTCGTTTTGACATCCAGCGTGCGGGGCGAACAATATTTTGCCGCTTCTTTAATGGCGCTGTGCGCCCAGTAGCCGCCGTCGGCATAATCCGCACTGGTGGCGCTGCCCAGCAGGTTACCCGGTACCGCAGCAAACTGCGCACGTGCGCCGCCGTGGCAGAATAAAACTTTGTAATTAGAGGGGATTTTTAGCAGATCACGGAAGTCCGCTTCCGCTTCCTCGGCCACCTGAATAAACTCTTTACTGCGGTGACTGATCTCCATTACTGAAGTCCCCAGACCATGCCAGTTTGTCAATTCTTGTTCTGCACGGCGGAGCACTTCGCTCGGCAGCATCGCTGGCCCAGAGCTAAAATTATAAATTTGCGTCATTTCCCTCACCACTGTCATATCGAACGGTTATGAATAACGATTCGGTTTTATCACTGCATTCTGGTGGCTGCAATCATAAATCTAACACCGGTCACATTTTTTCAGCACGGCGCACCGGAGGTTATGTTACCAATGCAAGCCAACACAAAATATTGTGAGGGACGTTCCTTTCACTCGCTGCCGGTATTGGCAGACAAACCCTGACATGAGAAAACGTCCAGTAAAATTGCAGCGACTTGATAGCGAACAGGCGGTAAAAAACGTATCATTGCGCGCTTTAGGCACCCTATTCACAGAGAGAGCGGCACCATGACGCAAACTTTTATCCCGGGCAAAGATGCCGCCCTGGAAGACTCCATTACGCGTTTCCAGACCAAACTGCAGGATCTGGGCTTTAATATAGAAGAAGCTTCCTGGCTTAATCCCGTTCCACACGTCTGGTCTGTGCATATTCGCGACCGCGACTGTCCACTCTGCTTTACCAATGGCAAAGGTGCCAGCAAGAAAGCCGCCCTGGCTTCCGCATTGGGTGAATATTTTGAGCGCCTGTCCACGAACTACTTTTTTGCCGATTTCTGGCTGGGTAACCGCATCGCTCAAGGCGATTTTGTTCATTACCCCAATGAAAAATGGTTTGCGCTTCCGGAAGATGACAGCCTGCCAGAGGGGATCCTGGACTCACGCCTGCGTACCTTTTACGATCCTGAAAATGCGGTGGCCGCATCAGACCTGATCGATCTCCAGTCGGGTAACAGCGAGCGCGGTATTTGCGCCCTGCCTTTTACCCGCCAGTCCGATCAGCAAACCGTCTATATCCCGATGAACATCATTGGCAACCTTTACGTATCGAACGGCATGTCGGCCGGCAATACGGCCAATGAAGCGCGGGTGCAGGGATTATCCGAGGTCTTTGAGCGCTACATTAAGAACCGTATCATTGCCGAATCGATCAGCCTCCCAGTCATCCCTGAGTCAGTGATGGCGCGCTACCCTTCCGTGGTCGAGGCCATTGCGCGCCTGGAAGCTGAAGGCTTCCCAATCTTTGCGTATGACGCGTCGCTGGGCGGTAAATATCCGGTTATCTGTGTGGTCCTGTTTAACCCTGCCAATGGCACCTGTTTCGCGTCCTTCGGTGCGCATCCGGACTTTGGCGTTGCGCTGGAGCGCACCGTTACTGAACTGCTCCAGGGCCGCAGCCTCAAGGATTTGGACGTCTTTACCCCACCCACCTTTGATGATGAAGAAGTGGCAGAGCACGCCAATCTGGAAACCCACTTTATTGATTCAAGCGGCCTGATTTCCTGGGATATGTTTAAAGAAACGGCCGATTATCCGTTTGTTGACTGGACGTTTGCTGGCACTACCGAGCAAGAGTTCAGCACGCTGATGGCCATTTTTGCTGCCGAAGATCAGGAAGTTTATATCGCGGACTACGAGCACTTAGGCGTTTATGCCTGCCGCATTATTGTGCCGGGCATGTCCGATATCTATCCGGCCGAAGACCTGCTGCTGGCAAATAACAGCATGGGCGCAGGCATTCGTGACACGCTGCTTGCCCTGCCCGGCAGCAACTGGAATCCAGAAGAGTACCTTGATCTCATTTCGCAGTTGGATGAAGAAGGTTTTGATGACTTCACCCGCGTCCGTGAGTTGCTTGGCCTGGCAACGGGTAAAGATAATGGCTGGTATACCTTACGCATCGGGGAGCTTAAAGCCATGCTTGCGCTGGCCGGCGGCGATCTGGATCAGGCATTGATCTGGACAGAATGGACCATGGAATTCAACGGCTCCGTGTTCAGCCCAGCGCGGGCAAATTATTATCGTTGCCTGCAAACTCTGCTACTTCTGGCTATGGAAGACGAGCGTAATCCACTGGAATATCACGCCGCCTTTGTCCGTATGTATGGCGCAGAGGCGGTAGAAGCGGCATCCGCAGCGATTAGTGGTGAAGCAGCCTTCAACGGTCTTCAGTCGGTAGACAGCGACCTGACCGCTTTCCCTGCTCATCAGGCGCTACTGGCGGCTTATGAAAAATTGCAGCGTGCCAAACGCCGCTACTGGGAAAATGCCTAAGCTGGCGTTGAACATTCACGCGGGTTAGCCTGACAATCATGCCTGAGGCACTGAACCTGTTCAGTGCCTTTTTATTGATCCTTATGTATTCCTGCCATTAATAGATTAATGTCATTATTTTTCTGCTAAATAGCGACACCAACAACCTATCTTATTAACAAATCTACAACATTTCAGCCTTGATTACGCCCTCTCGTTAAACAAAACCTGTATTATTTAAAATAAATTTATTCATTATTTTTCATGACGTTAGTTCCAAAAACCACCTTTCTTGTTAAACCTTTACCGTTGTTGCTCTGCTGGACATGATCTATATCAACTTTAATCACAGGTGCATTTGTTATTATTTTTTTCAGACAACTTTTGGAGTGAGTTAGTGTGAAAGCTGACAATCCTTTTAATCTGTTATTACCCGCCGCGATGGCAAAAGTGGCTGAAGACGCTGGCGTCTACAAAGCCACCAAGCATCCGCTGACGACAACCTTTCTCGCGTTTACCGCAGGCATGTTTATCTCCATCGCTTTCGTGTTTTACATCACAGCCACCACCGGCAGCGGTGAAATGGCTTACGGCATGGCTAAGCTCGTCGGGGGGATATGTTTCTCACTCGGGTTGATACTCGTTGTGGTATGTGGTGCCGACCTGTTTACCTCCACCGTGCTGATCGTCGTTGCGAAAGCGAGTGGCCGCATCACCTGGGGGCAACTGGCACGTAACTGGATCAACGTTTATGTTGGTAATCTGGTCGGTGCGCTGTTTTTTGTCGCGCTGATGTGGTTTTCCGGTGAGCATACGGTGGCCAACGGCGCATGGGGTTTAAACGTGTTGCAGACTGCCGACCATAAAATGCATCACACGTTTGTTGAAGCGGTCTCTCTGGGTATTCTGGCTAATTTGATGGTCTGTCTGGCGGTCTGGATGAGCTATTCAGGACGGACCTTAATGGATAAAAGCCTGATTATGATTTTGCCGGTGGCGATGTTTGTTGCCTGTGGTTTTGAACACAGTATCGCAAATATGTTTTTAATTCCTTTCGCCATCGTCATTCGCGATTTTTCTGGCCCGGAATTTTGGCATGCTGCGGGCGCGACGGCAGCACAGTTTCCGGCCCTTTCTGTGAAAAACTTTATTTTCGACAATCTGATTCCAGTCACGCTCGGCAACATTATCGGCGGTGGAGTGCTGGTCGGATTGACCTACTGGGTAATTTACTTACGCGGTGGACACGAAGCGCACTAATCCAGCCTCGAGGGTTCATCCCAACCGGATCGACCCAAGAGCAAAAGTCTCCTTAAATAAGGCAGGTATAATATGACCGAACTTAACGCAAAACTGGCCTCAGCCTGGCAGGGTTTTACTGAAGGCGAATGGCAGAACAGCGTCAACGTACGCGACTTCATCCAGAAAAACTATACGCCGTATGAAGGCGATGAATCTTTCCTCGCTGGCGCCACCGAAGCCACCACTAAACTGTGGGAAAGCGTGCTGGAAGGCATTAAAGTTGAAAACCGTACCCACGCACCCGTCGATTTTGATACCGATCTTGCTTCTACCATCACCTCGCACGATGCCGGCTATATCAATAAATCACTGGAAAAAGTTGTTGGCCTGCAAACGGAAGCGCCGCTGAAACGCGCCATTATTCCTTTTGGCGGCATTAAGATGGTCGAGGGTTCATGTAAAGTTTACGGGCGCGAACTCGATGCTTCACTGAAAAAAATCTTCACCGACTATCGTAAAACGCACAATCAGGGCGTGTTTGATGTTTATACCCCTGACATTTTACGCTGCCGTAAATCAGGTATATTAACCGGCCTGCCTGATGCCTATGGTCGTGGACGCATCATTGGTGACTACCGTCGTATCGCCTTATACGGCATTGACTACCTGATGGCCGATAAGTTTGCTCAGTTTGCGTCTCTGCAAAGCGATCTGGAAAATGGCGTCAACCTGGAAGCCACCATTCGTCTACGCGAAGAAATTGCTGACCAGCATCGGGCGCTTGGACAAATCAAAGAGATGGCAGCCAAATATGGTCACGATATCTCAGGTCCGGCGACCAATGCAGTCGAAGCCGTTCAGTGGACCTATTACGGCTATCTTGCCGCAGTAAAATCACAGAACGGTGCAGCCATGTCCTTTGGCCGTGTTTCAACCTTCCTGGACGTGTTCATTGAGCGCGATCTCAACGCCGGTAAGCTGAACGAAGCGCAGGCGCAGGAACTGATTGACCACCTGGTGATGAAACTGCGCATGGTCCGCTTCCTGCGCACGCCTGAGTACGATGAACTGTTCTCTGGCGACCCCATCTGGGCAACGGAATCGCTGGCCGGTATGGGCGTTGATGGACGTACGCTGGTGAGTAAAACCACCTTCCGTTTCCTCAATACACTGTACACCATGGGCCCTTCACCTGAGCCTAATATGACCATTCTGTGGTCTGAGAAGCTGCCGGTTAACTTTAAAAAGTATGCGGCGAAAGTGTCTATTGATACGTCATCATTGCAGTATGAAAACGACGACCTGATGCGTCCCGATTTCGACAACGATGACTATGCAATTGCCTGCTGCGTCAGCCCGATGATCGTCGGTAAGCAAATGCAGTTCTTCGGTGCCCGCGCCAACCTGGCGAAAACCCTGCTCTACGCAATCAATGGCGGCGTGGACGAAAAACTGAAAATGCAGGTCGGACCAAAAGAAGCCAAGATTACCGATGAGGTGCTTGATTTTGACGTGGTAATGGCGCGTCTGGATCACTTTATGGACTGGCTGGCGAAACAGTACGTCACTGCACTGAACATCATCCACTTCATGCACGATAAATACAGCTATGAAGCCGCGCTGATGGCACTGCACGATCGTGACGTTTACCGCACCATGGCATGCGGTATTGCCGGACTCTCTGTCGCGGCCGACTCGCTGTCTGCCATCAAATACGCGAAGGTGAAACCGGTGCGTGATGAAGATGGCCTGGCCATCGATTTCGACATCGAAGGAGAGTATCCGCAGTTCGGGAATAACGATCCCCGCGTTGACGATCTGGCCTGCGACCTTGTTGAACGCTTTATGAAAAAGATTCAGCAACTCGAAACCTACCGCAACGCTGTACCGACCCAGTCTGTGCTGACCATTACCTCTAACGTGGTTTACGGCAAGAAAACCGGTAATACGCCAGACGGTCGCCGTGCAGGCGCGCCTTTTGGTCCGGGCGCTAACCCGATGCACGGTCGCGATCAGAAAGGTGCCGTGGCCTCGCTGACCTCGGTGGCGAAACTGCCCTTTGCTTACGCAAAAGACGGTATCTCCTACACTTTCTCTATCGTTCCTAATGCGTTAGGCAAAGATGACAACGTGCGTAAAACCAATCTGGCAGGCTTGATGGACGGTTACTTCCATCATGAGACCAGTATTGAAGGCGGTCAGCATCTTAATGTGAACGTCATGAATCGGGAGATGTTAATGGACGCGATGGATAATCCTGAAAAATATCCTCAGTTAACCATTCGCGTCTCCGGCTACGCCGTTCGCTTTAATTCGCTGACAAAAGAGCAGCAGCAGGACGTGATCACCCGTACCTTTACACAATCGCTGTAAGCGCTGTCGCCATCAGCCCTTTCTGAGGCTCCTTCATGGAGCCTCATATTCAAAGTCTGCTTTGGTCGTTGTCTGAGATACGGATAACCACCAAAATTGATTTCCTGTTCAGAGCACACCAGAGAGTGTGCCACCTGCTCCGCAGGCTTACCTGGAGAAACATCGCAATGTCAGCCATAGGTCGCATCCACTCATTCGAATCATGCGGAACCGTAGACGGTCCCGGCATCCGGTTTATTACCTTTTTCCAGGGTTGCCTGATGCGTTGCCTTTACTGCCACAACCGCGATACCTGGGACACGCACGCCGGTAAAGAAATCACCGTTGAGGCGCTGATGGCGGACGTTCTGTCCTACCGTCACTTTATGAATGCCTCTGGCGGTGGCGTCACCGCATCGGGTGGCGAAGCCATTCTTCAGGCTGAGTTTGTGCGTGACTGGTTTCGTGCCTGCAAGGCAGAAGGCATACATACCTGTCTGGATACCAATGGTTTTGTTCGCCGCTACGATCCGGTCATTGATGAGCTACTGGACGCAACAGATTTAGTGATGCTGGACCTTAAACAGATGAATGACGAGGTTCACCAGATTCTGGTTGGCGTATCTAACCATCGCACGCTTGATTTCGCTCGCTACCTACAGAAAAAAGGCAAACGGACATGGATCCGTTTTGTCGTCGTGCCTGGCTACTCAGATGACGACGATACCGTTCATCGCCTGGGAGCGTTTACCCAGGATATGGCGAACGTTGAAAAGATCGAGCTTCTGCCTTATCACGAACTGGGTAAACATAAGTGGATCGCGATGGGCGAAGAGTACAAGCTTGATGGCGTGAAACCGCCCACTAAAGAGACGATGGAGCGGGTAAAAAACATTCTTCTCCGCTACGGACATGAAGTCATGTATTGAAAACGGGGCGGAGATCTCTACCGCCCCGCAGGAACCTTTCAGGAAGGCGCACTGACCACCATGCAACAACGAGGCACAGTGCTGCCCTCTGCAGAAGGCATTCAGGCATGCGCCACGGGCGTGGCATGATGATCGGCTTTACGCAACAGCATCACCAGGTAAACCAGCGCTACTGCCGCAATCATAACGAACAATAAACGGTCTGAGTAACTCTGCATCAGCATTGCTGTCATGCTCGGCCCCGCCAGACTGCCCAGCGTATAGCTCAGTAACAGCGCCTGATTCATGGCCACCAGTTCGTGATGCGCCACGGTTTCGCAGGCCCACGACATCGCCACAGGGTAAAGCGTAAAACCCGCCAGCCCCAGAACAAACAAGGCAGGTGCCATCGCGGCATTGGTTAGCATCGCAATCGCGCCCAGGATTACCACAAATACCTGCACACGCAACACCATCATGCGGCCAAAGCGATCGGCAAGGCGCCCAATCGGCCACTGCCCGACAATACCTGAACTAACGAGTAAAGCCATCCAGTAACCTACGTTTGCATCGCTCATGCCCTGATGGGAAAGATAGAGCGGCATCAAGCCATATAACGAACCTAAAACAATCCCGGAGATGATGCAGCCGTTGATGCCCAGGCGCGAACTGCGGCGGCGTAGCATGGGTAAGATACGGCCACCCGGCAAGGCTTCAGCCGGATCACGGCTGGCAGCAACCTGTGTGAAGATCAGCGGTAAAATGGCACAAATCACCGTCGCGGTTACCCAAGGGATCACACTCAACAGCTCTGTGGAAAGTTTGCTCACCAGTAGCTGCCCGGCAACCGTTCCCAGATAATAGACAATCATATAGGCAGCCAGGAGCTGCCCACGGTTACGCACCGTGCCGCTGCACAATAAAGCGCTTTCAACCACGACCCAGACTAAGGCGCAGCCGACACCCGCGCTAAAACGCAACAGCGTCCATGACCAGAAGCCTGCCAGCACCATCATACACAGGGTTGCCACCGCAAACAGGCCAGTTGCCAGATAATAACTACGGTTAAATCCATACTGTTTAATCAGCCAGCCCGCCAGCAACGTGCCAAGCAGATTGCCGGTGTAATACGACGAACTCACCACGCCCACCTGCCAGGTAGCCAGAGCATCATGCGTCAGCCAGAGAGGCACTAACGTATTCAGCACAGCAATTGAAACTGTCATTAACAGCAGGCCGCAAAGCAGCAGTATCACAGGACGTGACCAGGTCGACATAGGGAATTAAAACCAAAAGAAATGAAGGAAATTGCGCGCAGTTTGCCACTGCGTTTTTTAAAGTCAACGGGGCCAAACGCACCGCAGCACATTTTGCTGCCCGACAATTTAATTTATTTATCTTCAGTAAGTTAGCGGCATATTTTACGTCAGGGAAAATAAAGCTATCTTACTGATAATGTAGATTTTTACGCTTTCGGCATCGGGATATATCGATAACGTTTATTTGTGATAAATTCTGATACCGTCCTTTGGCATCGATCCGTCTTGCGGACCAAAAAAAACCCAGCAGCCGCTGGGTTTTTCAGAGAAGAACGGGCGATTAACCAATAAATTCCAGGCCCTTCATATAAGGACGTAACACTTCAGGCACGGCGATGCGGCCATCCTGCTGCTGGTAGTTTTCCAGCACCGCCACCAGCGTGCGTCCCACAGCCAGACCGGAACCATTTAATGTATGGACCAGACGCGGCTTTTTATCCTGCTTACCGCGGGTCCTTGCCTGCATACGGCGAGCCTGGAAATCACCCATGTTTGAACAAGAGGAGATTTCACGGTACGTATTCTGCGCCGGTAACCACACTTCTAAATCGTAGGTTTTGGTCGCACCAAAGCCCATATCGCCGGTGCACAACAGCACTTTACGATAAGGCAGATTCAGCAGCTGTAAGACTTTTTCGGCGTGGCCGACCAGCTCTTCCAGGGCATCCATTGAGGTTTCAGGCGCCACTATCTGTACCATCTCGACTTTATCGAACTGGTGCATACGGATAAGCCCGCGCGTGTCACGGCCATAGGAACCTGCTTCAGAGCGGAAGCATGGCGTGTGAGCCGTCAGCTTAAGCGGCAGGTTTTCTTCCTCGACGATTTCATCGCGTACCAGATTGGTCAGCGGCACTTCGGCAGTAGGAATCAACGCATAGTGGCTGCTTTCTGACTCTTCTTCCAGCGGCCGGGTGTGAAACAGATCTTCACCAAACTTTGGCAACTGTCCTGTTCCGTACAGGGTCGCATGGTTGACCAGATAAGGCACATAGGTTTCCAGATAGCCATGCTGCTCGGTATGCAAGTCAATCATAAACTGGCTGAGCGCCCGGTGCAGGCGGGCAATCTGGCCCTGCATCACGACAAAGCGTGAACCGGTGAGTTTGACCGCCGCAGCAAAATCCAGGCCTTTCGCGGCTTCGCCCAGCTCAACATGATCTTTCACCTGAAAATCAAACTGACGCGGCTCACCCCAGCGGCTGATTTCCAGGTTCTCGGTATCGTCTTTACCCAGCGGTACAACGTCTGCAGGCAGATTCGGCAGCGCCAGGCTGAAGTCACGAATCTGATTTTGCAGTTCATCCAGTTCTGCTTTGGCAGCATCCAGGCGTTCGCCCAGGCTGTTCACTTCCTGACGCAGTGGCTCGATGTCTTCCCCACGTGCTTTGGCCTGACCGATGGATTTGGATCGGGAGTTACGCTCGGCCTGCAGATTTTCAGTTTCTACCTGCAAGACTTTGCGACGCTCTTCGAGCGAACGCAGCATTTCCACATCCAGTTTGAATCCTCGGCGTGCCAGTTTTTCTGCGACTGCGTCTGGCTCATTACGCAGCAGATTGGGATCGAGCATGCTTATCCTGTGTATTTATGAGTTGAAAGAAGGGACGCATTCCAGCTGGAATGCGTTGAAAACATTGACCACATTACCGCAACGTCTGTTTTAGCGGTAGCGTTTTGTCTGGCTATTTTGATCGAGTTCAGTAAGCCAGGCCAGCTTTTCGCCAATTTTGCCTTCAAGACCGCGTTGGGTGGGATGATAGTAACGTGTTTGTGCCATTTCCGGAGGGAAATAGACCTCACCCGCCGCATAGGCGTTGGCTTCATCATGGGCATAGCGATAGCTTTCACCCAGGCCCATTTCTTTCATCAGCTTAGTGGGTGCATTGCGCAGATGATCGGGAACATCAAAATCAGGGTGGTCGCGCGCATCGCGCATCGCCGCTTTAAAGGCGGTATAAACGGCATTACTTTTTGGCGCACAGGCGAGATACACGATGGCCTGAGCAATCGCCCGCTCCCCTTCTGCCGGACCCACGCGGGTGAAACAGTCCCACGCCGATATCGCCACCTGCATGCCGCGCGGATCGGCATTGCCCACGTCTTCAGAGGCAATGGCCAACAGACGACGCGCGACATACAGCGGATCGCCCCCTGCGGTAATAATACGCGCGTACCAGTAGAGTGCAGCATCGGGTGCTGAACCGCGAACAGACTTATGTAACGCAGAAATAAGGTCGTAAAAGCGGTCACCCTTGTTATCAAACCGGGCAGATCGCTCCCCGGCAACTTCAGTCAACAGCTGTGGCGTCAGTTCTCTTTTGCCTTGCGCGTTGGTTTCGGCCATATCGGCCATCATTTCCAGCGTGTTAAGCGCACGGCGCGCATCGCCGCTCACCAGCTCAGCGATCATGCGGCGCGTATTATTCGGTAACAGGATATCGCTGTTGCCATAGCCGCGATCGGCATCTTGCATGGCCTGGTCAAGCACCTGCTCAATGTCTTCTGTGGTCAGGGATTTCAGTAGATAAACGCGGGCGCGTGACAGCAGTGCGGAATTAAGCTCGAAACTGGGATTTTCAGTGGTGGCGCCAATGAAGGTAATGGTGCCGTCTTCAATATGCGGCAGGAAGGCATCCTGCTGACTTTTATTGAAACGGTGCACCTCATCCACGAAAAGGATGGTGCGACGGCCAGCTTGCTTGCTCAAGCGCGCACGCTCTATCGCTTCACGAATTTCTTTGACGCCGGAGGTGACGGCAGAGATGCGTTCAACGTCCGCGTTACCGTAGTGCGCGATAATCTCGGCCAGTGTGGTTTTGCCTGTTCCCGGCGGCCCCCAGAGAATCATGGAATGCAAATGGCCAGCCTCAATGGCGCGCGGCAGCGGTTTCCCCGCAGCCAGCAGGTGCTGCTGACCAATATAGTGCTTCAGGGTTTCTGGCCGCATACGCGCGGCCAGAGGTTTAAAATCTTCGCTGGAGAAATCCAGGGACAGGTTGCCCACTACCACCTCACTGACGTTGATCATCCACCGTGACGCCTTTCGGCGGGGTGAAAGTGAATTTATCCGGACTGATAGGGCCGTTTTTCTGGCTCTTCAGCTGGTAGTTACTGCGCTGTCCATCCTGCTCTACGGCGCTGAACTGATTAATCGTGCCATCTGGCGTTACGTCGATAGTGAACTGCTTGAGGTTGCCGTCGCTTTTCTTCGGCGTCAGTTCAAATTTATCGCCCTGCTGCTTAACGTTGTATTGCTGCCAGTCGCTGGACTGATTGCGGGCAATTAACATAAACGGCGTATTGCTGGTAGCATTCTTTAACAGACTTACCGTAGCCTGCTCTACAAACGGGTTGTAGAACCATAACGATTTTCCGTCAGAGACAATGACGCTCTCGTCAGGCGCGGTCATGTGCCAGTTAAACAGGCTTGGGCGCTTGACCCAAAGTTCACCTTCTCCATCCTGCACGTTAGCACCGCTGCCATCGGTCACCTTTTGCGTAAAGCTGGCGTGGAAGCTGTTTACTTTATTCAAACGCTGTTGCAGGTCACTTGATGCATCAGCTAAAGCGCTGGCTGAACCCAAAGCGGCCAACAGGCCTAAGGCAATTACGCGTAATTTCATCTGCTTAAATCCTTATTAAATCGTTTCCCGTTGATAACGCTACTAAGCCTGGTCGCTGTCCTGCGTTTAATACAGGAGAAAAAACCGAAAGCCTAATCAACTATGGGGGTAAACGGCTAAAAAACAATGAGCCAGCAAGAACTGGCTCATTGATTTATGTTTCAAAGCTTATCGTTCAGGCTCTACATATCGTGAGGAGGCGGTGACAGCACTTCGCGGTTACCGTTATGTCCCGGTGCCGAAACGATGCCCTGGGCTTCCATCTGCTCAATGATGCGCGCGGCGCGGTTATAGCCAATACGGAACTGACGCTGAACGCCTGAAATCGAGGCGCGGCGCTTGTCCACCACGAAACCCACCGCCTGATCGAACAACGGATCCAGTTCTTCATCGCTGTCGATGCCGCCCGCACCTTCGCTCTCTTCGCCCGCTGTAATGCTTTCAATGTATTGCGGACGTCCACGCGCTTTCCAGTCCTGGACCACCGCATGCACTTCCTGATCGCGTACAAAGGCACCGTGAACACGAACCGGCATGGAGGAGTTTGGCGGCATATAGAGCATGTCACCCATGCCCAGCAACGACTCCGCGCCGCCCTGGTCGAGGATGGTGCGCGAGTCAATTTTGCTCGACACGGTAAAGGCGATACGGGTTGGAATGTTGGCCTTGATCAGGCCGGTAATCACATCCACCGAGGGACGCTGGGTGGCCAGCACCAGGTGGATACCGGCCGCACGTGCTTTCTGCGCCAGGCGGGCAATCAGCTCTTCCACTTTTTTACCCACGGCCATCATCAGGTCGGCGAACTCATCCACCATCACCACAATGTAAGGCAGTTTTTCCAGCACCGGCGGCGTCATGTCCATACTGTCGCCCGGTTTCCAGAACGGATCGGGGATTGGACGACCCATCGCCTCAGCCTGCTCAACTTTCTCGTTGTAGCCCGCAAGATTACGCACGCCAAGTGCCGACATCAGTTTATAGCGGCGCTCCATCTCACCAACGCTCCAGCGCAGCGCATTCGCCGCATCTTTCATATCGGTGACGACTTCGGTGAGTAGATGCGGAATGCCTTCATAGACCGACAGCTCAAGCATTTTCGGGTCGATCATAATAAAGCGCACTTCTTCCGGCGTGGCTTTATACAACATGCTGAGAATCATGGCGTTCACACCGACTGACTTACCCGAACCGGTGGTACCCGCTACCAGTAAGTGTGGCATCTTCGCCAAATCGGCCACTACCGGCTGACCAGCAATGTCTTTACCCAGTACCACGGCCAGAGGTGAAGGATTGTCACGGAATTTTGGACAATCCAGCACTTCACGTAAGTAAACGGTCTGACGGTGCTTATTCGGTAATTCCAGTCCGACATAGGGCTTACCCGGAATCACTTCAACAACGCGCACCGCCGTGGTGGACAGTGAACGGGCCAGATCGCGCGACAGGTTAGAAATACGCGCGGCTTTCACGCCCGGCGCCAGATCCAGTTCAAAGCGAGTAATGACCGGGCCGGGAGAGATGCCGACGACCTCGGCCTTAACACGATAATCGCCGAGGCGTGATTCAACCAGGCGCGCCGTCTGCTCAAGGGCAAACATGTCAACCGGCTCTTCTTCTGCAGGCGGTGCGGTTAACAGATCCAGAGAAGGCAACGGCGTAGAGGGTTTTTCCAGCGGCTGTTCATGACGCATCAGGAAAGGATGAATCAGGCTGTCATGCAACGACGGCTTCGCCTCTTCCACAGGTTCGGGCTGCTCGACAGGTGCCGCGAAGGTATCCGACGCAACGTTCTGCGTCGGCATGCTTCTCTGCGCGGCCGCATGCGTCGGCGCAGCCTGTACTTGCTGCCACGGCTCATGTTTTGCAGCGACCTCATCCGTTTCCGGCGTTGCCGCAATGGTGAACAGCGGCTCAACCGGGCCGTCGTCAACCAGATCTTTCATCGGTGAGAAATCAAAGGCCGCAGACGTGTCCAGGTTGAATACCGGCGCATTGTTGGCAGGTTCGGTCTCATAACGCTGTTGCTGCTGCTCGGCGAACTGACGGGCCAGGGATGCCTGCTCTAGAGCCTGTTCATCGTCTTCACTCTGTTCATCCTGTTGCCAGCTCTCGCCATAACGCTGTTGCTGCTCAGACTGAAACGCCTGACGTAACTCAGCCTGTTGCAGGGCATCCTGCTCCTCCGCTGACCAGTCTGGATTATGCGGCTGATCGGAAGCCTGTGGAGCCGCCGGGGCTTCAGACAGTCTGGCTTTCTCTTCTGCCATGCGCTGGGAAGGAAGTTTAATTCCGTAAGACGCCAATTCGCGTCGGGTCGGTAATTTAACCGGGTTTGGCCGCGGTAACGCCGGACCTATCCCCTGCTTCACCTGTGGATTCGCCTGATTTTCAGGCACCGGTTCAAACAGCGGCGACATCGAGGCCGCGGCTTTGCCTGCCGCGCCTGCCGTTACCGCACTGCTCAGGGTTGCGGCAGAGGCTGCCTCGCGCCAGTTGCCCATCTTCGGCGCATCATCCTCATAGGCCGTAAAGGGTGCTGAGGATGCGGGTGTTTCATCCGGCATTTCAAACCGGTACAGAGGCGGTTCACTGACCGGTTTATCCTGCGGAACAGGATCACGCGGTGCAAAATGACGCTCTGGAGCAGGATGAGGTACAGCCGCTTCCTGGGCGGGCGCGGCGACAGTATTCACGGGCGCAACCGCAGGCTGGGCTGCAGATGGGGCTGACGGCGGCACGGTAGCCGTGGTAAAGGTTGACGCCACGCTGGCTGCAGCAGGTTGCTGGACGGGTGCCACCGGCATTTCAGCAGCGTCGGTGGTTGCCGCGACGGCAGCGCGGGTCGCTGTTGCCGCCTTAGCCAGCAGCGGATCGTGCTCGTCCAGATCGGGCTGCGCCTTACGGGGCGCAGAAAGCAGAACGTCATCGTCGTCATGGGGCTGCGCGTGAAGAACAGGCACATCATCTTCATGATGTTCGCCCTCGTCCTCTTCCTGCCAGGGTTCGTCGTGACGTGAACGGTTGCTGGCAAATGTCAGCACGCCCATGACCACGCCACCGATTCGTTCTGCAATGGTCAACCACGACCAACCGGTATACAGCGTAATGCCCGCTGCCCAGATGCAAAGCAGAGTGAGGGTGCCACCAGCAGGACTAAACCAGGGTGAGATCGCATTGCTGACGAGGCTGCCGATCACGCCGCCAGAAGCAAAGTACCAGATGTCGTCAGCATTCAGTGCAGCCATGCCGCAGGTCGTCACGACCAGGGCCAGTACGCCAATTAAGCGCAAACCTACGGCGAAATAGTCGAAGTAGTCCTGATTATCGCGCTGGCGAAAGGCTATCCAGCACAATCCAAGGATCACCGGTGGAATGGCGTAAGCCATCACGCCAAAGATGAACAACAGCGTGTCAGCCAGCCATGCCCCTACCGTACCGCCGATATTATGGATAGGCTCGTGCCAGGCCGTCTGCGACCAGCTCGGGTCGGAAGGATTAAAACTGACCAGGGAAACCATCAGGTAGACGGCAAACAACGCCACCAGAATGAGCAACGCTTCCAGCAGACGGCGTCCACTGCTCAGCGACTGTAACGAAACGTCTTTATCTTCTGTGTATTCCTGGCTCAAGAGAACTCTCCAGGTGCCTGTAAAGTAAGAAACAACAGCGTCGGGCTCACCCGACGCTGGTCCTGTATGTATTCACAGGAGTGTACCGAAATTTCACAGGCTTTGCACCTGCCACGCATCAGCGCGTTTTGATCACCAGACGGTTACTCTGTTTGACCTCTTCCATCACCACGTAAGTACGCGTGTCGTTTACACCCGGCAGGCGCAGCAGGGTTTCCCCCAGCAGCTTGCGGTAGGCGGACATATCGGGCACGCGTGTTTTCAGCAGGTAGTCGAAATCACCAGAAACCAGGTGACACTCTTGAGTTTCCTCAAGTTTTTGCACAGCGGCGTTAAATTGCTCAAACACATCTGGTGCGCCACGATTCAGAGTAATCTCAACGAATACCAGTAATGAGGCGTCCAGGTAGTGAGGGTTAAGTTGCGCAGTATAACCAAGGATGAATCCCTGGCGTTCAAGACGACGTACACGCTCAAGACAAGGTGTAGGCGATAATCCTACACGTTTGGAAAGTTCCACGTTTGAGATACGACCGTCTTTCTGCAATTCATTCAGAATATTTCTGTCGATCCTGTCGAGGTCTTTACCGGGGCGTTTCTTATTATCTACCATTATTATTGTCTCTCTTAATTCCTTCCCTTTACCTGCCATCCCCTGAAAACGCTCATTGTTCGGGGCATTTTTTGAAGTGAAATAACGGCGTCTCAGTGCGGTCGCACCTATGTGTATGACGCATGTTGTCTGTCCACATCATGCGTCATGACTCATATCAGACGACAAAATTCGTTCGGCACATTGCCCAAAACCCGGCGGCAAAACCCGTTTTGTTCCGAAGATGTCATTCGCTTCTCACACTGTTTTCGCAAATGCGCAGGCGATTGTCAAAGTAAAATGTCTAAATTCAGGACAAGATGCCAGACACATCGCTGGGTCCCTGTTTTTAAATGAGTATTTTCGGGCGATAAGGTGCAACAACGTGAATTTTTGCCCCCTTTTGGCGCAAACCGCAGGCAAAAAGTGCAATCATCGTCTACGCCGTTTGCAGTAATCGTTAACAAACGCGCGCAAGTGTTGTCAATGACACGGCTTATTCCCTACAATCGCAGGCTATGTCAGGCGAATGAAACTGAGGAACGCATGAGTACGGCTAAACACAGTAAGTTGCTCATTCTGGGCTCTGGTCCAGCAGGTTATACCGCAGCCGTTTATGCTGCACGCGCGAATCTGAATCCGGTGTTGATTACCGGTCTGGAAAAAGGCGGACAGCTGACGACCACGACGGAAGTGGAAAACTGGCCGGGCGACCCGCACGATCTGACAGGTCCATCGTTAATGGAACGCATGCATGAGCATGCCGAGAAATTTAACACTGAGATCATTTTTGACCACATCCATTCCGTGGATCTGCAGAATCGTCCGTTCCGTTTAACCGGTGACAGCGGCGAATACACCGCAGATGCCCTGATTATTGCCACAGGTGCATCGGCACGCTACCTCGGCCTGCCGTCAGAAGACGCGTTTAAAGGCAAAGGCGTTTCGGCCTGCGCTACCTGTGATGGTTTCTTTTACCGTAATCAGAAAGTCGCCGTGATCGGGGGCGGTAATACGGCGGTAGAAGAAGCACTTTATCTGGCCAATATCGCCGCTGAAGTGCATTTAATTCACCGTCGCGACAGCTTCCGCGCCGAGAAAATTTTGATCGATCGCCTGATGGAAAAAGTCAGCAACGGCAACATTGTGCTGCATACCCACCGTACGCTGGAAGAAGTGGTTGGCGATCAGATGGGCGTGACCGGACTGACGCTGCGTTCAACGCTGGACGACAAAACCGAGTCGCTGGAAGTCGCTGGCCTGTTTGTGGCGATTGGCCACAGCCCAAACACAGCGATTTTCGACGGCCAGTTAGCGCTGGAAAATGGCTATATCAAGGTTCAGTCTGGCCTGCACGGCAATGCAACCCAGACCAGCATTCCGGGTGTGTTTGCTGCAGGTGATGTGATGGACCATATCTATCGCCAGGCCATTACCTCTGCGGGCACCGGCTGCATGGCTGCTCTGGATGCAGAACGTTATCTTGATGGTCTGGTTAAGAACGATAAGTAAGTTGTTAATAACCTGATCTTAATTGTTTGAGGCGACTGTTTTTCAGTCGCCTTTTTTATTATCACCATGCTAAATTCATGCGCCAGGCGGGAGGGGCTCGCCTCTTTTCCTTTGTCTTCGCCACTGTGGGTTTCGCATGAACAAATCGCGGCAGCAGCACCTTACCCGTTGGCTTCGTCAACAGCGGCATCATGCCGGTCCCTGGTTACGGCTCGCCTCACTGTCGGGTTCCGCCAGTGCGTTGCTGATTATCCTGCAGGCCTGGCTGCTGGCGTCGTTGCTTCAGGCGTTGATTGTGGCGCATCAATCGCCCCCGTCGCTTCTTTCACAGTTTATGTTACTGCTGCTGTGCTTCGTGCTGCGGGCGATGCTGAACTATGCGCGCGAGCAGGCAGGATTCCGTGCCGGACAGGCTATTCGCCAGGCGCTGCGCAAACAGATTCTGGACCGTTTATCCGCGCTGGGCCCCGCCTGGATTCAGGGCAAACCGGCCGGCAGTTGGGCAACCTTGCTGCTGGAACAGACAGAAGATATGCAGGCGTACTATGCGCGCTACCTGCCGCAGATGACGCTGGCGACCGTCATCCCCTGCGCCATTTTGATTGCGCTGTTTCCTTTAAACTGGGCCGCCGGATTGATTCTGCTGGCTACGGCACCGTTGATTCCGCTGTTTATGGCGCTGGTGGGCATGGGCGCGGCCGATGCCAATCGGCGCAATTTTCTGGCCCTGGCGCGCCTGAGTGGTGACTTTCTTGATCGCCTGCGCGGCCGGGAGACGCTGAGGCTGTTTCATCGGGCCGAAGCAGAAAAACAGGCCATTGCCGCCACCACGACGGACTTTCGTCAACGCACCATGGACGTCTTACGGCTGGCTTTTCTCTCCTCCTCCGTTCTGGAGTTTTTTGCGTCATTAGCTATTGCTGTGGTCGCGGTTTATTTTGGTTTTTCCTACCTGGGTGAGTTGCACTTTGGCGATTATGGCAAGGGCGTTACGCTGTTTGCTGGTTTTCTGGTGTTGATTCTGGCCCCGGAATTCTTTCAGCCTTTGCGCGATCTCGGCACCTTCTACCATGCTAAAGCGCAGGCCATCGGCGGCGCCGATGCCATTGAGCGCTTTATGCAGGCGACGCCACAGTCAGAAGCGCGCAACGGCACTATCCCGTTTGCCGCCGCCGCACCGCTGGAGCTGGTTGCTGACAACCTGATGGTCTGCGCGCCCGGCGGTAAAATCCTGTGTGGTCCTTTACATTTCACTCTGCGCTCGGGCGGACGCATCGCGCTGGTCGGTAAAAGCGGCGCAGGCAAAACTGCGCTGTTGAATGCGCTGCTGGGGTTTTTACCTTATCAGGGCTCGCTTAAAGCCAATGGGATTGAGTTACGCGATTTGGTTCAACGCGACTGGCATCGGCATGTTGCCTGGGTCGGACAAAATCCCCAGTTACCGGCAGAAACCTTACGTGAAAATATCCTGATGGGCGCGCCCCTCGACGCCGCACGTCTGGATGCCTTAATCGCGGCTTGTGGCATCCACGAGTTTCTCTCACGACTGCCTGACGGGTTGAATACCGCACCGGGCGATGCCAGCAGCGCGCTGTCCGTTGGTCAGGCACAGCGCATTGCGGTTGCGCGGGCGCTGTACAAACCGGCTCAGCTATTGCTCCTTGATGAGCCTGCAGCCAGCCTGGATGCGCTGAGTGAACATCATGTCATGCAGGCACTTCATCAGGCCGCGCGACAGCAAACCACCCTGATGATTACGCATCAGATCGATTCGCTGCGCGACTGGGATGAAATCTGGCTCATGGAGGCGGGAAAACTGGTACAGCAAGGCAGTTGGCAGGCACTGACGGCCCAGCCCGGCCCTTTCCGTGCACTGCTGCAACATCGTCAACAGGAGTGCATCTGATGTCTGCTCTGCGTCCTTTTCTGCGGCTGTGGCTGCGTCATCCCTTCCGGCTGGCGCTGGGGATTATACTGGCGATAGTTACGTTGCTGGCCAGTATTGGCCTACTCACCCTCTCTGGCTGGTTTCTGGCGGCATCGTCCGTTGTTGGCGTCGCGGGCCTGTACAGTTTTAACTATATGCTCCCGGCCGCCGGCGTGCGTGGCGCGGCCATTATACGTACCGCGGCACGTTACTTCGAACGGCTGGTCACGCACGATGCCACGTTCCGGGTGCTGCAGCATTTGCGCGTTTTCACCTTCAGCCGATTGATTTCACTGGCACCGGGTCAGCTTGCGGCCTTTCGCCAGGCGGATCTGTTAAACCGTTTTGTTGGGGATGTGGATACGCTGGATCACCTCTACCTGCGGGTAATATCGCCGCTGCTGGGCGCATTTATCGTTATTGTGGTGGTGACAGCCGGTTTAAGCCTGATTGATCCGCAGCTGGCACTCCTGCTGGGCGGTACCCTGCTTGCCCTGCTCTGTCTTTTTCCTCCCCTGTTTTACCACCTGGGCGCCCCGGCGGGCGTGGCGATAACCCGGCAGCGTTCGCACTGGCGCGTGCAGTTAATGCACTGGCTGGCGGGCCAGGCTGAACTGACGTTGTACGGTAACGCCTCCGCCTGGCGCGCGCGGCTGGACAGCAGCGAACAACAGTGGCAGAACGCGCAGCGCCAGCAGGCACGTTTAGAGGCACTGGCGCAGAGTCTGTTGCTGATGTGCAGCGGTATCACGGTGACCGCCTTGCTCTGGCTCAGCGCCGACAGCATTGCGCAGCAGCATCTTCCCGGTCCCTTTATTGCGCTGGTGGTGTTTTGTGCCCTGGCCGCTTTTGAAGCGCTGGCCCCGGTCGCGGGTGCCTTTCTGCCCCTGTCTCAGGTGATCACCGCCGCCCAGCGCGTCAATGAGATCATCGAGCAAACGCCGGCGATCGTTTTCCCCTCCGCAGCCGCTGTCCCGCCCGGCGCGCTCAGCATGAGCGTGCAGGCGCTTGAATTCAGCTATCCCGGTCGGCCGGAAAACGTGTTAAACCAGTTTTCCCTGCACATTAAGGCGGGTGAACATGTCGCGCTACTCGGGCCTACCGGCTGCGGAAAATCCACCCTACTTGGCCTCCTGACGCGCGCCTGGGATGTTGAGCATGGCGAGATAGCGCTGAACAACGTCCCGCTTGCCGAGTGGGATGAAGCGCAACTCCGTCAGCGCATCAGCGTTGTCACCCAGCGCGTTCATCTTTTCAGCCAGACCCTGCGTGATAATTTATTGCTGGCCTGCCCCGATGCCAGTGATGAAACCCTTACCGTGGCATTAATGCAGACCGGCCTGCAGAGTCTGCTGGATAATGAAGAAGGATTAAATGCCTGGCTGGGCGAAGGCGGCCGGCCGCTGTCGGGTGGCGAACTGCGACGCCTGGCGATTGCCCGTGCGCTGCTGCACAACGGCGACCTGTGGTTGCTGGATGAGCCGACGGAAGGGCTGGATGCCGCGACCGAGCAGCATATTCTGTCCCTGTTGCAGCAGCTGACAGCGGGCAAGACCGTGATTATGGTTACCCATCGTCTGACCGGACTGGCGCAGATGGATAAAATTTACGTTATGGACGGCGGGAAGATCATTGAGCAGGGAAATCATTCCGAATTAGTCGCAAAAGGTGGACGTTACTGGCGTTTCCAGCAACGCTTTGCGTTATAGTTTTGTAAAAGCTGATGGATAACTTAACGCGATGAGACTGGTTCAACTGTCACGGGAATCGTTGCTGTTTCCTCCTCCAGAAACGGCGCTGCGTGAGCCCAATGGCCTGCTGGCTATGGGCGGTGATCTCTCGCCTGCGCGCCTGCTCAACGCCTATCAGCAGGGGATTTTTCCCTGGTTTTCCCCTGGCGATCCGATTCTGTGGTGGTCACCCGACCCTCGCGCGGTGTTACTCCCAGACCGTTTTCACCTCAGCCGCAGTATGAAGCGCTTCCACCAGCAATCACCTTATCGGGTTACGATGAATGAAGCCTTTTCCGACGTGGTCGAAGGCTGTGCGGCCGGTCGGGAAGAAGGGACATGGATTACTTTTGAAGTCAAACGCGCATGGCTGAAGCTTTATGAGCTTGGTCATGCCCATTCCATTGAAGTCTGGCGCGAGCAAGACCTGGTGGGCGGCATGTATGGTCTGGCGCTGGGCCAGATATTTTGTGGCGAATCCATGTTCAGCCTGCAGACCAACGCCTCGAAAACCGCACTTTGGGTTTTCTGTCAGCATTTTATTAAGCACAAAGGACGCCTGGTGGATTGCCAGATACTGAATCCCCATACGGCTTCACTCGGCGCGGTCGATATTCCCCGCGAAGCTTACCTGGATGCGGTAAAAAACCTGTCCTCGCAGCCCGTGGACAGCGGCTGCTGGCGGAATCAAACCCTTTTTTAATCCGCGCGCAGATGTTTTGCACACATAAACCCGGTTAAGTGATATAATAGCGGCGTTTGGTATGTCGTCCGCGCTTGATTTTCAAGCCGGAATTGCCAGGCTGGGAATCTCATCGCACTCTCGGAACTGTTTCAATCGTGCGCGTGTTACCGGTTGATTCAGATTCTTAGCCCGCTAATCCCCCGCAGACGTCACATAAACACCCGAATTTAACCGACATGCTCGCGTTATAACGCGAAGCACGGCGATGCGTTGGCTTTATTGCCGACGGTTCTTTACATAACTTGTTGAATTGGGCATTATCTTGCCGGTTCAACTGAAAGGTAGTACACCCAGAGGATTCGATGGCCAAAGAAGACAATATTGAAATGCAAGGTACCGTACTGGATACGTTACCTAACACCATGTTCCGCGTAGAACTTGAGAACGGACACGTGGTTACCGCTCATATCTCCGGTAAAATGCGTAAAAACTACATCCGCATCCTGACGGGCGACAAAGTGACTGTCGAGCTGACCCCGTACGACCTGAGCAAAGGCCGCATTGTCTTCCGTAGTCGCTGAGTTGCGTTGATGCCGTTGCCTGCGCCTCGTGTGCGGGCAAACAAAAAAAGGCCGGATATTATCCGGCCTTTTCTCTTTCTGTCATACCGCGCTTAGTGCACGGTGCCTTCCGTTTTACGTTTTTGCGCACTCAGGAAGTGATAGGTCAGTTGCCCCTTCTCTTTATCCAGCGCAACAGAGACCGATCCACCGTCAACCAGCGAACCAAACAGCAGTTCGTTCGCCAGCGGTTTCTTCAGGCTCTCCTGAACGGTACGCGCCATCGGACGAGCGCCCATCGCTTTGTCATAGCCCTTCTCTGCCAGCCAGTCACGCGCTTCGTCACTGACCTCCAGTGAAACACCTTTCGCATCCAGCTGTGCCTGCAGTTCAACAATAAACTTGTCGACGACCTGATGGATAACGTCCGTTGACAGGTGGCTGAACCAGATAATGTTGTCCAGGCGGTTACGGAATTCAGGGGTAAAGATTTTCTTAATCTCTTCCATGGCATCCGTACTGTTGTCCTGATGGATCAGGCCAATCGATTTACGCTCGGTTTCACGCACGCCGGCGTTGGTGGTCATCACCAGCACCACGTTACGGAAGTCGGCCTTGCGGCCGTTGTTATCGGTCAGCATACCGTTGTCCATCACCTGCAGAAGCAGGTTGAACACATCCGGGTGCGCTTTCTCAATCTCATCCAGCAGCACAACGGCGTGAGGATGCTTGATTACCGCATCGGTCAGCAGGCCGCCCTGATCGAAACCCACATAGCCCGGAGGCGCACCGATCAAACGACTGACGGTATGGCGCTCCATGTACTCAGACATGTCGAAGCGCAGCAGCTCAATTCCCAGCGCTTTCGCCAGCTGAACGGTAACTTCGGTTTTACCGACGCCCGTTGGGCCAGCAAACAGGAACGATCCCACCGGCTTGCGATCCTGCCCCAGCCCTGCACGGCTCATCTTGATGGCTTCGGTCAGCGCTTCAATGGCGTTATCCTGACCAAACACCAGCATTTTCAGACGGTCGCCCAGGTTCTTGAGCGTATCGCGATCGGTTGCTGAGACGCTCTGCTCTGGAATACGGGCAATACGCGCCACCACGGTTTCGATATCAGCCACGTTAACGGTTTTCTTACGTTTGCTCGCGGGCATCAGACGCGCACGGGCACCGGCCTCATCGATCACGTCGATGGCTTTATCCGGCAGATGGCGATCGTTAATGTATTTCACCGCCAGCTCAACGGCCGCACGCACGGCTTTGGCCGTATAGCGAACGTCATGGTGCGCTTCGTATTTGGTTTTCAGGCCGTTAAGAATCTGCACCGTTTCTTCCACCGACGGCTCGGTGATATCGATTTTCTGGAAACGACGCGCCAGCGCACGATCTTTTTCAAAGATGTTGCTGAATTCCTGATAGGTGGTAGAGCCCATCACGCGGATCTTACCGCTGGAGAGCAGCGGTTTGATCAGGTTTGCCGCATCGACCTGCCCACCCGATGCCGCACCCGCACCGATAATGGTATGAATCTCGTCAATAAACAGGATGCTGCTGTTATCCTGCTCCAGCTGTTTTAACAGCGCTTTGAAACGTTTCTCAAAGTCACCCCGGTATTTGGTGCCCGCCAGCAACGAGCCGATATCGAGAGAGTAAATCGTGCAGTCTTTCATCACTTCAGGCACGTCACCCTGCACAATGCGCCAGGCTAAGCCTTCCGCAATGGCGGTTTTCCCGACGCCGGATTCACCCACCAGCAGGGGATTATTTTTACGGCGACGACACAGGACCTGAATAGTTCGTTCCAGCTCTTTGTCGCGACCGATCAGCGGGTCAATTCCGCCGACGCGAGCAAGCTGATTGAGATTGGTGGTGAAGTTTTCCATACGTTCCTCCCCGCCTGCTTGCTCTTCGTTAACCGGATTTTCAGCACCAGGTGCCTGGCCGGGTTCGTCTTTACGCGTGCCATGAGAGATGAAATTCACCACATCAAGGCGGCTGACTTCGTGTTTGCGCAGCAGATAAGCCGCCTGCGACTCTTGCTCGCTAAAGATGGCAACCAGCACGTTAGCGCCGGTAACTTCACTGCGTCCGGATGACTGAACATGGAAAACCGCACGCTGCAATACACGCTGGAAACTGAGCGTAGGTTGTGTGTCACGCTCTTCTTCGCTGGCTGGCAGCACAGGCGTGGTCTGTTCAATGAAGGCTTCGAGTTCCTGCCTTAGAGCCACAATGTCCACCGTACAGGCTTCCAGTGCCTCTCTGGCCGACGGGTTACTGAGCAACGCCAGTAACAGATGCTCGACGGTCATAAACTCATGACGGTGCTCACGCGCTCTGGCGAAAGCCATGTTTAAACTGAGTTCCAGTTCTTGATTGAGCATTAGGCACCTCCTCCAGTTAATCGCTCTGACCTGCTTCCTGTATGGAGAGAGGCTCAGGCTTTTTCAAGCGTACACAGCAACGGATGATGATTGTCCCGCGCGTAATTATTCACCTGCGCCGCTTTGGTCTCAGCGACCTCTGCGGTAAATACACCACAGATTGCTTTACCGTGGTAGTGAACTTTCAGCATCAGTTGCGTTGCACGTTCAATATCATAAGAAAAGAACTTTTGCAGAACGTCAATAACAAATTCCATAGGTGTATAATCGTCATTATTCAGAATGACTTTATACATGGAAGGCGGCTTTAACCCTTCGCGTACTTTATCGTCAGCTAATTGTTCAAAATTTAGCCAGTCATTTGTGTTTGCCATAGTGTTCCGTTGTGATTCTGTACATCGTCATAAACCCGGTTCATCTGTAGAGTTTAACACGTGTGTCAAGTGCACAGTCGCTAATGAATCATTCCGCTAAAAATGCCACACGCGACCTGTATCACAAAATTTCAAATAGCGTTAACTACCTCAAATTTTGATGATTTTTTCCCCGCCTTGCCCGGTGGTTTGCTTGACGACCACGCCAGTTTCTCTACATTCTACCTTCACAAGCTGATTGAGTTTTAATCAAACCCGACTCACGGCTTCAGTGACCTCACCTACTTATAAAATGTCTTGCGAGGGAAGTAAAAGCATGGAGACAGGTACCGTTAAATGGTTCAATAACGCCAAAGGTTTCGGCTTTATCTGTCCAATCGGGGGCGGAGAAGATATCTTCGCACACTACTCAACGATACAGATGGATGGTTACAGAACGCTAAAGGCGGGCCAGCAGGTCCATTTTGACGTTCATCAGGGCCCTAAGGGCAACCATGCCAGTCTGATAGTACCCGTTGAAGCGCAACAGGCTGTCGCCTGAGATCACCCCAACGTTGGACCGCTCCGTTGAAAATGCCAGCCTGCCGTGCTGGCATTTTTACTTGCGAATCGCTAACCCGCTTTACCCTGCGCCAGTCTGATAACGCGTGCAAACATGTCCCGCAGGCGTTCCGGTATGGCCTCGGTGCCGCGTTCAGCTGCCGCCATCGCGACCATAATGGCCAGTTCAGGTTTAGATGCACGATGAATCGCTTTGGTAATAATACGCCTGGGTTTCATCGGCACGTTTAACGGCAGGTGCGCTGCTTGTTGATAAATATCGCTAAAGCCATTCTGATAAAGGAAGTGCTCTATATCCGCCGCCGGTAGCGCCGTTAAGTGATGCTTCTCAACGTCAGGCGGCAGGAGCTGACTGCGCGCCGTGGCCGCGTATTTTTTCCCTGCCATATCGCCGTCAGTCAGCACATGCCAGGCAATGCCCATACGCCGGGCAAATTTCAACAGCGGTTTTAATCCTGACTGGGCGAACTCAATCACTTTTATGCCTTCCGCGGCAAAGTGAAAGCCGCATTGTCGCGCCATCTCGTTAATGATCCAGACTTCGGTTTCGCCTTCAACCAGGAGCCAGCAGCGGGCAAACAGGGCCGAAGGCCGGTTAACTTTAATGTGGAAGCCGATTCGCCGGCTCTCTTCAGCACTCAGCCCTTCGGGACCGACGCGCCATGCGGCCACGCGCGCGGGCTCGCGAACCAGCCGGCAAACATGCTCGATCGCGACCTGAGAAAGCAGCTCTCCGGAATTGGTTGTCGCGATCTTCTGCAGCGGCAGCAGCGTCAGCAGATTCCACGCCACGGACAGCATAATGGGATGCAGGCGGGTCTCCGGATCCTCAATCAGCAGCAGCGGCCGTGCGCCCGGCGCCAGAGGTTCGCTTCCCCGTGCCTGCACCAGCAGGGTAAACATGCGCAACAAAATAAGCTGACGGCTGCGAACGTCGGTGGCGGCAATCAGATGATTGAGCTGATCCAGCGAATGCCAGCCCCGGGCACCTTCACGTGACTGCGGCTCAACGCGGTGCGGCTCGCTGCCCCGCTCAGGATGCTGGATCAGGAAATAGTGTTCTACGAGCTGCTGCATCGTCTGCAATCCTTGCCGTAGCATGGCATTACTCATCTGCTGCGGGTGCTGCTCCAGATCTCGCGTGAGGGTATCCAGCTCTTTCGCCAGTTGGTTTAAGGTAGAGAGGCGGGCATCAATACCGCTCTCAACCGGTCGGATGCGGCGGCTGAAGCGGGCATCGCGCAGCCGTAATACCGGGTTCATGCGCAGCAGGTAATCTATCGCCGCCGCGCTTCCCGCTTCCGGTAATACCTGCCCATTCCCGTCGATAAAGCGGCGCGTCGAGGTAATCTGATCGTCACGCCGTCTGGCCTGCACGCTATAGCTCAGGCGGCGCTTTCCCTGCTCGCCGGGTTGCCAGAATGGCTGCAGCAGCTCGCTGGTGTCCGCTTCGTCATCCGCAAAGTGGAAAACAACCGACAACCGATGCACCCGATCCTTAACCTCACCCGGCGTAAAATGAAAATCATCAAGGGAGAACGCATAGTCGCGCGTGCGGGGAGAGAGCAGCAGGCTGAGCGCGTCGAGCAGGCTGGATTTCCCCCAGGCGTTTTCACCAATCAACAGGTTGATGCGCGTCAGCGGTAAAGAGAGTTGATTGATGCCGCGGAATCCCCGGATATCGATATGTTCCAGAATCATAGCGTTTTTATCCTCTTTGCTTTCCGAAGAATGGAGCGGCTTCATCAGGGGGTCAAGAGACTTTATGACAAAGGTTTACTCCCCTACGCTTTTTCGCTAGCGTGTCGTGACTTTCGACATGGACGAACCTTTCATTATGTATTCCGGACTCTTAATTATTCTTCTGCCTCTGCTGGCAGGCTGGCTGTTACCGCTTCGGCACGTTGCGTTCCTGAAGGCCGTAAACCGGCTGCTGGGTTGGATGGTCTACGTCATCCTGTTTTTTATGGGCATCAGCCTGGCCTTTCTCGATAATCTCAGCAGCAATCTGGTGACGGTGTTTTATACCGCCGCCGTGGCAACGGCTTGCATTCTACTGTGTAACCTGCTGGCGCTACGCTGGCTGGAACATCGCCTGCCCTGGCAGCACAGTCACAAACAACAAAAGCTGCCCTCACGTTTGCATATGGCGCTGGAATCGCTGACGTTATGCGGCGTGGTGATCGCCGGCTTTGTGCTGGGCCTGACCCAGTGGCCCTGGCTGCATCATGCGTCAGCCGCCAGTGAATATGCATTACTCTTTTTGCTTCTGCTGGTGGGGATTCAGCTGCGCGGCAGTGGGATGACGCTGCGGCAGATTGTGTTAAACCGCCGTGGCATGATGGTGGCGGGCGCGGTGCTGTTGAGCGCGCTGTTGGGCGGAATGATCGCGGCGCTGATACTGGGGCTGCCGCTGAAAACCGGTCTGGCCTTAGCCAGCGGCTTCGGCTGGTACTCGCTTTCGGGGATTCTGATGACGGAAGCCTTTGGTCCGGTGATCGGCAGCGCGGCATTCTTTAACGATCTGTTGCGAGAGCTTATCGCCATCATGCTGGTGCCCGCGCTGATTGCCCGCCACCGCAGCACAGCGCTGGGCTTATGCGGCGCCACCTCGATGGATTTTACCTTACCGGTATTGCAACGGGCGGGCGGTTCAGAAATCGTTCCGGCTGCGATTGTGCACGGTTTTGTCATGAGCCTGCTTGCGCCGGTCTTAATCGCGCTGTTCTCTGCCTGATGGCTGAATTCAACTTTTGATGCAATTTTTTACGGTTAAGTTGAATCAGCGTCGTCTACGCTTCTTGTGAGCTGTTTGATTCTGCTATCCGGTGGATGGCGACGGATGACCAAGGAGAAGAAGATGAAACAAACCGTAGCGGCGCTGGTGGCCAAAACGCTGGAAAACGCCGGTGTAAAACGTATTTGGGGCGTCACGGGTGACTCATTAAACGGCCTGAGCGACAGCCTGAACCGAATGGGCACCATTGAGTGGATGCCCACCCGCCATGAAGAAGTGGCCGCCTTTTCTGCTGGTGCAGAAGCGCATGTCAGTGGGGAACTGGCAGTATGTGCGGGTTCATGCGGACCCGGTAACCTGCACTTGATTAACGGCCTTTTTGACTGCCATCGCAACCGCGTGCCGGTCCTGGCGATTGCGGCCCATATTCCTTCCAGCGAAATCGGCAGTGGTTACTTTCAGGAAACCCATCCTCAGGAGCTGTTCCGCGAATGCAGCCACTACTGTGAGCTGGTATCGAACCCCGAGCAGTTGCCGCAGGTGCTGGGCATTGCGATGCGTAAAGCCATCCTGAATCGTGGCGTATCGGTGGTTGTCCTGCCGGGCGATGTCGCGCTGCAGGCCGCACCGGAATCCGCCCGCGCTGACTGGTATCCACCGCAGTTGCCGCTGGTGCTGCCGTCCGCCGATGAGCTGACCACCCTGGCGCAAACCCTGAACGACGCGAAAAATATTACGCTGATGTGCGGCAGCGGCTGCGCAGGCGCGCACCGGGAAGTCGTGGAGCTGGCGGCAACGCTGAAAGCGCCGGTGGTCCATGCCCTGCGCGGCAAAGAGCACATTGAATACGATAACCCGTACGATGTGGGCATGACCGGACTGATCGGTTTTTCCTCGGGCTATCATGCCATGATGAATGCCGACACCCTGGTCCTGCTTGGCACCCAGTTCCCCTATCGCGCCTTCTACCCGGAAAAAGCGAAAATTATTCAACTCGACATTAATCCGGGCAGTCTGGGCTCGCACTGCCATGTAGATCAGGCTTATATCGGCGATGTCAAAACCACGCTGCGCGCGCTGCTGCCAAAGCTGCAGGTCAAAACCGAGCAGCGTCACCTGGACAGCGCACTGAAGCATTATGCCGAGGCGCGTAAAGATCTGGATTCGCTGGCAACAGCCAATGATAACCAGCCGATTCATCCGCAATATGTGGCCCAGCAAATCAGTCAACTTGCCGACGACGACGCGATCTTTACCTGCGACGTGGGCACGCCAACCGTCTGGGCGGCTCGCTACCTGAAAATGAACGGCCAGCGTCGTCTGCTTGGCTCCTTTAACCACGGTTCAATGGCGAACGCGATGCCGCAGGCCATGGGCGCGCAATCACTCAACCGTGACCGTCAGGTCGTGGCGCTATGCGGCGACGGCGGATTCAGTATGCTGATGGGCGATTTCCTGACCGTCGCCCAGTTGAAGTTGCCGGTAAAACTGGTGATTTTTAACAACAGCTCGCTGGGCTTTGTTGCCATGGAGATGAAGGCCGGCGGTTATCTCACCGACGGCACCGATCTGCACAATCCTGATTTTGCCGCCATTGCTCAGGCCTGTGGTGTTAAAGGCATTCGCGTTGAGAAAGCCTCTGAACTGAATGGCGCGCTGGAACAGGCCTTTGCCCATGATGGCCCAGTCCTGGTCGATGTGATTACCGCAAAAGAAGAACTGGCGATGCCGCCGGAAATTAAGCTGGAACAGGCCAAAGGCTTTAGCCTCTACATGCTACGCGCCGTTATTAACGGCCGCGGTGATGAAGTGCTTGAACTGGCAAAAACCAACTGGCTGCGGTAAAACAGACGGATGTTACAGGCGGGTTCTCCGCCCGCCTGGCATTTTGCTGCCCAGGAGCACAATGTGATTGATCTACGCAGTGATACCGTGACCCGTCCCAGTGCCGCCATGCTACAGGCGATGATGGCTGCTGAAACCGGGGATGATGTTTATCGAGACGATCCTACCGTTAACGCACTGGAAGCCGAAGCGGCGAGGCTAAGTGGTAAAGCCGCTGCGCTGTTTCTGCCCACTGGCACCCAGGCCAATCTGGTGGCGTTGCTGAGCCACTGTCAGCGTGGTGAAGAGTACATTGTGGGCCAGCAGGCGCATAACTATAAGTACGAAGCAGGCGGCGCGGCGGTACTGGGGAGCATCCAACCCCAGCCGATTCTGGCGGCGGCCGACGGCAGCCTGCCGCTGGATGTGGTGGCCGACTTCATCAAACCTGACGATATTCATTTCGCCCCGACCCGGCTCCTGAGCCTGGAGAATACCCATCATGGCAAAGTCCTGCCCGCGGGCTATCTGGAGCAGGCGTGGCATTTTACCCGCAAGCATAAGCTGGCGCTGCACATTGACGGCGCACGTATTTTTAATGCCGTCGTGGCGCAGCAAACCACGCTAGAAAACCTTGCCCGTTATTGCGATACCTTAACCATCTGCTTGTCAAAAGGACTGGGCGCGCCCGTGGGTTCACTGCTCTGCGGCGATACAGATTATATTGAACGCGCGCGTCGCTGGCGCAAGATGACTGGCGGCGGTATGCGTCAGGCGGGGGTGCTGGCAGCGGCGGGGCTGTATGCGTTGCAACACAACGTCGCACGGTTACAGACCGATCACGAGAATGCGGCCTGGCTAGGAGAGGCGCTGCAGAAGATCGGCATTGAGGTCACGGAGCAGCAGACGAATATGCTGTTTGTGCGCGTCCCGGCAGACCAGGTTGACACGCTGGGTCAGTGGATGAGATCCCATGATGTGCTGATGAGCGTGGGTCCCGTGACCCGAATCGTCACCCATCTGGATGCTGAGCGCCCGGCGCTGGAAAAGGTGCTGTCGCACTGGCGAGCGTTTTTGGCACAGCATCGTTCCGGAGCTCCCGTCACGCCGTCTTCCCTTGCCGCGTCACCTTACGCGAGTCGCTAGATGTTGAGCGCGGTAACCACCGGTTATTGCGCTTCCCCGTATTTTTCCAGCAGCGCCTCTGCTATCGCCAGGGTTTCAGCATCCGCTAAACCCTGATAATTCGCTGGGCGGAAATGCATCTGAAACGCCGCAATCAAATTCCGTTGCTGGTTCGCGCTCATTCCTTCCGTGACCTCATAGCCGTAGCGCTGAAGGCGATCAAGCACTGTGGCAACCGGTACGGCGGCATCTCGATGCTGCCCGGCTAAGTAAAAAGCGACGCGCTGCGGATCGGGCCAGGCGCCAATGCCCTGCTCAGCCAGCTCCCGCCACGGGAACCGCGGGCCAGGATCCTGTTTACGCTGAGGGGCGATATCGCTGTGGCCCACGATATTTTCCGGCGCGATACCATATCGGCGGGCGATATCCTTGATGAGCGCGCCGAGCACACGGATTTGTTCGGGAGGAAAAGGCTGCCATTCCAGGCCGGTCAGGGTACGGCGATAGCCGTTGTTCACCAGCTCAATGCCGACTGACGTATCGTTGATACGGGTTGCGCCGCGCCAGAAGCTCGGCCCGGCATGCCAGGCCAGATCCTGCTCCGGTACCAGTTGCCAGATAATGCCCTGCCCCTTGCGCTGCGGCGGCTGGCGAGGAATAAGATAATGGACGCTGACGTCACGATCGGTCAACGTGGCCAGGGAAGAGGAAAAGTCTTCTGCGGTATAGTGAATCACCACCACTTTTACGCGCGGTCGCGCGCCCTGAGCGGGATGACGCAGATCGACCCAATAGCCCGGTCGTGATTCTATGCCCGACTGGCAGCCCACCAGCACCCAGAGCGCCAACAGCAGCAGAATACGTTTCAACGAATCACAACCGCCGTGCCGGTCACGCTCACCATCAGCATGCTGCTGTCTTTACCCACGGTTTCGTAATCGATATCAATGCCGACGACCGCATTGGCACCCAGCGCGCTGGCCTGCTCTTCCAGCTCTTTAAAGGCAATCTCTCGCGCTTTGCGCAGTTCCTTTTCATACGCGCCCGAGCGGCCACCGACAATATCGCGAATGCCGGCGAAAAAATCGCGGAAGATGTTGGCACCGAGAATGGCTTCCCCGGTGACCACGCCACAGTAATCCGTAATACTGTGTCCTTCCAGGGTTGGCGTCGTCGAAAATTTCATCGTTTTCTCCTGTTACGTAAACCGGCCAAAGGCTCTTTCACCTAAAAGCAGAACTATACTCTATGTTAAAAAGGCACCTTGCCAGAGAACAATAAGGAAATCGAGATGAGAAACAAAGGTTTTGCGCTTTTGCTCCCGGCCGCGCTACTGCTGAGTGCCTGTACGACAGTAGAGCCGGTAATTAAGGATAACGGCCCACGACTCGCCCCTTGCGTTGAAGGCGGCCCCGACACCGTGGCACAAAAGTTCTACGATATGCGGATCGCACATCCCACCGCCGGTCTGCCTGACACCACCACGCTGGCAAACTATCGTCCTTACCTGAGCGAAGGTCTCTATCACGCCCTTCAGGAAGCAAGCCAAAGCCAGAACGCAACACAATGGCACAGCGGCGATCTGTTCTCCAGCCTGGCACAGGGGCCAACTCAGGCTGATGTTGCTGATGCGTCGACCATTCCAAACCGGGATGCCCGCAATATCCCGCTGCGGGTAAACATGAGCCGTGACGATAAGCAGTGGCAGGATGAAGTGTTGATGATCCATCAGGGCAGTTGCTGGGTGGTGGACGATGTCCGCTACGTCGCAGACGTGCCTCACCCGGCAGGCGGTTCTCTGAGCCAGATGCTTGAAAAGGCGAAAAAATAAATAACCTTTACCTCCACGTCTGAACGCGCGGGCTTAACCGCCGGACGCGTTCAGACGGCATTCAGCCTGCCTTTCCAGAAATGCCCGCCGTTCGCCTCACAACATCTTGTGCTAATCTTTTGGGTGTTTACCGCTTATTCGTAAATTTTAAGCCACCTTAATTGCATAACTATTTTGGTGACGTTAAAATCCGCAAAACTAATAGCTATTCAAAATTGGCGCATGAGTATTCAACTAAACGCGATTAACTGTTTCTACGGTGCTCATCAGGCGCTGTTTGACATTAACCTGGAATGTCCGCAAGGCGAAACCCTGGTGCTGCTTGGCCCAAGCGGTGCAGGGAAAAGCTCGCTGTTGCGTGTGCTGAATCTGCTTGAGCACCCGCGCTCTGGTCAGTTGCACATTGCAGGTCACGATTTCGACTTCAGCAAAACGCCTTCGACGGCAGCAATACGCGAGCTGCGCCAAAACGTAGGCATGGTTTTTCAGCAGTACAATCTCTGGCCCCATCTGACGGTACTGCAAAACCTGATGGAAGCGCCCTGCCGTGTACTGGGCTTAAGCAAAGCCGATGCCCGGGCCCGAGCCGACAAGCTGCTCGATCGTCTGCGTCTCACCAGCTACAGCGACCGCTTTCCCCTGCACCTCTCTGGCGGACAGCAGCAACGTGTTGCGATTGCCCGCGCGCTGATGATGGAGCCGCAGATCCTGTTATTTGATGAACCGACCGCCGCGCTCGACCCCGAAATCACCGCACAGATTGTCAGTATCATTCGCGAACTGGCCCAGACCCAGATTACCCAGGTGATCGTGACCCATGAGGTGGAAGTGGCGCGTAAAACGGCCAGCCGTGTGGTGTACATGGAAAACGGTCATATTGTGGAACAGGGCGATGCCAGCCGCTTTACACAGCCGCAAACCGAGGCGTTTGCACATTATCTTTCGCACTAAGTCAGGATGCTAAAAATGAAAAAAGTCGTACTTGCTGCACTGCTTGCCGGATTAAGTCTGAGCGCTTCCGCTGCCGAAACCATTCGTATTGCTACTGAGGCTTCCTATCCTCCTTTTGAATTTGTTGATGCGAATAACAAAATTCAGGGCTTTGATGTCGATCTGGCTAATGCGCTGTGTAAAGAGATGGATGCGACCTGTACATTCACCAACCAGGCCTTTGACAGCCTGATCCCCAGCCTGAAATTCCGCCGCTTTGATGCGGTGATGGCAGGCATGGACATCACCCCTGAACGTGAAAAGCAGGTCCTGTTCAGCAAACCTTACTATGACAACTCGGCGATCTTCGTTGCGCAGAAAGGCAAAGTGGCGAGCGTTGAGGCGCTGAAAGGCAAGCGCGTCGGGGTGCAGAATGGCACCACGCATCAAAAATACCTGACGGACAAGCACGCGGATATTACCGTGGTGCCTTACGACAGCTACCAGAATGCGGTACTGGATCTGAAAAATGGCCGCATCGATGCCGTCTTTGGTGACAGCGCCGTGGTCAACGAGTGGCTGAAGCAGAACGCTAACCTGGCCCCGGTGGGTGAGAAAGTAACGGATAAAGCGTATTTCGGTACCGGTCTGGGCATTGCTGTGCGTCAGGGAAATACCGAGCTGCAAAGCAAATTCAACACGGCACTGGACAAAATCAAAGCCGATGGCACCTACAAAACCATCTACAGCAAATGGTTCCAGCAGTAATTTCTGATGAATGAAATAATCCCGCTTGCAAGCGCCGCCGGCATGACCGTCGGCCTTGCTGTTTGTGCCCTCATCGCTGGCCTGGTGCTGGCGATGATCTTTGCCGGCTGGGAGTCACTGCGACTGAAACCGCTGGCGTGGATCGGAACCACGCTCGTCACGCTGATTCGCGGCCTGCCGGAAATCCTGGTCGTGCTGTTTATCTACTTCGGCACATCACAGCTGCTGCTGACCTTATCCGACGGCTTTACGCTGAACTTCGGCCTGTTTACGCTGCCGGTTCAGATGCACATTGAAAACTTTGACGTTAGCCCGTTCCTCTGTGGTGTTATTGCTCTGGCCATGCTTTATGCGGCCTATGCTTCGCAAACCCTGCGCGGCGCGCTGAAAGCCGTCCCGATTGGACAGTGGGAATCCGGCCAGGCGCTCGGCATGAAAAAGTCAGCGATTTTTTTCCGTCTGATTATGCCGCAAATGTGGCGCCATGCCTTGCCAGGCCTGGGAAACCAGTGGCTGGTTTTGCTAAAGGATACGGCGCTGGTGTCGCTGATTAGCGTTAACGATCTTATGTTGCAGACGAAAAGTATCGCGACCCGCACCCAGGAGCCTTTCACCTGGTTTTTAGTGGCGGCGGCCATTTATCTGGCGATCACGCTTTTCAGTCAGGCCGTACTGCGCCGAATTGAACTGCGCACCACGCGTTTTGAGCGGGGGAACAGCTGATGCTGAGCTATCTACCCGAACTGCTTAAAGGGCTTAACACCAGCCTGAGCCTGACCGCGGCCTCGCTCGTAACCGCGCTGCTGCTGTCGCTGCTCTTTACCATTGTACTGGCCTTGAAAACCCCGCTGTTTTCTCCGCTGGTAAAAGGCTTTATTACCCTGTTTACCGGCACGCCGCTGCTGGTGCAGATCTTCCTGATCTACTACGGGCCGGGCCAGTTTCCCAGCCTGCAAACGCTGCCCTGGTTATGGCATCTGTTATCACAGCCCTGGCTCTGCGCCATGCTGGCCCTGTCGCTTAACAGCGCGGCCTACACGACTCAGCTGTTTTACGGCGCCGTTCGTGCCATTCCCGCTGGTCAGTGGCAGTCCTGTGAAGCCCTGGGCATGACGCCCCGGCAAACCCTGCGTATTTTGCTGCCTTATGCGTTTAAGCGCGCCCTGTCTTCTTACTCCAACGAAGTGGTGCTGGTGTTTAAGGGCACATCCCTGGCGTTTACCATTACGCTGATGGAGGTCATGGGCCATGGTCAACTGCTGTATGGCCGGACCTATGATGTCACGGTCTACGCGGCTGCCGGGCTGATTTACCTCTGTGTCAACGGGCTGCTCACCATTATGATGCGCCTGATCGAGAAACGCGCCCTGGCGTTCGAACGGCGAAATTAACCCGCAGGCAGGGCAACCTGCCTGATTAATTTTATAATCATATTTATTGCATAAAAATTCATTTACTGGCATCGTGTGGCGCATTCGCTTGCTGTGTTATTGATGGCTAACGGGAGCCTGTAATGAAAAAATGGATGATTGCCGCTGCACTGGTAAGCCTGGCCGTAAGCGCTCAGGCTGCTGAGAAAATTCGCTTCGCGACCTCTGCCACCTACCCACCTTTCGAATCGCTGAACAGCGATAATCAGATTGTCGGTTTCGATATCGATCTGGCGAAAGCGCTGTGCGAACAGATGAAAGCGGAATGCTCGTTTACCAACACGGCCTTTGACAGCCTGATCCCCTCACTTAAGTTCCGCCGCTATGACGCCGTGATTGCCGGTATGGATATCACCGCTGAACGCAGTAAGCAGGTTGACTTCACTCAGCCCTATTACGCGAACTCCGCCATTGTGATTGCGCCTAAAGGGAAATTTACCGCTATTGATGCGCTGAAAGGCAAACGTATTGGCGTTGAGAACGGTACAACGCACCAGAAATATCTGCAGGACAAGCATCCGGAAATCAACGTCGTCGCGTATGACAGCTATCAGAATGCGATTCTGGACATGAAAAACGGACGTCTTGACGGCGTATTTGGCGACAGCGCAGTTGTCAATCAGTGGTTAAAAACCAACAACGATCTGGCCAGCGTCGGTGAACACGTTACGGACCCGGCGTACTTTGGTACCGGCCTGGGGATTGCGGTGCGCAAAGGTAACGCCCCACTGCGGGATAAATTTAATCAGGCGCTGGCGGCCCTGAAAGCCAACGGCAGCTGGCAGAAAATCAATCAGAAATGGTTCCCTGAATAACGCTCATGGGCCAGCGGCGTATCTGCTGATCGGTTCTGCACTCTTCTCCGTTCAGCAGAGGATCAGGCTGGCCCGCCTGACCGTTGACGCGTCAGTAGCGTCAGCACTTCAAAATGCGCCGTGTGCGGAAACATATCGAACAGCTGTACCTGGGTAACCTCGTAATCCTTCAGCCGGGCAATATCCTGTGCCATGGTCTGCGGATTGCAGCTTGAATAGAGCACATAGTCAGGCGCCATGGCGCTCAGATAATCACACAGCGCTTCCCCAATCCCGCGACGCGGCGGATTCACCAGCACCAGCTGTGGCACCCTATCCCGCTCAGTGGCAAACGCGGTGGAATCCAGTGCGGCAAAACTGACGTTGTTCAGACCCAGCATCTGCGCAGAGCGCTGCGCGCACTGGATGGCTTCGGGACTGATCTCAATACCGGTAAGCGCTAACGTGGGTGAGGCACAATGCAGGCCAAATCCGCCCACGCCGCAAAACAGATCCCACATGCTGGTCACCGGCAGTTGACGTACCCAGTCGCGCGCCGTCGCGTACAGCGCACTGGCGACCTGAGGATTGGTCTGGAAAAAGCTTTGTGGTCGAATCCACAACGGCACGCCGTTAAACTCGTCCGCCAGCGCCTGAGTGGATGTCAATGCGACCTCCTCGTCCCCTTCCAGAATAGCCATATGCACCGGCTGTATGTTGGCTGAAATGACCTTTAGCTGTGGGAGTTGCTGCTGTAGCCACGGCAGGGCGTTACGCAGCTGTGTCAGTTTGGTGTGCGACCGCAGGACAAAACGCAGCATCATGCCGCCCTGGGTACTTTCGGTGAGCAGCAAATACTTCAGTTCACCGCGCTGACGTTCAATGTTATACGGCGTTAAACCGGCACGCGCGATAAAGGGTTTTAAGGTCGCCAGTACCGGGGAAAAGCTGTCGGGATAGAGCGGACATGCGCAAAGATCTGTCGCCTCGCCGTTGCGCTGCACCATGCCGAAAACCGGACGCTCAACGCTGCCGCTTACCACCATCTTTGCTTTATTGCGGAACCCTTGCTGCGCTGAGGTTACCGGCGGCAGCCACTGTTTAACCGGAAACGCGGCCAGCAGTTGGTTCAGCCGGGCCCCTTTATCATCAAGCTGCTGGGGATAGGGTTTTTCAAGCCACTGGCAAGAGCGGCAACGGTGAGCGTCATAGAGCGCGCAGTGCATGGTAAAGCCTGTATTAACTGTCGGGAAGGTTGGCGGAGCGCGATTGTATCACCGCTTGCGGAAAAATGCGCGGCTGCTGGCGGGCAGAAAAAGCAGTAATAACACCATCAGATCGGGCAGTTTTTGCAGCAGCGTGCGGTGAATAATCTGCAGATTATTTTCACCGGCAATACTGTAGATTTCCGGATAGATCCCGCCTGTGGAGGCCATCAACATATATAACAGCACCACAATTTGCGCCGCCACGAATCCCCAGCGTCCCCGGTTGCTTCCGCGCATCAGCGTGAAGGCACAGCGCAATTCAAATAAGAAAATGACCTGGCTGGCGATGAAGATCAGCGTGGAATCCCATGACTGCGCACTGCGATGGACAAAGTTGGCCAGCTCGGTATAACCCAGTTCATTCGCCAGCATCAACACGCTCAGGCAGCGCGTTGCGATAATCGCCACGCCCGCCACCGTGACGGGGACCGGGGCAGCCGGTAAAACAGCGCCGTGTTTAAGCATTTCCGACATGTCTTTCACTCCACCATGACGATAAAAAGGCTGGATTAACCAGCCCTTCTATAGAATGGCAAAAGTCGGGGATTTCAGCCACGTTTCGCTTTCTGAATATCGCTTAAACGCTGTTTTTCTTCATGTGCCATGACGCGCCAGGCAATAAAGCCCACGATGCCCACAACGAACAGGATCAGGGAAGCCAGCGCGTTGATCTCCGGATTAACGCCACGTCGTACCGTGGCAAAAATCGCCATCGGTAAGGTGGTGGCACCCGGGCCGGTCACAAAGCTGGCAATCACCAGGTCATCCAGTGACAGGGTAAAGGCCAGCAGCCAGCCGGTCACGATGGCCGGCGCAATCATCGGCACCGTGATCACAAAGAAGACCTTCAACGGCGTCGCGCCAAGATCCATTGCGGCTTCCTCAATTGACCGGTCCAACTCGCGCAGGCGCGAATTGATCACCACCGCCACGTAAGCGGTACAGAAGGTCACGTGCGCCAGCCAGATGGTGAGCGTACCGCGTTCTGTCGGCCAGCCCAGCGCATTGCCGAGCCCGACAAACAGCAACAGCAGCGACAGGCCGGTAATCACATCGGGCATGACCAGCGGTGCAGTGAGCATAAAGGCAAAGCCGTTATGGCCGCGAAAACGCCCAAACCGCACGATGATCACCGCCGCCATGGTACCCAGCACCACCGCCATGGTGGCGGAAAGCGCGGCAATGGTGAGGCTCAGCAGCACCGCATCGATCATGGCATCGTCCTGAAACAGCACCTGATACCAGTGAAATGAAAACCCTTCCCAGACCGTAACCAGCTGGGAACTGTTAAAGGAGTAAACCACCAGCAGCAGCATCGGCGCGTACAGAAACATAAAGCAGCAGGCCAAAATCGCCGTGCGCCAGGGAGAGCGGATCGTTGGCAGATTATTCATCCCTTCTCTCCCATTTCTCGGTTTTGATGTTTATGGAACCAGATAATCGGCAGAATCAAAATCAGCAAAATGATCACCGCCAGCGCGGAGGCCACCGGCCAGTCGCGGTTGTTAAAGAACTCCTGCCAGAGAATACGACCAATCATGATGCTGTCCGGTCCGCCCAGCAGTTCGGGAATCACGTACTCGCCGACCGCCGGGATAAACACCAGCATGGAACCGGCAATGATGCCGCCTTTGGTCAGAGGCACGATCACGCTGAAGAAGGTTTTCAGCGGGCGCGCGCCCAGGTCCAGCGAGGCTTCCACCAGCGAGTAATCGATACGCGTCAGCGCGGTATAGATGGGCAAGACCATAAACGGCAGATAGCAGTACACAATCCCGATATAGACCGCCGTATTGGTGTAGAGAATCACCAGTGGATGATCGATCACGCCTGTCCACATCAGAAAACGATTAAGAATACCGTTATTGTTCAGCAGCCCCATCCAGGCGTAAACCCGCACCAGGAACGACGTCCACGACGGCAATATGACCAGCAGCAGCAGGACAGACCGCATCGAGGGCTTACTGTGCGCGACGGCCCAGGCCAGCGGATAACCAATCAGCAGACAGATGACAGTGGAGATCGCGGCCACTTTTAACGACTGCAAATAGGCGTCGATATACAGCGGATCCTCACTGAGCGTGACATAGTTGCCCAGATTCAGCACCAGACTCAGCTGATCGTCAGCCCAGGTGACCAACTCGGTATAAGGCGGAATGGCACGGGCAATATCCGCAAAGCTGATTTTTAAAACAATCAGGAACGGCAACAGAAAAAACAGAATCAGCCACAGGTAAGGCAATGCAATGACGAGCTTGCGCCCGTGCTGCATTTTTATGCGCGTTGCCCAGCGCTGCAACGGTGTACCGAGCAGCTTAGCCGGGGCTTTCGTGCGTTGAAAAATCTGGCTCATCGCGCCTCCTTAAACTGTCAAAACCACGCAGCTGTCACTGTCCCAGCACAGGCGCACCTGGTCGCCCCAGGTCGGCATACCTTTGCGGTAGCGATGTTCATTTTGTAGCTGGGCACTGAGCATCTGACCGCTGTGCAGGCGAACATGGTAAATGGAGAGATCGCCCAGATACGCGATGTGTACCACCTCACCGTCCGCGACGTTACAGCCATCGGCAGGGATCTCTTCACACAGCATCACCTTTTCCGGGCGCAGGGCAACGTGAACCGGCACGTTATCGACGACCGACACATCGGAATCCACTTTCAGAGGATGCTTGAGGCCCGGACTGTCAATCACCAGGCCGTCTTCCTGACGTTCACGCAGCAGACCGTCGAACACGTTGACTGAACCGATAAACTCGGCGCTGTAGCGGCTGGTAGGATGCTCGTAAATCTCTTCCGGCTCACCAATTTGCACGAATTTGCCCCGGTTCATGATGGCAATTCGCCCCGCCATCGTCATGGCCTCTTCCTGATCGTGCGTCACCATCACGCAGGTCGCCCCGACCCGCTCCAGAATATCGACCACTTCCAGTTGCATACGGTCGCGTAGCTTTTTGTCCAGCGCCCCCATGGGTTCATCCAGCAGCAGCAGTTTAGGCCGCTTTGCCAGGCTACGCGCCAGCGCCACGCGCTGCCGTTGTCCCCCTGAAAGCTGGTGCGGCTTACGTTTGGCAAATTCCTGCATGTGCACCAGTGACAGCATTTCTTCCACGCGGCTGGCGATTTCGCCCTTTGCCAGTTTGTCTTGCTTTAGGCCAAAGGCGATGTTCTGCTCCACCGTCATATGGGGGAACAGCGCATAGCTCTGAAACATCATATTGATCGGCCGCTGATAGGGCGCGACATGGGAGAGATCGTGCCCATCCAGCACAATCTGGCCGCTGGTGGGCTGTTCAAAACCCGCCAGCATGCGTAACAGGGTAGATTTGCCACAGCCGGACGCGCCGAGCAGAGCGAAAATCTCCCCTTTGTAAATGGTCAGGCTGACATCATCCACGGCATGCTGGCCGTCAAACGATTTGGTCAGGTTGCGAATTTCCAGCAGCGGCGTTAACGCTTTTGCGGTTTTATTTTGCGGGCGAGGGATGGCATCGTTCACGAATGTAGTTCTCCGGAGCCAGGCGGAACAACGCGGCAAACAGTGCCGCTAAAAATGGCACAACAGAGGCCTGCACTGCGCCTCTGTTGCTGTCACAAAACATATGCTGTCGAATTACTTACCGCTTTTAACCTTAGTCCATGCACGCGTACGCACACGATCCAGTTTTGGATCCTGGACCTTCAGCACAAACAGTTTGGCCATGGCATCCGGCGTCGGGTAAATACCCGGGTTATTACGGATATCGGCATTAATCAACGGCAGTGACGCTTTATTGCCGTTGGCGTAATTCATTTTATTGGAGATGTCAGCAATCACTTTCGGATCCATGATGTAATTCAGCCAGGTGTAAGCGGCATCCACATCTTTCGCGTCTTTTGGAATCGCCATCATATCGAAGAAGGCCAGTGCGCCCTCTTTCGGTACGCTGTAACCAATGTTGACGCCATTCTTTGCTTTCTCCGCACGGTTTTTCGCCTGAAGAATATCGCCTGACCAGCCAATAGCCACACAGATATTGCCGTTCGCCAGATCGTTAATATATTGCGAAGAGTGGAAGTAACGAATATTCGGACGCAGCTTAAGTAGCAGATCCGTCGCGGCGCCAGAATAATCTTTTGCATCGCTGCTGTTAGGATCTTTGCCCAAATAATTAAGTACGGTTGCGAAGATCTCTTCAGGCGCATCCAGGAAAGACACGCCACAACTTTTCAGTTTTTCCAGGTTTTCCGGCTTCAAGACCAGATCCCAACTGTTTACCGGCGCATCCGCGCCCAGCGCAGCTTTCACTTTTTCGACGTTATAGCCAATGCCGGTGGTGCCCCACAAATAAGGAATCGCATATTTGTTACCCGGATCGTGTTGCGCCACTTTCGCCATTAACGCGGGATCCAGATTTTTATAGTTTGGCAGTTTGCTTTTATCTAGCGGCTGAAACACGCCGGACTGAAGCTGACGCGCCAGGAAACTGGAAGAAGGCACCACGACATCGTAACCCGTACTGCCGGCCATCAGTTTGCCTTCCAGCACTTCATTGGAATCAAACACGTCGTAGACGACTTTAATGCCGGTCTGCTTTTCGAAATTAGGCACGGTATCTGGCGAAATATAATCCGACCAGTTATAAACGTGCAGCGTCTTATCTTCCGCCATGGTACTGGCTGAAGCAGCCATCAGCACCCCAGCAACCACACCTGACAACCATTTTTGACGTTGGTTGAACATGCTTTTAATCCTCCTGAGCGGGTTATAACAACGCTGCACATCAGTGATTCAGTTTTGCGTTTTGTGATTAAAATTCAGTGACACAATGAATCATTATTCAGTGGACGTTTAATAGTAAAAACCTATACCTGCGCGGCAATCTAAGGCTTGTCGCCGCCCCGCAAGCATAGCCCCCCCGTTAAGGGTTCACCAGACCTCAGCGTAAAAAACGCCTGAACTCAATATTTTAGGCATGTTTAAGCTATGAGGTTCGGCTTTTATGGCATAAAGAACGTCATAAATCTGGCAATTAAGGGCTTAATGCAGAATAAAACATTACGGTTATAAATTAATCTATGTCGTTCACAATTGATAACATTAAGAATTACGCGTGCCGGAGACAGGGATCTTTGCGGCTGCATCGGCGGGGCGGGAAATAGCGCGGGTCAGCAAGTAGACATTCGCCGGGAATAAAAAAAGCCGTCACGGGTGACGGCTTAATCAGATCCTGTTCTTAGTGCAGAACAGAATGGATGCTGCTGCTTGAGACGTGCTCTTCGTCTTCACCTATCATCAGCAGATTATTGGCAAAGGCTTCCATAATGACCATGGAAATTTCTTCTTCGCTCTGCTTCATAAAATGTGCAAACTGCCCGAAGGTTAACCCGGCAGTGGTCATCATTGACTGACAAACAATAAGCTTAGGCAGGTTGTCATCCTGTATATCGATGAACGCCTTCACCGTGAGCGAACTGGCGTTAATTTGCGATAAGTCACCCACCAGCGGAATAAGCGCAGTCGGTTTTACTTCGGCCAGTGCCGAAAACAGAATGACGTTATCGACCAGGTCGATTTTAGCGTCAAACACCCCGTCGAAGTTTTGCATGTGCGGCAAATGAAGTGCCTGACAAGCATCACATTCAAACCAAGTGATATTTTGCTGATCCAGCCAACGACGCAGCAGGTCGATATCCGGAACGACAAGAGAATCCATTGTAAAATCCCATGGGGTGATAAATAAGCGACCTAGCTTACGGAAAAACGTGGTGAGATTCCACGAAAACCACTGAAAAGCGCGGGTCAACCCGTGGTTTTAGGACGGAGCCCGGGGGTAGCATGCCGTTCAATGTGGTCAATCATCATGCCGGCGATGTCAAGACCGCTTGTGGTTTCAATCCCTTCCAGACCTGGTGAAGCATTCACCTCCATTACCAGCGGGCCGCGCGCCGAGCGCAGAATATCCACCCCCGCGACGTCCAGCCCCAGAACCGCGGCGGCTTTGACTGCCATCTCGCGCTCCTGCTCGCTAATGTCAACCGTGCAGGCTTTGCCGCCGCGATGTAAATTCGAGCGAAAATCGCCCTCTTTCGCCTGGCGCTCAATGGCCGCCACGACCCGATCGCCAATGACCAGACAGCGCACATCGCGTCCGCGCGCTTCCTGAATAAACTCCTGCACTAAAATGTGTGCATTCAGCCCACGAAAGGCATCGATAACGCTTTCTGCCGCCTGGCGCGTCTCTGCCAACACTACGCCGATCCCCTGCGTGCCTTCGACCAGTTTCACCACCAGCGGCGCGCCGCCTACCATGGCGATCAGATCCTGCGTGTCGTCAGGAGAAGAGGCAAATCCCGTTACCGGCATATCAATTCCGTCCCGTGCCAGCAGCTGCAGGGAACGCAATTTGTCACGCGCGCGGGTCACGGCGGCGGATTCATTCAAAGGATAACTGCCGCACATTTCGAACTGGCGTAGCACCGCCGTGCCGTAGAAGGTAATCCCGGTGCCAATGCGCGGAATAACGGCATCGAAGTGCCCCAGCGGCTCGCCACGGTAGTGAATACCTGGCGAGGCGGGGTTGATGTTCATGTAACACGAGAGCGGATCGATGATTTGAACAAAATGACCGCGCTGTTCGGCGACGTCACGTAAACGGCGACAGGAATAGAGCGTTCCATCGCGCGACAGAATGGCCATTTTCATCAATCAAAATCCTTGCGTTAAATTAGCGTGTTGCCCAGCCCTGCTGATGCAGGTAATCCAGCATAAACGGGCGCGTCTCTTTGATGATCAGGCGCTGAATCAACTGGCTCCAGGTTTCGCTACGCTGGTTGCTGTCGCGTTGTTCATAGTAGATCGCCGTGCGGCTATCGTAATCAGCCAGTACCGCAGGATCCACTGGTTGATAACGATTTTCGTGCACCAGCATCGACTGCGGGATGCGCGGTTTAACATCCGGTACGGATTCAGGATAGCCAAGACAGAAACCAAACAGCGGCAGCACAAATTTTGGCAGGCCCAGCAGTTCGGTAACCTGAGCGATATTATTACGAATGCCGCCAATAAAGACGCCGCCCAGCCCCAGGGATTCCGCTGCCACCATGGCATTTTGCGCCATCAGCGCCGTATCCACACAGCCCAGCAGCAGCTGTTCTGCCCGGCCTAACTGGGCATCAGGGCAGATTTGCAGGTGACGATTAAAGTCAGCGCAAAATACCCAAAACTCCGCCGCCTCGGCCACCCATGTCTGACCGCCCGTCAGGGTAACCAGTTGGTCACGTAACGCCGGATCGGTGATGCGTACAATAGATGAGCACTGCAAAAAGCTGGATGTGGACGCCGATTGCGCCGCAGCAATAATCGCCTCACGCTGTTCAGCACTCACCTTTTGATCCGTAAAAGAACGGATGGAACGGTGGCTGCATAATAAATCAATAGTCGGTGTCATAAAATCTCCAGCTAATTATCTTTTTTTTCAGAAAGGTTGAACAACTGCGGCGCAAGTGCTTTGGCACAGCGCCACATCAATAGCCAGGCGGCAGGTAACATCAGCAGAATGCCAATAATAAACAGTGCGGTCGCCAGGCGCGTGCTCCCGGCACCGGCAGGCAGTGCGGGTAACCACTGGTTAACGACCAGCAGCGCGCTCGCGATAAGTACGCCGCCCAGCGCCTCCAATGCCAGTATGGTCTTGGGCAATTTTGCGACATTCCGCATGGTTTCCTCCTGCCTCAGAGCTGACTGAGTCTCAATTATGGATAACATCCCTAAAATTGCCCATCAGCGGTTTCGGAGAGTGCCATTGCAGAGCACCGGGCCCGGCTTTTCGATGTCATAGGATGCGGGCATCAGACTAACAGGTAAATCCTGCTTTCTTTAAGCACGACGAGCGGGCATCATTACCGGCTTTCCAGACTTTGTCGTGTGATCGTCATCACACACTGACCTCGCAAGGAGTTCTCAATGATTGCTGTTATTTTTGGTCGTCCCGGCTGCCCTTACTGTGTTCGGGCGAAAGAACTGGCGGATAAGCTGCAGGCCGGGCGTGACGATTTCAATTACCAGTATGTTGATATTCAGGCGGAAGGCATCACTAAAGCCGATCTGGAAGCCAGTGCAGGTAAACCTGTCAGCACCGTACCGCAGATTTTTCTGGATGAGCAGCATATTGGTGGCTACACCGAATTCGCCGCCTGGACAAAAGAGAATCTGGGATTTGTTGCCTGAGCAACGGATGTATCAGAACTGACGTCCTGAAAAGTGCGCGCTGGCGTGATGCCAGCCGCGCCTTGATGATCGGTTAAGCCAGCCCCGCGTGCGTTAACGCGACAACGGCAGGATGCAGCTCAACACAGTAGCCTAACGCTTTGAGGCCGCGATCAGTCGCAGCAACCGCACCAGCAATGCCCCGCATCCCGCCCAGAACATACCGCTCATGCTCCAGACAGCAATATAATTCCAGCTGGCACTCCCGGCAAACACGCTATGTAGCAGCAGCGCAGCCAGCACCGTTCCAGTAAACGCCATCACCAGCGTGCTTTTTAGCGGCGCCTCCCGCTGCATGAGCGCCATGACGGCACCCGGCAGTAAAAAAAGCAGCAATTCAGGCTGGCTGTGTAGCGTCTGCGTGCCTGACAGCCGGAAATCCTGGGTAAACATAAACACGACACAATAAAACACGCCACCTGATACGCAGGTTGCCCAGAAATAATAACGCTGCGGCATAACTCCCCACTCATTAAAAACATGCCAAAACTTCGCCTTTGACCTTGCCGAGCCTGGTGGAAATAAAAAGAAACAGTCGTTTTGAGAACGAATGAAAGTCGCCAATGGCTGAGAATGATTTTTCTGATTAGAATATTGGCCGCGTTACCTTTTCAGACATCAGTGATAGCTGGAGGTAATCTTACGGCCTGCTCAAGATAGCGAAAAACAGGCCTCTCTTCAATAGGTTACAAGTAAACAAGAAGTTAAAATGTTGAATGTTAACATCGCAGAATTGTTAAGAGGTAATGACATTCTGTTATTATTTTTCGTACTGGCACTGGGACTTTGCCTGGGAAAATTACGTTTTGGCTCGATACAACTCGGAAATTCCATTGGCGTATTAGTGGTTTCATTATTATTAGGTCAGCAACACTTCTCGATGAATACGGATGCTCTGAGCCTGGGTTTCATGTTGTTTATTTTCTGCGTCGGCATTGAAGCAGGCCCCAACTTTTTTTCCATTTTCTTTCGGGATGGCAAAAATTATTTCATGCTCGCCATTGTGATGGTGGTCAGCGCCCTGCTGCTGGCCCTGGGATTCGGCAAGCTCTTTGGCTGGGACATCGGCCTGACCGCAGGCGTACTGGCCGGCTCCATGACGTCCACGCCGGTCTTGGTTGGCGCGGGTGATACGCTACGCCAGAGCATCAGCGATCCCAGACAGCTGGGCATCATGCAGGATCAACTCAGCCTGGGTTATGCCGTAACCTATCTTGTCGGGTTAGTCAGCCTGATTTTCGGCGCACGCTATCTGCCCCGTTTACAACATCAGGACTTACCCACCTGCGCCCAGCAGATTGCGCGCGAACGCGGTCTTGACGCTGACAGCCAGCGCAAAGTGTTTCTGCCGGTGATTCGCGCTTACCGCGTCGGCCCGGAACTGGTGGCGTGGAGCGGTGGCAAAAACTTGCGTGAGCTCGGTATTTACCGGCAAACCGGCTGCTATATCGAACGAATTCGCCGCAATGGCATCCTTGCCAGCCCGGATGGTGATGCGGTGCTGCAACTGGGGGATGATATTTCCCTGGTGGGCTATCCGGATGCCCACGCGCGCCTGGATGCCAGCTTTCGTAACGGCAAAGAAGTTTTTGACCGCGATCTGCTGGATATGCGGATTGTGACGGAAGAGATCGTGGTGAAAAACCACAATGCCGTCAACAAACGGCTAAGCAAACTCAACCTTACCGATCACGGCTGCTTTCTCAACCGCGTGATTCGCAGCCAGATCGAGATGCCTATTGATGACAACATCATGCTGAACAAAGGTGATGTGTTGCAGGTCAGCGGCGAGGCGCGACGGGTGAAGAGCGTAGCGGATCGCATCGGCTTTGTGGCGATTCACAGTCAGATGACCGACCTGCTGGCATTCTGTGCTTTTTTTATCATCGGTCTGATGGTCGGGTTAATTACGTTCCAGTTCAGCAACTTTAGCTTTGGCATCGGTAACGCCGCAGGGTTGTTGTTTGCCGGCATTATGCTGGGCTTCCTGCGCGCTAACCATCCTACCTTTGGCTATATTCCGCAGGGTGCGCTGACGATGGTGAAAGAGTTCGGGCTGATGGTATTCATGGCGGGCGTCGGGCTGAGCGCCGGCAGCGGTATCGACCACGGTATATCGGGTAACGGCGCGCTGATGCTCTTGTGCGGCCTGCTGGTCAGCCTTTTGCCGGTGGTGATTTGCTACCTGTTTGGCGCCTATGTTCTGCGCATGAACCGCGCGCTGCTGTTTGGCGCCATTATGGGTGCACGCACCTGCGCGCCAGCCATGGAGATAATCAGCGACACGGCTCGCAGTAACATCCCGGCACTCGGCTACGCCGGGACCTATGCTATCGCGAACGTTTTGCTGACGCTGGCGGGAACATTAATCGTTATTATCTGGCCGTTACTGCCCCTATAAAATTTTTTTACTGACGTCCAGAACTTTTTTTCCCGACCACAGTCTGAATAAGTGCCACTGCTTTTCTTTGAAATCCCCAAATTGTGGAGCCCGCTGGTCTTTTTCCCAGCGGGTTTTTTTATGCCTTTCTCCTGCCCGCCCTGCCTGGACACTAAAACATCATTAAACTTAAACCGTTTTGCAACCTTAACGCAGATTAAGAACCTTGTGATGGACTCTCTGACCGTCTGCACGCAGGATAGGCAGCTTATTTTGTTAGCAGTATGTGCTAGCAGATGCGACAGACTCAATCCGGTTTCGCCCGTTGGCTTAAGCCCTTTTTCCCGGATTGAGAGAATCTGAACATCAGTAAGAGGAACCGATCCAGTAATGGAAGAATTGAACCGCACCCTGTTTATGGCAATTAACGCAACACCGGATTCGCCTCACTGGTTATTGCAGCTTGCCATCTTCATCGCCAGAGACTTAATCGCCATCGTTCCGCTGCTGATTGTGGCACTGTGGCTGTGGGGACCGCGCGATCGGGTTGCCTCACAACGTGTGCTGGTATTAAAAACCGGCATTGCGCTGCTGTACGCGCTCGCCATCTCCTGGTGCGTTGGGCAGCTGTTACCGCATCCGCGCCCTTTCGCGATCAATTTTGGTCATCAGTTTCTTGCGCACGCGGCCGATGACTCCTATCCCAGCGATCACGGCACCACGATTTTCACCTTTGCGCTGGCTTTCCTGTTCTGGCATCGGCTCTGGTCGGGCATCATTCTGATGGTGGTCGCCACCGCAATCGCCTGGTCCCGTGTTTACCTTGGGGTTCACTGGCCAATGGATATGCTGGGCGGTTTTCTGGTGGGAATGCTGGGTTGCCTGGCGTCACACCTTGCCTGGCAACTGTATGGCGAACGCCTGCTCAATATCATCAACCCGCTCTATCGGGCGCTGTTCGCTTTACCGATTCGTAAAGGCTGGACACAAGGTTAAAAAAAAGGGACGCCACGGCGTCCCCTGTTTTTAGCTGAACCACTTCCCGAACCAGCCATTAAATTTCATCATGACGAAATCAATGATGCGGCTGAAGAAGCCGCCTTCCGGCACATCCTGCAGCACCACCAGCGGACGTTGTTCGATCGTTTTACCGTCCAGCTGAAAATCAATGGTGCCCACGACCTGATTTTTCTTCAACGGCGCCTCAAGCTGCGGCGATGTCAGGCTGTAGCTGGCTTTGAGGTTTTTCATCTGCCCTTTAGGAATGGTCAGTGCCGCGTCTTTTTCCACACCCAGGTTGACCTGATTATGTTCGCCAAACCAGACGCGCTGCTGGGCAAAAGGCGCACCCGCTTTAATTGGGGTCACGGTTTCAAAGAAGCGGAAGCCCCACGTCAGTAATTTTTCACTTTCCCGGAAGCGAATGGCATCGCTGGCGGTGCCCAGCACAACCGAGATCAGTCGCATATCGCCTTCGGTGGCTGAAGCGACCAGGTTATTTCCCGCGCCAGAAGTGTGGCCGGTTTTAATCCCATCCACCTTCAGATTGCTGCTCCAGAGCAGACGGTTGCGGTTCATCTGACGAATATTGTTAAAGGTAAACTCTTTTTCCTTGTTCAGGGCATACTCTTCCGGCACATCCCGAATCAGCGCCTGGCCAATCAGCGCCATGTCCCGAGCGGTGCTGTACTGTCCGTCGGCATCCAGACCATGCACCGTCATAAAGTGGGTGTTTTTCAGGCCAAGCGCTTTCACATAGTTATTCATCAGACCGATAAAGGAATCCTGACTGCCGGCAACATAGTCCGCCAGCGCGATGCAGGCATCGTTCCCGGACTGGATCACAATCCCTTTGTTCAGCTCATGCACCGGGATACGATCGCCGGGCTTCAGAAACATCAGAGAAGAGCCCCGCAGTTTAGGATTGCCGGTAGCCCAGGCATCCTGCCCCACTGTTACCATATCGTCAGGTTTAATTTTGCCGGATTTGATTGCCTGGCCAACCACATAGCTGGTCATCATTTTTGTCAGGCTGGCGGGATCGAGTCGCTGATCGGCATTGGATTCGGTCAACACTTTGCCGCTGGCGTAGTCAATTAAAATCCAGGCTTTGGCGTCAATTTGAGGGGCGGCCGGTGCCTGTTCCGCGAAAACAGCCATCGGCGCAACGAGTAGCAAAGAGGTTGCAGCAATACGCCGCAGGTGAGATGAAAAGCAAGTATTTGTCATGGGCTTGGCCGGATTGTCCTTAGTAAAACGAGAGTCAAAGGCTTAACACCTTCTGTGAGAACGCTACCCGCTGGCGTCAATGAAAAAAACCGCTTAATCGTAAAGTTTTATAGATTTTAGTAGATTAACCCTGGCAAGCGTGCCGCGCGCGTGCCATTTTCCCGCACGAATGTCGCACATAAAAATGCGCTAAATTCTGATTTTTTAATCAGAAAGTTAAGGCCGTCACAAAACTGGGTTACCCTGACTTTATTCAATTGAGGAGAACCCCTATGGATCTAGCCCTGTTTGATCTGGACGAAACGCTGATTAGTGAGGACAGTACCGGCCTGTGGCTACGCTGGCTGGTCTCACAAGGCTTTGCCTCCAGTGACCTGATTGATGAAGAACAGGAATTAATGCGTCAATATTATGCCGGGACGCTGTCGATTGATGAGTACATGCATAAAACCCTTTCCCCGCTGACCGGCATGGCGACGATGACGGTGGAAGGATGGGTTCGACGCTTTATCCACCGTGATATCATGCCGCGCGTTTACCCGGAAGCCCGGGCGCGGCTTGACTGGCATCAGGCGCGCGGTGACAGAATTATCGTGATCTCCGCCAGCGGCGAACATCTGGTGAATCCTATCGCCAGCCAGCTCGGTGCCTGCGGGGCCCTGGCCATTGGTGTCGAAGTGGTGGACGAACGTTACAGCGGCAACACCTACGGCACCCTGACGTTTCAGCATGGCAAAGTGAAGCGGGTAGAAGAATGGAAAGCCGCGCGCCCTGCCGAAACCTACGCGCACACCTGGGCTTACAGTGATTCCATGAACGACCTGCCCATGCTGGCGCAGGCCGACTATGCACACGTAATTAATCCGGCGGAACCGCTGTTACAGGAAGCCGAAAAGCGCGGCTGGCAGGTCTGCCACTGGGCTCGCTGAGTTAACCGCGGGACGCGCTGGCGTCCTGCGTCAACCCAACCCTGAGCAATTTACCGTTAGCCTCATCCGTCAGTAAATAGAGATAGCCATCGGGCCCCTGACGGACATCGCGGATGCGCTCATTGCGCCCGTCCAGCAACCGTTGTTCTTCGACGACCTTCTCGCCATTGATATGCAACCGAATCAGGTTCTTCTCTTTCAGCGCGCCAATAAACAGCGAATTTTTCCACTGTGGAAAACGTGCGCTGTTATAAAACGCCATACCGCTGATCGCTGGCGAGACTTTCCAGTAAAACGCCGGCTGTTCCGTGCCTGCCACATGCGTGCCTTTGGATTCCGGCACCTTACTGCCGTTGTAATCAATGCCGTAGGTTGCCAGCGGCCAGCCATAATTTTTGCCCTTCTGAATAATATTTACCTCATCGCCACCGCGGGGAGCATGCTCACTTTCCCACATCACCTGAGTCCAGGGATTCAGTGCCAGCCCCTGAGGATTGCGTAAACCATAGGCCCAGATTTCGGGGCGCGCGCCGGGTTTATTGACGAAGGGATTATCGTTTGGCACGCTACCGTCCGCGTTCAGGCGCAGCAGCTTGCCCTGAAGTTTATCGAGGTCCTGTGCGGCACTGCTGACAAAGTTGTCGCCAAAGGCAATCCATAAAAAGCCCTGACGATCGAAGGCCAGCCGGGTACCGATATTATTGCCACTTGATAGGCGCGGCGTTTGCTGAATCACCTCATGAAAATCGGTTAACTGGCGGTTATCAGGGCTGAGTTTGCCGTAGCCCACCACGGCGCCAGCCTTGCCGTTGCTGTCCGCTTCGGTATAGCTGAGCCAGACGCGGCGGCTCTGGGCAAAATCGGGGGCCAGCACCACGTCCAGCAGTCCGCTCTGACGCTGCGCCCAGACCTTTGGCACGCCCTGAATCGGTTCGGACAAGCCGCTGTCAGGCCGCCAGCTGCGCAGTTGGCCGGATCGTTCAGTAATCAGCAACGTCTGATTATCGGGCAAAAACGCCACAGACCAGGGGTGATCCAGCTTATCCTGAAGCACCTCAACCTTAAGGTCACTCGCCCACAGCGGGCTGGAAAAGAGTAATGCGCCACTCAATAACAACGGGGTCGGAATACGAACCATAGTCTTCTCCTGACAGCGTGCAGTGCTGTTAAGCGTAGTCAGACCGTCTGGAATGCAGTAAAGGATTTACAAAAGATTAAACAAGGCGTTGGCAGCAGGATGGGCAATGGCATGCGCTGGGAAAACCGACCGAAAAGGGATCGTGAAGAGAAAAGAAGAGACCGCCCGAAAAGTGATCGTGAAGAGAAGAGACCGCCCGCAGTAAGATAGCGGGCGGAAGCGGTTATTCGAAACAGGTATCGGGATTTTCCGCCAGTGAGATAAACTCTTTACCGCCTGGCGTCAGCGCCAGAATCGTACCGCTCTCAATATCGTACACCCAGCCGTGCAGGCGCAGCTTGCCCTGACGTAACCCGACCGAAACTGACGGGTGGGTTTTCATGTTGTTCAGCTGGGCAATCACGTTTTCCTGCACCATTTCGTTGAGCTTCTTCTCAGGCGAATCGTATTCACGCTGCTCAACCACCGCTTTTGCCGCATCGGCATAACGCAGCCAGTGCTCGACGGCTGGCATAGAATCCATGCAGGCACAGGAGGCGATAGCGTTCATCGCGCCACAGTTTGAGTGACCACAGATAATGATGTCAGAAACCCCCAGCGCCATTACGGCATACTCAATTGTCGCTGACACGCCGCCCGGTTCCGGACCAAAAGAGGGCACAATGTTGCCCGCATTACGGATGACGAACAGCTGTCCGGGTTCCTGCTGTGTAACGAGTTCCGGCACCAGACGGCTGTCTGAGCAAGAGATAAACAGCGCTTTTGGATTCTGATTAGATGCCAGACTTTTAAAAAGCGCCTTTCTTTCGGGAAAGACTGTCTGCTGAAAACTCAGAAACCCGTTGATGATCTCTTTCATTATTTTGCTCTCACATTGTCCACGTCATGATCTGAAGAAACGACGCCTTCAGTACTGGTTAAGCGATTCATTATTAATGAAAACAAGCAAATATCAACTTAGAATGTGACCAAAATCGCTGTCGTAAAGTTAAAGATGTTTAATATTTATCCACCTGATTATTCGGTGTTTATTAGAAATTCTTTTACACAACGGTGAGTTACTGACTTTCGGTTGCCCTCGTGTTCTGCCGTCCGACCCCGGGCGATAGGTGCAGACCTTTACGGGTTTTTGCGTTACTTTACGCTTAACTAATCCCTTACAGATAACGCTACAATTTTCATCACAACACAGGTAAAATCGCGCGCCATTGCTGTGCTGAACCGGAAACCACCTTATGTCCACTACCAATACACTGCCGCCGCGCGTCGGATTTGTCTCGCTCGGCTGTCCAAAAAACCTTGTCGACTCAGAGCGCATCCTGACGGAACTGCGCACCGAGGGTTATGAGGTGGTACCATGCTATGACGATGCTGAAATCGTTATTGTTAACACCTGCGGATTTATCGACAGCGCCGTCCAGGAATCTCTGGAAGCGATCGGTGAAGCCCTGAACGAAAACGGTAAGGTCATCGTGACCGGCTGTCTGGGCGCCAAAGTCGATCAAATTCGTGAGGTGCATCCGAAGGTGCTGGAGATTACAGGTCCACACAGCTATGAACAGGTGCTGTCGCATGTGCATCGCTACGTGCCTAAGCCGCAGCACAACCCGTTCCTGAGCCTGGTGCCGGAACAGGGCGTGAAGCTGACGCCGCGCCATTACGCCTACCTGAAGATTTCTGAAGGCTGTAACCATCGCTGCACCTTCTGCATTATTCCTTCGATGCGTGGCGATCTCGACAGCCGTGCCATTGGTGAAGTACTGGATGAAGCGAAACGTCTGGTTGAAGCCGGTGTGAAAGAGTTGCTGGTGATTTCACAGGATACCTCGGCCTACGGCGTGGACGTGAAGCACCGGACGGGCTTCTGGAACGGTGCGCCGGTAAAAACCAGCATGGTCAGCCTGTGTGAGCAGTTAGCCAAACTCGGCGTCTGGGTCCGCCTGCATTACGTCTATCCGTATCCCCACGTTGATGACGTTATTCCGCTGATGGCTGAAGGCAAAATTCTGCCGTATCTCGATATTCCGTTACAGCATGCCAGCCCACGCATTCTTAAACTGATGAAACGTCCTGGCGCAGTAGAACGGACGCTGGAGCGCATTAAGCGCTGGCGTGAAATCTGCCCTGAGTTAACCCTGCGCTCAACCTTTATCGTTGGCTTCCCCGGTGAAACCGAAGAAGACTTCCAGATGCTGCTGGACTTCATTAAAGAAGCCCGTCTGGATCGCGTAGGCTGTTTCCAGTACAGCCCGGTCGAAGGCGCAACGGCGAACCAGTTGCCCGATCCGGTTGATGAAGCTGTTAAGCAAGAGCGTTACGACCGCTTTATGCAGTTGCAGCAGCAGATCTCTGCTGAACGCCTGCAGGAAAAAGTGGGACGCGAGATTATGGTCATCATTGATGAGGTCGATGAAGAAGGTGCGATTGGTCGTAGCATGGCTGATGCGCCAGAAATCGACGGCGCCGTTTACCTGAACGGCGAGAGCAACGTTAAGCCGGGTGATGTCCTGCGCGTGAAGGTGGAACACGCAGACGAATACGATTTGTGGGCCAGCCGCGCTTAACCGTACTTCTGCTGGTGCGCTTTTTTGCGCGCCAGGTAGTCATCATCAGCACGTAGCTTGTCCCAGTATGCTTTGAAAATGGCCGCCGCAGCGGCCTTTTCTTCGTCCCTGCCCCAGGGCAATTCCTTCCCCTGGGCATCGTATTTCCGTCCGCCCTTGTGGTTGCTGTAGCGACGCGCGCGGGTATAACCCATCTGGATAAATTTGCGTGCCATGTCCATGCCGACAAAATCATCCTGCTGGCGATAGGCTTCGAACAGCGCCATGATTTCTTCTGCCGAAGCTTTGGCAACCTCAACGGTACGAAAACGCCAGTGCGGTAAGATCTCGCCCTTATAAGGCTGGACCATGAGCACGCCCTGCTCTCCGCGCCCCACCTGATAACGCTCAGGCTGCTTGCGAAAATCGATGGTGCTGAAGTCCTGGTCATAATCAAAAGGTTTCATGTCTTAAGTTTAGGATCAAGTGCGTCACGTAGCCCGTCGCCAAGTAAATTAAAGGCTAAAACCGTAAAAAAAATGGCCAGCGCCGGAAAAATCGCCACATGCGGCGCAATGACCATATCGGTCCGCGCTTCGTTGAGCATGGCACCCCACTCCGGCGTGGGCGGTTGCGCGCCCAGTCCCAAAAATGACAGGCTTGCCGCCGTGATAATCGAGGTACCGATGCGCATAGTGAAGTACACCACAATGGACGATACCGTCCCTGGCAACAGGTGGCGCAGGATAATCGTCCAGTCGGATGCCCCGATGCTGCGTGCAGACTCGATATAGGTTTGATGTTTCAGCACCAGCGTATTGCCGCGCACCAGACGGGCAAACGCTGGAATACTGAAGATCGCCACGGCGATAATCACGTTGCTGATACCGGTGCCCATAATGGCCACCACGGCAATGGCGAGCAGAATACCGGGAAAGGCAAACAGGACGTCACAAACGCGCATGGTTATCCTGTCCCACCAGCCTTCGTAGTAGCCCGCCAGCAGGCCCGCCAGGGTGCCGATAAACGCGCCTATTGCCACGGAGACAAAACCGGCAATCAGCGAAATTCGGGTGCCCACGAGTACGCGGCTGAAAATATCGCGGCCCAGTGAGTCCACGCCAAACCAGTGCATCAGGGACGGCCCGTCATTCAGGCGGTCATAGTCAAAATAATTTTCAGCGTCGAACGGCGCAATGGCCGGTGCCGTGAATGCCAACACAATCAGCACCAGCACGAAGAGACCGGCCAGCAACGCCACGGGCTGATGGCGAAAGCGCCGCCAGAACTCGCGCCACGGTGTTCTCACCCGGTTGCCGTTTAACAGCGGCATACTTTTTAATGCCGCTTCCCGTCGCCAGTTTTTCATCAGGTGTCCTTAAAGCGAATCGCCGGGTTAATGACGGCATATAACATATCGACAAACAGGTTAATAAGGATAAACTCCAGCGAAAACAGCAGCACCTCCGCCTGAATGACCGGATAGTCACGCATCTGCACTGAATCCACCAGCAGACGCCCCAACCCCGGCCAGTTGAACACCACCTCCACCACAATCGACCCGCCCAGCAGGAAACCAAACTGCAGGCCCATCATGGTCACTACCGGAATCATGGCATTCCGTAATCCGTGTTTAATCACCACGCCGGATTCACGCACGCCTTTCGCGCGCGCGGTGCGCATGTAATCTTCCTGCATCACCTCAACAAAAGAGGCCCGGGTAAAACGCGCCATGACGGCGGCGACGGCCGCCCCCAGGGTAACGGAAGGCAAAATGTAGTGCTGCCAGCTATCGGCTCCCACCGTGGGTAGCCAGCCCAGCTGGACAGAAAACACCTGCATCAGCAGCATGCCAAGGGCAAACGCCGGAAAGGAAATGCCCGAAACCGCCAGCGTCATGCCCAGGCGGTCCGGCCAGCGATTGCGCCACACCGCAGAAACAATGCCAATCGCCATTCCCAGGATCACCGCCCATACCATACTGACTAAGGTCAGCCACAAGGTTGGCATAAAGCGGGTGGCGATTTCCTGTGAAACCGGCCGCCTCGACACTAGCGACTGGCCAAAATCCCCCTGTAGGGCATTGACGACAAAGTGCCAGAACTGCAGTGGCAGCGGTTGATCCAGCCCCAACTCCTGGCGTACCAGCGCGACGACGGAGGCATCGGCTTCCTGGCCGGCAATCAGGCGTGCGGGATCCCCTGGCAGTAAGTGCACAAACATAAACACCAGCACCGCCACGATAAACAGCGTGGGAATCAGGCCCAGCAGTCGTTTCAGAAAATAGTTAAACATGTCAGATCCTACACAGCCGCCAGCCGTCGCGGCTGGCCTGCCCGCCCGCTTCAGCACACACGGCAAAAGCGGGCATTACACGGCCCGCTCAGGTTTGGCTGTGGGCCGTGCCCCCTCGCGTCAACCTGAACGGGTCCGCCGGGTTACTTCAGCTCGGCATCGTCAAAACTAAATGAGGTATCCGGCATCATATAAAAGCCACTCAGGTTTTTGCTGTGGGCTGAAACCAACTGCTCCACCACCAGTGGAATCCAGGGATGATCGTTCCAGATCGTATCCTGCGCATCTTTGTAGAGTTCGGCTTTTTGCTTGCTGTCGGTGGTTTTCAACGCATCGGCCAGATCCTTATCGACTTTCGGATTGCTGTAGAAGGCAGTATTAAAGATCGCTGGCGGCCAGGCGGTCGTGGCAAACAGCGGCGTTAATGCCCAGTCAGCTTCCCCGGTGGAGGCAGACCAGCCGGTATAAAACATGCGTACGCCGCTCTCTTTCTGACCTTTGCCCTCCACTTCCGCCGCGCGCTGTCCCGCATCCATGGCGGTAACCTTCACCTTAACGCCCACCTGTGCCAGCTGCTGCTGCACAAACTGCAGAACTTTCTGTGCCGTACTGTGGTTGTGAGAGGACCAGAGCGTGGTTTCAAACCCGTTCGGATAGCCGGCTTCTTTCAGCAACGCTTTTGCTTTGGCAGGATCATAGGGAATGGGCGGATAGGTTTGAGCGTACTCAATCGATGGCGGCACAATACCCGTAGCCGGTGTGGCATAACCGGCAAACGCGACTTTGACCAGGGCCTGACGATTAATCGCGTATTCCAGCGCCTCACGCACCTTGGGATTATCGAAAGGCTTTTGTGTCACGTTCAGGCTGATATAGCGCTGCATGATCGAGGGCGAGACCACCACGTCAAGCTTGCTGTTTTTCTCCAGCAGTTTGGCCTGCTCGTAGGGCACCGGGAAAGCAAAGTTCGCCTCGCCCGTTTGCAGCATGGCCGCTCGGGTGTTGTTATCCACCACCGGACGCCACGTAATACTGTCGAGTTTTGGATAGCCCTTCTTCCAGTAGCCATCCCATTTTTTTACCTTAACGAAGTCGGTCTGGTTCCAGGTGACGAATTCAAACGGCCCGGTTCCCACCGGATGGAACCCAATCTCCTTACCATATTTTTTCAACGCAGCGGGCGAGATCATCGCGGCGGCCGGGTGCGCCAGAATGTTGATAAAGGCCGAGAAAGGCTGTTTGAGCGTGATTTTCACCGTCACAGGATCGACGGCTTCCGTGCTGGCGATATATTTGAACAGGTTATAGCGTTTCAGATGATTATCGGGATTACTGGCACGGTCGAGGTTGGCCTTCACCGCCTCGGCATTAAAGTCGGTGCCATCCTGAAACTTCACGCCGGAGTGCAGTTTAATCGTATAGGTCAGACCATCCTCGCTCACCTGGTAGCTGTCGGCCAGCACGTTGATGCGCTTCATGTCTTTATCAAAGCCGAACAGCCCCTGATAGAACGACTTTGCGACCGCCTGCGACAGCGTATCGTTGGCGTCGTAGGGATCGAGGGTGGTGAAATTAGAGGCCACGGCAATGACCGCATCCTGTGCGGCCCAGGCGGGTAACGCCATTGCACTGCTGAGTACGCCCGCTGCCAGTAAGCCTTTTCGCATCGTTATCTGCATTGTCTTCTCCTTGTTATCCCTGTCTGATTTGTCGCCGTAGCGACGGCTTAGTTATTCAGGTCGCGCGTTAGCGTGACGTGCCACGAAATGGCCGGGCGCGACTTCCATCAGCGAAACCGTTTCGGGTTCGTCGCCCAGTGAACGAATTGGGCTGGGGATCTCATCGACCAATAAACTGCGCTCGCGCTGCCGCTGCGACGGATCGGCAATCGGCACGGCGGCCATAAGCTTTTTGGTGTAAGGATGCTGCGGGCGTTCAAACACCGCCTGACGCGGCCCCATCTCGACGATTTGTCCAAGATACATCACCGCAACACGATGGCTGATGCGCTCAACGACCGCCATGTCATGGGAAATAAACAAAAATGCGATGCCAAACTCGCGCTGTAAATCCAGCATCAGGTTAATAATCTGTGCCTGAATGGACACATCCAGCGCCGAAACCGACTCATCGGCAATCACCACTTTCGGGTTCAGCGCCAGCGCCCGCGCAATGCAAATACGCTGCCGCTGGCCGCCGGAGAACTCATGGGGATAGCGCCTTGCATGCTCCGGCAATAACCCGACCTTTTCCAGCAACCACGCGACGCGCTGCTCTGCTTCATGGCGCGGCATCACCTTGTGGACCAGCAGTGGCTCCATAACAGAGAAGCCGACGGTCAGGCGAGGGTCCAGCGACGCATAGGGATCCTGAAAAATAAACTGAATATCGCGCCGCAGATGGGCCAGGGCAGGACCGGAGAGATCGTTTATGCGCTGACCGTTAAAGGTGATACTGCCGCCCTGGCTGGCAACCAGCTTTAGCAGGGAGCGTCCGGTGGTGGATTTTCCGCATCCGGACTCCCCCACCAGCGCCAGCGTTTCACCTGCGTAGAGATCAAAACTGACATTCTCGACCGCGTGTACCCGACTTTTCACCCGGTTAAATAACCCTGAGCGGATATCAAACCGCGTGACCAGATTGCGTACCTGTAAAATCGGTGGCCGATCGTGGCGTACGGTATTCTGTGGTACTGCCGGTTCGTCGCCGCTGCCAATCAGCGGGAACCTGGCGGGCAGCGGCTGGCCCCGCATGGCACCCAGCGCCGGTACGGCGGCCAGTAGGGCGCGCGTGTAAGCCTGGCAGGGCGCACTGAACAGCTGAGCCGTTTCGGCATTTTCCACCACTTCGCCACGGTACATCACCTGTACCCGGTCAGCCATTTCAGCCACCACGCCCATATCGTGAGTGATAAAAATCACCCCCATCCGCATCTCTTTTTGCAGTTCGCGAATCAGTTGCAGAATCTGCGCCTGAATCGTCACGTCAAGCGCGGTGGTGGGTTCATCTGCAATCAGCAGCGCAGGTTGACATGACAGCGCCATGGCAATCATTACGCGCTGACGCATGCCGCCCGAGAGCTGGTGGGGAAAGCGGCGCAGGATCTTTTGCGCATCGGGAATACGTACCCTGTCGAGCATGCGACGCGCTTCTGCCAGCGCCCCCGCGTGGGATTGGCCCTGATGAAGACGAATGGATTCGGCAATCTGCTCACCAACCGAGAACACCGGATTAAGCGACGTCATGGGTTCCTGGAAGATCATCGCCATATCGGCCCCACGTACCTGCCGCATCTGACCGCGCGGCATGCGCATCAGATCCCGTACCTCGCCGTTACGACCGCGCAACAGGATCTCGCCGCTGACGTCTCCGCCGGCCTGCTCAATCAGGCGCATCAACGCCAGCGAGGTCACTGACTTGCCCGAACCAGATTCGCCCACCAGGGCCAGGGTTTTACCCCGGTAGACGTCAAGGGAAAGATGGCGTACAGCCTGGGTGACTACGCCATCGTTTTCAAAACGCACGTTGAGATCGCGTACGGCCAGCACCTGCTCGTCGGTCAATACTGTTGTGCCAGACAGGCTGTTGTGGAGGGCCTCACGATTAGCTTTCACGGTATATTGCCACCTCTGCGGCCTCATCTGTGCGGGCATAAGCCCGGTACATGCCTTCGCTGTTGAAAGGCAGCGCGACGTTGCCCTCACGATCAACTGCAATCAGCCCGCCGCTGCCGCCTAACTCCAGCACGCTGTCGTGAATAACATTTACGCTGGCCTGTTGTAACGTGCGTCCACCGTAGCGCATCTGCGCCGCCACATCGTAAGCGGCCAGCGTGCGGATAAACACTTCTCCGGTGCCGGTACAGGACACCGCAACGCTGTCGTTGCTGGCATAGCAACCCGCACCGGGTAAGGGCGAGTCGCCAATGCGGCCAACCTGTTTATTGGTCATCCCGCCGGTAGAGGTGGCGGCGGCGAGATTACCGTCGTTGTCCAGCGCAACCGCGCCCACCGTGCCGAACTTACGGTCCGGATCAAGGGGATCGCCGCCCTGGGCCGCACCATCATGGTCCAACAGCGCGGTATCGCTGCCGAGCGCGCGCTGCAGTTGCTCCCAACGTTCAGGCGTAGAAAAGAAATCAGGTTCAACCTGCTCAAGGCCTTGTGCCAGGGCAAACGCTTCAGCGCCCTCGCCCGCTAACAACACGTGCGGGCTGTTTTCCAACAGCGCGCGGGCCGCCAGCACCGGATTGCGTATACGCGATACGCCCGCCACTGCGCCGGCCTGTAACGTCCGGCCATCCATGATGCAGGCATCCAGTTCATGGGTGCCCTGCCGCGTAAACACCGCGCCTTTACCTGCATTGAATAACGGGCACTCCTCAAGCCTGCGCACCGCCTCAGTCACCGTATCCAGCGCAGAAGCCCCCTGAGCCAGCATGCTCTGCCCGTGCGTCACAATGTCGTAAAGCGCCTGTCGGTATGCCTGCTCTTTTTCTGCGCTCATGGCGGCGCGGGTAATTGCCCCCGCACCGCCATGAATGGCGATCGCTGCTTTAGCCATACTGCGTTACCCTGTGGTTGCATCAGAAGGAAAAACACTGATTTTGAATGGTTTTAACTCGGTTTGGACCATTTTTGAATATAGAAAGCCCGCTATAGGTTGTAAAGCGGAAACTGACAATGCGCTAATAACCTTTCGTTGTGCCTTATGCCGATGTGACTCTGAAGGGAAAAGTCACCATAATAGACAGCCCTTGCAACAGACAAGCTGAGAATAGAATGGAAAGCTTTACTGCCGGACTGATTTCCCTTGAGGACGCGCAACAAAAGATGCTGGCGTCGCTAACGCCCATCACAGACTCGCTTGAGCTGAGCCTGCCAGACGCGGCCGGGCGCATTACTGCCTGCGCGGTCACGTCACCGATCGATGTTCCCCCTTTCAACAACTCGGCGATGGATGGTTACGCCGTCAGGCTGGCTGATATTGAGAGTAACCAGCCTCTGCGGGTTGCAGGTAAAGCCTTTGCCGGGGCCCCGTTTAGCGGTGAATGGCCGGCGGGTAGCGTGATCAGAATAATGACGGGCGCCCCTGTACCTGCCGGTTGTGACGCGGTCGTTATGCAGGAGGAAACCCGTCTGCAGGATGAGAAGGTGATTATCACCGCCCCGGTCAACGCCGGACAAAATATCCGGCTGACGGGTGACGATATTCGGGCTGGCCATCAGGTGCTGGCGGCGGGCGTGCGTCTGGGTGCTGCCGAACTGCCCTTACTGGCCTCGCTGGGGATCGCGACCGTGCGGGTGCTGCGTAAACTGCGCGTCGCGATTTTTTCCACCGGCGACGAACTTCAGCCTGTGGGCCAGCCGTTAGCGGCGGGGCAAATCTATGACACCAACCGTTTTGCGATTTCGCTGATGCTGCACAAGCTGGGATGCGAGGTTATCGATCTGGGCATTATCAAAGACGATCCTGCTGCACTGCGTGCGGCCTTTACCGAAGCCGATCGCCAGGCTGATGTGGTCATCAGTACCGGCGGCGTTTCGGTGGGCGAAGCCGATTTCACCAAAACGATGCTGGAAGAACTCGGCGTGATTCGCTTCTGGAAGCTGGCGATGAAACCCGGTAAACCTTTTGCTTTTGGTCGTCTGGCGAACAGCTGGTTCTGCGGCTTACCCGGAAATCCGGTTTCTGCCGTAGTGACCTTCTATCAACTGGTGCAGCCGCTGCTGTCCACCCTGACGGGACAAACGGCTGCCGCGCTGCCGCCCCGCCAGCGGGTACGCACGGCAACCGCGTTGAAAAAATCGCCTGGCCGGCTGGATTTCCAGCGTGGCGTTCTGCGGCAAAACAGCCAGGGTGAACCAGAGGTTGTCAGCACCGGCGCGCAGGGATCCCATGTATACAGCTCTTTTTCTCAGGCCAACTGCTTTATTGTGCTGGAACGCGATCGCGGCCCTGTTGAAGCAGGTGAATGGGTGGATGTCGAACCCTTTAATACGCTGCTGGAGGGGTAAATGCTGACCGAACTGAGCCACGAAGAGATGCTGCGCTACAACCGACAGATTGTATTGCGTGGTTTTGACTTTGACGGTCAGGAACGATTAAAAGCCAGTCATGTGCTGATTGTCGGGCTGGGCGGTTTAGGCTGTGCGGCCTCGCCCTATCTGGCGGCAGCGGGCGTAGGCAATCTTACGCTAGTGGACTTTGATACGGTTTCACTTTCTAATCTGCAGCGACAGATTTTGCATTACGATGCCGATATTGGCCGCGCCAAGGTGGAATCCGCCCGGGAAACGCTGGCCGCCATTAATCCTCACTGCCAGTTACAGGCTGTGCAGGGTCAACTGGACGATGAGGCGCTCAACGCCCTGATTGCCCGGCAGCAGGTGGTGGTGGACTGCACGGACAATGTGGCGGTGCGCGAGCAAATTAACCGGTTATGCTACCAGTTGAAAGTGCCGCTGGTCTCAGGCGCGGCGATTCGTATGGAAGGCCAGCTCAGCGTATTTGACTGGCAACCCGATACGCCCTGTTATCGCTGCATCAGCCGGCTGTTTGGCGCCCAGGTTCTGAGCTGTGTGGAGGCCGGCGTAATGGCACCGCTGGTGGGCGTCGTCGGCGCCATGCAGGCGATGGAAACCCTGAAGCTGCTGACGCACTTCGGCTCACCGGCGCGCTCGCGTTTGCTGATGTACGATGCGCTGAGCGCGGAGTTCCGTACCCTGAAGGTCGCGCAGGATCCCCATTGTGAAGTCTGCGGTCATCATGATTGAGCCGTTAATTGATAGGGTTCATGCGTAAAGCGGAGGGGGCTGCAGGTCAGGTAAAGAAAGGACTTTAAGCCGGATCGTCGCAGGCAATCCACCCTGACGCACAGACCCAAACGATAACGGGGTAGCCATCGCTACCCCGTTCTTGTTAGACGATGCCCTGGCTGCGCAGGTAATCTTCGTAATTACCGGTGAAGTCCACAATGCGATCGGCTTTGATTTCCATCACTCGCGTCGCCAGTGAACTGACGAACTCACGGTCATGAGATACAAAAATCAGCGTACCTTCATACATTTCCAGCGCCATGTTTAATGACTCAATGGATTCCATATCAAGGTGGTTTGTCGGCTCATCCATAATCAGGATGTTGGGCTTTTCCATCATCAGCTTGCCAAACAGCATCCGACCTTTTTCCCCACCGGACAGCACCTTAGCCGGTTTTTTAATATCGTCCTGTGAAAACAGGAGGCGGCCAAGAATCCCACGCACGGCCTGTTCATCATCGCCCTGCTGTTTCCACTGGCTCATCCAGTCAAATACCGTCAGGTCGTTAGCAAAATCGTCTGCATGATCCTGGGCATAATAACCAATCTTCGCGTTTTCAGACCATTTAACGCTGCCGCTTTCCGGCGTCAGTTCACCGACCAGCGTTTTTAACAGTGTGGATTTACCAATACCGTTAGCGCCGAGGATCGCCAGCTTTTCGCCCACTTCCAGCAACAGATTTAAATTTTTAAACAGCGGACCGTTATCAAACCCTTTCGTCAACGCTTCGACTTCCAGCGCATTACGGAACAGTTTCTTATCCTGTTCGAATCGAATATACGGGTTCTGACGACTGGAGGCTTTTACCTCTTCCAGCTTTATTTTGTCCATCTGTTTCGCACGCGATGTCGCCTGACGTGATTTAGAGGCATTAGCACTAAAACGGCTGACAAAGGATTGCAGATCGGCAATTTGTGCTTTTTTCTTGGCGTTATCGGATAACAGTCGCTCACGCGCCTGGGTGGCAGCGGTCATATATTCATCATAATTACCAGAATAAACACGCAGTTCGCCGTAGTCCAAATCAGCCATGTGGGTACAGACCATATTGAGGAAGTGACGGTCGTGCGAAATGATAATCATGGTGCTGTCGCGTTCGTTGAGGACCTGCTCCAGCCAGCGAATAGTATCGATATCCAGGTTGTTAGTCGGTTCGTCCAGCAGCAAAATATCCGGGTTGGAAAACAATGCCTGAGCCAGGAGAACACGTAATTTAAAACCCGGGGCAATTTCGCTCATTGGGCCATAATGCTGCTCTACCGGAATACCGACGCCCAGTAATAATTCACCGGCGCGCGGTTCAGCGCTGTAGCCATCCATTTCACCATACAGCACTTCAAGGTCGGCCACTTTGTAGCCTTCCTCTTCTGTCATTTCAGGTAAGGAATAAATACGGTCACGTTCCTGCTTCACTTCCCATAATTCATGGTGCCCCATGATGACCGTATCTAACACGCTATATTCTTCGAAGGCGAACTGATCCTGACGTAATTTACCAATACGTTCATTAGGATCATAAGAGACATTGCCGCCTGATGGCACCAAATCGCCACCCAAAATCTTCATGAAGGTGGATTTTCCGCTGCCGTTCGCACCGATTAAACCGTAACGATTACCGCCGCCAAATTTTACGGAGATATTTTCGAACAGTGGCTTGCTGCCAAACTGCATGGTGATATTGCTGCTAACTAACACGGCGTTGACCTTAGTGAAGAGAGTGGATGGAAAAACGGCGGCTATTATGCCAGATGTGACGTAGCGCACGCCAGTCTCCGGCAAGGATTGCCTGAGTGTCCCTTGAAAACGCGCAACTTTTAATTATCGTCCTGCACGGTTTCCTGCAGCTGGCGCGCAGGTCGCATCGGGTTGCCACGCATGCCACAGACGTTTCCGTCAGGCACGACGGGATTTAATTAACGGGTGGAGATCGTAAACAGGGAAACGGCACGCAGGGTTTTTTAAATAAAAAAAGCCGGGAACATAAATGCACCCGGCTACCGCTTACAAGGATTGTGTCGATTAATCGATCAGGAAACTGTCCAGGCTTTTACCTTCATCCAGCGCTTTTTTAATAGCTGCTGGGGTGCGGCCCTGGCCGGTCCATGATTTTTTCTCGCCGTTTTCGTCGGTGTAAGAATATTTAGCCGGACGTGGCGCACGCTTAGTGCGTTTTTTACCCTGCTCCAGGGCACCTAATAATTCATTAGGATCGATGCCGTCAGCCAGCAACATTTCGCGATATTTAGATAACTTCTCTTCTTTTTCACGATTCTGCTGCTCTTCAGCGTGAGCTTCTTCACGGCGTTCAGTCACAACGACGGTCAATTTCTCAAGAATCTCTTCCAGATCGCTCAGTGGCAGTTCACGAGCCTGGGCACGTAATGTGCGAATGTTGTTTAGAACTTTAAATGCGTCACTCATCACAATATCCTTGATTAAGGGGGTTTAATTAAACTGTAGCGATAAGACTACCTAATTCAAATAAAAAAATAAATTAATTTATTACTACAGATAATTCCGAGTGTTTTTTTAAATGGCCGTGAAGTATTCAGAATCCTTATGTGGAGAGATTATTAACCACGAATTAACACTAAACGCCTGCTATCCTTGCACAATGTAAACGATTTCATTGATTACGCACGCTGCATGAATCCACCCCAAAACTTTATAACGTTCCGGTCGATTATTTTATCGTCTTTAAAGAATTTGCATTAAATTCGCTGCCTTCCCGTCTGTTTTTCTCACCACGGCCGCTCTGCCGCTCACAAAATTAACCTGCATATAACGGCAAATTTATCCGGTTACCCGGGACAATATCGGGATGCTTTTTTATCATTCCGGCGTTTGTATCGCGCGTTCCTGCGTTTCTCTGACGTAAAAAAATACGCGCGCGTTTACAGACCCGGTGAGTGCTACTTCGGCGAGGACGTGATTCCTTCTCTTAACGTCGGGCGTAAAAGATAAATAGCGGAGCGTCGTTGGGCGGCGAGTTCGACAGAGTAACATGAGGCGTTTGATGATTTTTATTTGACGATAAAAAGCATAAATAATAAATCATGGGTATCAGTAGAGCGGATTGTCAGGCCGCGCCCTTTTAACAGGGGGCACGGCCTGAACGCTTAGTTCACCTGCGTGGCGGGACCAAATACATCGTACTGCGGCAACTGCACGTTCTGGTAGGTCTCCCAGCCGCCCCCTAAGGCTTTATACAGGGCGACGAGATCCAGCCCGCTTTGCATGCGCGCCTGGGTCGCCTGTTCCCGGGCCTGCGCCAGCTGGCGCTGTGCATCCAGCACCTCAAGGAAAGTGGATAATCCCTGACGATAACTGTCACTGGCCAGATCGAAGGTACGCTGCAGCGCGCCAGTCGTTTCATCCAGTGCCGTTACCCGTTGCTGATCGGCACGGTAACTGACCAGGGCATTTTCCACATCCTGCAGGGCAGTCAGCACCGTCTGACGATAGTTAAGTGCCGCGCTGGCCTGTTGCGCCCGCGCCAGCCTGACGCTGGAAACCAGCCTTCCTCCCTGGAAGATGGGAATAGATAACGACGGTCCCACGCTGTAGAAATGACTGCTCCAGTTATCAAGATAGCTGACGTCAGTGTTACGCACGCCCAACTGACCGGTCAGCGACAGGCTGGGGAACAGCTGCGCAACAGACACGCCAATCTCGGCGGTCTGTGCATGCAGTGTGGCTTCTGCCTGACGAATATCCGGACGACGTCGCGCCAGTGTGGAAGGAATGCCCACAGAAACAAACGCAGGCAGTGCAGGCAGCGCTTTCGGCTCGCTTAACTCGGCATCCAGCGCGCCCGGCGTTTTGCCCAACAGCACGGCCAGCCCGTTCATCGCCTGGCGCGTTTGTGCCTGATACTGCGGCAACTGCGCCTGCAGACTGCTTAACTGCGCGCGGGCATTTTCGACATTCGTGACTGGCGCTAAGCCGTTGCGCTGTTGGCTTTCCGTCAGTTGCCAGGTCTGATCCGCCACCGCAATCTGTTGTTGTAACGTTTTTACCGTTGCCTGCGCGCCACGCAGCTGTAACCACGCGCGCACCACTTCGGCCTCAAGCGACACCAGCGCGTCGTTGCGCTGCTCAATCGCCGCCTGCTGTTGGGCATTCGCTGACTCGATCTGGCGGCGCACCTTGCCCCACAGATCCAGTTCCCAACTGGCATCGAAACTGCCCTGATACAGCGTGACGGGCTGTGTCAGGCCGTTCAGCTGGCTGGCGACATTACTGTCGAGCTGGTCGGCACCGTTGGCTTTCAGTAGCCCTTCCAGGCCAAGCTGCTGACGGGTGACTTTGGCTGAACCGTTAAGGCTGGGAAACAACCCGCCCTGCGCCTGAGATAACTGCTCGCGCGCCCCGGCAATGCGCAATACTGCCTGTTGTAATGAGAGGTTACCTTCGATGGCGCGCGCAATCAGGCTATCGAGCTGAGGATCCCCGAAATTGCGCCACCAGCGCGAATCCACCGCTGACGTTTGCGGCCTTGAGGTTTCCTGTGAATCCAGCGCGTGATAGCTGCCCGGGAGCTGGGGCTTTGGCGCCTGGTAGTCCGGGCCAACGCTGCAGCCCGTCAGGGCGAACAACAGCATCAGGTTGAGTGGATTCAGGCGATGCGTAGTCATAACTTTCATGTCAGTGTGCTCCTGCACTGCCTTCGCTCTTGACAGGCGACAGCAGCCAACAAAATGGAATCAAAATCAGGGCAACGATACTCAAGCCTGAAAAGACGTCGATATAAGCCAGAATGCGGGACTGGACAATCATCTCTTTGTAGAGCTGACCCGTTGCCAACGTAACGGGATCGCCCACCGCAGAAGTGAAGTCGCGAATCGCCTGTGCCCAGTGCTGAACGGTGATGTTGAACTGTTCGTTCAGCGGCGTCATGTTGTGCACCATATGGGCCGAACGCGCCTGCTCCCGTTCAGTAATCGCCGCGGTGGACAACGAGATACCAATCGAACCCGCTACGTTACGGAACATGGTGAACAGGGCTGAGGCGTCCGCATTCAGGCGCTGGGGAATCGTAATAAAGGCAATGGTAGTCAGCGGCACGAACAGGAAGCCCAGGCCAATTGACTGCGCACTGCGCATCATGACCAGCGTAGTGAAATCGACATCAGGCGTTAAGGACGCCGAATAGAAGAAGGCCAGCGCCAGGCAGCTAAAACCAAAGGCAATAATGTAGCGGGTCTGCACCACCGGCATCAGTTTCAAGACCAGCGGGATGGTCAAGACGATCAACACCGCGCCGGGAGACAGCACCAGTCCCGACCAGGTCGCCGTGTAACCGAGATCCTGCTGCGCCAGCTGGGGCAGAACCACCGAGCTGCCGTAAAGTATCATCGCCATGCCGGCCATTAATAAACCGGCGACCCAGAAATTGCGATCTTTCATGACCAGAATGTCAACGACCGGTTTACGGGCATACATCAGCCAGTAAATGGCCCCCACGATCCCGACCAGCGCCAGCACGGCAAACAGGACGATAAAATGCGAGGCGAACCAGTCTTCATCCTCGCCACGATCCAGCATGACCTGCAAACATCCCAGGCCGAGCGTAATCAGGCTGATGCCGATATAGTCGATCTTGAGTTTGCCCTTGGCCCATTTACGCTCCCACGGCGGATCTTCCAGCAAGGGTAAAATGGCCATGATGGTCAGCACGCCGACCGGGATATTAATAAAGAATACCCAGCGCCAGCTGTAATTATCGGTGATCCAGCCACCCAGCGTCGGGCCAATAACCGGCGCAACGATAATCGCGATGGAAGAAAGGCCAAACGCTTTGCCCCGATCTTCGGGTTTGAAATAGTCGAGCAGCACCGACTGTTGTACCGGCTGCAGCCCGCCGCCAAAAAAGCCCTGCAGGACGCGAAACAGAATAATTTGCCAGAGTTCCGTGGCAATACCGCACAGGAAGGAGCAGATGGTAAACATCACAATGCAGATTAAAAAAAACTGTTTGCGGCCAAACAGACGGCTGAAAAAGGCAGAGATGGGCAACACGATACCGTTCGCTACCAGATACGACGTCAATACCCAGGTTGATTCATCGTAACTGGAAGAGAGTGAACCCGCGATGTGCGGCAGGGCCACGTTAACGATGGTGGTATCCAGGATTTCCATAAATACCGCCAGCGTGACCGTAATGGCCACTAGCCAGGGGTTACTGGCGGGTTTCCAGCTCTGCGATTCGCTCATTCCACGGTTACCTTCGGTTCAACCGATAATCCCAGTGGCAGCGGTCGGTTTGGATCCAGCCCTTTATCAATCACGATTTTCACCGGAACACGCTGGACAATTTTCACGTAGTTACCCGTGGCATTCTCAGACGGGAAGGTGGAGAAACGCGATCCTGTGCCCATCTGAATACTGTCGACATGCCCTTCCAGCTTCATGTCTGGCCAGGCGTCTACGCTGATTGCCACTTTGTCGCCGGGATTCATTCGCTCAAGCTGAGACTCTTTAAAGTTTGCGGTGATCCAGATGTCCGGAGAAACCAGCGAGAACAGAGCACTTCCCGCCTGGACCAGCGTGCCCATCTGGACATTGCGCTTCGTGACAAAGCCATCGTAAGGCGCACGAACCTGAGTGTAAGAGAGATTCAGCTCAGCCACGTTGAGCTGCGCTTTGGCCTGCTCAACCTGCTCCTGACGCGCTTCAACATTGGTTTCCTGCTGACGAATTTGCAGGGCAACCTGCGAGGCCACTTCCACCTGGGCTTTGGCACTTTGCAGCTGTGCCTGCGCAGAACGGAGCTGTGCAGATGCCGAGTCGATGTTTCGCTGACTGGTGGCACGCGGATCGACGCCACGCTGGCGCCGGTAGTCCGCCTGGGCGTTCATGTAGTTGGCTTCGGCTTTCGCCTGGTCGGCCAGCGCCTGATCGCGCTGGGCCGGATACTGAACACGAGAGAGCGCTAACTGCGCCTGTGCCTGATGCAGCTGTGCCGTGGCCAGACCCAACTGGGCTTTAGCCTGAGCACGCTGGGCCTCATTGTCACTCGGATCGATTTCAACCAGCAGATCGCCCTTCCTGACGCGTTGGTTATCGTTAACCAGCAGTTTAACAACATAGCCGGACGCTTTTGCGGCAATGGTGACCGCATTGCCTTCGGTAAAGGCGTCGTCAGTGGTTTCTTCGTTACGGGTCGTAAACCAGAAGAAAAAGGCCACGATTAGCATGACCACCACGACAACGGCCAGGATGATTAACGGTTTTTTGCCGGGGCGTTTGCGCGGCTTTTCATCGTCATGATCCTGATTGTCATGTGGCTGGCTGTTTTTATCTGGCGCGTTTTCTGCGTCTTCCTGATGTGAATCGCGGTTGTTGTTCTCGCTCATAGTGTCCGTCGCTGGCTAAGGCCCTCTGTCCTGGGCGTAGAAAGTCCACTAAACATTAGATCGAAAACTGACAAAATCCAGTACAACTTTACGTAACTTGAGAAAGGCAGCACATCCTGCACCGCGGCAGGATGTGTCTGAGTCAGGCGACCAGTTTCAGCAACAGCCAACCCGTGAGCATTGACCAGGCGAGTAAGGGCACGGAGAAGAGATGAAAACGCCACCAGATGGCGCGATCTTTGGCCATTCGTAGCGCAATAAGGTTAGCGAGCGAACCGGGAAGCAAACCAAAGCCACCAATATTGACCGCCCAGGCAAGCACTTCTGTCGGCTGCACTTTTTGCAGTAGCAGGATGGTGGCCGGCACATTACTGATGACCTGGGACAGACCGATGGCCAGCAGATAAAGCTCGCCTTTGCCCAGATGCGTAATGGCATCGAAATGCGCCTGAACGACCGGTAAACGCGTCAGCAAGAAGACATCCAGGAACATCACGATGAAGACCACCAGCAGGCTCCAGTCGATATTGAGCAAGACCTGACGCGCCATAATCAGGAAACACACCATAATCAGCAACAGGGCCCAACCGGTCACATGCCATTCCAGCGCGGCAATAAAAAGCAGATACAGCACGACACTGACGGCAAAAAGGGGTTTCTGCCAGCTGTGCTCTTCGCTGGTCTCGTGCTTGTCAATCGTGCGTTTGGCAAAGCTGAACCAGGTCACCACCATCAGGCTCAGCAGCAGCCAGGCGGCCAGCGGCGTCATTTGCAAGATAAAACCGCCCACGCTCAAAGAGCCGTGGCTCCACAGCAAAATATTTTGTGGATTGCCCACCGGGGTGAGTAGCGAACCGGCATTGACCGCCAGCGCTTCAAAGATAATCAGGCGCGAGATAGGTAAATGCGAAAATTTGCGTAACGTCAGCGTCAGCGGCACCAAAATAAACAGCGCCACATCGTTGGTTAAGAAGGTCGACAGCAGCGCCGCCGCCAGCACCATAAAGAGTGCCAGCGTGCGTTCGTGTTTGAAGCGCGCAATTAACCTGGCCCCGAGAACATCAAAATACCCGCTGGTTTCTAACCCTTTTGTGAGGATAAGTAATCCACTCAGGGTAATGATGGTATGCCAGTCCACCGCGGCGGGAAGATCCGGCCAGCGATAGTCAGCAAGAAACAGCAGAACAACCCCAACAACGACTAACAAGTGCAATATATGGTCATGCAAAAATGAGCGAAGCACGATGGGCATGATGTCCGGCGCCTTACCTGAGGGTTAATTGTTTTCGTAAAATTTCTGGAATACAGCCAGGGTTTCATCACTCACGTGATGTTCAATGCCTTCTGAATCGCGCCGTGCCGTCTCCGGACTGATGCCAAGCGCTAACAGAAAGGTTTCAACAATATGATGGCGGGCGCGGCTCTCTTCAGCCAGCTTTTCGCCTTCACGTGTCAAAAAGACACCACGATAAGGGACCTGCTCTACCAGCCCGGCGGTACCTAATCGCTTTAACATTTTTGCGACGGTGGGTTGCGAAACCCCCAGGCGCGCCGCCATATCGACCTGACGTGCTTCACCAAATTCACCAATTAAATCAGAGATTAGCTCAACATAATCATCAATCAGCTCACGGCGATGCGCCTCGCGCACCTGCCGAAACCCTTCGACATGCTCTTCAATATCTTTTAGTGGTCCTTGCGGGGCAGAAACCACGCTTTTGGCACGACGACTCATTCAGCTTCCTCTTTATTTTTTTCCACACCAGCCCTGCCGTATGGATTTAGCTGCGCTCATTGTAAACCAGGCGCAAATAAGCTCAAATTTTTCGTCGTTAGCCTTGGCTAAACGATATAGCCAATGCTATATTTGTTGATAATGTAAACAGAGTGGTGCATTAAAGCACGATTAGGCCAGTCTGCTTACCGTTGCGTTAAATTAATTGGGAGGTGATGTTATGAGCACCCTGAAAAGCTGCATCGACTGCGGCAAATGCTTTCAGGCAGAAAAATCTACATCAGGTATGAAATCCTGGTGGTGCCTGCTGACGCGTTCCCCTTTTACGCTGCGCCTGATGTTGATCAACAAACTCCTGGGTCACGAACCTGAAGAACGCCACTGCCAGAAACTGATCTGGCGCGGCTAATCGTTGATAACGCCTTCTGGCTGCGAGCCTGAAGGTGCTATCTTCCGGCTGCTCGCCCTTTTTTTTCGCTGTCTGGCTGTGCCATTCGCGCACGATTTGCCTTTTGCTGTCGCCCGTTTGCACACCTCCAGCGCTTCTCACTTTTGCATCACCCTGTCTGTGGCAATCCCACGTTTATTTTGCAACCCACGACCACGTGGCTGTCTCCGGCATCGCCTGGCGGATCGCTTTTTTCATTGTACAGCCGTCGTTTTCAGCACGAGCAAGCCGGTAAGCTCAGAGGGAGACAGGCTGCGGCGCCGCATCCGGCAGGGAGTCAGGGTAATGGACGATATTGGGAAGGCGTGAAGGCCAGGCTGACGCTCTCTGGCGGGCTGTTTTTTTGTCACCAATAAAAACGGCCCTTAACAGGGCCGTTTTTTTAAACTCGACTAAGATCACTTAGAAGCTGTAACCTACGCCAGCAATCCAGGTGCCAACGTCAACGCTACGGATGCGGCTCTGCTCATAGCCCACGTCCAGTGCAACGTTTTCCATTGGGTTGAACTGCATACCTGCGCCGTAAGAGAAACCGTAATCGCTGGTATCAGTTTTGCCGCGTGAAGCAGTGTCGTTCTGCTGGTATTTACCGTAGCCAACACCGACTACACCATAGATGCTTGCCCAGTCATTCAGACGGAATGCTGGACCACCGGTGATGCCGTAGTACTGGCCTTTATTGTAAATGCCATCTTCGGTACGATCTTTCTCGGTGTAGGTGAATGAGCCGATCCAACCCAGTGGGTTAGAACCGTCTTCATAACGATATTTCAGGTTGAAGCCGTTTGCTTTGTTAGCAACGCCCTGGTAGTCGCTCTGTGCGTAGCCACCGGTTACAGTGCTTTGTGCCATGGCGGAACCTGTCGCTACTGCTAACACACAGGCTAATGCTGAAAGACATGCAATTTTTTTCATAACCACCTCAAATGTGAAAGTACTTCTCTCCTGACAACGCTAAAAATATAACAAAAATTAGCGAGAAACTCTGCCCGCATTTTGTTGTCTAACACATAGTTTGGTGTAACAGGAAGTTAATGAAGTTTCGTATGTCATTCTTTTTTCTTATAAAATACGTCATATGATTGCAACAAACCTGCTTAATAAATTTTCATGCTTTAAGTTAATTCCTAAAAAATCCTGACATTAATTTACTTTTGCAGCCGCAAATGTGCCTAAAATCCAGGCAAACAGACAAAATTAAAATCGCTTTACGTCCTCTTTTTGACCGCCACTTCCATTACACTGGTCATCTTTAGCTCATGTTTGGGAAGTGCCTACAGGATGTCAGCCACCTCATTAAAGTCCATTACACCCGTTTTTATTCCCGTTATTGTTCTGCTTGTCTCAATGTTGTCACTTCAGGGCGGTGCCTCGCTGGCGAAAACCCTGTTTCCCACCGTGGGCGCAACCGGCATTACTGCGCTGCGTCTGGGATTTGGCACCCTGATCCTGTGCATTATTTTCAAACCCTGGCGACTGCGTTTTAGCCGGGAACAACGTACGCCACTGCTGATTTATGGTTTGTCACTGGGCGCGATGAACTTCTTGTTCTACCTCTCCATCCGTACCGTGCCCTTAGGCATTGCGGTGGGCCTGGAGTTTGTCGGTCCACTGACGCTGGCGCTGCTCGGTTCGCGCCGCGCGCTGGACTTTGTCTGGGTCCTGCTTGCCGTGGCAGGGCTGTGGTTCCTGCTGCCGTTTAGCACCGGCATTGCCTCGGTGGATCCGGTCGGCGCGCTGTTCGCGCTGGGTGCCGGCGCCTGTTGGGCGATATATATCTTATCGGGCCAGCGCGCAGGGGCAGAACATGGTGCTGCGACCGTGGCCATCGGATCGCTTATTGCCTCGCTGGTTTTTGTTCCCGTGGGTCTGACGTTTGCCGCCAGTGGCATCTGGCAGTGGAGCGTGGTTCCCGTCGCGATTCTGGTGGCGTTTCTTTCTACAGCACTGCCCTACTCGCTGGAAATGGTGGCATTAACGCGCTTGCCGGCGCGCATCTTTGGCACATTGATGAGCCTTGAGCCTGCAGTGGCAGCTCTGTCGGGGATGATGTATCTGCATGAAAGCCTTTCGGGTAAGCAATGTCTGGCGTTGCTGGCCATCATTCTGGCTTCCGCAGGCGCCACCCTGACGATGCGTCCAAGAAAGAGTCAGTTAAATGAAGTTGAATTGACCGACAACGCAAAAAAATAATCCGCTTTAGCCTGTTGAAAAACAGGCTAAATAACAATAAAAATCATCTTGATAATTATTTCATTAGAAATGTCATTGAAAATTAATATTTTGAAACACACAAAACCTCTTTCCAGAACTCCCACCTAACCAACTGATTTTTATTACCTTTAAAGCGCTGTTAAATTTAACATATTATTAACTCTTTCGGTGTTTACGTCGTTAGAGCTAAGGCAGATGCTATTTCAGCCATTGATAAGGCCAATCCTGCAAACCCCGGAATCGCTGCTATACTTAGTTTCGTACTTGATTAGGACAACCATTGAATGAGAGGACTGAAACAATGAGTACCGCTAAACTGGTTAAAACAAAATCTTCTGATCTACTTTACACCCGTAATGATGTGGCAGATGACGAAAAGAGAGCCACCATTGAGGTGCTCAACCGCCTGGTAGTGGAGTTCATTGATCTGTCGTTGATCACCAAGCAAGCCCACTGGAACATGCGTGGTGCAAACTTCATCGGCGTGCATGAGATGCTGGATGGCTTCCGCACCGCGATTACCGATCACCAGGATACTATCGCAGAACGTGTTGTGCAGTTGGGCGGTGTGGCACTGGGTACCACCCAAGTTGTGAACGACAAAACGCCGCTGAAAAGCTATCCGTTAAATATTCACAGCGTACAAGATCATCTGAAAGCGCTGGCCGATCGTTACGGCATTGTCGCTAACGATACGCGTAAAGCGATTTCGGAAGTTAAAGACGAAGATACTGCAGATATTTTCACTGCCGCCTCGCGTGACCTTGATAAATTCCTGTGGTTTATCGAATCCAATATCGAATAATGCCAGACACTGAGGTGTCAACAGGCGGGGAAACCCGCCTTTTTTACGTCTGTGTAATTATAATTTTATGACTTTGTTAACAGTTCTTACTTCCTGCCCTTCCTGTTTTTCCCGTCTGATGCACACTACCTCTGCACCACCGCAGCACACCGCACCAACACAGAGCACCAAAACAGTGCACACCGTTTGACCTGTGCAGAATCGTGTCAGCGATTGTGTCTCAGGCGGTGAATTCTGCGGTTTTTGCAAAGTTGGCATAATTTTTTCATATGATAGCCCGCAAACGATAGCTCGCAAACCTGGCTTTGAGCCCGGTCGTAAAAAGGAAAAATAATGAAATCGCTGTTTAACGTCTCTGTGGCCGCCCTGGCGCTGGCCTTCTCTCTCTCCGCTACCGCAGCTGAAAAGAAACTGATTGTCGCCACTGATACCGCCTTTGTCCCGTTTGAATTTAAACAGGGTGATAAGTACGTTGGGTTTGATGTGGATTTGTGGGACGCCATCGTCAAAGAATTAAAACTGGATTACACCCTGAAGCCAATGGATTTCAGTGGCATCATCCCTGCACTGCAAACGCGCAACGTTGACCTGGCCTTAGCCGGTATCACCATTACGGATGAACGTAAAAAAGCGATCGAATTTTCTGATGGCTATTACAAAAGTGGTCTGCTGGTGATGGTGCGTAATAACGAAAACGACATCAAAAGCATCAATGACCTGAACGGCAAAGTGGTCGCGGTGAAGAGCGGAACCGGCTCGGTGGATTACGCCAAGAGCCACATTAAAACCAAAGATCTGCGTCAGTTCCCTAACATCGATAACGCCTATATGGAACTCGGCACCAACCGTGCTGACGCCGTGCTGCACGATACGCCAAACATCCTCTACTTTATTAATACTGCGGGCAAAGGCCGCTTTAAAGCAGTCGGTGATTCCATTGAAGCACAACAGTACGGTATTGCCTTCCCGAAAGGCAGTGACGACCTGCGTGAAAAAGTGAATGGCGCCCTGAAAACGCTTAAAGAGAACGGTACGTATAACCAGCTCTACAAAAAATGGTTCGGCACCGATCCTAAATAATAACTGAAACGGTTTTACTTTTTTCAGCAGGGAAGATTTCCCTGCTTTTTTCCATCGCAACAACTGGAGTTTCACCATGGAGTTTGACTGGAGCGTCATTTGGCCAGCCATGCCCGCGCTGCTCGAAGGCGCAAAAATGACCTTAATTATTTCCATTATCGGCCTGGTGGGCGGTTTGATCATCGGGCTGGTCGCGGGTTTTGCGCGCGCTTACGGCGGCTGGATAAGCAATCATATTGCCCTGGTTTTTATTGAAATCATTCGTGGCACGCCTATCGTTGTGCAGGTCATGTTTATCTATTTCGCCCTGCCAATGGCTTTCCCGGATTTACGTATCGATCCTTTCACCGCTGCCGTGGTGACCATTATGATCAACTCGGGCGCTTATATTGCGGAAATCACGCGCGGCGCCGTGCTGTCAATTAATAAAGGTTTTCGCGAAGCCGGCCTGGCGCTGGGCCTGTCGAGCCGTGAAACCCTGCGCTATGTGATTATGCCGTTAGCGCTGCGCCGTATGCTCCCTCCGCTTGGTAACCAGTGGATCGTCAGTATCAAAGATACCTCTCTGTTTATCGTGATTGGCGTGGCCGAACTGACGCGTCAGGGCCAGGAAATTATTGCCGGTAACTTTCGCGCGCTGGAAATCTGGAGTGCGGTAGCGATTATCTATCTTGTGATTACGTTGGTGTTGAGCTTTGTGCTGCGCCGCATTGAGAAAAGGGTGAAAATCCTGTGATTGAATTTAAAGACGTCTCAAAGCATTTTGGCAAAACCCAGGTGCTACACAATATCGACCTGAAAATTAAGCAGGGAGAAGTGGTGGTAATTATTGGCCCATCCGGCTCCGGTAAATCCACACTGCTGCGCTGTATTAACAAGCTGGAAGAGATCACCAGCGGTGAGCTGATTGTCGATGGATTGAAAGTTAACGATCCGAAAGTCGACGATCGCCTGATTCGTCAGGAAGCGGGCATGGTGTTCCAGCAGTTTCACCTTTTCCCGCAGATGAGCGCCCTGGATAACGTGGCTTTTGGTCCGATTCGGGTACGGGGTGCCAGCAAAGAAGAGGCTCGTCAACTGGCGCAAAGCCTGCTGGCTAAAGTGGGCCTGGCCGAACGCGCCGGTCACTTTCCCTCTGAGCTGTCCGGCGGCCAGCAGCAGCGTGTCGCGATTGCCCGCGCGCTGGCGGTTAAGCCCAAGATGATGCTTTTCGATGAGCCGACCTCTGCGCTGGACCCGGAACTCCGTCATGAAGTCTTGAAGGTGATGCAGGATCTGGCTGAAGAAGGCATGACGATGGTCATCGTCACCCATGAAGTCGGCTTTGCACAGAAAGTCGCATCGAGGCTGATCTTTATTGATAAAGGTCGCATTGCCGAAGACGGCGATCCTGACACGCTGATCAGCCATCCGCCAAGTGAACGTCTGCGCGAATTTTTACAGCACGTCTCCTGAGTGATTAACACAGCAGCCCATAACGGGCTGCTGTCTCATCGTGACAGACGCTGTGCGCGTTGGGCGGCGGACATAAAGCTCCACGCCAGAAAACGGCTCTGCTTCTGCCCCTGCGCCATATTGACGACCCGGACCACCGCGGTATCCAGTGCCTGTAACTGTTTTTCCAGCGCAGGCAAATGCTCTTTTCGCGATACCAGTGAGGTAAACCACACCACCTGACTTGCCAGGCCAGCGCTTTCCGCAATCATTTTCCCCACAAACGCTTTTTCACCGCCTTCGCACCAGAGCTCATTATGCTGACCGCCAAAGTTGAGCGGCGCCGACTGCTGTAAGCCCAGATTCCGTGATTTACGCTGTGAACCCGCCGCCGCCTCTGCAGCCGACGCATGAAATGGCGGATTGCAGATGACCGCATGGAAAAACGCACCTTTATTCACAACGCCGTTCAGCACCGCCTGAGGATTTTTTTGCCGACGTAAGCGGATCAGACGCGACATACCGGCGTTGGCGGCGACAATTTTACCTGCGGCTTTCAGGGCAGCGTCGTCGATTTCGGTTCCGGTGAAACGCCAGCCGTATTCTGCGGCTCCAATCAGGGGATAAATGCAGTTTGCCCCGCAGCCAATATCCAGCACGTCGGCCGAGGGAACCCTGCCCTGATTATCCAGCGCCAGGAGATCCGCCAGATAATGCAGGTAGTCGGCGCGCCCCGGCACGGGCGGACACAGCGATCCCGGCGCCAGCTGCCAGTCGAGTCCGTAGAAGAGTTTAAGCAGCGCCTGGTTAAGCAGCATCACGGCCTCGGGATCGGCAAAATCAACCGACATGACGCCATAACCATTGGGCCGGACCTTTGCTGCCAGCGGTGGATGCGCCGCCGTGAGGGCAGCAAAATCATATTCACCCTGATGGCGGTTTCGGGCGTGGAAAAGCGACGGGCTGGCAGACTTTTTCATACTTTCTCTCATGTTTTCAGGCGCGCGTACAATACGCTGTGACTGGCAGAAAATAAACAGCATTCTCGGCTGAAAGCAGACTTTATGGCGGGCAAGCCAGGTGACGTTATGCAGGCGAACCGCAGTTTAGGGTGTTTTGCAAAGCGAATAAAAGGCAGACGAAGGGAAAAGCATGAGCAGAGAGCAAAATGCGCGCCGCCAGTCATCATGCTGGCGGCGCGACGCACAAATGCGGGATTATTTAAAATCGACGCGCATTAAATCCTGGATGGGCATCCCTTTCGTCGTTTCTACACAACGATCGATATAGCTGGTAAAGCCCGGGGGCGAACTCATTCCCAGACGCAGCAACTTATCATTAGAGAACACGACATTCAGACGGGCAAACTCGCCGTACAGACGCATCGCGCGCAGCATCAGGCGTTCGTTGCAAGGCCCGTAAATCTTTTTAAAGTTCTTACGCTCTTTAACGATTTCGCTGAAATCAACTTGCAGATAGTTAGGTGCCAGCGGTGCACTTTTTTCTGCGGTGGCAAAGGCCGAATCGATCTCAGAGAAGGTGTTGCTGCTGCGCTCACCGGCAGAAATATGGTAGACCATCTCTTTGGTGCAGCCGTGATCCATCAGGAATACCAGGGATTTTGCACAGTAGTCCACCGGGATAACATCGACACGATCATCAAGCGAGCAGAGGAATTTCTCCAGCTTCATCACCATTTTAAATACCCAGAAAATGCTGCCTGACGGCGTACAACCTTCCTGAGAATGGCCAACAACGATGGACGGACGGGCAATGACCAGCGGCAGGTGCGGTAACTCCTGCTTGATCTTGTTTTCGATATAAGATTTGGAATAGGTGTAATCGACAATGTGATCTTCACGTGACGACAGCACCAGGTCCTCTTTGACGACTTCACCCTGATCCGGCGCGGAAGACATTGCCGTGCCCACGTGAACAAATTTTACGAATTCTGGCAGCCCAGCCATTCTGGCAGCCAGCTTAAAGGTGCCTTCGACGTTGACGCGCCAGATATCGTTATTTTCACCAAATGACGCAATCGCTGCGCAGTTGATAACGTGGCTGACCTGATCGATACGCGCATCACCCAGAAAAAGTTCGGGTGCAAGGAGATCGCCGACCAGAATATGATCTGCGGTCAGGCGTTGAATCGCCTGTGCCGAACATGAAAACTTGGTTAAATTTTCTTTAACCCTCTCCAGTCCCTGGTTAGCATCGCTGGCTCTGACAAGCAGCAGCAACTCAACATCCTGGCGCATCAGCAATTCTGCCACAACTGCACCACCAACGAATCCAGAAGATCCTGTAACAAGAATTTTTTTCATATCGACCACGAGAACAATTGATGAGGTTGTATAGTGCACCTAATTCGTTAAACAAATACGAAACTTTGTTAGCACAAAATGTATAAAATGCAATCGTTTACTTTTCGTTTACTTTTGCACCATCTGTTTTCAGCAGTAAAATCGGAAAATAACACTTAACTAACTGATATAAATAAAAATTCATCCGTTAGCACAGAAAGTAACGGCTGTTATTATTCAGGAATAATCCGGTACCTGATCGAGACCTTTTTTACAGATTTGCCCCGCCAACAGCCATTTACCCACTACGCTTGAATCAGCTTTTACAGGGAGACAACCATGAACAAACGTTATTCATACCAGCCACGCGCCGGACACGGTCTGCCGCACGATCCACTCAATGCGATTATCGGCCCGCGCCCCATCGGCTGGATAAGCTCCACCAGCGCCAAAGGCATACGTAATCTTGCCCCTTACAGCTTTTTCAACTGTTTCAATTACCTGCCGCCGATCATTGGTTTTGCCAGTAGCGGCTGGAAAGACAGTGTGCAAAATATTGCTGAAACCAAAGAATTTGTCTGGAATCTGGCGACCCGTCCGCTGGCTGAGGCCATGAATGAAAGTTCGATTTCTGCGCCCGCCGATCAGGACGAGTTTGCCCTTGCCGGTTTAACGCCCCTGGCCGCCTCTCAGGTCAACGCCAGTCTGGTGCAGGAAAGCCCGGTGAATTTTGAATGTAAACTCACGCAGCTGATTCAGTTGCAGGATGCGCAGGGAAAAGCCATCGACAGCTGGCTGGTGTTAGGCGAAGCCGTCGCTATCCACATTGACGAAAGGCTGCTGGAAAACGGGATTTATCAGACGGCAAAAGCCGAACCGATTCTGCGCGCGGGCGGCCCCAGTGCCTATTACGGGATCACTGAGGCGCAGCGGTTTGACCTGGTGCGTCCGGATGCGCGGCGGGGATAAATCTCAGAGCACCTCCGGCATCTGGGTTCGAAGGACCTGCACCGCGCGGGCAATCTCCGGTGCCAGCCACCGATCCTCCTGCCAGCAGGGTACAATCTGACGCAGACGTCGCCAGGCGCGAAGGGTTCCACTTGCCAGTTGCGCCTCACCGTGGAACTCCAGCGCCTGGGCCGCCAGCAGGTATTCAATGGCGAGAATGTGATAGACGTTACTCACGGTTTTCAGCAATTTTAATGCCGCACCGGTTCCCAGACTGAGGTGGTCTTCCTGTAGCCCGGAGGTGATGTAGTTATCCAGCACCGCCGGCTGGGCCAACTGGCGATTCTCAGCACAGAGCGAGGCCGCCACGTATTGCGCAATCATCATGCCGGAGTTGACGCCGGGCTGGCCGACCAGGAAAGGCGGTAAGCCGCTGACCAACGGGTTGACCAGACGATCCAGACGCCGTTCGGCAATGCTCCCCAGTTCCGCCAGGGCAATGGCCAGCAGGTCGCAGGCCATCGCGACCGATTCACCATGTGGATGCGCTTGTGAGACCACGCGCCAGGCCTGCGGTGTGCCCATTACCAGTGGATTATCGGTACAGGCGTTGAGTTCCGTTGCAATCTGACGCTCGACATGTGCAAACTGATCGCGGCAGGCACCGTGCACCTGCGGCATGGATCGCAGGCTCAATGCATCCTGGGTCCGGATGCCGCTGCTTATCTTCAATAGCGGGCTGTCGCCCAGTAAACGCCGTAACCGCTCGCCGCTGCGCTGGATACCCGGGCTGGCTTTAAGGGACAACACCTCTTCGTCAAAGGCAACCAGCTGACCACGCAAGGCTTCAAAACTCATGGCTCCGGTAACGTCCGCCCAGTCCAGCAAACGGCGGGCATCATCCAGCGCCAGGCAGGCCAGTCCGGTCATGCACGGCGTACCGTTTACCAGGCTAAGCCCCTCTTTTGCACCAGGTCGATAGGGCGTGAGTCCGGTCCGCGCCAGCGCCTCACTGGCAGGCACAATCTGCCCATCAAGTTCCGCCTCGCCCACGCCAATCAGCGTCAGGCTGATATGCGCCATGTGCGTCAAATACCCTACCGATCCCTGCGAAGGCACCTGAGGCGTAATGTGCTGGTTAAGCAGCACCAACAGGCGCCGAACCAGTTCGACCGACACGCCGGATTTCCCGTGACTGTAGTTCGCTATTGCGGTGCATAAGATAGCGCGCACCTCATGTTTTGCCAGCAGCGGCCCCACGCCACAGGCATGACTTAACAAGGTGTTACGCGACAGCTGACTCAGCTCTTCTTCCGCCAGCATAATATTGCACAGCGCCCCCAGCCCCGTGTTGATGCCATAGGCGATCTGACCACTCGCAACGATATTCGTTACGATTTCTCGCCCCCGGGCAATGCGCTGCCAGGCACTCTCGCTCAGCACCAGCTCGGCATCGTGGCGGGCGACCTCAACCACCTCCTGCCAGGCTACCGGCGCGTCTCCCCAGACAACAACGCGACTCATTACACAGACTCCGCTGCATGGTGGCTGGAGATAAACTGCCTGAAGCGCGCCGAGCCGCCCTCACCGAACATGTCATCCGGCGTTCCCTGACAGTCAATGGTGCCTTGATGCATAAATATCACCCGGTTTGATACGTGGCGGGCAAACCCCATTTCATGCGTCACCACTAACATGGTGCGCCCCTCTTCTGCCAGACTGCGCATGACCTTCAGCACTTCGCCGACCAGTTCAGGATCAAGTGCCGAGGTGGGCTCATCAAATAACATCACCTCCGGGTCCATGGCTAGCGCACGGGCAATGGCGACGCGCTGCTGTTGACCACCCGACAACTGGGCCGGATAAAAACCTTTGCGATTCAAAAGTCCGACCCGGTCCAGCAGCTGTTCTGCCTGCGCAATACAGGTTTTCTTATCGCGTTTCAGAACATAGTGCGGCCCTTCAATGACGTTTTGCAGCACGGTCATATGGGACCAGAGATTGAAGCTCTGAAAAACCATCCCCAGGCGTGAGCGCAAACGTTCCACCTGTTTGGGATTCGCGGCCAGTTGATGCCCGCGGGCATGGCGTTTCATCTCAATGGTTTCCCCGCCGACGCTTACCACGCCGGAATCGGGTGTTTCCAGCAGGTTAATACAGCGCAGCAAGGTACTTTTGCCCGAGCCGCTGGCACCGAGGATCGAAATGACGTCACCTTTGTGGGCCTGTAATGAAATGCCTTTCAGCACTTCCATGGCACCAAATGATTTATGGATATCGCTGGCGGACAGCGTTACGGCGGATGAATCCTGCATCTTAATCTCCCCCAGGGACGGGTTTAATGGCCGCTAGCGGCTTCTTTGCGGGCTGATGAACCGGCGTCAGTCGACGCTCAAGCAGGGCATACAGCTGCACGATGATGAAATTGAGGATCAGGTAAATGGCGGCGGCACACAGAAACACCTCCATCGTGCGGTAGGTACGCTGGATAATCTGCTGCGCCACGCCCGTGACATCCCACACGGTAACCAGGCTGGCAAGTGCGGTGGACTTCACCAGCAAAATGGCTTCGGTTGAATAGGCCGGCAAGGCATAGCGCAACATCACGGGCGCAATAATGCGCCGCAGCAGCAGCCAGCGCGACATACCGCACGCCATACCGGCTTCCACCTGCCCGGCGGGCACCGCCAGCAACGCACCACGCAGGATTTCTGCCGTATAGGCAGCGGTGCACAGGGACAGCGCCAGCACGGCACAGCTGAATGGCTCACGTAAAAACGGCCAGACAAAACTGTGGCGAATCACGCCAAACTGGCCCAGGCCGTAATAGATTAAAAACAGCTGGATCATCAGGGGAGAACCGCGAAACACCAGAATATAGCCACGGGCAAAACTGCTTAGTATGCGCCAGCGGCTCATGCGCAGCGCCAGAATGCCCACCGCCAGCACGCCGCCGCACAGGAATGAACTGATAAACAGGCCGAGCGTAACCGGCAGGGCGGCGCTTAACTTCAGGAAAGTATCAGCAAGAAAGGCAAAATCGATCATGGTGCGGTTCCTTAATGCTGTGCCGCCGTTCGGCTCTGCCAGGCGCGGCCCAGACGAGCTTCCACGCGCAGAAAAGCCCGATTCGACAGCACAGTTAACAACAGATAGCATCCGCCGCCGATCAGATAAAAGGTGAAGTAGTCCCGCGTAGAACCCGCCGCGACCTGACTGGCGCGCATCAGTTCCACGATGCCGGTGACCGAAACCAACGCAGAGTCTTTCAGGCTCATCTGCCAGACATTGGACAGGCCAGGTAGCGCGTAGCGCGCCACCTGAGGCAGCAGGATGCGCTGACGAATTCGCCAACGCGACATGCCTGTTGCCACCGCCGCTTCCACTTCGCCCCGGGACAGCGCCAGCCGGGCAGCACGATAAACTTCAGCCTGATAGGAGCCCGAAATCAGCCCGATCGCCAGTGCGCCGATCAGAAAAGGCGGCGCCTCGATAAATCCCTGCGCACCAAATATTTGACCAATCTGGGTGATCAGGCCTGAACCACCAAAGTAAAACAGGTAGATCACCAGTAGCTCCGGGATGCCGCGAAAAATCACCGAATAGCCCTCACCCAACCAGCGTAAGGGACGGTGAGAAGACAATTTCGCCGCGGCGATGCCTGAGCCCACGACGGCTCCTACCATCAGCGCGACCAGCGACAACAGCAATGTAGTGAGCGTTGCGCTCACTATCAGCCGCCCCCAGCCATCTGCGCCAAAACCCAGCAGGCTCATCATGCTCGACCTCACTTATGGCGTAACGTCAGTTTTAAACCATTTCTCGCTGAGCTCTTTTACGGTGCCGTCAGCCAGCGCGGCCTTGATGGCATCGTCCAGTTTTGCTTTCAGATCGCCGTCTGCCATCCGCACGCCCATGGCTTCACCTTCGCCCCAGATCGGGCCGCCCAGTTGCGGACCGCTGAAGGCCAGGTTGCTGTTGTCTTTGCGCGTCAGCATTGATTTGGCAAAGGTCACATCGTCAAACACCGCATCAATACGTCCAGCCTGTAAATCCAGAATGGCATCGGCAGAGGTGGTGTATTCGCGTATGTCGGCCACGCCTTTGAAATATTTATCGATAAAAGGCGTATATACCGTGCCGGAGGCGATACCGATGGTTTTTCCTTTCAGGGCCGCCTTTATCGGTGCCAGCGCGGTTTCAATCTCTTTTTCATCATCATGCAACTTCGTCACGCCCTTGCCCGGGGGGAGCAGCGTCCCTTTTACGGCAATAAAGGTGGCTGGCGTAGAGGCATAGGGAAGCGTAAAACTGACCACTTTTTTTCGCTCTGGCGTGATCACAATGGCGTCCATGATCACGTCGTATTTACCCGCATTCAGCCCGGCAATCATGCCATCCCAGTTCTGGACAACCAGTTTGCATTCCATGCCCATGCGCTTGCACAGGTTGGCCATGAGTTCCGGCTCAAATCCCCCGAGTTTGCCGCCGGGCAGCGTCAGGTTCCAGGGTTCATAGCTGCCTTCCGTCGCTATCGTGATCGATTTCCACTCTTTCGCCTGCACCGCAACGGTGCTGAGCAGCAGGCTGGAAAACAGGGTCGTAAGGCAAAAACGGCGAAACGCTTCGGGGTGCTTCATACGGCTTCTCCTGGATGAAAATGCGTTTTAAGAGTGTCAGTGTTGTTTTAACAAAAAACTTACAAGATGATGAATCATGTATATACAAGCTAACATTGTCGAATTCATTGTCGGCTTGATCGTTTTGTGAGCCAGACACGATAAATAGCAACGGGATATCGAACAGAGCTAACTTGTACATACAACCTAGCAAAGGTCGTGCCAGTTCAGGACGCTCGGCAACCGCCGCCCCATTGCCCGGTGAAAGTGCTCTTACCAGGCCAATGCCCGTTTCAGGTGCAGCACTGCACACATTCAGCGCAAACTTGCGCGCAGTGCTGCGGCGGACAGAAACAGATCGGCAACCGGTTATGTTATCGCCTGGCGGGGATCACGGATAAGCGCCCTGCATTTAGCCCCTCTCACCGGTCTGGCGAACATCATCGCTCAGCCTCTTCATGCCTGGCGCGCACCTGTAAATACCTTGCCTGAACAGGCGAAAAGATGCTGAGAGTCGTGGGAGAAAGTCGTGCGGTATGCGGTAAAAGGAGGCAGCCGGGACCCGGCTTGGCGCCCGGCTGTGTGCTATTGTGCCAACGGGCGCTAAGTGGCCGAAGCCCATCAGGTCCGTTATTCTGCGCCGGCCAAAACCGCCAGCCGGGCCGCGGTGATTGGGTTACGCCTCAGCCCGTTTTTCCCTGTTCGAGAAAGCTATGCAGCAGCGGCTTTAACACCTTCTTCAACTGCGCAGCCCGCGCTTCATGCCAGGTAAACGGCGGCGTTTCATCCATATAGTTAATTTGCGACAGCTCCAGCTGCACAGCCTGAACCTGCTGCTGCGGCTGCCCGTAAGCACGCGTGATATAACCGCCTTTGAAACGGCCGTTCACCACCCAGCTGTAGCGATCCTGCGCGCGGCACACCGAGGTGAGTCCGTTAATCACGACACTGCTGCAGCTCGCCCCATCGTTGGTACCAATATTGAGATCCGGCAACCGCCCCTCAAACAGACGGGGAATTTCACTGGCAATAGAGTGCGCATCAAACAGCAAAGCGTAACCAAACTCCGCTTTCATTTGCGCCAGCGTCTGCTGAATCTGCTGATGGTAAGGTTGCCAGATAGCGTTGATGTAGCCCTGGCGCTGCGCATCCGTGGGCGTTTTGCCCTCGATAAAAGTCGGCGTGCCGTCAAACAGGGTTTCGGGGAACAGGCCGGTCGTGGCCGTGGTATAGAGCGGTTGATTATCCGACGGGCGATTCAGATCGATAACAAATCGTGAGTAGCGACCGATGATAATGCTCGCTCCCATATCACGCAGAAAATCATAAAGTTGTGGCAGGTGCCAGTCGGTGTCAGGTAAGTTGCGGGCGGCCTCGCTGAGTCCCTCCTCCACTTCCGGTGTCAACAGCGTACCGGCATGAGGGATACTGACCAGTAGGGGAATATTGCCCTGGGTGAAATGAAAAGGTGTCATTGTGCTTCTCCGCGATAGATGACCGTACAGGGCAGTTCACCGCCCAGCCAGTAAACCAGTTCCGCCGGGCGAGCCAGCGGCCAGTGGACAAAACTGGCAACTTTGCCAGCCTCAAGCGAGCCGTGGCTGGCTTCCAGCCCTAGCGCCTTCGCGCCCCACAGGGTGACGCCGGCCAGCGCCTCTTCCGGCGTCATGCCAAATAACGTGCAGCCCATATTGAGCATTAACCGCAGTGACAGGGCCGGAGAGGTACCAGGGTTGGCATCACTCGCCAGCGCCATGGGCACGCCATAGCGGCGAAACAGCGCCACAGGTGGGCGCTGCGTTTCCCGTAACAGGTAAAATGCGCCGGGCAGCAGTACCGCGACCGTGCCGTGCCCGGCCATCGCCTGGACATCCTGCTCGGTGGCATATTCCAGGTGATCGGCTGAGAGCGCGTCATGGCGTGCTGCCAGCGCCGCACCACCCAGCGCAGACAACTGCTCTGCATGAAGTTTTACCGGCAGCCCCAGCGCCTTTGCCCGCTCAAACACCCGGGCCACCTGCTGAGGAGAAAAGGCCAGATGTTCACAGAAAGCATCAACCGCGTCAGCCAGCCCTTCGGCTTTGACCTGAGGCAGCAGGCGTTCGCAGATAATCGCTATCCAGCCCTCGGGATCCTGTTTAAATTCCGGCGGAAAAGCGTGCGCAGCAAGGCAGGTTGCCTGCACATCCGCAGCCACCTCTTTACCCAGTTGGCGGATGGCGCGCAGCATACGTAATTCGCTCTCTTCGTCCAGCCCGTAACCGGATTTGATCTCGACAGTCGTCACGCCTTCAGCCAGTAAACGATTCAGTCGCCAGCGGGCCGATGAAACCAGCGCCTGCTCGCTGGCCGCGCGCGTAGCCCGAACGGTAGAGAGGATGCCCCCGCCCTGTGCCGCTATGTCGGCATAACTGACCCCGTTGAGACGCTGTTCAAATTCCTGACTGCGATCCCCACCAAAAACCAGATGCGTATGACAATCGACCAGCCCTGGCGTGATGATCCCGCCCGGTAACTGATGATGTTTTTGTGCGCTAAAGGCAGGCATATCCGCGGCGGCGCCTACCCACACCAGCTTGTCTGCCTTCACCGCCAGCGCCCCCTGCTCAATCATCGCGTAGCGACCACCGCGCATGGTCACCACATCAGCACCGGTCCACACACTGTCTACCTGGAGTTCTTCTGCCATTCCTGCCTCTCGTTACTCTCGCCGTTTACAGCCCACTTTAAAGTATGTATATGTATATACAACCACATCCCTTGAGGATCAACTATGGCAACTTTTTTTGCGCCCCGCGCACTGCTGGCTGACGGCTGGTACAAACAGGTACGCATCCACGTCAGTCCGGCCGGAATCATTGAGGCCATCACGCCCAACAGTGATGACCGTCAGGCATGTCGCTTACCCGGCGAGGTCATTCCCGCTATCGCGAATCTGCACTCTCATGCTTTTCAGCGCGCCATGGCCGGTCTGGCCGAAGTGGCGGGCGATCCGCAAGACAGCTTCTGGACCTGGCGCGACTTAATGTATCGCATGGTGCAGCGCCTGACGCCCCAGCAGGTGGGCGATATTGCCGCGTTGCTGTACATCGATATGTTAAAAGGTGGCTACTGCCAGGTTGCAGAATTCCATTATCTGCATCACGACGTTAACGGCGCGCCCTATGCCGATGATGCCATGCTGCAGCAGTTGATTGCCGCCGCCGAGACGGCAGGCATTGGTCAGACCCTGCTTCCGGTGCTTTACAGCTACAGCGGGTTTGGCGCGCAGCCGCCTGTGGCCGGGCAGAAACGCTTTATTCAGCAGACCGACAACTACCTGCAACAGCAGGCACGCCTGCAGACGTGGGTGAAAGACAAGCCATTGCACAACGTGGGCCTGTGCTTTCACTCACTGCGTGCGGTGAGCGAAGTGCAAATGCACGAAGTGTTAGCCGCCAGCGATCGGTCGTTACCGGTGCACATCCACGTTGCCGAGCAGGAAAAAGAGGTGAACGACAGCATGGCCTGGAGCGGCGAGCGCCCGGTGAGCTGGCTGATGAACCGCTTTGACGTTGACGCGCGCTGGTGCCTGATCCATGCCACACATCTTGATGACAGCGAGGTGACGCGCCTTGCCACCAGCGGCGCGGTCGCCGGGTTGTGTCCGACTACCGAAGCCAATCTTGGCGACGGCATTTTCCCGGCGGTGGACTATATCGCTCAGGGCGGTCGCTGGGGCATCGGCTCTGACAGCCATGTCTCATTGAGCGTTCAGGAAGAGCTGCGCTGGCTGGAATATGCTCAGCGTCTGCGCGACCGCCGTCGTAACCGTATCGCCCTGGCTCACCAGCCTTCCGTCGGCGACCTGCTGTGGCAGCAGGCAGCTGCAGGCGGCGCTCAGGCCTGTGGGATCAGGAGTGGTTCACTGGCCGTGGGGCAGCGCGCCGACTGGCTGGTACTGCGCGATCAGGCCTGGCTGGGCAGCGTGAATGAACACGCCCTGCTTAACCGATGGCTGTTTGCGGGCCAGCGCGATCAGATTCGCGACGTGTATGTGGCGGGCAATCGGGTCATTAACGACGGGCATCATGCCGAAGAACACGCCTGCGCGGCGCGCTTCGCCCAGGCAATGGCGGCGCTGCAATGAGAACGTTATTTTCTCTGGAAAACTTACCCGTGAGCCGCTGGCGCAACGGCGGAGGCGAAACACGCGAGATTATCAGCTTTCCGCCTGATGCCGACGATTTCGCCTGGCGAGCCAGTATTGCGACCATTGCTCAGGACGGCCCGTTTTCGACGTTCAACGGCATAGATCGCACCATTACTCTGCTGAACGGCAGCCCGGTGCTGCTGCGCGGTCCGGCAGGCGAGCACCGCTTACTGCCTGAAGTTCCCTGGGCTTTCGCGGGGGAATGGGCGCTTGAAGCCAGTCTGGAAGGCAAAGAGGCCAGTCAGGATTTTAACGTCATGACGCGGCGTGACGCATGGCGGGCGCAGGCCGACGTCGTTACGCAAGCCGTCTGCAGCGAGCACGGCGTTGCGTGGGTGCTAGCCGGAGAATGGCGCATCGCGGATGACGCGCGGTTAGAGGCGCAGCAGGGGACATGGTGGGTAGATCACTCCACCCTGCTCTCGCCAGCCAGTCCCGAGGCAAGACTGCTGTTCGTGCGCCTTACCCGTGTCCTTTGAAGCGGCCCAGCAGCTTATAGCGCGAGCCCGGATAGAGTAATCGCGCATAGGTCACGATTTTATTGTCGCTCCAGGTCTGGCGGCGGATAAGCAGACAGGGCTCATGCTCATCGATCGCCAGATGTTTACGCTGACGCGCATCGGGCATAACCGCTTCAACGATGTGCTCGCCTGCCGTTAACGGCGCCGCCCGCATCAGATAGGTATAAGGCGTGAGCGTATGGTAATCCTGAGTCAGATAGTCCGGAGCCAGCTGCGGATTCACCAGTCGGTCTTCAAGCTGCACCGGCAACTCGTTTTCATAATGCACAATCAGCGAATGAAACAGCGTTTGCCCGGTGGTCAGCCCCAGAACCGAAGCCTGCTCGGGATCGGCTTTGTTCTGACCCATCATCAGAATTTTGCAGCTGTGCTGGTGACCGCGCTGGGCAATTTCATCGGCGATGTTATGCACTTCGAGCATGGCCGTATAGCCTTTCATTTCGGCAACAAATGTTCCTACGCCCTGCATACGCACCAGAAACCCTTCGCTGGTCAGCTCGCGTAATGCACGATTGATGGTCATCCGGCTCACGCCTAGTTCATTGACCAGCTCGCTTTCGGAGGGCACGCGCTGATTTGCTTTCCAGTGTCCTTCACGAATCTGGCTGATGATAGCCTGCTTGACCCGTTGATAAATAGGCGCAGGTTCATCGCTCATGGCCGCCGCCAGTTGTGCAATTGCCGTATGCTCGGCCATAACGTTTTCCTTTCGCAGATAATGCGCAGAGTTTACTGCCTGCAGGGTTGGATGTATATACATTCAGACGCGGTTTCAGCACTTTAACCGTGCACCTGCTGCCTGATAAAGGTGCAGCAATACCGGTCGTTGCTCGCTCCCCCCTGTCCTGACGCCCGATCAATTTTGTGATCGGTTTGGCACGCTGATTGCAACTTGTATAGACAAGAATAGACACTTATGGTTCACTCGCGTTATTCAGTTGATCAGGGTCAATAAAGATGCCCTGCGGCAACCCAACCCTTGTATAGACAGGAGCAGGTTATGTCAGGTTCGACTCAGGTATTACACCTGGTGCCAGGTAATGTTGATCTCGCGACGTTACGCGCAATTTATCAGGGCAACGTTACCCTCAGCCTCGACGATGGCGCCCGCCAGGCCGTCGCCGAGGCACAACGCACCGTTGACGCGATCGTCGCCTCCGGCAGCGTGGTTTACGGCATTAACACCGGTTTTGGCAAACTGGCCCAAACTCAGATCCCCGCCAGCCGTCTGGCGGATCTGCAACGTAATCTGGTGCTGTCCCACAGCGTCGGGTTAGGGAATTTACTGCCTGATAACGTCACGCGGCTGGTCGTCGCCAGCAAAGTGATCAGCCTTTCGCGGGGCCATTCGGGTGTACGCATCGAACTGATCGATGCCCTGCTGGCCCTGTTTAATGCCGGCATCATGCCGTGCATTCCGGAAAAAGGATCGGTGGGTGCCTCGGGCGATCTGGCACCGCTGGCGCATATGTCGCTGATGCTGCTTGGTGAAGGTCAGGTCAGGTTCAAAGGGGAACTTATTGCGGCAACAGAAGGCCTGGCTAAAGTCGGGTTGACGCCCTTTGTTCTGGGCCCGAAAGAAGGTCTGGCATTGCTTAACGGCACCCAGGTTTCCACGGCGCTGGCGCTGCGTGGCCTGTTTGAAGCCGAAAACCTGTTTGCCGCAGGTTTACTGGCGGGCGCCCTGTCGTTAGAAGCGATCAAAGGTTCGTTAAAACCCTTCGATGCCCGTATCCATCAGGCGCGCGGTCAGCACGGGCAGATTGCCGTGGCCGCCGCGATTACCAGCCTGATTGAAGGAAGCGAAATCCTCGGTTCACATACCCACTGTGGCCGGGTACAGGATCCCTATTCTATCCGCTGCGTACCCCAGGTGATGGGCGCCTGCCTGGATAACCTCTCTCATGCCGCGCGCGTCCTGCAAATTGAAGCCAACGCCGCCTCTGATAATCCGCTGGTTTTCAGCGAAACCGGCGATGTGATCTCCGGCGGCAACTTCCATGCTGAACCGGTCGCCTTTGCAGCCGACATTATTGCGCTGGCCGTGGCTGAAGTGGGCGCTATCTCGGAACGTCGACTGGCCCTGCTACTGGATACCGGCCTGTCCGGACTGCCACCTTTCCTGGTTCGCGACGGCGGCGTGAACTCCGGCTTTATGATTGCCCAGGTCACTGCGGCGGCGCTGGCATCAGAAAATAAATCGCTGGCCCATCCCGGCAGCGTAGACAGCTTACCGACCTCGGCTAACCAGGAAGATCACGTTTCCATGGCCACCTATGCCGCCCGCCGCCTGGGGGATATGTGCTTTAACAGCGCCGCCGTGGTGGGCATTGAAGCGATGGCCGCCGCCCAGGGCATTGAGTTTCATCGTCCCTTGCAAAGTTCTGCACCGATAGAGCAGGCCATTGGCCGCATCCGCGAACGCGTTGCCTTCCTGGAAGAAGACCGCCTGCTGGCACCCGACATTGAGGCGATGCGTCAGTGGGCAAGCCGCTGCGACTGGCCAGAGGCACTCACCGCATTACTACCCAGCATGGGCACCTATTCAGTTAAATAAGGAATCCGTCATGAGCGAAACCCTGTCTAAAGCGGTAGCACGCGAGATCCGTGCGCCGCGTGGAAATGAACTGCACTGCGCTAACTGGTTAATTGAAGCAGCTTACCGCATGATTCAGAACAACCTGGATCCCGACGTGGCAGAACGTCCGGAAGATCTGGTGGTGTACGGCGGTATTGGTAAAGCCGCGCGCAACTGGGAATGTTTTGAGCAAATTTTACGATCGCTGCAGCTCCTGCAGCCGGACGAAACCCTGCTGATCCAGTCGGGCAAACCCGTCGGCGTGTTTCGTACCCATGCGGATGCCCCCCGCGTCCTGCTGGCCAACTCCAATCTGGTTCCTCACTGGGCTAACTGGGATCACTTCCACGAACTGGATAAAGCCGGGCTGATGATGTATGGCCAGATGACGGCCGGCTCATGGATTTACATTGGCGCCCAGGGAATCGTTCAGGGCACCTACGAGACGTTTGTCGAGGCCGGACGCCAGCACTATAACAATGATCTAAGCGGACGCTGGATCCTGACCGCCGGTTTAGGTGGCATGGGTGGTGCGCAACCCTTGGCAGGCGTGCTGGCGGGCGCCTGCGTACTGGCGATTGAGTGTCAGGAATCCCGTATCGATTTTCGTTTACGCACGCGTTATGTCGATTACAAAGCCACCTCGCTGGATGAAGCACTGGCCTTGATTGATGAGGCGACCAAAGCGAAGAAAGCCATTTCTGTCGGCCTGCTGGGCAACGCGGCGGAAATCCTGCCCGAGCTGGTTAAGCGCGCCAAAGCGGGTGGACCTAAGCCTGACATCGTCACCGACCAGACTTCGGCGCACGATCCCCTTAACGGCTATCTGCCCATTGACTGGGACGTCTCACGCTGGGAGCAGGAACGCAAGACACATCCTAAAGCCGTGGAGAAAGCTGCCCGTGCCTCTATGGCCGTCCACGTTCAGGCGATGCTCGACTTCTGTCATATGGGCATTCCTACCGTCGATTATGGCAACAACATTCGCCAGGTCGCACTGGATGAAGGCGTCAGCAATGCCTTTGATTTTCCCGGTTTTGTGCCAGCCTATATCCGTCCCCTGTTTTGCGAAGGTAAAGGTCCGTTCCGCTGGGTTGCCCTGTCTGGCGACCCCGAAGATATCTATAAAACGGATGCCAAACTCAAAGAACTTTTCCCGCAACATAAAACGCTACATCGCTGGCTGGATATGGCGCAGGAACGCATCGCCTTCCAGGGCTTACCGGCGCGTATCTGCTGGCTGGGATTGGGTGAGCGCCATCTCGCGGCCCTCGCGTTCAATGAAATGGTACGCAACGGCGAGCTAAAAGCACCGATTGTGATCGGTCGCGATCACCTCGACTGCGGCTCTGTTGCCTCGCCAAACCGTGAAACCGAAGCGATGAAAGATGGCTCGGATGCGGTATCCGACTGGCCGCTGCTCAACGCCCTGCTGAATACGGCGGGCGGCGCGACCTGGGTGAGCCTACATCATGGTGGTGGCGTGGGCATGGGTTTCTCCCAGCATTCTGGCGTGGTGATTGTGTGCGACGGCACGGAAGCGGCTGATGCCCGCTTGGGCCGCGTGCTATGGAACGATCCTGCTACCGGCGTGATGCGTCATGCCGATGCGGGATACGAACAGGCACAGCAGTGTGCGACAAAACACGGTCTGAACTTACCGATGCAATAACCCGCAACGCCGATTTTATTGAGTCGCGTCATGCGGTAAAAAACGCTGTTCCGGAGAGTGCGGTTCCGGAACAGCGGCGCGAAATGCTCGCAACAGGCTTACTCAGGCTTCGTGGACGTCAGCGTAATCCGTTCCAAAGGCCCGACAATAAAGAGATAGGAAATCAGGCCGAGCAGCCCCATCGATCCCACATATAAAATCGCATAATCAAATGATTGCGTATTCGCCAGAATGATCCCGATCACCAGCGGGGTAACGATACTGGCCATATTGCCGCACATGTTGAAAACGCCACCGGCAATGCCCAACACCTCTTTCGGCGATGTATCGCTCAGCACACACCAGCCCAGGTTGCCAAAACCTTTGGCGAAAAAGGCAACGCTCATGGCCGCAACCACCACAATTTCCGAGGACGTGTAATTGGCGATAACAATGACACAGGAGAGCAGCATCCCACAGATGACGGGCAGTTTACGCGCAACCGTCAGGCTGTAACCGCGTTTGAGTAACGCATCAGAAAACACGCCGCCCAACAGGCCGCCCACAAAACCCGCGATGGCCGGTATACTGGCAATAAATCCCACTTTCAGAATCGACATGCCCTTGGCCTGATAGAGATAGGTAGGGAACCAGGTCAGGAAGAACCAGGTAATTGAGGTGACACAAAACTGGCCAATGTAGACACCAATCATCATGCGGTTAATACACACGCTTTTAAACTGCGCCAGTGTAATTTTCTCTTGCGCCTTTTTACTGCCTAATGCGGGTTCTCCACCGCCGTCACGAATATACTCGATTTCCTCCTGATTTACTTTGGGATGCTGTAAGGGATCTCTGACTTTAAACAGCCAGACGATCCCTAAAATAACGCCAATCGCGCCGATATAATAAAAAACATAGTGCCAACTTAAATTATGAAGAATAATTGTCATCAAAGGCGTAATAATTCCGAGCGAGATATATTGTGCTGACTGATAAATCGACGTCACAAATCCCCGCTCTTTATTTGGAAACCACTGCACACTTAACCGACTGTTTGCCGGAAAAGCTGGCGCTTCAATGGCCCCCATTAATAAACGCAAAATCACCAGAACGATAAGCGGACTGGCGTAGAGATAAATCGTGCCCTGCAGCATGGTCACCAGCGACCAGCCAATCAGCGCACAGCCGTATACCATGCGGGCACCATAGCGGTCCAGTAACCAGCCGCCGGGTAATTGCATAATGACATAGGCAATACCAAAGGCCGAAAAGGCCAGCCCCATTGCTTCAGGATCAAAGCCCAACTCCTGACTCATAAAAGGCGCGACAACAGATAACGTCGCACGATCGGCATAATTAAATACGGTGGCAAGAAACAGAAATAGCAAAATAGAATAACGTACCTTGGTACGTTTTATTATTGTATTCATCACCCACTCCTGGATATCGGGTTGAGAGAGATTTAAAAGGAGAGGTGGCGGGAGAGATTCCCGCCAAAAAGATTAGGGACGTTTGCCGAACTCACAGGTTAATTGAGTCCAGCTTCGTGCTTGTTCGCTGAGCGTAAAACCAAGTCCGTGGCGATCTGAAACAAACATCCGTCCGTCACGTAATTCCAGTTGCTCATTAAATAACGGGTTCAGCCATTCGAAATGCTCCAGCCAGGGCTCAAGCGGATAGGCCGCCGCCAGATGCAGGTGAACTTCCATGGCGAAATGTGGCGCAAGCTTACGACCGTGCTTCGCCGCCAGATCCATGATTTTCAGGAAAGGGGAAATGCCACCCACGCGCGGCGCATCCGGCTGAACGAAATCACTGGCGTTGCCCAAAATCAGTTGCTCATGCTCACGGAAGCTGGTGAGCATCTCACCGGTCGCAATGGGCGTGTCCAGCGCGGCGGCCAGTTGTGCATGGCCTTCCACATCGTAAGCATCCAGCGGTTCTTCAATCCAGATCAGATTGAACGGCTCCATTTTGCGGCCCATACGGATAGCGGTCTCACGATCCCACTGTTGGTTGGCATCAACCATCAACGGAAAATCGTCGCCCAGCGCTTCACGCACTGCCGTTAAGCGACGAATGTCTTCGGCACAGTTTGGCTGCCCCACTTTCAACTTGATCCCGCCGATGCCGTTTTCACGTGAAATCACCACGTTCTTTAATACCTGCTCCAGCGGTGTATGCAGGAAGCCGCCCGAGGTGTTGTAGCACTGTACGGAATCACGATGGGAACCTAACAGTTTTGCCAACGGCAGCCCGGCGCGTTTCGCTTTCATATCCCACAGCGCAATATCAATGGGAGAGATAGCCTGCACCGCCATGCCGCTTCGTCCTACCGATGCGCCCGCCCACAACAGTTTGGTGTAGATTTTATCAATATCGTTTGGATCTTCCCCCAGCAGATTATCGGCAATCTCCTTAGCATGCGCGTAAATGCCCTGCCCGCCAGCGCGTTTGGAATAGCTGAATCCCACCCCTTCAAAACCCTCACGGCTACGAATTTCAGCAATGATAATGGCCACTTCGGTTAACGGCTTTTGGCGCCCTGTCAGCACCTTGGCATCGCTGACGGGCGTGGCCAGGGGTAAAATCGACAGGGAGAGTTTGACCCATTCAATACGATCACCGACGTCAGCCGCCGTTTTTGCGTTTACCGTTTTGGCATAGCTCACGGCATGAGAATTTGCGCTTACAGACATAGTTATCTCCTGTGGTCTAAAAATGATTGCGCTAACATTTTTATCTTTACACCCCGGCCTGCGGCAGAAAACTGCGTTGTGTTTATTTTGAACAACAGATCACATTTACCTTGCATAAAGGGAGCCATGCTGCCAGCGAGATCGCATTTATGACTTTTTCTTCGTGTTAAACAACATAATGATTGCGTTAACATCTATCGCGAATTTTTTTAGTCATGTCAGCGCATACTGCTTAATGCGTAACGCACCGGCTGGAAATGCTCAGGAACATGAAGAATAATGCCAGTGCGAATACCGCCGTCACCGTGAAATGGATTGCCGTGAAAAGTTCGAAACCGACCCATGCGCCCACGCTTGAAGATGTCGCCCGCCATGCCGGACTGTCACCGATGACCGTCAGCCGCGTGCTGAATGCCCCGCAGTTAGTGCGGCCTAAAACGGCAGAAAGAGTCATGGAGGCGGTGCGGGTGACGGGATACATTCCTAATGCGCTGGCGGGAAGCCTGGCTTCAAGGCGCAGTAAGCTCATCGCTGTCGTGGTGCCGCAAATCAACAACAACATGTTCGTGGATACCATTCAGTCGTTGAGTGATGAGCTGGGCTTGCGGGGTTATCATATCCTGCTGAGCGTGGCGGGCTATCGCACTGATACTGAAGCCGAACTGGTGGCAACACTGCTGTCACGACGTCCGGACGGGATTGTTCTGACCGGGATCCATCATTCGGCCGCCCTTAAAAAGGTGATCCTGAATGCCGCGATACCGGTCGTTGAAATCTGGGATCTGACGCCAACGCCGCTCGATATGCTGGTGGGATTCTCGCATCAACGCGTCGGTCAGGCCACGGCAGAATACCTGCTTGAACAAGGCTTCCGTCGGCCCGGCCTGGTGTGGACGTCAGACAAACGTGCCGGACAGCGTAAACAGGGATTATGTGACGTCTTCAGCCAGCAAGGAATTGACGCAATCCCACAGGCAGACGCGGCGCTCCCCGCCTCTCTGGCATCCGGACGCGCCGGTTTAACGCAGCTCTTCGATCAGGGTGAGTATGACGTCATCGTCTGCAGTTCAGACACGCTGGCACAGGGTGCGATTATGGAGGCAGAAAGCCGTGGCCTGCGCGTGCCTGAAGATATTGCGGTGATGGGCTTTGGCGATCTGGATTTTGCTGCCAGCAATCGCCCTGCCCTCACCACGGTCAGCGTCGATCGGGTCGCTATAGGTCAACGTGCCGCTACGCTGCTGGCCGATCGGATTGAACAGCGTCCCTGCGCAGAAAGCATTATTGATATCGGCTTCCATTTAATTAAGCGTGAGTCGGCATAACAGGCGATACGGTTGCACGCTTGTTTATTACTTATTCCATTTTGATTTAGCCCATTCGCTATTTTATCGCGCCTGGCGATAGACGCGCTCTCGCCCGGCCTCTAAAGTGAATCTTCCTGAATGATATGGAGCGCGACATTGCATGACTCTTTCCTCTGACCTGCTTGATGATGCGCTGCGCTGGCGCCACCAGTTTCATCGCGAACCCGAACTCGGCTATGAGGAACATCGGACCAGCGATAAGGTTGCGCATGAACTTGAGCAGGCGGGCCTGCAGGTATTTCGTGGTCTTGCCGGGACGGGCGTGGTTGGCACCCTGAAAAATGGAAGCGGACCGGTCATCGGCCTGCGTGCCGATATGGACGCGCTGCCCATCAATGAAAAAGGCGAAACCGCCTGGCGCTCCAGTAAACCTGGTGTGATGCACGCCTGCGGCCATGATGGCCACACGGCGATTTTACTGGCGGCCGCCAGACAGCTTGCCGCCACGCGTCAGTTCAGCGGCACGGTGCATTTTATTTTTCAGCCTGCGGAAGAAAACCTCGGCGGCGCCCGGAAAATGGTGGAAGAGGGATTATTTACCCGTTTCCCCATGGATGCTGTCTATGCGATGCACAACTGGCCCGGCCTGCCGCTGGGATCGCTGGCGGTTAACGCCGGTGCGATGATGGCCTCACTGGATGCGTTTGAAATTACGCTGAGCGGTAAAAGCTGCCACGCGGCCATGCCGGAAAGCGGTGCCGACCCGATGGTGGTGGCAGCTGAACTGATTCTGGCCCTGCAAACGATCCCCTCACGTCGCCTTTCTCCCCTTTCCTCAGCCGTGGTGAGCGTCACGCAGATTCAGGGTGGTGAGGCAATTAACGTGATTCCCGAACAGATCGTTCTGCGCGGCACCGTGCGCTGCCTGCAAGACGATGTGCGCAAACGGGTTCATGCGCTTATTGATGATTTTGTCACTACGCTGCCGAAACCCTTTGGCGTCTGCGGCGCGATTCGCTGGCTACCTGGCTACCCGGTGACAACCAACCATACAGGCCCGGCCCGGCAGGTTCACGACGTTGCCGTCAGTACGCTGGGGGAAGAGCAGGTGCGGTGGCAGGTGAATCCCTCTATGGCCTCTGAAGATTTCGCCTGCATGCTGGAAGCCTGCCCGGGGGCCTATTTCTGGCTCGGTGCAGATGGTGCAACCCCATCCGCCCCCTTACATAATGCTCACTACGATTTCAACGATGCGCTCATCCCCACCGGTATCCGCTTCTGGCAAAACCTGGTTGAGCACGCCCTGCCACAGGCTCACCGTTAAAAACCGGCCGCCGCCAGTTTCTCAAGGCCGGCTTCCCGCGAGGCGCACTGACCGCTTGCGCGCAGGCAGCAGGCAATTTGCAGTCGCAGCGCCTCTGGCAGAGGGCGCTGGTGATTCAGCACCTCTTCCGTCCACCGCGCTGTCTCGGCGGCCGACTTGTCGGCGGGCAGCGGCACCGCTACCTCCGGCTGTCTCTCTACCCAGACCTCCGCCTGCTGTGCTGCACCGCCCACATAGCTGATGGCCGGGCAGCGCTGCGGATTGGCATAAACCTCACCTTCGGTCCCGTTCAGCAGAATCGCGGGGGCATCAATAGCGCTAAAAAAGGTCGCCACCCGTGGAACATACTCCGGGTGGGATACGCTTGACAGGCGCAGGGCCTCGCGCTCACCAAACGGCGTGGCCAGCTTCGCCAGCGTGTGGGCGCTGTTACGCACGCCCATGCGCCAGCGTAACGACAGCTGTTTTGCCATGGGTGGGCAGAGGTGATCGATGGTAATAAAGGCCAGCTCACCCCTGTCGAGCTTTGCCTGTGCCTGTTCGGCCGTAGTGACCGGCACGATCCCCAGCGCGGCAAAGACCGCTTCGCTGGTCACGCGCGTGGCATCGTCACTGACGCCGTGAACCAGCACGGGCAGACCGAGCCTGTTAAGCACCTGCGCCAGTAATGGGGTTAAATTTCCCTGACGGCGCGCACCGTTATAGCTGGGAATGACCACAGGCATGGGACGACCGCTCGGCGCCTGCAGGCGCATCACACGCGACTGCATCGCCTGATAGAAGCCGCGCATTTCTGCTTCGCCTTCACCTTTGATTCGCAGGGCGATTAAAATACTGCCCATTTCAAGATCCGGCACCTCGCCGTCCAGCATTGCGCCGTAGAGTGCCAGGGCACTGTCGAAATCGATATCGCGAGCATGGTTCTTACCGCGCCCGACTTCTTTGATAATTTTATTCAGTTCCATCACGCATTTCCGCTCAGTGGCAACGACTTAACGCCGCTTCGCACGCGGTTTGCGCGTGCCGGGATTGGGTTTGGTGTTTCTGGCCTCGGGTTCAGGCGTGACCGGCTGCTCAATTGAAAACACCGGCAGCGCCGCCAGCAGCCGACTGCCGTAAGCTTTACTCAACAGGCGGCGATCGTAAATAACTATCTCGCCAAAACACTGATGGCTGCGGATCAAACGCCCGACCTGCTGAATCAGCGTAAAAGAGGCGCTGGGTAAGCTCTGTACCTCAAACGGATAACGCCTGAGGCTCTTCAGCCATTCGCCCTCGGTTAAAATTACCGGACTGTCTATGGGCGGAAAAGCAATTTTATGGATATGTACCTGACTGAGCAGCTCACCTTTTAAATCCAGCCCTTCCGCAAACGACTGCAGGCCGATGAGAATACTGGTATCGCCCTGCTCTACCCGTTTGCGGTGCAGGGCGATCAGGCGACTGCGGGGCTGATCGCCCTGCACCAGCATCATCAGTCGTAATTCTGGCAGCGCCTCGACAAACTGTTGCATGGCGCGCCCGCTGGCAAATAACACCAGCACGCCTTTATGCTTTTCTGTCTGCATTTGCTGGCGGAAAAAGGCCGCCATCTCCGCGATGTGCTCAGCCTCATTCGCCATCAACGGTTCGTAGCGCATCTGCGGGATCACCAGCTTGCCCTGATCGACGTGGCTGAACGGCGACGCCAGTGCCACAAAACGGTCGCCCGCCTTTTCATTCAACCCCGACATTTCCTGCAGGCGGCTAAAGCTGTTCAATGAGCGCAAGGTCGCGGAGGTCACGACAACGTGAGGAATCTTGCGCCACAGCATTTTTTCCAGCTGATCGCAGACGCGAATTCCCGCGCAGTGGAAGAACAGGTGTGCCTGACCGTCGCGCAGTTCACGGGTTATCCATTTTGAAACGGGCGCACCAGAGGCTTTTTCCATCGCAGCCAGTCGCCACAGCTTGCTGACTGATTCAAACCAGCCAAAGTGGCGGTTGAGCTGCAATAAATTGCGGTGCAGACGCACGAGATCGACGCTTCCGGTTTGTTCACTCAAGGCGTTAATCAACCCTTCGCTGAGCCCACGTAGCCCGTCGCTCAGCTTGAACAGCCGGGCGCACAGCGCCAGCAGCTCGTCAGGTAAGGTGCCCAACACGAAACGAAACTCGCCGGGCTGATTGTGCGGCGGAAGCAATGGGCTTAATGCCTCACTTATGGTGGCAAGGCGTTCGCGCAGTTCATCACAGTGGGCTTTAAGACGTTCGGGATTAGCCAACGGCGGGGGTGATTTGGGCCGCATCTGGCTCATAATCGCCTCCACCAGCTTCACAAACAGATCGAGCTGCAGGCTGGTCCAGCCGGGCGTGATATCGGCGCTCATCTCCAGTGCATCACGCGCCACTTCAGGCAGGTGATGCCCTTCATCCAGCACCAGCATCAGATTTTTGGCCGGGGGCAGCACCGATTCGTTTTCCATGGCCGCCATCACCAGCGCGTGGTTGGCTACCACCACATCGACCTGCTCGATTTCCCGCCGGGCAACGAAAAACGGACATTCGCGGTACCAGCGGCAATGCACGCCAAGGCAACTGGCTTTGTCAGTAGACAGACGCTGCCACAGGCTGTCGCTGACGTTCTCCTCGCTGTGATCGCGCAGGCCATCCCACTGATAGCGATCCAGTGACTTTTGCAGCCGTCCGCACTGGATCTGCTCTTCTTTGGTGCTGCTGACCGCTTCGTCATCCAGGTAGAACAGCAAATCGGCCTGCTGATTATCGTCTGCGACCAGCGCGGCCAGATTGCGCGGACACACATAGCGCCCGCGTCCAAAGGCAGCAGTAAAGGTGAGATCCGGAATGATTTTTTTAAGCAATGGCAAATCTTTGCTGAAGATCTGATCCTGCAAGGCGACGTTGGCCGTGCTGATCACCAGCCGCTTCTCTTCCGCGCGGCTGACGGCGATGCCAGGAATAAGATACGAAAGGGTTTTGCCCACGCCAGTCGGCGCTTCTACAGCCAGGTGGCGACCGTCATCACCCGACAGACATTTCGCGACCTCCGCGATCATCTGCCGCTGGGCAGGACGGGGAATAAAGTCTGGCACCTGTTGCTGCAGCGCTTTATACCACTGTGCGATCTGGCTTTTTAATGCTGCTGTCAGGGCCATGTTAAGATTACCGCTTTACTCGATGGCCTGTATTTTTACACAGTATCGCAGTGACGTCAGCTTTCGGGTCTGTTTTTTCGTGCTGGCTTCAGAAAAGGCCTGCTCGTGCTGTCGGGTCAACAGCAGGCCACAGCCGCCGTGGCGCGTTGTCGCGTGTTGCGCAGGGATAAGGCGGCGGCCCGAAGGCCTGTACTTCAGCCGCCGTGCGAATCCAGCACCTTAAACATCACTGTGGTCGGGTCCAGTTTTCCCTCAATAGACTGCGCATAGGCAGGAATTTCACCCGCAACCTGCCAGTGCAGCGCGCGATAAAGATCGCTTGCCACGTCCCCGGATCGGGTGTCCAGCACCAGCAGGCGTTTTCCCTTCTGATGCGCCCGCTGTTCTGCCTGCTGCATTAACCTGCGCGCTATCCCCTGCCGCCGCGCCTGCGGATGCACGAGCAGCTTACTGACTTCGGCCCTATGGCTTCCATTGGGCATGGCGCTGTCATTGAGCATCACGGTGCCCACCACCCGGCCATGCTGGCGGGCAACCAGCAGTTCACTCTGGCCTTTTTCCAGCGCGGCAAGCTGATTTTGCCAAAAAAGGGTCATCACGCTGATGTTTTCAGGATCGATAAAACCGATGCTGGCACCCTCGGCCACACAGGCCTGTAAGACCTGGGCCAGTTCGGGTAAAACCTGTTGTGCCTCAGCGGCGCTGAGTTGTTGATACGTCATCATGATTTGCAGACCACCAGTAAGTAGCGGGCACCTTCAGTAAGATGTGCCTGAAAAGCGGACGCGCCGCTAAGATGAAAACGCAGGCTGTCGCCGGGTGCTAAGGTCCAGCTCTGCGCGCCCATGGTTATCGTCAGCTGTCCCTGTTGCATCCAGATATGTTGTTCCATGCCCTGTAGCGGTGGCGCGTCGTATTCGACGCGCGCGCCGGGCCGCAGTGTGCCTTCGATCAGCTCACAGCGGAAATTATGGGCGGGCGGTGAGACATTGCGGCGGCTAAATCCACTGGCTTCGTCGTTCCAGATCGGCTGGCGTTCGCGAGGGATCAGGAGATCGCTTTCCGCTTCCACTTCGCTCAGCAGGCGCGACATGGTCAGACTGTAAGCCACACACAAACGATTAAGCAGGGCAGCCGTTGGGCTGGTTTCAGCACGCTCAATACGCGATAATGTGGGCCGGCTAATGCCGGTGGCGGTTGAGAGTTCATCAAGTGACCAACCCTGCTTCATCCGTAATTCTGCAAGGCGGGCTGCTAAGCGTTGCTCCGTATTATCAAAAGACATGTTTCATCTCACTTATGAAAAATAAATCTCATAACTGAGATAGAACAACAATTAAGCGCAGCCGTCAAGTTGTACATCTAAAAATTGGTTGTACAACTTAACAGGCTTCGTTATGGTGTTTTAACTCAGGTCAGTTTAAAGAGGTAAATATGACCTTATACAGTATCGGCGATGTCGCCGAACGCTGTGGCATAAATCCGGTTACCTTACGCGCCTGGCAACGACGTTATGGATTATTGAAACCACAACGTACCGAAGGCGGTCATCGACAGTTCGATGAAGAAGATGTTCAGCGTATCCAGGAAATCATGCGCTGGATTGAAAGTGGAGTACCAGTAGGCAAGGTCAAAGCACTACTGGAAGGTGGAGATGTTGATTCCAACGATGGCTGGACCGCCATGCAGGACGAACTCATCAGCATACTGCGCCATGTAAGACCGGCTAAGCTACGCAACAAGATCGCTTTAATTGGTCGCGAACATGCGGTTGATGCCTTGATCGATCACGTTTTTATGCCCATAAGGCAGAAACTCAGCCTGGATCAGAATACAGCACGGACAATGTGCAGCCTGCTGGATGGCATCCTGATCGACTACGTGGCTTTTTGTCTGGCAAGCAGTCGCAAAAAAGCCGGTAAAGAAGCGCTGATTATTGGCTGGGGCATTGAAGATCGCACGCGCATCTGGCTGGAAGGATGGCGACTGTCGCAGCACGGCTGGCGCATCGACGTGCTTGCCGAACCGCTTGATGTTCCCCGGCCCGAGTTATTTCCGGGGCTGAATATGTTTGTTTTTACCGGTAAAAGACTGACGCGCCGTCAGCAGGAACAGCTGGCACACTGGCAGGAACAGGGATTCTCTGTACGTTTGCACGACGCACACTGAAATAAAAACGCACGCTCGGCACTATGACTGCTGCCTTGCGCGCGCTATTATCCCCGCCTTGACGTAAACACCCTCAGGTTAGTTATGAACTGGAAAAAAACATTTTTTGCCACGCTGTTTGCCATTATGGCTATCGGCGGCACCAGTGGACTTATGCTGGTTGGCTATTCACTTATCGTTCATTCACGCTAAGACGGCGCTGCAGCCGTTCAAACAGGCGATCGCTGACGATCGCTAACAGCCCGACCAGCAACGCGCCTTGTATGACATAGGCGGTATTAAAGCCGCTCAGGCCGATGATGATGGGCGATCCCAGGCTCTTTGCCCCGACGGTAGAGGCGATGGCCGCCGTGCCGATATTGATGATGACGGAGTTACGTATCCCGGCAATGATCACCGGTGCCGCCAGCGCAAGCTCAACCTGCCACAAACGCTGCCAGCCACTCATGCCGACACCCACGGCGATCTCACGACTGCTGGCCGGGACGCTGTCCAGCCCCGCCAGTGTGCCCTGTAAAATTGGCAGCAGCCCATAAAGCAGCAATGCCACCACGGCAGGCCACGCGCCGAATCCCATGACAGGCACGGCTATCGCCAGCACCGCCACCGGCGGGATCGTCTGACCGGCGGCGGCGATGGTTTCCAACAACGGGCGAAAAGCCCGTCCCGCAGGGCGAGTGACCAGCACGCCGCTGCCGACGCCGATAGCAACCGCCATCAGGCTGGCGGTTACCACCAGAAAAAGATGTGCCAGGGTGAGCTGCCAGAAACTGTCCTGCTGATAAAGCGGGCGGGCCAGATCGGGAAACCAGGCGGCAAACACGGGGCCGCTGTAGGGCATGGCCGCCAGCAGGCTGAGATAAAACAGGACCAGCCACAGCAGAGGATCGGCTAACCGTCGCATTGTTGAGCCTCTGCGTGATGAAGGAGATCGCTGAAGTAGAGCACGCCCAGCGGTTGCTGATGCGCATCTACGACGGGCAGTTTATCCGTGCCGCGGCTGATAAACTGTGACAACGCTTCGCGCAGGCTCAGCGTCGCCGCCAGCGGCTCGGCATCCAGCCATTCCCCACGACGTACTGCGCGTCCCACCTGGCCAAGCGCCAGCAGATGCAGCCCTATCTCGCTGCGCCCCAGAAAATCACGCACAAAGTCGTTGCCTGGCCGGGTCAGCAATTCAAGCGGTTTACCCTGCTGAACGATCTCACCGTCGTCCATGAGTACAATATTGTCGGCCAGCGTCAGGGCTTCATCAATATCGTGCGTGACCAGCACGATGGTGCACCCTGAAGCACGGTGAATGCGTAACATCTCCTGCTGAAGCGCAGTGCGCGTGACCGGGTCCAGTGCGCCAAAGGGTTCATCCATCAGCAGTACGTCAGGATCCGCCGCCAGCGCCCGCGCAACACCAACGCGCTGCTGTTGTCCCCCGGAGAGCTGATGTGGATAGCGGCGAAGTAATGCCGGATCCAAATTCAGCAGTGCGATCAACTCGTCAATACGTTCGCGCCTGCGCGCTTTTGACCAGCCCAGCAAGGCAGGGACGGTAGCCATGTTCTTTTCAATCGTCCAGTGCGGAAACAGACCAATCGACTGAATGGCATAGCCGGTACGGCGGCGCAGCGCCTGGGCATCCATCTGACGAATGGATTCGCCTGCAAAGCGGATTTCCCCTTCATCGTACTCCACCAGACGATTAATCATTTTAAGCGTGGTCGATTTACCTGAGCCCGAGGTGCCCAGCAGCACGGTAAAGGTTCCTTTTGCGATGGTCAGCGACAGGTTTTTAACCGCGGCTTTACCCGCAAAGAACCGGGTGACGCCATCAAACTGAATCATCTTTTCTCTCCAGCAGGGAAATCAACAAGCGGAATAACGCATCCAAAGTCACCGCCATCGCAATCACCGGGATCACGCCTAACAGCACTAAGTCCAGCGCGTTGCTCAGCAGCCCCTGGAAAATAATCGCGCCGAATCCGCCTGCGCCGATCAGCGCCGCCACCACGGCCATGCCCAGTGTCTGCACCACCACAACCCGTATGCCCGACAACCACACCGGCAAGGCCAGCGGCACCTCCACGGCGAAAAACTGCTGCCTGCCGCTCAGCCCCATGCCGCGCGCACTTTCGCGCACGTCTGGCGGCACCTGCTGCAGTCCGGTTACCACGCTGCGCACCAGCGGCAACAGGGCATACAACACCAGCGCGATCAGCGCGGGCGCCATGCCAATGCCGCTGATGCCCCATGCACCTGCCCAGGGAAAGCGTTTTGCCAGCCCCGCCAGTGGGGCAATGAGTAAGCCAAACAGCGCCACGGAGGGCACCGTCTGAACCACATTCAGCACGCCGAAGACGCTGCTTTGCCAGCCGGATCGCCGGTAAAGCACGATGCCCAGCGGGAAAGCAATCAGTAAAGCAGGCAGGACGGTGGCGGCCAGTAGCGTCAGATGACGCAATAAGGCCGCATCAAAGACCGACTGGCGGTTGGCATATTCTTTCAGTAACGACAGGTCGTCCAGCTGGCCGCTGAACAGCAGCCAGAGGGGAAGGATCCATACCAGCAGATTCAGCACCAGTTGCCACAGCCTGCGGCGGGTGAGCGCACGCGCGGTATCGGTGATCAACAGTAGCGTCAGCGCGCTGCCGCACCACATGCCGCTCGCAAAGCTGGTTCGCGCCAGTCGGCTGCCCTGCCCGGCCAGCACCCTGGCCTGGTCGCCGCTGAGCCAGATCATGACCGCCAGCACCAGCCCGGCGCTTATTAACTGCAACGCGCAGCGAAACCCCGTCGGTCTGGCCCACAGCAGTAACCACAGCAACGCCAGCGGGGGCAGAAGCGCCATGCCGTGCGCCATTTGCCAGAGCATCACCGGCTGGCCGGCAACCAGACGATTAGCCGCAAAGCTCACAAACGGCAGGCAGCCTGACGTCAGGCTCAGTAACATAATCAGTACCAGCGCCACCGGCTGCTGTCGAGGCCGGGATATCGCCTCCCGCGATAGCCACATCGGTTACAGCAGCTTTTTCTGTTCTAACCACGCTTTCGCCACGCTGCTGGCGTCCTGCCCTTCAACGGCAATTTTGGCGTTGAGCTGCTGCAATGTCTTTTCATCCAGCGCACTGAAAACGGGTTTAAGCCATGCAGCCATTTGCGGGTAAGCCTGGAGAACCGCTTCACGCACTACTGGCGCAGGCGCATAAATGGGCTGAACGCCTTTTGGGTCACTGAGCGTTTTCAGGCCCAACGCGGCAACCGGGCCATCCGTACCGTAAGCCATGGCGGCATTGACGCCTGACGTTTGCTGCGCGGCTGCGCCGATAGTCACGGCGGTATCGCCCCCGGCCAACGATAACAGCTGATCCTGTTTTAACGTAAAGCCATAGGCTTTTTCGAATGCGGGAAGCGCATCACTGCGTTCGATAAATTCCGCAGAGGCAGCCAGCTTGAACGTGCCCCCTTTTTTCAGATAGGCGCTGAGATCGTCAAGGGAGTTGAGGTGATTTTTCTCCGCGACGTCGTTACGGACCGCGATGGTCCAGGTGTTGTTCGCCGGGGCGGGCGTCAGCCACACGAGGTGATTTTTTTCGGCATCAAGTTTTTTCACTTTTTCATAGCCTTCGCGGGCATGCTTCCAGGCACTGTCTTTTTCATCATTAAAAAAGAAGGCTCCGTTGCCGGTGTATTCCGGGTAGATATCCAGTTCGCCCGCGGTGATGGCGCCCCGCACCACCTGGGTTGCCCCCAGCTGAATTTTGTTAACGGTCTTGACGCCGTGCTTTTCCAGCACCAGCAGGATGACATTGCCCAGCAGTGAGCCTTCAGTATCTATCTTGGAACCCACACGCACCGGGTCGGCCGCGTGTGCCATTCCCAGACTCAGCAGTAAAAGGCTGATGCCGGCCAAACCGCGAATGTTTGCCATGATGCTTTCCTTATTGATGTATTTATCTGGAAGTACGGTTGGCCGTAGGGATAACCTGACAGGCACGCCCACCGTTTTAGAGGTTGCAATAAAAGCGTAGCCTGGCAATCGCATTCCGCGATCTGTTTTGTCCTGAAATCAGACGCGGCTAACCCTGACCGCATCGGCCAGGGCTCGGTGATTAAGCCGGGAAAGTGAAACTGTCGAGACAGGCAGGAATACGGGGAAAGGTATGAAGGAACCAGGGCGTAAACTGCTGGGGCTGCTGCTGCATTTGCTGGGCAATATCCTGCATTGAGCGGTAGTCAAATGCATCCGCCTCCTGCGGATTAAGCACGGGCAGCGCGTCGCTCACGGCAAAAAAGACATGGCCGTACTCGTGCTCTGTCAGGCCATTACTGAGCGGCAGGTTATAGCTCAGTTCGAAGACAGGCGTCAGCGACAGGATCATGCCCATTTCTTCGCGCAGACGGCGTTCGGCCGCCTCTTTAGTCGATTCATGAGGATAAGGATGACCGCAGCAGGTATTGCTCCATAATCCGCCGCAGTGATATTTATCACTGGCGCGACGCTGGAGCAGCAGCTCCTGCCGGGTGTTAAAAACGTACACCGTGACAGCGCGGTGCAGTAATCCTTTTTCATGCACTTCCAACTTTTCCATTTTGCCGGTGGGACGATCAAGATGGTCGACGAGGATAACTTCAATAGCAGACATGAGGATTCCTTGAGTGTATTCCTCATTATTCTGGCACAAGATTGGGGAGGTTGAGGGGATAAAATTGTGCTGTTTATGCACAAATCTGTCAGACGGCAATGGCGATCGTCGAAAACGTCAGGCCAGCGGGCGCTGGCCTGACTGTGAATTACAGTTTGAAGCTTTGTACAACCTGTTCCAGTTGCAGACTCTGGGCTTCCATCGCCTGCGCGGCAGAGGAGACCTCTTCCACTAAGACGGCGTTCTGCTGCGTGGTGCCGTCAAGCTGAGTAATGGCAACGTTAACCTGTTCGATGCCCATGCTCTGCTCACGACTGGCGGCCATGATCTCGCTCATTAGCGTAGTGACGCTGCTCACGCCCTGCACCAGCTCGTCCATGGTTTGTCCTGCCTGTTCGACCAGCTGACTGCCTGCATCGATATTCGCGACCGACTCTTCGATCAGTTTTTTGATTTCACGTGCGGAGTTGGCCGAACGCTGCGCCAGATTACGCACCTCCGAGGCGACCACGGCAAAACCACGGCCCTGCTCGCCAGCACGCGCGGCTTCAACGGCGGCGTTGAGTGCCAGGATATTGGTCTGGAAGGCAATGCTGTCGATCACGCTGATGATATCGACGACTTTACGCGAAGAGTGGTGAATTTCGCCCATCGTGCTCACCACCTGACGAACCACTTCCGTTCCGCGCGACGCCACTTTAGAAGCCTCACCCGCCAGCTGGTTCGCATGCGTTGCGTTGTCGGCGTTCTGGCGTACAGTGCCGGTCAGTTGCTCCATAGAAGCCGCCGTTTCAACAATCGAGCTGGCCTGCTCTTCCGTGCGCGAGGAGAGGTTGGTGTTGCCGCTGGCAATTTCACGCGACGCCGCAGAGATGGCCAGGGCGCTGCTGCCGACCTGCTGCATTAACCCCTGCAGATAGCTGATAAAGTGGTTAAAGCTCTGCGCAACGGCGTTAAATTCCGGGCTGTTACTGGCTGGCAGACGCTGCGTGAGATCCGCGCCCCCTGTCGACAGCGCTTCGATATTTTGGTTGAGCATGCTCAAACGCTTCATCATGGCGCGCATGAAACCCAGCATGACCAGCAACAGAATAATGGCCAGAGGGATCTGCACCAAACCCAGGCGCATCAGCATATTGTGGGACTGGGCTTTCAGCAGGCTGGACGGTACACTACTGGCCAGATACCACGGGCTGCCCGGAATAGCCTGCAGAAACAGCGTTTGCTCGCCATCGTTGCTGCTATAGGTTGACTCTGCGGACTTTGTCCCCGCACTGGCAAGCATCGCTTTCAGCGGCGCAGCCATAGGATTTTGCAGATCGCTCAGGTTTTCGAGTTTCGGCGTGCCGTTAACCAGCGCCGCGTTACCCACGACTTTGCCGTCGGACTCAACGATCAGGACGTCTCCATGAATCGCCTCGCCCATCTTTTTAGCCAGTTGGTTGAAGAAACCCAGCGTAACGTCGATGGTGGAAACGCCCCAGACTGTCCCATCGCGGTAGATTGCCATGGCACAGTTGGTACGCGGCTGTGGGCTGGCGGCATCCTGATAAGCTTTAGCCCAGGCGCACTGCCCTTTCGGCGCGGCCATGCCGTCTTTATACCAGGGCTGCTCCCAGTATTTGTCCGCGGCTTCAGTGTTCCAGTAGGTGTTAACCTGGAGCTTGTTGCTGGCGTCACGTGCAAAAAAGCTGCTGTCTTTCTCTTTACCCGCCTCGCGACGATGGGGTAAAGGCCAGATACCGCCACCGAAAACGTTACTGTCCTGATACTGGTTGACCAGTGCAGGTAATAAGGTGTCGATGGCGGCGCTGTCGATGACCGAGGCGGCCTCGGTAATGGCACGTTGCTGTGCCTGAACACGGTTCATTTGCTCAACGATGCCGGTTGCCAGCGAATCCACCTGATAGCGAATCAGGCGGCTTTCATTGTCCACCAACTGAGGCGCGACAAACTGGTTGATCACCCAAATAGTGACCAACACTAGCGCAACAAAAAAACCGATAAGCGTTGCTGTGAAGCGGGATTGCGTGGTCTTTAACATCATTGTTCCCCTGGACCTTTTGTGGCGCTATTGCCTGATCGGGGTTAACGGCACGGCAAGGGGGAACTTGAGTAGACCAGATCACAAATTTAACAAGTCTTTTAACAATAAAGATATTTAGTTACGCCAGGTCAGTAACTTTTTCCACCAGGCGGAAAAATCGCCCTGTCTCCGGCGTTTATTCTGTGTTCACGACCTGTTCACGCGGTCGAAATATGTGCGTATTTCCCCCGGCGGTGAGCCGTTCACGCAGATGCTGCCCGCCCTGGGCTTCGCTCTGGGCAAATTGCCGTTCCGCTTCGGTTACCGGCGTGGCCCACAGCAGCGTGGGTCTGTCGCCATCCTGTCTCGGCAGCGGGAACTGGGCCTGTTCCGGGGCCAGCTCGTTGGCTAACAGGTAGCTTTCGAATCCCACCGGTGCCACCTCTGAGGCCAGCGTATGGCCTTCGCCCAGCCAGGTCAGCCGAGCCCACGGCAAATGGACAAATTCAGCCAGCGCGCTGGCCATCTGGACCGCATTGCTTTCTGTCATGACTTCGCCATCGACCGCCATCGCCAGCTCTGCCCGGCGGTACTGCGGGGCCAGTTCATCGAACAGAAAATCAACCTGCGGCATGGGGCGAATGCTCATGCCCAGGGTCAGAAAGTACCAGATGCCGTTATGGTAGTGCTGAGAGAGCGCCATGGGCGGCCAGTTGCCCTGATCGATCGCGTAGTATTTGACCGACTCGCCAAACTGCGCCTGATAACAGGCCAGCAAGTCCTGTTGCACCTTGTCCCATTGGCTGCCGTCATGCCATTCACGCCAGAACTGGCGCTGCTGTTCGGCAAGGGCATAGTAATGATTGGTCGAGGCTGAACCGAGCGGCGCGGTCAGGCGGTTTTTTTTGATACAACCGGCGGAGAAACTGACCTGTTTATCCTGGTAAAGGCTCCAGCCAGGAATTACGGCAAGAAGTTGCCCGTAGTACCACAGTGCCGCTCCCGCATCTCCGGGTTCCCAGAGAATTTGCAGACCTGCGGGATCCAGCGGCGGTTCAGCTTCCAGATTACGGCAGTATTCTGCACTCAGCAGGGGGGCAATGCCCTGTTCCATCGCCTGGTGATCTTCCTGAACCGGCGCAGGGAGCAGGTTTCGTAACCAGCAGCCACGCACCGCAAACTGGCTACGAAACAGATCGGTTGGCCAGATATAGAAATAAGCAGTCCGCGCATCCTGTTCGACAATTGCCGTCAGGGTGCGCTGCTGATTGTGGACTTCAGCAATCAGTGATTGATACGTCATAGCGCCTCGACAGTACTTGAGGAATCCATTTTCCCCGAGGATAGAGCAGGATCACGTCTGCTGCCACGACAGGCAAGGGTAAAACTCTCAAAGTGAATCGATGAAGGCAGAAGGCAGGAACGGAGGATAAACCCGCCTCCCCGAACGGGGAAGCGGTGACATCAGCAGGAACCTGGAACCAGGTCCGTCTGAGGTTTACTGATAGGTGAACTGGGTGTTTTGCGTGCGGACTGAGTCCAGACCAATCATGACGTTAAATTTACCCGGTTCGGCAACGTGCTTCATCTGCTGGTTCCAGAACTTCAGCGCATCCACATCAATCTTAAAGGTCACCTGCTGAGATTCACCGGCTTTGAGCATAATGCGCTTGAAGCCATGCAACTCTTTTACCGGACGGCTGATGCTGGCAACGGGATCGTTAAGATAGAGCTGTACCACCGTGGCACCGTCCACTTTGCCGCTGTTCGTTACGGTTACGCTGGCTTCGATACTGCCGTTGTGCGCCATCGTTTCTGATGAAAGCGTGACTGGCGACACGGTGAACGTGGTGTAGCTCAGGCCATAACCAAACGGATAAAGTGGGCCGTTTTCCGCATCGTAGTAGTGCGATGTGTACTTGTTGGGCTTGGCAAAATTGTACGGGCGGCCTGTCGGTAAATGGTTGTAATAGATGGGAATCTGGCCTACGGAACGGGGGAAAGACATCGGCAGTTTACCCGATGGGTTGTAATCGCCAAACAGCACATCCGCGATAGCATTGCCCCCTTCTGTTCCGCTGAACCAGGTTTCCAGCATGGCATCGGCCATTCTGTCTTCATCAACCAGCGTCAATGGGCGACCATTCATCAGCACAATCACCAGCGGCTTGCCTGTCGCTTTCAGCGCGGCTAACAGCTTCTGTTGCGAAGGCGGGATCATCAGATTACTGCGGCTGGACGCCTCGTGCGCCATGCCCTGCGCTTCCCCTACCGCCGCCACGATGACATCGGCCTGCTTCGCTTTCTCGACCGCCTCATCAATCATTGCCTGCGGCGAACGCGGATCGACCGCCACGGCCGGTTCATACATGTTGAGGAAGTCCTGAATGCCTTTGTTATCTGACACGTTCGCGCCTTTGGCGTACAGCAGCGTGGCTTTGCCTTCGGTGGCGTTTTTCATGCCCTGCAGCAGGGAAACCGACTGTTTGGCGACGCCCGCCGCCGACCAGCTGCCCATGACGTCACGCTGGCTGTCGGCAAGCGGTCCAATCAAGGCAATGGTGCCAGATTTCTTCAGCGGTAAGGTATCAAGGCGGTTTTTCAGCAGCACCATACTCTTGCGGGCCACATCGCGGGCTTCCGGGCGGTGTAAGCGGCTTTCTGCGTTGGTATCCTGCGGATCGCTCTCTTTCGGGCCAAGATGACTGTAGGGATCGTTAAACAGCCCCATATCGTATTTCACATTGAGCACGTGCCGGGCCGCATCATCGATTTCGGCTTTGCTGACGATGCCGCGCTTCACCAGGTCGGGTAAATACTGGCTGTAGTATTCATCGCTCATACTCATATCTACGCCAGACTTAATGGCAATACGCACGGCATCCTGGGGATCGCTCGCCACACCGTGCTTGATCAGCTCTTTAATCGCCCCGTGATCGCTGATGGTTATTCCTTTGAATTTCCATTCATGACGCAGCAGATCTTTCAGCAGCCAGCTGTCGGCCGTTGCGGGCACGCCATTAATTGAATTCAGCGCGACCATTACGCCGCCGCTGCCGGCATCCAGCGAGGCTTTATACGGCGGCAGGTAGTCCTGGAACATGCGCTGTGGGCTCATATCCACGGTGTTGTAATCGCGTCCGCCTTCCACCGCGCCATAGAGCGCAAAGTGTTTCACGCTGGTCATAATGTTGTAACGGTCTGCGGGGCTTTTGCCCTGCATCGCCTGCACCATGGTGCGTCCCATGGCAGAGGTTAAATAGGTGTCCTCGCCGAACCCTTCAGACACGCGGCCCCAGCGCGGTTCACGGCTGACGTCGACCATCGGTGCCCAGGTCATATTTAACCCATCGTCCGCCGCTTCATAGGCAGAAATGCGCCCCACTTCATTGACGGCGTCGAGATCCCAGCTGGATGCCAGCGCTAAGGGAATCGGGAAAATCGTTCGCTGCCCGTGTACCACGTCATAGGCAAAAAACAGCGGAATTTTCAGGCGGCTTAGCTGCATCACCTGGTCCTGCATCGCGCGAATATCCTGACGCGTCACGGTATTAAAAATGGCGCCAACCTGACCTTTGTGGATCATCTCACGTACGGCTTCTTTTGGCGTATCCGGGCCCACGCTGATTAAACGTAGCTGGCCGATTTTCTCGTCCAGCGTCATTTTTTTCAGCAGGTTGTTCACGTAGGCATCACGCGCCTGTTCGGTCATGGGATGGTGAACAGTGGGCTCCCCGGCAAATGCAGGTTGCAGAGCAAGGGAAACAGCGAGGCTAACAGAGCAAATCCATTTCATCAGGTTGGGTTCTCTTAAGTAACTGCGCAATATCGACTAAATGCAGAATGCCATCTTCAGAGCATAGCATGTCACCTGCGGCTATCACACTGCGCCCGACGCAACTCACGTGCTACAGTAATGACGCATGCATAAGACAAGGGAATTGCCCATGATGACACCTTCTGCCCTGATCGCCGATCTCCGCCGCCAGGTCGGCTCTGGTAACGTACTGACCGAGGCCGCCCATACCGCCCGCTATCGTAAAGGCTTCCGTTCCGGTGAGGGAGACGCGCTGGCGGTCGTCTTTCCTGCGACGCTGCTGGAACTGTGGCGCGTCCTGCAAACGCTGGTGACTGCCGATGCCATTATTCTGATGCAGGCGGCGAACACCGGCCTCACCGAAGGCTCAACGCCGCAGGGTAACGACTACGATCGCCCGCTGGTCATTGTCAGTACCCTGAGGCTGGATAAGCTACAGCTGATCGACAACGGCAAACAGGTGCTGGCCTTTCCGGGGAGTACGCTGTATCAGCTGGAAAAAATCCTCGCGCCGCTGGGCCGCGAGCCGCATTCCGTTATTGGATCATCCTGCATTGGCGCGTCGGTGCTGGGTGGCATCTGCAACAACTCCGGCGGTTCACTGATTAAACGTGGCCCGGCCTACAGTGAGATGGCGTTGTTTGCCCAGATTGATGCCCAGGGACGGCTGAAGTTGGTTAACCACCTTGGTATTGAGCTTGGCACCACGCCGGAAGAGATTCTGGGGCGGCTGGATGATGATCGCTGGCAGCCCGGGGATGTGCTGCATGACGGCCGTCATGCCTCCGATCACGACTACGCCGAACGGGTGCGTGATGTTGATGCGGATACGCCCGCCCGTTTTAACGCCGATGCCCGCCGCCTGTTTGAAGCGTCGGGCTGCGCAGGCAAGCTGGCGGTATTTGCGGTGCGCCTGGATACGTTTGCGCGCGAACCGCAACAGCAGGTGTTTTATATCGGCACCAATGATGCCTCGGTACTGGGTGACCTGCGCTGCCATATGCTGGCGAATTTTAACAATCTGCCCGTGGCCGCGGAATATATGCATCGGGATATCTACGACATCGCCGAAGTCTATGGCAAAGACACCTTCCTGATGATCGACAAGCTTGGCACCGATAAGATGCCGCTGTTTTTCAGTCTCAAGGGCCGGGTCGATGGCTGGTTGAACAAACTGTCGTTTATCAAACCGCATCTGAGCGACCGACTGCTGCAGCGCGTCAGTCGCCTCTTCCCCGCCCATCTTCCCAAACGCATGAAACAGTATCGTGATAAATACCAACACCATTTAATGCTGAAAATGTCGGGTGATGGCATTGCGGAGGCGCGTGACTATCTGCGTGAGTTTTTTCGTGAGGGCGGCGGCGAGTTTTTTGAATGCGAAGGAAAAGAAGGTGCGCATGCCTTTCTACATCGCTTTGCGGCCGCGGGCGCGGCGGTGCGCTATCACGCCGTTCATGCGGATGAGGTAGAAGATATTCTGGCGCTGGATATTGCGTTGCGTCGCAATGATAAAGCGTGGTTTGAGAGCCTGCCTGATGAGATTACCCAGTCGATAAGCCATCGCCTATATTACGGGCACTTCTTCTGCCATGTCTTCCATCAGGATTACATTGTGAAAAAAGGCGTGGATGTTCATGCGCTGAAAGAAAAGATGCTGGCGATTTTGCACAGCCGCGGGGCGGAATATCCGGCAGAGCATAATGTCGGGCATCTGTATCAGGCCCAGCCACAGCTCACCGCGTTTTACCGCAAGCTCGATCCTACCAACAGCTTTAATCCGGGCATCGGTAAAACCAGTAAGCTAAAAGGCTGGGCGGTAAAACAGCCCTGACTGGGCACGTCGCACCTGAACAGAGTAAAACGGGCGGCCAGCGAAAATGACCGCCCGTTTATTTAGCGAGGAGGTTCTTCGGTTACCGCATCAGAAGAAACCAGCTGACGGCGCTCAATAATCATGGTCTGAGGGGTGGACAGCACAATGCCCTCTTTACGCAAGCGGGTCAGAATATCGAACAGTAGATCGCTCTTTGCGCCCGCGATCTGGCGCTGACTGGCAACGTTGCCGGTGACGCTCAGCACGATGCCCTGGGCGGTAAGATCTTTAAAGGATACCGAGGGTTCCGGGTTCTCCAGAATACGCTCGTTTTCCTCATAGACCTTCAGCAAAATCTCCCGCACCTGTACCGGATCGATATCCAGCGGAAACGTCAGGCTAATGGTCACCACGCCCTGCGCATTGCCCATTGTCGCATTACGTACGTTCTGAGAGATGAACTGTGAGTTAGGCACGATCACGGTGGATTTATCACCCAGCTGGATTTCCGTTGCGCGCACGTTGATGCGGCGAATATCCCCTTCAACGCCACTGATCGTCACCAAATCCCCGACTTTGACCGGACGTTCAGTCAGCAAAATCAGACCGGAAATAAAGTTTTTAACGATTTCCTGCAGGCCGAAACCGATACCGACCGACAGGGCGCTGACGATCCAGGCCAGCTTGTTCCACTGCAGCCCCATAATCGATAGCGTCAGCAAAATAATCAGGACATAGCCGACGTTGCTGAACAGCGTGACCAGCGACATGCGCATGCCGCTGTCCATGGTGGTCTTCGGCAGGAAGTCGGTATCAAGCCAGCGACGTACCGAGCGCAGAATATAGATGCCCACAATCAGGCACAGCAGCGCGTTAACCAGGTGGGCAGGCACAATATTTAGGGATTCAAGGCCCTTACCGCCCCAGAACTCAATCGCCTTTTGCAGCAGCTCAATCGGGGTTGAGGAGGCAAAGGTGCCGTTCAGCAACGCCAGGGCCACGAACAAGATCAGGAAGGTTTTGCCGATCGCCGCAAGAATGATGGCAACCTGCTGCAGGTGGCGCTCATCAATATTCAGTGAGCCCTGAATGCGCTTGCCCGTGGTGTTATTGACTGAGAACAGACTTTCACAGCCGTCGTTAATCAGATGGCTGAGTATGTAAAACGAACCAAACAAAATGCCACACCACACCAGCTCGTAGCTTAAAAAACGCGCCAGGGTGACGTAACCAATCACCAGCGAAGCCAGAATCGTCAGCGACGTCAGCGTCAGGGCCATCTGAATCAGCCCTACCAGCGTTGAGCGCGCTTCCGGCGGCGTGCCTTCCTGCGCCAGACGCCGACGAACGCGCTTGGTGCGCATGCTGATTGCCAGCGCCGTGCTGCCGATCAGCAATGCCGTCAGGCCGTTAGCAAAGATACTGGTATTCAGGCTGGTCCCGGCGGTGTAGTTAAAGGACTCTACCGTCTGGAAAATAAACACCAGCAAGGCGGTGATAGGTGGGAAAGGTTTCAGGGCCAGCGCCACCTCGTTCGAGATGGTGGGTAAACGCCAGCTTGGCCGACGCGTGGACAAAAATGCCCGCCCGAGCCCGGCAATCAAACCACAATAAACGCTTAATTCGACCAGACGATAAATAAAGTCCTGCACGTCGCTGGAAACTTCATCGCGGCGGGTAAAGGCCTGGGAAATAAAGGCAAAGGTCAACACCACCGCCACCAGGCTGGTCAGGGCCACGGCCGTCGCCAGAAAGCTGCGGCGCAGGCGTCCTTCCGGCAGTTTATTAATGCTGACCCAGGCTAAAAATTCTTCGCCATAGCGGCGTCCCAACGTCATCACCAGCACGGCGGCCAGCAACCAGCCTAGCGTACCCAGACGCCAGCCTGACTCCCAGGATAGCGCAGCGGTATCTTTCAGCTCATTTAAGAAATCGCCAATCTTCTCATCATCAAGATCCTGACTGCTGAATACCGGCGACCAGAAACGTGGCCCTAAAATGCTGCCAGAGTTAAGCGCCAGTTTGTTTTTCAACTGATCGCGGCGCAGATTGACGATTTGCGATGACAGCATCAGGGCGCTGTTTTTAATGCCCTCCGCCTGCTTAATCTGATCGTCGAGCTTACTTTTCTGACTTTCCAGCGCGCTACGTTTGCGCGTGACGTCTGCTGTCTCTTTGACGCCGCTTTCCGGTTTGGGGGCTGGGCCAAGCACGGCCAGCTGGGCCTCAAGCTGCTGACGGTCAGGCTGCAACGCCTGGGCCAGCGTATCCGTATTGCCTGACAGCTCCAGCGCCATTTCATTCAGCCGACTCAGCTTATTTTCATCGCTTTCAACGGAAACCTGACTTTTAATTTTGTCGAGGATTTTCTGCATCTTGGGCAGCTCGACCGAGGCGTTCACTTTCGGCTTGTCGTCAGGCTGCTGGGTAGTGGTGGCCTGAGCCGGATCGTCTGCGGCGACGCTCAGGGTGGGAACGGCAGTGAACAATGCTAAAAAAATCAGAACAATAAAGGATCGTAACGTGAGCATATGAATGAGATTCCGGCACAGTAATCAGGCGAATCACCCTCGCCATTTGCGGGTAGTTTAAGTTTTCGCCTGGCGTGAAACTATAGGAATACCGATCAATATTGGTCGGGCCGCCCGCGGCGGCCCGACGGGATATTACTCTACTTCAGAACCGCTGGCAGCGTTGCTGGCAACCTGACCTGCTTTCTGTTTTTTATAGGCCAGCGCGGCCGCCGGAACCGGCGCCGCTTTGCCCGTTTCCAGCCAGTCGCGCAGACGGTTAGCATCGGCAAAATGGGTATATTTACCAAATGCATCCAGCACCACCAGTGCCACCGGGCGGTTTTTAATCATGGTACGCATGACCAGGCAATGTCCCGCTTCATCGGTATAGCCCGTTTTGGTCAACTGAATGTGCCAGCCATTCTTATACACCAGATGATTGGTATTGCGGAACGGCAGCGCGTAGCTGGGATGGGTAAATACTGCGGTTTCTTCTTTGGTCGTGCTCAGCTCGCCCAACAGGGGATATTCGCGCGTGGCTTTTAACAGCTTCACCAAATCTTCTGCGCTGGAGACGTTCTGAATGGAGAGACCGGTAGGTTCAACGTAATGGGTATGGTTCATGCCCAGCGCACGCGCCTTAGCATTCATCGCCTTAATAAAGGCGTTATATCCACCGGGATACGCATGGGCCAGGCTGGCCGCCGCGCGGTTTTCAGATGACATCAGCGCCAGCATCAGCATGCTCCGACGGCTTATCTGGCTGTTAAGCTTCACGCGTGAAAACACGCCGCGCATCTCTGGCGTCTGACTGATATCAACCGTGACCATCTCGTTCATCGGCTGATGCGCATCCAGTACCACCATTGCCGTCATCAACTTGGTGATCGAGGCAATCGGCCGCACCCGGTCAGGGTGACTGGAAAATAACGTTTTCCCGCTCGTCAGATCGACGATCAGGGCGCTGCCTGAGGCAATTTGCGGCTGAGCAATGGGCGCCATTTGCGACAGCGTCGTGGTCGCCTGTGCTGGAAGGGAAACAACCTGCCCGGAAACGAGCAGCGCCAGCGTTAACAGTGAAAAGCGAATTTTTGCAGGCATCGTGAAAAAAAGACCCGGTTAAGATTGTGCGCTGTGTAAACACAGGCCGCCGACGACTGAGCAGGCAGAGCGCGGGCTGGCCGCAGCATCATACTCTGAAGCGGTGAAATTATCCTGGTGAGATTGTTTCTGAGCGTTAAAAAGATGTTGCCGCCCTGCAGGCGGCAACGGCACGTTAAAACAGGTGCGGGCCATAGCCCCACAGAATCACGGTTAAGGCCAGCAACACTTCAAATACCAGCACGCCGATGGCCAGAGTGGAACTGGAAAAACGCAGGCTTTCATCCCGGTCAATGTTCAGAAACAGCGGGATGCCCACGTACAGCAGATAGCCGGTATACAGCAGCGCCAGCGCACCCGCTAATACGCACAGCCATACCAGCGGATAAAGTGCCACGAGTCCGCTTAAAAACAGCGGCGTAGCCACATAGCCCGCAAACACCGTACAGCGTTCAACGCCAGGGCGCTGCGGGTAGTCACGCGCCATCCAGTGAATAACGCGTCCCATCACCGCCACGCCGCCCAGAATCAACAGATAAAACAGAATACCCAGGCCCAGTGCTGTCAGGAAATTCAATTGTACATACTGCCCTTCACCCAGATTCCAGCCTGAGTTCGTGGTGCCGATTATGGCGCAAATAACCGGAATGGCTGCCATCAGCAGAACGTGATGAGTGTAATGGTGCGAAACCGTTTCGTTCTCTTGCTTGATATTGCGCATTTCCTGATTAGGATGCGCTAACAAACCCCAGACATGGTTCATACGCTTACTCCTCTGATGCCGTTGGGCTACCCCGTTTTGATGCAGCATCCACGTAAGGGCAGCATTGCTTACAGTATAAACGGCAAGGCAACTTCTGTGGGGCCTGCGCAAAAAAACAGCGAAAAAGATCGCTGATTAACGCTTAAACGGATGGCTTAACGAATCAGGTATAAACTGAAAGAAATTTCTTCACACAGGAAGTGCACCTTGCATTTGGATATCAACGCATTAATTACGCAGTACGGCTATCTTGCACTGTTTATCGGCTGTATTGCCGAAGGGGAAACATTTCTGTTGCTGGGCGGCGTAGCCGCGCATGAAGGATTACTGCATTACGCGGGTGTGGTACTGGCGGCGATGGCAGGCGGCATTCTGGGCGACCAGCTGCTCTTCTGGATTGGCCGGCGCTTTGGTACAGGCATCCTGCGGCGGTTTAAAAAACATCAGGACAAAATTGTTAAAGCTAACCGCCTGATTAAGCGGCGTCCCAGCCTGTTCGTGATCGGCGCGCGCTTTATGTACGGCTTTCGCCTGATTGGCCCCATTATCATTGGGGCAAGCCGCCTCAATCCGCTGAAGTTTCTGGCGCTTAACATCATTGGGGCGGCATTATGGTCACTGCTGTTTGTGACACTCGGCTATTTTGCTGGCGGAATTATTGCCCCCTGGCTGCACAAGCTTGATCAGCACTTTAAACATCTGCTGTGGCTGGCTGCCGCCGTGCTCTTTGCCTTTGGGGTTCGCTGGGCCATTCGCCACTGGAATAACCGCCGGGCCGACGATCAGTAACCCTTGAACTGGGGATTTGCCAGCATAAAGCCGCCATCGATGATAAATGACTGGCCGGTGGTATAGGTGGCCCATTCAGAGCTCAGCCAGGCCACCATGCTGGCAATTTCGTGCGTATCTCCTGGACGACCCGCAGGGATCTCAGGCATTTTGACCTTGTGCGCATCGTCATCGGTCATTTTGTTCATCGGCGTGGCGATCGCGCCTGGCGCCACGGCGTTCACCAGAATATTGTGGGGCAGCAAACTCAAGGCCATCGATTTAGTCAGCCCGCCTGCCGCATGTTTAGCCGCGGTGTAGGCAACGGAACCCGGCAGCGGAGTATGTTCATGCACGGAGGTGATGTTGATGATACGTCCGCCCTGCCCCTGCTTGATCATGTTGCGTGCCGCAACCTGGCCGCAGATAAACACGCCATCCACATCTACGCTAAATGTCTTACGCCAGTCTTCCCAGGTCACGTCCATAAAGTCCGCTTTGAAATTCGCCCCGGCATTGTTGACCAGAACATCAATGCGGCCCAGCTTGTCTATAAGCTGCTGCAGCACCTTGCCCCCTGCGGGCGGATCGGCCAGGTCGAGCTGGATCGTCTCAGCTCGCTGCCCAATCTCCGCCACCCGTTTTGCCGTGCGCTGTGCGCCTTCCTCATCAGACCGCCAGGTGATGCCAATATCAAACCCCTGCTCTGCTAACATTTCAGCACAACGACTGCCAATGCCTGAATCCGACGCGGTAACGATTGCAACTTTTCGTTGTGGTGTAGTCATGACGGTCTCCTCTGGAAGTGTATGAAAAGTATATACCGCAATGAAAATTGTGCCGTTTGCGGACGGCCCGGCGCCCGGATTAACGATCTGTGTCAGAACACAGCGCGATGAAGGCACCTGGCTATAGTTAAGGCTGACACTGACAGGGAGAAACCGATGAGTAAGGTTAAACGTAAGATTGACGACCATGGCGTAATAGGCGATTTACGCACCTGCGCCCTGGTCGCAAACGATGGCACTATCGATTATCTCTGCTGGCCAGAACTGGACAGCCCATCGGTGTTTTCCGCCCTGCTGGACAGCGACGAGGCCGGCCTGTTTTCCCTGGCACCCGAGTGGCAAAACGCCCGTCGCCAGCAAATCTATCTGCCTGATACCAACATCCTGCAGACCCGCTGGCTGGCCGAAGAAGGCGTCGCCGAGATCACCGACTACATGCCGATTTGCGACCGGCAGGATAAACTGCCGCGTATCATCCGTCGGGTAAAGATGGTTCGGGGCCGGGCACGCTTTAATATGGTGTGCTCCCCGCGCCATGATTACGCCCGGGCGGACACCCGCGCTGAGGTACAGCGGGGCTGTATCGATTTTCACGCCACCGATCAGCCCTCGCTGCGCCTGGCAGCAACGGTGGTGATGACGCTGGAAGGCAATCACGCCACCGCCAGTTTTGAGCTTAAAGCCGGTGAACATGCCGAATTCGAATTTGGCAGCGTACAGGATGCCCACATCGAAAAGCTGGCCACCGCCAACTGCTTTGAAGAAACGCTGAGCTACTGGCGGGAATGGAGCAGCCGCAGCACCTATCACGGTCGCTGGCAGGAGATGGTACAACGCTCTGCGCTGGTTCTTAAGCTGCTGACCTCCTGGCAACACGGCTCCATCGCCGCGGCTGCCACCTTTGGCCTGCCCGAGGAGCTGGGCGGCGAGCGCAACTGGGATTACCGCGCCTCCTGGATACGGGATGCCTCATTCAGCATGTACGCCCTGATGCGGCTGGGTTACGTGGACGAAGCCAAGCACTTTACGGAATGGGTCGGTCGCTGTGTAGAAAACAGCCACCACGATGAAATGCGGCTGCAGGTGATGTACCGCCTGGACAGCAGTACGGATCTTCAGGAGATGTCGCTGCTTAACCTGTCCGGCTATGCCAACTCCAGTCCGGTGCGCATTGGTAACGATGCCTGGCGGCAAAAACAGCTAGATATTTATGGCGAACTGATGGATGCCATCTACCTGTCCAACAAATACGGCGAGGCCATTTCTCAGCGGGGCTGGAATCATGTGTCAGAAATGCTGGACTGGCTGTGCGATAACTGGCATCAGCCCGATGCCGGCATCTGGGAAATGCGCGGCGAGCCGGAGCACTTCCTTCACTCACGTTTAATGTGTTGGGTCGCTCTGGATCGGGGCCTGCGGCTGGCAATGAAGCGTTCACTGCCGATGCCTTACGATCGCTGGGACAAAACCCGTCGCGAGATCCGCGATGATATCTGGAAGAATTTCTGGAACAGTGAACGCGGGCATTTTGTTTCGACCCGCCACGGTGAACACCTTGATGCCTCCATGCTGCTTATGCCGCTGGTGCGTTTTGTGGGCGCCACCGATCCGGACTGGATCGCCACGCTGGATGCCATCCAGGTGAACCTGGTAAGCGACGGCATGGTACGTCGTTATAACATTCACGAAACGCCAGCTGATGGGCTAACGGGCGCAGAGGGCTCTTTTGGTGCCTGCTCGTTCTGGTATGTGGAATGTCTGGCGCGTGCCGGACGCATTCGCGAGGCACATTTTGAGTTCGAGAAATTACTGAGCTACGCTAATCCGTTGGGTTTGTATGCGGAAGAGTTTGACAGTCATGGGCAGGCATTGGGAAATACGCCCCAGGCGTTGACGCATCTTGCGTTGATCAGCGCTGCGTTTTTCCTGAACCGTAAGCTAAACGGGGACGTCACGCTTTGGCAGCCATAATGGGCTGTTTTTCGCCCAAATTGGTAAAGAACAAAGGCAGATAACGCAGGCGAGTCAGGTAAAGTATTTTAAAGCGGTTAAAATCCTGATTCACAACATCAGTTTAATGAACATATAATGCGCAGCAGGTCATAGTGACCAGCATGGGTTCGATACATTGACAAGCCTGAAACATGGCGATAAAGACTTGTAAAATATGAAAAAAAGCATTCGCGCGTTCGCTTCACTTGCATTGGCTTTGGCGGCATTCAGTCAGTCAGCCCTTGCTGTTGTTTACCCGTTACCGCCGGCAAACAGCCGTCTGACCGGGCAAAATATTGAAATTACCATTCCCGAGGACAGCAAATTACCTCTGGAAGCTTTTGCAGCTCAGTTCCAAATGGGCCTCAGCAATATGCTGGAAGCCAACCCGGGCGTTGACGTTTATCTGCCAAAACCTGGCAGCAAACTGATTATCCCACAGCAGTTACTGTTACCTGACGCGCCGCGTGAAGGCATTGTGATCAACAGTGCTGAAATGCGTCTTTACTACTATCCGAAAGGCACCAAAACGGTGGTTGTACTGCCTATCGGTATCGGTGAACTGGGTAAAGACACGCCGCTGAACTGGACCACCACTGTTCAGCGTAAAAAAGATGGTCCGACGTGGACGCCAACGAAAGCGATGCACGCGGAGTACGCTTCACGTGGTGAAAACCTGCCTGCCGTCTTCCCGGCCGGTCCGGATAACCCGATGGGGCTGTATGCGCTCTATATCGGTCGTCTGTATGCCATTCACGGCACCAACGCTAACTTCGGTATTGGCCTGCGGGTCAGTCACGGTTGTGTGCGCTTACGTGCCGACGACATCAAATGGCTGTTCGATCATGTGCCGGTTGGCACGCGCGTGCAGTTTATCAACCAGCCGGTGAAAGCCTCGGTTGAGCCAGACGGTTCACGCTGGATGGAAGTGCACAATCCGCTCTCGACCACGGAAGAGCAGTTTAACTCTCGTGAGCTGGTGCCAATTACGCTGACCCAGGCCGTTGGCAAAGTTCTGGTAGACGGCAGCATCAACCAGTCTCAGGTTGATAAAGCGATTCAGAACCGCTCCGGTATGCCCGTGCAGGTTAACGCGCCAGAAAACAACGTGGTGCCCGCGCCTGTTCAGGTAACCGAAGGCGAAGACGCCGAGCCGAAGGAAGAGCCGATGACGCCGGTGATGTCACAGCCAACGAATCCGGTCGCTGTGCAGCCTGAGCCTCAGCAGTCGCAACCGGCAGAACAGCAGCCGCAGGTTCAGCCTTCGCAGCCTGTGCAGCCGTCACAGCCTGCGCCAGCAAGCAATGGTAATCTGTAAGGTCTGATCCTTAACGGGGTAAAAAGCCAGTGCCGGTTAACCGGGCTGGCTTTTTTTTTGTGCCCTTTACAGGCTTTGTCACCGGGTGCAGCCTCTACACGGTGGGCCTTCGCAAGGCCAGCCAGCCCGCCAGCAGGGTAAACGCGAGCACGATCAGTACCAGCAGTAAAAACCCGTGCGGATTCGCTGCCAGCGGAATACCGCCTACATTCATGCCAAAAAATCCCGCCACAATATTAATTGGCAGTGCCAGAACGGTTATCACGGTTAACAGGTAGAGCGTGCGGTTACTCTGTTCCATCAGACGCGCCGCAATCTCTTCCTGCAGCAGCCGGATGCGCTCCATCAGGCTGGCGAGATCGTTGAGCACCACGCTGAACTCTTCGGTAAACGCCCGCAGCTCGCGGAGCGTGTCGTGGTTGAGCCAGGCCGGAGGTCGGTTGAGCAAGCGAAACAGCGCCGCCGGTTCAGGTGCCAGGAGGCGCTGAATCCGCAACAGCATGCGCCGATAGTGCCCCAGCTCGCTGCGATTAGCTTTAATGGCGGGGCTCAAGAGGCGCTCTTCAATGTTATCGACCACCTGACTGATGCGCCGCACGACCTGTTCCAGTTGGGACTCCTGCTCACCAAGCAGATAAAGCAACAAAGCCTCTGCACTGGAAAAGCTATGCCGGGCTAACCTCTGCTGCATCTTTTCAATCATCACTGACGGGCGATAACGTGCGCTGACCACCAGGTTACGCCGGCACCATATCCACAGCGTCGCATTTTGCGTACTGCGGTTCTCCTGGTTAAGCGTGACGTCGTTGAGTACCGCCAGCAACGCGCTACTTTGCTCCGCCAGCCGGGTTCGCGGCGAGGCCGAGTGAATTTCATCGAAGAAGTCATCATCCACCTGAAAATGACTCTGCACCCAGTGCTGCGCGCGGGCATGGTTCAGATTGATATGCAGCCAGAGAAAGCCGTCATCAGGAAGATGCTCACCGAGTTTAACTGCTTCACGGGCATTCAGGCGAACAGGAAGGGCATCGGGAGAAAAGAGATAACCATGAATGAGTCCTGCCACATCATCATCAAAATCACGTTTTTGTGGGGTAAGAACAAGGTCTGTCGCCATGGCTATCCTGTCAGCATCATTAATAAAGAGGTTCAGCCTGCTGAAGTTTTGTTACAGCAAAATGACCTCTCACGGCGCAGATCATTTTTTTGTCACAAAAAGCGGGTATCACACAGCGTGAAACAGATGTAAATCCGCATCTGCATCCGCTATGAGGTTTTGCATGAGCGAAAACAGTTTACCCTCTTCAGGCCCGACTCATGGACGACCCAATTTCAATGGCAAAGGTAGCCGCTTCACAAAACCGATTTTCTTTCTTCTGCTGATCGCCGGTCTGGCCTTTGCCGGATTTAACCTGTTTCATGACGTAGAAAAAACCAACACGCCGGTCACCAGTTACTTACCCTTCTTTTTATTGGGCCTCGCGCTGCTGATTGCGCTGGGCTTTGAGTTTGTAAACGGTTTTCACGATACCGCAAATGCGGTCGCGACGGTCATCTATACCCACTCTCTGACGCCCGGTGTTGCCGTGGTCTGGTCGGGATTCTGCAATTTCCTTGGCGTGATGCTCTCCAGCGGTGTGGTGGCGTTTGGGATTATTTCGTTGCTGCCCGTCGAACTGATATTGCAGGCCAGCAGCGGCAACGGTTTTGCCATGATTTATGCCCTGCTCTTCTCGGCCATTATCTGGAACCTGGGCACCTGGTATCTTGGCCTGCCCTCCTCCTCCTCGCACACCTTGATTGGCTCGATCATCGGAGTGGGCGTTGCCAATGCCATGCTGCACGGCCGCAGCGGGCTGAGCGGTGTGGACTGGGAGCAGGCGCTCAAAGTCGGTTATGCCCTTCTGCTGTCGCCGGTGGTGGGGTTTGTCTGCGCAGCCCTGCTGCTGTGGACGATGAAGCTGTTTATTCGTAACCGTCAGCTTTATCAGGCCCCGCAGAGCAACGAGCCGCCGCCCGTCTGGATCCGTGGACTGCTGATTCTGACCTGTACCGGCGTCTCTTTTGCCCATGGATCGAATGACGGACAAAAAGGCATGGGGCTCATCATGCTTATCCTGGTCGGCACCATGCCGATCGCCTATGCCCTGAACCGTTCCCTGCCGCCCGATCAGATCCCGCGCGTGGCCGCCCTGACCGACGTCACGGCGCGCCAGCTCCTGCACATTCAGCCTGCCATCACGCCCGCACCGGCCCCACGGGACGTGTTAACCGCATTTGTCAGCAGCGAACAAATGAATGCCAACGTGCTGCCGGCCCTGGCGATGACGCTGCACGACGTGGGCGAACAGATCCGCCGCTACGGCTCGATGGAAAATATCCCGGCGCAATCCGTGAGCAACACGCGCAATCAAATGTACCTCGCGTCGGAGTCCATTAAACATTTGCAAAGCGCCCACGTTGCCCTGCCGGACGACACTGAACGCAATTTAACCGCCGTGAAAACCGAGCTGGACAGCGCTACGCGCTTTATTCCTGTCTGGGTGAAGGTGGTCGTGGCGATTGCACTGGGGCTGGGCACAATGGTGGGCTGGCGTCGCATTGTGGTCACCGTGGGGGAACGTATCGGTAAAACCCATCTGACCTATGCACAGGGTGCCAGCGCCGAACTGGTGGCGATGGTGACCATCGGCGCGGCCGACGCATTCGGTTTGCCCGTGTCCACCACACACGTTCTCTCCTCGGGTGTGGCAGGCACCATGGCGGCGAACCGATCAGGCCTGCAAATGTCCACGCTGCGGAATCTGGCAGTGGCCTGGATATTGACGCTGCCGGTTTCAGTCTTACTTTCTGCCCTGCTCTACGGGCTGTTTATCCACATCTGACCAGGTGATTCGTTATGGCAACACACGATAACAGCTTCAACCGGGATACATTTAATCAGCGTCTGTTACAGGAGTTCTACGACAGCTACGATGAAGAACTGGAGATGGAACTCGACGACCTGCGTTTTGGCGAGACCACGCCTGACGGGAATGATGAGAAGGCCTGGCGTCGTCGCTATTTTCGCGAACTGCTGCACCTGCAGGGCGAACTGGTTAAGCTTCAGGACTGGGTGATGCGCACCGGCCATCGGCTGGTCATTCTGTTCGAAGGCCGCGACGCCGCCGGTAAAGGCGGTGTTATCAAACGCATCACGCAACGCCTTAACCCGCGCACCTGCCGGGTTGCCGCCCTGCCAGCACCTAACGACCGCGAAAAAACCCAGTGGTATTTCCAGCGTTACATTGCTCATCTGCCCGCCGCCGGGGAAATGGTGCTGTTCGACCGGAGCTGGTACAACCGGGCGGGCGTGGAACGGGTGATGGGCTTTTGCAGTGAGGCTGACGTCGAGGAGTTCTATCGTAGCGTGCCGGAATTTGAAAAAATGCTGACCCGCAGCGGTATTCAAATCGTCAAATACTGGTTTTCCATTACGGACGAGGAGCAGGAACTGCGCTTTTTGAGCCGTATTCACGATCCGCTGAAGCAGTGGAAACTCAGCCCGATGGACCTGGAAAGTCGCCGCCGCTGGGAAGATTATACCGAAGCCAAAGAAGAGATGCTGAGCCGGACCCATATCCCGGATGCTCCCTGGTGGGTCGTTCAGGGCGTGGATAAAAAGCGTGCGCGACTGAACTGCATCAGCCACCTCTTGCAACAGGTGCCTTATGAAGACGCTACGCATGATGAAATTATTTTGCCACCGCGTGAACGGTCGCAGGATTACCGCCGTAATGACGTGCCGGACACGATGATCGTGCCTGAAAAGTATTAATGGCAAGCCAAGCGCGGCAGGACGCTGCGCTAACCGGTTTTCACCACACTGAAGGCTTCAGAGCTGGCCTGCTCTTGCAACCGGGCATAACGGTCGATGGCCGTGGCGATATCCTGGGATGATTTTAACGCGCGAATCTCACCGAACAGCTCACCGGCTTCAACGTAGGCTTTACGTAAATACCCGAGCCACTGTTTGATACGGGCAACATGGTACATGCCGGTATCGCCCTGTTTTTCCAGCCGGGTATATTTCTGCAACAGCGCCACCACCTCCGGCCAAGACATGGGCGCGTCATTGTATTTGATGACCCGACTCAAGTTAGGCACGTTAAGCGCGCCTCGGCCAATCATCACAGCATCACAACCGGTGGTCCGCAGGCAGTCCTGGGCCGTTTGCCAGTCCCAGATCTCGCCATTCGCGATAACCGGAATACGCAGGCGCTGACGGATGTCGCCAATGGCCTGCCAGTTGATCGCCTCGGCACGATAACCGTCTTCTTTGGTTCGACCATGCACCACCAGCTCGCTGGCGCCGGCCTGCTGTACCGCATCCGCAATTTCCATACTGCGCGCGCTGGAATCCCATCCCAGCCGCACCTTCACCGTGACGGGCAACGAAGCCGGTACCGCAGCCCGCATGGCTTTTGCCGCGCGATAGATTAAATCGGGATCTTTTAGCAGCGTGGCACCGCCGCCGCTGCCGTTGACCAGCTTTGACGGACAACCACAGTTCAGATCAACGCCCCAGGAGCCCAGAGTAACCGCTCGTGCGGCGTTTTCCGCCAGCCAGTCCGGATGCTGCCCCAGCAGTTGCAGACGGACCAGCGTGCCCGAGGGCGTGCGGCTGGCATGGTGCAGTTCAGGGCAGAGTCGATAAAAGGATTTTACCGGCAAGAGTTGATCTACGACGCGCAAAAATTCTGTAATGCACAGATCGTAGTCGTTGACCTCCGTTAACAGCTGGCGCACCAGAGAATCCAGTACGCCTTCCATCGGTGCCAGTAAAACCCGCATTGTCAGGCGTTTCCGCTACGCTTAGGCGCTGGGCGACGTGGACGCGCGGCTGGCTTGTCAGACGGGCCCGCTGCCGGTCCCTGACGACGGGGCTGTGAACGCTTGTCCCCTTGCGGACGCGCAGCGCCTGCACCCTGTCCGCCCTGGCTGCGACCACGGCCGCGTGGCTGCTGTGACTGACGGCCATTCACGATAGGTTCCGCTTTGATGCTTGGATCCGGCTCATAGCCCGGTACGGCCAGACGCGGAATTTCACGCTTAAGCAGACGTTCAATATCGCGCAGCAGTTTGTGTTCATCCACGCACACCAGTGACAGTGCGACGCCGGTTGCCGCCGCACGGCCGGTACGACCAATACGATGCACATAGTCTTCCGCTACGTTTGGCAGCTCATAGTTTACGACGTGTGGGAGTTCTTCAATATCCAGGCCACGGGCCGCGATATCGGTGGCCACCAGCACGCGAATTGCGCCGGATTTAAAATCAGCCAGTGCGCGCGTACGTGCACCCTGACTCTTATTGCCGTGAATCGCCGCAGCGGTAATACCGTCTTTACCCAACTGTTCTGCAAGGTGGTTAGCCCCATGCTTGGTTCGGGTAAACACCAGCACCTGCTGCCAGTTACCTTCGCCGATCAGCTGCGACAGCAGTTCCCGTTTGCGTTTCTTATCAACAAAATGCACCTGTTGAGAAACCTGCTCCGAAGCGGTGTTGCGGCGTGCCACTTCCACCTGCTCCGGGTTATGCAGCAGTTTTTCTGCCAGGGTTTTAATCTCGTCCGAGAAGGTGGCAGAGAACAGCAGGTTCTGACGTTTGGCAGGCAGTTTTGCCAGCACACGGCGAATATCGTGGATAAAGCCCATATCGAGCATACGATCGGCCTCATCCAGAACCAGCACTTCCACCTGAGAGAGGTCAACCGCGTTCTGATGGACCAGGTCCAGTAAACGGCCCGGTGTTGCCACCAGAATATCGACCCCGCCGCGCAGCTTCATCATCTGCGGGTTAATGCTGACACCACCAAACACCACCAGCGAACGAAGCGGTAAATACTTACTGTATTCAACAACGTTTTCCCCGACCTGAGCGGCCAGTTCACGGGTAGGCGTGAGGATCAGCGCACGCACCGGACGACGTCCACGTACTGCGCCGGTATTCGCCGACAGCTTCTGTAGTAAAGGCAGCGTGAATCCGGCAGTTTTGCCGGTGCCGGTCTGCGCACTTGCCAGCAGATCGCGGCCGGACAGCACCACAGGAATCGCCTGGCGCTGGATAGGAGTCGGTTCGCTGTAGCCTTGCTCAGCAACCGCACGCAAAATATCGGCACTCAGGCCGAGAGAGTCAAAAGACATGACGAGTATTACTCCGGTCCACTCTGACCGTGTTTCACGGTGTAGTTTTCAGAGGGATAGTGACGCCAGCTGACGCTGACGCGTGAAAAGGGTGCAAACTACGATGCATAAGCGGCGGAGTGTAACAGCTTTAACGTTCCTGTGCGAGATAGCTCACAATTGATTACAAACGGCCTAAACAACAAAGCCACCTTACGGTGGCTTTGTTTATCGGACGGCTCAGTTAACTGCGTTTTTTCTCAATGCGTCGTGCAGGCTCTTTGGCCAGCAGAGAAACCAGTGCCGGGCCCAGTAGCATAACCATGCCCAGGCTGGCCAGCAGCAGATTGTTGTGGAAAATGCGAGAGACCAGGAACAGCGTCATCATCGCAGCGCCGAAGTAGTAGGTGGTCGTCGCCTCTTCGAGGTAATCACCGAGGGTACGCAAACGGGCACTACGCTGCGTGATCAGCATGGCGATAAACACCCCTGCATACGTCACCACCAGGGTACTGCACACTTCGACCAGTGCTTTGTGTTTCCAGCCCCATACCAGCGCGGCAATCACCAGCAGGTGCATAGCGATATGGGCCCAGGTTTGACCGGTAATAATTTGAAAGCGATTAGACAATTTCATTTTTTCTCCTGCAGACCTGGCGGGTTGCCTGAATGCAACCGGATCCGGCCAGGGACGGTTTCATCAATGTAAAGCAAAAATCAGATAACGCCTTATTTATTCCTCTTCTTCACCCTCCATTTGTGACAAAGACTACACTTTGTGGTTGATGAAGATGAAAAGGAGCGCGTCGCGAGTATGCCACAAATCCAGCAAGGATTTTCATTTAAAGTCCTGACGATCAATACCCATAAAGGTTTTGCCCCGTTTAACCGACGCTTCATCTTGCCAGAATTGCGCGAAGCCGTACGCGCAACGTCGGCAGATATCGTCTTGTTGCAGGAGGTGATGGGAACACATGACATCCATCCTCTGCAACATGAAAACTGGCCCAATACCTCACATTACGAGTTTCTGGCTGACACCATGTGGAATGATTTTGCCTATGGGCGTAACGCAGTCTATCCGGAAGGACACCACGGCAATGCCGTGCTGTCGCGCTTTCCCATTGCCGAATATCAGAACCGCGATGTCTCGGTGGCCGGTAGTGAAAACCGGGGCATGCTGCACTGCCAGATTACGCTCCCCGCGCCCTACGGTACGCTGCACGTTATCTGCGTTCACCTTGGTCTGAAAGCGGCTCACCGTCGCGCCCAGATGGCGATGCTGAACGAGATGGTGCTGGCCCTGCCGCCGGATGCGCCCGTGGTGGTGGCTGGCGATTTTAACGACTGGCAGGGACGCGCTAATAAAATCCTGCAAAAAGGGGCCGGGCTAAAAGAGGTATTCAGCATCAAACATGGTCGACCGGCACGCACCTTCCCGGCCCGCTTTCCTCTTCTACGACTGGATCGTATTTATGTTCGCAACGCCACGGTGAGTCATCCCTGGGCGCTGCCGCGTAAACCCTGGTCACACCTTTCCGATCACGCGCCGCTGGCGGTGGAGATCCATCTATGAATTTTGACTGGCAAAACGGCAATAAACTGCGCCTGCTGGAAAACGGGGATACGTTTTTCCCCCGGGTTTTTGGCGCAATTCAGCGTGCCGAGCGCAGTGTGCTGTTGGAAACCTTTATCCTGTTTGAAGACGATGTCGGTAACGCTTTACACCGCGAGTTGCTGGCCGCAGCACAGCGCGGCGTCAAGGTTGAAATGATGGTGGATGGTTACGGATCGTCGGAGCTGTCAGACGACTTTGTGAACAGCCTTACCCAGGCGGGCGTCCGTTTTATTTACTACGATCCGCGTCCGCTGGTGATGGGCATGCGTACCAACGTCTTTCGCCGCCTGCATCGCAAAACCGTGGTGGTTGACGGGGTTATCGCCTTTGTCGGCGGGATTAATTTCTCCGCCGAGCACTACACCGACTATGGCCCTGAAGCCAAACAGGATTACACCGTTGAGGTGAAAGGGCCGGTAGTGGCGGATATTACCCGCTACCTGCAAGAGGCAATCGGCAGTCAGGCCACCACCCGCCGCTGGTGGGGACAGCGCTCACATCGTCCGGCTAAGAACGCCCTGCCCGGCGACGCGCAGGTGCTCTTCGTGTATCGCGATAATGATGAACACCGGGACGATATTGAACAGCACTATCTGGATATGCTGCGCAGTGCCAAACAGGACGTGATTATCGCGAATGCCTATTTTTTCCCCGGCTACCGACTGTTGCGGGAAATGCGCAATGCGGCACAGCGCGGGGTTCGGGTGCGTTTGATTGTGCAGGGCGAGCCCGATATGCCGATTGTGAAAGTGGGCGCAGAGCTGCTCTATAACTATCTGGTGGATGCTGGCGTGGAGGTCTACGAATACTGCCGTCGTCCGCTGCACGGTAAAGTGGCGGTGAAAGATCAGCAGTGGGCGACGGTCGGCTCCAGCAACCTCGATCCCTTAAGTTTATCGCTAAACCTCGAAGCGAACCTGATCATTCACGATCGCCACTTTAATGAGACATTACGCGACAATCTTGAGCATTTACTGGCAGAAGATTGCCAGCGCGTTCAGGAGGATAAACTGCCGCCGCGTAACTGGTGGCAGTTGTCGAAAAGCGTCGTGGTGTTCCACTTCCTGCGCCACTTTCCTGCAATCGCCGGCTGGCTTCCGGCACACACGCCAAAACTGGCCCAGGTTGACCCGCCCGTGCAGCCTGAAATGGAGACGCAAGATCGCGTCGAAGCCAACAATGAAGGAGCGAAATCCTGATGGCAAACACGCATCCGCGCTGGAAACTGGCAAAAAAAATACTCACCGGCCTGTTCTTCGTGGCCGTCATTGTGCTGCTGGTCATCTATGCACGCAAGGTGAACTGGGATGACGTCTATAAAGTTATCGTCAACTACAACCGTTTCGTGGTGCTGACCGCCGCAGGCCTGGTGATCGTCAGCTACCTCGTGTATGGCTGCTACGACCTGATCGGTCGCGCCTACTGCGGTCATAAACTGGCCAGGCGCCAGGTGATGCTGGTGTCGTTTATCTGCTATGCCTTTAACCTGACCCTCAGTACCTGGGTTGGCGGCGTGGCTATGCGCTATCGACTTTACTCACGCCTTGGCCTGGACAGCGGTACCATTACGCGCATTTTCTCACTTAGCATTGCCACCAACTGGCTGGGCTATATCCTGCTGGCGGGCGTCGTTTTCAGCGCGGGCATGGTTTCCATTCCCAGCGGCTGGTTTATTGGCGAAACCACGCTACGGCTGATCGGGGTTGTCTTGCTGGTGCTGGTCGCCTTCTACCTCTGGTCCTGTGCCTTTTCAAAACGTCGCCGCTGGACGGTCAAAGGCCAGACGTTACAGCTGCCTTCATTACGTATGGCGCTGTTTCAGTTTGCCGTTTCCTGTGCCAACTGGATGGTGATGGGCACCATTATCTGGTTGCTACTGGGCCGGGATGTGGGCTATCCGATGGTGCTGGGGGTTTTATTGATCAGCAGTATCGCTGGCGTGATTATTCATATTCCGGCGGGGATTGGCGTGCTTGAGGCGGTGTTTTTAGCGCTGTTGAGCGGCGAAGATCTTTCTCACGGTACCATTATTGCCGCCCTGCTGGCCTACCGGGTGCTCTACTTTATTTTGCCCCTGCTGCTGGCGCTGGTGCTGTACCTGGGGCTGGAGAGTCGCGCTAAGCATATGCGGCATAAAAACGAACAGAAACTGCAGAAGTCGTAACCGGGGAGCGGCTGCTCTGGCAAACCAGAGCAGCCCGTTTTTTAGCGGCGATTGCCGAAAATACGCAGCAGCATCAGGAACAGGTTGATGAAGTCAAGGTAGAGCGTCAGCGCGCCCATGATCGAGTAGCGACGCAGGTTTTCCGTGTCGCGCGCATCAATCTGCTCGCCAATGTTTTTCAGTTTCTGCGTGTCATAGGCCGTCAGGCCCACAAACACCACCACGCCAATGTAGGTAATCGCCCACATCAACGCCGGGCTTTTCAGCCAGAAGTTCACCAGCGATGCCAGCAGAATACCGATCAGCGCCATAAACAGCAGGCTGCCCAGGCGGCTCAGATCGCGCTTGGTGGTGTAGCCATAGAAGCTCATGGCACCAAACATCCCCGCCGTGACAAAGAACGTACTGGCAATGGAGGAATAGGTGTACACCAGGAAGATGCTGGCCATGGTTAACCCGGTCAGGGCCGAATAGAGCATAAATAACCCGGTCGCTACGGCACCGCTCAGGCGATGGACCATGCCAGAGAGGAAGAACACCAGCGCCAGCTGCACAATAATCAGGCCGAAGAAGGTAATGCGGTTTGCAAACACCAGCTCCATCACCGCCGGCGTGCGGGCGGCAAACCAGGAGACAAACGCGGTGAGTAATAAACCACAGGTCATCCAGCCATAAACCTGTGCCATGTAAGCCTGCAACCCGCGAGATGCAGGCTGAACTATTGAATCATTCTGTGGATATCGGTCCATGATGCACCTCTTGTTGAACAAATGGGTTATTCCCCTGACAGGGGAGCCTGGTTAAGTGTGGCACAGCTCTGTTCAACTGCGCCACAACGCCGTGCTTATTGACGTTTCATGCACTGCTGATAACGACCGTCCACGCGCTGAGCGAACCACGCGGTGGTTAAATTGCGGGTGATTTTAGGACTTTCAAGCTTAATGCCCGGCAACATTTCACGGGGCAGGCGCCGTCCGGCCATTTTATCTGCCAGCGCAAAGACCTGCTTCCACACGTCGCTGTTACTGAATTCGGCCTTTTCGCCCTGCTCAAGATCGTCGCGAATTTCGCTGTTGCTCATATCCAGGCGTTTCGCCAGGGTGCGCACCGCCAGCTCCGTCGATCCCGCCTTGTCTGAGCCGTACTGAATGAGATCGCCATCCAGCGCCAGTTTCATGCCTGTCGCACGAGAGACTGCCGCCTGGAAAGCGGCATTGCGGCTGGCGTACCAGCCCGCGTTATAGTCCGCAAAGCGGTAAAGTGGCTTGCTGTAATCGGTGGGATAACCGAGCAGGTGCATCGTGCCGAAATAGACGCCGCCATGGCGGGTGAAGACCTCACGGCGGATGGAGCCGTCAACCGGCCATGGGTAGCCTTTGGCATGGGCTTCGGCAAACGCGATGCTCACCTGCATCGGCCCGCCGGTATGCACGGGGTTAAGGTTGCCAAACAATGTCTGCCCCATGGGCACCATCTCGATAAAGTCGTCGAAAATATCGCTCAGATCTTTTTCACTTTTGGCTTTATCCAGCCGCGCGGCATAGCTTTCGCCGTTGCTGGATTTGATGAGCAGCGCTGTGCGCACTAAAAACGCCGGCACGTGAACCTTCGCCGCGCGGCGGTCGATCTCGTCCCAGGCGATTTTTGACATGCCGGGCACGTTACCGCTGGCGTCAAAACCCGACTCCTGTCCTGCTACGGCAATGACCGCGCACAGGTTGCTGTCGCTGGCCTCAAGCCCCTGGGTGCGGAATGAGGTATAGATATCATCTGCCCAGCCTGATTTATTACTGACGTTGGCAGGCAGCAGGCGTTGGATCTGCGCTTTTACATCCTCAGGCTGCTTTGCAGGCGCTTCCGGCGTTTTTTTACTGCTACAGCCCGCCAGGATCAGCACGGCAAGCAGCGTCAGGCGTTTGGGTAAAGAAGTGAATGACATACCTGTCCTCTGAGGGGAAAAAGAGTAGCTTAACACTGCCCCGCTTCGCAGAGCAGGGTGGATTATCTGAACTCAGGTTATCGCTTTTCGCGCAACTGGCGGAAAAGGGATCGGTGATGTCAACGCGCTGGACGGTGACGTGATGCCGTTGCAACGCGACGAGGGCGGCGGCGAGCACGCGTAGGGAAAGATCCGGTTTGCCCCCGCAGCGCAACGCTCGCCCCTAATCCCAGCGCTGAGCGGCCTCATGATCGCTGTTGCGCGCATCCACCCAGCGCTCGCCCTGTTCGGTGGTTTCACGTTTCCAGAACGGAGCACGGGTTTTCAGGTAGTCCATAATAAACTCCGCGGCGGCAAACGCGCTGCTGCGGTGTGCGCTGGTGACGCCAACAAACACAATTTCATCGCCGGGGAAGAGTTCACCAATGCGGTGAATCACGGAAACCCGCTGCAGCGGCCAGCGCTGGCGTGCGTCATCAATGATTTCCTGCAGCGCCTTTTCCGTCATGCCGGGATAATGCTCCAGCGTCAGGGCCGCCACATCATCTCCCAGATTATGATTGCGCACTTTGCCGGTAAAGGTCACCACAGCGCCGTCTTCTGGACATACCGCCAGCCACTGGTACTCCTGAGCCATATCAAAGGCAGCCGGGCCCACCCGAATTTGCGTGTCCATTTATCCTCCCGTCACCGGCGGAAAAAAGGCCACTTCATCGCCGTCCTTTAGGGGATGATGAAGTGCGGTGAGCGTCTGGTTAACTGCGGCGAGTAAACGTTCGCTGTCCAGCGCCAGCGCCCAGCGTTCGCCCCGCTCCGCCAGAGCAGCCCGCAGCGCCGCCACATCGGGGTAATCCGGAGCCAGGGTGAGCGAATCGGTGCCCACCAGTTCCCGCACCTGAGCAAAAAACAGCACCTTAATCATGGGCAACCGCCTGAAAATCGCCGCTTTTGCCGCCGCTTTTATGCAGCAGGCGTAGTTGGTCGATGACAATGTCTTTTTGTACCGCCTTGCACATGTCATAGATGGTCAGCGCGGCTACGGAGGCCGCCGTCAGGGCTTCCATTTCTACCCCGGTTTTCCCGGTGAGCCGACACAGTGACGTAATGCGCACCCGGTTCCACGCTGGCTCAGCCACCAGCGCGACTTCCACTTTGCTCAGCATCAGCGGATGGCAAAGGGGGATCAGCTCCCACGTGCGTTTTGCCGCCTGAATACCGGCGATGCGCGCCGTCGCGAACACGTCACCTTTGTGGTGACTGCCCTCAATAATCATCTGTAAGGTTTCCGGCTTCATCAGCACCAGCACTTCAGCCTGTGCCTCGCGCACGGTGTCGTTTTTAGCGGAAACATCCACCATATGGGCTTCGCCAGCGGCGTTAATGTGGGTAAGTTGTGACATGCTCAAAGCTTCTTTAAATGAGTAACAAAGTTGCAGGGACGCGTACGGGCATCCAGTTGATCGGCGATGATGCGCTCCCAGGCGCTGGTACAGGCCGATGTCGAGCCGGGAACCGCGAAAATTAACGTCTGGTTTGCCAGACCGGCGACCGCGCGGGACTGTAACGTCGAACCGCCAATGTCTTCATAGGAAATCATGCGAAACAGCTCGCCAAAGCCTTCGATTTCCCGATCGAACAGCGGCAGGAGCGCCTCAGGGGTGCTGTTTTTCAGGTTAAAGCCGGTGCCGCCGTTGACGATGACCACCTGAACGTCTTCACTGGCAATCCAGCGTGAGACAATAGCCCGAATGCGGTAAAGATTGTCGGGCACGATGGCGTGGTCGATGACGCTGTGTCCGGCTTCGGCCGCGGCCTCACGCAGATAATCCCCGGACGTATCATTACTGGCATCACGGCTGTCTGAGACCGTCAGCGTGGCAAGCTGTAACGGTTGAAACTCGCTGGCTGGTTTACCCATATTTGCTCCTGCAATTAACCGCCAATGTAAGAAAGATTCTGTGTGATACCGGTATTACCCTGCAACAGGAAATGCGTCTGTTTCTTCTGGCCCAGGCTGCTGGCAATGCGCGCCTGCAATTCATCTTGCTGATCGTCGGACGCCAGTAAATCACGCAGCGGAATGCCGCCATCGCCAAACAGACACAGGTGCAGGTTACCCTGAGCGGAAACCCGCAGGCGGTTACAGCTGGCGCAAAAATCTTTGGAATACGGCATGATCAGCCCGATTTCACCCACGTAATCCGGATGATAAAACACCTGCGCCGGGCCATCGCTGCGGCCGCTGATACGGCGCTGCCAGCCCTGCGCGAGAAGTCGATCGCGGATCACCTCGCCCGACACGTGCTGCTCGCGAAACAGCGCACCGCCCTCACCGGTTTCCATCAGCTCAATAAAACGCAGTTGAATGGGGCGCGTACGGATCCAGTCAAGAAAGGTCGTGAGGTTGTGGCTGTTGACGTCGCGCATCAGCACGCTGTTCACTTTGACCTGGCTGAAGCCGGCCTCAAAGGCCGCATCAATCCCGGCCATCACCTGGTGGAATTTATCCTGACCGGTTATGGCATGAAACTGGCGTGCATCAAGGCTGTCCACGCTGACGTTCAGGGCGGTGAGTCCGGCATCGCGCCACTGCTTAACGTCACGCGCCAGCCGGTAACCATTGGTGGTGACGGCGATATGGCGGATAGCCGCGTTTTCTCTGACCGCCGCAATGATGTCGGTAAAATCGCGACGTAATGAAGGTTCACCGCCGGTCAGGCGCACTTTCTCCGTGCCCGCCGCCGCGAAGGCGCGCGTGACCCGACGAATTTCATCCAGCGAGAGAAAACTTTTATTGCGGATACCGTTTGGCTGATAGCCATCGGGCAGGCAATAGGTACAACGGAAGTTGCATACATCCGTGACCGACAGGCGCAAATAGTAAAATTTGCGCGCAAATGCATCAGTAAATTGTGACACCAGAACACCTTTCCAATTCGGGAGATGCAGTCATTTCTTCCTGCACCCTGGCAGCGCGTAGGCTACGGCCTGAATCCCCTATCCACCGACGTAGGCATTCAGGCTTGAGTGTACGTTAACCGGCTGGTTAACGCGGTATACAGATGGTAGCGCGATTAGTAGTGATGCGCCATCCACGGCTTTTACTCTGTGTGCTTCATAACGTTAACTTTCACCGTATTTCGCTCACAGGATAAGTTAAAATACCCGGTAAGCATTGACGTAAATTACCCCCGTCTGCATCAACCGGGCCGCTGGCCGGCGCAGACGTGAAAAGGAGAAGTATGAATCGAACACTGGCGGACCTGGATCGCGTGGTGGCCTTAGGTGGCGGACACGGATTAGGACGCGTGATGTCGGCCCTGTCCCCTCTGGGTTCACGCCTCACAGGCATTGTGACCACGACAGACAACGGTGGCTCCACAGGCCGCATTCGTCGCGCAGAAGGTGGCATCGCCTGGGGCGACCTGCGTAACTGTATTAACCAGCTGATCACGGAGCCGAGCGTGGCCTCCGCCATGTTCGAATATCGCTTTACCGGCAACGGTGAACTGGCCGGACACAATCTGGGTAACCTGATACTGAAAGCGCTGGATCACCTTAGCGTGCGGCCGCTGGAAGTGGTCAACATCATCAGAAACCTGTTGAAAGTTGACGCCTTTTTAATCCCCATGTCAGAGCATCCGGTTGATTTAGTTGCAACCGATAGCGAGGGCAACGCGGTGTATGGGGAAACCGCTATCGACGCCATGCAGCTTCCACCGCAGGAACTGATGCTGCATCCTGCCGTGCTGCCCACCCGCGAGGCGCTCGATGCTGTTGCAGAAGCCGATCTCATTCTGATTGGACCGGGCAGCTTTTACACCAGCCTGATGCCCATTCTGCTCATGAAAGAGATGGCGCAGGCATTACGCCGGACGCCCGCTAACATGGTGTTTATCGGCAACCTGGGCCGCGAGTTGAGTCCTGCGGCGGCAACGCTTACCGTGGCCGACAAACTGGCGATGATGGAGCACTACATTGGCAAGCGGGTGATCGACGCGATCGTAGTTGGCCCGTCCACGGACGTCAGCCGGGTGGAAAACCGCCTGATTATTCGTGAACCGCTGGAGGCCGCCGATATCAAGTACCGCCACGACCGCCAACTGCTGCGCGCCGCGCTGGAGCACGCCGTTCAGGGATTCAACTGAATCAGGACACCGCAATAAACAATGTGCGCAATTCCTGCAGCTGATCGCGCAGGCCCGCCGCCTGTTCGAACTCCAGGTTTTGCGCATGTTGCTGCATCTGCCCTTCCAGCTCGTGGATCTTTTTCTGCAACGCCTGGGGGGACAACGCCAGGTAATCGGCGTCTGCCTCAGCGGCATTGCGCTTAGCGGGCTTGGCTTTACCACGCGTTTTCACCACGTTATTGCCCAGTTCCAGGATATCGGTGATTTTCTTGTTCAGGCCCTGAGGCACGATGCCGTTTTCTTCGTTATGCCGCTGCTGCTTCTCACGGCGGCGTTCCGTTTCTTCAATCGCTCTGGCCATTGAAGGCGTGATCTTGTCGCCATACAGAATCGCTTTACCGTTAATATTACGTGCCGCACGACCAATGGTCTGAATCAGCGAACGCTCCGAACGCAGGAAGCCCTCTTTGTCCGCATCCAGAATGGCCACCAGCGATACCTCAGGCATGTCCAGCCCTTCTCGCAACAGGTTGATCCCAACCAGTACGTCAAATTTGCCCAGACGCAGGTCACGAATGATTTCCATCCTTTCCACCGTGTCGATATCCGAGTGCAGATAGCGCACCTTTTCACCGTGCTCTTCAAGGTACTCTGTCAGATCTTCCGCCATGCGTTTAGTCAGGACGGTCACCAGGACGCGCTCGTTGATCGTAACGCGCTGGCGGATCTCAGACAGTAAATCATCAACCTGCGTCGCCACAGGGCGGACCTCAAGAATCGGATCCAGCAGGCCGGTTGGACGCACCACCTGATCGATGACCTCGTCGCCGGATTTCTCCAGCTCATATTTGCCCGGCGTTGCCGACACATAGATCGTCTGAGGGGCCAGCGCTTCAAACTCTTCGAACTTCATCGGACGGTTATCAAGCGCCGAAGGCAGTCGGAAACCGTACTCTACCAACGTCTCTTTACGTGCACGGTCGCCACGGTACATGCCGCCAATTTGGGGAATCGTGACGTGGGACTCATCCACCACCAGCAGGCCATCTGCGGGGAGATAGTCAAACAGCGTAGGCGGCGCCTCTCCCGGCCCACGGCCTGACAGGTAACGCGAGTAGTTTTCGATGCCGGAGCAGTAGCCCAGCTCGCCCATCATCTCCAGATCAAACTGGGTGCGCTGAGTGATGCGCTGCTCTTCCAGCAGTTTGTTGTTTTCCAGCAGGGTTTTACGCCGGTCGGCCAGCTCAACCTTGATGTCTTCCATGGCCTGCAGAATGCGCTCACGCGGCGTAACGTAGTGCGTTTTCGGATAGATGGTAAAACGCGGTACAACCGATTCAACCTGCCCGGTGAGCGGATCAAACAGGGACAGGCGCTCGACCTCTTCGTCAAATAACTCCACCCGCAGTGCCATATCATCGGACTCTGCCGGAAAAATATCGATGACCTCGCCACGCACCCGGAAGGTGCCGCGCTGAAACGCCTGGTCGTTGCGCGTGTACTGCAGCTCTGACAAGCGACGCAGAATGCTGCGCTGGTCGATGATCATACCGCGCGTCAGGTGCAGCATCATTTTCAGATAAAGATCGGGATCGCCCAGACCGTAAATGGCCGACACTGAGGCAACGACGATAACATCACGCCGCTCCAGTAATGCTTTAGTGGCGGAAAGACGCATCTGCTCGATGTGTTCGTTAACCGAGGCGTCTTTTTCGATAAAGGTGTCAGAGCTTGGGACATAGGCTTCAGGCTGGTAGTAATCGTAATAGGAGACAAAAAACTCCACCGCGTTGTCCGGGAAAAACTCCTTCATCTCACCATACAGCTGGGCCGCCAGCGTTTTGTTCGGTGCCAGCACCATGGTGGGCCGGTTAAGATCGGCGATCACGTTAGCCACGGTAAAGGTTTTACCCGATCCGGTAACGCCTAATAGCGTCTGGTGCGCCAGGCCATCTTCCAGTCCGGCTTCAAGACGACGGATCGCCTCTGGCTGATCGCCGGAAGGCTTGAAAGCGGAGTTCAGTTTAAAATCTTTACTCATGAATGCGGTTCCTGCAGATGAAAGACGGCGGGCAGCCCATTATTTTACTCTGCTATGGCGATTTTGCCAGAAAAAAATACTGGATATAATAACAGTGTTGATGCACAGTAACGGCAACCACTTTACGCTTGACTCTTTGACATTATCGCGCGCGATAACCGGATTCTGTTGCGCAAGGTTATCCCCAAGCCCGATATTGATTTAACATTTGTCAAGCATGTGTCATAAAATTGCAGTTTGATGAATCGGCCCCAATCCGGCAGGCTTGTTTTTTGCTAAGTCACTGAATTAATGTCGTTACTTTAAAAAGCCCAGATTCTCATCATCGGGTTACCAGGCCCCGTATTTCCTCGCTTCCAACCTGTTTTCATTACCTAATGCACAAGGTTATCCACAGGAATAGTGGATAACTAATGACAGCCCTTTGCACATCGGCTGTGTATAATTTTTTTCACTCTCCTTTGGGCGATAAAAAAATATTTTTTTTCGCTTATTTTCTGACGCTAACGGGTAGTGATTTAGCTATCAGCGCAATCCGTGCCTTGATCGGCGACAAGTGCGTCTCACTTTTCTTTTTTTTATTGCCCCATTAACGAGCAGGTGCACTTCCCGGCTTCATGAACCTGCACCAACGCTGTACCGCGTAAGCGTCCTGACGTGGAATTGTTAACTTTTATTTATCTTTAAACAGGGTGATTTTCACTGGTTAGCCCCGACTCCACTCGCCGTTGAGACTCTGGCCTGGTAATTGCATGCTCTCTCATCTGAGTGTTACAGGCAGTAGCCGCGTGAAATGCGCCGCTATCTCATTAGAGCGATTTACCAGAAATGAACGGCGAAAGCATTCAGGTTAATTATCTGGAAGGAGCGCGTCAGATGCTAAGTTTACGGTCGGTGAATCAGTTTTACGGTAAAAATCATATTCTCTGGAATGTGGATCTTGATCTGCCTCCCGGCACCTGCACCGGCATACTGGGACGCCCCGGTATGGGAAAAACCACGCTGGTGAACTGCATTATGGGCAAGCTACCGATTAACAGCGGGACGATCAGCTGGCAGCAGGATGGCTCGCCGCCGGAAGACCTGCTCTCGCAGCCTGCTGAGCTGCGGGCCCGACAGGGGATCGGGTTTGTTCCGCAGGGGCGCCACATTTTTACTCAGATGAGCGTTGAGGATAATTTACTCATTGCCTTACTGGCAGGCGCACAGGCGAATGACGGTTATCGGGCGATCCCGGAAATGATCTTTGATCTGTTACCCGCGCTCTATTCGCTCCGTCAGCAGCGCAGCGGCGACCTGCCGGTCTATCAGCAGCAGCAGTTGGCTCTGGCCCGTGCGCTGGTGCTGCAGCCCCGCCTGTTGATTCTGGATGAGCCCGCCGACGGCATGGCGCCCTGGCTGGAAGAAGAGATGGGGAATCTGATTCGTCGCCTTAATCGTGACTACGGCCTGACGATTCTGCTGCTTGAACAGCGCGTCTCGCTGATTCGCCGCGTGGCTGACAACTTTCTCCTGCTGCATCGCGGGCGCAATGTGGCACAGGGCAACGTCGCCCAGCTGGATGACGCGACCCTGGAGAAGTGGTTAACGGTGGCCTGATCGATCCGGCAGCGTCAGATAATGTCCACAGTTTTCCTGCTGGTCTTCCTGGGTTAGCCAGGGGATCACGCCCAGGCAAGGTGCAGGAAGCCGCTGCGTTAAGGCCGCCAGGTAGGCCTGATAACGCTGGCTGGGTGGCTGTACCGTATTGGCGATCCAGCCCGCCAGGTGCAGGCCGCGTGCGCGAATCGCATCGGCAGTCAGCATGGCATGATTGATACATCCCAGCTTGACGCCCACCACCAAAATGACCGGTAGCTGCTCCTCCTCAACCCAGTCTGCATAGGTTTGCGTCTCAGAAAGCGGCGTGTACCAGCCGCCCGCACCTTCCACCAAAATCCATTCTGCCAGCGGCTCAAGTTCCCGCAGCCCCGCCGACAGCGTGGCAAACTCAATCGGTCTGCCCTCATCCGCGCTGGCGATATGAGGTGAAGTCGGCTCCATAAACGCCAGTGGATTGACCTGTTCGTAGCGCAGCGGGACGTTGCTGTAACGCTGTAAGGTCAGCGCATCACTGTTGCGCACGCCTGCTGCGGTGAGCTCGCAGCCTGAGGCCACAGGTTTATAGCCCGCACTGCGGTAGCCTGCGGCGGTGGCAGCCTGCAGCAGCGCCGCGCTGGCAACCGTTTTACCGACTTCGGTGTCGGTGCCGGTAACAAACCAGCGATTCAACATTGTGTCACTCCAAACATAAGATGGTAACTGAGGCGGAAACCCTGCTCATCCCGCGGCCAGTGGGCTTCGAGCTGGGCAAGACGCTGGCGCGTTAACACGCAGCCAGACCGTCCGGTATGCAGATGCGTTGCCCCGATGCCCTTCAGGGAGCGCATTGCACTCAGCGCATCGGGAAAATGCAGGGTAAGGGTTTGCGCATGGCAGCGCAGACGCTGTGTTTCACAGGCGGCAGCAATCTCCTGCGCAGGCAAAAAGCGGTTCGCATGGAGACGGCCATCCACCTGTGACCAGGCCTGATGCACTTCTTGCAGGGAGCCCGCGCTCAGGGTGGAAAACAGCAGACAGCCGCCGGGCCTGAGTACCCGGTTAAACTGCATCAGCGCCGCCTGAAGATTCTCGCTCCACTGCACCACCAGATTGCTCCATACGAGGTCAACAGACTGGTCTGCCAGTGGCAGAGCATCAATATCGCCAGCCAGATAGTGATGCGCGGCCCCGTTTTGCCGGGCCTGTTGCAGCATCTGCGGGGAAAGATCCAGCGCCGTGACCTCTTTACCCCGATCGCGCCATATCCGGCTGTACCAGCCGGTTCCGCATCCGGCATCCAGCAGTTGCAAACCGCTGTGCGCTGGCACCTGCGCCAGTAGCGCGTCCCCGCTCAGCCGCTGGAGTTCAGCATAGTGATCATACTGAGATGCGGCGCGGCCAAATGCCCGTGCAACCGCGCCTTTATCAACCTGCAGCGTCATACAGCGCCTCCAGCAGGGCATCAATATCCTCTGGCTCATGGACGGCGGTAAGCGTGATGCGCAGACGGGCCGTGCCCGGCGGCACGGTCGGCGGACGGATCGCACTGACCCAGCAGCCCGCCCTGGCCAGGCGCGCAGACAGCGCCAGCGCCTCGCCGTTATCCCCGACGATTAATGGCTGAATGGCGCTGGACGACGCCATAAGTTGCCAGGGCAACGAGGCCGCGCCATGCCGGAAATGGGCGATATTACGCGCGAGACGTTGGCGGCGATCATCACCCGCCTGCACCTGTTTCAGCGACGCTAACAGCGCACTGGCCTGGGCTGGCGGCATCGCCGTGGAGTAAATCAGGTGACGGGAAAATTGCACAAAGTAATCGGCAGTCGCCTCATCACACAACAGCGCGGCCCCGCTTACGCCAAAGGCTTTGCCAAAGGTCACCACCAGCAGGTCGGGTTTCATGCCCTGTGCCCAACAGCTGCCACGTCCCTGCTCGCCCGTCACCCCTATGCCGTGCGCATCATCGACCAGCAAACAGGCACCGGCATGTTTCGCCCGGTCGGCGATCGCCTGAAGGGGCGCGCTGTCGCCGTCCATACTGAAAACCCCTTCGGTTACCACCAGCGTTTGCCCTTCGCAGGGCGCATCCAGGCGCTTAGCCAGACTGAGAGGATCGTTATGGGTAAAGCGGCGCAGCTGAGCAGGGCTTTGGCTGGCGGCCTCCAGCAGCGAAGCATGCGTCAGTTTGTCGGCCAGAATGCGGTCATTTTTCTCTGCCAGCAGGTGAATCACCGCCTGATTCGCCGCAAAGCCGGAAATAAACAGCAGCGCGCGCGAATAGCCCAGCCAGTCTGCCAGCTGTGCTTCCAGCTCGGCATGTAAACGATGAAAACCGGTTACATGGCCCGATGCACCCGCACCGGCACCGGCCTCGTCCACGCCTTGTTGCCAGCCCGCCATGACGGCGGGATGCTGGCTCAGCCCAAGATAATCGTTACTTGAGAAATGGCGAAAGGTCTGACCGGCATGGCGGATCAGGCGCGTCTGATTCTCTTCAATCACGCGCCGTTCGCGCCAGCCATCTTCAGCACGGCGCTGTATCAGCGCCTGCTGGATGCGTTGCTGCCAGCTCATTACAGCGCCGCGTTATAGAATGTTTCTGTATCGGCATGAAGCAGTTGCTCACTTAACTGCTGCTGCTGGGCATTGTCGCCGTTTGCGGTCTGCGTATGCTCAGGATTCAGCCCCAGCTTACGGAACAGCAGCATATCTTTGTCTTCTTCCGGGTTCGGCGTCGTCAGCAGCTTGCAACCGTAAAAAATGGAGTTTGCCCCGGCCATAAAGCACATCGCCTGGGTTTGCTCGTTCATCTGCTCACGGCCTGCGGACAGGCGAACATGCGAGGTGGGCATCATGATGCGCGCCACGGCGATGGTGCGGATAAAGTCGAACGGTTCAACGTCATCATTGTCTGCCAGCGGCGTGCCTTTCACCTTCACCAGCATGTTGATGGGCACACTTTCAGGCGGCGTCGGCAGGTTAGCCAGCTGTACCAGCAGTCCGGCACGGTCGTTTACGGTTTCACCCAGGCCCACAATCCCGCCCGAACAGACCTTGATGCCGGCGTCACGCACTTTCCCAAGCGTATCCAGTCGTTCCTGATAGCTGCGCGTGGTGATGATATTGCCGTAAAACTCCGGTGAGGTGTCCAGATTGTGGTTGTAGAAATCCAGTCCGGCACTGCCTAAACGCTGCGCCTGACTGTCGCTCAACGTGCCAAGCGTCATGCAGGTTTCCATGCCCATCGCTTTGACGCCTTCGACCATTTTTTCCAGGTAGGGCATATCGCGATCGCTGGGGTTTTTCCATGCCGCCCCCATGCAGAAGCGGCTGGAGCCTGCGGCTTTGGCTTTTTGCGCGGAACGCAGTACCTCATCCACTTCCATCAGTCGCTCAGATTCCAGGCCCGTCTTGTAGCGGGCGCTTTGCGGGCAATATTTGCAGTCTTCCGGGCAGGCACCGGTTTTAATCGACAGCAGTGTGCTGACCTGCACCTGACGTGGATCGAAGTGCTGGCGGTGCACCTGTTGCGCTTCAAACATCAGTTCAAGAAATGGCCGTTCAAACAGCGCCTGGGCCTGAGCCAGAGTCCAACGTTGTGACATTACTTACTCCAAAAAAGGTGTCATCCCGACAGTTAACGTGGTTATACTTGTAAACTAAATCTTTTTATTTTGGTTTACAACTCCGATGTTTACTTCTCAGGACGCTGAATTTGATCGCCAGCATATCTGGCATCCCTACACCTCAATGCAGCAGCCGCTGCCCTGCTATCCGGTTGTTGCGGCACAGGATTATCATCTGCAGCTGGCAGATGGTCGTACCCTGGTGGACGGAATGTCGTCCTGGTGGGCGGCGATACATGGCTATAACCATCCGCGCCTGAATCGCGCCCTGCAACAGCAGATGGGGCAGATGTCCCACGTGATGTTTGGCGGCATTACCCATCCTGCCGCGGTGGCGTTGTGTCGTCAGCTGGTCTCGATGACGCCAGACGCGCTGGAATGTGTATTTCTGGCCGATTCCGGCTCGGTCGCCGTTGAAGTCGCGATGAAAATGGCGCTGCAATACTGGCTTGGGCGAGGCGAGACGCGTCAGCAATTTTTGACGCTCAAACGCGGTTATCACGGCGATACCTTTGCCGCGATGTCGGTATGCGATCCGGATAATTCCATGCACAGCCTGTGGCGCGGCTACCTGCCGGAACACCATTTCGCCGCGGCGCCGCAGTGCGGTTTTGATGACGAGTGGGATGCGCGTGATGCAGAGGATTTTATCCGGCTGATCCAGCAGCATCGGGGGCAGCTGGCCGCGGTGATTCTGGAACCCATCGTTCAGGGTGCCGGGGGAATGCGTTTTTACCATCCGCGCTATTTGCAGTGTGTACGCGAAGCCTGTGATCGCTACGGCATTCTGCTGATCGCCGATGAGATCGCAACCGGCTTTGGCCGCACCGGTACGCTGTTCGCCTGCGAACATGCGGCGATTTCACCGGACATCATGTGCGTAGGCAAAGCCCTGACCGGCGGCACGATGAGCCTCGCCGCTACCCTCACCACCCGTGACGTGGCCGATACCATCAGCCTCAGTCCGGCGGGCTGCTTTATGCACGGCCCCACCTTTATGGGCAATCCGCTGGCGTGCGCGGTGGCGTCAGAAAGCCTGGCAATGGTGCAGGAAGGTGACTGGCGTCAGCAGGTTGCGGCGATCGAGCGTCAGCTGCGTGGCGCGCTGCTGCCCCTGCGTCACGCGCCCGCGGTGGCTGACGTGCGCGTGCTGGGAGCCATTGGCGTGGTGGAAACGCATCAACCGGTCAATATGGCGGCGCTGCAACAGTTCTTTGTCAGTCAGGGCGTCTGGATTCGCCCTTTTGGCCGCCTGATTTATCTGATGCCGCCTTATATCATCTCCCCTGAGGCGCTGGATAAGCTGGTCAATGCGATTGGGGCGGCGCTGGAGCAGCCCGCTCACTTTCTTTCTTAATGTTGCAACGGCTGGACGTAAACCGGCTTTTGGTTAAGATGAAAAGGCAGTGACCATTAACGCAAGGAGATGTAATGCGAGTTTACAGCCAGGATTTACACGACGGCGACAAGATGCCGGAGAAACACGTTTTTAACGGAATGGGTTATCAGGGCGATAATCTTTCCCCTCACCTTGCCTGGGAAGATGCGCCAGAAGGCACCAAAAGTTTTGTCATCACCTGCTTCGATCCGGATGCGCCTACCGGCTCAGGCTGGTGGCACTGGGTGGTGGCGAATATTCCGGCCGAGACCACATCGCTGCCGCAGGGTGCCGGTTCGGGTAAAGCCGCACTGCCCGCCGGGGCGCTACAAACACGCACGGATTTCGGTCAGGCCGGATACGGCGGCGCAGCACCGCCTGCCGGTGAAACCCATCGTTATATTTTCAGCGTTCATGCGCTGGATGTGGACAAAATCGACGTCGATGAGGGTGCCAGCGGCGCCATGGTCGGGTTTAACGTGCATTTTCACGTGCTAGCCAGCGCATCGCTGACCGTTCATTACGTCTGATCGCCGCATAAAAATGCCGCTTCCGGCCTGTCGAACGATTACGGAAGCGGCAATTTGCAGGTTATCCTGCCAGCTGATGTACCACTACCCACATCGGACCCTGTCCAACGGCGTAACGGCCCACCGGCTTCAGTAAGCCCTGTGGCTGAGTGATATTGTAGACTTCGATGTGGTGTGACTTCTGCCCCGCCGCCACCAGGAACTGGCCCGCGTGATCGATATTGAATCCGCGCGGCTGCGTTTCGGTCGGCTGAAACCCTTCAACTGTCAGCACGGCACCGTCTTCGCTGACGCTAAAGACCGTTAAGGTGCTGCTGGTGCGATCGCAGGCGTACAGGAAACGTCCGTCTGGCGTCAGATGAATATCGGCAGCCCAGCGGGTACCGGTAAAATCAGGCGGCATCATATCCAGCGTCTGTACCGACTCAACCTTGCCCTGCGCATTGTTCAGCGCCCAGACCTCGACCGTGCTGTTCAGCTCATTGACGCTGTAGGCGTACTGTCCGTTGGCATGAAACGCCATGTGGCGAGGCCCGGCGCCTTCCGACGTGGTAACCTGCTCCTGCGAATGCGGGGTTAACTGACCGTCTGCGCCAAGGGTAAACAGGCAAATGCGATCCTGCTTCAGGGCAGGCACGTACAGCGTCCGATCGGCATTGTCGATATTGGCGGAGTGGCATCCCGCCAGGCCGTTAATGACCTGGCTCGGTGCCTGTGGCACGCCGTCATCCCCTATTGGGCTGATACTGACGCACGCATCGTTGTAAGAGCCGCAAAACAGGAAACGGCCGGCATGATCGGTGGAAATATGGGTCGGGCTGCCCGGCAGAGGCGCCTGTCCGGCTTCGGTCAAGGTGCCGTCTGAGGCGATGCGAAACGCCAGTACACGGAAGTCGGGGCGCACGCCTACATACAAGAAATCTTTTTTTGGACTCACCACCATAGGCTGAACCTGACCGGCGACGTCCGTAACCTGCAGGAGCGTCAAGGTGCCATCTTCATTCAACTGCCAGACATGGATTTGTTGACTCTCGGGACTGGCGGTGTAGACAACCTGCTTCATGTATTCTCCTTTTTCGCTGACTCATGTTGTTCTGAGGGTCACTGTAGCGCGTTTTTTTCTGTCTCGCTGGAATGATTTGTGCCCTGATTTTTGTTTCTGTACCACGGTCAGGTGTAGACTTACTGTTCTGCTAACCCATCCCGATGAGAGGATTAATGAGCTATCGTGTAATCGCCCTCGACCTTGACGGCACGCTGTTAACCCCGACGAAAACCATTCTGCCCCAATCCGTGGAAGCGATTACTCAAGCGCGTCAGGCTGGCGTCAAGGTGATTATCGTGACCGGCCGTCATCACTGCGCTATCCATCCTTTCTACCAGACGTTAGCCCTGGATACGCCTGCAATCTGCTGTAATGGTACCTATTTGTATGACTATCCGGCCAAAAAAGTGCTGGCCGCTGACCCGCTGGACGTCGGCAGCGCGGTGCGCGTCATTGAGATGCTGGACGAACATCAGATTCACGGCCTGCTGTATGTAGACGATGCAATGCTGTATCAAACGCCAACCGGCCATGTGATTCGCACACTGAAGTGGAGTGAGTCGCTTCCGCCGCACCAGCGTCCTGTGTTTAAGCAGGTGGACAGCCTGGCGCAGGCGGCCAGAGAGGCCGGGTCGATCTGGAAGTTTGCCCTGTCTCATGAGAACACCACCGAACTGCAGCAGTTTGCGCAGCGCGCGGAAACCGAACTCGGGCTGGCCTGTGAATGGTCATGGCACGATCAGGTCGATGTAGCCCGCGGCGGCAACAGCAAAGGCAAGCGCCTGGCGCAGTGGGTAGAATCCGTGGGGCTGAGCCTGCAGGACGTCATTGCCTTTGGTGACAACTATAACGACCTGAGCATGCTGGAAACGGTGGGGCTGGGCGTGGCAATGGGGAATGCGGATGACGTGATTAAATCCCGGGCAAAAATGGTCACTGGCACCAACCTGGAAACCAGTATCGCCGACACGCTTTACCAGTACGTCCTGTAATCCTGCCCAACCCGGCAAGGCACACGCCTGCCGGGTTCAGGCCGTCACCGACACGCTTTTAATCTGGACATACAGCCACTGTGACGGCCGGATATTGAGCTCGTCGCGCGCCCAGGGCGAGATGCGCGCCCACAGTTCGCTTACGCCAATGCGCAACCTGACCTCAACCTGATCGCCCACCTCAATGAGTTCGACGACCTGCGCAGGCAGGATATTGCGGATAGAGCTGTGCTGAGCCGGTTGCAGCGTCAGGGAGACGTCCGCCGAGGCAATACGGATCCGCAATGCCGATTTAACGGGCAAATTCACCCGACTGACCCAAATATGTTGATCGCCCAGAGACAGCGCCGACATAGGATAATCAGGATGGTGCTCCAGCACCTGCACACGCAGCACGCTGGTCAGATCGCTGGCGGGCAGCCATGGCCGCATTGCGCTGCTGCTCCAGACGCGCTCCAGCGGGCCAAAGGCTTTAACCTTACCCTGATCCAGCACCAGCACGTTATCCGCCAGCTGCAGAATCTCCTCCAGGCTATGGGAGACGTACAACACGGGAATATCAACCTGCTTCGCCAGCTTCTGCAGATAAGGCATCAGCTCACGCTTGCGCGGTAAATCCAGCGACGCCAGCGGCTCATCCATTAACAGAATATCGGGCGCACTGAGCAGGGCGCGGCCAATAGCAACACGCTGCTTTTCTCCGCCCGACAGCGACAGCGGAAAACGATCCAGCAGCGGCTCAAGGCCCAGTAACGCCACCAGCGAATCAAACTGGCCCTTCATGCTGGCCGAGAGGCCGTAACGTAAATTCCCCCGAACCCGGTAGTGCGGAAACAGCCGTGCGTCCTGGAAAACGTAGCCGATGCGGCGCTTTTCAGGCGGCAAGGCGATCTGCTGATCGGCATCAAACAGTATTCGCTCATTCAGCTGAATCCGTCCGCGCTGAGGTTGGGTTAAGCCGCCAATGGCGTTAATCAGTGAGGTTTTGCCCGCGCCCGACACGCCGAATATCGCGGTGATACCGCTGGCGGGGATCGTCACATCAACCTCAAGCTGATGCTCGCCCAGGCGTTGAGCCATGTTCAGCGTCAGCATGAAGCACCCATCCGTTTACGCCCCCACTGCGCCAGCCATTCAGACGCCAGTAAGGAAGCCAGTGCCAGAACGATCGCGATAACGCACAGACGTGCGGCGGCCCCTTCCGCCCCGGGCGTTTCAATCAACGTATACATCGCCAGAGGAATGGTGCGGGTTTCGCCGGGAATGTTGGAAACGAAGGTAATAGTGGCACCGAACTCGCCAAGGGAACGGGCAAAGGCCAGTACGGTGCCGACAATAATACCGGGCAGCGTTAACGGCAGCGTAATGGTAAAAAAGACCCGCCAGCGTCCGGCACCTAAGGTGCGCGCAGCCTGCTCCAGCCGGCTATCCACCGCCTCCAGCGCCAGACGAATGGCCCGCACCATCAGGGGAAAGGCGATAACCGCAGAGGCCAGCGCCGCGCCGCGCCAGCTAAAGGCGAAGCTGAAGCCAAACCATTCATACAGTTTTTCACCGATGATGCCGCGCCGGCCCAGGCCAATCAGCAACAGGTAACCCACCACCACCGGCGGCAGTACCAGAGGCAAGTGGATCACACTGTCGAGGATGGCTTTACCGGGGAAGCGGCAACGTACCAGCACCCATGCCATCAGGATACCGAATGGCAGACTGCACAGTACGGCAATGCCTGACACCTGCAGGCTGAGCAGGACCGCCTGCCATTCAACATCACTGAGTATCATTTTTTAGGCGAGAATCCGTATTGTTTGAACACTGCGGCCGCTTCAGGCCCTTTCAGGTAGTTATAGAAAGCCTTAACGGCAGCGTTGTCGCGATCGTTAACGATTGCGACAGGATATTCGACCGGCTTGTGGCTGTCTTCCGGAAAGGTGCCCACCACCTGAACTTTTTTACTGGCTACAGCATCTGAGCCGTACACAATGCCATAAGGCGTTTCATTACGTTCCACCAGCGCCAGGGCGGCGCGCACATTACTGGCACGCGCGAGCGCCGGGGAAACAGAAGACCAGGCACCCAGCTTTTGCAGCGCTTCTTTAGCATAGATGCCCGCCGGCACATGATCGGGATCGCCCACGGCCAGACGTTCGCCCTTCAACAGGCTTTTCCAGTTGGTTTTATCGTTGATCGTCACCGGTTTGGCGCTGTCGCTGCGCGGTGCAATCAGCACCAGGTCATTGCCCAACAACGTATAGCGGGTGCTGTCGATCATACTTTTTTTAGCAACGGCATCGTCCATCCACTGTTGATCGGCTGAGATAAACAGATCGGCAGGTGCGCCCTGCTCAATCTGACGCGCCAGTACCGAGGACGACGCAAAGGATGAGACAACGTCAGTGCCGTGCGTTTTTTTGTACTGTGCTGCAATCTCTTCCAGCGCGTTAGTGAGTGACGCCGCCGCAAACACGGTGACCTTATCGGCCGCCAGCGCCTGGCCTGCCAGTGAAACGCTCATTACCAGCGCAATGCTCAGACGACGAAAGGGTAAACGCATGATTTTTCTCCAGTGATCGTTATATATTGAATAATACAACGCATTATCTGACAGCGGCGTCAAATTAGCAAAAAAGTAAAAAGAGGCGTTCAGGGCGAGGACAACGTCCGCACTGAGGCGGACGTTGTGTGGGGATTAGTTCTGTGAGCGGGCGTTGTTGTTGTCGCGGCGACCCGTTTTAGAGATGAGGTTAAACACTTCACCCAGGCCGTAGATCAGGCCTAACATAATCGCCATTACCACAGGTACCATGATCACTGCCACGGCGAGGCTTTTGATGAGTTCCAGCATGAAGAGTCCCACTTTGCGTTTAAAAAAAGAGATTGTAACGGCTTAGTAAAACTTTGCGCAGACCTTTTCGTGCTTTTACTTTGAGGCTGAAAGCTCGTTATCATCTGCCTGATTACGCGATTCATTCTTTGCAGGAGCCACCATGCAAGCCGAACTCACCCTTCACATCCGCCTGCAGCAAAAGCTGTTTGCCGATCCACGCCGCATTGAACTGTTAAAGCGCGTGCAGCAAACCGGTTCGATTAGCCAGGGCGCGAAGCTGGCGGGCATCAGTTACAAAAGCGCCTGGGATGCCATCAACGAGATGAACCAGCTGGCTGAACAGGAAATGGTGACGCGGGCAACCGGTGGCAAAGGCGGCGGTGGCGCGCAGTTAACCCGCTATGGCGAACGTCTGGTACAGCTGTTCGGCCTGATGGAAAAGATTCAACAGCACGCCTTTGATGCTCTGCAACAGGACTCGCTGCCGCTGGACAGCCTGCTGGCCGCTATCGCCCGCTCTTCATTGCAAACCAGCGCACGTAATCAACTGTTCGGCACCGTGGTGGATAACGACGCGCAGCATATCCAGCAGCACCTGACCATTCTGCTCTCGGATGGCGTAACCCGGCTCAACGTCGCCCTGACCACGCGCAGCGCAGAACGCCTGCATCTCAAGGCCGGCAAAGAGGTGCTGGTTCTGATTAAAGCCCCGTGGATCAGCCTTCATACGCATGCAACCGGGGCGGATAATCAGCTGGCCGCCACCATAAGCGCTATCGAAACCGGTGAGCAGGTCAGTGAAGTCCTGATGCGCCTGCCGGGCGGTGAAACGCTGTGTGCCACGCTGGAAAACGCGGAAATTGCGCGTCGGCAGTGGCAACCGGGTCACGCCGTGATCGCCAGCTTTAGCGCCAGCCACGCCATCGTCGCCGCTTTGCGTTGATTTATCATTCGGGTTTGACTTCGTTCGAAGCAGTGGCTACAACAACGGTTAACGCTGCAAAAAATGGAACGAATCATGGCTTCATTGCATATTTCGCAAGGCATATTTCATCTTAATGATGCGCGAGTGTTGTCGCTGACCGATGTACACCTACAGCCCGGCGAGCGCTGGGCGTTTGTCGGAGCCAACGGCAGTGGTAAATCCTCACTGGCGCGCGCCCTCTCGGGGGAACTGGCACCGCTGTCAGGTCAGGTAACCTGTGATTTTCAACGTCCCAGCCGCCTGTCGCTGGAGCAGTTGCAGAAGCTGGTCGCCGATGAGTGGCAACGGAATAACACCGACCTGCTGAGCGAAGGTGAGGATGATACCGGCCGCACAACGGCTGAAATCATTCAGGATGAGGTTAAAGACAGGGTGCGCTGCGAGCAGCTGGCCACGCAGTTTGGTATCACCGGCCTGCTTAACCGCCGTTTTAAATACCTCTCTACCGGTGAAACGCGCAAAACATTACTGTGCCAGGCGCTGATGAAGCAGCCCGACCTGCTGATTCTGGATGAGCCTTTCGACGGCCTGGATGTCGAATCGCGCGCGAATCTGACCGCCACGCTGCACCAGTTGCCGCAGGCGGATTTTACCCTGGTGCTGGTGCTGAACCGCTTTGATGATATTCCGGACTACGTTGACCGGGTCGGCGTACTGGCAGAATGCAGCCTGACGCATGTCGGACCCCGTGAGGAGATTCTGGCGCAGGCGCTGGTGGCCCAGCTGGCGCGCAGTGAGCAACTGGCAGGTATGGCGCTGCCGGAAGCCGACGTCCCGGATGCGCTACCGCCGCTGGCAGATGACGCGCCACGAGTGCTTCTGCGTAACGGCATCGTATCCTATAACGACCAGCGTATTATCGACGGCCTCGACTGGCAGGTTAATACCGGGGAGCACTGGCATATTCTCGGGCCAAACGGCGCGGGCAAATCCACATTACTCAGCCTGGTCACGGGCGACCATCCCCAGGGCTACAGCAACGATTTAACCCTGTTTGGCCGGCGCCGTGGCAGCGGCGAAACCATCTGGGATATCAAACAGCATATTGGCTATGTCAGCAGCAGCCTGCATCTTGATTACCGCGTAAGCGTCAACGTCCGGACCGTGATCCTGTCCGGCTTTTTTGACTCGATTGGTCTTTATCAGGCCGTCTCCGATCGCCAAATGACGCTGGCGCGTCAGTGGCTGGCGCTGCTGGGCATGGATAGCAGAATGGGAGATATGCCCTTTCACGGTTTATCCTGGGGCCAGCAACGGCTGGTGTTGATCGCCCGGGCGCTGGTTAAGCATCCTACGCTGTTGATACTGGATGAACCCTTGCAGGGGCTTGATCCACTCAACCGCCAGCTGGTAAGACGTTTCATCGATATTTTGATTGGTGAAGACCGTACTCAACTGCTGTTCGTTTCACATCATGCTGAGGACGCGCCCCAGTGTATTACCCATCGTCTGCATTTTGTGGCCCAGCCTGACGGCGGCTATCGCTACCAACAGGACAGGATTTGAGTGCCCTGACGCCGTGCCAGCGGCGTTGTTGACCACCAGATGTAAACGCTACCATTTAAACCTGTTTTTTAGCGATGCGATGTGCGGATCTGCCTTTAAATAAGAATATTCAGCTTGTGTAAACGATACCACTTATCCAGACTGGATCACGTTTTTGACTCACCCGATGTGCTATTTTTTCTTGATGACTTTTTAATTTTGACGCTTACCAGGATGCAACATGGAAAAATTTAACCCGGCCGATCATCCTCATCGCCGTTACAATCCCCTGACCGATCAGTGGATTTTGGTTTCTCCTCATCGTGCCAAACGTCCCTGGCAGGGGGCTCAGGAAACGCCCGCAGTGAATACGCTGCCGTCACACGATCCTGACTGTTTCCTGTGCGCAGGCAACACGCGCATCACGGGCGATGTGAATCCTGATTATCAAGGCACCTACGTTTTTACGAATGATTTTGCCGCGTTAATGACGGATACGCCCGACGCGCCAGAAAGCGATGACATGTTGATGCGTTGCGAAAGCGCGCGTGGTACCAGCCGCGTCATCTGCTTTTCGCCCGACCACAGTAAAACCCTGCCCGAAATGTCACTGAGCGCCTTACAGGACGTCGTCCGCACCTGGCAAGAACAGACGGCTGAACTGGGTCAGCACTATCCCTGGGTGCAGGTCTTTGAGAACAAGGGCGCCGCGATGGGCTGCTCTAATCCTCATCCCCATGGACAAGTGTGGGCCAACAGCTTTCTGCCTAATGAAGCCCAGCGCGAAGACGATCTGCAGCGCCGCTACTTTGCCCAAAAGGGTTCGCCGATGCTGGTGGATTACCTTGCGCGTGAACAGCAGGATGGCAGCCGCACCGTTGTTGAAACCGAACACTGGCTGGCCGTGGTGCCCTGGTGGGCGGCGTGGCCGTTTGAAACCCTGCTGCTGCCCAAAACCCATGTTAAGCGCCTGACCGATTTGACCGATGCGCAGCGTGACGATCTCGCTTGTGCCATCAAGCGCCTGACCAGCCGTTACGACAACCTGTTTCAGTGCTCTTTCCCCTACTCCATGGGCTGGCACGGCGCGCCGTTCAACGGTGAAGACAATGAACACTGGCAGCTGCACGCCCACTTTTATCCGCCGCTGCTGCGTTCCGCAACGGTGCGCAAATTTATGGTCGGCTACGAGATGCTGGCTGAAACCCAACGCGATTTAACCGCAGAACAGGCAGCCGAACGCCTGCGTTCCGTGAGCGATATTCATTTCCGTGAGGCACAACAATGAGCTTAAAAACCATCACGCAGCAGGTGTTTACTGAGACCTTTGGCTATGCGCCAACCCACGCGATTCAGGCCCCAGGCCGCGTTAATTTGATTGGCGAACATACCGATTACAACGACGGTTTCGTGCTGCCTTGCGCTATTGATTATCAAACGGTTATCGCCTGTGCAAAACGCGACGACCGCCAGGTACGCGTGGTTGCCGTGGATTACGATCAGGCGCAGGACATCTTTTCACTGGATGCCCCGATTACCAGCGTAAAAGAACCCATGTGGGCGAACTATGTGCGCGGCGTCGTCAAGCACCTTCAGCAACGCGTACCGGATTTTGGCGGCGTCGATATGGTGATTAGCGGCAACGTGCCTCAGGGCGCGGGCCTTAGCTCTTCCGCCTCGCTGGAAGTGGCGGTCGGAACGGTTTTCCAGCAGCTGTTTAACCTGGCACTGGACGGCGCCGCCATCGCGGTCAACGGTCAGGAAGCAGAAAACCAGTTCGTGGGCTGTAACTGCGGCATTATGGATCAGCTGATTTCCGCGCTGGGCCAGAAAGATCATGCCATGCTGCTGGACTGCCGGACGCTGGGCACGACACCGGTTTCGATGCCGGACGATATTGCCGTGGTCATCATCAATTCCAACTTCCGTCGCAGCCTGGTGGGAAGCGAATACAACGTTCGCCGTGAGCAGTGTGAAACCGGCGCAAGCTTCTTTAACAAAAAGGCGCTGCGGGATGTCGACCTGGCCGAGTTCAACGCGGCTGAGTCTCAGTTAGATCCGCAGGTTGCCAAACGCGTACGTCACGTCATCACTGAAAACGCCCGTACGCTGGAGGCCGCCGAGGCGCTGTCTCGCGGCGATTTAGCCCGCATGGGCGAACTGATGGCGGAATCTCACGCCTCAATGCGTGATGACTTCGAAATTACCGTGCCGCCGGTGGATACCCTGGTCGAGATTGTTAAAGCCGAGATCGGCGATCGTGGCGGTGTTCGCATGACCGGCGGTGGCTTCGGTGGCTGTATTGTCGCTCTGATGCCGCTTGATCTGGTGGATCGGGTTCAGGCCGCCGTCGCCAGCCAGTATGAAGCCAAAACGGGCATCAAGGAGACCTTCTACGTGTGCAAAGCATCGGAAGGAGCGGGCCAATGCTAAACGATGTGAACTCCCATGCGCCGGACGGTCAGCCGTGGCGCATCACCGTATTACGTAATGCCAATGGCATGATTGCCACCTTTATGGACTGGGGCGCAACCTGGCTGTCGGCGCGGGTCCCACTGCAGGACGGTCACGTGCGTGAAGCCCTGCTGGGCTGTGCAACCCCTTCCGACTATCTGCATCAGGATGCCTATCTGGGTGCCACGGTAGGCCGTTATGCGAACCGTATTGCCGGCGCGAAACTGAATAAAATCAGCCGCCCGTTGAGCGCCAATCAGGGCGAACATCAGTTACACGGCGGCCCAGAAGGGTTTGATAAACGCCGCTGGCAAATTGTCAGTCAGTCAGAAACGGAAGTACATTATCGTCTTGATTCGCCCGATGGCGATCAGGGCTACCCGGGCAACCTTATTGCTGATTTACGCTATGTGCTGGATGACGATAACTGCCTGTCCATTCACTATCAGGCGCAGTGCGACCAGCCCTGCCCGGTCGGTCTCACCAACCATGCTTACTTTAATCTTGATGCGCATCATGGTGATGCGCGCCAGCATCGGTTACAACTGCACGCCGATCGTTACCTGCCCGTGGATAGCGAGGGGATTCCCAACGGCCCACTGAAGGCCGTGGACGGCACCAGCTTCGATTTCCGTCAGGCCAAACGCATTGAGCAGGATTTTCTTGCCGATGACGATCAGAAGGCAGTTAAAGGCTATGACCATGCTTTCCTGCTGAACAGTGCAGGCGATAGCAGCCAGCCTGCCGCTGAACTCTGGTCAGAGGACGGCAAGCTCCAGTTGAGCGTGACCACGTCAGCGCCCGCGTTACAGTTCTACAGCGGTAACTATCTGGCCGGCACGCGCGCCCGGGAGCAGGAAAGCTATACTGCTTTTCAGGGGATCGCGCTGGAGAGTGAATTTTTACCGGATTCGCCTAATCATCCCGAGTGGCCACAGGATGATTGCTGGCTGCAACCGGGAGATCGTTGGGAATCCGTCACGCGCTATCGCTTTACACCACGCTGAGCCACCGTGTGAAAAACGCGCAGTGCGTCACAGACAGACTTACGCAGTGCGCCGTTTTCCGCTATGGTAGAACGCAATTGGTCAGCCAACGGGCTGGCGACAGCAGGTTTCCATTATCTCAGAAACATCAAGTATTAAGGAGTTAAGCTATGGCTGTAACTAAGCTGGTTCTGGTGCGACACGGCGAAAGCCAGTGGAACAACGAAAACCGCTTCACCGGATGGTATGATGTAGACCTTTCTGACAAGGGCCGTACCGAAGCTAAAGCAGCCGGACAGCTGCTGAAGAAAGAAGGTTTCGTGTTTGATTTCGCCTACACCTCTGTGCTGAAACGCGCCATTCACACCCTGTGGAATGTGCTGGATGAGCTGGATCAGGCCTGGCTGCCCGTTGAGAAATCCTGGCGTCTGAACGAACGTCACTATGGCGCGCTGCAGGGCCTGGACAAAGCTGAAACCGCCGCAAAATACGGCGACGAGCAGGTTAAACAGTGGCGTCGTGGCTTCGCGGTGACTCCGCCAGAGTTGGACCGCAGCGATGAGCGTTTTCCTGGACACGACCCGCGTTATGCTTCACTGAAGCCTGAGCAGCTGCCCACCACCGAAAGCCTGGCGCTGACCATCGAACGCGTGATCCCTTACTGGAACGAATCCATTCTGCCACGTATCAAAAGTGGTGAGAAAGTGATCGTGGCGGCCCACGGTAACTCACTGCGTGCGCTGGTGAAATACCTGGACAACATGAGCGAAGAAGAGATTCTTGAACTGAATATCCCGACCGGCGTTCCGCTGGTGTACGAGTTCGATGAAAACTTCAAACCGATCAAACATTACTACCTGGGTGATGCTGACGAGATCGCAGCGAAAGCCGCGGCCGTTGCCAATCAGGGTAAAGCGAAGTAATTTTGCTTCCGTGCAAAAAGGGCCAGACAATGTCTGGCCCTTTTTTATTGCGCCCTGCTTACCTGCGACGCTTTATAACCGCATCGGCCAGCTGACGCAGCACCTTTTCGGTATCGGCCCAGCCAATACAGGCATCCGTGACGCTCTTGCCATAGACCAGCGGCTCGCCGCTTTCCAGGCTCTGATTCCCTTCAACCAGATGGCTTTCAATCATCACGCCGATAATACCGCGCTCACCGTTGATCATCTGCTGTGCCACATCGTCCGCCACCTGCATCTGCTTCTGAAACTGCTTGCTGCTGTTAGCATGGCTAAAGTCGATCATTACCTGCTGAGCCAACCCGGCTTTTTCCAGACCGGCTTTCACCGCGCTGACATGACTGGCGCTGTAGTTCGGCTCTTTACCGCCGCGCAGGATGATGTGGCAGTCGCCGTTACCGCGGGTTTCCACAATCGCGGAGTGACCGTATTTGGTCACCGACAGGAAACAGTGCGGTGAACCGGCTGCGTTGATGGCATCAATCGCCACTTTAATGGTGCCGTCCGTACCGTTTTTAAACCCTACCGGGCAGGAAAGGCCGGAAGCCAGCTCGCGGTGAACCTGTGACTCGGTGGTACGGGCACCGATGGCACCCCAGCTCATCAAATCCGCCACGTACTGCGGCGTAATCATATCCAGGAATTCGCCAGCGGCAGGCAGGCCGGAATCGTTGATCTCCAGCAGCAGCTTACGCGCCAGGCGCAGGCCGTCGTTTAGCTGAAAGGAGCCATCCATGTAAGGGTCGTTGATCAGCCCTTTCCAGCCAACGGTGGTACGCGGTTTTTCAAAATAAACGCGCATGACCACTTCCAGCTCGCCTTTAAGCTGCTCACGCAGGGTTAACAGGCGCGCCGCGTACTCTTGTGCGGCTTCCGTATCGTGAATTGAGCAGGGCCCAATGACCACCAGCAGGCGATCGTCCTGGCCGGTCAGAATCTGGTGAATGGCCTGGCGAGCCTGAGACACGGTCTGCGCTGCACGTTCGGTGGCAGGAAATTTCTCCAGTAAGGCTACGGGGGGCAGGAGCTCTTTGATCTCTTTGATGCGTAAGTCATCGTTCTGGTAATTCATACTCATTCCATATAATTTCTGGCCCGGCGCCCGCCGGACACAACCCAGCCAATGTAGCCCGAAGCGCACAGGGTGTAAATTCCTGATGAGCGCATAATGTATGCGTGAAATTTGCATAAATGGGTTATGCGTCTAGACTTTTAAAGGTAATCACTGAGGAACGGTGGCTTACTTTTATTAACACCTGTCTTTAAGCTAACCAGCGAAATTTTATTTCGCTCAGGGCGCTTTTTCTCTGAACCTTATCTGGCAGCGGTTAGAGACAGCAAATATCATTTATTAACGGGAGCATAATGATGAATAAGTTTGCAATAATTTTTCTGACGGCAGCAATGACTCTGGGCAGTGGCGCAGCAATGGCTGCCAACGGAAACTCTAACCAGGCCGCAGCAGCAGGCGCAGTCGCCGGCGGCGCGAATGAGAATCTGCCACCGAACAAAGTGGATAACAGCAAAATTAATAACACCGGCACTGAGATGTCTTCTCCAACCCGAGACAGCACCTCCAGCAGCAAACACATGACTGCCGATGAAATTGACAAGAACACGCAGTGTAAAGATGGCAAATGCCCTGACATGAATAAAAAAGTGCATACCAAAAAAGGTGGCGGTCACGTTAATACCAAAACTGACGGCACCACGCAGTAATCACTGACTGTTGAGCTGATAAGGAGAGCCTGGCTCTCCTTTATTTTATCCCGCCGCAACTTCCGCTATGCTGAGCCTGTTAACTTGACAGGGAAATGTTCATGGCCTCACTGCTTCTGATAGACGATCATCCACTGGTTGAAGTAGCACTCGAAGCTGCATTGGCTAAATCCCCCATTCCTCTTCAACTTTATTCCGCCTGCAGCGAACAGTCTGCCCGCGCTTTTCTCTCGCTTCCGCCCGATATCATCGTGCTGGACATCGGCTTGCCCGATGGTGATGGGCTGGAGATCCTGCGTCGCCTGAAGATCCATTTACCCGACTGCCCGGTGCTGATTTATTCTGCCCAGCAAACTAGCCACTACGTCAGGCGCGCTCAGGCCCTGGGCGCGGCAGGCTATGTGGTGAAGAGCCAACGCATGGAGCAGTTACTCAGCGCGATTCTGGCGGTACTCGGTGGACACGTCGCCTTCCCCGACTGTCCTGACGAGCCGGAACTGCCGTTGACCAGTAAAGAGCGCCAGATACTGGCTTTGCTGGCCAGTGGCTTATCCAATCTGCAAATTGCCGAGCGGCTGCATATCAGTAACAAAACCGTCAGCACTCACAAAAAGAATATTCTGGAAAAAACCGGCACCCGCTCCGTCGTTGAGCTGGCTGATTTATGGAAAGCACAGCAGTGAGACGCTGGCTGCTCCTGTTCCTGCTGATGTTTACCACGCTAGCGCAGGCCGATGTGCGCCCGGTCAGCAGCATCAGTCTGCCCATGATGATGCCGGTCAAAGGCGCCGAGCTGATGCAGGGCAAAGTCTTGCGGGTCGGCCTGCTGGAGGAGAATAATGCGCCCTGGACAATGCGGGTGGGTAACGATCTCTACGGCATCGATGCCGATTACCTGGCCGCGCTGCACCAGTTAACCGGGGCGCAGTTCACGCTCAGTCTTTATGCCACTCAGGCTGACTTATTAGGCGCACTAACGGACGGCCGGATAGATTTTGCTTTGGGAATGATTGCCCCGCCCCTGCCAGCCAATACGGTCGCCAGCGACAGCTGGTTTAGCAGTCCGTTGCGTATTTATCGCAATCAGCAGAACCAGCGTGCCGTGATGTTCAATAGTCATAATGCTCAGTTGGCTATCAGTCATCTCACGCTGGCCCAGCTGCCCCCGGCCCTGGCGGCCCGTCATCAGTGGCGAACCTACGGCAGCGATCTTCAGGCGCTCTATACGTTGTTGAATCAGCAGAACGATTACGTTGTGGCGGATGAAACCAGCGCGGGTTTTCTGTTGAGTCAGTTGCAACAGGGACAAATCTACCAAATCGCTTCCGGCATCGATGCCGGTCAGCTCAACCTGCGCGCCGTGGCGCGCGATCCGGCGCTTATCGCGTGGCTGAACGAGAGTCTGCGCCAGCTTCCCGCCGAGCTGATGAGTACCCTGCAGGCGCGCTGGAGCAGCAGTCTTCCCCGCTATCAGGACACGCAGACGCTGATGCTTAGCGCCAGCGAGCGCGAGTGGATAACGGCCCACCCGGTTGTGGCCTACGCCGCTGAAGCGGATAACTATCCCTGGAGTTACCGTGACAGCAACGGCACCGCGCGGGGCTACGGTATTGATCTGCTCAACGCGGTGGCCCAAAGCACAGGATTACGTTTTACCCCGCGCTGGGTCAGTAACCCTCAGGAGGCCGCCAGTCTGATCGCTCAGCACCAGGTGATGTTACAGCTGATGCAACCGCTTAACGGCGAAACGCAAAGTACCAGCCTGCCGGTCTGGCGCGCGCTGTGGGGCATTTATATCCGCCAGCCAGCTGACTGGTCGCACTGGAGCGATCTGGCAGGCAAGCGCATCGGAATTCTGCAGAATGACCTGGCGCAACGCCTTATTCCTGAGAACGCGCAGGTTCAACGCTACAGCGACCGAAACAGCCTGTACGATGCGCTGGCAACCGGGCAGATTGATGCCTTAGTGGATAACGTGTTGTCCGCGCGCTGGCGGATTGCCAGCCGCAACGATCCGCAGATTCATCTGGCTTTTGCCGCCAGCGATATTGCGTGGCCCATCGCGGTGGGCATCGCGCCCGATCGGCCCGAGCTGCGTTCCCTTCTGGATCGCGCATTGCAACAGATCCCCGCCGATACGCAAAACCAGATGCGCGATCGCTGGTCGATGCCACCGCAACCTGGCAGCGTTGCGGCGATGCGTGTCCTGCCGGTGGCCGTATTGTTGACGGGCGGCGTCGCCATCGTGATTTTGCTGGTGCTGCTTGCCCGGCGTTACTGGCAACAGCGACGTGACCGTCAACAGCGTGAGCAGGCCGAACGCGCCAACGCGATGAAAAGCCAGTTTTTAGCGACGGTCAGTCACGAACTGCGCACGCCCATGCAGGCGATACTGGGCTTGCTGGAGCTGGAAAAACAGCAGCGTTCCAGTGACAACCTGCAACTGCTGCACCGCAGCGCGCAGTCACTGATGACGCTGCTTAACGATCTGCAGGATCATGCGCGAATTGAAAACAACAGTTTTGCCCTGTCGCCCCGTCCGCTGGCGCTAGCCCCCTGGCTGGCGCAGCAGCGCCATTTCTACCACCCGTTGATGCGCCCGGAGGGGCCGCGGCTGCAGGTTGAAGCCCTGACCCCGCTGCCTGACGCGATTATGATGGATGCCGATCGCCTGCAGCAGGTCGTGAATAATCTCATCACCAACGCGTTTAAATTTACCCGGCAGGGCCTGATTCGCCTGACGCTGTCGGCCACGGACAGGTTGCAGTTAACCGTGAGCGACAACGGCAGCGGCATCCCGGCAGAGGAGCAGCGTAAACTGTTCGATCCCTGGTACCAGGCACCGTCGGGAAAAGCCGTATCGGTCCAGGGCAGCGGACTGGGGTTGTTTATCTGTCGGGAGATGGTGCAGCGGATGGGCGGCGATATTGCACTCCATTCCGTACCCGGCAAAGGCACGGATGTCACGATCGTGCTGCCACTGATCCCCTGTGATCCCGTTCCTGACAGCGACCCGACGGCCCTGCCGGGCTTTCCGGGGCTGCGCGTGGCGGTGGTTGACGATCATCCCACCAACCTGATCGTAATGGAGCAGCAGCTTGCCCGCTTTGCTGTTCAGGCTGACTGTTTTGAGCATGGCCGCGATCTGCTGCTGGCCGATGCGCGCTGCCCTTACGACCTGCTGTTTATCGATCAGATGATGCCGCGTCCTGATGGCACGCTGCTGCTGCGCCTGTTACGCCGTCGGCAACGACAGCGTGGCGGCAGGCAGCGACGGGTGCTGTGTTCCGCCGACGCGCAGTTACTTAACGTGCAGCTGGCTGCGAACGAGCGCGTGCTGATTAAACCAGTTCAGCTTCAGGATATCGGCGAGATACTGGCAGACTTCCGCGACGATCCGCTCGCGTCAGTGGAGGACAATCTGTGGCAGCTGGCACAGCAAAACGAGAAATTTCTTAACCGACTGGGTAAAACATTACGTGATACCCTGGAGAAAGATCGGGCACAGCTGTATGCCGCGCACCAGGCCGGTGACGCGACGCAGCTGGCCGAGTCAGCACACCGTATGAAAGGAAGCTGGCTGTTGATTGGCATTGAAGAAGGGGCAAGGCTCTGTCAGCAGCTGTCTGACAAGGCGAAGCACCAGCAGGACAGCTCAGCAGAATGGCAATTGCTGATATCATTGACCGACAGGTTATTACTCAAACTGGATACTTATGGCACACACCCACTCTCATAGCGGTCAGGACACCAACCGTAAGCGCCTGATGGCGGCCTTTGCCGTGACGGCGCTCTTTATGGTCGCGGAAGTGATTGGCGGCTGGATTTCAGGCTCACTGGCCCTGCTGGCGGATGCAGGTCATATGCTGACCGACGCCGCCGCGCTGCTGATGGCATTACTGGCCGTACAGTTTGCCAAACGTAAACCCAACGATCGTCATACCTTTGGTTTGCTGCGGCTTACCACGCTGGCCGCCTTTGTTAACGCTATTGCCCTGATCCTGATTACCTTCCTGATTGTCTGGGAAGCCATTGAACGCTTCTCCCATCCGCAGCCCATCACCGGCGGCCTGATGCTGGGCATTGCTATTGGCGGGCTGCTGGCGAATATTCTCTCATTCTGGCTGCTGCACCACGGCAGTGAAGAGAAGAACCTCAACGTGCGGGCGGCCGCCTTGCATGTGATGGGCGACCTGCTGGGTTCGGTAGGTGCCATCGTCGCGGCGGTCATCATTCTGTTGACGAACTGGACGCCTGCTGACCCTATTTTGTCGATTCTGGTGTCACTGCTGATACTGCGTAACGCCTGGGCGCTGCTGCGGGAGAGTTTTCATGAGCTACTGGAAGGCGCGCCTGATTCGCTGGATGTGACTAAGCTCAGACGCGATCTGAAGCGTAATATTGCAGAGGTGCGCGATGTTCATCATGTGCATGTCTGGCAGGTGGGCGAGAAGCCGATTTTAACGCTGCATGTTCAGGTGATCCCGCCGCGCGATCACGATGGTTTACTGCGCCGCATTCACACCTATCTGCACGACCATTATCAAATTGAACACGCGACGGTGCAGATGGAGTTTCAGCCCTGTGTGGGACCGGACTGCGCGCTTAACACGCCGGTGATTGAGGGTGCTCACCACCATCACGAGCACGGTGAGCACGCACATCATCACTGAGCAGACAGCGCACGAGAACCCTGTTTTCGTGCGCTGATTATCCACATCCTTGAGCCATTGAGCGCAATCAACGTCAAAATAGCGTACTCCAGCGCCATCGCGTAAACCCCCTGACGGGCAAATATCATCACGCTGATGACGTTGATAATCACCCAAAGCAGCCAGTTCTCGACGTACTTACGCGTCATCAGCACCATGGCCACAATCGACAGCACCATCAGGCAGGCGTCCCAGAAGGGAAACGCATCCGGCTGCAGCGTGGGCATCGCCACGGCAAAGCCCGCCGCATTCATGAGGCTCACCGCCATTTGAGTGAGAAAGGCAAAGACCGGATCGATATACACCGTCATAAACGCAATCGCGATCACGCAGCCAACCGCCCAGCCAATGGCTTTTGCGCGCGGTAACCAGCGTATAGTTAACTCGGCCTGATGATCAGACGTTTGCCGACTCCAGGCGTACCAGCCATAAACGTTAGCCGCAAAAAAGAACAGCTGTAACAGCAGGCTGGCATAAAGCTGAATTTGAAAAAAGATCACCGCAAACAACGTGACGTTTAGCAGACCAAACGCATAGTTGACGATCTTTTCCAGACTGGCGAGCCAGATACACAGCAGGCCCGCCAGTGTCCCAATGGCTTCAATCCATGACAGATCGTAGCCCGTGGCCCCCAGGGGGATGTGTACTAAAATATTTTGTGTGCTAAAAAAATCCATATCAGCCACCTGTCAAAGACGCGCGTTACGCGTTTCCTTTCACGTTATGTTTGAGATTTGCAGCAAAGGATAGCATACGGTTCAGCGGTACCAGTGCGGCTTCACGCAGCGCCGCATCCACGTGAATTTCATGTGCCTGCCCACCTGACTCCAGCGCCTCGGCAATGGCTTGCAGTCCGTTCATGGCCATCCAGGGGCAGTGCGCACAGCTTCGGCAGGTCGCACCTTCGCCTGCCGTCGGCGCTTCCAGCAATATTTTGTCGGGCACCGCCTGCTGCATCTTGTAAAAGATACCGCGATCGGTCGCCACGATCATCTGCGGATGCGGCAGGCTTTTGGCAGCCTGAATCAGCTGGCTGGTCGAGCCTACCGCATCGGCCAGATCCACAATCGCCTGGGGCGATTCGGGATGAACCAGCACCGCCGCATCCGGATAAAGCGCCTTCATCCGCTGCAGTGCCTGGGTTTTGAACTCATCATGGACGATGCAGGCGCCCTGCCAGCACAACACATCGGCCCCGCTTTTTTGACTGACGTAGCGCCCCAGATGCCGATCGGGTGCCCAGATAATCTTCTCACCCAGGCTATCCAGATGCTCGATTAATTCCACCGCGATACTGGAGGTGACCACCCAGTCGGCGCGCGCTTTCACCGCCGCCGAGGTATTCGCGTAAACCACGACTGTACGATCGGGATGGGCATCGCAAAAGGCGTTAAATTCCTCAATCGGACAGCCAAGATCCAGCGAGCATTCGGCTTCAAGCGTGGGCATCAGGACGGTTTTTTCCGGGCTGAGGATTTTGGCCGTTTCCCCCATAAACCGGACGCCGGCCACCAGCAGCGTACCGGCCGCATGCTGGCTGCCGAAGCGCGCCATTTCGAGCGAGTCAGAGACGCAGCCACCGGTTTCTTCCGCCAGGGCCTGAATCTCAGGATCGGTGTAGTAATGCGCCACCATCACGGCATTGCGAGCCTTAAGCAGCGCTTTAATTTTTTCCCGATAAAAGGTTTTTTGCTCGTCGTTCAGCCGGGCAGGCTTCGGCGGAAAAGGATAAACAGCATTTTCTGGATCAAAGATTGCGCTCATGACACCGCTCTCGTTCTGTAAAATTAACGAAAATCGCCAGTTATGGCTTAACAGGACGTAAATATTGCCATCGTGTTTTATATGCTAAACACGATAGCGGAAAAGCGGCAGAGTGTCGTGTTTTATTTGTTCGCTACGATGAAGAGAGGCCGACAAGCCCCTGCTGGGGCGCTTCCAGCTTGAGTAAGAAGGCTTTGACCGCCAGCCCGCCCGCAAAGCCGGTCAGTTTGCCATTCGTCCCAATCACTCGATGACAGGGCGCCACAATCGACAGCGGGTTTCGGCCATTCGCCGCGCCCACCGCGCGCACCGCGGCAGGATGACCAATCGCCTCGGCAATTTGTCGATAACTGCGCGTTTCGCCAAAGGGAATGGTGAGCAGCGCCTGCCACACTTTTATCTGAAAGTCGGTTCCGGCGAAATCCAGCGGTAAGGTAAAACGCTGGCGCGTCCCCGCGAAATACTCGTGCAGCTGGGTTTCGGTTTCGCGCAGCACCGGATGGTTATCGTCGCGTTCTACCGGCGATAAGCGGGGATGTCTGCGCACTTCGTCCTGCCATAAAATGGCCGCCAGACCGCGATCGCTGGCGATAAGCGTGAGTTCGCCGACCGGGGTTGTCACAGGTTTGCAGTAATACATGCTGTTCCTCCCATCATCATTCTGTCGGGCATTATCGCACTTTTTTAGCGTCAAACTGGCTGTTTTCGGTCATTACAATAAACTGATGTGCTGTCCGAAAACAGCCAGTCAATCTCATCCGCCAGCGCTACGCTGTCGCTATTTGCCGGAGAGCAACCATGTTTGATCCAGATACGGCTTACCAGGCGTTAACGTCGCGGGATACGCGTTTTGACGGCGTGTTTTTTGTTGGCGTGACCTCAACCGGCATTTATTGTCGTCCGATATGTCCGGTTAAGCCGCCGATGCAAAAAAACTGCGTGTTCTTTAGCAGTGCTGAGGCCGCGGAGAAAGCGCGTTTTCGCCCCTGCCTGCGCTGTCGTCCTGAACTGGCACCCGGTAATGCGCCCGTCGACAATGCCCACAGAGTGGCCGACCGTCTGGTGCAGCGCATTGAAGAGGGGTTGCTGGAAGAGCACGCAGGACTGGACGACATCGCCACCGAGTTTGGCATGAGTGCCCGTCAGCTGCGGCGGATTGTGCAGCAGGAGTTAGGCGTCACCCCGCTGGAGCTGAAACAGACACGGCGCATGTTGCTGGCCAAGCAGCTACTGACTGAAACCACGCTCCCGGTTACCGATGTTGCCTACGCCAGCGGCTTCGGCAGTTTACGGCGCTTTAATGACGTGTTCCAGGCCCGCTATCGCATGACACCCGGCGCCTTGCGAAAAACCGCGCCGCAACCCACACAGCAGCCAGGCGATACCATGCAACTACAGCTCAGCTATCGCCCGCCCTATGACTGGCAGGCAATGCTGGATTTTCTGCAGTTGCGGTTGATGAAAGAGATTGAAGCCGTTGAGGGCCAAACCTACCGCAGAACCGTGGCGCTGGGTCAGTATCGCGGCTGGGTCAGCGTTTCACCGCTCCCGGCCAGGCATGCGCTCCGCGTTGAGTTCACGCTGTCCCTGACGCCGGTATTACCTGCACTCCTGCGCCGCCTGCGCGATCTGTTCGACCTGAACGCGCAGCCGCAGCGAATTGCGGCTCACCTGCAGCAGGATCCTCTGCTGGCACAAAGCCTTCATGACGCTCCCGGCCTGCGCGTGCCTGGCGCGTTTGACAGCGTTGAAATGGGCGTCCGTGCCATTCTGGGTCAGCAGGTCACCGTGAAAGCAGCGACCACCCTCAGCAGCCGTTTTGCCCAGGCGTTTGGTGAGCCCTGCTCGACGCCATTCCCGGACCTGTCCCGCTATACTGTCCAGCCACAGCGCATCGCACAGGCGACGGTCGATGAGATTGCCAGCCTTGGGATTGTCAGCGCGCGAGCCAGAGCGATTCTGGCGTTTGCAGGTGCCTGTGTTGAGGGCAGCCTGCGTTTTAACGCTACGCTCACGCCCGATGAGATTATGACGCGGCTGGTCGCGCTGCCGGGCATTGGCCCCTGGACCGCGCATTACATCGCCATGCGCGCACTGCGCTGGCCTGATGCTTTTCCCAAAGAGGATATTGCTATACGCAATAAGCTGGGAGGCCTGACGCCTAAGGCCGCAGAAGTTCGTTCGCAGCAGTGGCGCCCGTGGCGCAGCTATGCCGTGATGCATATCTGGAAAAGCCTGTAAGCCTTACGCGGCGCGCTCATAATTTCTGCATTATCAAAAAAATAACCGCGTTCTTACTAAACTCCTGCCCTGTGCAACCGATAACCAATTTGGCTTAACATCGTTGACATGGGCAGGAGGCAGAAGTCATGGGGTTGCGGTTAGAAAATACAAAAATTGCGCACAAACTCAGTTTAGGATTTGGACTCGTTTTATTGTTAGTGGTGGGCTCGGGCAGTATCAGCGTATTACGCTTTAAAAATATTCGTGATGTTTATGAACAAAGCACCCTGATTTACGATATCAACATTGATGTCTTTCAGGCCAAAGTCAACCGGCTCAAACTGCTTTATGGGGATGAAAAAGCCGGCAAAGTGATGGCAGATTACATTGCCCACGCCTCTCAGCTCACTCAGGATGCTCAGCAGTTCACATGGCAGCCTGAACAGCAGGCTGAACTTCAGGCTATCGCCAGTCAACTCAGTCACTTTCAAAGCAGCATCACCACCATGACCCAGGCAGTCCAGACGTTGGCCGCCACGGGTAAACAGCTCGAGCAGCGCAACATGCAAAGCCAGTCAACCCTGTACGAAGCGTTAATTAAAACGCAGATGACCGATGCCAGCGTACTGTTCCAGCAGCTTCTCGCCATCAGCCAGCTACGCGATCAGCTTCAGTTACTGCGCTACGACCCGGTTAATGCCGCTACGCTTCAGGTGCAGCTTGAACAACAAGCCAGGACGATTCAGTCCAGCCTCTCCGCCTTATTACCGCAGTTGCCCCCGGAGGCACAGACGCAGTTGAACGCACTGTGGAGCGCAACGCTTGACGTGAAACAACTCAGTGAGCGTTACGCGGCAGGCTTTCGCGAACTCAGCGTTGCGGAAAGCGCCGTTAAAACGGACGGTGATAAAAGCAGTGCCATCATTAAAATGCTTCTGCAGCAGATGAAAGCGGAAAACAGCAACCTGACCCACGGTTCAATTAATCTGACGCTGCTGACGGTCAGCATTGCGGTTCTACTGGGTATTCTCATCGCCTGGCTGATCAGCCGTCAGATCACCGCCCCTGTCCGAAACAACCTGCTGCTGGCCGAGCGCATCGCCAGCGGGGATTTAAGTGCCGATATCAAACCGGGCGGCCGTGATGAGCTTAGCAAGCTGGCCGGTGCAATGGGCGCAATGAATCACCGCCTGCGGACGATGATTCAGGAAGTCCGCGACAGCGTCTTCACCGTCTCCCAGGCGGCGAGCAGTATTAACAGCGACAACCACAACCTTTCCTCACGGACTGAGCAACAGGCAGCGGCTGTCGTGCAGACTGCTGCCAGCATGGAGCAGCTCACCGTGACGGTGAAGCACAACGCGGATAACGCTCGCCATGCCAGCCAGATAGCGGCGGAAGCCTCTTTGCAGGCTGAACAAGGCGGTGCTGCGGTGAGTGAAGTGGTGCAAACCATGGGCGACATCTCTGCCAGTTCCAAAAAAATTGCCGAGATCACTGCCGTCATTAACAGCATCGCGTTTCAGACCAATATCCTGGCACTGAATGCGGCGGTTGAAGCGGCGCGGGCGGGCGAACAGGGGCGCGGATTTGCGGTGGTCGCCAGCGAAGTGCGTAATCTGTCTCAGCGCAGCGCTCAGGCGGCGAAAGACATTGAGCAGCTCATCAGTGCATCCGTTGGTCAGATTGCCGAAGGCAATAACCGCGTTGCGCGTGCGGGCGAGAGAATGGGACAGGTGGTGAATGCCATTTCCCGCGTCAATCATATTGTGGGTGAGATCTCTTCGGCTTCTGACGAGCAAAGCCGCGGTATTGAGCAGATCGCCCGGGCGGTATCGGAGCTGGACAGCACCACGCAGCAAAACGCCTCGCTGGTCTCCGCCTCTGCCCTGTCCGCCAATGCCCTGGAAGATCAGGCGCTGCGGCTCGAAACGCTGCTGAAACAGTTCAATCTCGAACCGGGCCAGACCGCCGCACGCTAATCCTGCTGATGCCTCACGCCACACAAGCGCCCACAGGGCGCTTTTTTTATGGCAGATGGCTAGCAAGGAGGCGGATGATTCAGTCGGCCTGTGGCGGGCGCTTATCGCACGTTTAACCGCACTGCACGCCTGACGAAATGCCCGGTGGGCGTGCTTTTCTGAATGGGTGGGTCGTGCAGGATTGCCTCAGCGGGCGGGCCTCGCCCTCCGGGTAATGCTGACACATCAGCCTGAATCGCTGCGCGATTCAGTCGAACCTGCTGCAGGTTCTCATCCCGCACGTTTAACTACGCGGCGCGACAAACGAAAAGAGCGCCCGGAGGGCGCTCTTTTCTGAATTGGTGGGTCGTGCAGGATTGCCTCGGCCCGGCGGGCCTCGCCCTCCGGGTAATGCTGACGCATCAGCCTGAATCGCTGCGCGATTCAGTCGAACCTGCTGCAGGTTCTCATCCCACACGTTTTACGCATAGCAAAAAGGCGCCTTTAGGGCGCCTTTCAACATTGGTGGGTCGTGCAGGATTGCCTCGGCCCGGCGGGCCTCGCCCTCCGGGTGATGCTGACGCATCAGCCTGAATCGTTGCGCGATTCAGTCGAACCTGCTGCAGGTTCTCATCCCGCACGCTTAACTACGCGACGCGACAAACGAAAAGAGCGCCCGGAGGGCGCTCTTTTCCTGAATTGGTGGGTCGTGCAGGATTCGAACCTGCGACCAATTGATTAAAAGTCAACTGCTCTACCAACTGAGCTAACGACCCGCTCGGGGCTGACAACCGCTCAAACACATTCACCAATAATGCCTGAGGTTAAGATGGTGGGTCGTGCAGGATTCGAACCTGCGACCAATTGATTAAAAGTCAACTGCTCTACCAACTGAGCTAACGACCCATCTTAAGGTTGTGAAGCAATACTGAAGGTTCTCTTGGGGAACAACGTCCTGCGGGAGATGGTGGGTCGTGCAGGATTCGAACCTGCGACCAATTGATTAAAAGTCAACTGCTCTACCAACTGAGCTAACGACCCATCTTCAGGCTTGCCAGACACATCTGCAATGTGTCCCGGCAACGGCGGCATATATTACTGATTTACCGAGGTAGCGCAACCCTTATTTTCTGTTAAAGGGTTCAATTGCCTACCTTTCATGCGGCAAGACCAGAAATCACTCGATATCCGGTCAAACCTGCACAAATTACATACCAGACAACCGTTTTTGCGCCTGCTTAGCAGATTCGGTATCAGGATAAAGTTTGATCACCTGTTGATAAACGGCTTTGGCTTTCGCCGTGTCGTTTTTCTCCTGCATGATCACGCCAACCTTTAACAACGCTTCAGCAGCCTTGGGGGATTTTGGATACTGCTTCACCACCGTGGCGTAATAATACGCGGCGTCGTCTTTCTTGCCTTTGTTATAAAACAGCTGCCCCAGCCAGTAATTGGCATTCGGCTGATACGTCGAATCCGGATAGCGTTTCACCCACGCCTGTAGCGCAGCGATCGCCTGGTCATACTGTTTTTTCTCCAGAATGAGCGCGACAGCAGCATTGTAATCGCTGTTGGCATCGCCACTCTGTACCGGCGCACTGCCGCCGGCTGCAGCGGCACCGGAATCCGTGCCAGAGGCTGCTGCCGCGCCCGCAGCACCGGCGTTATCACCGGCACCTGCGGCTGGCTGGCTGGCGTTGCTGTTATTGCTGCTCAGACTGTCGATCTGCTGATAGATCTGCTTCTGGCGCTCAACAACCTGGTTCAGCTGATAGGTATTTTGCTGGATTTCCCCACGCAACGAGTCGATATCCCGCTGGTTATCACTCATCTGCTGCTGCAGTTGCTGCATCAGCTGTGCCTGGGCGTTTGAGATTCTTTCTAGACTGGTGACGCGGTCTTCGACCGAGCCGGAGCCAACGCTACTGATTGACGCTTGGGCATTAGCGGCCCAGGGGGCCGCTACGCCAATCAGTAACGACAGACTCAACAGGTGATGTCTGAAGTTACTAACCATATGATTCTCTTAGTATACCAGTACGGCACGACGGTTTTTAGCGTAAGCCGCTTCGTCGTGGCCCAGAACGGCCGGCTTCTCTTTACCGTAAGAAACGATAGACATCTGGTCAGCTGACACGCCTTTACCTTGCAGATACATCTTAACGGCGTTAGCACGACGCTCGCCCAGGGCGATGTTGTATTCTGGCGTACCGCGCTCATCCGCATGACCTTCGATGGTCACTTTGTATGATGGATTGCTACGCAGGAAGTTAGCGTGCTGATCCAGCATCTGAGCGTAGTCAGACTGAACGTCATATTTGTCCAGACCGAAGTAAACGATGTTGTTCTGTTGCAGCTGTTGCATCTGCAGACGCGCCTGCTCATCAGAAGACATGTTACCGTTGCCGTTCATGCCAGAGTTAGCACCGTAAGCGCCATCAGCACCTGCGCCAGACTGGTCATTGTTGTTATTTTTGTGTGAGCTACACGCCGCAACTGCCATGATTGGCAGAGCCAGCATTAAACCCTTCAGTACTTTGTTCAGTTGCATTTGAAAATTCCCATTATTGTTTATTTTTTTGTAATGTCAGAAAGCTCAAACATTACAGGTACGGCGACCAGGCAGGAAATTTGACCTGTCCATCAGTTGCCGGAAGACGCGCTTTGAAACGACCGTCAGTCGAGACCAACTGCAACACGGAACCCATGCCCTGAGTAGAGCTGTAGATCACCATAGTGCCGTTTGGTGCCAGGCTCGGCGTTTCATCCAGGAACGTGTCCGTTAACGTTTGAACGGCTCCCGTTACCAGATCCTGTTTGGCGACGTGTTGAGCACCGCCACTGGTGCTAATCATCACCATTGATTTACCATCGCTGGCCACATCAGCATCCTGGTTCTGAGCCCCTTCCCAGGTAATACGCTGTGGTGAACCACCATTGATACCAATCTTATAAATTTGTGGTGCGCCAGCCTGGTCAGAGGTGTAAGCCAGCGTCTGGCTGTCCGGGAACCAGGTCGGTTCAGTACTGTTATAACGGCCGTCGGTGATCTGACGAATCTGACCAGAAGCCAGGTCCATTACGTACAGATTCAGGCTACCGGTTTTCGATAAGGCGAACGCCAGTTTGGTGCCGTCAGGCGAGAACGCCGGAGCACCGTTATGACGTGGGAATGAAGCCACCTGACGCACCGCGCCGTTCGAGAGCGTCTGAATAACCAGCGCCGACTTGCCGCTTTCAAAGGTTACGTAGGCCACTTTGCTGCCGTCTGGCGACCAGGCCGGCGACATCAGTGGCTGTGGTGAACGATGCACGACGAACTGGTTATAGCCGTCGTAGTCCGCCACGCGCAGTTCGTAAGGGAACTGACCGCCGTTGGTCTGCACCACATAGGCGATACGAGTACGGAATGCCCCTTTGATGCCCGTCAGTTTCTGGAACGCTTCATCACTCACGGTATGCGCCGCGTAACGCAGCCACTGTTTCGTGATTTTGTAAGAGTTCTGCGCCAGCACGGTACCCGGAGCACCTGCCGTATCGACCAACTGGTAAGATACCTGATAGCTGCCGTCGGCGTTAGGCTGAATCTGTCCTACGACGACAGCATCAATGCCCAGTGCGCTCCATGCAGCAGGCTGAACTTCCTGCGCGCTGGTCGGCTGCTGTGGCAGGCGAGAACGATCGAGCGGATTAAACTTACCGCTGTTACGCAGGTCAGCCGCGACGATGCCACCGATATCTTCCGGTGCCGCGCCAGGGCCTGCCCACTTGAACGGAACCACACCAATGGGACGCGCGCTGTTGACGCCCTGGGTGATTTCAATGCGAACCTCTGCGTGCAGCACTGCTGCCCACAACAGGATAAAAAAGCCTAACGTTACGCGAAGAGCTTGCTTCATTTTATCTCCCTTATCTGAACCTGAGTCCGCGATAATTGGCACTGTTCCTGAAAACCACGAGTACAACTAGAGTACGGCAAGCTAACCATAGATCAACCTGCCGCCGGTTACTGCATTATTGCGGTCTGAAACGCATCGGCGCGTTTTTAAACACTTCGTACACCGCTTGTGAAGGCGGTTTCGGAATACGTGCCTGCTTCGCTGCCGCGATGGCAGCCTGACAGAGCGCCGGATCGCCCCCTTCTGATTTCACATCAATCAGCATACCGTCAGGAGCAAGTTTAATACGTAAGTCACAGCTTTTGCCGCTATACAGATCCGCATCGTAAAAACGGCTCTGGATAGCACTGGTAATCTGGCCAAGGTACGCGTTCACATCTGCGCCAGAGGCACCCGCTTTCTTCTGGTTGCCCTGCCCTGCAGCACCGCCAGAGGCGCCGCTTTTCGGTGCATTCTTACCGGACGCTAAGCCGCCCAGCAGATCGTCGACGTCGCTGTCGTTCGCTGCCTCAGCCGCCGCTTTCGCTTTTGCTTCCGCTTTTGCCTTCGCGTCTGCTTTGGCTTTTGCGGCAGCATCGGCCTTGGCTTTTGCTGCGGCTTCGGCTTTTTCTTTCGCGGCTTTCTCTTTGGCTTCAGCCGCCGCTTTCTCTTTAGCTTCCTGCGCGGCCGCGGCTTTAGCTTCGGCGGCGGCTTTCGCTTCTGCCGCTTTGGCTTCTTTAGCGGCTTCCGCTTTAGCCTGCTTCGCGGCTTCAGCCTTGGCCTGTTTCGCGGCCTCGGCAGCCTCGGCTTTCGCCTGTTGTTCAGCCTGTTTCTTTGCTTCGGCCGCGGCGGCTTTCGCCTGTTGCTCAGCCTGCTTCTTCGCCTCGGCCGCAGCCTGCTTAGCGTCTTCCTGAGCCTTTATTTTCGCGTCAGCGGCGGCTTTGGCCTGGGCATCGGCTTCCGCTTTAGCATCCGCTTTGGCTTTCGCGGCGGCCGCCTCGGCCGCTTTCTGCTGAGATTCAGCCTGTTTCGCCGCCGCTTCGGCTGCTTTCTGCTGTTCAGCCTGGGCTTTCGCCTGCTGCTTCGCGTCTTCCTGGGCCTGCAGGCGTTCTTTTTCCAGCTCTTTCAGCCGCTGTTGTTCAGCCGCCTGCTTCTGCTGGAGCTCTTCGGCCTGCTGTTGTGACTGTTTCTGGCGCTGCTGCTCGGCACGCTGACTGTCGCTTTGCTGATTCTGCTGACGATTATATTGCTCAACCACCGCACCGGGATCGACCATAACTGCCTCGATATCGCTCCCGCCGCCGCCTCCGCTGGCTTCAATGTGCTCATTAAATGAGCTCCATATCAGCAGCGCAATCAGCACGATATGCAGAATCACCGAAATGATTATCGCGCGCTTTAATTTTTCGTTTTGCTCGGTTGCCTTCGACACACTCGGTTCCCAAAAACGGTTCGACTTTAAATCGGCTGCGTCATCAAACCGACAGATTTAACTCCAGCCTGATGCAGCAGGTTCAGCGCCTTAATGATTTCATCATAAGGGACCTCTTTGGCACCGCCGATCAGAAAGACAGTTTTCGGATTGGCTTCCAGACGACGTTGCGCTTCGCTAATCACCTGTTCAGGGGGTAGCTGCGATAAACGATCGTGATCCACCACCATGCTGTATTGGCCCACACCGGACACTTCTACAATTACAGGCGGATTATCATCACTGGAAACCGTCTTCGAATCCGTCGCATCCGGCAAATCCACTTCCACGCTTTGGGTAATGATCGGGGCCGTCGCCATAAAAATCAGCAACAGCACCAGCAAGACGTCCAGCAGTGGAACAATGTTGATTTCCGACTTTAGCTCGCGGCGACCGCGACCACGCACTCGGGCCATCATTTACCTCTGTTTACTTAGCGCTGTCGCTGGAAAAAGCCTGACGATGCAGGATAGCCGTGAACTCTTCCATGAAGTTGTCATAGCCCTGTTCCAGTTTATTGACGCGCTGGTTCAGTCGGTTATAAGCCATTACCGCAGGAATTGCCGCGAATAAACCGATAGCGGTCGCGATCAACGCTTCTGCGATACCCGGCGCAACCATCTGTAGCGTGGCCTGCTTTACGGCGCCCAGGGCAATAAAGGCATGCATAATCCCCCACACCGTACCAAACAGACCAATATACGGGCTGATGGACCCTACGGTGCCAAGGAAGGGAATGTGATTTTCCAACGCTTCCAGCTCACGATTCATGGAAATGCGCATCGCCCTGCTCGCCCCTTCCACTGCCGCCTCAGGCGCATGGTTGTTGACCCGATGCAGACGTGCGAACTCTTTGAAGCCGGCGTAAAAGATTTGCTCCGAGCCTGCCAGCTCTTCGCGACGCGCCTGACTTTCCTGATACAGGCGAGAAAGCTCAACGCCGGACCAGAATTTGTCTTCAAAGGCATCAGCTTCCCTTCCCGCCGCATTCAGAATACGCGTGCGCTGGATAATGATTGCCCATGAAGCAATCGAAAAGCCGATCAAAATCAACATGATAAGTTTGACCAGAAGGCTCGCCTTCAGGAACAAATCAAGAACGTTCATGTCAGTCACTGCTTGAACTCCGCGACAATAGACTTGGGAAGCGCAATCGGCTTCATTAGGTGTGGGTTGATGCAGGCAATCAGGACTTCTGCCTCATTGAGCACTTTGCCTTCTGCATTCACGATACGCTGGGTAAATGTCATCGTCGCCCGGGTCATAGATGTCACTTCACTCTGAATTTCCAGAAGATCGTCAAGACGCGCCGCCGAAAGATAGTCCACCGTCATGCGCCGCACCACAAAAGCAATCTGCTGTTCTAACAGCGTCTGCTGATTGAAATGATGCTGACGCAACATTTCGGTACGTGCTCGTTCATAAAAAGCGATATAGCTGGCGTGATAAACCACACCACCGGCATCGGTATCTTCATAGTAGACCCGAACCGGCCAGCGAAACAGCGTTGTACTCACTCTACATCCCGGCCTCGTTTTAAACGTTGCTACTATACGCAAGACAATTGGGGTTGGGAATGGGCTGCCAGGGCCAGGAGAAAATAATTATCAGTTGGTTACAACCGGAAGGCTTTAGTGGAGGTTTCTTGACCAGACGCTGAAGTAAACTCACGCTTCAGCGTAAAATGCTGATGGGCTGTCAGAGATAAAACCGGCTTACGCCCCACAAGAGTATCACTAATGCGGGTAAAGGGGTAAACAGAGCACGCCAGCGTAATCGTCGCGGACGAAACCCAACACCGTAAATCACGCCGGTGCATACCGCCCAGATGAGCAACACGCCCTGCCACAGCAGAATGCCGCCAGCACCGCTGGCATAACGTGCGGGATTCCACAGCAGACATCCCGCCAGCCAGAGTGCCAGCACCAGTGAAAGGGCCCGGAACGGGCCCTTATCCATCAGACGACAGGTCGTCTGTAGCCATCCGCTCATCAGGATTGTCGATCCGATGCGGCGCTGTCTTCGATATGCTCTATGGCCAGCGCCGTGATGATACCAAAGGCGCAGGCCAGCAAGGTGCCAAGAATCCAGGCAAAATACCACATGTGTTGACTCCTTATCAGTACAGTGAGTTGCTGTTGCTCTCAACATGCTCTTTGGTAATACGGCCAAACATCTTCCAGTAACACCAGCTGGTGTAAAGCAGGATGATGGGCACAAAAATAATCGCGGCAAAGGTCATGGTTTTCAGCGTCAGCAGACTGGAGGTTGCATCCCACATGGTCAGACTGGTGCCCGGTACCGTGCTGGAAGGCATAATAAACGGAAACATGGCAATACCGGCCGTCATAATGACGCAGGCAAGCGTCAGTGAAGAGAACACAAACGCCCATGCGCTTTTGTGCATACGTGAGCACAGCACCGTCAGCAGAGGCAGCACAACGCCCAGCAGTGGGAACAACCACAGCACGGGATGCTGCTGGAAATTCACCATCCAGGCACCGGCTTCGCGCACCACGGTTTTACCCAGCGGATTCGAGGCCGCATAGTGATCAAGCGTACTGGTCACCACATAACCGTCAATGCCGTACTTCACCCACACGCCCGCCAGTGCGAAGCACACCATCATCACCAGTGTGGAAATCTGGGTCGTGGCGCGTGCGCGCAGGTACAGTTCGCCGTTCGTACGCATCTGCAGGTAGGTTGCGCCCTGCGCCAGTATCATGGCGACGCTCACCACCCCTGCCAGCAGGCCAAAGGGATTAAGTAACTGGAAGAAGTTACCGGTGTAATACAGGCGCATATACTCATCAGCATGAAACGGCACGCCCTGGAGCAGGTTGCCAAAGGCCACGCCAATCACCAAAGGAGGGACGAAGCTGCCGATGAAAATGCCCCAGTCCCAGGCACCGCGCCAGCGCTTGTCTTCAATCTTAGAGCGGTAATCAAAGCCCACCGGACGAAAGAACAGCGACGCCAGCACCAGAATCATTGCCACATAAAATCCTGAAAACGCCGCCGCATAAACCATCGGCCAGGCGGCAAACAGCGCACCACCCGCAGTAATTAACCAGACCTGGTTACCGTCCCAGTGCGGCGCAATGGTGTTAATCATTACCCGACGCTCGGTATCGGTGCGTCCCAGCAGGCGCGTCAGCATTCCCACGCCCATATCAAAGCCATCAGTGACGGCAAAGCCCACCAGCAAAATGCCGATCAGCAGCCACCAGACAAAGCGCAGAACTTCGTAATCAAACATGGCGGTTCTCCTTATCCACGTGCCGGCTGAACGGTTTTTGCCATCTGCTCATGGTGATAACGACCCGTTTTCAGGCTACTTGGACCCAACCGGGCAAATTTAAACATCAGGTACATCTCGGCGACCAGGAACAGGGTATACAGACCGCAGATCAGCCCCATGGAGAACAGGATATCCCCAACGGTGAGCGACGAGTTCGCCACGGCCGTTGGCAGCACTTCGCCTATCGCCCAGGGTTGACGGCCGTACTCCGCCACAAACCAGCCTGCTTCAACCGCAATCCACGGCAGCGGAATGCCATACAGCGCGGCCTTGAGTAACCAGCGATGTTTGCCGATACGATTACGAATGACGCTCCAGAACGACAGCGTGATAACGCCGAGTAACAGCACGCCGCAGAGCACCATGATGCGGAAGGCAAAATACAGCGGCGCCACGCGTGGAATGGAATCCTGTGTTGCCTGCTTGATTTGCGCCTCGCTGGCATCTGAGACGTTTGGCGTATAGCGCTTCAACAACAGACCATAACCCAGATCTTTTTTGCTGTGATTAAAGGCATCACGCACGGCCGGATCGGTATTCCCGCTGCGCAGTTCATTTAACAGTGCATAGGCTTTCATCCCGTTACGAATGCGAACTTCATGTTGGGTCATAAGCTCTTTCAGGCCCGTTACCGGCGTATCCGTAGAACGGGTGGCGATGAGTCCCAGCAGATAAGGAATTTGAATGGCGTAGTGGTTCTCTTGTGATGCCTGATCGGGCAAACCGAACAGCGTAAACGCAGCCGGTGCAGGCTGGGTTTCCCATTCGGCTTCAATGGCCGCCAGCTTGGTTTTCTGCACATCGCCCATTTCGTAACCGGACTCGTCGCCCAACACGATGACTGACAATACGGCTGCCATACCGAAACTTGCCGCGATAGCAAAAGAGCGTTTGGCAAACGCCGTGTCGCGGCCTTTCAGCAAATACCATGCGCTGATGCCTAAAATAAACATGGCACCCGTGGTGTACCCTGCCGCGACGGTGTGAACAAATTTCACCTGGGCGACCGGATTTAAGACCAGCTCAGAGAAGCTCAGCATCTCCATGCGCATGGTTTCAAAGTTAAACTCAGAGGCAATTGGGTTTTGCATCCAGCCGTTTGCCACCAGAATCCACAGCGCCGACATATTGGATCCCAGCGCCACCAGCCAGGTCACGGCCAGGTGCTGAACTTTGCCCAGCCGATCCCAGCCGAAAAAGAACAGGCCAACAAAGGTGGACTCAAGAAAGAAAGCCATTAATCCTTCAATAGCTAACGGCGCGCCAAAAATATCGCCGACATAATGAGAATAGTAAGACCAGTTGGTGCCGAACTGAAACTCCATGGTCAGTCCGGTCGCCACGCCCAGCGCAAAGTTAATACCAAATAACTTGCCCCAGAATTTTGTCATATCCTTATAAACTTGTTTGCCGCTCAGCACATAGACCGTTTCCATTATCGCCAGCAAAAACGCCATACCGAGCGTTAAAGGTACGAAAAGGAAATGGTACATGGCTGTTAAGGCAAACTGTAAACGCGACAGCTCGACAATATCTAGCATAATGACTCCTTGCTCCTCACCTTAACTCTGTATCCGTACAGACTGAATAAGAGTCAGGAACGACTGATTATTGATTCCAGTTTTGTCATCGACAGGACAGTTCTGTGTGCGGCCTGGGATGAGGGCGTAACCGTTGACGGTAACCTGTGAAACACCAATGCAGCCGCGTGGTTCAGACGTTTAACGGGGCATAATTTAAAAATTGATGCTTTCCCGTATTTGAACAAACGTTTGATTATTTTTTTAAAAGGCTGGATTGATGCAGCGCAATTTAAGCGCTTAACCGCGCCCTTTGCTAGCAGTAAAGTTTGTTATATATGGCGGGAAATTGATTTGGAATAAGGAAATAATGTGGGAAATATGTTTAAACGAAAGCTTTGTTAAAAGTGTGTCACGGGACAATTTAATTTTATATAAATATTTAACTTTATAGCGTGTTTAATAACGCCCATTCTTTTTGCGCCCCAAAAGCCAGGTCAGATAAAGCATAGCAAACACCACGGAAATACTTAAGATTATTTTATGTTATTTAAGGCGCGACGCCAATCAGTTATGCGGCAAAAGGGCGTGCTCAGGTTTAAGCGATAAAAAAAGCCACCCGAAGGTGGCTTAATGCATTCCGCCCAGACCGCTTATTTGGCTGGCAGAACCGCTTTCACGGCATCGCCGATGTCAGCCAGGCTGCGTACGGTTTTCACACCTGCGGCTTCCAGCGCAGCAAACTTCTCGTCTGCCGTTCCTTTACCACCGGCAATGATGGCACCAGCGTGGCCCATACGTTTGCCCTTCGGTGCCGTTACGCCCGCAATGTAGCCGACAACCGGCTTGGTCACGTGCTCTTTGATGAACGCAGCAGCTTCTTCTTCCGCACTACCACCGATTTCACCGATCATGACGATCGCTTCAGTCTGTGGATCGTCCTGGAACATTTTCAGGATGTCGATGAAGTTAGAGCCCGGGATCGGGTCACCGCCGATGCCGACACAGGTAGACTGACCGTAACCGATATCGGTGGTTTGCTTAACTGCTTCATAGGTCAGGGTACCGGAACGCGAAACGATACCGACACGGCCAGGCTGGTGAATGTGGCCCGGCATGATGCCGATCTTACATTCGCCAGGAGTGATCACACCCGGGCAGTTTGGCCCGATCATGCGCACGCCTGCTTCATCCAGCTTCATCTTCACGGTCAGCATATCCAGCGTTGGAATGCCTTCGGTGATGGTGATGATCAGCTTGATACCGGCATCGATAGCTTCCAGGATACCGTCTTTGCAGAACGGAGCTGGCACATAGATAACGGTTGCGGTCGCGCCTGTGGCTTCAACGGCTTCACGCACGGTGTTGAACACCGGCAGGCCCAGATGGGTCGTGCCGCCTTTGCCCGGGGTTACGCCGCCAACCAGCTGCGTGCCGTATGCCAGCGCCTGCTCAGAGTGGAAAGTTCCCTGTCCGCCGGTGAATCCCTGGCAAATGACTTTGGTGTTTTTGTCGATCAAAATGGACATTATTTACCCTCCGCAGCAGCAACAACACGCTGTGCCGCGTCTGTCAGACTGGTTGCTGCAATGATGTTCAGACCACTGTCCGCCAGTTTCTTAGCGCCCAGTTCAGCGTTGTTACCTTCCAGACGTACCACGACCGGTACGTTAACACCGACTTCTGCTACTGCACCGATGATGCCGTCTGCGATCAGGTCGCAACGCACGATGCCGCCGAAGATGTTAACGAATACCGCTTTCACCGCGTCGTCAGACAGGATGATTTTAAAGGCTTCGGTTACGCGCTCTTTGGTCGCGCCGCCGCCAACATCCAGGAAGTTCGCTGGCTGGCCACCGTGGTGCTTAACGATGTCCATCGTACCCATCGCGAGGCCTGCGCCGTTAACCATACAACCGATGTTGCCTTCCAGCGCAACATAGTTCAGTTCCCACTGTGTCGCGTGCGCTTCACGAGGATCTTCCTGGCTTGGATCGCGCATTTCACGCAGCTCTGGCTGACGGAACAGGGCATTGCCATCGGCACCCAATTTGCCATCCAGACAGATCAGGTCGCCCTGCTTGGTGATCACCAGCGGGTTGATCTCAACCATCGCCAGATCGCGCTCCAGGAACATGGTGGCCAGACCCATGAAAATTTTGGTGAACTGGCTGACTTGCTTACCGGTCAGGCCCAGTTTAAAGGCTAACTCACGGCCCTGATAAGGCTGTGGACCGGTCAGTGGATCAAGCGCCATTTTGTGGATCAGGTGTGGCGTTTCTTCTGCCACTTTCTCGATTTCCACGCCGCCTTCGGTCGATGCCATAAAGATGACGCGACGGGTTGCACGGTCAACCACGGCACCCAGGTACAGCTCCTGATCGATATCGGTTGCCGCTTCAACCAGAATCTGGTTTACCGGCTGACCATTGGCGTCAGTTTGGTAGGTCACCAGACGTTTGCCCAGCCAGTTTTCAGCGAAAGCACGGATGTCTTCTTTGCTGTTAACCACTTTCACACCGCCCGCTTTACCGCGGCCACCGGCATGAACCTGACATTTAACTACCCACGGGCCTGCACCGATTTTCGATGCCGCTTCTTCTGCTTCACGTGGTGTAGTACAGGCGTAGCCGGTCGGTGCTGGCATGCCATACCGTGCAAACAGCTGTTTAGCCTGGTATTCGTGTAAGTTCATGATGTTCTATCCATTCAGATCTGAAAAGAGTATTGAGATTGGGCACGCAACGCGTGCCCAGTGATGAATCAGACATCCAGCAGCAGACGCGCCGGATCTTCCAGCATCTCTTTCACCGCGACCAGATAGCCGACAGATTCACGACCATCGATTAAACGGTGATCGTAGGAGAGAGCCAGGTACATCATTGGCAGGATCACAACCTGACCATTGACCGCCATAGGACGATCTTTAATGGCGTGCATGCCCAGAATCGCGCTCTGTGGCGGGTTGATGATTGGCGTAGACATCAGCGAACCGAACACACCACCGTTGGTGATGGTAAAGTTACCGCCCGTCAGATCGTCAACCGTCAGCTTGCCGTCACGGCCTTTCACTGCCAGTTCTTTAATTTTCTTCTCGATGTCAGCCATGCTCAGCGCATCAACGTCACGCAGGACAGGCGTCACCAGTCCGCGTGGCGTAGAGACGGCAATACTCACATCGAAATAGTTGTGGTACACCACGTCTTCGCCATCGATAGAGGCGTTGACTTCTGGATAACGCTTCAGCGCTTCGACCACGGCCTTGATGTAGAAAGACATAAAGCCCAGACGCACACCGTGACGCTTCTCGAACGCATCGCCGTACTGCTTACGCAGATCCATAATCGGCTTCATGTTGATTTCGTTGAAGGTCGTCAACATGGCGGTGCTGTTCTTGGCTTCCAGCAGACGCTCCGCGACGCGCTTACGTAAACGCGTCATCGGAACACGTTTTTCGCTGCGGTTGGCAACAGGCTGCTGAGCCGTTGCTGCACCCGCCGCTGGCGCGGCGGCTTTCTCAGCCTGCGGTTTGTTCGCCAGATGTTTTTCAACGTCTTCACGCGTTAAACGTCCGCCTACGCCGGTGCCTTTGATCTGCGCAGCGTCAAGATTATGCTCCGCAATCAGGCGACGGATCGCCGGGCTGAGCGCATCGCTGCTCTCTTCTTCAAGCGACGCTGTCTGACGCTGGGCTGGCGTGGTGTCATTGCTTTCCGCTTTGGCACTGCTTTCTTTACCCGCACTGTTGCCTTCTTTCAGGCGACCCAGGATCTGGCGGGACGTAACGGTTGCCCCTTCGTCTTCCAGCACGGCTTCCAGCACGCCATCGGCAGATGCCGGCACTTCCAGCACGACTTTGTCAGTTTCAATTTCGACGATGACTTCATCGCGGCTGACTGCATCGCCTGGTTTCTTGTGCCAGGTTGCTACTGTGGCATCTGCAACCGATTCAGGCAGGTCGGGAACGAGAATATCTACGCTACTCATTATCTTTCCTTTTAATTAATTGACGTTCAGTGCGTCATTAACCAGGTCTTGCTGCTGTTGTTGGTGTACGGACATATAACCCACGGCCGGAGAAGCCGATGCCGGGCGACCTGCATAACGCAGGGTGGCACCAAACGGCACGACATCACGGAAATGATGCTGGCTACAGTACCAGGCGCCCTGGTTCAGAGGCTCTTCCTGGCACCAGACAAAGTCCTGTACGTGAGAATAGGCTTTCAATGCTTCCTGTACCGCCTGATGCGGGAACGGGTAAAGCTGTTCGATGCGCACGATGGCAACATCGGTTTTCTCGTCTTTACGACGCTGTTCCAGCAGATCGTAGTAAACCTTACCGGAGCACAGCACGACGCGTTTCACGCCCTGCGGATCCAGATCGTCGATCTCACCAATGGCCGGCTGAAAACTGCCGTTTGCCAGTTCATCCAGCGACGAGATCGCCAGCGGATGGCGCAACAGCGACTTCGGCGACATCACCACCAGCGGACGGCGCATCCCGCGCAGCGCCTGACGGCGCAGCATGTGATACACCTGAGCCGGCGTCGACGGGACGCAAACCTGCATGTTCTGCTCGGCGCAAAGTTGCAGATAGCGTTCCAGACGGGCAGAGGAGTGTTCCGGGCCCTGACCTTCGTAGCCATGCGGCAGCAACATCACCAGGCCACACATACGGCCCCACTTCTGTTCGCCAGAGCTGATGAACTGGTCAATCACCACCTGAGCACCGTTGGCAAAGTCACCAAACTGCGCTTCCCAGATGGTCAGCACGCGCGGCTCAGCCGTGGCGTAACCGTATTCAAACGCCAGCACGGCTTCTTCAGACAGCACCGAATCCCAGACTTTGAACTCGCCCTGGCTGTTATGAATATGGTGCAGCGGCGTATAGGTTGAACCGTTAGCCTGGTTGTGCACGACCGCGTGGCGATGGAAGAAGGTTCCACGACCGGAGTCTTCACCCGAGAGGCGAACCGGAATACCTTCATCCACCAGCGTGGCGTACGCCAGATTCTCGGCACCGCCCCAGTCGAACGCTTTCTCGCCTTCGGCCATCAGCTTGCGATCGTTATAGATCTTGGCCACGCGCGACTGCACTTCAATCTGCTCAGGGACCTGGCTGATACGCAATGCCAGTTCCTTCAGGCGTTTCATGTCAACCTGTGCCGGATAAGGCTCATCCCATTCGTGGTTCAGATAAGGCGACCACGTGAAGGAGTGCAGGCTCATCGGACGCCATTCCGGCACCACGCATTCGCCCGCATCGAGCGCATCGCGGTAAAGGTTCACCATCTCGGTGGCATCTTCCTGCGACGCGACACCTTCGCCTTCCAGACGATCGGCGTAAATTTTACGCGGCGTCGGATGCTTTTTGATTTTCTGGTACATCAACGGCTGGGTAGCACTTGGCTCATCCGCCTCGTTGTGACCATGACGGCGATAGCACACCAGATCGATAAACACATCGCGTTTGAAGGTGTTGCGATAGTCCAGCGCCAGGCGGGTAACAAAGGCCACCGCTTCCGGATCGTCAGCATTGACGTGGAAAATCGGTGCCAGCACCATCTTGCCGATGTCAGTACAGTACGGGGTTGAACGCGCATCTTTCGGGTTGGAGGTGGTAAAACCAACCTGGTTGTTAATGACGATACGTACCGTGCCGCCCACTTCATAGCCGCGCGCCTGAGACATGTTCAGGGTTTCCTGAACCACGCCCTGACCAATCACCGCCGCATCACCGTGAATGGTGATAGGCAGCACTTTATTGCTGACCGGTTCGGCCAGACGATCGAGACGTGCACGTACCGATCCCATGACCACCGGGCTGACAATTTCCAGGTGAGACGGGTTAAACGCCAGCGCCAGATGCACCAGACCACCTTCGGTTTCGATATCCGAAGAGAAGCCCATGTGATACTTCACATCACCGGTGCCCAGATGCTCTTTGTGTTTACCGGAGAATTCGTCGAACAGATCCTGTGGCTTTTTACCCAGTACGTTAATCAGTACGTTAAGACGGCCACGGTGCGCCATCCCCAGTACCACTTCACGTGTGCCGCTTTTGCCCGCATGACGAATCATCTCGCGCAGCATCGGCACCAGCGCATCACCGCCTTCCAGCGAGAAGCGTTTTGCACCCGGGAATTTCGCGCCCAGATATTTTTCCAGCCCTTCTGCCGCGGTCAGCTCTTTCAGGAAACCTTTTTTCTCTTCGCCACTGAATGACGTCTGGCTCGCACCGGATTCGATACGCTGCTGGATCCAGCGTTTCTCTTCGGTGTTATTGATGTGCATATACTCTGCACCAATCGAGCCACAGTAGGTCTGCTTCAGCGCGTCGAACAGATCGGCCAGCTTCATGGTTTCTTTGCCAATGGCAAAAGAACCTACGTTAAAGCTTTCCTGAAAATCGGCGTCGGTCAGATCGTGAAAGGCAGGATCGAGATCGGCAACGCGGTCCTGTTTCCACAGGCCAAGCGGATCGAGATTTGCTTCCTGATGTCCGCGGAAACGAAACGCGTTAATCAGCTGCAGCACTTTCACTTGTTTGGAGTTGGTTGCCGGATCGGTAACTGAGGAGGTGTAACGAGATGCGTCTTTCGCCAGGCGACGGAAATATTCGCGAGTTGCGGAGTGGAACTGCTCAGGTTTCACTCCCGTGCCTGGTAACTGTTGGAACATCGAGCGCCACACTGCATCCACAGAGTCAGGATCGGTCAGGAAATCCTCATAGAGTTGCTCTATGTAAGACTGATTCGCGCCGGCCAGCCAGGAGGAGTCCAGCCAGGGCTTCATCGCGCTGTTCTGCATTGTGATCCCTTAAGCAATGTTATGCTTTTTTGAGGTTTCATTTGTTGCCGCTTTCGCGGTTTGCCGTAGTGAGTTCAGCGATACGAGCACTGTGCGCAGCGCGCGCCCGGCCCGTAAGGGAACCTTTGTAAACGTGGTCGGGACCGCGTTTACAGAGGCTTCCGTAAAATACCGGGAACCTGAGGTTCCCGGTGGTACAACTACGCGCTGCGTTGCAGCAGCATCGACTTAATGTGGCCGATAGCGCGCGTCGGGTTTAGCCCTTTAGGACAAACACTTACACAGTTCATGATGCTGTGACAGCGGAAAACGCTGAATGCATCGCTCAAATTATCCAGACGCGCATCCGTTTCCGTATCACGGCTGTCAATCAGGAAGCGGTAAGCGGCCAGCAGGCCTGCAGGACCAATAAACTTGTCCGGGTTCCACCAGAACGACGGGCAAGAGGTTGAGCAACAGGCGCAGAGAATACACTCATACAATCCGTCCAGATGCTCACGCTCGCCCGGCGACTGCAGATGCTCTCGCGCTGGCGGGTTTTCACCGTTATTCAATAAGAAAGGCTTAATTTTCTCATACTGGGCATAAAACTGGCCCATGTCCACCACCAGGTCGCGCACGACCGGCAGGCCCGGTAGAGGACGGATAACGATTTTCTGCTTGCCGTTGCCTAACGCCGAGACCGGCGTGATGCAGGCCAGGCCGTTTTTCCCGTTCATGTTCAGGCCGTCTGAACCGCACACGCCTTCACGGCATGAGCGACGAAACGCCAGGGTAGGATCCTTCTCTTTCAGACGGATCAGCGCATCCAGCAGCATCATGTCACGGCCGTCTTCCGCTTCCAGGGTATAGTCCTGCATGCGCGGTTTGTCATCGACGTCCGGGTTGTAACGATAGATCGAAAATTCAAGTCTCATGATGATCTCCGCAATTAGTAGGTACGCGCTTTCGGCGGGAAGGCCGCACGCAGTTTCGGTTGCATGTTCACCTCACGGCGCGTCATGCTTTCCGTTTGCGGAACATAGAGGCTATGGCACAGCCAGTTGGCATCATCACGTTCCGGATAGTCGAAGCGGCTGTGTGCGCCACGGCTCTCAGTGCGGTAGTTGGCCGCCACTGCGGTGGCATAAGCGGTTTCCATCAGGTTATCCAGCTCAAGGCACTCAATACGCTGTGTATTGAAGTCAGGTGAGCGGTCATCCAGGCGCGCGGACTTCAGACGCTCACGGATCTCTTTCAGTTCAGCAAGCCCTTCACGCATCGCATCGCCTTCACGGAATACCGAGAAGTTGTTCTGCATGCAGCGTTGCAACGCCTTGCGGATTTCAACCGGATCTTCACCCGTGGTGTTATTTTCCCAGCGGTTGAAACGCGCCATCGCGGCATCAATGTTTTCCTGGCTGGCTTCACGCAGTTCACCCTGCTCTTCCAGACATTCAAGCAGATGCACGCCAGCCGCGCGACCGAAGACCACCAGGTCCAGCAGCGAGTTGCCACCCAGACGGTTCGCCCCGTGTACCGATACGCAGGCGATTTCACCCACCGCGAACAGGCCAGGAATCACTTCATCTTCACCCTGCTCATTCACACGCAGCGCCTGACCGGTGACTTTGGTTGGCACGCCGCCCATCATGTAGTGACAGGTTGGGATAACCGGAATCGGCTCTTTAATCGGGTCAACGTGAGCAAAGGTACGGGACAGCTCAAGGATGCCCGGCAGGCGCGATTCCAGCACTTCCGCACCCAGGTGATCGAGTTTCAGCTTGATGTGCGGCCCCCATGGACCGTCGCAACCACGACCTTCACGGATCTCCACCATCATCGAACGGGCCACAACGTCACGACCGGCAAGGTCTTTGGCGTTAGGCGCATAGCGCTCCATGAAACGCTCACCGTGTTTGTTTAGCAGATAACCGCCTTCACCACGACAGCCTTCGGTGACCAGTACGCCAGCACCGGCGATACCGGTTGGGTGGAACTGCCACATTTCCATATCCTGCACAGGCACGCCCGCGCGCAGCGCCATGCCAACACCGTCGCCGGTATTGATGTGGGCGTTCGTCGTGGACTGATAAATACGTCCTGCACCGCCCGTCGCCAGAATGGTGGCCTTGGCTTTGAAGTAAACCGTTTCGCCGGTTTCCATGCAGATTGCCGTACAGCCTACGATGGCACCGTCGTCATTTTTGACCAGATCCAGTGCATACCATTCGGAGAAGATAGTGGTTTTATTTTTCAGGTTCTGCTGGTACAGCGTATGCAGCAGTGCGTGGCCGGTACGGTCGGCCGCTGCGGCAGTACGCGCCGCCTGCTCACCGCCGAAGTTTTTCGACTGACCACCAAACGGACGCTGATAAACGCGGCCGTCATCAAGACGGGAGAAGGGCAAGCCCATGTGCTCCAGTTCCAGAATCGCTTCCGGACCGACGTGACACATGTATTCAATCGCGTCCTGGTCACCGATGTAGTCGGAACCTTTGACGGTGTCATACATATGCCATTCCCAGTTATCGTCATGGGTGTTACCCAGCGCAACGGTGATTCCGCCCTGCGCGGAGACCGTATGGGAACGGGTCGGGAAGACTTTGGACAACAGGGCACAGGTCTGGCCCGACTGGGAGATTTGCAACGCCGCGCGCATACCCGCGCCGCCTGCGCCGATCACCACGGCATCAAATTCTCTTACTGGTAAACTCATTTACACACCCCACACCACAACAAATCCATAAATTGCATATGACAACAGCGCCACTACGATGACCAACTGCAACAGCAGACGCGTTGCCAGCGGTTTAACGTAGTCCGTTAAGACCTGCCACATACCGATCCAGCCGTGGATCAGAATGGAAAACAGCGTCAGGAGCGTGAACACTTTTGTAAATGCAGAAGCGAAGAAGCCACGCCAGATGTCATACGTCAGCGTGTCTGTCATCACCACGAAACCGAGGAGATAGATGATGTAAAGCGTGATGAGGATTGCCGTCGCGCGCAGCAGCAGCCAGTCCTGAATGCCATTGCGACCCAACGCGGATGCATTGCTTACCATACGAGGACTCCTGCTAAAATTGAAAGCACGACAGTAATACCAAACGTCACCTGCGCAGAACGCTTACCTGCTTCGAGCGTTTCGGCCAGATAACCAAAATCCATTAACATATGACGTATCCCGCCCACTGCATGATAGGCCAGCGCAGTCAAAATGCCCCACATGATGAACTTCGCAAAGAAGCCATTCATGACAGATGCAGCGTGCTGGAAACCTTCAGGAGAAGAGAGGGAAAGACCGAGAAGCCATAACAGGATGCCGAGAGCAACCAGGGTGATGACGCCGGAGACGCGGTGAAGAATGGACGATATTGCAGTAACGGGAAACCGGATCGTCGAGAGATCCAAGTTGACAGGTCTTTGTTTTTTCACGGTTTTGCCCACACAGCTCTTTTTTATTTTGCTTCCTCCGGACATAAGACCTGAACCCTAAACGTGTTCAGACTTTATCCGTCACCAAAATAGCAACATCCAGTGTTAAATGACGTGTTACAAACGCTGGGTGGCTCCTGGTGTCAGGGTATTCCGGAGACCTGGCCGGAAGTATAGGACGATCACATTCTGATTACAATTCCCCTACAAACTCTTTGGAGAATTTTGGGTGGAACAGTGATCATTCTCACGTTTTTCACAATTCATACAAATTTAATTATCTGATTTGACAATAGTTCAACAATTCAGTTACAAACTATCCCGATAAAATCCTATGATGCACAAAAGTTATGGGGATACACTTTCTCCTAAGCTCAAGTTATGTAACATTGCCACTAACAGCTTTTAAAACCATCAGGTTATTGGTTACAAAGAAGTTATGTCCTGACCGGATCTTTAACAACCGCGATATGCACATGTCACGGCTTTACATTTCCTGTGGAACGCGCCTCTCACTCTGTACCCTTCACTGCTTATAATGCAGAGTGACATCGTGAAGTACTGCCTAAATGCAACATGCGCGCGTTTCAGGTGTCGAAAGATCCTTACCTGCCCAAGGCGCTATGGAGACGAAAATGACAGATAAAAAAGTGACGCTAACCCTACCCGACGAAAAGCCTATTGAACTGAAAGTGCTGCAAGGCACGCTGGGCCAGGATGTCGTCGATGTCCGCGAACTGGGTTCTAACGGCCTGTTTACCTTCGATCCTGGTTTCACGTCTACCGCGTCCTGCGAGTCAAAAATCACCTTTATCGATGGCGATGAAGGTATCCTGCTTCACCGTGGTTTTCCCATCGATCAGTTGGCCACCCACTCTAACTACCTGGAAGTGTGCTATATCCTGCTGAATGGTGAAGCCCCGACTCAGAAACAGTTTGAAGAGTTCAAAGTCACCGTTACCCGCCACACCATGATTCATGAGCAGATCACGCGTCTGTTCCACGGCTTCCGTCGCGACTCACATCCAATGGCTGTGATGTGCGGCGTGACTGGCGCCCTGGCCGCGTTTTATCACGACTCGCTGGATGTGAACATTGAGCGCCATCGTGAAATCGCCGCTTTCCGCCTGCTGTCTAAAATGCCTACCATGGCAGCGATGTGTTACAAGTATTCAATCGGCCAGCCGTTCGTTTATCCACGTAACGACCTTTCCTACGCCGGTAACTTCCTGCACATGATGTTTGCAACGCCTTGTGAAGAATACAAGGTCAACCCTGTGCTTGAACGCGCCATGGATCGCATTCTGATTCTGCATGCCGATCACGAGCAGAACGCCTCAACCTCAACCGTCCGTACGGCAGGTTCATCAGGCGCTAACCCGTTTGCCTGTATCGCGGCCGGTATCGCCTCCTTGTGGGGACCGGCGCACGGTGGCGCAAACGAAGCCTGTCTGCGCATGCTGGAAGAGATCAGCACCGTTGAACACATTCCAGAATTCGTACGTCGTGCAAAAGACAAAAACGACTCCTTCCGCCTGATGGGCTTTGGTCATCGCGTTTACAAAAACTATGACCCACGCGCAACCGTCATGCGTGAAACCTGTCATGAAGTGCTGAACGAGCTGGGCATGAAAGATGACCTGCTGGAAGTGGCGCTGGAGCTGGAACACATTGCGCTGAACGACCCGTACTTCATCGAGCGTAAACTCTATCCAAACGTGGACTTCTACTCCGGTATTATCCTGAAAGCCATGGGCATTCCGTCTTCCATGTTTACCGTGATTTTTGCCATGGCACGTACCGTTGGCTGGATCGCCCACTGGAAAGAGATGCACGACGAAGGCATGAAAATTGCCCGTCCGCGTCAGCTGTATACCGGTTATACCGAGCGCGACTTTACGTCACAGCTGGATAAATAAGCCTGTCGCCTGGGCGAATATCGCACCGGGCCATCGACGACAAAACGGCTATGCTGACAAGGCATAGCCGTTTTTTTTGCCCGAAGGATGCCGGTTCCGTTGAGGCCGGACAGGTTTAACCTTATCGCTAAAGATGCGGTCGGATCACGGCAAAATGTTACTTTTTCGCGGCTGTTTCGCCAGCCTGAGCCGCTCTGAATTTGCGCCACTCATCCCGCGTCACCTCCCAGAGCTCGGAGTCATGTTCGCCTGAAACATAGCGTTGCTTTCCCGTTCTGATACAACGCATACCGCTTTTAACCGAGATCGCGACCGACCGCACGTTTGCTGCGGCTTTGGGCGTTCTTAATACCGGTTTATTCAGCACATTGAACCAGTAATCGGTAACGGCATTGCTGGCCTCCGACATGTAACCCTGCCCCTGCCAGTGGGGTACTAACCAGAAGCCGCGATGGTTGTCCGGCGTGTCCATCAGGCTGATGACCCCGATCAGCATCGTCTCCGCTTCCCTGCGCCGTATCGTCCAGTACCAGCCTTTTCCCGCCTCAACAGCGGGTAATGCCACGTTCGCAACAAAGTCTCTGGCGGCCCCGTCCGGATAGGGCCAGGGCACCGAATCGATCAGGTAACGGACAATTTCCCATTGGGGAAACGCCACCTGAATCGCATCCGCGTCCTGCAGGGTGAGCGGTTTTAAAACCAGCCGTTCGGTCAGGATTTCAGGCGTCATGATGATCTCCCTGCAGCAGAAAACGGAATGATTAACGGAGCCTGCCCGTCAGGCCCGCCTGTCTTTTTATACCTGACAGCCCGGACACCAGTAAAATGGCCGTGAGGATAAAACGCCCTTCTCAATCACCGTGCCGCAGCGCCGACACGTCTTGCCCTGACGATGAAAGACTTCAAAACGAAAGGCAGCTTCGCTGTGATACTTTTTCATCGTGCCACGCATGCGGTAGGCATGACGCGGTACGGACAGCAGCGCGTCGCTGAAGGCGTCAAGCTGTGACTCGCTCAGTGACTGCGCGTTATGGTGTGGAAGCAGCTGTGCCAGCCAGAGGATCTCCACGCGCAGATAGTTGCCTAATCCGGCCAGAAACGCCTGGTCGAGTAATAAACCGCTGAACTGGCGACGGCGGAAGCGCGCTGAGAGCAGGCGCTGCTTTACCTCCTCCGGCGTCAGCGCGTGGCTTAACACATCAGGCCCAATGCGATTCAGGAACGGATGACTGGCCAGGGTTTCCGCATTCAGCAATTCAATATCCGAAGCGCTGTAAAGCAGGATGGCCTGGTCTGCCGTTGCCAGGCGCACACGTAACTGCCGTTTAGTCTCGGGCTGCACGTCTGGCGACACGATGCGCCAGACGCCGTAAAGTTGATTATGCGAATAGAGCGTCAGACCATTGCTGAAATGTGTCAGCAACGCTTTGCCGCGCGTTTCAATCGACTCTACCTTTTCCCCCACTAATGTGGGCTCGTAAGTTTTTAATGCAGGGAAAGCAAACCAGACGTCGGCCAAAGGCTGCCCGACAATGGCCATTTCAAGCTGATCCGCCACACGGCGAATCTCCGGTCCTTCTGGCATCTCTCGTCCTCTTAATGGGTTGCGCCACCCGCTTCCTTGAGATCGTTGGCGGTTTCCAGCGTGGTCTGCACCGCAATTTTCAGCGCCTCGATCACGGTTGCGGCGGGCATGCTGGGTGCGCCAGGATGGTGGACCGCCTGCTCTGGCAGGTAAGGGATATGAATAAATCCGCCACGCGCCGCGCTGTCATGCTGATGCAGCCAGTGCAGCAGACCATACATCACCCGGTTACAGGTAAAGGTGCCGGCGGTTTGCGACACCGAAGCCGGAATACCGGCTTTGCGCACGGCGGCCACAATGGCTTTGATCGGCAGGCGTGAAAAGTAAGCGGCCGGGCCATCCTGCGCAATCGGCTCATCCACGGGTTGATGGCCCGCGTTATCGGGAATGCGGGCGTCATCAACGTTAATGCCGATGCGCTCGACGGTGATATCGCTGCGCCCGCCCGCCTGCCCCACAGCAATAATGGCATCCGGCTTAATCTCTTCCAGCGCCTGATACAACACGTCCAGCACCTCGCTGAACACGACCGGCAGTTGGCGCGTCACGATACGTGCCCCGCCAATCTGCTGGCCTTCAAGCGCGCTGACCGCCTGCCACGAGGGATTAATGGATTCGCCACCAAAGGGCTCAAACGCCGTCATCAATACCGTTTTCATGCTGCCTCACAGAAACATCAGGAAATAGAGTAAAAACACGTTAACAATTAACAGTAGCACACCGGTTGGGACCTGAGCTTTGATGACCGCGTTACGATCCGGCAACTCCAGCAGCGCGGCGGGCACGATATTAAAGTTCGCGGCCATTGGTGTCATTAAGGTTCCGCAGTAGCCGGAAAACATGCCGATTGCCGCCATGACAGCCGGATTACCACCATGTTGTAGCACCAGAATGGGAATGCCCACACCGGCGGTAATAATCGGGAAAGCGGCAAAGGCGTTGCCCATGACCATAGTTAACAGCGCCATGCCAACAGCGTAAACGGTCACGGCAATAAAGCGGTTATCGACCGCCAGATAATGTTCGGTCAGATGCGAGATGGCGCCGCCCACGCCCGCAGCGGTGAACAACAGCCCCAGCGTGGCCAGAATTTGCGGTAGCAGGAAAGCCCAGCCCACACAATCCAGCAGACGCCGGGTTTCCTGCATCGACTGAACTGGCTTCTCATGCGTCAGTTTCATGGCGATTAGCCAGCCCAGCAGGCAGCCCACCGTCATGGAAAACAGCGTGACCAGGGTGGAATGATTGCCGGGTCCAAATACCCCGCTCTGCAAACCGGGAATATTATTAAAGGCCAGAACGCCAATCACCGTTACGACAGGAATCGCTAACGCAGGCAGAAAGAGTTTATTTTTAAGGCGTTGTGCGCTTGCCTCTTTTTCCTCTTCGCTACGTTGATGGTAGCGACCAAGCTTTACGCCACCACAGCCGGCAATTAAGCCCATCAGCACAACTGCCACGCCCACGGTAATATGCAGGGTGCGCGTGCCGCTCTGTGTAGATCCCATCAGCTGTGACATCAGCTGCGTTGTCCAGTCCCCCACCAAAAAAATCAGACCGTATAAGCCCCAAAACAGGCCGGTGGTAAAGCGACGTGGGTTCCCGCTGTCACGCCAGGATAAAAAAGCCACGACCAACAGAATCACGCCAGCCAGCCACATCAAATATTGTTGCTGGAACATTAGCGATCTCCTCTGGCGTTGATGGCCTGGCTGTTGATGGCACTCAGTTCACGCGCGAGCTGACGGTCCAGCCTTATCAGGCGCGCGGAGTGAATCAGAAAAGCCGCAATGGCCGTCGGAATGCCCCACAGCGCGATATGTAGCGGCTCGGTCTGAATACCGGCGGACTCCTGCATAAAGTTGTGCATAAAGATGATGGCGCCAAAGGCGACAAAGATATCTTCGCCAAAGAACAGGCCGACGTTATCCGTCGCAGCGGACATGGCTCGCAGGCGATGGCGAATCTCAGGCGACAGTTCACCGTAACGGCTTTCGCTGGCCCCTTCGGCCATCGGTGCCAGCAGCGGTCGCACCATTTGCGGGTGACCACCCAGGCTGGTCAGCCCCAGCGCCGCAGTGATCTCGCGTACAAACAGGTAGATGATGAGCAGTCGCCCTGCCGTCGCCGTTTTAATCTGTGCGATCCACGTCTGGGCGCGCTGTTTCAGACCATGGCGCTCCAGCAGGCCAATGACCGCCAGCGGCAACAGCAAAATAAGCGGCAGATTGCGGGTATTCAAGAAGCCCTCGCCCAGTTTTTGCAGAATATCGCCCAGCGGCATCATGGCGGCAATCCCGGTGACGAAGCCCGCGACAATCACCACCAGCACCGGATTAAAGCGTAAAACGAAGCCTGCGACGATGGCAGCAATGCCCAGTAGTGGCCAGAGATTCACTACGCTGTCCATATTTTCCCCTTGTGATAGACCAAAAAAAGCCTGAGCTTATCAGCCCGGCGGTGCTGTTTTATTGACTGGTTACAGCAATATTGTTATTCGCGAAGCTGGCACGTAATCGTTGAGCGAACTGCAGCGCGTGTGCGCCGTCACCATGCACGCAGACGGTCTGCGCGTTAACCGCTACCCACTCACCACTTACGCTTTTTACCCGCCCCTGCTGCACCATCATCAACGTCTGATCGATTGCCTGAGCTTCCTCTTCAATTAATGCGCCGGGTTGACCGCGGGGCACCAGAGCACCGCTGCTGAGATAACCGCGATCGGCAAAAACTTCCTCGCGGGTTTTCAGGCCATGGTGCGCCGCCGCACGAATCGATTCGCTGTTCGCCAGCCCCACGACGATCAGTCCGGCATCGACGGCCTTAACGGCACGCGCAATGGTGTCCGCCAGGCCCGCGTCGGCGGCAGCCTGGTTATACAACATCCCATGCGGCTTTACATGGACCAACGATTGCCCTTCGCTCTCCGCCAGGCTTTTCAATGCGCCGACCTGATAGATGATTTGTGCGTAAAGGGTTTCTGGCGGCAGTTGCATGGCGCTGCGGCCAAAGTTTTCACGGTCAGGGAAGCTGGGATGCGCACCAATCGCCACACCAAACGCTTTGGCCCAGCGAACGGACTGCAGCATCATTTCTGCATCGCCCGCGTGAAACCCGCAGGCGATATTGGCGGAGCTTACCAGTTGCAATAGCGCACGATCGCTACTGCCGCCCTCGCCCAAATCGGCGTTTAAATCAATTTTCATTAGCCAGTCCCCATGCCATTTGATCCAGGGCGAGCTGTTGCTGCCGCTTTGCCGCCTGCGCTTCCTGAGTCGTGCAGAGAATAAAATGGATCGGTTCCCCCAGACGGATCTGCGCCAGATGGTAGAGATCGCTCTCTATCACACAGGCGATGCGCGGATAGCCCCCGGTGGTTTGTGCATCCGCCAGCAATACAATGGGTTGTCCGTTTCCCGGCACCTGAATAACGCCGGGTACCAGTCCGTGAGATAACAGCTCGCGTGAGGCCTCACGCTGCAAGGTTGGCCCCTGCAAACGGTAGCCCATGCGGTTGCTTTGCGGATTGAGTGTCCATGCCGCTCGCCACAGCTTTTGCTGTGCCTCTTCACTAAACTCATGATATTCCGGCCCCGGCAGTGCCCTAATGCGATTGCCCCACAGCAACTGCTTTACCCCTTTCTTATGCGTAAAGGGCTGCCCCGATTTGCCCAGAGGAATACGATCGCCATCCTGCAACGTGCGCCCCTGGAAGCCGCCAAACCCGGCTTTGATATCTGTGCTGCATGAGCCCAGTACCTCTGGGACATCGAATCCTCCCTGTATCGCCAGATAACTGCGCATACCGTGAACCGGTTTCTTTAACACCAGCACCTGGCCTTTTTTAACCGGCAACCGCCAGCCGGTCCAGACGGGTTTCCCGTCCAGTTCGGCCTGACAGCCGGCGCCCGTCAAGGCGAACCAGCCATCGCGTCTGAACTCGGCTTTAAACTGGCCCAGGACAATTTCCAGAACGGCGCTGCCCGGCGGATTATCGACCAGTAAATTTGCCGTGATCATGGCAGGCTGATCCAGAACGCCACTGACACCGATACCGTACTGACGCCAGCGGTTGCGGCCCAGATCCTGAATGCTGGTGGCCAGCCCAGCCCGAAGAATTGTTAACATATACCTTCCTTTTGCGGCACAAACCGGACTTTGTCGCCGGGTTGCAGCAACGTCGGTGGCTGCTGTTGCGGAGTGAAAAGCGCCACCGGGGTTTGACCAATCAACTGCCAGCCGCCCGGAGAAGCCAGCGGATACACGCCCGTCTGGCTCCCGCCTATCCCCACCGAACCTGCCGGTACGGCTACGCGCGGTTCCGCGCGGCGCGGCATGTGCAGGCGGGGATCAAGCCCGGCCAGATAGGGGAATCCCGGCTGAAAACCAATAAAAAAGACGTCGTACTCGCTACTGCTGTGTAACTCGACCACCTGCTTTGCTGACAGTCCAGCATGATCGGCCACCTGAAGCAGATCGGGGCCTGCTTCACTGCCGTAGATAACCGGCACTTTTACCAGACGAGATCCGGTTGCCTGCGCTTTGCTTTCCAGCCACCACTGCTGAAGCTGCGCTGTGGCCTGCTGCGCGTCGGAGGGCGCCTCCTCCAGCAACAACGTGAGGTTGTTCATGCCGGGAATCACGTCCCGTATCGCGCCATGTGACTGTAAGCGCTCGCTCAACTGCCATATTCGCTGCTGACTGGTGAGGGAAACCGGCGGAGCCAGCTCCAGCACCACCGCGCGTTCGCCCAGCATGTAACATCGTGTTTCTTGCAACGCGCACCTCCCGGTTAAAAAAATGGTTGCGCTCAGGCAGTATGCTGGCGTCCAAAAGCAGGCACTGATGTTGCGGCCTTAGGAAGGTAGTTATGCGAAAGTGACAGAGACGTGTCAATAGATTTGGGTTCTGCCGCGTGATACAGAACCCAGAGGATCAGGCAGGATTGGGGATATCAATAAAGGTCACATCAAGGCCATGCTCTGCTGCCAGCCACTCGCCCAGCGCCTGAATGCCGCAGCGTTCGGTGGCATGATGACCCGCGGCAAAAAAGTGCAGACCCTGCTCACGTGCGCTGTGAATCGTCTGCTCTGACACTTCGCCAGTAATAAATGCGTCTACCCCAAAGCCAGCCGCAGCGTCGATAAATCCTTGTCCACCGCCGCTGCACCAGGCTACACGACGAATTGCAGCAGGTGCATTATCACCGCAGTGCAGCGGTTGACGCCCTAATACCTCGGTAATACGCTGTGCCAGCTGCTCACCGGTAATGGGCTGAGCGAACTCGCCCCACGGCACCAGCGGCATGATCTCGCCTACCACATCGATCCCCAACAGCCTGGCCAGTTGCGCGTTATTCCCTAACTGCGGGTGCGCATCGAGCGGCAGGTGCCAGCCATAGAGGTTAATATCGTTAGCCAACAGGGTGCGCAGCCGCTGGCGCTTCATCCCTTTAATGACCGCAGGCTCGCTTTTCCAGAAATAACCGTGATGGACCAGCACGGCATCGGCCCGGCGGGCCACCGCTTCATCCAGTAATGCCTGGCAGGCGGTCACGCCCGTAATCACCGTTTTTATCCTGGCGCGGCCTTCAACCTGAAGGCCGTTCGGTACATAGTCGCTGAAGGCAGCGGTATTGAGCTGCTGGTTGACGATTTTTTCTAACTCGTAGTGATTCATTTCTGCTCCTTGCCGCCTCAGGCCGCGTTCTTCGCGCGCTCAAAGGCGTCGAGTGTCTTTTTACGTGCGTCCTTATGTTCCACGATTGGCGCCGGATAATCGAGTTTCTTGTTATTTTTCTGCGCCCATTGGTGAGGCTGATGGATATCGCTGTCAGGCACCTCTTTCAACTCTGGCAGATAGCGGCGAATAAACTCCCCCTCTTTATCGAAGCGCTCGCCCTGCGTGGTCGGGTTGAAAATGCGGAAATAAGGCGCGGCATCGGTGCCGGTTGACGCCGCCCATTGCCAGCCGCCATTGTTGGCAGCCAGGTCGCCATCGATCAACTGCTGCATGAAGTACCGCTCGCCCTCTCGCCAGTCGATAAGCAGGTCTTTCACCAGAAAGCTGGCGGTAATCATGCGAAGTCGATTGTGCATCCAGCCGATGGTCTGCATCTGACGCATGGCGGCATCCACAATGGGATAACCGGTTTTCCCCGCCTTCCAGGCGTCGAAGTGCGCACTGTTACGTTGCCACGCCACGTTGCGTGTCCAGTGAACAAAAGGCTGATGTTTGCACAGGCGCGGATGTGCCACGATGAGGTGACGGTAAAATTCACGCCATATCAGTTCGTTGATCCATACGGCAGCCGGACTGCTCTCCAGCGCTTTAGGTTGTTCATGTAGGATTCGATGCAGGCATTGCCGTGGCGAGAGCACGCCGGTAGAGAGATAGACCGATAAACGACTGGTGCTGTCCAGCGCGGGCAAATCGCGCTGCTTTGCGTAATCGAGCACCGCCTGTTTGGCAAACTCACGTAACCGCTTAACGGCCGCCTGTTCACCGGGCGGAAACAGCGACGTGTCGATATCCGCTTTTGGATAATCAAAAGGCGGAAAGCTTTTTGGCTCTTTAAGCGGCGCACCTTCACGGGCTTTGGGAGCCGGCACACACTCGGGTAAACCCTGTTGTAGCCGCCGTAAGAAGGCCTTGCTGAACGGCGTAAACACTTTATACATCTCGCCATCGCCGGTTTGAATACTGCCCGGTGGCAGCAGCAGGCTGTCATCAAAGCCCTGGCAGACTACGTTCGCCTCATGCAGGCGTTTTTCTGCGCTGGCATCCCGTTCACGCTCATTGACTTCGTACTGGTAATTGTAGAAAAGCTTATCGACCTGCTGCTTTTGGCAGAAGCCGACCAGAAAATCGATGCTGGCCGCGAAATCATCACACTGATGAAAGTGAAGCGGAATGCCCCGCTCCGCGAGTGAGGACTGCAGCATATCCAGACTCTGATGAATAAATGCGACCTGGCGGGCCGCCATCTCATGTTGCTGCCACTGCCCGGGCGTTGCGATAAACAGCGCAATCACCCTGGCATCGGGTTGGGTGCACGCCGCGTGCAGCGCCAGATTATCGTTAATACGCAGGTCGTTTCGCAGCCAGACTAAATGCGTGGTCATAGTACTCCTGAATCATTGTCCGTATCGCAGGCGCAGGGCTTCGGGGTAAGGATCGAAGTAACGCTGCTGTGTCAGCCAGGGGTGCGGATATTCCGCCATATAGTGCTTAAGAATCGTAATGGGTGCTAACAGCGGTTGCGTTCCCTGCCGGTAGCAGTCAATCAGCGACGTCAGCTCTTTGCGCTGAGGAGAGCTTAACTGACTACGGAAATAACCCTGAACGTGCATCAAAACGTTAGTGTGATTCGTGCGGGACGCGGGCTGTGACATCAAATCCATCAGTCGGCTGCGGTATTCAAAGGCAAAAGCCTCCAACGATTCCCACTGGTTCATTGAGGCAACAAACGGCCCCAGCTCACGGTATTTCTTCTGAGAATGCGCCAACAGCAGCAGCTTGTAGCGGCTGTGAAAAGCCATCAGGTTGTGACGAGTCAGGCCCTGTTTCCACATCTGATTAAACTCATGCAGGGCACAAACCCGGCCAATAAAATTTTCGCGCAGGGTGGGATCGTTAAGGCGACCATCTTCTTCAAGCGGTAGCCAGGGCATTTCACGCTGCAAAAAGGCGGTAAAAATGCCGGTGCCTGCTTTGCGGTTATTGTTGGTGGCGGGTTCATAAATCCTGACCCGTTCCATGCCGCAGCTGGGTGATTTTGCGCACAGGATGTAGCCACAGAGATGATGAAGGGATTTAACGCGGTTTTCGGACCAGTCGCGCATTTTATCGGTGATGTCCTCTCCGCCCTCTTTACTGAAGCACAGGTGCAGAGCGTCATCATCGCCCATTTTAACGAGGCGTAAGGCCGGGCGAGGCGTAGGAAGGCCAATCGCCATTTCGGGGCAGACAGGTTCAAAACGTACAAAAGGGGTGAGTTGATCAGTAGCGAAAGCCAGGCGCTTATGGCCGCCATCAAATCTGACGCTCTCACCAAGCAGACAAGCGCTGATTCCAACCGGAATTTTCTCACTCATACTTGTACAACCTCCGAAAACTTGTAGAGGTTTAAGTGTAGCGCAAAATAGTGGGGAAATCAGCCTGCGGGGCTTTGCAGATGACGATAATGCTCAAAAAAAACCCGTTCCCCGTAATAAGATTCAGGGAACGGGCCAGAAATTCAGGGCTGAGGCGGTTTAATGCGGTCTGATTACCAAAAGACACCGGCAGCGGCTTCAGACTGTGCCAGCCAGACCGGCTTGGCGCTGGTTTTGCACCACACACGATGCAGATAGCTGTAAAAGCGGGCACGATCCTTGCGAAACAGCATGACCGGCAGAGCCAGCAGGCCCAACAGGATAACCAGCGTACGGCGCAAAATGATTTTATGACGAGAATAAGTCCGGTACATGGATTCCTCCTGACGAAAAGTCGGTTAAATGTGATCTGCATCCAATATTACGCCTGATTGTGTAATTTTACTACTCATCTGACCACTAAATTTGACGCTTTTTTGTACTGTTAATGACAATCTGAAAATTAGTTACATTTTGGTTAAATAATGGTTTTGACGATGATCTTTAGCGCGATTCGATGGCAACACGGACGAAAGGCTGAAAAGTTGATACAGTGTATTTTCCCTTTTCAGGCAATGGCAGGATTGGCGTGACCACGGTTTTAATCATTGAAGATGAGAAAGAAATTCGCCGCTTCGTGCGCATCGCGTTGGAAAGCGAAGGCCTGAAGGTTTTCGATGCCGAAACGCTACAACGTGGGTTGATTGAGGCGGCGACGCGAAAACCCGATCTGGTCATTCTCGATCTCGGCCTGCCCGATGGCGATGGCAAAACCTTTATTGGCGAGCTGCGTCAGTGGAGCACGCTGCCCGTGATTGTGCTGTCGGCCCGAATCGACGAACAGGATAAAATTGACGCGCTGGATGCAGGGGCCGACGATTACCTGACGAAACCCTTCGGTATTGGTGAACTGCTGGCACGCGTTCGCGTCGCCTTGCGCCGTCATGCCGGACAACATACCGATCCCAAGGTCAGCTTCGCCGACGTTACCGTGGATATTGCGGCCCGCAGAGTGCTGCGCGCTGGCGAGGAAGTGCACCTTACGCCGATAGAGTTTCGTTTGCTGACGACGCTGCTGAACAACGCGGGCAAAGTGCTGACCCAGCGGCAGCTGTTGAGCCAGGTGTGGGGACCAAACGCCGTTGAACACAGCCACTATCTGCGGATCTATATGGGGCACCTGCGGCAAAAGCTGGAGGCGAATCCTACCCAGCCGGTACATCTGCTCACGGAAACCGGCATCGGCTACCGGTTTATGCCATAAAAAAAAGCGCCACTAAGGCGCTTTTTTCATTTAACAGGCAAATCAGGCGTTTTTCAGCACTTCGCTGACAATCTCTACCGCTTCTTTTTCTATCTGCGCGCGGTGTTCTGCGCCGAGGAAACTTTCACAATAGATTTTGTATGCATCTTCGGTGCCTGAAGGACGGGCAGCAAACCAGCCGTTTTCCGTCATCACTTTCAGGCCGCCGATAGACGCGCCATTGCCCGGCGCAGCGGTCAGACGCGCGGTGATCGGATCGCCCGCCAGCGTGTCAGCACTCACCATTTCAGGTGACAGCTTAGACAGCGCCGCTTTCTGTGCGGAACTGGCTGACGCCTGCAGGCGATTGTAGCTGGGTGCACCGAAACGCGCGGCCAGCTCATCATAGTGCTCCTGCGGGTTCTTGCCGGTGACCGCGGTAATCTCCGCTGCCAGCAGACACATGATGATCCCGTCTTTATCGGTGGACCAGGGCGTACCGTCAAAGCGCAGGAATGAAGCGCCCGCACTCTCTTCCCCACCGAAGCCAAAGCTGCCGTCGAACAGGCCATCCACGAACCACTTAAAGCCCACCGGCACTTCCACCAGCTTGCGGCCGATGTCGTTAACGACGCGGTCAATCATGGCACTGGACACCAGGGTTTTCCCCACGGCAACGTCTTTGCCCCACTGTGGGCGATGCTGGAACAGATAGTTGATAGCAACGGCCAGATAGTGGTTCGGGTTCATCAGGCCGGCAGGCGTGACGATACCGTGGCGGTCGTAATCGGGATCGTTGCCAAACGCCAGGTCAAATTTGTCCTTGTAGGCCAGCAGGCCCGCCATGGCAGATTCGGACGAGCAGTCCATGCGCACCACGCCGTCTTTATCCAGATGCATAAAGCGGAACGTCTGATCAACGGCGTCATTCACCAGGGTCAGATCGAGTTTGTAGTGCTCAGCAATGCGCTGCCAGTAAGCGATGCCGGAACCGCCAAGCGGATCGACGCCGATTTTCAGGCCCGCTTTTTGAATCGCCGGGAAATCGATGATCTGTGAAAGGCCTTCAACATAAGGCTGGATCAAATCTTTCTCAACCACGTGACCGCTGGCCCAGGCCTGGTCCAGTGGCAGACGCTTCACGCCTTTCAGGCCCTCTTTCAACAGCTGATTCGCGCGATCTTCAACCACTTTGGTGACGTTGGTATCGGCAGGGCCACCGTTCGGCGGATTGTATTTAATCCCGCCGTCTTCAGGTGGGTTGTGCGAAGGCGTAATAACGATGCCATCCGCCAGCTGATCGCCCGATTTATTGTGCTCAAGGATGGCGTTTGAAATCGCCGGCGTTGGCGTATAGCCATTGTCCTGTTGAACAATCACGTCAACGCCGTTTGCGGCCAGCACTTCCAGCACGGACAACAGCGCAGGTTCAGAAAGCGCATGCGTATCTTTACCTACGTAGCACGGACCGGTAATCCCGTTCTTTTTACGCTCTTCGGCAATCGCCTGAGCTATCGCCAGGATGTGCTTTTCGTTAAAGCTGTGGCGTCCTGCGCTACCGCGATGGCCTGATGTGCCAAATTTCACCGCATGTTCTGGGTTAGCCACATCGGGCTGCAGGACATAATATTGTGAAGTTAATTGTGCAACGTTAATCAAATCGCTCTGCTGGGCAGGCTGCCCGGCACGGGGGTGATTGGCCATTGGCGCTTCTCCCTGACGCTTCAGTTTAAATGGTGCCGCAAACTTTCTCTGCCAGCTCCGACGGGAACTGCATCGACAGCATAATGTGTTCAACCATGCTGCGTTTGCGACCGGTATTGGTATTGGTAATAACCCAGTACGGCGTGCCGGGAACGTGCTTCGGCTTGGTATGGGTACCGCTTTGCAGCAACGTATGTTCATCGCCCGCGAAATAGATGCGCGTGCGGCCCTGCAGCGACGTTGTCGCCTCGGCAAACGCTGCGGTATCCAGACGATAGAGCGTTGACAAGATTAGCATAAAGCGGTTAACCGCCCGCTTCTGCTCCGCATATTCATCCGACAGCATTAGCTCACGCACCGCGCGAACACGATCCTGAGGACGCGATTCATTACCTGCCGACGGTGCCGCTTTAGACGGGGCCGGTGCGGAGACGGGCTGCGTGTCATTGACCGCCGCGGGCTGACCGGCAGTAAACTTCAGCATACGGCGCAGAATATCGGATGCACTTTCGCCAATGTGTTGCGTGTGGCTGGCAATATAACGGTAGAGCTCTTCGTCAACTTCGATCGTTTTCATCTTATTCCGTACGGTTTTTTTACTCACGACAGAACCCGCGATTTTCTGAATACCCCGAGCTGCTGATCGGCATTTCAAAAAGGAGGCAAGTTCTAACATGAAGATTATAAAGTTAAATTCAGACAGGCTGATAGCATTCAAACGGTTTATGGGCAAAAGTCAGAATATGTCCTAATGCCGCCGGAAGCAGCGCGCCTGAAAAGGTGAAACCATGATAACCTAAGCTCAGGTCTCACACTTAAGAACTTTGCTATGATTTTGAATGCGCGCCTGCAAACTGAACAATCTTCTTCTGATTCCACACCTGTCCTGCTGATTCATGGTCTGTTTGGCAGTCTTGATAACCTTGGCATTCTGGCCCGAGGGCTTAAAGACGATCGACCGCTTATTCAGGTTGATGTGCGCAACCACGGGCTATCGCCGCGCGCAGACCAGATGAACTACAGGGTGATGGCTCAGGACATGCTGGATACGCTGGATGCTCAGGGGATTGAGCGGATCGCGGTCATTGGTCATTCCATGGGCGGTAAGATCGCCATGACAATGAGCGCGCTGGCACCAGAACGTATCGAACAGATGGTGATGATCGACATCGCGCCCGTTGACTATCAGACACGTCGGCATGACGAGATTTTCGCCGCTATCCGGGCCGTCACGGCCGCTGGCGTCACCTTACGCACTGAAGCCGCAGAGATCATGCGCAACCACATTGATGAGGACGGCGTCATTCAGTTCATCCTGAAATCATTCAGTCAGGGCGAATGGCGCTTTAATGTCCCGGTGTTATGGGACAACTATGCGCTGATCTCCGGCTGGCAGGAGGTGCCTGCCTGGCCACATCCCGCGCTGTTTATTCGCGGTGGCGACTCACCTTATCTGGATAATCAGTATCGTGACGCGTTACTCAGGCAGTTCCCGGCCGCGCATGCACATGTGATAGGTGGTGCTGGTCACTGGGTCCATGCTGAAAAACCTGATGCCGTTTTACGCAGTATTCGACGCTTTTTTGCGCTTTAAAACATCTTAACTGGCTGTAAAAGTTTAAGATTGGCGTCCGCGGTTAGCCTGGAGTATGATGGCGCGCTAAATTTTTGCCGTAGGCGCGGTTGCCCGCGGGAAGAGTCAATACTTTAATCTGCGCAGCGGAAACTTCTCGTTCGCGCCCACTCAGTTGTACTAAGTCATGGCAAAAGAACACACTGACCGTACGACGCTCGATCTGTTCGCTAACGAGCGTCGCCCTGGTCGCCCAAAAACCAGTCCGCTTACGCGTGATGAACAACTGCGTATCAACAAACGCAATCAACTGAAACGCGACAAAGGGCGCGGACTTCGTCGTGTCGAACTCAAAATGAACAGTGAAGCCGTTGAAGCGCTGAATATGCTGGCTGAGCAGCGCAATCTCAGCCGCAGCGAATTAATTGAACAAATGCTGCTGGCACAACTCAAACTGGACTCACGCGGGTAAACCGCACACAGAAACAAATGTCGCGGCTTTACACATTCCGCCCTTTTGCACGGTCTGCTATCATTTGCTGAACAGGCTCCGGCATTCATTCTATCATCAGGATTTAAGAGGTTATTTTACCCATGGCAATCGTAGGCATCTTCTTTGGCAGCGATACCGGTAACACCGAAAACATTGCAAAAATGATCCAGAAACAACTGGGTAAAGACGTTGCAGAAGTTCACGACATCGCGAAAAGCACTAAAGAAGACTTAGAAGCCTTTGACATTCTGCTGCTGGGCATCCCCACCTGGTATTACGGTGAAGCCCAGTGCGACTGGGATGACTTCTTCCCGACGCTGGAAGAGATCGACTTTAACGGCAAGCTGGTTGCGCTGTTTGGCTGTGGCGATCAGGAAGATTACGCAGAGTACTTCTGTGATGCCATGGGAACCATTCGTGACATCATCGAACCTAACGGCGCCATCATCGTGGGCCACTGGCCGACCGAGGGTTACCACTTCGAAGCGTCAAAAGGCCTGGCTGATGACAACCACTTCCTGGGTCTGGCTATTGATGAAGATCGCCAGCCAGAGCTGACCAACGAACGCGTTGATAAATGGGTTAAGCAAATTTTTGATGAGCTGCAGCTCAAAGAAATCATTGAAGCCTGATCGCGCTGAGCTCAGTGTGGACGCAGGTTCACACTGGGCAAACGGCTTTTCCTATAAAAATAATAGCTACATTTTTGTAACTTTCCCCATTTAATCTGTAGAATACCCGCATCGATCATCTGCTTATTTCCCTGGAACTGAGATGACAAAACGCGAAATGCGACTCGTCCGCTTTCCATGCCATGCGCAGCGAACATCGCCGCTGGCGCATCGCAAGGACATCGGTTTTCATTTCAGCGCATCAGTTCTATAATGAGACGCAAATGAGAATGGCGGTCGATCGACATACAGGCTACGTGCCACAAGAGTGACTAAAGTAACAGGACAATATCCGCATGACTGACAACAATACCGCATTAAAGAAGGCTGGCCTGAAAGTCACATTGCCCAGACTCAAAATTCTGGAAGTGCTTCAGGAACCTGCATGCCATCACGTCAGCGCGGAAGATCTGTATAAACGCCTGATCGACATGGGCGAAGAGATTGGACTGGCCACGGTCTACCGTGTGCTTAACCAGTTCGACGATGCAGGCATCGTGACCCGCCACAACTTTGAAGGCGGTAAATCGGTGTTTGAGCTGACGCAGCAGCACCATCATGACCACCTGATCTGTCTGGATTGCGGTAAAGTGATTGAATTTAGTGACGAATCCATTGAGACGCGTCAACGTGAAATCGCGACCCGTCATGGTATTAAGCTCACCAACCACAGCCTGTACCTGTACGGCCACTGTGCACTGGGCGACTGCCGTGAAGACGAAACGCTGCACGACAAATAAGCGCTTTCGGGTATAAAGTAAAAAAGCCGATGTTCACATCGGCTTTTTTATTGCTGTCGCTCAGGTCACGAGCGTTTCCTGCAGGTAGCGCCAGCGTGGAACAGAGGTGGTGCAGTCCAGAATCGCCAGCGAAATACGGCTTTTATTTTCACCATTCATCATCTGCAGTTCGCGATACTGAATCGTCACTTCGTTCGCATGCTCAGAAAGAATTACATGCTCACTGGTCGCAATGCGCATCCCTTCCCTTGCCCCCTGCAGTCGTCGAAAAAGATCTTCAACCTGATCCAGATTCAGCTGTTTTCCCTGCGGCGTGACCATCTTAAAATCGGGATGAAAGTGCGAGAGCAGCAGATGAAAACTGTCGCCACCATCCCGACCATGATTAAAAATATGTTCAATAAGCTGATGTAACACGACAACGCTATGTTTGGCTTCCTGTGCAAAAAGTGTCATTTTTTCCTTTTAAACCCACAAACTGATACTTCAGAGGGTTAGCCTACCTGAAAAAAAAGAATTAACACTGGGAAATTTATTAAAAAAATTAAACTGAGAGCGGTTGCACAAAAATAAAATTAATACTCTGACTCTGCTCAGGAGAAACGTCGGTACTAAAAAAAATCGCCGCAATAAAAAAGGGCGATAAGTCGCCCTTTCGATTACTCTGCGGTCAACATCACAGAGAAATTATTCGCCGATTTTCGCCCAGGTATCGCGTAAACCTACCGTGCGGTTAAACACTAACTGTGAAGGGGTTGAATAAACGCTGTCGGCACAGAAGTAGCCTTCGCGCTCAAACTGGTAGGGCGCGCTGGCCACCGCATCACGCAGGCCGGGTTCAACGAAGCCCTGTTTGACTTCCAGCGAGTCGGGATTAATCGTGGTCAGGAAATCGTCTGCCGCGCCAGGATTGGGTACGCTAAACAGGCGATCGTAAAGACGGAACTCAGCGGGCAGCGCATGTTCAGCGGACACCCAGTGAATCACGCCTTTAACTTTACGGCCGTCAGCAGGATCTTTGCTCAGCGTATCCACATCACAGGTGCAGTAGATGCAGGTGATATTGCCTTCTTCATCTTTCGCGATGCGCTCGGCTCGGATCACGTACGCATTACGCAGGCGCACCTCTTTACCCAGCACCAGGCGTTTATACTGCTTGTTAGCTTCTTCACGGAAATCGGCCCGATCGATCCAGATTTCGCGGCTGAACGGCACGTCGCGCGTCCCCATCTCCGGTTTGTTAGGATGGTTCGGCATGCTAAGCACTTCGTTATGGCCTGCCGGCAGGTTTTCCAGCACCAGCTTCACCGGATCCAACACCGCCATCGCGCGTGGCGCATTTTCGTTGAGATCGTCGCGGATACAAGACTCCAGCGAGGCCATTTCAACAATGTTGTCCTGCTTGGTGATACCAATACGCCGGCAAAACTCACGGATTGAGGCCGCGGTATAACCACGGCGACGCAGGCCGGACACGGTTAACATACGGGGATCGTCCCAGCCTTCCACATGCTTCTCACTGACCAGCTGCGTGAGTTTGCGTTTTGACATCACCGCATATTCAAGATTCAGGCGCGAAAATTCGTACTGACGTGGATGAACCGGAATCGTGATGTTGTCCAGCACCCAGTCATACAGACGGCGGTTATCCTGGAACTCCAGTGTACAGAGTGAATGCGTAATGCCTTCCAGCGCATCGGAAATGCAGTGGGTAAAATCGTACATCGGGTAGATGCACCATTTGTTGCCGGTTTGATGATGCTCAGCAAACTTAATGCGGTACAGCACCGGGTCGCGCATAACGATAAAGCTGGAAGCCATATCAATTTTTGCACGCAGACAGGCTTTACCTTCTGCAAATTCACCGTTGCGCATTTTTTCAAACAGGGCAAGGTTCTCTTCCACGCTGCGATCGCGGTATGGGCTGTTTTTACCCGGCGCGGTTAACGTTCCCCGGTATTCACGAATTTCTTCAGGGGTCAGTTCATCAACATAGGCAAGTCCCTTTCCGATCAGTTCAACCGCATACTGGTAAAGCTGATCAAAATAGTCAGATGAATAACGAACGTCGCCACTCCACGAAAAACCCAACCACTGCACATCACGCTTGATGGACTCAACAAATTCCATATCCTCTTTAACCGGATTGGTATCGTCAAAACGCAGATTGCACTCGCCCTGATAGTCTTGTGCAATACCAAAATTCAGGCAGATTGATTTAGCATGACCGATGTGCAGATAACCATTTGGCTCTGGCGGGAAACGGGTATGCACACTGCTGTGCTTCCCGCTCGCCAAATCCTCGTCAATAATCTGACGAATAAAGTTAGTTGGGCGGGCTTCAGCCTCACTCATCTCAAAATCCTCAACGCGTAGAAAGGGTGGTTTATACCACGTAATATCCGGGTATGATCCACAAAGCGTTGCAGAGAAACAACCGTTTGTTGGGCGTTTAAAATAAAAAAGGCAGGAATCGCGTCCTGCCTTTTGTTGTTGATACAGCGAATTAGCCTTTAATTTCATACAGCGGGGTTTCACCCGCGATCACCTGGCCCTGCGTCAACAGCGTTAATCCTGCGAAGTCTTCAATATTGCTGACCACCACCGGACTTATCATCGAGCGGGCATGGGCGTTGAGATAGTCAAGATCCATCTCCAGCACCGGCTGACCTGCCGTGACCTGAGCGCCCTCTTCCACTAAACGGGTAAAGCCCTGACCGCCCAGCGCCACGGTATCCAGCCCCATGTGCACCACGATCTCCACCCCGTTTTCACTTTCCAGGCAGAACGCATGGTTAGTGTTAAAGATTTTCACCACGGTGCCCGCAATGGGGGCCACAACGCGCTTGTCGCTGGGTTTGATTGCCACACCGTCGCCGACCGCTTTACTGGCAAAGGCCTCATCCGGTACGGCATCCAGCGGCACAATTTCACCGCTCACGGGCGCCACTAAAGTCGCGATAACGCGTTTTTCACTGTTTAACACAGCCTGAGGTTTCACGTCGCTGGCCGCAGCGGGTGCGCTGGCGGTGCTGGCGGTAGCGGCTGCAACCGGGCCTTTCACCAACACTTTTTTCATGGCCATGGCGATACTTTCAGCCTGTGTGCCGACGATTATCTGAACGCTCTGCTTGTTCAGGCGGATGACACCTGAGGCACCCAGGCGTTTCGCCACGCCTTCATTAACCTGCCCGGCATCCTTCACATTCAGACGCAGACGCGTAATGCAGGCATCGATCGCGGTTAAGTTGTCTGAACCGCCCACCGCGCCAATGTAACGACGCGCCAGAGATTCGGTCGCGCTCTCACCGTTGTCGGTAGTATCCACATTCACGTCATAACCATCGGTTTCATCGCCAGCAACCGCCAGTTCACGGCCCGGCGTCATCAGGTTGAATTTTTTGATGGTGAAACGGAACACAACATAGTAGATAACGAAGAACACCAGCCCTTGCGGAATCAGCATGTACCAGTGCGTCGCCAGGGGGTTGCGGGATGAGAGCACCATGTCCACCAGCCCCGCGCTGAAACCAAAGCCGGCAATCCAATGCATGCTGGCAGCAATAAACACAGACAGACCGGTCAACACAGCATGGATGACATAGAGTACCGGTGCCACGAACATAAAGGAAAATTCCAGTGGTTCGGTAATGCCGGTAAAGAAGGCTGCAAAAGCCGCCGCCAACATGATCCCGCCGACCTTCGCCCGATTTTCAGGACGAGCACAATGGTAAATCGCCAGCGCTGCGCCGGGTAAACCGAACATCATGATAGGGAAGAAGCCCGCCTGATAACGGCCCGTGATGCCCGGAATAGCGGTGCCATTCGCCAGCGACTGCGCACCGCCGAGGAATTTAGGAATGTCGTTGATGCCCGCGACGTCGAACCAGAACACGGAGTTCAGCGCATGATGTAAGCCTACCGGAATAAGCAATCGGTTGAAGAAGGCATAGACGCCAGCCCCTACCGATCCCAGCTTCTGGATATGCTCACCAAAGCTCACCAGACCATTAAAGATGACTGGCCAGATATACATCAGGATGAACGCGACCAGAATCATCAGGAAGGAGACCAGAATCGGGACCAGACGACGGCCGCTGAAGAAAGAGAACGCTTTGGGCAGTTCAACATGGCTAAAGCGGTTGTAGACTTCGGCTGACAGAACCCCAACCAGAATACCGACAAACTGATTGCTGATTTTCCCAAAGGCCGCAGGGACGTCAGCCACCGGTATTTTCTGAATCATCGCTACGGCGGCAGGCGAACACAACGTCGTCACGACCAGGAAACCAACAAAGCCGGTGAGTGCGGCCGCGCCGTCTTTATCTTTTGACATACCGTACGCCACGCCAATCGCGAATAGCACCGACATGTTTTCAATGATCGCGCCACCGGATTTAATCAGCAAGGCGGCAAAGGCATTGCCCGCGCCCCAGCTGTCCGGATCGATCCAGTAGCCGATCCCCATAAGTATTGCAGCAGCAGGCAAAGTGGCGACCGGCACCATCAGCGCCCGTCCCACTCGTTGTAAATAACTTAACATTGACCCTTCCCCCTATGAACTGACTCTGTAGCTATGCTGCCGCTTAATGTTGTTATGTCAGCAGCAAGCCTCTTACGGCATTACACTCAATGCTGTGGAGTGTAATAACAATTTAATTCGCTTCACAAATTAATAGCTACTATCTGTGACAATTATCACCATAAATCGATTTTTAAGGTCACTCTCACTGGCTATAAAGGCAAACTTATTTTATGATGCGAAATATCAAGATGTGCGCTTTCTAACACCCTTTGCGCCTGCCACTTCAGGCCTGACCCGCGTATTAGCTGCACGTCTAACCGTTAACTCACATTCGAGGTGCAATATGAGACTGATTCCGTTATCCACCCCAACTCAGGTCGGCAAATGGGCGGCACGCCATATCGTCAATCGCATCAATGCGTTTAATCCCCGTGCTGACAAGCCTTTTATCCTGGGACTGCCCACGGGCGGAACGCCGCTGGAAGCCTATAAACACCTGATTGACATGCACAAAGCGGGCCAGGTCAGCTTTAAACATGTCGTGACCTTTAACATGGACGAATACGTTGGCTTGCCGAAAGAGCATCCGGAAAGCTATCACAGCTTTATGTACCGCAATTTCTTCGACCACGTTGATATCCAACCAGAAAATATCAATTTACTGAATGGTAATGCGCCAGATATTGACGCAGAATGTCGCCGTTATGAAGATAAAATTCGGACACTGGGTAAAATTCACCTGTTTATGGGCGGCGTTGGTAACGATGGGCATATCGCGTTTAATGAACCCGCCTCCTCTCTGTCTTCACGCACCCGGATTAAAACCCTGACGCACGACACGCGCGTAGCGAACTCGCGTTTTTTCAACGGTGATGTGGATCAGGTACCCAAATACGCGCTGACAGTCGGCGTTGGTACGCTGCTGGATGCCGAAGAAGTCATGATCCTGGTCACCGGGCACGTAAAAGCCCAGGCGTTGCAGGCTGCTGTTGAAGGGAACGTGAACCATATGTGGACGATTAGCTGCCTGCAGCTTCATCCTAAATCCGTGGTGGTCTGTGATGAGCCTGCCACCATGGAGCTAAAAGTCAAAACGGTGAAATACTTCCGTGAAATGGAAGCGGAAAATATGCAGGGCGTTTAACACAATCATTTCGTCACCTGCGGTTAGACGCGTTAACGGCAGGCAAGCCGGGAGAACAAGATGTACGCATTAGTGAACGGCCGTATCTACAGCGGCGATGACATTTTCGATCATCATGCTGTCGTCATCGCTGACGGCAAAATTGAGCAGGTTTGCTCTCTGGCAGCCTTGCCGCCAGAAATAGAACAACAGGATGTTGGGGGCGCGATTATCGCACCCGGCTTTATTGACCTGCAGCTTAACGGCTGTGGAGGCGTGCAGTTTAATGACGATATCCATGCCATCAGCGTGGAAACGCTGGAAACCATGCACCGCGCCAATGTTAAATCCGGCTGCACCAGCTTTCTGCCAACGCTGATTACCAGCAGTGACGAACTCATGGTGCGCGCCGTCGAAACAATGCGCGCCTTTTTGCAGAAGTATCCCCACTTTCTGCTGGGATTACATCTGGAAGGTCCGTGGCTGAACGTCGCCAAAAAAGGCACCCACAACCCTGCCCTTATTCGCCAGCCCGATCCGAAGATGGTCGATTTCCTGTGTGCGAACGCGGATGTGATTAGCAAGGTCACACTGGCGCCAGAAAGCGTCGGAAGCGCCGTGATTCGCCAACTCAGCGACGCCGGTATTGTGGTGTCTGCGGGTCATTCCAATGCCACCTTCGAAGAAGCCAAAGCGGGTTTTGCCGCCGGCATCACCTTTGCGACGCACCTTTATAATGCCATGCCGGCCTTTGCAGGGCGTGAGCCGGGCCTAATCGGTGCGCTGTTTGATGCGCCTGATGTATACTGCGGCATCATTGCGGATGGTTTACATGTTCATTACGCTAACGTTCGTAATGCCAAACGCATTAAGGGTGACAAGCTGGTCCTGGTAACCGATGCCACTGCGCCCGCAGGTGCCACAATCGATAAGTTTATTTTTGCTGGTAAAACAATATATTATCGTGATGGACTCTGTGTTGATGAACATGGCACGCTGAGCGGTTCAGCACTGACGATGATCGAAGCCGTGCAAAACAGCGTTGAACATGCAGGCATTCCACTGGATGAAGCGCTGCGCATGGCATCACTTTATCCGGCACGGGCAATGGGCGTAGAAAAACAGTCAGGCACTATCCAGGCAGGAAAACTCGCCAATCTGACCGTATTTACACGCGACTTTAAAATTATTAAGACGTTAGTCAATGGAGATAACGTCCTGAGCGAGTAAGCACTGAATGACTACTGGCGGCCAGACACAAATTGGAAATGTCGATCTTGTCAAACAACTGAACAGCGCAGCCGTCTACCGGTTAATCGACCAACAGGGACCGATTTCGCGCATTCAGATTGCGGATCTGAGCCAACTCGCGCCCGCCAGTGTCACCAAAATTACCCGCCAGCTTATTGAGCGCGGCCTGATCAAAGAGGTGGACCAGCAGGCGTCCACCGGCGGACGCCGCGCGATCTCCATCGTCACTGAAACCCGTCACTTTCACACTATCGGCGTGCGCCTTGGCCGCAACGATGCGACCTTAACGCTGTTCGATTTAAGCGGCAAATCACTGGCTCAGCAGGATTATCCCCTGCCGCAAACCACGCAGGACACGCTGGAGCAGGCGCTGTTCGATGCCGTTGCGCATTTTATTCAGCAGAGCGAAGCGAAAATTCGTGAGCTGATAGCCATTTCGGTGATTCTGCCTGGCCTGGTCGATCCGCATAATGGCGTTATCCGTTATATGCCGCACATTACGGTGGACCAGTGGCCTCTGGTGGCCAACCTGAAAAAACGCTTTAAGGTGACCAGCTTTGTGGGTCATGACATTCGCAGTCTGGCGCTGGCAGAGCACTATTTTGGCGCAACCCGTGACTGTGCTGATTCCATATTAGTGCGACTGCATCGGGGAACGGGCGCAGGGATTATTGCCAACGGACAAATATTCCTGGGCAGTAATGGCAACGTGGGCGAAATCGGCCATATTCAGGTCGATCCGCTCGGGGAACGCTGCCATTGCGGTAACTTTGGCTGCCTTGAAACCATCGCGGCGAATGGCGCCATTGAACAGCGCGTCAGAGAGCTGTTGAATAAAGGCTACCCCAGCATATTGACTCAGGATGCCTGCCAGATGCCGCACATCTGTCAGGCTGCGAACCAGGGCGATGCGCTGGCAAGTGAAGTTGTCGAATACGTGGGTCGCTATCTGGGTAAAGCCATTGCTATCGCCATTAACCTGTTTAATCCGCAAAAAATTGTGTTGGCCGGCGAAATTACGGAAGCTGAACGCGTGTTGCTCCCGGCCATAGAAAGTTGCATTAATACCCAGGCGCTGGCGGCCTTCCGTAAACATCTGCCGGTGGTGCGTTCACAACTCGATCACCGCTCCGCGATTGGGGCCTTTGCCCTGGCAAAACGGGCGATGTTAAACGGCATTCTGCTGCAACATCTTTTGGAAGACTAAGCGCGGCCTTACTCAGCGCGGCGCGTATCGGAACCCCTTTATGACGATTAAAAATGTAATTTGTGATATCGATGGCGTGCTGATGCACGACAATACCGCAGTGCCCGGCGCGAAAGAATTTTTGCAGCGCATCCTGGCGAAAGACATGCCATTGGTGGTGCTGACCAATTATCCTTCACAAACGGCGCGTGATTTGGCAAACCGTTTTTCCTCAGCGGGAATCGACATACCGGATTCGGTGTTTTACACCTCAGCCATGGCCACCGCGGACTTTTTACGCCGCCAGGAAGGCAAAAAAGCCTATGTCATTGGCGAAGGTGCGCTGGTACACGAGCTGTATAAAGCCGGTTTTACCATCACTGACGTTAACCCGGATTTCGTTATCGTCGGGGAAACCCGCTCATTCAACTGGGACATGATGCACAAGGCCGCTTTCTTTGTGGCAAACGGCGCGCGGTTCATTGCAACCAATCCCGATACGCATGCCCGGGGCTTTGTGCCCGCCTGTGGCGCACTGTGTGCCGGTATTGAAAAGATTTCAGGTCGCAGGCCATTTTACGTTGGCAAGCCCAGCCCCTACATCATGCGCGCCGCGCTGAACAAGATGCAGGCCCATTCAGAGGAAACGGTTATCGTGGGCGATAATCTTCGTACCGATATCCTCGCTGGTTTTCAGGCCGGTCTGGAAACGATTCTGGTGCTTTCGGGCGTATCCACGCTTACCGACATTGATGCGATGCCTTTCCGTCCTGACTGGATTTTCCCGTCTGTTGCCGATATCGACCTCTTTTGATTCATTTCTCTTATGACGCACTGCCAGATTCTGTGGTGCGTCTCACCTTTATGGCTCTCTGCGCCCGTTATCCTCGCTCAAAAAGCGTGCTGAAATTTCATTTCATTGCCGATTCAACAATAAAAACCCAATTCTGTTAGATAAAATTCAATATACCTCGCCACACAACAACATTTTCATCAGCAAAATACGATTCCTCTTGCATTGGGGACCGTAAATAACGCATTTTCTTATACATCACGCAGCCACAGGCTGCCGGACAAACGTAAAATTACATCGCCGCAGGTGAGTTCAGGAGTCAGATATGTGTTCTATTTTTGGTGTGCTGGATCTGAAAAGCGATCCCGTTGAGTTACGTAAAAAAGCATTGGAAAGCTCACGTTTGATGCGTCACCGTGGGCCGGACTGGTCAGGCGTTTACGCCGATGACCACGCCATTCTTGCTCATGAGCGCCTCTCAATTGTTGACGTGAACAACGGTGCACAGCCGCTGTATAACGCTGACCACACCCACGTACTGGCAGTCAATGGTGAGATCTACAACCATCAGGCCCTGCGCGCAAAATTGAGCGATCGCTACGCGTTTCAGACCGGTTCTGACTGCGAAGTGATTCTGGCGCTGTACCAGGAGAAAGGTGTCGATTTTCTTGACGAACTGGAAGGCATGTTTGCCTTCATCCTGTATGACAGCGTCAAAGGCACCTATCTGATTGGCCGTGACCATATCGGTATCATCCCGCTGTATATGGGCAACGATGAGCACGGTAACCTGTTTGTCGCCTCAGAAATGAAAGCGCTGGTGCCGGTGTGCCGTTCAATCAAAGAATTCCCGCCAGGAAGCTACCTTTCCAGCACCGACGGTGAAATTCGTCGTTACTGGCAGCGTGACTGGATGGAATACCAGAACGTTGAGAACAACGTGACCGACGCAGCAGAACTGAAACATGCGCTGGAAGAGTCAGTAAAAAGCCACCTGATGTCCGATGTTCCGTATGGCGTGCTGCTGTCTGGTGGTCTGGACTCGTCAATTATTTCAGCGGTAACCAAACGTTTCGCGGCCAAACGCGTGGAAGATCAGGATAAAAGTGACGCCTGGTGGCCACAGCTGCACTCGTTCGCGGTCGGTCTGGAAGGATCACCGGATCTGAAAGCGGCCAAACTGGTGGCAGAGCATCTGGGTACGGTGCACCACGAAATTCACTTCACGGTGCAGGAAGGCCTGGATGCGATTCGTGACGTGATCTACCACATTGAAACCTATGATGTGACCACGATTCGCGCCTCCACACCGATGTACCTGATGTCGCGTAAGATTAAAGCCATGGGCATCAAAATGGTGCTGTCGGGCGAAGGGGCTGACGAAGTCTTTGGTGGTTATCTGTATTTCCATAAGGCGCCAAACGCGAAAGAGTTCCATGAGGAGAACGTTCGCAAACTGCTGGCCCTGCATATGTTTGACTGCGCACGCGCCAACAAAGCGATGTCTGCCTGGGGCGTTGAAGCACGCGTGCCGTTCCTGGATAAGAAATTCCTGGATGTCGCCATGCGTATCAACCCACAAGACAAGATGTGCGGCAGCAACGGTAAAATGGAAAAACACATTCTGCGTGAATGCTTCTCCTCTTACCTGCCCGAAAGCGTGGCCTGGCGCCAGAAAGAGCAGTTCTCTGACGGCGTGGGTTACAGCTGGATTGACACACTGAAAGAAGTCGCGGCCAAACAAATCAGCGATCAGCAACTGGCGACGGCGCACTTCCGTTTCCCGTATAACACGCCGGGGTCGAAAGAAGCGTACCTGTACCGTGAAATCTTTGAAGAACTCTTCCCACTGCCGAGCGCTGCAGAGTGCGTACCAGGCGGGCCGTCTGTTGCCTGTTCATCGGCAAAAGCCATCGAGTGGGACGAAGCCTTCAAAAACATGGATGACCCGTCAGGACGTGCCGTGGGCGTTCACCAGTCTGCCTACAAATAAGTGCTATACTGAGTGACAATATGGCCCGTATACGGCCCATCTTTTTTGTTATTGCCGTTGTATTCACTGAAAAATTGCCGAATAAAGCATCACCCTGGTTATAAGCCAGACAAACAGGCGTTTGAAGGCAAAAAACGGCAAAAAACTTGTTGACGCTGTGTAGTCAACTCCGCATAATGCGCCCCGCAACGCCGATGAAGGTTGCGCGAAAAAAAGATGGCTACGTAGCTCAGCTGGTTAGAGCACAGCACTCATAATGCTGGGGTCACAGGTTCGATTCCCGTCGTAGCCACCATCTTTTTTCTGCGGGAGTGGCGAAATTGGTAGACGCACCAGATTTAGGTTCTGGCGCCGCAAGGTGTGCGAGTTCAAGTCTCGCCTCCCGCACCATTTCATGATTCGGCAGCATGGATGGGGTATCGCCAAGCGGTAAGGCACCGGTTTTTGATACCGGCATTCCCTGGTTCGAATCCAGGTACCCCAGCCAATTTCGATGTATCTCGCGGCTGCGAGTGGACGAATGGGATATCGCCAAGCGGTAAGGCACCGGTTTTTGATACCGGCATTCCCTGGTTCGAATCCAGGTATCCCAGCCATCATCGAAAGGCAGTACAATTTGGCTACGTAGCTCAGCTGGTTAGAGCACAGCACTCATAATGCTGGGGTCACAGGTTCGATTCCCGTCGTAGCCACCATTTTCTTGGGGTGTCGCCAAGCGGTAAGGCACTGGTTTCTGATACCAGCATTCCGGGGTTCGAATCCCTGCACCCCAGCCATTTTTAGACAATTTGATTTGACACCATTGGGGTGTCGCCAAGCGGTAAGGCACTGGTTTCTGATACCAGCATTCCGGGGTTCGAATCCCTGCACCCCAGCCAAATTAAGCAACAAAGCCCGCTTCTGCGGGCTTTGTTGTTTTTGTCTTTCGGTCAAACAGGCCACGCATCACCTCAAGGCAACGCGCAGCCGATGCTTACAATCCCAGTGCGTATCGCAAAACCTGACGCTTCAGCACGCCTGAATGCTCAGCGGCAATAAGCCCCAGATTGCGCACCAGCTTTAGCGGCCCAACCTGGTTACTGAAGGTAAAATAGAACAGGTCCATGCCACTCTGCATCAGTAGGTTATCGTTGCGCCGCTGGCGTTGATAACGCAGCAGTATGCGTTCGGATGACCAGTCCTCTGCTTTATCGCGCGCCTCAATCAATACGTCCATTAATGCATCGATATCCCGATAGCCCAGATTGACGCCCTGCCCCGCCAGAGGATTAATGGTGTGCGCGGCATCCCCCACCAGCGCCAGCCCTGGCATAACATAGCGCGAGGCGTGACGACGCACCAGCGGGAAGCCCCCGGCTGCATGGGCGTGAAAGCGTCCCAGCCGTGCCGGGAAATGCCGGGCAATTTCTTTTTCCAGCTGCGCCATCGGCATAGTCTGTAGCTGACGAATGCGTGCAGCGGAGTCGTACCACACCAGAGAAGCATGGTTGCCAAACAGCGGCAGAAACGCACGTGGCCCCTGCGGCGTAAAATGCTGCCAGGTGGCATCGCCAGCGGGATGTTCACAGGTGACGCTGACCAGCAGACAGGACTGCGCGTAGCGCCAGCCACGAATGCCGATACCGGCCATTTGCCGCACCTGCGAGTTGGCACCATCGGCCCCCACGACTAATGCCGTGCTGACCGCAGCCCCATTGCTCAATGACAGCGTCCAGCCGCCATTGCAGGGCTGGAGATCGTCCATCGTCGCCGGGCACAGCAGGGTGATGCCACGCTGCTCCATCTCTTCCCAAAGGGCGCGTTGCAACACATTATTTTCAACCATGTAACCGAGTTCAGGCAGCCCCAGCGATTCGGCGTCGAAATTGACCTGCGCCGTTTGCCACTCCCAGGTTTCAAGTTTGCGGTAAGGCGCACAGCGCATCGCCTCAACACGTTGCCAGACGTTGAGCTGTTTCAGGAGTGCCACGGAAGAGGATCCGACCGCGGAAATACGCACATCGGGCAGGCTGTGTGGATCAAAAGGAGGTGGCGTTGCCCGCTCTACAACCGCCACACGAAACTGGTGCTGCGTCAGACCACATGCCAGCGCGGCGCCGACCATGCCACCGCCCACTATCACCACATCAAACCGGTTATCCTGCATAACTTTTTTCCCTCTTATCTGCCGTCACTTGTCAGCGCGGTTGTCTTACGGCAAAGTGTACCGGAAAAATCAGACACGATCAGAAAAGCCCTCAGGCTGGTCACATCCGCAGCAAAGCATTACAATACGCCCCCAGCACTTCACTGCACTGATTTAATGGCTAGCTCGATGACAAAAAAACTGCATATCAAAACCTGGGGATGTCAGATGAATGAGTACGATTCATCTAAGATGTCTGACCTACTGAACAGCACGCACGGCTATACCCTGACAGAGGAAGCCGAAGAGGCGGATATTCTGCTGCTCAACACCTGCTCTATCCGCGAGAAAGCGCAGGAGAAGGTCTTCCACCAGTTGGGGCGCTGGAAAAAACTGAAAGAGCGCAACCCGGATTTGATTATCGGTGTCGGCGGCTGCGTTGCGTCACAGGAAGGCGATCATATTCGCCAGCGTGCGCCGTGCGTGGACATCGTCTTTGGTCCGCAAACCCTGCACCGTCTGCCCGAAATGATCAACACCGTGCGCGGCAGCAAAAGTCCGGTTGTGGATATCAGCTTCCCGGAAATCGAAAAGTTTGACCGCCTGCCTGAACCGCGTGCCGAAGGGCCAACCGCGTTTGTCTCCATCATGGAAGGCTGCAACAAATACTGTACGTTCTGCGTGGTGCCTTATACCCGCGGAGAAGAAGTCAGCCGTCCCTCAGATGATATTCTGCTGGAGATCGCCCAACTGGCTGCACAGGGGGTTCGCGAGGTCAACCTGCTCGGTCAGAACGTCAACGCCTATCGCGGCGCGACCTTCGATGGTGACGTTTGCACCTTTGCTGAGCTGTTGCGTCTGGTGGCGGCCATCGACGGCATTGACCGCATTCGTTTCACCACCAGCCACCCGATTGAATTCACTGATGACATCATTGAGGTCTATCGCGATACGCCAGAGTTGGTGAGCTTCCTGCATCTGCCCGTACAGAGCGGTGCCGACCGTATTCTGACGCTGATGAAGCGTGCGCATACCGCGCTGGAATACAAGGCCATCATTCGCAAACTGCGGGCGGCGCGTCCGGATATTGAAATCAGCTCTGACTTTATCATTGGCTTCCCGGGGGAAACCCAGCAGGACTTTGAACAGACCATGAAGCTGATTGGCGATATCAACTTTGATATGAGCTACAGCTTTATCTACTCCGCGCGTCCCGGTACACCGGCGGCAGACCTGCCTGACGACGTCAGCGAAGACGAGAAGAAACAGCGTCTCTATATTCTGCAGGAACGTATCAATCAGCAGGCGATGGCCATCAGCCGTCGTATGATGGGCAGCGTGCAGCGCATTCTGGTCGAGGGCATCTCACGTAAAAACGTGATGGAGCTGACTGGCCGCACCGAAAACAACCGTGTGGTCAACTTTGAAGGGCCCGTGGAGATGATTGGTAAATTTGCCGACGTGGAAATCGTGGACGTTTATACCAACTCACTGCGCGGCAAGCTGGTGCGTACAGAAGAGGAACTGGGCCTGCGTGTGGCGGAAAGCCCGGCGTCCGTTATCGCCCGTACCCGCAAGGAAAACGACATCGGCGTTGGCGTATTCCAGCCCTGATGCTTCGTTTTGTGCGGCGGCCCAGCATTCGCCGCCGCACATTCTGCTGTTTTGCACTTGGTTTATGCCAGTGCCGCCCAAATATCACTTCACAAGCTTGCGCCCCGGCGCTACCGCATAAATAATTTCGTTACGATGCATCCGCTTAACGCGTTTGATGCAGCAGCAAACCCTTTCAACTGGCCCTGAGTGACCCAAAGGATTCGTTTGAATATTGAAACCCGTGAAATCGCCCTTGAACCGGCTGATAACCGCCGTCTGATGAGCCTGTGTGGTCCGTTCGACGATAATGTGAAACAGCTGGAACGTCGTCTCGGCATTGAGATTAATCGCCGTGACAACCAGTTTAAACTGGTTGGTCGGGTGCTGTGTGTGAATGCCGCGGTTGATATCCTGAAAACGCTCTATGTCGATACTGCGCCAGTGCGCGGGGAGATCCCGGATATTGAGCCTGAACAGATTCACCTGGCGATTAAAGAGAGCCGGGTGCTGGAACAAACGGCGGAAAGCGTGCCGGACTATGGTAAGGCGGTCAACATTAAGACCAAACGTGGCGTCATTAAGCCACGTACGCCGAATCAGGCACAGTACATTGCAAATGTTCTCGACCATGACATCACCTTTGGCGTGGGTCCGGCCGGTACGGGTAAAACCTATCTGGCCGTGGCCGCCGCGGTCGATGCGCTTGAGCGTCAGGAGATTCGACGTATCCTGCTGACGCGTCCCGCGGTCGAAGCGGGGGAAAAACTGGGCTTTCTGCCGGGCGACCTGAGTCAGAAAGTGGACCCGTATCTGCGCCCTCTTTATGACGCCCTGTTTGAGATGTTGGGATTCGAGAAGGTCGAGAAACTCATGGAGCGCAACGTCATTGAAGTGGCCCCGCTGGCCTACATGCGCGGCCGTACGCTCAATGACGCCTTCATTATTCTTGATGAAAGTCAGAACACCACTATCGAGCAGATGAAGATGTTTCTGACCCGTATTGGCTTTAACTCTAAAGCGGTCATCACCGGTGACGTGACGCAGATTGACCTGCCGCGCCACACGAAATCCGGTTTACGTCATGCCATTGAGGTGCTGTCTGAAGTGGAAGAGATCAGCTTCAACTTCTTCCACAGCGAAGACGTTGTGCGTCATCCCGTAGTGGCACGCATTGTGACCGCTTATGAAGCCTGGGAAGAAGCCGATCAAAAACGCCGCGATCAGCAAGCGGAAGAGCGTAAACGTGATGCCCTTGCGGCCCAGCACAGCGCCCAGGAGAATTCATGAGCGACGTGATCCTCGATCTGCAGCTGGCCTGCGAGCAGACCGATAATTTACCGACTGAAAGCCAGTTCCAACGCTGGCTGGAAGCGGCGGTAACGCCCTTCCAGCCAGAAAGTGAAGTGACCATTCGTCTGGTGGATGAAGCCGAAAGTCATGAACTTAATCTGACCTATCGGGGCAAAGATAAACCGACCAATGTGCTGTCATTTCCCTTTGAAGCCCCGCCCGGCATTGAATTACCGCTGTTAGGCGATCTGATCATTTGTCGTCAGGTCGTTGAGCAGGAAGCGCAGGAGCAGGGAAAAACCCCAGAAGCCCACTGGGCGCACATGGTGATCCATGGCACGCTGCATCTGTTGGGTTATGATCACATTGAAGACAGCGAAGCCGAAGAGATGGAAGGTATTGAGACAGAGATAATGCTTGCTCTTGGTTATCCTGATCCGTACATTTCGGAGAAAGAAAACACCTGAGTATCTGATTCAGGCCACCCTGCTGCTGGTGAACAGGCCAGCAGCGTAATTTCCTTACCAGAGAGACCTTTAAAAACCGCCATGAGCGACGACCATTCTCAAAACAGCGATGCACCCAGTAGTAAAAAGGGATTTTTTTCCCTTCTCATCAACCAACTGTTCCACGGTGAACCTAAAAACCGTGACGAGCTACTGGGCCTGATCCGTGACTCCAATCAAAAAGATCTGATTGATCAGGATACCCGGGACATGCTCGAGGGCGTGCTGGATATTGCAGAACAGCGCGTGCGTGACATCATGATCCCCCGCTCCCAGATGATTACGCTGAAACGTAATCAGAACCTGGAAGAGTGCCTCAGCGTGATTATCGATTCCGCGCACTCCCGCTTTCCGGTCATCAGCGAAGACAAAGACCACGTTGAAGGGATCCTGATGGCGAAAGATCTGCTGCCGTTTATGAGCAGCGAATCTGAGCCTTTCAGCGTGGAAAAAGTCCTGCGTCCGGCGGTCGTGGTCCCTGAGAGCAAGCGCGTTGACCGCATGCTGAAAGAGTTTCGCTCCCAGCGCTATCATATGGCGATTGTGATCGATGAGTTTGGTGGTGTGTCCGGGCTGGTCACGATTGAAGATATTCTGGAACTGATCGTGGGCGAAATCGAAGACGAATATGACGATGAAGAAGATCGTGATATCCGCCAGCTCAACCGTCAGACTTATACCGTTCGGGCACTTACCCCGATTGAAGATTTCAACGAGGTATTTGGCACCCAGTTCAGCGACGATGAAGTGGATACCATCGGTGGACTGGTGATGCAGGGCTTTGGTCACCTGCCGGCGCGCGGCGAAAGCATCGACATCGATGGTTACCAGTTCAAAGTTGCCATGGCTGACAGCCGTCGTATCATCCAGGTTCACGTAAAAATTCCGGAAAATTCGGCGCAACCTCAACTGGATGACGAATAAATTTATGGCATTAGCCTCACTTTACCAGCAGCAGCGGGTCCGTCTGCTGCTGGCTTTACTCAGCGGTGCCTGCGGCACGCTGGCGTTTTCCCCCTATGATTTTTGGCCTGCCGCCCTCGTCTCGCTGTGTGGGTTGCAAATCCTTACGTTAAACCGCACCAGCCCGCAGGCCAGCGCCATAGGTTTCATCTGGGGGTTTGGCCTTTTTGGCAGCGGGATTAACTGGGTCTATGTCAGTATCGCTACCTTTGGCGGAATGCCAGGCCCGGTTAACGTATTCCTGGTGGTTTTGCTCGCGGCTTATCTGGCCGTTTATCCGGCGCTGTTTGCCGGACTGCTCAACCGCATTTGGCCGCGAACTACCCTGTGGCGACTGGCCCTGGCCGCGCCGGCGCTGTGGCAGATCACCGAATTTTTACGCGGCTGGATATTAACCGGCTTTCCGTGGCTGCAGTTCGGCTATAGCCAGATTAACGGCCCGTTAAAAGGGATTGCGCCCCTGGCCGGTGTGGAAACCATCACCTTCCTGCTGATGATCGTTGCGGGCTTACTGGTTTATGCTCTGCAGCAACGCCATCTTAAAAGCCTGCTGGGCGCGTTGGCATTACTGGCGGTATGCTGGCCGTTACGCTATCTGCATTGGTATCAGGCGCTGCCGAAGCAGGCGGTAAACGTGGCGCTGGTACAGGGTGATATTCCCCAGTCAATGAAGTGGGATCCGCAGCAGCTGCTAAATACCCTGCGCATCTACAGCGATTTGAGTCAGCCGCTGATGGGCAAAGCCCCCATTATTATCTGGCCTGAGTCGGCCATTACCGATCTGGAAAGCAACCAGCAGCCTTTCCTGCGTTCGCTGGATAATGAACTGCGCGCGCGCGGCAGCTCGCTGGTAACCGGCATCGTCGATTCACGGCTGGAACAGAATCGTTACCACGACTACAACACGGTCATCGTGCTGGGCGGCCCGAAACCCTATAACTACTACAGCACTAACCGCTACCAAAAAAACCACCTGGTACCGTTTGGGGAATTCGTGCCCATGGCCGATCTGCTGCGTCCGCTGGCCCCTTTCTTTGATTTGCCGATGTCCGCCTTTAGCCGCGGCGCTTATCTGCAACCTCAGCTTAATGTGGCGAATTATCATCTGACCACGGCCATTTGCTATGAGATCGTGTTGGGTGAACAGGTGCGCGCCAACTTCCGTCCGGATACCAATTTCCTGTTAACCGTTTCTAACGATGCCTGGTTTGGTCACTCGATTGGCCCCTGGCAGCATTTCCAGATGGCGCGTATGCGAGCGCTGGAGCTGGGCAGGCCACTTCTGCGCGGCACTAACAACGGCGTAACGGCCGTGGTGAATGCCGATGGCGATGTGGAGAAAGTGCTGCCCCAGTTCACCCGGGATGTTTTAGTGGATAACGTGACGCCCACCCGCGGTGAAACGCCCTATTCTAAAGCCGGCATCTGGCCGGTGTGGTTGGCCGCGCTGCTGAGCGGCGTTATTGCCTTTATCAGGCGTAACCGCTAATCCTCTGCGGCGAAGCGCTGTTTCGCCGCCTCTTCATCTGTCTGCCTCTGCCTCTGCCTCTGCCTCTGCCTCTGCCTCTGCCTCTGCCTCTGCCTCTGCCTCTGCCTCTGCCTCTGCCTCTGCAGTAAAACGGCCATTTCACCCAATTGTCATTATGTTTTGGCACGATGATTGCAAAATGTTTCTGTATTCATCGACATTCGGGCCAGTTAACGGACGAGACGCACTAAAAAGAGTCCAGATGCGCACCTTTTACGTGCAATGGCGATTATTTGCCTTTTTTTGGTGCGAATGACATCGCAAAAAAGAAACTTTTTTGTTTCATTGAGTTAACAATCCGCTATGTTAGTGAATATTCTTAGCGCAGTCGCGCGAAGGGATAACAAAAAAAGCAGCGCAAAATACACACAACATCACACAATCAGTACAGGGTAGATCCTGTGCACTTTCCACATGAAGGAGTTGGAACATGCAATTACGCAAAGTGGCATTATCTCTTCTGCTGTTAAGCGCAGCGGCGGGAGCGGCCCAGGCGGAAGATCTGAGCGGTACCCTGAAGAAAATCAATGACAATGGCGTCATTGTCATCGGGCATCGTGAATCATCAGTTCCCTTTTCATATTACGACAACCAGCAAAAAGTCGTTGGCTATTCTCAGGCGTATTCAAACGCTATCGCAGAAGCCATTAAAGCCAAGTTAAATAAGCCCGATCTGCAAATCAAAATGATCCCGATCACCTCACAAAACCGTATTCCCCTGCTGCAAAACGGCACATACGATTACGAATGTGGCTCTACCACTAACAACCTTGAGCGCCAGAAACAGGCGGCGTTCTCCGATACCATTTTTGTTATCGGCACCCGTTTGCTGGTTAAGAAAGGCAGCCCGATCAAAGATTTTGACGATTTGAAAGGCAAAACCGTCGTAGTGACCTCGGGTACCACGTCAGAAGTGCTGCTGCACAAACTGAACGACGAGAAAAAGATGGATATGCGCATCATCAGCGCCAAAGACCATGGTGATTCATTCCGCACGCTGGAAACCGGTCGCGCCGTGGCCTTTATGATGGATGATGCCCTGCTGGCAGGCGAACGCGCCAAAGCGAAAAAGCCGGATGATTGGGTTATCATCGGTACGCCACAGTCTAAAGAAGCCTATGGCTGTATGCTGCGTAAAGACGATCCGCAGTTCAAAGCCCTGGTCGATGACACCATTGCCAAAGCCCAGACCTCCGGTCAGGCAGAGAAATGGTTCGACACCTGGTTTAAACAGCCTATTCCGCCAAAAAACCTGAACATGAACTTTGAACTGTCTGACGACATGAAAACGCTGTTCAAAACGCCGAATGACAAGGCACTGAATTAACAACGATAACAAGGGCGGCCTCGTCGCCCTCTCGATTGCTGAAACCGCGGCGTGGACAGACAGCCTGAACGGGTCGTTCCCCCGAATCAGGCGAAATTAGCCGCTCATCAATCTTCAGGGTAGCTCTGCTACCCTTTTTTACCGGAGCTCGTTATGGGTATCGATTGGAACTGGGGCATATTTCTCGAACAGGCCCCGTTCGGTAATACCACCTATCTCGGCTGGCTGTGGTCCGGTTTTCAGGTGACGATTGCCGTCTCCTGTTGTGCCTGGATTATTGCTTTCTGTGTGGGTTCATTTTTCGGCATTCTGCGTACTGTGCCTAATCGTCTGTTATCAACGATAGGAACCTGCTATGTAGAACTGTTTCGTAATATCCCCCTGATTGTTCAGTTCTTCTTCTGGTATCTGGTTGCGCCAGAGTTGGTAGGACAGGATCTGGGGATGTGGTTTAAGTCGGAGCTGGATCCCAATCTGCAATTCTTTATCTCCTCTGTTGTCTGTCTGGGACTGTTCACCGCTGCCCGTGTGTGCGAGCAGGTGCGTGCAGCCATTCAGTCTTTACCGCGTGGACAAAAGAATGCCGGGCTGGCCATGGGGCTGACGCTGCCCCAAACCTATCGCTATGTGCTGTTGCCCAATGCTTACCGGGTAATCGTGCCGCCAATGACGTCAGAAATGCTTAATCTGGTGAAAAACTCGGCTATTGCCTCGACGATCGGCCTGGTGGATATGGCGGCTCAGGCCGGCAAACTGCTGGACTATTCCTCGCACGCTTACGAATCCTTTACGGCGATTACCCTGGCTTACGTGGGAATTAACCTGGTGATTATGGTACTGATGGGCCTGGTCGAACGCAAAGTGCGCCTGCCTGGCAACGTGGGAGGCAAATAATGTACGCATTTGACTGGAGTTCGATTCCTCCCAGCCTGCCTTATCTGTTCAGTGGCCTGATGATCACCTTTAAGATCACCCTGACGGCCGTTGTGTTTGGCATCCTGTGGGGCACCCTGCTGGCGGTGATGCGCCTGTCCACTTTTAAACCTGTCAGTTGGTTTGCCAAACTGTATGTCAACCTGTTCCGCTCAGTGCCGCTGGTGATGGTGCTGCTGTGGTTTTATCTGGTCGTTCCCAGCTTTTTACAGCAGGTGCTGGGGATTTCGCCCAAGACCGACATCCGCCTGATCTCAGCAATGGTGGCCTTTTCCCTGTTTGAAGCCGCCTACTATTCTGAAATCATTCGTGCCGGGATTATCAGTATCGCGCGTGGGCAGTCCAGCGCTGCGCTGGCGCTGGGAATGACGCAGTGGCAGTCGATGAGGCTGGTTATTCTTCCTCAGGCGTTTCGCGCCATGGTGCCGCTGTTACTGACGCAGGGCATCGTCCTGTTTCAGGATACCTCGCTGGTTTATGTATTGAGTCTGGCTGACTTCTTCCGTACCGCTTCCACCATTGGCGAGCGTGACGGTACCCAGGTAGAAATGATTTTGTTTGCTGGTCTGGTCTACTTTGTGATCAGCCTGAGCGCGTCGCTGTTGGTCAGCTATCTAAAAAGAAAAAGGACGGTTTAAATGATTAACCTGAAAAACGTTTCCAAGTGGTATGGTCAATTTCAGGTGCTAACCGACTGCTCTACGGAGGTTCAGACCGGTGAAGTGGTGGTGGTATGTGGACCGTCAGGTTCCGGCAAATCAACCCTGATTAAAACCGTCAATGGCCTGGAGCCGATCCAGCAGGGCAGCATTACGGTAAACGGCACAGAGGTAAACAATAAAAAAACCAATCTGGCCACGCTGCGCAGCAAAGTCGGCATGGTGTTTCAGCATTTCGAACTGTTTCCTCACCTGAGCATTATCGACAATCTGGTACTGGCGCAGGTCAAAGTGCTGAAGCGTGATAAAGCCGCCGCCCGTGATAAAGGCCTCAAGCTTCTGACTCGCGTCGGTCTGTCTGCCCATGCGGAAAAGTTTCCCGGTCAGCTCTCTGGCGGTCAGCAGCAGCGTGTCGCCATCGCGCGTGCGCTGTGCATGGATCCCATTGCCATGTTGTTCGATGAACCCACATCGGCGCTCGATCCTGAAATGATCAACGAAGTGCTGGACGTGATGGTGGAACTGGCGCAGGAAGGCATGACCATGATGGTTGTTACGCACGAAATGGGCTTTGCCCGTAAGGTAGCCAACCGGGTCATCTTTATGGATGAAGGCAAAATTATCGAAGACACGAATAAAGACGACTTCTTTAATAATCCGCAGTCAGAACGGGCGAAGGATTTCCTGGCAAAAATTCTGCACTAAAAAACAGGCGGGCACCCTGCCCGCCTGCTTCTTTTACGGCTCAAAAGGCTGACGATAAAACTGATCGTGGTGACATTCCGGGCAGCGCGACAGGGTTTCTGGCGTATAAATCGCCCGGGTAAAATGGCATTTTTCGCAGACCAGGTTGCCCAGGCCCACCACCTCACCACTTTGGTAAACGCCGTGGTGTTGCAAATCCTGAAAGACTTCCCGCCATTCCAGCTGACTTTTATCGGTGATGTCCGCCAGTTCTTTCCAGATACTTTCCCGGATCACGCGCATAAAGACCGAGTCCGCCACCGGTTCTTCTGCTTCGGCATAGTTACGACCAAACTCCGCCAAATCGCGGCGCACCGACGCCAGCGCCCGATCGATTTCGTCCGGTGTCAGATCGGAGTGCGCACGTAAATGACTGCGTCTATCTTCTACCAGCGTATCCAGATCGCGATCGCCGTGGCGAAGACGTTCGGTTAATACCGCCAACGACTCATGATACTCCTGTGCCACTTTATTCATTTTATTCTCCTTTTTGCGCTCGGTACCTGTACTAAGTTTAGCTACTTTGTCACATTTGCCCGGTTCCCTGGGTAAGGAATGGTAAAAGAGTGAAAGCACTGACGCTTTGACGATAAATCGCCTCTGCAAAAGTGGGAAGTGTTGTTGATGCGCGGCCTTATGGGTATGCTATGCGGATCGTAGAGTCAGCAAAGTGTCATTTATTAAGGACCACAGTCAGCCATGCAAGAGCAATACCGCCCGGAAGAGATTGAATCCCGCGTTCAGCAGCAGTGGGATGAAAACGAAACGTTTAAAGTGACTGAGCAGGAAGGCAAAGAGAAATATTATTGCCTGTCCATGTTGCCCTATCCTTCTGGCCGCCTTCATATGGGTCACGTTCGTAACTACACCATCGGCGACGTCATCGCGCGTTATCAGCGCATGCTCGGCAAAAATGTGCTGCAGCCTATCGGTTGGGATGCGTTCGGTCTGCCTGCGGAAGGCGCGGCGGTAAAAAACAACACCGCGCCCGCCCCCTGGACTTATGACAACATCGCGTATATGAAAAACCAGCTTAAACTGCTGGGCTTTGGCTATGACTGGAGCCGCGAACTGGCGACCTGTCAGCCAGAGTATTACCGCTGGGAACAGTGGTTCTTTACCAAACTCTATGAGAAAGGCCTGGTTTACAAAAAAACCTCGGCGGTGAACTGGTGCCCGAACGACCAGACGGTACTGGCCAATGAGCAGGTTATTGACGGCTGCTGCTGGCGCTGTGACACCAAAGTTGAGCGTAAAGAGATCCCACAGTGGTTTATCAAAATCACCGATTACGCCGAAGAGCTGTTAAACGATCTGGATACGCTGGAAGAGTGGCCTGAGCAGGTCAAAACCATGCAGCGTAACTGGATCGGCCGCTCTGAAGGCGTGGAAATCACTTTTGACGTGGCGGACAGCCTTGAGAAAGTCACGGTTTATACCACGCGTCCAGATACCTTCTACGGCGCGACCTATGTCGCCGTGGCCGCCGGTCATCCGCTGGCGCTGCAGGCGGCTGCCAGCAATCCTGCCCTCGCTGACTTTATTGCCGAATGCCGCAATACCAAAGTGGCCGAAGCCGATATGGCCACCATGGAAAAGAAAGGCATGGCCACTGGCCTGTCTGCGGTGCACCCGTTAACAGGTGAGGCTGTTCCTGTCTGGGTCGCGAACTTTGTGCTGATGGAGTACGGCACGGGTGCCGTGATGGCGGTTCCGGCACATGACCAGCGTGACTGGGAGTTTGCCACGAAATACGATCTGCCGATCAAGCCGGTGATCCTGAACCTGGACGGCAGCGAGCCGGACGTAAGCACTGGCGCGATGACCGATAAAGGCACGCTGTTTAACTCCGCAGAGTGCAGCGGTCTGGATCACAGTGCCGGTTTCAACGCCATTGCGGATGCGCTGGCGGCGAAAGGTGTTGGCGTACGTAAAGTCAATTATCGCCTGCGCGACTGGGGCGTTTCCCGTCAGCGCTACTGGGGCGCGCCCATTCCAATGGTGACGCTGGAAGATGGCACCGTGATGCCCACGCCAGAAGATCAGCTTCCGGTTATCCTGCCTGAAGATGTGGTCATGGACGGCATCACCAGCCCGATTAAGGCCGATCCCGAGTGGGCAAAGACCACCGTGAACGGTCAGCCGGCCCTGCGCGAAACCGATACCTTTGACACCTTCATGGAGTCTTCATGGTATTACGCGCGCTACACCTGTGCGGACTATAAAGATGGCATGCTGGACCCGGCTGCAGCGAACTACTGGCTGCCAGTGGATCAGTATGTGGGCGGTATCGAACACGCCATCATGCACCTGATGTATTTCCGTTTCTTCCATAAGCTGCTGCGCGATGCCGGCCTGGTAAACTCGAATGAGCCTGCCAAACGTCTGCTGTGTCAGGGCATGGTATTGGCGGATGCATTCTACTATCTGGGCGTCAACGGCGAACGTAACTGGGTTTCCCCGGTGGATGTCACCGTCGAGCGTGATGAGAAAGGCCGCATTACCAAAGCCGTGGACACCCAGGGCCGTGAGGTGATCTACGCAGGCATGAGCAAAATGTCGAAGTCGAAAAACAACGGCATTGACCCACAGTTGATGGTTGAGCGCTACGGCGCCGATACCGTACGTCTGTTTATGATGTTTGCCTCACCGGCCGACATGACGCTGGAGTGGCAGGAATCCGGTGTTGAAGGCGCGAACCGCTTCCTGAAGCGCGTCTGGAAACTGGCCTATGACCATTCACAGAAAGGCGCGACTGTCGCTCTGGACGTTGCCAGCCTGAACGATGATCAGAAAGGCTTACGTCGCGATCTGCATAAAACTATTGCCAAAGTGTCCGACGATATCGGCCGCCGTCAGACCTTTAACACCGCGATTGCCGCCGTGATGGAACTGATGAACAAGCTGACGCGTGCACCACAGGACAGCGAACAGGATCGTGCACTGATGCAGGAAGCGTTACTCGCCGTGACGCGTTTACTGTATCCGTTCACGCCTCATGCCTGCTTCGTACTGTGGCAAACGCTGGGCGGCCAAGGCACCATCGACAATGCAGAATGGCCGGTTGCCGATGACGCCGCGATGGTTGAGGACGCCTTATTGGTTGTCGTGCAGGTTAACGGTAAAGTCCGTGGTAAAATTACCGTGGCAGCCGATGCTACCCAGGAACAGGTTCAGGCTCGTGCGGCTGAGGAACCATTAGTGGCGAAATACCTTGATGGTGTTAGCATTCGTAAAGTCATTTATGTACCGGGCAAACTGCTTAACCTGGTTGTAGGTTAAGTTCAGGAGGAACTGTGCGACATCCGATTATCAGGTTGTTTGTCATGCTGGCGGTGGTGATCACCGCCGGCTGTGGTTTTCATCCGCGCGGCACCACTCAGGTGCCAACCGAACTGAGAACGCTGATTTTAGACAGTGGTGACCCTTATGGCCCGCTGACGCGTACCGTGCGCCAGCAGCTGCGGATTAACAACGTCAATATTGTTGAGGCGACGCAGAAAAACAGCCTGACCGTCCCGACGATGCGTCTTGGTGGAGAAGCACAAAGCCGCAGTACCGCATCCGTATTTATCAGCGGTACCACAGCGGAGTATCAGCTGACGATGTCGGTTTCTGCTCAGGTGCTGATCCCCAATAAAGGGATCTATCCGATCAGCGCAACCGTCTACCGCTCGTTCTTTGATAACCCGAACGCGGCGCTGGCGAAAGATGCTGAGCAGGACATGATTATGCAGGAGATGCGTCAGCGCGCTGCCGAACAGCTGGTTCGTAAGCTGCTTACCGTGCATGCCGCGCAGATGGAAAATCAGCAGATGCCCTCTACATCGACGGTTTCAAAAGCGGTTCAGCCTGCTGCCGGGGTCTCTTCCTCTGCGGCAACCAAGTCGAAATGATCAGGATTTATCCGGAACAACTCAGCGCGCAGCTCCGTGAGGGGCTGCGCGCCTGTTATTTATTAACCGGTAATGAACCCTTGCTGTTGCAGGAAAGTGCAGATGCGATTCGGGCCAGTGCCCTGGCACAGGGCTTTGAAGAACATCTGAGTTTTACACTGGATGCGCAGACCGACTGGGACAGCCTGTTTATGAGCTGCCAGTCGCTGAGCCTGTTTGCCCAGCGTCAAACGTTAACGTTGCAGTTCCCGGAAAATGGCCCTAACGCGGCGATTGCCGAGCAGTTGATCAAGCTGGCCCCGCTGCTTCACGCCGATATTTTGCTGATTTGCCGAATGGCGAAGCTCAGTAAAGCCCAGGAAAACAGTGCCTGGTTTAAAGCGCTTTCCGCTCATGCCGTGCTGGTCCCCTGCCAGACACCCGAACAGGCTCAGCTCCCCCGCTGGGTTGTCAGCCGAGCAAAAACCCTCAAGCTCGATATCGATGATGCGGCCGTCCAGCTGTTGTGTTACTGCTATGAAGGTAATCTGCTGGCTCTGGCCCAGGCGCTTGAACGGCTGTCACTGCAATGGCCCGATGGCAAACTGACCCTGCCGCGCGTTGAAGCCGCCGTCAGCGATGCCGCTCACTTCACGCCCTACCACTGGGTGGATGCGCTACTCGGCGGCAAAAGCCGCCGCGCCTTGCACATCCTGCAGCAGTTAGAAAGAGAAGAGAGCGAAGTGGCGATATTGCTCCGCACCCTGCAGCGCGATTTGATGACCCTGCTGCATCTGCAACGGCATCAGTCGCAACAGCCGCTGCGTACGCTAATGGATCAGCAGCGTATCTGGCAAAACCGTCGCAACCTGTTTACGGAAGCACTTCAGCGCCTTGATGCCTCCAGGCTACAGCAGGCCATTCATCTGTTGATGCAAATCGAACTTACTCTAAAGCAGGATTATGGTCAGTCGGTCTGGCCGCAGTTGCAGACGCTGTCGATGTTGATTGCCAATCGCGCTTTCCCTGCGAGCCTCGCCCATGTCTGATTTACACGCGCTGTTTGGCGGTACCTTCGATCCTGTGCATTTTGGTCATCTGCGCCCGGTGGAAACGCTGGCCGGGCAGATTGGCCTGTCGAGGATCACACTGCTGCCCAATAATGTGCCGCCGCACCGGCCCCAACCAGAGGCCAGTCCGCAGCAGCGGGTTGAAATGCTCGAGTGCGCTATTCGCGATTTGCCGCTTTTTGACATCGACACGCGGGAATTACAACGTGATACGCCCTCGTGGACGGTCGATACCTTAGAAGCGCTGCGTGCCGAACGGGGTGAACAACCTCTGGGTTTTATTATTGGTCAGGACTCTCTGCTGTCGCTGGAAAAATGGCATCGCTGGCAGGAGCTGCTTAGCCTGTGCCATCTTTTGGTCTGCAAGCGACCGGGCTATCCGACGGAAATGGCGTCTCCAGCAATGCAACGCTGGCTGAACAGCCATGTAACACAAGACAGCCAGCAGCTTCACCAACGTCCTGCAGGGGCGATCTGGCTGGCGGAAACCCCGCTTTATGCAATATCGGCCACCGAGATCAGACAGCGCCGCCATCAGCACCTCGCCTGCGACGATTTATTGCCCGCCTCTGTGATAACCTACATCGACCGCGCCGGCTTATATCGCGACTGATATGGGCGTGATATACTGCGCCGCTAAATTTTTTGGCTGTCTTCCGGGTTTCAGCCAGCCCGCTATCACCAGTTTTGAAGGGGAACCTTTTGCAAGGTAAAGCACTCCAAGAGTTCGTTGTTGATAAGATTGATGATTTGAAAGGCCAGAACATCGTGACTCTCGACGTTCAGGGCAAATCGAGCATCACTGATTTCATGATCATTTGTACCGGTACCTCAACGCGCCACGTGACCTCTATCGCGGAACACGTCGAGCAGGAATCCCGTGCCGCTGGCCTGATGCCGCTGGGCGTGGAAGGTAAAGCCGCCGCTGACTGGGTCGTTGTGGATTTGGGCGAAGTGATCGTGCACGTCATGCAGGAAGAGAGCCGTCAGTTGTATGAACTGGAAAAGCTCTGGGGTTAAGCGGTGAAATTGCAGCTTGTTGCCGTCGGCACCAAAATGCCTGACTGGGTTCAGACCGGTTTTATGGAATACCTGCGTCGGTTTCCCAAAGACATGCCGTTTGAGTTAACGGAAGTCCCTGCGGGGAAACGGGGGAAAAATGCCGACATCAAACGCATTCTGGAAAAAGAAGGCGAAGCGATGCTGGCAGCGACAGGTAAAGGCAACCGCATTGTGACGCTGGATATCCCCGGACAACCCTGGGAAACCCCACAGCTGGCGCAGCAGCTGGAACGCTGGAAGCAGGATGGCCGTGACGTCAGCCTGTTGATTGGCGGACCTGAAGGATTAGCGCCGGCCTGTAAAGCGGCGGCGGAACAAAGCTGGTCTCTCTCAACGTTAACGTTGCCTCATCCGCTGGTGCGCGTGCTGGTTGCAGAGAGCCTCTATCGTGCATGGAGCATTACGACAAATCATCCTTATCATCGTGAATAACCGATAAGCTCACTCCAGACATTACAAGTAGCGGATGAAATTACAAAGCAACGCCTTTCGCGATTACAGCGCCGAACAAAAAGTCTTTGTCCGCAGGGCTTTTATCGCTTTTGTCGGCATCTTACTGCTCTCCTCCGTGCTGGTGGTTAATCTCTATCACCTGCAGATTTTACGTTTCGACGACTACAGTACCCGGTCAAATGAAAACCGCATTAAGCTGGTGCCGGTCGCGCCCAGCCGCGGCATTATTTATGACCGTACCGGCACGCCGCTGGCCCTGAACCGTACGATTTATCAGGCAGAACTGGTGCCGGAAAAGGTCGACGATTTAAAACAAACGCTGCAAAACTTACGCCCGGTGCTCGAACTCACCGATGACGATATTGAGGCGTTTGAAAAAGAGCGTAAGCGCTCACGTCGCTTTACCTCTATCCCGGTAAAAACCGGCCTTAATGAGGTGCAGGTTGCACGCTTTGCCGTGAACCAGTACCGCTTTCCCGGCGTGGAAGTCAAAGGCTACCAGCGCCGCTACTATCCCTTTGGGCAAACCCTGACCCACGTTGTGGGCTACGTATCGAAAATCAACGATCGGGATGTGGCGCGTCTGGACAAAGAAGGTAAATGGCCAAACTATGCGGCTACGCACGATATCGGTAAACTCGGTATCGAAGCCTATTACGAAGACCTGCTTCACGGTAAAACCGGTTATGAAGAGGTTGAGGTAAACAACCGTGGCCGGGTTATTCGTCAGTTGCACGAGCAATCCCCGCAGGCCGGGCGCGATATCTATCTGACCATTGATCTGAAACTGCAGCAGTACATCGAAACGCTGTTAGCCGGCAGTCGTGCCGCAGTGGTGGTCAGCGATCCCCGCACCGGAGAAATTCTGGCCATGGTGTCCACGCCCAGTTACGATCCGAACCTGTTTGTTGACGGAATTTCCAGCAAAGACTATCGCGGATTACTGAGCGATGAAAACCGTCCACTGTATAACCGCGCTATTCAGGCCGCCTATCCGCCAGCCTCAACGGTCAAACCCTATGTCGCCGTTTCCGCGCTCAGCGCAGGCGTTATCAACCGAAATACCAGCCTGTTCGATCCCGGCTGGTGGCAACTGCCCGGCTCTGAAAAACGCTATCGCGACTGGAAAAAGTGGGGCCACGGTCGTCTGAACGTCACCAGATCGCTGGAAGAGTCTGCGGACACCTTCTTTTATCAGGTCGCCTATGACATGGGCATCGATCGCCTGTCGGAGTGGATGACCAAATTCGGCTACGGTGAACGTACGGGCATTGATTTACCCCAGGAGAGCGCGGGTAACATGCCGACGCGTGACTGGAAAATGCGCCGCTTTAAAAAGCCCTGGTATCAGGGTGACACCATTCCTGTTGGTATCGGTCAGGGCTACTGGACGGCAACACCATTGCAGATGAACAAAGCGATGATGATCCTCATCAACGACGGGGTTATCAAAGTGCCGCATATGCTGCGCGCCACGCGCGAAGGCCGCACCCTGGTGCCTTATCGTCAACCGCCTTCCCAGCCGATAGGCGATATCCACTCGGGCTACTGGGAAATTGCCAAAGACGGGATGTATGGCGTGGCCAATCGCCCCAATGGTACGGCTCACAAGAGCTTTGCCGATGCGCCATACAAAATTGCCGCGAAATCGGGTACGGCTCAGGTCTTCGGTCTGAAAGAGAACGAAACCTATAACGCACACAAAATCGCAGAACGCCTGCGTGACCACAAGCTGATGACCGCGTTTGCCCCCTACGATAAACCGCGTGTCGCCGTGACCATGATTCTGGAAAACGGCGGAGCCGGACCCGCCGTAGGCACGGTAATGCGTCAGATACTGGATCACATCATGTTAGGTGACAATAATACTGTCCTGCCGGATGCGGCCCCCACACCGCCAGGCTACGAAGGTGAATAATCATGTCGATGAATGACAGCCCGCAGAAGCGGTCAATATGGATGCGCATGCATATTGATCCGCTATTTATGCTGATTATCCTCGCGCTGCTGACCTTTAGCGCCATTGTTATCTGGAGCGCCAGCGGGCAGGATCCCGGCATGATGGAGCGTAAGCTCGGCCAGATCGCCATGGGGCTGATCATTATGCTGGTGCTGGCCCAGGTCCCGCCCCGGGTATACGAAGGCTGGGCGCCTTACCTGTATATTGTCAGTGTCATCCTGCTCGTCGCCGTGGATGCCTTTGGCCAAATCAGTAAAGGGGCGCAGCGTTGGCTGGACCTGGGTTTTATCCGCTTCCAGCCCTCTGAGATCGCTAAAATCGCCGTTCCTTTAATGGTCGCGCGCTTTATCAACCGCGACGTGTGCCCACCGACCCTGAAAAACACCGCCATCGCTCTGGTGCTGATTTTCCTTCCTACGCTGTTAGTGGCCGCGCAGCCTGACCTCGGAACCTCGATTCTGGTCGCGGCCTCGGGATTATTTGTGCTGTTCCTCTCTGGCATGAGCTGGAAGCTGATTGGTATCGCCGTCCTGTTAGTTGCGGCCTTTATCCCCATATTGTGGTTCTTCCTGATGCATGACTATCAGCGAGACCGCGTGATGATGCTGCTCGATCCCGAAAGCGATCCGCTTGGCGCGGGTTACCACATTATTCAGTCTAAAATCGCTATTGGCTCTGGCGGACTGCGCGGTAAAGGCTGGCTGCATGGGACGCAATCACAGCTGGAGTTCTTACCGGAGCGTCACACCGACTTCATTTTCGCCGTGCTGGCAGAAGAGCTGGGACTGGTGGGCGTGCTGTTGCTGCTGGTGCTGTACCTGCTGTTGATTATGCGTGGACTCATCGTGGCTGCCCGTGCGCAAACCACCTTTGGCCGGGTGATGGCCGGGGGGTTAATGTTGATTTTATTCGTCTATGTTTTCGTTAACATTGGTATGGTTAGTGGTATCTTACCGGTGGTTGGCGTTCCGTTGCCGCTGGTCAGCTACGGCGGCTCGGCGCTTATTGTGCTTATGGCGGGATTTGGCATCGTAATGTCGATCCACACACACCGAAAAATGTTATCTAAAAGTGTTTAAGAGGTCGCAGATGCGTAAGGACTGGCTTGGCGTTGTATTGGCTTCAATGGTTTTAGCTGCATGTTCTACCCAGGAACCGCAACAACAAAGTGCGCCCCCCCAGCCTGCCTATAACGGCCCGGTGGTAGAGATTCCTGGCGTTGAGCCTCGTTATGAGCCGGTCAATCCGTCGACCAATCAGGACTACAGCGTCAACGGTAAAAACTACCGTATCATCAAAAATCCGGCCAACTACAGTGAAGTGGGGCTGGCCGCCTGGTACGGTGAGGAAGCCCAGGGTAATCGTACTGCGACGGGCGAGACCTTTGATCCCGATGCCCTGACGGCTGCCCATCCAACGCTGCCCCTGCCCAGCTACGTTCGCGTGACAAACCTGGCAAACGGCCGCCAGATTGTGGTGCGGGTTAACGATCGCGGCCCGTATACGCCGGGACGCATTATCGATCTGTCCCGTGCGGCAGGTGACCGCCTGAATATCTCCAACAATTCCCGCGTGCGGGTTGATTACATCAGTGTCGCACCGGATGGCACGCTTTCCGGGCCCGGCACCATCGGCACCGTGGTCGCGAAACAGAGCTATGCCCTGCCTGCGCGTCCGGACCTGAACGGTCCGGTCATGAGCAGCCCACAAGGCATGAGCGGTGGCAGTCAACCCATCATGAACGGTAGCAGCCAGCCGCAGACCGCCCCGGCGGCTGAACCCGAGGCTCAGGATATTTCACCCGTCAGCAATGCGACGCTGCAAAGCAATAATGCTATGGGCGCGCCGGTGCAAAGTAGCGGCTTCCTGGGCGCGCCGCAGCCGTTACCCAGCGGCGTGCTGGAAAGCAGTGAGCCCGCTGCCAGCCCCCCTGTCGCAGCCGCGCCTGTTGCCGCTGCGCCGGTTGCGGCCAGTGCCGCCGCATCACCCCGCCAGCCCGCCGCCAGTCAGAGTGCCTCATCCCTTTCAGGCTATGTCGTTCAGGTGAGTGCCATTAATGATGCAGCACGTGCCCGGCAGTTAGTTAACAGTTTACGCCAGCGCTTTGGCGTTCCTGGCGCTGTGGAAAACGCAGGCAATGTGTACCGCGTGCAGCTTGGTGGTTATAAAACCCGTGCAGAAGCCGTGGCCTTACAGCAACGGCTGAGCAGCGAAGGCCAGAGTGCGGCCTTCGTTACCACCGCAGGTCGTTAATCGACAGAGGTTACCGTGACAGGTAACCTCTGCTAACAACTCATTCACTAAGCCGGATGTCTGAAAATCAGGCATTTGTTATGATGAGTGACTTTTTTAAACCTTAAACCCATGGATGTTGTCGTCCCACACATGAACACGCTGAAACCTTCTCGTTTGTTAAAACGCCTGACAGTGGGATCACTGATCGCCTTCTCCCTCAGCCATGCTGCCATCGCTGATGATGTTAATCTCAAGACCATGATTCCCGGCGTACCGGACATTGATGCCGAAGCTTATGTCCTCATCGACTACAATTCAGGCAAAGTGCTGGCAGAGAAAAACGCGGACGCACGCCGCGACCCGGCGAGCCTGACGAAGATGATGACCAGCTACGTCATCGGTCAGGCAGTTAAAGCAGGAAAAATCCACCAGGACGATATCGTTACCGTCGGGCAGGATGCGTGGGCGACCGGTAATCCGGTATTCAAAGGTTCATCCTTAATGTTCCTGAAGCCTGGCGACCGCGTTCCGGTTTCCCAGTTAACGCGCGGTATCGTTCTGCAGTCCGGTAATGATGCCTGTGTGGCGATGGCCGATTATGTCGCCGGGAGTCAGGATGCCTTTGTTGGCCTGATGAACAACTACGTGAAAGCGCTGGGTCTGCAAAACACGCATTTCCAGACCGTTCATGGCCTGGATGCGGAGGGTCAATACAGCTCAGCACGCGACATGGCACTGATTGGCCAGGCGCTGATCCGTGATGTTCCTGAAGAGTACGCGGTTTATAAAGAGAAAGAGTTCACCTTTAACAATATTCGTCAGATGAACCGTAATGGTCTGTTATGGGATACCAGCCTGACCGTTGACGGCATCAAAACCGGTCACACTGCGTCAGCAGGTTATAACCTGGTGGCCTCTGCGACAGAAGGACAGATGCGTTTGATCTCTGCCGTGATGGGCGGTCATACCTTCAAAGGCCGCGAAACGGAAAGTAAAAAGCTGCTGACCTGGGGTTTCCGCTTCTTTGAAACCGTCGCACCGCTGAAAGCCGGGAAAGAGTTTGCCTCTGAGCCCGTGTGGTTTGGTAACAGCGATCGCGTCCAACTGGGCGTTGAAAAAGATGCTTATCTGACCATTCCACGCGGCCGGATGAAAGATCTAAAAGCCAGCTATGTCCTCACCAATACCGAGCTGCATGCGCCACTGAAGAAAAACCAGGTGGTTGGCAGTATCAATTTCCAGCTCGATGGCAAAACTATCGATCAGCGTCCTCTGGTGGTGTTAAATGAAGTCTCTGAAGGCGGCTTCTTCAGTCGTATCGTTGACTATATCAAACTGATGTTCCACCACTGGTTCGGTTAATGGTGCATGGCGGTTGAAAAACCGCCACTCTGTCCCCATTACAGGTTAATATGATGCTCCCGCTTCGGCGGGAGCCTGTTTTTTATGTACCGGAGTGATTATGAAAACCAAACTGAATGAACTGCTCGAATTCCCTACCCCATTTACCTATAAAGTAATGGGGCTGGCACAGCCGGAGCTGGTTGATTTGGTGCTTGAGGTCGTGCAACGCCATGCACCCGGCGATTACAGCCCAGAAGTGAAACCCAGCAGCAAAGGTAACTATCACTCGGTAAACGTCACGATCAATGCCACCCACATTGAGCAGGTCGAAACCCTGTACGAAGAGCTGGGCAAAATTGAAATCGTGCGGATGGTGCTGTAACGCTGTCAACACCGGTCAGCGGGTCAGGCTGCGCAGATAACGCGCTGACCCGTATTTTCTGCCTTACCGACCCAGCCGCTCTGTACTCATCCTCTCATCCCGAAGGCGTTTAACTTCATCGCCGCCAGCGTTATACTCAGCGTCTCCCCTCTTTAACGGATACTCGTTTTGTCTGCAGACACGCTTCTTATTCGCCAGTTTGGGTTATGTGACTGGCAATCGACCTCAGACGCCATGCACCACTATACCGATCAGCGCGATAGCGAAAGCCGGGATGAAGTCTGGCTGGTGGAACATTATCCGGTCTTTACACAGGGCCAGGCGGGAAAAGCCGAGCACCTGCTGATGCCCGGCGATATTCCTGTGGTACAAAGCGATCGTGGGGGGCAGGTGACCTATCACGGGCCAGGACAACAGATCATGTATGTTCTGATTGATGTGAAACGCCGTAAAACCGGCGTGCGTCAGCTGGTGACCGCCTTAGAAGAAACGGTCATTGCCGTACTGGACCGCTTTGGCGTGGCGGCGCGGGCCCGACCCGATGCGCCAGGCGTCTATGTTGGGGATGAAAAAATTTGCTCGCTGGGGCTGCGCATTCGTAAGGGCTGCTCGTTTCACGGGCTGGCATTAAATGTGGCGATGGACCTGTCGCCATTTTTACGGATTAACCCGTGCGGCTATGCCGGAATGCACATGACGCAGCTGCAACACTTCCGGCCTGAAGTCACGTTAGGCGATGTTCAGCCGTTGCTGGCCGAAACCTTTGCCCGCCAGCTGGGTTATCAGCAGGTTGAATGGCATCAGGATGAAAACCCACGCTGAGTTAACGGTGAATGCGTATTTACAAATATGTAACTTATCGGTGGTGTCTTTGGCTGCTTCCTGGCCGTTGAGATGATATAATTTTTGCACTTTTTTCAAATAAAGTTGAAAGCCGCCTTCTCTGATTGAGTGAGACAGCTTTCAAATCGCAATCCGACCGGAACCTGCTGATTTATGAGTAAACCAATTCAGATGGAACGCGGCGTCAAATATCGTGACGCAGACAAAATGGCGCTGATCCCGGTGAAAACCGTGGCCGTCGACCGGCAAGAGATTCTACGCAAGCCGGAGTGGATGAAAATCAAACTGCCGGCGGACTCCAGTCGTATTCAGGGCATTAAAGCCGCAATGCGTAAAAACGGGCTCCACTCCGTTTGTGAGGAAGCCTCCTGCCCTAACCTTGCTGAATGTTTTAATCACGGCACAGCGACCTTTATGATCCTGGGCGCGATCTGTACCCGCCGTTGCCCGTTCTGCGACGTGGCCCACGGTCGTCCTAACGCACCCGATGCAAACGAACCGGGTAAACTCGCCCAGACCATCGCCGACATGGCACTGCGTTATGTGGTTATTACCTCGGTGGATCGCGACGATTTACGTGACGGCGGCGCTCAGCATTTTGCCGACTGTATTACGGCTATCCGGGAAAAAAGCCCCAGCATCAAAATTGAAACGCTGGTGCCTGACTTCCGTGGCCGCATGGATCGTGCGCTTGAAATTCTGACTGCCACACCGCCAGATGTATTTAACCACAACCTCGAGAACGTGCCTCGCGTGTATCGCCAGGTACGGCCGGGCGCAAACTATGAATGGTCACTGAAGCTGCTGGAACGGTTTAAAGAAGCCCATCCCGAGGTACCGACAAAATCCGGTTTAATGGTAGGCCTGGGAGAAACTAACGCTGAAATCGTCGAGGTCATGCGTGACCTGCGTCGTCATGGCGTGACAATGTTAACTCTGGGTCAGTATCTGCAGCCCAGCCGCCACCATTTGCCTGTTCAGCGCTATGTCAGCCCGGCGGAATTTGATGAAATGAAAGAAGAGGCACTGGCGATGGGCTTTACCCATGCTGCCTGCGGTCCTTTTGTCCGTTCGTCTTACCATGCCGACATGCAGGCAAAAGGCCTGGAAGTGAAATAACCGTTCGCCTGCTGGCTGCCTTAAAAAGCAAAAAACCAGATTGCCCGCAATCTGGTTTTTTTATGGCTGTCAGAAATAAAAATTAACACTTTTCTAAAACTGACGCCGCGTTAATCTTTATGAGAAACGCGTTCCGCAGGGGTTTCTTCTGCCGTGGTGCGCGCTGCACTGGTGTCTTCGTCTTTCATGGCCTTTTTAAAGCCTTTGATTGCGGAGCCCAGATCGCCACCCAGAGAACGTAACTTGTTGGTGCCGAAAAGCAGTACGATAAGCGCACCGATAATCAGCAGCTTGGCAATACTGATACCTTCCATATATAACCTTTATAATCTGGCGAATAACGGTAACGCTTATTTAGGCGCAGTTTAGCGCTAACCTCAAGCGTAATCTGTAACAGATTAAGATCGCGCAGCGGCGCCGTCAGGTTTCAGGCCCAATCGGGTAGCGATGATCCCTGCCCCCGGTTAGCGCGTTCCATCCAGTTCGGGCCGGCTAAAACGGCGGTTATCCAGCACCGGCAGCATTGCGCGCGCTGTTGCGATTCTTTGTGGATCGAGCTCGGCAAAAATAAGTGCCTGGGACTCGGCCGCCCGGCTTATCGGTACGCCAAGGGGATCGACCACCATGCTATTGCCAATATTACGCATACCGCACTCGCCTACAGCCACCACATAACAGGTATTTTCCAGCGCGCGCGTGCGGGTAAGTAAATCCCAATGCATCTCTTTTAGCGCCCCTTTGACCCATGCGGAGGGTAAGACCAACACCTCGGCCCCCTCCAGCGCCAGACGCCGCGACAGCTCGGGAAAACGCACATCGTAGCAGGTCATCAGCCCGACTTTCATGCCCGCAACGTCCACCAGCGGCGGAATCTCTTGTCCGGCTTCAACCCGCTTTGATTCCTGCATCGCGAACGCATCGTACAGATGCAGCTTGCGGTATTCTGCCACGATCTTGCCATCACGAATGACCACCAGCACGTTAAACACTTTGCGCTCACTGCCCGGCATATGCATTCCCAGCACGGTAGTCAGCCCATGGCCCTTGCTGGCGCTAAGCAGTTGCGACAGAAACGGCCCGTCAGGCGGCTGAGCGGCTTCCAGTATGAAATCGGGATTAGTGATATCGGTGGCCAGCACCGCTTCTGGCAGAACCAGCAGATCGGCCCCGGCACGGCTGGCCTTGTCCATCATGTCCTGGCAGGTTATGGCGTTTTCCTGCCAGTCACGCTGAACCGCAAATTGCCCTAATGCGACTTTCATCGTGGGTTCTCCCTGAAAGCAGTACTGCCGTGATACAGGCCCTTTGGTAACCTTTCAATGCTCTTACAAAGGCTGAAGGGCTTTCACATGGTAGCGTGGTGATTCAACATAGCCTTCACGGCCATAAAACTGGTTAGCTTTAAGACGTGAAGCATGACAGTGAACTTCCATGCGGTCGCAGCCGTGCTGCGCTGCCAGGGCTTCTGCATGCTGGAGCAGTTTCTGGCCCACACCTTTGCTGCGCTCACCGTCCGCGATGCAAAAATAGCTGATACGGGCAAAATCCCCTGCCAGCGCCAACTGAGGGATAAAATGCAGGGAAAGGAATCCCAGTACATGATTACCCTGTTCTGCGATCAGCAGCTTTTCATTGGGATCCGTCATAAGCTGGGCCAGACGTTGTTCAATAAAATGCTCTGTACCGCCATAACCGAGTTCACTTAACAACGCGCTCAGTACGAAGCTGTCTTTCGCCTGAGCCGGACGAATATCCATCCTGGCACCTCTTTATCTGTTATGCGGAGAGTCAGTTATAACCTGAGACGCGCTAAAATGCTCCCCCTGCGAGTTGTTATGATTATGTTACAAGGATTATCTGTGACTCGCGCCGCAGTTTACTGGCGGTTATCGTGCTGCAGTAGCCTGTCTGGCGCCGTGTGCCAGCGTGATATCGAAAAGCGCGAGAGTGCCTGAGGGCGTGATGTGCAGGAAATGATCCGGGGACGAGGCAGCGGCAGCACTGCAATTGCGCCTTAAAGCCGTTTCATCCTTCAGCCAGAAATGTGACGCATACCGGCATAAAAAAACCCGCCAGAAGGCGGGTTTTTAGAATTCTGACTGTTAACTTACAGACTGATAACGTTAGCAGCAGATGGGCCTTTTGCGCCGTCAGTGATTTCAAACTCTACACGCTGACCTTCAGCCAGAGTTTTGAAGCCATTGCTCTGGATCGCAGAGAAGTGTACGAATACATCTTTGCTGCCATCTTCAGGAGTAATGAAACCGAATCCTTTAGATTCATTAAACCACTTAACGTTACCTTTAATCTTAGACATCTATATTACCTTTACATGAAAAATGGACACTAAACTGTGTCGCCATCTAGTACAGCAATTGCTGAGGGTTTTGTCCAGCCTGATTTGATGAAAAAGTGATAAATATCGCTATTATTTACCCTTTGGTTACTTTTTCACTGGCTCCAGAGCTTAAAACTGCCAGCGCAGCCAGGCAAAATACACGTTACCGTTGTTGTAAGTGCCTGGAATATAAGTCATTTGAAAGTTCAGCGAACCATAACCTATTGACGCCAACGGTAATATGGCCGGAACGGGATAGTATCCCCAGTTATGCCGTGCCGTTACCCCTGCGGTATAGCCCAGACCATAGTGAAAATTTTGATCCTGCAAAGGTCGCCAGGTGGCCTCCCAGCCATAACCGCCAAACGGTTCCCACTTGTTGAAAGAATCTTTGAACGCCATCAGGTAAAGGCCGTGCCAGTTCCCTTTCTCATCGTAACGCGAAACGCCACCACCGGCGCCCCAAGGACGTTCGTTATATCTGTGAATATGCTCTTCATCATACGTCCAGCGGTTGTGCCAGGTGATGGCGGGCACATAAACATCAATTGCATCAGGCTGTTGCCAGGTTTGCTGGACGTTGCCGGTAAAGGTATCCCAGCCTGATTTAATCTCTTGGGAGAGCATAGCGGCCTGGAGGGAAAAAGAAAAAAACAGCGCCAGTAATGGAGCTGATAACATTGTTAAAAGGTACCTGTTCACTTCGGTATTACCTGTCTCTTATTGATTGAACGCAGTGTTCCATGCTGAAAATCAGCAACGGGAAGACCCGCCTGACCCGAAATTTAAAAAAAAATGCTCAGGGTATTCAGCATGTAATTATCATTGACGTAATAAAGCACGAGCAATTTTAGCGCAAAAAAGATGAACCAAGCCCAAACAGCAAGAACTTTCAACATTTCCACTAAGTTCTGTAGTTTTCACAACCAAACTCAACACTTACGCAACATCACGTCGCGCCTTCATACAGGCGCCGAACGGGGCGAGCAGTGATAAACAGCGACTTTTACCATCACACCACCTCAGGTAAACCACATAAAGAATGATTAAGGGTCAGGGTAATGCCAGTAAAAATGCGCTCGCTTAACCAGGTAGCAGGTAGCAGGTAGCAGGTAGCAGGTAGCAGGTAGCAGGTAGCAGGTAGCAGGTAGCAGGTAGCAGGTAGCAGGTAGCAGGTAGCAGGTAGCAGGTAGCAGGTAGCAGGTAGCAGGTAGCAGCATGAAAATCTTACCGGCTCGCGGTGTCAAGAGAAACGCTCGCTGGTCGGGCTGCGGGCACCCGTCAAGATGCCCGTCGAATCAGAAAATCAGTTTGAATACCCCTGTCAGGGTCAACAGTCCCACGATAAAAATAATGGCGATAATCCACAGAATTATTTTCATTTCCTCTCCCTTACCATTAAAAAACATTCCCATAACAGTATAGGCAAAATTCAGCGATGTGCTTTTTGCTTATTGCCTTCTCAACTATGAAAGCAACATTCAGCTTTAATTGTTATTTTCTGTGAGAAGCATCGCATAGCGGCCTTTTTGTCATCCCTGTCGCTTCGTTTTCAGAATCATCTCTGGCTAAAATTTAGGCGGACAGGACAACTCGACGGTTTTGACACTAAAAATGCAAAGCAGGGAGAGAGACCTTATGAGTAGCATTAATACCAGCATGGGCCGCTACAGCCTGAAGGCAAAAGACAGCGGTGAACAAATCAAAGGTTTTTTCGCCATTAATGATGAAGGCGGCACGCAACTTACCCGACAGGAATTTGCGGAGCATTACCTTGATGATGTGGTGAATAACGTGATTTATCCGGTTACCGGAGGTAACCGGGAGATCGCCCGCGCACTGCGAGAACAGATGGTAAAAGCGGGCTTTGAAGCGTCAGATTAACGGCAGGGGCCGCCATGTTTGCGCGGCCCTTTTGTCACGTGCAGGCGCCTTTACACCACGTAAGAAAGTAGCAAGCATCCCACTAAACCACACACTGATATAATCGTTTCCAGTGCTGACCAGGAGCGGATGGTTTCGCCTATCGTCAGGTTGAAATACTCTTTAAACAGCCAGAATCCTGGATCGTTAACGTGTGAAAAAATCACACTGCCCGACCCCACGGCTATCACCATTAATTCAGGACTGGCACCGCTGGTTACAATTAACGGCGCGACAATGCCTCCGGCGGTAATCGCCGCCACGGTTGCCGAGCCAAGCGCGATACGCAGCACAGCAGCAATAGACCAGGCCATAAACAACGGCGACAAATTGGTGGCATGCATCATATTGGCAATGTATTTATCCACGCCGCTGTCCACCAGAACCTGCTTGAAGGCCCCGCCGCCCCCGATAATCAGCAGCATCATGGCAATAATTTTGATGGAATCGCTTAACGTGTCCATCACCTGTTCCATGCTGCGCCCGCGGTTCAGACCAAAGGTGAAGATCGCAATCAGCACGGCAATTAGCGTCGCCATAACAGGATCGCCAAAGAACTCGGCATAAGGCAACAGCGCATGTCCCTTGGGCAGCACCATCTCCGCTACCGCACGCAGTGCCATCAGGATGACCGGAACAAGCGATGTCCAGACGCTGACGCCAAAGCCTGGCATTTCGGTTTCACTAAAGGTTTTGGGGTTGTAGAGCCCTTCAGGGATAGGCTTATCAATGCCTTTGAGGAAACGCGCGTAGACCGGCCCCGCCAGGATAACGGTCGGAATGCCCAGTAAGGTACCAAAAAGCAGGGTTTTTCCCATATCGGCGTTAAACAGCGTCGCTATTGCCGTTGGGCCAGGATGAGGCGGTAAAAAACCATGGGTGACAGACAACGCCGCCGCCATAGGAACGCCAACAAACAGCAGCGGTACCCGTGCAGAAGCCGCAACGCTAAACACCAGCGGCAGCATCAGCACAAAGCCCACTTCGTAGAACAAGGCAAAACCAACGATAAAACCGGTCAGCACCAGCGCCCACTGGATGTGCCTTGTGCCAAATTTATCGATCAATGTGGTGGCGATACGTTGTGCACCACCACAGTCGGCCAGTAATTTACCGAGCATGGCACCAAATCCCATGATCAGCGCCAGTCCGCCCAGCGTCCCGCCGACGCCGTTTTTAATCGAAAGAATGACTTTGTTGACCGGCATGCCCTGCATGATCCCTACCGCCAGGGCGACCAAAATCAGTGCGATAAAGCCGTTGAGTTTAAAGCGAATCATCAGCAGTAACAGTAATGCCACGCCAATCGCCACATAGAGTAATGGCATAATTTTTCTCCACCTGATGCTCTGAATCTTTTCAGTGCCGCTTTGTTATCGTCGTCCCGGAGGACGCGCAAAATTGGGGCGCTGCCATGGTCGTAACATTTTGACAACCCCTGTTACCGATAACATGTTAAGGGTAACATCCGTGTTAAAGCATCACTCCACGTCGTTGAATTTGCGTTTTGCGAAGACGATCAACTTTTGCTCCCCTCGCTATAAGAAAGTTTCGCGGGGCCGATCGCCCGCTTTTCGTTACACTCAGATTTTAGCGAAGATATAAAAGGATGCGCTGGTGAGTGACAATCTGAGTGAGCTGTACAGCAATCAACAAACCCTTTTCGGCCAGGGAAGCCTTAACAAACTGATTCCCCTGTTGGCCGCCCAACCCCAGGCTACCCTGCTCTTTTGCGGCCGTTCGTTCTTACAGGGCGACGCCTATGCCCGAATTAAAACCACGCTGAACGATCACATTGTGGGTTATGAAATTGTGAGCAACGAGGCCTCGCCTGCCGATATTGATGGCTGGGTGGCGCGCTGGCGCGGCCATGTCGATCGGGTTATCGCCGTAGGAGGCGGCAGTGTTCTGGATGCCGCCAAGGCCTTCAGCGCCATGATTCAGCACCCGCTTCCCACCGCCCGCTACCTGGAAAAAGTCGGAGACACGGCAGTCAGCGCCGTTACCTTGCCGCTCATCGCGATTCCCACCACGGCGGGCACCGGCAGTGAGGTCACGCAGAACGCCGTCGTAACTGACCAGCGGGATATCCAGATAAAAGCATCGTTGCGCCATCCGGTGTTCGTGCCACAGGTCGCGATTCTCGATCCTGACTTGCTTAAGGGCGCCCCCGATAAGGTGCTTGCCACCTGTGGAATCGACGCGTTTACCCATTTATTTGAAGCCTATCTTTCCAGCAAGGGCAACCTCTTTACGCGCCAGTTAGCCCTTACCGGACTGCGTCAGTTTATTCAGGGATGGCCTCGGCAAAACCAGCAAGACGAAACCGGCGATCGCGCGCGTGAGGCGATGATGATGGCGTCCTGGTTGGGCGGTGTCAGCCTGAGCAGCGCGGGGCTGGGCGTCATTCACGGCATCGCCGGAGAGCTGGGCGCGATTAAACCCTTCCATCATGGTGAAGTGTGCGGCAGGCTGCTGTTCACGTTTCTGGATCATCTTGCAGACAGCCAGCATGCGCGCCAGCGTCAGCTCATGGATGAAATGCATGCGCAGCTTTTTGACGAGGAGACCGATTCACCCGCGCGCTATCTTAAAGCCTGGCTACAACGCTCAGCCATTATGACGTTCTGGCAGGAGGGGCCAACGTTAAGCCCGTCGGATATCGACTGGATCCTGGCCCGGGCCAACAGTAAAAACAGCCTCGTCAGCTACAGCAAAGATGAGATGCGCGACATGATTACGCGCGCCTGGCCGGTCAGCGCGTAAGCGTAGTGCGGGCGGTGTTTTAGCCCGCACATTCCCCCTGTTCCGCCCCGCTAAAGGGCGTTTCACCTGCAAGCATTTGCTCGATCACCTGTAGCACACCTTCATCATTATTCGCGGGTGCCAGGAAGCGCGCGGCGTCTTTAACCCGCTGCGGCGCATTGCTCATCGCGAAACTGAAACCCGACTGCTGCAGCATCTCGAGATCGTTACCGCCGTCGCCAAAGGCCAGTACCCGATCGTGAGAAATGCCCCAGCGCTGCGCCAGCAGGTTCAGGCCGTTAGCTTTATGCTGACCAGGAACGATTAAGTCAACCGAACCGTGCCCGCTCGATGTTGCCGCCGCCGAACCTTCGTGCAGGCGCTGGATATCCGCCATTAAAGGCTCGACATACTCATCCGACAGATTAAGGGCAAACTTAAGTATCCTGTCGTCGGCAACCTCATCAAGAGAACGAATGGGCCTGAGCCGGTGGCAATAATGCCGCATCTTGACCAGCCACTTCTCATCCATCCCTTCGAAGTAGTAGGCGCTCTCACGTCCGCAGAGCAGATAGCGCAGATCAGGATAGTGGCCATTTTCAAGCGTATCGAGTACCGCATCAATGTCATTACGGCTAAAAGAACCGCAGAACAGTTCTTGATCACGATCGATAATTAACGCGCCGTTTTCTGCGACAAACGCAATCTCACTGGCGATCTCAGGGAAAAATGAGCGGAGTTGATGGTATTGATTGCCGCTGGCCACGACAAATTTGATATGTCGCTGAGTGAGCTGGTGGTAACAGGCGAGGAAACGCGCGCGGTTATACTGCTTTTTGTCATCCAGAAAGGTGCCATCCATATCAACAGCAACCATCTTAACCATGGTCATCAGAACTCCTTAGCCGGTAAACGTTCAGGATTAACTGTCAGAATAGCCTGGTAACGGGCGTTCGGTGCATAAAAAAGGGATGGCATCGGCCATCCCTGTGTCGCTATTGAAACGCGTTATTCAGGATCAGCGAGGTAATAATGCCGGTGGCGGCGGCAATCAAAACATAGTTACCGTCGATGTCGGCCCAGTGCTGACCCGGCGGCGGTTCTCTCAGACCACGCTCACGCCAGTCATCAACCCGATAATCTTCACCGCAGTACTCTCGCGGTACAGGGCCACCACGGCGAAACTCATGACCGCGCCAGGCAAAGCGATCGTGATGATAATCGCGCCGCACATCTGGCGGTGGCGGGCCAGGCCGGTGGCCGGGAGGTCCATCGCGATCCAGGCCTGGCGGGCCATCGCCGTCGGGACCGCGGCCAGGATGATGCCACGGACCGTCTGGGCCGCCAGGCCCCTGTGCCAGCCCAGGGCTGCTGTACATCGTGCTGTATGCTAAAAGGGCGATAATCAAACCTGATTTTATTTTTTTCATGGTACTGCCTCCAGTGGTAACGGCGACTCAGCGCCGTTGCCATTACTATTGTCGTAACTGGAAGAAATAAGAATGACCAAAACTCTTAAAAGTCAGCGCGCTAACAGGCGCGGACGGCGTCTCTCTCTCGTCAGGCACGCTGCATCAGGCGTGAAACACAGATACCTTGCGGAAAATCGTTTGGGGACTCAAACCTGGCGAGGCATCAAAATAAAACCCCGATCCTGAGATCGGGAAGTTATCGTCAAAGCCAGTAAACTGGAAAATGCCCCTTAAGAGAAAAAGGGAGAAGCAAAGCAGACAACACCACATCACAAGTGTCGGGATGAAATAATAACCTCTGGTTAATGACAGTTGGATGAAAAACGGCTCGGATATATTTTACATGCCGGTTTGATCCAATAAGAAATACACCGCTGCACATCGCAAACCTGAAAACGGGTGTTCAGTTTTATCCGTTCAGGCGCGCTTTACGCCTGAACGGATGACCATCAGGGGTAACTCAGCAGCACAGGCGCATCCGGTAATTTTGTAAACCTGCGGATGATTTGATGGTAATCCGCCACCGGATCGAGCTGACTAAACTGCTTTGGATACAAATCTTTTGCCAGAATCTCCATCCCGATAATGTTGTAAGGATGGTTGTAGAAGTGGTGATAGATCCCGTAGGTGCGCCCCTGTTTTACCGGCTCAATCTGCGCTAATCCTGTACGCTTCAACAACGTCGTAAAGGTTGCCGCCACCGCTTTCCTGTCCGATCCGTAACCGAACGGCAGTACATTACTGTTGGAACGTTTTGACCCCGTCATGATGTAAACGTCCGGCTTCATGGCAATGATTTTCTCAAGGGAAACAAAACCTGCGTTACCCGGCAGCAAAGTCGATCCGATATTTTTGCCGCCGACCGCTTCCACCAGTCCACCCCAGCCGCTGTGGCTATGCGTAAAGCAGCAGCTGTCGCTGTTGCCGGCTATCGGTTCGATAAAGACGGTGGGTTTGGTTTTAACCTGGTCAATGCCCTTCTGCAGATTCTGCCAGTGCTGCTGGTAAAAATCGGTGTAGGCCTTCGCCTCGGCTTCACGGTTCAGCACTTTACCCAGCAGCGTAATACCCGGCACGGTGTTTTCTTTAGGATGCAGTTCATAGTCAACAAACACGACCGGGATGTTCAGGCTTTTGAGCGTGGTCAGCACTCCCGACTGCATCAGCGCAGGTTTGGCACGCAACTGCGCAATCATGATATCCGGTTTCTTTGCCAATACGCTTTCGAGGTTCACCTGCCCCTGATCGTTGAAGCCCATATCCACAATCTTCTCAGCCTGCGGCCAGGTTTTCTTCAGCAGCGCCCAGGTTTGCGTATCCTGTTTCTTTGGCAGGTTATTCCATGCCACAACCCGTTTAAAAGGGTTATCCCGGTCCAGCAGCGCCAGCGTCATGATGTCTCGCCCGTCCTGGAGAATGACGTGCTGAGGTTCTTTCTGCAGCGTAATCGTCTGTCCATCCACATCCGTTACGGTCAGAGGATAGGTGGTGGCCGAACAGACCGTTGAGGCCAGCAACGTGGCTGCAAAAATACCGAATTTCATGTTTATTAACCCTGTTGAGAAATAAGAATTATTCTCGTTAACTTTACCATGCTAATTCGTAACAAATATAAACCTTTGTTTAATGAATACGTCTGAACGCTGTCCCAGGTTGGCGCCGTCCCGGCATAACGATCGGACGGCGCCTTGATATCAATGAGAATTACGCCTTAAGCAGCGAATAAAAAATGGCCGAAATGGCGATCAGACCGGCGAGCATCACAAACAAATTACTGAGTTTGCCACTGTATTGACGCATAGCGGGCACCCGCTGGATAGCGTACATCGGCATCAAAAACAGAATTACGGCAATGATCGGGCCGCCCAGCGTTTCAATCATTTTGAGGATATTGGGATCGAGCGTTGCCACCAGCCAGGTTGTCAGCAGCATAAACACGGCCGTCAGACGATTCAGCCTGTCAGGGGCTATCGCTTTGCCCCGGCTACGGAGCGCTTTATTAACCATGCCGTTGAACCCTTCACGTGCGCCCAGATAGTGGCCAAGGAATGACTTGGTGATCGCCACCACGGCTATCAACGGCCCAATCCAGGCGATAAGCGGCGCATTAAAATGGTTGGCAAGGTAGGACAAGATCGAAATGTTTTGCGCTTTAGCGGACTGTAAGTCTTGCGGCGAGAGGCTGAGTACGCAGCTGAAGACAAAGAACATCACGGTAAGCACCATCAAAAGGTGCGCGCAGGCCAGAATCCGGGAGCATTTTCGCTCGGCCTGCTCGCCGTACTCTTGCCGCTTCGCCAGGGCGAACGAGGAGATGATTGGCGAGTGATTAAACGAGAATACCATGACCGGCAGGGCAAGCCACAGCGTCATCCACAGGTTGCGCCCGCTGCCCGTATTGAGGGTTTCCAGTGCGGCCCCGTGCCAGTAAGGAATCAGACAACACGCCATCAGCATCAACACGGCGACAAACGGATAAACCAGGACGCTCATCGCTTTCACAATCATGCTTTTGCCAAAGCGCACCACCGTCATCATGCCGATAATCAATATCAACGACAGGAGCGCACGCGGCGGCGGCACCAGGCCCAGCTGATTCACCATCAGGCTTTCAACGGTATTAGTCATGGCTACGCTGTACATCAGCAAAATAGGGTAAATGGCAAAAAAATAGAGCAGCGTAATCAGTTTGCCCGCCCCTGCGCCAAAATGCTCTTCAACCACGTCGGTGATATCCCCTGCCGGATTGCTGCCAGAGAGGACAAAACGCGTTAAGGCCCGATGGGCAAAGAAGGTCAAGGGAAACGCCAGCACCGCCATAACGATCAAGGGTAACAGTCCCCCCATGCCCGCATTGATCGGCAGAAACAACACGCCCGCACCGATAGCGGTGCCATATAAACCCAGCATCCAGACGGTATCCGTTTTCCGCCAGCCAGTTTCATCATTAACGTGAGGGGTTTCCAGCGTGCGGGTTTGCGAGGTTTTCATCAGATCTTCCAGAATATGCATCAGCCTGAATCAAGGCTTGCAGCGGGTAAAGGGTTGGCGTTTTTCGCCATCAACGCATGTGTGCAACCTGCCAGATTTAGCCCGCCCCGTCAGGACGTAATCGATTGCGCCCCATTTTTTACACTATCTGACGGTAAAAATTCAAGTTAAGCGCCATATCGTGCACCTGTCCGGCAAAAACAGGGGAAAACGTGTGATGACGGCGTTACGGCCTGCCCCGTCCGCCATAGTTTGCGGATACCGCTCTGCTTACCCATTTTTTCCTCACTACACTTCAATCACCTTTAACGTTTTGGACAGGACAGTGCGCTCAACCGCGCTGTTAATGCAGCCGCCGCCCGATCGGCGGTTGCCGTCCAGTGATTTACAGGAGTCGACTCTATGAAAGCGTTAACCTATCACGGCCCTCATAAAGTCAGCGTTGATAACGTTGCCGATCCCGGACTGGAAGCCGCCGATGATATTATTCTGCGCGTAACGGCCACGGCGATCTGTGGCTCTGACCTGCACCTTTATCGAGGAAAAATTCCCGGTACCGATCATGGCGATATTTTCGGCCACGAGTTCATGGGTGAAGTGGTGGAAGCCGGCAGTGCGGTAACGGCCGTGGCAAAAGGCGACCGCGTGGTGATCCCGTTTGTTATCGCCTGCGGTGACTGCTTTTTTTGTCATCTGCATCAGTATGCCGCGTGTGAAAACACCAACAGCGGCAAAGGCGCGGCGCTAAACCGCAAAAGCATTACGCCGCCGGCGGCCCTGTTTGGCTACAGTAAACTCTATGGCGGAGTGCCCGGTGGTCAGGCAGAATACGTGCGCGTGCCTAAGGCCAACGCCGGCCCTTTTAAAGTGCCGAACACCCTTTCAGACGAAAAGGTTCTGTTCCTGTCCGACATTTTGCCTACGGCCTGGCAGGCGGTGAAAAATGCCGAGATTAAACAGGGATCGAGCGTCGCTATTTTTGGCGCAGGTCCTGTGGGCCTGCTCAGTGCCGCCTGTGCCCGACTGGAAGGTGCAGAGCAGATCTACATGATCGATCACAATGACTACCGGCTGAATTTTGCCAGAGAGCGCTACGGCGTGATCCCCATCAACTTTGATAACAACGACGATCCCGCCGCCTGGATTATTGAGCACAGCGCGGGACACCGCGGTGTGGACGCCGTGATTGACGCGGTGGGTTTTGAAGCCAAAGGCAGCATGACCGAAACAGTGTTAACCAACCTGAAGCTAGAAGGCAGCAGCGGCAAAGCGTTACGTCAATGTATCGCTGCAGTTCGCCGTGGCGGCATTGTCAGCGTGCCCGGCGTGTATGCGGGATTTATTCATGGTTTCCTGTTTGGCGATGCGTTTGACAAGGGCCTGACCTTTAAAATGGGCCAGACGCATGTGCATGCTTACCTGCCCGATCTGTTGAATCTGATTGAAAAAGGGCATTTAAAACCGGAAGAAATCGTGACGCATCATATGCCGCTGGAAGATGCCGCTCGCGGTTATGAGATTTTTGAAAAGCGTGAAGAAGCGTGCCGCAAGGTTATTCTGGTGCCTGGCATGATGCCAACCCAGGCCACGCTGTAAAAACATGGGCGGGAGATTCCCGCCCATGTTTTTTATCTGTGGGATTTGGCCTGTGCGTATGCGGCGTCCAGATCCAGCCGCTGCCAGAATGCCTGATCGGCGCCCGGTCCACCCAGCGGATAACCGGCAGATAAGGCACTTTTCACCATCAGTTTACGGCGCTGTTTTGCGGACAGCTTTGGTAAGGCCGTTTCCAGCAGCACCTCGGCCCCGTCCGGTACCCGCAGTTTGGCCGTGTTCCCGGCGACCTTGGGCAGGTTATAGCTCATCGTAAAGCGATAAAACGGCTTCATGCTGCCATTGCCGTAAGGATCGTCGCTACCGGCAGGTTTGGCGCACGCCGCCAGGGTTGTTCCACACTCTTTTTCCAGCGCGCTACGCAGTTGTTGACGGGCATCATTGAATAACGTCCGATAAGCGGCATCGTTCAGATAATGGGCAACGTTGTATTGCGCCACCATGCGCGAGCCCATCACGTCGAGCGGATAGTGCACGCCCAGAACCAGCCGTGAATAGCCGTAGCGTGCGCCGCGTTGCAGTAAGGCTTCAAACCGCTCCGGCACCATCTCGGCCAGCAGCAGCGCATCGGTATAGCCCGTGTTGGTGTGCCCGCTGGGGAACGAGCCGCCATCGGCCGTGTAGGGATGATTGTCTTTGATCACCGTATCATCCGGCACCAGATGAATCGTATTCCCTTTGTGCAGGAAAGGACGCGGATAGTTAAAATGTTTTTTTGCTTCACCGGTACTGACTTCACTGGCTTTGATCAGGGCTGCCGCCTTATTGATTTCGCCTTTGTCATAGGCGGCCAGGAAGGCTTTACCTAAACGCGGCCCGAGGGCATCGGCGAGAAAATAGAGATAGCTGATCCCCTCTGCGTCCGCCAGCGCCTGATGTCGCTCGCCCTGAGTGGCATTGAGATTAATTGATGTCACCGTGGCACGATTGGCGTCCAGTACCGCTTTCGGCAGCGTGCTGAACCCTGATAACAGGGCAATACCTGCCTTTTGCAACGCATTCCCCTGGAAATCATAACCACTGGCTTTCAGCCACTGGTAGTCAGCGAGTTTATCACTCTGCTTCGCCTGCTTGAGTTGGTCACGGCTGAGCGCAGGCGCGCCATGTTGTATGGCCGCACGCTCTGCCGCCAGCGCCTGTAATTCAAGTGCGTTAAAAGCCGGGCTGGACGATCCCTGCGAGGTGTTGTTTGCCAGCATGCTGGCCTCGGACAACGAAATTGCCTGTGCCTGCTGCGCCACCAGCAGTGCCGCCGCAATCAGCGTGAATTTCATTTTCATTATTATTCCTTTGATGTCTGATTATCTCTGACCTTGCCGGTTGTCACGCTAGCATTGCCCTATGACATTTTTATTTCAGCTGCTATGCCAGAGGTTTACCCCCAAAGCGCGTTGCGCGCTGAAAAAACCACCGCGAACGGGCAGCAAAAACGGCCTAACCCGCTACGCTAGTGTAGGATTGACCGGTGTTATTCACAGATAACGAGGTCTTGCCCAATGGCGATGTCAAGACTACGCCCCGCCACCTCTTTACGACGTTGTGAGGGCGTTACCGCACGAATGCCATCTGACATTGATTAAAAAACAGAATTGATCGTTGATTACCGTTGCGACATTCATACACTCTCGGGTTGCGAATGGCCGCATCGGCGTGCGTGCTTATTAAGGGATGTTTACATGAGGTTATCCAATGCGCTTTAAAGGACTTACTGTCGGGTTTTTCCTTCTGATTTTAGCAATGGCCACCATTGCCTTTTTTGAAGTATTAGCGCCCTACTTTTCGGCCATTTTGTGGGCAGCGGTGCTGGCCGTCATCTTCCACCCGCTCAAAAGGTATCTGCGCGGCAAACTGGGCGATCGTAACGGTCTTGCCTCACTGCTGACGCTGGTTTGCATCTGCCTGATCGTTTTCACCCCGTTAGCGATCATCGCCTCATCCATGGTGGTGGAGGTGAACACGGTTTATCACAAGCTGCAAACCAACTCCGCCCAGTTTCCGGTGGTCTTCGCCGATTTGTTACAGCACCTACCGGGCTGGGCTAAACATTATCTGGCTGAAAATAATCTGGACAATGCTACGCAGATTCAGCAGAAGCTGTCGGCATTTGCCCTTAAGGGCGGTCAGTATCTGGCGGGCAGCGCCTTTATCATCGGTAAAGGTACGTTCAGTTTTACCGTTGGCTTCGGCATCATGCTTTACCTGCTGTTCTTCCTGCTGAAAGATGGTTCCTATCTGGTGCATCTCATTCTGGAAGCACTTCCGCTGTCTACCTACGTTAAACATCATCTGTTTATGAAATTTGCTGCGGTGTCACGCGCAACGGTGAAAGGCACGGTCGTCGTTGGCGTCGTGCAGGGGATTCTGGGCGGGCTGGCTTTCTGGTTTACCGGCATCGATGGCAGCCTGCTATGGGGCGCATTGATGGGCTTCCTGTCACTGGTTCCTGCGGTCGGTTCCGCCATCATCTGGGTTCCGGCGACCATTTTCTTCTTCGCCACCGGTGCGCTGTGGAAAGGGTTGTTCCTCGTTGGCTTCTTTGTCGTGGTTGTCGGCCTGGTAGATAACATTCTGCGCCCGCTGCTGGTGGGCAAAGACACCAAAATGCCTGACTACCTGATTCTGATTACGACGCTGGGTGGGATGGAAATCTACGGCATTAACGGCTTCGTGATTGGCCCGGTGATCGCCGCGCTGTTCATTGCCTGCTGGAATCTGCTGTCCGGACGCGATAACCGTGAAAACATCGAAGAGATCGATGAAGAGTTTATTGAAGAAGGAAAAAAACAGTCTGATACAGCACAACAGGATGCGGCAGAAGCAGAGGCCGCAAAGGCCGAGGCCTTAGAGGCGAAAACGGTTCCGGCCGAGCCGGCTCGAAAATAAGCCATAAAAAAACCCACCATCGGTGGGTTTCTTCACACTAAAGCGGCTTAGTTAGTCGCTTTATTTTTCAGGTCTTCAGCACCCTGCTTGGTTTTATCCCAGCCTTTCTCGGTGCCTTCTTTGGTTTTGTGCCAGCCTTTCTGCGTGCTTTCAGAAATTTTGCTGGAGGTCGAGTTGCTCTTGCCTTCTGCGGCATGCTCAGACTTCAGCTTCAGCTCTTCGCCTTTATGCTCGGTCTGATGCAGTTTTTCTTTAGCGGTATCTGCGCCTTTGTGCGCTTCAGCGACAGTTTCATCCGTTGTGGTAGCAGCGAAAACTGGCGAGGCCAGTAAAACAGCAGACAGTGCAATAATTGCTTTCTTCATCGTAATTCCCTCTTGTGTGAAATTTGTCGTCTTGCGTGATTATCCTGGCACAGGAGACCAAAGAACGATTTAAGAATAGACCTGAAATGAAATATGGCGAACCTGACTGGTTAAAAGTCCATCAGCCGCATAATCTTTTCTACCACAAATCCAGCTGCTGGCTGCCCGGCGAAGGTGATTTGGCGGCGGCTCTGGCCTTACGTACGCGCGGCACAGGCGCGGGTTGCGCCATCGCCTGATGGATCCAGTGCATAATCACCGCGACCACATAAGCCTGATGTTTATCATCCAGCGCCTGATGCTGAGCAATCCCGTGCCATTTCGCCAGACAGCCACGACAACAGGTCGCGGTGGCGTGCTGCGCGATGAAAACCGGATGGCCGCGCATTGGCGTCTGTTTACCGTCATTAGGCGGTGCGCTGGCAGCCAGCCGCTGCTGGACAAACGTGGCCGCATGGGCTGCCACATCGGCCTCTCCCTTCGTCAGGCAGTAGTCATATTCCGACCGCCCCAGACGGAAACGCTGACGAAAAGGCGATTGGGCTAAGCGCTGAAACAGCGCGTCAAAGGTGTTCATCACTGGCGCATCACCGGATTAACTTTTTCTGCCTGACAGATAGCGAACGCCTCGGTCGCCAAACGTCTCGCGGTGCGGCTGCCCTGCATGCAGGTGAAAAATATCGCCTTCGTGATAGGTGGTCGCCTGATTTTCGGTGTACAAGGTAATATCGCCACTCAGGATCAGAGCCATTGCCTCAAAGGGATGTTCATGATGATCCAGTTCGCTATTTGCGCCCCGCTCCACAATAACCGGCTCTGCAAACCCTTTTTCTGCCAGAAGGGTTCGAAATTGCTGTTCTGTCATTTGTGCTCCCGTGAGTCGTGCCATTTTCTGTCAGTGTAGACAATCCTGGCGCAGTTCGTCAGGGCCATCCCCCGTCCAGAGCTTACGTAAAGTAGCGCAAGCAAGGTTGTAAGAGATAATCCCGCATGTGTACTTTCTGGTTACTTCATCACTAACATTTCATTAAAAATGGACGAAGCATGCAGCAAAGGGTAAAGACGGCATTACTTTTAATCAACCAGCGCTCACGTAAAGGTCGCATTGATGCCGCGCGCGCCACGCAGCTGCTGCAGCAATCCGGTTTGATTCTGCTAGAACCCGCTTACGACGACAGCCGTCCTTACGCTGAGCTCATCACCGCGTATGCCAGCCAGGTGGATCTGGTGATTGTCGGCGGGGGCGACGGCACCCTCAATGCGGCGGCAGCGGGCCTTATGCAGACCGGCTTACCCTTAGGCATTTTGCCCCTTGGCACCGCCAACGATTTTGCACGTACGCTCGGGATTCCGCCTCAGCTGGAGCTGGCTGTCAGCATCATTTGCCAGGGACACGTACGCTTTGTGGATTTGGGTGAGGTAAATGGTCATTTGTTCCTGAACGTATCCAGCATCGGTTTTTCGGCAGAGCTGGCGCGGAACCTTACGGCTCAGGCCAAAAAACGCTGGGGCGTGCTGGGTTATGCTTTTGCAGCACTGCGCATCTTGCGGCAAAGCCGCCCCTTTAGTGCGACGTTACATCATGAGGGACAGGCTATTGCGATCAAAACCGTTCAGGTTTCGGTCGGTAACGGACGTTTTTACGGCGGTGGCATGACCGTAGAGCAAAGCGCGGCCCCGGACGATGGGCTGCTGGACGTCTACAGCCTGGAGTTGAAAAGAAGCTGGCAGTTGCTGGCGCTCTTCCCCTCTTTGCGGCGCGGCACCCAGGGCCGCTGGCGTAACGTACGCACCTTCAGCACCACGGCACTCACACTGCATACGCGCCGTCCGCACTACATTAACGCCGACGGCGAAATTATTGGGCAAACGCCAGCGCAGTTTTGCCTGATTAATGATGCGCTCAAGGTGCTGGCCCCTGAAAAGCGCCACCCTTAACGGGCAACATCAGCAGGCTGAGGTTTTAGCATAGCGACCAGCGCCATGCCCATCAGTCCCAGACCGATAAGCACCAGAAAATAGTAGTTCAGCAAATGCCACAGCCAGATACCGGCCACGCCGCCCACCAGAAAAGCAAGAATCGTGTAGGTATGCAGTCGCAGGCGTTCCAGATAGAGTGGCGCATCTTTGGGTGATTCTTTTCGCCGGAGGACATCAAACAGCATGGCCAGTTCGATGCCAATGTCTGTGGAGGTACCGGACACGTGCGTCGTTCTGACGCGCGCATTCGAGATACGCGTGACCACCGCATTTTGCAGCCCCATTAAAAAGCTCAGGCTCAGGATCAGCACCACACCGGATGCAGCAATGGGATAGCGAGCCTCAATCACGCCCAGCGCCACCAGCGCAATGCCTTCTATAAAGATATTCACCGCGTAAATAGTACGAATTTTGCGTCTGCGTCCGGCATTAATAATTAATGTGGAAAAGAGCGCGCCCACAATAAACATGCAGACGATAAACAGGAAAAACAGACCGTTGTGAAACTTTGCCTTGGCCAGAAAATCGGATAGCGAAGAGACGTTACCGGTCATATTGGCGGAAAAGAATCCTACAATCTCAAACGCGGCGGTATTTAAGGCGCCCGCCACGGCGGCAAGGGTGCAGGCAAGACGGCTATCAGCGATATACGTCCGTTCTGTTTCTGTGCTGATAAGCATAAGATCCACTCTGCAAGACAACCCACTCAGGTTGGCCGATTTTACGCCAGCCGCCTGTTATCGTGAAGAAACGCCGGAATAATTTTTTAGGCGGTCTTCACGAATGGGCCTGGTAATACGCGATTAAGGCCAGCAGGTTAACGATGACCGCTGGCCTGTCTGGATGTCACAGCCGAATTTTCTTTAGTCCTTCAAGCGCTTGTTGCAGATACGCTCGCGGACAGGCCAGATTTAGCCGGATAAATCCTTTACCTTCGGGTCCAATTGGATACCCCATGAAGGGGCATGAGAAGTTGAAAAGCAGAGCGAAGATACCTGGTTGTTCGCCAGGGTTTACATCGCTCTGGAACAGTAAATTAAGCGCATGATGTCACTCTTTTATCATCTGGTTTTCCCGGCGGCGTGTTACTGAGGTTGTCTGTCCGGCATATTATATCGCGCCTACTCACCCTGGTGCGATAAAACACATCGCGTAACCGGTCAATGCCGCAGATGACAATCTGTTGCGCTTTTCATGTAACAGATCAAGATGGCGAAGCGTTAAAACATGCAGGCTCTGCAATCTGATGATTTTTTATTTGATACAGGGCCTTATGAAACGCGCGACGACTGTTTTTTTTCTTTTTATATCGACAGTTTTAATCTCAAACAGCGCCCTTGCGGAGCGCGCACCGCTGCTGGGTAATCTGCCTGCCAGCGGACAGCAGCTTTGCGGCAAAACCATAAAGCTTCAACTGGTGAAAACGTCCGATAACATCATGCTTTTAGGCTTGAAAAACCGGGAAAGTAGTGAGATGGATCTGTTTATGTCCAGCGTGGCGTTTACTGCAGACAATACCTATTCCCGCTTCGTGCCCGTGAAGTTTGATCAGTTATCGAAGCACTTCATTGAAACGCACAATCCAGCGCTGGAAGTGGTCTGGGGCGCGGCCATAGACGATAAGAACGTGCTGAGCTATAAACTGGCGTTAGGCAGTTATACCTATTCCTGCGGTGACATTGAATCCTGGCCAAACGACACGGCAAACCAGCTGTATGGTGAATCAGAAAATGGCGCTGAAGCAGAGATAAAATAGCGCGATGAAGATCAAACAGACTGCCAGAGTAAGTCGCGGGCAGCCCACCATGCGGTTAACGGCACGCTGTTTGAGGTGCCCGCGTAAAGCGCCCATGAACGATAGCAAAGCGTTCCTCTATCGTTGCCTGCTCACCGACAGTGACATTCTTTAAGGTCATCTCAAGCGGATAAACTTCGCTGTAACCATCCAGCGTAAGTTTCCCCTTGCCTGTTTTGACGTTATCGAAGGTGATATCGCGGTAATCTGGGATCATTGTGCCGCTTGCGTGCGTATCATAGTGCGTATCCATGACCACGGGATTGTCCACGTTCTGCATACAGACATTTTGATAGCGAATCGCCCGCACCTGCCCGCCCCGCGAGCGATCGCTTTTGATACGCAGGCCATTTGTCGTGCCGGTTAACGTCAGCCCGTCAACCAGTACATCACTAACGCCACGGTTGATTTCACTGCCAATTGACATACCGTGCCCAAAGCCAAACTGGTTGTTCAGGATGGAGATATGGGAGGCGGGCGCATTGCCCGCTTTAATCGCCACATTGTCATCGCCGGTGCTGATTCGACTGTTGATTAGCGTGACATCGGAAGAACCCATTGGATCGACCCCATCGGTGTTTCGCGCGGTGGCGGGCGTGTCGATGGTGATGCCCCACAGCGTAATGCCCTGACTGTCATTGATGACTACATGAAAGTTTGGCGCGTTCTTGAGGGTGATCTGGTACAGCGTAATATCACTGGCATGATCAATCTGGATCAGTCGCGGGGCGTTTTGCTTCGCCTCATCATTTTTGGCGCTGGCTGCCAGTTGCCACCAGGTTTGCCCCTCACCTGCCATGCTGGCAGCGCCCTGCCCGTCGATCACGCCTTGCCCGTAAATCCCGCTGCCGTGGACGTGAGTAAGCGTAATAAACGCCCGACAACCATTGCCCTGGTTATCCAGCTTTCCGCAGCTCCCCCGGCCGTTATCATATAAGCGTGGATCCGGGATGGCGCTCAGCACCGCACCCTTATCAACCCCCAGGCTGACGCCGGAGGGCAAAGACAGGGGGCCGCTCGTCAACGTCTTTACAGTGGGCGATGGCACTAACAGTACCATCCTGCCAGGTGGGCAGTTGTTCAGCGCCTGTTGAATGTGCGGGCCGATATTGGATTGATTGCTTGCATAAATCCGCTGGCAAACGGGCGGCGAGACAGGCTGTGTCACCCTTCTTCGATCGCCAGCCTGAGCCGTAAAACTCATCAATACGCTCAAAACTGCGAACAGAATAGAGGCGCTGCGGCACATCGTCACATTCAGATTCGTCATAGTGAAAAGGCGATAAGGAAACAGAGCCTCACAATACGCAAGTCCTTCTTTGCAGGTAAAGCAGAATCACGGTAGCAGCGCCAGGAGTGGTCAAAATGTTAAATTCTGACTGCTTGCCGTTCTTCAGGTCATCATCTTTTTATTGCGCTGATGCCTGATACGCCCGGTTTGTTACCTGCTGATGCCCTGTGGTAAAAGCCGCTAAAAATCACATAATCTGTCATGACGCTCTTTGAATAAAAGGTGAGCCTGACGTGGAAAGCTATGACGCTATTTATCGTCGCCTTCAGAGGGAAGGCCATGAAGCCTGGACCGGCAGCGGTTATCAACGGGCGCATCAGCAACTTAACGCCACCATTGGCTGGCTGGGTGCTGCGCAGTTCATTCCAACTGGCGGAACGTTCCTTGAGTTGGGCTGCGGCAACGGTGCCATGGCCTCACATTGTTTTGCCGAAAAAGGCTTTCGGGTTTTTGGCGTGGATATTTCAGCGGTCGCCGTGGACTGGGCCAGATCGCGATTCGCGGCGTCAGGCTTAAGCGGCTGTTTTGATCAGGGCGATGTCTGTGACCTGGCACATTATCCGGATGCAACGTTTGATGTCGTCTTTGACGGCAGTTGCTTTCACTGCCTGATCGGTCCCCAGCGCGCGGCGTGCCTCAAGGCTCTGCATCGGGTTTTGGCTGCCAATGGCACATTGATCATCAGCAGTATGTGTGGTGCGCCTAAACAGCGAACCGACCTTGACCGCTATGATGCCCGCCGCGGGGTTTTAATGGTTAACGGTCATCCCTGGCGCACCCTGAAGCCGCTGGATGCACTTATCGCCGAGATCGCGGACGCGGGATTTATGCTGGTTGGGCAGGCGGTAAATGTTAATCCTTGGTGGGATCACGCGACGCTGGTTTATCACAAAGCGCCTTCTCCGTCCGTAAAAGCCCAGGCGTGCTTTTAAGCGTAATGGCGCTGAAAACAGGCGTTTGTCGCTCTGTTACAGCCTTAACGCGGTGCATAAAAAAAGCCCATAAAATGGGCTTCATCAAACAGGCAACCATTACATGCAACATCCTGACCTGGCTGGGTCAGGATTCAGAAGTCATGTTACTGGTTAGCCGCGCGCTCTTGCTTGATCTTGTGCGCGTAATCAATGACTTCTTCACCGGTCTTGCCAGCCAGCGCGCCTTTGATCTTTTTATCGATCAGTGCGCGTCCGCCTTCGTCACCGCTGCCCGCCTGCATCAACTCTTTCATACTGACCTGGCTGAACGCAATGACTTGAATAGCATCGTTAAAGGCCGCGCGTTTATCTTCGGCAAGAGAATCACGGACTTTTTGCATAGAGGTTTGAAAGGCCTGTTCGGATGAACCATCGATCTTTGGCTCGCCACAACCTGTTAACGCGAAAGCTAATAAAATGACTGCCACTGCTTTTTTCATATCGTCTTTATCCTAAAAAAGTTCTTCGCAATGGTAAGTTTTTGTGATGTTTTTTGGAAGAACTATTTATTGCAAGGCATCAGCCTGTATGCTTTGTCAACAGCACCGTTGAAAGCTCAGGACATACTCACGCCGTAAACGAAAATCGTCCTGCACAGTAAAAATGGTAAGACTTCGCCTGAAATAATTGGTGAAAATATTTAATGATTATCTAAATCGGGGTGGGACAGCCATATGCACTTTTTTTTCTGGCCATAAAAAACCCTGGCCATAAGTAGCCTTAGTCAGCATCATTTGTTGTTTATCGCCTACGGTTTCTATCCCTTCAACCAACACATGCGGTGAGATAGAAAAAGCCCGTGATATGAGGGTATTGATTGTTTTGGGATACCTGATTTCCTGACGATCAATTTTAATGCCGTCAACATTTAATGACATTTTTCCTACCAGACTAATAAGTGATGAAGTAATATCATCCAGCCAAATTATCCACTCTGCCTGCCTGAGTAGATAAATCCCTTTTTCAAAAGCGTAGATATCATTACGCGAATAATTTAGCAACATTTTCGGATCCTGAATTTCCAGCACTAAACGATTTTCATGCTTAATTTTTAAAATTTCATTAACTTTATTGACGTCGCAGAAAATATTGACGGGTAGATTAAGCCAGTAGATACCAGAAAGGGTTAATGCATATTCAGCTTGCCATAGGAATAGTGAAAAAACCGTTTCTTTAGATAATGAAGAAAACCACTGCTCGGGATCTTTATTAATTACACTTGATAAAATTTCATGTGCAATAATCTTACCACTATGAAGTTCAACAAGTGGTTGTAGTCTGAACTCCTTAATTTCTCTAAGCATATTAATATCACTACCATTAATTTTATAAATTTTAATAGAGCATTCGCAGTAAATTCAATGACCCGAGACTTTCACCTTGTAACCTCTAACTTTAACTGCCTCTATTTATTCATTTCGTACTGGGATTTACAAATGAATCGCTCGTCCTTAGGTCAACGTCCATGGGCTTCCTCGCAAAGGTAGCGATATTGTGCGTTCTGTTGAAATTGAGTGATTTTCATCTGCCATTATAAACATCAGTATTATCATGGTTTTCACAAAAACCATCCCAACCGTTAAAAATCAGATAATAGGGCCGGATTCAGTGTGTTATTAAAAATCAACAACATGGCAATTAAAATTAATGCGCATTCGTTGACCTTAATCATTTGGTGAAGCCCCATGAAAATCATTACAGCATTGGATTAAAAGTCACTAAACAACAATTAAAAATTAACACATCAAAAATATAAAATATCATCCTGGTTTAGTAACACCCGGACTTTACCTCTCAGAAATTTAAAAATGGATTGCGAAAAAAATTCATTATTACATGGGTGGCGCTCAAATTTATGAGCGTTTTTTAGAGAAATATATATACCTGAACTGCTGTCAAAATATAAAATATTTTCATGCTCTCCCTGTCAAAGGCATCCTCGCAAGGTGTCAGGGTTATCATTTTCTTATAAATCACATCAGATGTCCCAGGGCATTTAATACGCTTAATGTAACCAATATATTTGAAGGCCTTAATTCTGTAAATAGAATAGTTAGAGCCTCGCCCAAGCAATTGAATTTCAGCACATAATAAAAAAGCCGATCAGAGCCATATAAAAATTCACATCTAAAATTTCAGCGCTAACAAAAATGACAACCATCAAACTTGAAAGTAATATAAAATTTATGAAATAAACCTTACTAATTAACACTCAACCCACCAAATTCGAGTTTTTTAAATTATATTTTCATCTCAATGATATTCTACAAAACCTATACTAATGAAACCAAAATTGGTATGTGCGCTATAATACTGAAATTATAATTGATATCGTTTCATTCTTAAGGAATTCATCTAAAAAAATAGCTGAAATGTCCTCTCTACTCTTTTTTTAAAAGAGTCAGTGTGCACGTGTCATCTGTTAAGTGTTTGTAAAAAAGCACAAAAAATGATTAGTATATTAGAGACGTTCGCCGATACAAAAAAATGATGATATTTTTGATTACCTTCATTTATCACAATAGCGCTACAATAAATCCATAAACTGGTCTCGTTAATACTCAAAAAAATTAATAAATCAGTCCTCCGTCAAAACCAAAACCGAACTGGCAGTAAACGCACCGAGAGGGACGTTTTTGACTTTAACATCAGGGTCTCTAAAAATATAGAACTTTACATTTTTCTCATGAATACCGTATTCGTATACTACGCTTTTACCTTGTTTATCATCGTTAGCCTGAACAAAGTGATCATCATAATATGGGACTATATGCACGCCATTGGATGTTGTTGCAATGGTGTACTGAGAACCAACAATAGCCGTATGAAGAATAGCCATCTTCATCGATATGCCCGCGTCTCGTGTGCAGGTTATCGGAATGTTAATCTCCTTATAAATCGCTTGAGGAGACTTTGGGCTTTCGGTTAAATCTGTCCGTTTTATATCACCAAAATGTACATGAATATCATTTCCACGATTAATATAACAGGTCGCAGGTTCAACGGGTAACGGGCTGCCATCCATGCATGAGTAAGGCTCATTAGGATCGACATAGTAACCTGAATCAGTTCCACTGGTATTCTGAAGTGCCACACAAAAAGAGGCGGCAGGCTGTTTCTCTAATGCGCTGGATGCGCCACCAAAATTGGGCTTTGATTTAGATATTGTTTTAGTGGTGTTAAGCTCGTTTACCTTACGCGTGGGCATCTGAAAATTTGCCGTGGAAATTTTACATTTAACTGCCGTAGTGCTTTGGCAAAAAAAAAGCACCGCGCTGTAATTTCCACTATATTGCGGATAAACTTTATAGCCATCTAATTCAGTGACGTGGTTAGAGCCTGTTGGCATAGTCCATCCTTCGCCAATCAAAAAACCTGATTCAAGGCCTTCGCTTGTAGGATGACAGTCACCAAATCCCATTATGCCATCCGTCATATTGATCGAACCTTTAGGGCAGCTTTTGGGTAAAGGAATGCCTTTAACACTGGCTTGAGAAGTCGTAAACAATGCGCCTGACAAATACAGTAATATTGTCAGCACAATTTTTGCATTAAAATACTTAATCATATACCACCGTCATATTGGCCGTTCCAGAAAATTTGTCGCCTTCAAGGGTTTTATTTTCCAGCTTAACTAAAAGAACTTCTAATTTAGGCGGAGAAGCCATGTTGATTGCCTTACTCTGACGGAGAGGCATTGGTATACCGTCCATGAGAATTTGCATACCCAATCCATCAACTGTTGTCGTAATCGTCTTATTATCATTAAACCCATTTGCACTCACCCCATCTAGATTAAAGAAAACATTATAACCTACCGAGCTGTCTGAACATACGAAATCATAATTAAGCTCTTTAACGTAATGCATAGAGGAGATTTTATTAGGATCGACTGAATCGAAAACCGCATTCAAGGAATCATTATTATTGAGTATACACCATGGCCCCACTTCGAGTTTGGTTCTTAATACAATGACAGAGAAAAAACCACACGAACCAGAGATATCGCCATCACCGTCTTCATTATATTTACAACCATCACTGACGCTATCTTCATACGTCGAGGTAGCAAAAGAAGTTGAGTTAAACTGTAAAAATATAATAAGAAAAAATATTTTAATGAGTGACTTTTTTTTCATCTTTAACCGCTAATTAGGTTCTACAATGACACTAACAATTGTAAACAAAGTTGCATCGTCCGTAAGGTCTTCACCTGATGAATCTAACTGAATTAGCTGAAATGCCATCCCTGTATTCTGATTGACCCGGAGCCAGTGTCCACGCTGTGCCGTTACAGGATTACCATTGACCAGCAACTGTAACCCCAATGATTTTATTGATTTCAAATTTGGGTATGAACGAAGCTGCATTACACTCTTATTCTGCCCAGATACCGTACCAAATGTCGGTACAATGTGAACTAACAAATGGCTTTCAAGTGCAAGCTCACCTGTACACATAAATTCTACGTTAAAAGTTTTTCGATATTTTTTATCTAATAAATATCTTCCGTTATAAGAACGAAATATAACTTCGCCAAAATTGTAATTATAAATGGCCGTGTCATCCTCAACAATACCTGCCAACCCATCGCCAGCGCCTGGACTTAAACCTTCGACATCAAATGAGCAAGCACCTGGATCTTCAACAATATTACCGTCAAAGTAAACATTTGCACGAAAAGATTCATTGGCGATGCTGTGAAAACTAATGAACAAACCACAGATCATCATGATGGTTAGAATTATAAATAAATTTCCAAATGTTTTTTTCATTAGTCATAACTCAATGTGAAATTCGCCGTGGCTGTGAAATCACCTGCGACAATATTCTTTTCTTTTATTGCGTCAGGTTCACCCTGAATATAAGCCCCATTCTTAAACAAGACTTGATTATCATTAATTTCACCTAAATATTTAGCATGATTATTTATTTTAACAGGGACTCCATTAACACTTAATCCAATAGCTATACCTTTCGCCTCACCATTAACTTTTATAAAACCAGGAAGATTGTCATTCTCTTCACCCGTAAACGTAATGCGTAAATTGCTTCCCGGCTCACAGTTCTTAGCGATTATAGTAAATTCTTTTGTTAAATTCTGTTTGTTCGCATAAATATCATTAACGTTGATGTCAGAAAAATCGACGATGTAATTTCCATCACCGGTTAAGACATCGCAGGTGGAGATAACGAGAAGCCCTTCAACGTTGATATTATCAATCTCGTCAAACTTGACCATCTCGGCTCTGGCCAGCGTGGATGAAAAAAAAACCATACTGCACTGGATTATCCCCAAAAACACGACGACAGTAAGCGCATTTTTTTTATTCATAGTTTACTCTAAAATTAGTCACTGCCCAGAATTCACCGTACTGTACAGAAGCAGAAGTTCTTACCGCAGAAACAAAGTAATTAAATTCCTCATTTTTCCGGGAGATAAAATATTTTCTACCGGCCTGGTTTAAACCAACAGTTTGTCTGTCTTTATCACTGATTCTTAACGCAATGCCACTCACACCATTTACATTTAGTAATGACGGAAAATCATGGTCTGCCACCCCTGAGAATGACAGGGTCACTAAAGGTTCAATATAGGAAAACAGTTCATTACTGCCCGGCATAATGGATTGTTCTTTATAAGAACGATAACAGTCTGTTAGCCTGAGGCTAAACGATACAGGTGCGGTTTCATTCCCCGGTTGGCTAAGTTCAGTTTTACTGAGTGTTCCCAGATCGATTTGCTGTAAAGCTGAACCAAGCTCTAAATGACAAGCACCCTCGCTCAGTAATCCTACCACCATAATCTGGCCATGTTCTCCGTCCGCCTGCCAATTATCGTGCATTGACTGTGAGGCATTGACCACAACTGAAATACCGGTCAAACAAACAGCATAGTAAAGCCGTATCGTTTTACTGGTGAAGTGTTTCAGGAGAACGTTATGCAAAATATTTACCCTACTTGTTTATCAGTAACCTTACATGTATTACCCGAGCAGCTAAAAATTAATTTAGGACGCCCCCCCCAGTCATTGATATACGTCAGTACCGGTTTTGTCCCTAGTTTCGCAGCGCTAGCTTCAGCAATCTCGCTGCTTTTTGGCGCAACCATCACTGACTTAAATTCATTATTGCTGGCCTGAGTGGTCGACCCCATACCAACCACGGTGACATAATAACCGGTTGGGTTATTAATACGATAACGGTCACCTTCACGTGTTAATGTAATCGCTTCCTGGGGGACATCTCCACTAGCTAACTTAAGGCTTGCCGGGCGATAAAATATTTTTATACGTGTCTGTAATGCGATTTGCAGGGTGTTAGGTTTTTTACTTTTGGGCGGAATTTCGCGCACGTTAAAATAATACAACGACTCCCTATCCTGGGCATTAGCGCTTTCCCCCATTGCCTGTACTTTTATCTGACCTTTCGATTTAGGTTCAATACGTTGCAAAGGCGGTAATGCAATAAATTCGTTTTCAAGTTTCTTACCTGATTCATCTTCAACCCATGCCTGAGCAAGATAAGGTGCTTCTTTATTGTGATTGGTAACTGTTACTGTCTCTGACTTTTGATCACCATTAATTATCAGACGAGTGCGATCAAGTCCCACTGCCGCATTCGCCACAGGAATAGCCGTTGTTACCATCAGAGTTATCAAACTCAAGAAAGACGTTTTGCATATTTTAGACATTTCAACCTCAATTAATTCCTTAAGCTAATAAAAATAGTGGTAACACCAAGACAAAAGTATAAAAACTCTATTAAAGTTTAACGATACTAGTTACCACTGCTTTTAATTACTTCTCAATACATGGGAGTAATAAATTCCCGGTATGTTCAACAAGTCTTTCTGGCAAGGTAAAGGTACACTTCTCCCTGCCGTTCCAACTGACATCCATTTTCCCACCGGTTTTCATTCCAGATAGCCAGACTTTTCCATCATCGGCGATAATACCCGTCTGGATTTTGTCTTCATTTCTGACCATGGCACCAAAAGGCGGTACTGATCCATCCTTAAGTTTTACGACCGCCATTCCTTTTTGCCCGGCTAAAATTCCAAACTTTCGGTAGCCAATTGCGCCTTTGGTTAACGTATCTTCGACTACAGAACGCGTCGCTTCAACATCATCTGGAATTTCATCAAGGTCAATATTGATGTTGCTGCGATAATAACTGGTTACATCAGTAACAACAGCTTTACCAAAATAGTTTGTTTTCACATTTTCACCTCCACCGGATATGGCAACCCCCGCTATTCCAGCGGTATCGACCATCAGACGGGTTCCGTCTGCTCCAGATGAGCGGTGCAGCGCTGCACCCTGTGCTGTTGCCGTCATCCCCCCTTCAAGCGACAGACCCAAGGAACGATATCCGTTATTTTCTAATCCGGCTGAAGCCGTAATCTCTGCCAGGCTACCGGTATAATCGTAATAACCACTAATTGAATGTTCGCCATCCGTTGATGTACCAACATCAATATCGTAACTGCCTCTCTCACCGAGATTGTCACGCCACCCTATGCTTTGGCTTTGTGTCCCACGAGAGGTTTGACCACTGTAAGACAATGTCCCTTCGCCAAACGGCAGTGACAAGCTCAGATAAACACCATCGTCTTGCGTTTTATCGTATTGCGTCCTGTATCCGGTAAGGCTCACACTGACATTTTTAAACCGACCAATATCGAAGCTGCTAGAGAGTGAAAGATTCCACGTATCACTTGCCGACCGCTCCCAGTATGTCTGGTGGTTATAACTCAGGTATATCCCTGCATTAAGCTTTCTCAGCTGTTTTGCCAGCGTGATGGTATATAGCTCTTTACCGTTACCGGGATTACTGTAACTCGCCGTTTTAGCACTTAAAAACTGTGACATCGTCATATAATTGCGATCAGAAAAGCGATAACCCGCAAAGGTAATTTGGCTATCGTAATCATCAAAACGTTTGGAATAACTTAAACGATAAGAATTACCTTTACGGGTAATGCTTTCATTTAATTTCGCCTTTGCAGTGGTGACGTCCAGCGAGATTGCCCCGAAAGCCAGCAAATCTCGTCCCATACCGATAGCCATACTCAGGTAGTCGCTGGCAAAAAGCCCACCGCCATAAACAGACCAACCGTTTGAGATTCCCCAAGAAACTTCACCGGTGGCAAAATTGATATTTTGCGTATTGTGCTCGTAATCTGACGGCTTACCTAATGCCAGCTTATAGCGCAGGCTGCCAGGGCGTGTCAGATAGGGTATCGTTGCCGTATCAACCTGAAACGTACGTTTAGTGCCGTCCTGCTCCTGGATGGTGACATCCAGTTTTCCCATCACCGCGTTGTTCAGATCCTGAATGCGGAAAGGCCCAGACGCTACCGTGGTTTCATAAATTACGCTTCCCTGCTGGCTCACAGTTACCTTGGCATTAGTCTTTGCCACGCCGACCACTTCAGGTGCATAACCACGTAAGTTTGGAGCCAGTTGCGCATCATCAGACGTTAGGCTGGCACCAGTAAAACGAAACGAATCAAACAGCGTCGATGGCAAATAAGCCTCACCCAGCATCAGTTCGGATTTAAGCGATTTTATTGCGCGAAAAATATAGAACCTATCCCACTTAATGTTTTTTTTTGTGCTGCCGTTTGCTCCAGACTCACGATCGTAATCACCTTGCCAGGTTGCGCGCATGCGCCATGGACCCATATTGAGCCCCGCAACCCCATTACCACTTAACGTCTGCGAATCTGCATTGGTTCTTGACTGGGAATGCCTGGCATTTAGGTAGTAATCAAGAATAAAACCCGGTATGCCGTCATCCCAGCGAGAAGGCGGATCCCAATTTTCAGACGTGTACTCCATCAAAGCCTGAGGGATATTTATTTGTAATACACCAGAACCGAGATCGGGTCTGACTGTCATTCCTGGAAAAGAATTCACATCAAGACATTGACCGTTATTCCACCAACCCGCTTTTTTAAATTCATATTCTTTAAAACCAAATCGGCTAACCAGCTCGGGAGATAAACATGCTAAAGAGTCATCCGGATTGTCTTGAGGAGAAATATAGTTAATTTTTTCATCTGGATATTCAGACTTATTTACAACTACATTAAAAACATAGTTTCCCGGCATCAAATAACCCACGCGTGAAAAACGATCAATATCAACTTCACCGCGCTCCTTCACATCCAGGACGTCTATGTTAAATTCAATATCATCATCAGCTGCGATTACATAACCGGGCAAAAAAAATGCGGATAAGACGGCCAGTGCGATCGGACAAATTGATAATTTTAACGAGCGATTTTTATAATTCTGTTTTTTCATAATATTAAGCATCAAGAAAAAGCTCAGTAATAGTCAACTTTAAAACGCACTACGGCACGAAATTTCCCAGAATGCATATGATGCATATCACTGACAATTCTCATTTGGTAATTGAGAGTTTGCCTACCTTTCGCTAACTGTCCTGCTGGCATGGGCTGACCGGGAACAGCAATATTGCCCACCTTGTCCTGGATTTCAATTCCAATGCCGGTCGCACCATTTACTCCGAATAATTTCCCGTCAGGTATTCCGTCGAAGGTAACGACAAAATGAGTTTTGTCCCCGCCTGGCGTGTTAGTATTAGAAAGTGAACAGTTAATAAGATGAATAGAAAAATTCCTGGTAAAACCAGCACCATCATGAATAATTTCTCCTGTCGTTAATGCTGGAATATCGATAAGTTGATCTCTGTCATTAACTTCAATTGCACAAGGTGCATCCAGGATGCTGCCTTGCATACCGACAACGCCATGCCCGTGATCCAGTGAATAACAAAACCCATATTCAGATGCACAAAATGTCAGTATGAAAGGCAGCATCCAGAAAAAAGTCTGCGGCTTTATTTTCATTAAGAGAAATCCTTTCAAGGAACGGCATGAGCAGATAACTCTGCTCATGCATGCGAAGGTTAATGTAAATCATCAACCCTTGCTTATTCCCTTATTTATAAGCCAGAGTAAAGTTCGCAACAGAGGTGAAATCACCCGGGACGATAGTTACTGGAGAATTTTCATCCTGCGCAACGTCACCCTGGAGGTAAGCAGAGAATGCAAGTGAGTTAGTACCATCCTGGATGCTTTGAGCCGGTGATTCTTCGCCCAGTTTGATGATCTGACCTGCACCGTTAGTGATAGCAATAGATGCTCCACTCGCGGTACCGGTAATGCCCAGCAGGTCCTTGTTGCCAGCAGAAGCTGCACCGGTAAAGGTCGCAGTTACGCTCTCAGAAGTTGCGGTATCGCACTGTTCCAGTTTTACTGTGAAAGCTTTAGGTGTAGATTTGCCGCCGTTTTTTAGCGCAGCATTGGTCACTTCACCTAAATCAACAGTCTGGTTTGCAGACTCAGCAGTGATTGAGCAAGGTGCATCAACAATTGAACCTTTGAAGTTGATTTCGCCATGGCCCTGGTCAGCTGCTGTAGCGCCAAATGCAACCATCATTGCACACAGTCCGAATGATTTAACCGCTTTATTCAATTTCATTACAACAATCCCTTAAACTTAGTTTTTATAATGCGTGATACGCATTCGTCACTCACACGCTTATTAAGAAGCGTGGTTACAGAAGAATTACGGCATGCTTCTGAACGGGAGAAATAATAACCCTTAACCCAATGTAATTGTCACCAAACTCAAGGGAACACTTAACAACGAGATATTAATTTTTTGTTTCCATTTCTCAAAAAACACAAAAAAAATAATGAACCAATAAAAATTCAAAAAACAGATTAAAATATCGTTTAACCATAAAAAATCAGACTTAAAATCACAAAAAAGATTGAACGCATAGTTAGTTAACCTAAAACAATCTTGTAACATAGGTTAACATAAAGAAAGCAAGTTCATTAACAACAGCAACATTACACGTGATTTAATGACGAGATTAAGTTCGAACAATGACGCGAGACGTACGTCATCGCTGTTTTAAAGGGAGAAAATATCTTCCATCATTCTGGATATCATTAGTTAATTTTTGCGATAAGCTCAGAATTTCGTGTATCGAATCATATCCTATATAAAAGATGGAAGGTTAAGCGTAAACGAAATGACTTATCACTTAAAGATGCGTGTTTAACAACTGTATGGAGAATATATAAATGCTCATGCCGTGCAACGCTTTGACAGGTAACAGACTAAAACTCAGCGGCCATTACCTGTCCTGAATTAATTGAGGAATGCATAGTTGGATACTGTCATGAAAGTAATTATCGCCCCAAATCCCGCAACTTCTCACCCGCCATCAAATTCCTCTCAATCCGTTCCAGCGTCACATTCTTGGTTTCCGGCACCAGGTACACAGTAATGACAACAAACACCAGGTTAAAACCGGTATAGAGCCAGAAGGTTCCGGCTGCGCCGATGCTGCCCAAGAGTGAAAGGAAGGTCGCACCGATAATCATGTTCGCCACCCAGTTCGTCGTGGTGGAACAGGTAATACCAAAGTCACGGCATTTTAGCGGCTGGATTTCAGAACACAGGATCCAGACGACGGGTGCTGCACTCATTGCGTATCCACCAATACATAACATGGTCATGCCGACTGAAACCCAGGACAGGCCGCTGCTGATATTTCCCTGCCCTGCTTTCATCAGGCAGTAACCTAATACCAGAGTGGCAAAGGCCATCACCGAGAAGCCAATTTTCAGGATGGGTTTTCTGCCCGCTTTGTCTACGGTAAAAACGGCAATAAAGGTGGCAAACATAAAAGTCAGGCCAACGATAACGGTGGCGATCATCTGCTCCTGAGTGCTTTTAAAGCCCGCCATTTTAAAAATCTGCGGCGCGTAATACATGATGATATTCATCCCGGTAAACTGCTGCATGCCCTGCAATAACATGCCCATAAAGACCGCACGCCTGACATTTTTATTGCTTTTGAAAAGCGAAAAACCGCCCTGCTTCATGCGCAGACTTTCCCGAATCTCATTGAGTTCCTGGCGGGCTTTTTCCGACGTATCGCGCAGCATGCGCAGCACTTCCTCCGCCTCAATATGCATCCCCTTAGCCGCCAGCCAGCGTGGACTGTTCGGTAGGAAAATGACCATAATAAAAAGTACAACGGCGGGAATGGCCAGAACCCCCAGCATGGCCCGCCAGTTACCGCTGTAGCTAAAAGCAGTATCCGATATAAAAGCCATTACGATGCCCAGGGTAATCATCAGCTGATACAGGCTTATCATTTTGCCACGCACGTTTTCAGTGGCCATTTCAGATAAATAAAGCGGCGCGGTATAGGATGCCACGCCAACGGCCAGGCCCAGCAGCAGACGAAAGATCAACAGCATTTCAACGCTGGTTGCGCCTGCGGAACCGAGCGATCCGATAGCAAACAACACGGCGCCCGCCATCAGGCTGTATTTTCGGCCAAGCCGATGCGATACCCAGCCATTACATAGCGCCCCTAGCGCGGCACCCAGCATCATGATGCTGACAACCCACTCCTGCTCATGGCTGCTCAGGCTAAAATGATGAGTCAGAAAAGGTAGCGCACCGGAAATCACGCCAATATCCAGTCCAAACAGCAGCCCGGCTAGCGCGGCTGAAACTGAGATGAACAGGTTCATACGACGAACTTTTTGCTTATGTTCGCTTTGAATAGTGAAAGTATTTACATGAGACATCATTAAGCTCCGCTCATACAACATGTCGTGTCCATGCAGCATATAAAGTAGCGATAGCGGGCGATGAGGGCAAATGAGGTCAGGATATGGACGATTTTACTGATCCCACTCTAAGTGTGATGCAGATCTCACTGAATGAGGGAGGGCGCATTTATCGTTTTATGACCTGATATTTCAACACGCTTTTTTTGGCGATAATGTGTAAAAAGCCCGATGGTGACCGCTGACCTGTGGAACCATCCAAACCCGGCGGGTAATTAACCTAAGCCATCATCGCGGCAGTGTTGCATGAAGCGTCGCCAGAAGACCTGGCCGTCACGGTGCCGCGCTGGCGATATGATGCATCGTATAAGAATAAATAGCCGCTATGTACCCGTCTTCTTGTTAACCACGCTCACCGCACACGCGATGAAATATCGTAATTTACTTTTCTGGTTATCGATGCTTCTTGCTGCTCATTTAGGCAATACAATACTGCACAGCAAAGCGCATCAGTTTATTACCTGAGGGTGACAACGACGAAATACCGTTTTTTACACGTTCCTGTTCGACCCAATGCGCGCCCTTTCCTTTTACATCATTTTTTAACAGTCACTTTCCCTGTCTGCCGTGTTTGGAGCGTTCATCCTCAAGGAAAAGTGACGACAGGAAACAGGCAATGACCAGCATCATTTTATTATTACTGTTCTTTATTAATTTGATTCTTATCCTGGGTTTGATGGCTATCCAGGAAATGCTTGATGACCGTTATTCGCCCCATTACGAGAACGGTGACTACGATTAATAACGGCCACATTTCCGCGCCGCCTGGCGATACTTTAGAATCCCTGTTCATCATGGGATCTTTCCGGATTAAACTGTTATCGTTTCTCGATCAGACCAGTTATAAACCGCAAATACCAGCCTGATGTCGCCCGAAATGGCCCCATATCTTCGGTGCATATTGTCGGTAAAATACGATTTGAGCGTGTCGGGCAGGCTTGTTGAACGATAACGTAGCAACGTGGTGTGCCAGTATTCCGGTGGCGTTGTTTTTCCACCATGTCTTTGCAGAAGCAAATCCCGCCACTCTTCCAGTGACAGCAGTGCATTCCAGCATGCTGCTCTTTGCGCTACGGCGTGGCCTTCAGGAATACCTGCCAGTAGCAGTTGATCGGGAAGCGCCACCAGCCGTAATGCGTCAACCCTGAGTGACGAGTCGGTCACGTTCTGGCGAAAGGCATCCCTCAGGCCCGCTAAAGCCGGGAGCTGCTGCGGGCTTTGATAGCGCGCTGGCGTGACGGGCAGGAAGGTAACGTGAAAATGTTCGGCCCGCATGACATCTGCCAGCGGATCCCCCTGAGTTAAGCCACGAAGATCGGCAAGGAGTGACTGAATTTGCGGATTCAGGACGGGCTGAATGCCACTGGTCAGGGCGTGAAGCCCGGCAGGATAGAAAAACTTGTCTGCTTGCTGATGTGCACTCGCTGTTTCTTGCCGCCAGCATTGCTGGGTTTCCCTGTTACGCTGCGCGTAGAGAGCGTCAAAATAAGCGGCCGCCGTCATCTTCTCTCCTGAGATATCGTTAAACATCATGTCGGTAGCATAGCCAGATGAACATATGAATGCAGCACTTTCACGAAACAAGCAATGAAAGTCCATTTCATACTTCGCGTAATGCGGCTGTTTATCAGCCCATTCAGGTACGTGGGTTTCATCAATTGTTGCGTCGTTGGTATCGCCCTGGTTCTTTTCTCGGGTTGCACATCCGGATGATCGCTCTTTACAGATCTGTCTGTCATCGTGGCTTCGGATTACAAGGCTGGATATGTTCTCTGCCGTCTTAGCCAAAGATCAGCACAACAGTTTCCCGGCATTACATTGCACAGTCTGGATTCACTACCGCCAACCTGATGATATGGCTAACTTTTTCCCACCAACATTGACTTAGCAGAAATACCGACCAGGCTTATCAGGCGAGCTGTTTTATAGTGTATTCATCACGAGGGAAAGACATGAAAAGCATTTTGAGCGGTTTATTGATTGTTTCCAGCCTTTTAATGATGTCGGGTTGCCAGCAGGACAGCGGTGCTGTGGGTAATGATGGTCGTCCACATGCGCCAAGCGGGCAATCTGTTCCAGGCGGCCCGTTAGGTAAAGGCCCTGTGGGCCAGCCACAGGCTTAAATAAAAATCCGGCTCTGAGCCGGTTTTTTCACTTTGTGTTTGCGTAAATCTGATTTAACTTTCTACCAGACGCGCAAAATGGCTGTACAGCGCCGGCAAATGACAGCCGCTAAGCACGGTTATTATCCTCTGGATGACGCCGTTATTTATCCCCCCTGGCAGCAAAAGTGCCGCCCGGTGGTGTTTCATTACCGTTCTTAATTTGGTTATTATATTAACATTTCACTCTCAACCATAAGGGAGCAGATTTAAGATTTTTCCTGTCCAGACTGGGACATATTTCATCGACCACCACAAATGACACGTCTGTCATTCCAGATATTCGTGATCCATCTCTCATTAATGAAGTCTTCCTTCACGTTCTTATCAAACATTACCCCGACGAAAATATTATTATTGCATTTACTGTGAATCTAAATAATTAAGCAGCCGATTAAAACCTGCCAAACGCCACGCACCTAATTTCTTCATTTTCATCGACATCAACAGAAGATACCTGTTGTCTCTTCTCTATCGCCTTGTATTCAAACGTGAGCTTCTCTTACAAATAAACAGGACGTATCGATCAATTAATTATATACAATAGCCTCGACCTATCAGGAACACCGTACCGATCGATATTAACTATTTTTAAATGGTCAGCATCTCTGCAAAATAACCTTCACGCACCGCTCAGGATTAAGGAATATTTCTATACATTTAATTAACCTAATTTCGAGCAGATTAAAACATTCAGTCAGCCACACCACCAGGGTATAAAAATGACGTCACATTAATTTAATAATAATTATCATTAAGAATAAAGCGTTAATCCTTAATGTTAATTCATAAGTTAACGGATGCGTTATTTAAAATATTCACATTAAAAATAATTATTTTAACAGAATGCTTAAAAAGAATGTTCCTGCCTGATGAAAAGCGATCTTCTGAACATTTAACAACCCCATTACGCTAAGAAAAACATCGATGAAATAAATGGATGAATAAATAACAATGAGCAGAACAACGCGTAAGTTTGTTATCGCTACGGTGATGAGTACGTTTGGATTAATGAATGCCCCTGCAGAGGCGGTCTGTAGCCAAGAAGGGAACAAATACACCTGTAGTGGCGCCGATCATGACACACAAAACCTGACAGGCGATGTCCTCGACGTCGTGCTGGACGGGACGTCTTACATTAATACCGATAGCGGATATGGCTTATCCGTCACGGGTTCATCCCTGACCATTACGCAGCAGGAAGGCGGCATTATCGTAGCCGATGGTTCAGGGATAAATATTGAAAATACCGGTACGGGCGACACCACGCTTAACATTTCCGGCACTGTGGTGGCGAAAAGAGCCGATGGTATTGAAATCATTACGTCCTACGAGGCAGGCGCAATCACCCTTATTCAGGAAGCAGGCACAATATCAGGGGAACAGAATGGCATCCAAACGCAGTATATGGGAACGGCCGATACGTTTATCACGGTATCCGGCGAGGTGAAGGGAGAATCGAATAACGGTATTAATGCCCTGAATGGCAGCACGGCAAAAAACCTCTCCATCATGCAGTCTGGCGGAAAAATAACCGGCAGATTTAACGGTATTCAAGCATCTAACCAAGGTACCGGAAACACGTCCATCATCACAACCAGTGATGTCTCAGGTGAATACGCGGGCGTTTTTGTCGATAATCATGCTTCGGCACAAGACATCCTGGTGATGCAGTCAGATGGCAGCATCACTGGGGGCCATTACGGTATCTATGCCTTCAACCACGGAATCGGTGATACCACCATCCTGACAGCAGGTAACGTCACAGGCACTAACGGTTCAGGCATTTACGTCGACAATGCTGAGAGCGCAAACAATCTGTCTATTGTGCAATCTGGCGGCAAAATAACCGGCGGTGAGCATGGTATCTACGCGAACAATCACAGTCGCGGCGATACTTCCGTTACCACCCGCGGTGAAATCGTGGGTGAAAATGGCTCCGGTGTCAGCGTCTCGACCATGGACGGCGGCGATATCGCCTTCACTCAGATTCAGGGAAAAATTTCAGGTACTCAGTCAGGCATAGATATCTTAAACCGCGAAACGGGCGCCACGACTGTGAATATATCGGGTGAGGTTATTGGCGGTAGCGTCGCCGGTATCAATACAGATTTTAGAGGTAATGACGGAAAAACTACCATCAACCTGAACCAGGGTGCGGATATTTCAGCCGCCTCAGGTATTGCAATCAGGTCTACTAATTCTGATGCAACGGTAAACCTGAATAACGGCGCCAAAGTTTCCGGACAGATTCTGTTGGGAAATGGGAATAACACCCTGAATCTCAATCAGGGTTCAGATGTAAGCGGCCTGACAGTGATAAATGGAAACGATGACGATGATCCTGAGGACAGTATCACTACCCTCAATATCAATCAGTCACTGACGGGTTCTTCTTTTACTGAGGGGGCAGCAGGCGATGTCGCCATTCTAAACTGGAATATCATTAATGTTGGCAACGCAGCGCAGACCCGCAATGCGACGTTAACCCTTTCCGGCGATCTCAATGCAGATCAGATCACTATCGCATCAGGGGGAAGGGTTAACGTTTCTTCTGCGGTCCGGGATGTCACTCTTGCGGGTAAGGTAAATAATGCAGGCTCCCTCGATCTGGGCATTGAGCGAAACAGTGACAACAGGTTAACCATTGAGGGTGATTATTCAGGGGATAACGGCAACCTGGTCCTGAATAGCGTTCTCGAAGGTGACAATGGCACTGCTGACCGACTGATCGTCAATGGCGATACGGCCGGCCATACCTGGGTCAGTATCAATAATCTGGGCGGACAGGGAGCACTGACCGATAAGGGCATTGAAATTGTCACGGTTAAAGGTGATTCCGCCGGTACCTTTGCAAAATCAGGCCGAATCGTCGCAGGGGCCTATGATTACGATGTAGTTAAAAAAGACAGCAACTGGTTTCTTGCCAGCGAAAAAGCGTACCGTCCCGAATTTGGCAGCTATCTGGCAAATGCCCGTGCGGCCAACACGCTGTTCCATACCCGCCTCCACGACCGCCTGGGTGAAACACAATACACCGACAGGTTAACGGGCGAACAAAAAGTCACGAGCCTGTGGATGCGCCATATCGGTGGGCATAACCGCTTCAGAGATGCTTCCGGCAAACTCCATACCCAAAGTAATCGTTACGTGATGCAGCTCGGCGGCGATATCGCACAGTGGAGCCGCAATGGACTGGATCGCTGGCACCTTGGCCTGATGACCGGCTACGCCAATAACCAGAGCCGCACGCATTCTAAAGCGAATGGCTATACCTCACGTGGAGACATTAACGGTTACAGCGTAGGCCTGTACGGCACCTGGTACGCTAACCAGAAAGAGAAAACCGGGGCCTATGTCGATGCATGGATGCTGTACAACTGGTTCGATAATCAGGTTACCGGGCAAAATCTGGCGACGGAAAAATATCATGCTGATGGGATCACCGCTGCCCTTGAAACGGGCTACACCTTTCAGACAGGAGAGAGCCGCGATGGCCGCACGCGTTACTGGCTACAGCCAAAGATACAGCTTACCTGGATGGACGTGCAGGCTGACGATCACATCGAAAATAACGGCACACATGTTGTCAACAACACCAACGGAAATCTGCAGACCCGTTTGGGCATGAAGTTTTATCAGCAGGGAAATCACATCAGTGATGAGGGCAAAGATCGCACTTTCCAGCCGTTTATTGAGGCCAACTGGATCCATAACACCCATAACGACAGTGTCATGATGAATGGTATCAGCAATGCGATCACAGGCGCGCGCGATGTGGGTGAACTGAAACTTGGCGTCGAAGGTCAGATCAACGCTCGCCTGCAACTGTGGGGCAACGTTGCTCAACAACTCGGCGATAATGGCTTTAGCGATACACAGGGCACGCTGGGGATAAAATACCAGTTCTGAATGTTCGCATAATATTCCACGTCAGCCCATTACCTCAGATGTCCGGTTTTTACGTTTGGGTACCATGACAGAAACCGGCCTGAATGAACCTGTTCAGGCCGACCGCACTACCAGGACAATCTGCATTTGTCGTGATGGCGTTCCACTCAGCTCCCCTTCCGCGCAGTTCTGCAATACTCGAGTAAACTTGATCATACTGGCTGAAAGGAAAAACCTGTATTGAGGCTTTGCCTGTCCTGCGGCGAGATCAAAACACGCCTTACAACCGCCCCCCATAACAATAATAAGGTGCGAACAGTGATGAAAAAGATCGCGATCGTCGGCGCTGGGCCAACCGGTATCTACACGTTTTATGCGCTTCTGGGTCATCATGTACCGATGTCCGTTTCCGTTTACGAACAGGGTGATGAGGCCGGTGTTGGCATGCCCTATAACGATGAAGAGAATTCCCGGATGATGCTGGCAAACATTGCCAGTATTGAAATCCCGCCTGTATTTATGACCTATATTGACTGGCTACGCGCCCAGAGCGACAGTCATCTCAGGCGATATCATGTCGATCCTGCCTCTCTGCATATCCGTCAGTTTCTGCCGCGTATCCTGCTTGGCGAGTATTTCCGCGATCGGTTTTTAGCGCTGGTGTCCCGCGCAACGGCACAGGGTTTCGAGGTAAAAATACATGAGCGCTGTCAGGTCACCGATCTTGAGGCCACCGATGCTGGCGTAAAACTCTGGACGCAGGGCGATACTGCCCCAGCAATATTTGATCAGGTCGTTATCGCCACAGGCCATGTCTGGCCAGACGACAGCGCCGCCACCCGCACCTACTTCCCCAGCCCCTGGTCCGGTCTGATGGAAGCGAAAATAGCGGCATGTCACGTGGGTATTATGGGCACCTCCCTGAGTGGCATTGATGCCGCAATGGCCGTGGCGATCCAGCATGGTGACTTTCATGAAAGCGACGACGACGCGATCGCCTTCACATTGGACAAAGGCCACGAAGCCCTGAAGATCGTATTAATGTCACGATCGGGCATTCTGCCAGAAGCCGATTTCTACTGCCCGATTCCCTATGAGCCACTGAGCGTCGTTACCCAAAATGCCATCGATAACGCGATTGAGGCAGGCGCTGACGGATTACTCGATCGCGTATTTGCACTGATGGTTGAGGAGTTGGAGGAGGCTGCGCCCGCGTGGAGCAAAACGATTGATCTGAAAGCACTCACTGCCGACAGCCTTGCAGAAGCCTGGTTTGCCAACCGACATAAACAGGATCCTTTCCACTGGGCCAGCGCTAACTTGAATGAAGTCGAACGCAACAAACGCGACAGGCACACCGTGCCCTGGCGCTATACCCTTTTGCGGCTGCACGAGGTGGTTGAGAAAATCGTTCCCTTCCTTAACGAAAGCGACAGTAAACGCTTTTCAGGTGGCCTCGCTAAAGTGTTTATTGATAACTACGCGGCGATTCCTTCTCAATCCATCCGTCGACTGCTGGCCTTACGAGAGGCCGGAATCATCAGCATCCTTGCCCTTGGCGAAGAGTATGAACTGCGAAGGCAACAGCAGAAAACGCTGATCACGACTGAGGGGCAACAGCGAACGTTTGACGTGTTTATTGATGCGCGAGGGCAAAAGGCTCTTAAGACCCGCGATCTGCCCTTTGCAACACTGAAACAGCAGATCCAGCGCTGCGGCGATGAGATTCCGGATGTGGGTGACGATTATACTTTGCTGTCTCCTGAATCTGCCCGTGGACGCATTGCCCTGGCCGCCCTGCCCTATTTAATGCATGACCAGCCGTTTGTGCAGGGACTTACGGTGTGTGCCGAGATCGGTGCCGCCATCGCCAGTACGCTTGTGGAATCACCTTCACGTCCCCGAAAGCGCCTGGCGTATTTTGAACCCTAGGGCAACGCGATGCCGCTATCTTGTTAACGCTGAAACGACTGGGCGACAGCGCATCTCGTCGTCCGGCTCTGGCATCAGCTACCTGATTCCGGCACGTGATTAAGGCAGAATATGCTCTGTGATGGCGTCAGAACTCAGTTGCACCAACCCTTTGACGCCATAGTGATAACCAGCTTTATCATGTTTAATGCGGATGCCGCTGATATGCGTGTCTGCATTCGCTGCGAGTATCGCCTGCGCCAGTGGCAGCACCTCGTCGCCATAGTCTTCAAACAGCTCACCGGTGACAATCACGTGTCTGATATTGTGAATCGGTGCGGTGCAGCAGATAGCAAAACAGAGCGCTCTGGCGGTGGCCAGTACTGTTGCGGGCTGGTTATCCGGATCGACAGCAAACGCCTGCTCAATACCGCCCTCATAAGGTAAATGCACTATCTCCGGATAAAATCCGTTCTCACCCAGTACCGGCTCGCCGTGAATACATTGCCCATAGCCCAGGCTGCCAAACCCAGGCATAAACGCCACCCACGATGAGTAAGGTAAACGCTGAGCCAACTGAAAGGTGGTGCAGAACGCAATATTAAAAATCTGTGTGCTGATACACATCGCGTCTTCAATCCGTTTTTTAAGCGCCACGTTCGTCTCACTGAACAACGGGCAATAACGAACGACGCCGGTGAAATGCTCGATGCCGCCCTGCAACGCCACGCTTATTACGTTGACCTGCTGCTGACGGACATTGCCTGACAGGCATAACGCCGCCACGCTGGTGGCGATAAAGTCAACCAGGCGTTGTGGCGTTAGTAGGACAGGCAACGAGATCCTGTGGTGCGCCAGCGCGGGCACTTGCGTATTGAAGTCGTTTAGCATCGCCTGGAGCTGGCCTTTGCGAAGCGTAATATTGACGCTGAAAAACTGGCCCGGCGTTGCCGCCAGCAACTGTTGAGGTCGGCCAAACGCACTGTCCTTTACGTCCCGCTCCTCAATAACCCGCTCTTCCAGCAGCTGCGACGTCAATTTTGTCACGTAGGCCTTCGTCACACCCAGGCGGCGCGTCATCTCTGCCCGTGACTCGCATTCGCTGTGCAGAATATTCAATATCTGCTTCTTGTAATCCATTCACGACCCTCTGCCCGCTCTGCGCTTCTGAGCGGACAGTAACACAGTTCGCCTTATCAGGAATTTGCTCTCAACACGAGTATCCAGTCATTTCCGCTGGCGGGTGGGTCGATGTTAAGGAAGAAGGTCTCCGACATATCATTGCTCAGCCAGTTCATGATGCCATAGCGGGGATCAAACCATCCTGTTTCGAATCCCGTTGCGGCAAAGGCGCTGATATCCAGGGTGATATTTTGCTGTTGTGGAATATATACCACTATCCAGCGCTGCTGGTGATCGCGCATCACACCACAGTGGCGTTGATCGCTGGGATTAGGGTTGATAAGCAAAGACCGATCGGGAACCCGTAGATGCCAGTCAGGCAGGGATTCAATAAACCGTCGCAGGATGCCAATGGCAAAGGCGCCGGGATAGTCAAGCGCATCAAACCAGTATGGAATGGTATCGCCCTGATAAGTACTCGCTGCGCTTTCAGGTATCGCCACGGCGTCATCTTCCGGTCGGCGCATCTGCCAGAGACTGTAGCAACCATAGGTAATGCCCGCGCCCCCCGCAAAGACTGACCAGTAGCTGCTGCGGCGCACCTCACGATCGGTAAAGCGGCTGGCCTCCTGTGCACGACGGAACTGATGCTGACACATGATCGGATGGGCTTCATAGCAGGGTTCAGCATCGAGAACAGGCTTGCTCTGACGCTGGTAATCCATTTCAATGACGCGCCACGACGGATAAGCCTCACCCATGTGTCCCGATTGCCAGACGATAAAATCATGCCAGGGCCGATCGCCCAGCATGTCCAGCGTGCTTCGCCCGCCCTGCGAGTGCACGGTCAACAGCGCATCGCCACTGCCGCCCTGTCGCAACCCTTGGGCCATATTTTCCATCAGCTGGCGTTGTTCCGGGGTTTGCACTGCACGATCACCGCCGATCATCCATATGATGCCCGTGCCTTGCAGCTTGTCACTGAGATACCGACAGAATGCCTGAACGTTTTCTGCGTTAAATAAGGGCGTTTTGGCCGCTCCCCAACTGTTGTTCACACTCCAGTGTGATCCCCACATCGGCACCAGGGCGATATAGAGATCTCGCGAGTTGGCGATGTCGGTGACTCGCCTCAGATGATCGAAATAGGCTTCATTGGGGATCAGAGACGTTAAATCCCTAAAGGGCAGATGTCCGCCTTCGTAAGTCGGCGTCTGTAAACCGTCAAGCTCACACAGGGCAACGGCCTGAATTACATTAAAGCCTTTTTTTGCCCGATTTGTTAAATACGCTTCTGCCTCTGTCAGCGTCAGTTTGTGAAACAGCTCCCAGGCAGTACAGGCCGTATAGAAAAAGGGGCGATCCTCCTGATAAAAACTTCTGTCACGAACCGTTAATTTTTTCATCTACCACTCCTGATATCAGAACGCTTTTTCATTGATAAATGACTGGCAGGTTTTTTCATCCAGTTTGTAACGTGAAAATATTCCGGCGGTGATAAACATGCAGGATGCGGGGAGCCAGACATAAAGGAGGTTAAACGCAGAAAGTTGATTTTCTGAAGCCGTGGTCATGAAATCGGGGTTATATCCGTACCATGCTAAGACATAACCAATAATTGCCCCACCGATCGCCATTCCGGCTTTTGTGGCAAACAACATGCCGCCGCCAATCATGCCGTTTATTCGGACGCCATATTTATAAAAGCCGTAGTCAGCCACATCCGCGACGGTTGCCCAAATAATTACGGCGATAAGTTCAACAACCAGTGTCGCCGTGACAAACAGCCCCGCATGTACCCAGACGGCTTCGGCAGAGGTAAAACCAATGATTAACGTAATAAGTCCCCCCGCGATCTGACTCCAGATCAGTAATGGAATCCGTTTTACCCGTCCGGTTTTAAGGACATATCCGGTAATCAAGGGGGCAATAATTCCGGCAATTGAACCCGCGGTAAGCAAAATACTCAGAAATGAAACAGGCAAGTTAAGCACATATTTTACAAAATACGCCGCCGCACCAAACTTAAGCGTATTCATAATCATCACCACCAGCTGTGCAGCAAAAATGATTAAAGCCTGATCGTTTTTCAACATCAGCCGTATCTGGTTGCCGACGCTGAGCGTCTGTACATCCCCTGCTGAAACGCGTTCCTGAGTATTGTAATAGCAAATTAAAACCAATAGCGTTGAGAGCAGGCCAATACCGCACATCACAACCCGATAACCCATCACCTCATTATCAAAAAGCGCAATCAACATGGGGACCAGTAAAGAACAAATTAAGTAAGAGACCTTGGCTAACGGAAAGCGAATCGTGTTTATCTGTATCCTCTCGTCACTGTCTGCTGAAATGGCTCCCAGCAGAGAGACATAGGGCACCGCCACCAGGCTGAACGCCATAACCAGCATGATATAGGTGGTGTAGGCATAAATGATCCGGCCGGTTTCACCCAACTCGGGTGAAAGAAAAACGGCTGCGCAGCTAAGCCCATAAGGCACAGCGAACCATAATAGCCAGGGGCGGTAACGGCCATGTCGAGAACGCGTGCGATCGGCCACCACGCCGATTAATGGATCGCTTATCGCATCAATTAAGCGCGTAATCAGAAATAAGGTTCCCATTACTGCAGGGCTGAGCTTGAATACATCGGTGTAATATATCGACAAAAACATCATGGTCATGCCCATGAAGATATTCGCTGAGGTATCCCCAAGCCCGTAACAAAATTTTTCGCGAAAACTCACTTTTAATGGTTTATGTAATTCCATTCCAGCATCCTCCCGCATTAATAAAGGACGCCAACCATATAAAAACAGGGAGCAGAAACAAACTGCATTAAGTTTCTTTTGTGAACTTAGTTCAATAAAAAACAAATCACACCTTCAAAAATACATCAAAATTTAAGTTAATTAATTAACGCACCTCGATAAAACATCTCTTCACACCTCTAACCACCAACAACCAAAAGCGCTATTAAAGAGATAATAGTAACTGCCAAAAAACACGCCTTATTTGCGGCATAGAATCTATTTAAAAAACAAAAATAGACAAAAACAGGCATCACGAACAATGTGAGAATGAATTAATAAAATCAAACTCACCCGATAAGAAAAGCGTCCACTTGAATGGTTTGCACAGATCACACCATCTGTAAAAGCCAGAACAAAATAAACAACATCATTAACAATGATGAAATTTTAAAACATCAAAACACCCATAATAAACCTATGCATACCGGAGAAAAATCATGTCAAGAATACCACATCAATTAACCATGGCCGTTATTATCGCTAACCGGGGGTTCTTCCCCGGATACGTCGTCAATGAGGCGCGCGAGCAGATTATTGAGGTGTTTATTCAGCACGATATCAATCCGGTAATGCTCGATGAAACCCAGACCCGCTACGGTGGCGTTGAAACACGTGCAGAAGCCAAAATATGTGCAGCATGGTTACGCGCTCGTCGTGACGATATTCATGGCGTGGTGGTATTGCTTCCCAATTTTGGCGATGAAAAAGCCGTTTCAGAAGCATTACGTCTTTCCGGACTTAATGTTCCCGTGTTAATTCAGGCCCAGCCAGACCGCCTGGACAAGATGCATCTCGCCAGTCGGCGAGACAGTTTTTGCGGCAAAATCTCCCTGTGTAATAACCTGCGTCAATATGACATTCCCTTCACCTTAACCACTCAGCACGTGAGTGACTTAGCGGGTGAATCTTTTGCCCGGGATATAAGCCGGTTTAAGCAGGTTTGCCGAGTGGTCAGCAGCATGCGCGGCGCGCGAGTGGGCGCAATTGGTGCGCGTCCTGCTGGTTTTAATACCGTTCGCTACAGTGAAAAATTACTTGAAAGGCTGGGCATCGCCGTGGAAACCCTGGATTTATCGGAGGTGTTCAGCAGAATGAAACGGTTAGGCGACAGCGATATTCGTGTCGATGAGAAGCGCCGCCTGCTGCTGGATAATGCGCATGTCAGCACGATGGCTTCAGATAAAATAACCCTCATGGCAAAGTTGTTCGTGGTCATCGCTGAATGGGTTATAGCTGAAGACATTGATGCCACCGCCATCCAGTGCTGGACCTCATTGCAGGAAACGCTCGGTATTAACGCGTGCTCTGTGATGAGCGTGATGTCCGGTCAGTTACTGCCCAGCGCCTGTGAAGTCGATGTGATGGGCGCATTATCCATGTATGCCCTTGCCAGTTGCAGCCTGAGTCCGGCCTCCATTGCCGACTGGAATAATAACTACGGCGACGATCCAGATAAATGTGTGCTGTTCCACTGTGGCAACTTTGCCACAGCCTCTCTGGAGGACGCCACAATGGGCACCGCCAATATTATTGGTCATCGCGTCGGCAACGAAAATACCTGTGGTGCCGTTCATGGCAGAAGTAAAACTGGCAACATCACTTTCTTCCGACTGAGCTCAGACGATCTGAGGGGGGAAATTAAAGCCTATGTGGGTGAAGGCGTCGCCGTGAACGATCCGCTAGATACCGTTGGCTGTCGTGCGGTCATTGAAGTGCCGCAGCTGGAACGCTTGCTGGCGTGGATTTGCCGTAATGGCTTCGAGCATCACGTAGCCTTTAACCACGCATCTTGCGCAGAGGCTTTGCATGAAGCCTTTACCCGCTATTTGAAGGTTGGGACGCATTTTCATTGCCAATAAGGTTGATGTTAAATCAAGGCGGTTTGGTACATTCACCGATGAGCCCCTTCATTTCTGGTAAGAATCTGATGGGGCCGGTTTAAAATATATTCACGATGAAAAGACCAAAATTATGGCTATCGCTTTCTCCTCTCCTACCTGTCTGCCCGGGCCAGGTAAGTCACTATTATGAAGACAATATTTTAACCAAGAGGCTCTACGCTATTGAAGTTAACAGCTCAAAAGCGACAAAAGTAAAAGCAGAACAGTAGAAATAATGAATCCAGTTTGTCGGGCTATTCCAGCCTTAACAACGGCGTATACCGAGACATATCCCTGAAGGTACAAAACTCAGGCGCACCCAGCGTCATCACCGGCGCAACCCGCATCAGCTTTTCCAGATATCCGGCTCTTAAAATTTGCAGCAGGCGCAACTCCTCATCGTTCGGTTTATTGATGAGATAAGAGACACTGACATGAAATTCGTAGACATCATGATTATTTCGTTTGCAGTTAAGCGTGCGGCTGAGCGCATCTCTGAGCGACCGTATTTTGCGCTCTTCGGCCTTGTCCAACGGCGCCAGCGACAGCGAGACGCCACGTTTTAAGGCAATAGCCCCAATGCGCATCTGCAAAGGTAACGAGGGCATGAGCCTCAAATTTGCCAGCTTCGCCGCGAACAGCCGGTCGCACTCTTCCATCGACGCATCAAGATTCAGGTCTTGTGGCCAGGCCGGATAGTGCCGTGCCGGTCATTGGCACCGTTAAACACCGTCATATGGTAGCTCGACTGCGGCAGAAATGCGTAACAACGCCCCAGCCCTGCGGCTTTCATTGCATCAACCATTTCGCCAGTCACACGGACGATTTCACTGTCCTGTTCGAGATGACAAATCAGCGTATTGCCTCTGAATGGCAGTACCTCACCTTTGGCGTTAAATTTTTCACCGATGGCATTTTCTATCCATCCTTCCTGCTCCAGCACTTCTGACATGATTCAGGCTCCCGTGCGCTCGAGATGGCTTTCCTGAGACGATTACTCTCTAAGCTGGCATAACCAGGCGATATGATGACGTGCTTCAGGAACGCTCTTTGTGACTGCCGAACCACAGCATAAAGCATGATTGTGACCGTTATCAGGCAGCAGGAGCGATGGAAAATCAGGACAGCGGGCTGGCTTTAATACAGAACAGGCAAAAAAGACATCCGAATGCGTTTTATGAAGCCATCATGGGCACAAAGCAGATAATTAACAGGTTGGTTTCTTACCGCTGTCGGGTTTGAGCCTGGCCTTTTTTAACCAGGCGTTGTGCCCCGTCGCCTGCGGATATCCGCAAGCGGGCTATTTTTTCCGTAACAGAAAAACAGCAATGGCGGTAAGCACGCCCATCAGTGGCATAGCGATCGCGCCCGAGAAGAAGTCGTGATGATCTTTTTGATTGCTTCGACGAATATCAGCAAACCGGTTAAGTGCCCGATGCTTGTCAGTTGCACTCACCTCTTCGAATTGCTTTTTATAGCCCTTATCTTCTAACTGAGAACCACCGTCCGCATCATGTCTTTCCAGCACGACGGTGTGCTGACCTTTTTGATAGAAACAGTAATCTGGCATTTTGCGCTTCGCCTGAAAGAAGAGGAGAAATGACTCTATCCTGCTGCGGTTGATGTTGTAAATACCTCTCCCGCCTCACGCTTCAGCCACCAGCCTGATGGGTTACACATTATGCGCTGATACCGAATGATGCCCACTGTTGAAGGAATTAGCAGACTGGGCATTTATGGTCTGAAAATGCGCTCCGCCAGGGTTGTCTCTGTGCATGCCGGCTACTGGCTTATCGGATATCAATCTGGTGGTCGCGGTTTGCTGACTGTTGGCTTCACCAGCCTGACTCGATTGCTCCCCTGTCATCCTGTTGTCAGCCTTCGCGATAACAGATTTCACTGAACCGTCAGAAGGCATATAGAGCGCCTGCTGCAGGATAGTTTCATTTTGTGACAGGTTCTCATCCACCTGCGCCAGCTGACGACGCAGGACGTTAAGCTTTACGGATGTGGCTAGCGGTATTTGAAGCTGTTGGTCGTTCAAAACGTTTAACTGCTGGCGGGCACCATACTGTTGCTGTAACAGCGCACGGTACTGGCTTTCATAGCCCCATACCGTCGATTGCTCCTGCTCAAACTGAAGCGTGGAGATGTATCCCTTTGCTAACAGCGGTCGCCAGGTGTTGACCAGCTTCTGAGCCATACCCATTTGCGCCGATTCAATTTTAATCTGGTCCGCCAGTTGCTCAAGTTGACCATTCAGCATGGCCTGCTGGAAGCGGCTGTCGCTGACCTGTTGCAGAGCAAGCTGCTGGGTGTGCTCGATATCCTGCAGCAGACTGCTCTGCTCAAGCTTCAACTGTGCACTGACGAGCCGAATTTTTTCCGCGGCTAACCGCGCCTGGGCTGAGGCAAGTTCAAGTGAAGAGGCGGTCAGCGCAGGCTGGCCCTGGCTGTTCTGCCCCTGCTTAACCGTGCCGCCTGCAGGCGCATTGAAGGCCACAGGTTGTGGCTGCGCGGCCTGCCTGGCGGCTGACGGGCGCACGTGAAGCGGATGGCTTTGAACGAAATAAATGACGGTTATTGTCCCAACAACGAGTGAAACCAGGTTCCGGCGAAGCAACTGTGCCAACGGGGACAGGGTTTCACCGCACTCAGCGCCGGATGATTCAACGATCTGTTTCTTAAAAAATGGGTTTTCCATTTTTATACCTTCAATAATGACGTAGGGATATTACCGGGCAAGGCGCCATGTAACAGATGTTTTGTGAGTGCGGTTAATTCAAGGCTAATCGGGTAACGGATTCCCCTCTGCGCTTAACATCCCATTTCCTTGTGCCGTTTTAAAACAGAAGAACATTTCCAGTCGTTACCTTTTGCAAGCGAGTTTCAATCTTTCGGGTTTGCTGTGTCAGAGAACGGCTTTGACTGCATATGAAGGGACGTTTTACGGCGCTGACAGAAAAGGCGGGGGATGTCACCAGGCGAGCTAGGGCCAAAAGCTGGCCCCAGCGAGCAAACAGCACTCAGCAGTTCGGTTACGTCAGAAACGTACCGCCGCGCGTTTTATTTAACAAGATAAAGGTCCTTGGTGTAATAGAAACCCAGATGCGATGGGGCATAGCCGCCGACCTTTGGACTGACCATCTTGTTGAGCGCACCATAGAAAACCGGAATAACCGGCGCATCTTTTGCAATAATGTCGCTGGCTTTCTGGTAATCCAGGGTTACGGCGTTTGGATCGGTATCCATTCCCGCGGCTTTTACTGCCGCATCAAACGCTGTGCTGGCATAACCTGAGCTATTCTGACTGTCGCCACTGCGGAAGGTATTTAAAAAAGTAGAGGGCTCACTGTAGTCACCAATCCAGGTGTAGCGCACCAGATCATATTGCCTCTGATGCATGGTATCCAGCATGGTTTTCCATTCCTGATTTTGCAGCGTGACCTTCGCACCTAACGCTTTACCCCACATGGAAGCAGCGGCAATTGCGATACGTTGGTTATCCTGATTGGTGTTGTAGAGCAGGGTAAAACTCAGAGGATGGCTGGCTGAAAAACCGGCTCCGCTGAGTAACGCCTGAGCTTTTTTGATGCGCTGCGCCTGGGTCCAGCCCGCCCAGTCAGGCGGAGACAGTTTGACGTCCCCCATTGATAATGGCACAACGGTATAAGCCGGTTTCTGCCCCATACCAATGACCTTATCGGCGATGATGCCTTTATCCAGCGCCAGATCCAGCGCCTGACGCACGCGGACATCGGTAAAGGGTGCCTTGTGCGTATTTATCTGGAAATAGAACACGCTATAAACAGAGGTGCTGTGTACTTCTTTGGGCCGCTCTTTTTTCATTCGAGGGAAATCAATGGCGGGAATGTTGTCCGTAATGGTAATGCCGCCGGCAAGGTAGCGGTTAAGCTCGGCAGAAACATCATTAATCGGTAAAAACGTTACGCGATTAATTACGGTATGCGCGTTATCCCAGTAGCGATCATTACGGTTCAGCGTGATTTTTTCATTAACTACCCACTGATCCAGTTTATAGGCACCGCTGCTGACCATGTTGCCCGGCTGGGTCCAGGCCTCACCAAACTTTTTAACGTTATTTTCGCTGACCGGAAACAGGGAAGGATGGGCAACAAACTGCAAAAAATAGGACACCGGCTGATCCAGAGTAACCTGCACGGTGTGCGCGTCTAAGGCTTTTACGCCCAGGCTGTCAGGCGGGCTTTTACCGCCCGTCACCGCATCAGCATTAAGGATATGCGCATAGTTAGCAAAGGATGCATAAGGCGATGCCGTTTTGGGATCGGTCAGACGACGCCAGCTGAAGACAACATCTTCAGCTGTCAGCGGCGATCCGTCTGACCATGTCAGGTCAGGACGAAGATGAAAGGTCCAGACTTTGTTGTCGGCCGTTTCCCACGAAGCAGCCAGTCCCGGTATGACTTTGCCCTCTGGATCAGTCCGCACCAGCCCTTCAAACAGGTCGTTAATAACTGAAAAGGCATCGTTGGTTTCAGCTTTATCAACATCCAGGGTAGCAGGCTCGGCTCCATTGCCCCGCACGATCTCCTGCACGGGAGCCAATGTCACACCATTGGGTACGTTTGCCCCAAAGGCCGCCGTCGAGCACGATAACCCCGTGATAATTACAGACAACCCCATACGGGCAACATATAAACGGCTTACCGACATTCGTCCAACTCCTTTCGCATTGTTTTAAGATGACTTCACCCCATCAGCACTGCAATTTACAGGCCAGAGATAAGGGTAAGCGCCACGCCAGCCTGCACCCGATCTGAGACTAAAACCGCGTTGTATTGCACAGTTCTGATGCAAGGAGCCGGCGTATCCGCTCAAAAACAGCGCCGCTGTAATCTGCATATGTTCATTTTCAGCTATCAGACATAACGATGTTGCCTGCGTGAATAACTGTCGTGGTTCGTTTATCAGGGATAACGGGAATATTCGGAAAGGTGTTCTCAGGATTAAACGCGCGCGACAAGGCCAGAACATGGGGCTGCGACCGGTTTTCGCTGCTGAACGCCCCGATTAACGGAACTTTTACGCTATCCTGCCGGGTCTTTTTCATCCGCCACACACTTGTACAAGCAGGGCTTGATATAGTCATTCCTGTTAATCAGGAGCCTGTATGAAAAAAGTGATTCTGTTCGTTATCGCGTTAGCAAGTGTTTCTGCCCTTTCGGGTTGTGTCTGGCCATTCTGGGGCCCTGGAGGCGATGGCCCGGGACATATGGGCCCTGGCGGCGGCGGTGGGCCTGGCGGCGGTCCACACAGGTAACACATGATGGCCTCACCAGGAGGCCATTGTTTGCATCGCGATCAGGATTATTCTGACATTACATTTACGCCCTCTCTCTGCGCATGCCTTTGCTGGAGATTCGCCGCTTTTCATGACAAACTTGAGCACATCTTAAGGATAGGGAATCTGCACGATGTCAGGCTCAAACATCGCTTGTCTGTTTACTGAAGGCCAAATCACACTGCCTGATGATTATCAGGACCGCACGGTTAACGCTTTCACCGCCTCTGATGCCACTGCTCCCGCTTTTAATATTTCACGCGATACGCTTAACGAGGGTGAAACGCTGCCTGCGTACATCGACCGTCAGCTCACGCTAATGCAAAAACACATAAAGGGATGGAAACAAACCGAACGTAGCGCTGCGGTATTGGGTGACGCGCTGCTACAGGGTGAATGCGTACACGCCAGTTTTCTGCGTGACGGCAAACGTATCTGGCAACAGCAGTCGGTCTTCACGCCCGATGGTCACAAAGTACTGGTCTTTACCATGACCTCTACGTCCGCCATTGGTGACGCGGACAGCGAACAGTTTCAGGCACTGCTTAAAAGTTTTCGTTTTAACGCTTAACGACAAGGGCAATTATCATGTTTGAAGCTGCACGCCTCGGCGATGATATCGGTCACTCTCATGCCCTGGCGGGCATGATTGCAGGCACTATCGTCGGTGGACTGATCGCTGCGGCGGGCGGTATTGCTGCGGGTGCATTGATGATTGCCGGGATAGGCGCCTCCTGCCTTGGCGTGGGCGTATTGCTGGTTGGACTCAGTATCGGCGTGGGTTACCTTACTGGCGAACTGGCCACCGCCGCGCGAGACGGAATAGCGGATGCTGGGGCGGCCAGCATGACCCCAAAGGGCAAGATTACCACCGGTTCGCCCAACGTCTTTATTAACAGTAAACCCGCCGCCATGGCCACCAACAGCATAGTGGCCTGCAAGGACGATGGTCCGCAGCAGATGGCGGAAGGCTCCTCCCGGGTGTATATCAACGGCCTGCCTGCATCACGCATCGACGATCGCACCACCTGCGATGCCAAAGTGATGACGGGCTCTGACAACGTCTATATCGGCGGCGAGCCTGAACAAACGCTGCCTGTCCAACCTGAAGTGCCCGAATGGGTTTATAAAGCCTCCGATCTTACCCTGCTGTTTGCCGGGCTGGCCGGTGGCGTGGGCGGTGCGGCTGGCAAGGTCGGCGCGCTGGGTAAATTACTGAGCAAGATTCCCGGTATCAATAAAATCGCCCGGGTGGCCTGCCGTGCTGGTGCCTTGATGACCGGTGTGGCGGCCGCAGGTATTCTTGCCCGTCCCGTTGATATCGTAAGCGGCCAGAAGTTTCTTAGCGGCGATGATGAACTGGATTTTGTGCTGCCCTCCCGGCTGCCGCTACGCTGGCAGCGCTACTGGCGCAGCGGTAATCCCGGCGACAGCGTATTAGGCCGTGGCTGGAACCTGTTCTGGGAAACACGGCTGGAACGCTACCAGGATGGGCTGGTCTGGCGTGCGTCCTCCGGCGATTACGTCTCTTTTCCTCTGGTGCCAAAAGGCCAGCGTACCTACTGCGAAGCGGAGAAACGCTGGCTGGAACATCATCGGGACGACAGTTGGTCATTGTATGACATCAGCGGTGAGCGCTGGCATTTTATGCCCCTGCGCGATGATGCCCCTGCTCTTCCCCTCTGCCTGACCGAGCCCTGCGGCAATGAGATTCAGTTCGACTGGAACCCCGATCACACATTGGCTGCGCTGACAGACAGTGCCGGTCAGCGCGTAACCTGCCGCTATGCGAATAACCGGCTCGCAGGTGCCTGGCTGGATGACGATATTTGTCTGGTCAGTTACGCTTATGATGATATCGGCCAACTCGTTACGGTAACGGGCCGGGGCGGTAGCGTGCGCCGACGCTTCCAGTGGCGCGATGGCCTGATGGTCGCCCATGAAGATATGAATGGCCTGCTAAGTGAGTATCGCTGGCAGGAGATCGATGGCCTCCCGCGAGTGTTGGCCTTCCGTCACAGCGGCGGCGAACAGCTGGATTTTGAGTACGATTTTGACAACGGTATCCGACGCGCGCGACGTGATGACGGCGTTGAAGCTCACTGGCTCATTGACGATGACGATCATGTCGCCCGCTTCACCGACTTCGACGGCCGCCAGACCATGCTGGTTTACCGCGCAGGCGAGTTGTGCGATGTGATTATGCCCGGCGGTGCCATGCGCTGCAGCAACTGGGACCGCTATGGTCGCATGAAGCAGGAGATCGATCCGGTCGGACGTCGAACCACTTATCACTGGTTCCGCATGACCGACCGCGTGATCCGTACGGACTATCCCGATCTGAGCGCGACTCAGGCGGCTTACGATCTTAATGTTCGCCTGCTGACTGAAACCGATGCGCTCAATAACGTCACCACCTATCACTACCCTGATGACACAGAACTGCTGCCAGACAGCATCACCGATGCAACGGGCGGCGTGGTGAAGCTGGAATGGAACCGACAAGGGCTGCTGACGCAGCGCACCGACTGCTCTGGCAGCGTAACGACGTTTAGCTACGACCGATTTGGCCAGCTTGTTCGCAGCGTGGATGCTGAAGGTCATGTCACCCAGCGCGAGTGGAATGACAAGGGACAACTCTGCGCCATCATCCATCCAGACGGTAGCCGGGAAACCCTGCACTGGAACACCCAGGGGCAGCTCAGTGCGTGGCGCGATCCGCTGGAAACCGAAGTCCGCTGGACCTATAACGCACTCGGATTACCGGTAAGCCTGACGGACCGCATTGGTCGCACGCGTCGCTGGCATTACGATGCCCGCGGTAATCTGCTGCGGCTGGAAAACGGCAACGGCGGTGACTATCGCTTTACCTGCGATCCGCTCGGCCGTCCATTGAGTGAGATCCGGCCCGATAAGACCTCACGCAATATGGAATGGAATGCTCGTGGCTTTCTCATTGGTTTACAGGAAAATGGCCAGCCCGCTAATGACGGTGGCATAGCTCGACGCTGGCAGCGCTTTAGCTACGACGACAGCGGCTTGATTACCCAGCGCACAACGCAGCATGCTGAATACCACTACCGGCGTCATCGTAGCGGTCAACTTGCCAGCCTGGTTCGCACGCCGACCAGCGACGGAATGGCGCTTGGTATCGAAGAAGATGAAATCGCCTTTACCTATGACGTCGCAGGTCAGCTGTTAACAGAAGCCGGTATAAACGGGAAACTGGATTACGAATGGGATGCGCTGGGCAACCTCACCCATCTGACCCTGCCGGGTGAACAGCAACTTGCCTGGTTGCACTATGGCTCTGGCCATGTCAGCGCGATTCGCTTTAATCAGCAACTGGTCAGTGAATTTACCCGCGACCGCCTGCATCGGGAAATTTTCCGCAGTCAGGGCGCGCGTGAGCAGGCGCGTCAGTACGACAGCCTTGGCAGGCGCACGATGCAGCGCAGTGAATTGCATAGCGAGGTGGTGCTACCGGAAAAAGCCATTCTGGAACGCGCTTTCCGCTATTCGGCACGCAGTGAACTGGAGTCTGTCAGTGATACGCTGCGCGGCGACATTATCTATGGTTACGATGATGAAGGCCGCCTGCTGAAGCACTATGAAGCCAGACAGGGCCACAGCACCTCGCATTTTGCTTATGATAATGCGGACAACCTGGCGGCAAACGACGATGCACTGCACGCGTTGCCAGTTACCGACAACCGTCTGCATCACTGGCAGAACCTGTTTATGAAGTACGATGACTGGGGCAACCTGGTCAGTCGACGCAGCGGCCTGCATGAGCAGCATTTTACCTATGACGCCGAAAACCGGCTCATCAGCGCCAAAGGCAATGGCCCGGACGGCGGGTTTACCGCGCATTATCATTATGATGCGCTGGGCAGGCGCACCCGCAAAGTGGTCAGCACCCAGCACGATCGTAAAGAAGTCCGTTTTCTGTGGCAGGGCTATCGTCTGTTACAGGAGCTGCAGGAAAACGGCCAGTGCCAGACCTATGTGTATGATCCCAACGAGGCTTGGAGCCCACTGGCGCGCATCGACCATATGGCAGCAGGCGGCCGGGGCGATGTGTTGTGGTTTAACACCGATATTAACGGTGCGCCGCTGGAGGTAACCGATGAACGGGGCGATATCCGCTGGAGCGGTCAGTACGGCAGCTTTGGCGAGGTACGCCGACAGACGGAGGGCTTTACCCGGCTGGCAAAACAGTCTGCCCTGCCCCATCAGCCGCTGCGCTATGCGGGCCAGTATGCGGACAGCGAAACCGGTCTACACTACAATCTGTTTCGCTATTACGATCCGCAGGTGGGACGGTTTACGGTTCAGGACCCGATAGGGCTGGAAGGCGGCTGGAACCTTTATCAGTATGCGCCGAACCCGCTGAGCTGGGTGGATCCGCTGGGGTTGAGTAATCTGTCCACAACTTTCAAAGCTATGTTTAGGGAAGCTAAAAGGAAATTAGGTATACCTAAAAATACAAATACACCACAAGCTGTAAAAGTTTTCGATTCTAAATATGAAAACAGAACAGTCTGGGAATTTAATCATAACGGTGATAAAAAATATATCATCATGCATGAGGATGATAAATTTGGCAGGGGCCCTCATTTACACACTGCCGATGATTTGCATGGAAACCCATTAGATAAAAATGTCCGTTACAATCAACATCCAGGACATATCCCCGAAAATAAGATTGGAATTACAGATATGCGAGGAAAAAAAAGATGTCCTTGACATTAAAAGAGAAATTAAAAGAAGCCCAAAAAAAAGGTCAGTTAAAAAAACTGATAGAATTGATAATCGCTGAAACAGGTGTTCGAGAAGATAGCATTGAGGTTTGTAGCATCTCTTATCAATCAATAATTGATCATGTTTATGATCTATTAGTACTAGAAAATGAAGTATACGACATTAATACGCAGAAAAGTAATTTTGAAAATTTTATAGATTCAATCTCAGGCTTTGAATATCTTATAACATATTTCATGACAGAAAATAACATCTTTTTTCTGAAATTACCCTCTCAGACCATTAAAGAAAGTCAAGAGTTATTCTGGGATGGTAAAGAAATCATGGGTAATAGTAGAGACAGGATATTTATCAAAGAAGATTTCAGTAGAGGTTTTGTTGTTCTTAGTAGCGAGTATGGTATTGAAAAAGCGGAGTGGTAGTTTATAAAAAACAATCACAGTAGAAAACATTAAATATAAAGCTAAACCAATCGGGAAAACATCCAAATAATTGTGGGTAAAAAATGCAAAGCATCATATATTACGCCAGATCTATTTGTATGAGGCATAGCTCCTGTCGACTAACCCCGCAGAGTATGCGCGAGCATGTGTGGCTGTATTGAGGACCTTAGCGTCACAAGCTTTAACTGTAAAAGGTCAGCGCCTGGCTGAAAGACCTTCCGGGGGCGCTGACAGATGCCGGAGATCAAATAGTATTAGGCGGGCTGATAAAAAGTTCCCGAATTTAAGCGTGAACTACAAAAAAATATCCTGGTCTTGTTGAACATGTTCAACGTATGAAGAATAATAAATTTAGAGGTTCTTCGCCAAAAAACATGGCTTGGCATCACGGCGATTCACCCGGCTCTTTACAACTTGCTGATTTTAATGATCATAAAAGCTACCATAAAATTTATCACCCCGATGGAACAGGTGGGCGAAATAAATGGGGTGGTGGAACTAGTTGCCGAAAAAAAGGTGTTAAATGATTGTAATTAATGGTTTCGATGAGTTATTGACAAAGCGTGATGAAATTCCTGACGTAGGCTGGCTTTATGTTGAGGAGTCATTTGATCTTGAATCTAAAAAAGATATTAATGAGGGAAAATACTTTATCGCTCAAGATGAAGATGAGGAGATTGATCTTGAAGAACATTACGGAACATTCTTAGAGGCACCTATTTTCAAAGCTATAGTTGAAAATAAGCTTGAGCATCATCCCGATTCTGATAGAGACGACTTTTTAAATGCGGTCGTCCATTATCTTGAAAATGATGATTTTCTGGATTAATTATTCAAAGCTAAAAAAATAAATACTATTTTTCCAGTTTTTTTTATCAAAACACGACATTCAAAATTCTTTCTCCTGCTCTAAGCGCATCAAATTTGTTATATAAAAATAATAGATATTTCGTAAAATCATACATGAAAAAAATTTATTAAATAACGCCCACTTAAGAACTATGTGTACGATCCCAACGAGGCCTGAGGCCCGCTGGCGCGCGTTGATCATATGTCAGAGGGCAGCCGGGCCGATATGCTGTGGTTAAACACCAATATTTACGGTGCGCCGACAGACGGAGGGCTTTACCCGGCTGGCAAAACAGTCTGCCCTGCCCCATCAGCCCCTGCGCTATGCGGGCCAGTATGCGGACAGCGAAACCAGTCTGCATTACAATCTGTTCCGCTATTACGATCCCCAGGTGGGACGGTTTACGGTTCAGGATCCGATAGGGCTGGAAGGCAGCTGGAACCTGTATCAGTATGCACCTAACCCTCTGAGCTGGGTGGATCCGCTGGGGTTGAGTGTTGATAAAATCAATATATACAAAGATGCTGCTTATCATGGCGCCTCAGATAACATCGTAAAAAGTAGAGCACCCATCAACGGCCAGTCAGCTTTGGACAATTCTATTCAGGTAACCAACGTCTCTAAGAAGCGTCAGGACTGATGTAAAAGACAATAAGATTTTTTTAATAGATTAAAAGCAGTTTTTATCTGATTTAGGCGATAAATATCTGGCCACATAGATGAGTGGGATGCTTTAGATAACAAAAAACAACCCACGTTTAAAATCCGGTAAAATGACGAGAATAGCCATTTAATGAATGTCACAGCAGTATTTTCTATGTCTTTATTAACAGTATGTACTTTTTTACCCGCCAGCCCTATGATTTGGCTGTGTCACCTGGACACGGTGGAGGTCGATATGAGAAATTTCGGTTTCGTCGTTCTTGGTCTGGTGGGTTTCTCTGCATTCAGCGTTGCGTTTTGCACACTTTGTTTAACCACTGCCGGTGTGTTGCATTAATCGCGTCTGAATTCCTCGACATGGCCCTTTGTGGCCATTTTTTTTCACTGCATCAAACGTAACTTCTGCTATTTTCTTTCTCCGCTTCATAAAAACGTCATACTGCACAGCCCGACTTTGCAGGGCACTACGCAGCGGCAGTGAAGCAGTAAAGCCAATACTGTTTTTTTCCGGCCGAAAGCGCCTGATTATACTCGCAACCTTTGCCGCACGAGTTCCTTCTGCTAACGTTGTTATGATAACGACACTTTCGGACAAGGTAAGCTATGAATCAGTATGACAATCTCTGGAATGCTATTGAGACGCGCGTCAAGCAGAACAACGATGCCACGACGCTGGATATGGGCAATTCCGAAAATGTTTTTGTGAATCAAATCAGGCAACGGACAGCACAGATTTTCATTCTTGAAATCATTCTGGACAAGCATCGCAAACAATTTGGTACGCGCTATTTTCCCTTGTCGGGAGATGAAGCGCTTTATCATCTGATCTTCACGCGTACAAACTGGTTACCTGCGCAAATCAGAACGCTTTCGCTTTCCGATGCCCTGTTTGTTATTGCTGAGCTGTTTCGTGACGGTAATCTTCAGGAGGGCGTAAAAAACTTTCTTGGCACCCAGGGGCTGCGCAATGTCTCCTATTCTGTAGATGAGTTCTCTGACAGAGACTGGGCGCCAAAAGAAAATGAAGTTCATCTGTCGCTTCCCTGAGTGCAGATTTTACTGAAATAGCCGATGTAACGAATCGTCACTCGCCTGCAAAATGATCTCAGGCGAGTTAAGCATGAAAAATACTGGCTTATCTGTTCAGTCGATAAAGTTGGTAATTCTCTTCGTTATCCGCAGGCCGCTCCCCTTGCCAGACCAACGTCCCGTCGACAAACTCCTCAGGATGCCTTTTATCATGTTGCAGGAATAGCCAGTTACAGCGGTAGGCACCTCTGTGCTTCCCTTCTCGCAGCGTTACCAGCCCATCGTAATATTCCAGTAAAGCCCGTTGTGGTTCACCAAGATGCCGGCTCGCGACACATTCATCCCTTGGCAACCATGCCCGCAGCGGGAGAAAAACATCAGAATAACGCTTGGTGTAATCCAGATACGGCATGCCCAGCGTCATGGCCAACACCCAGCACAGCGTGATGCAACTGGTAAAAATTGATAAGGGACTTTCCCGGCAGGTGCGATTCAAAAACACCAGCCCACTCAGCAATAAAGTAGCCAGTAATGCTGCTGCAAACATCACTGATGAAATCTGAGGCGTAAATCCGGGCGCACCCTGTGCCACCCATTTATTCCACAGTGGCGCAGGCCAGCCGGTCATCAGGATGATGCCCGCTCCCCACATCACCGTTGGAAGCAGGCAGAATAAGCCGAGTGCCCATGGCCGCAACTTTATCGTCCAGAGGGTTTTCTGCTGACAGGTACCTGCTGCCAGTATGGCCAACGGCAGAAGCAGCGGCATGGCGTAAAGCTCCCGCGCGTCAGATGCACTCGACAGAGTGACAAAACCGGCTAAAAAAAACGTTACCAGTACCATTGCGGATGCGCTGATGCCGGTTTTCCAACTGCGCCAGAGCCACCACGCAGCCATCGGCAATGCAGGAAAGGCATACCAGGGAAGCAGTTTAAAGTAAAAGAAGTGTTTCGCTTTAGGCCCGAGCTTAGCGGTACCGTCAAAACGGCCAAAATTATTGACCAGTAGCCAGGTTGAAAACAGCTTTTCAGAACGCATCCAGAGCGCATACAGCCACGGCACTACCAGCGGGCAAAAGACCAGAAACGCGATAGCACAAAACACGATATAGCGTCTGCTACGAAACGCTGTATTCATCAAGGGTAACGTCAGCGCTGTCAGTCCCAATATGCCCGGGCCGAGAAGCCCTTTAGAGAGAAACATCACCGCTGCGCCAATACCCAGTATCGCGCCACCCAGCACATGGCGGCGAATCCCCAAAATGAAACCATAAATGCCAGTGGCACCGCCTGCCAGCAAGGCGATATCGGTAATCATTTGGTGTGCCCGGACAGGAAAGCCCAAACAGGCAAACAGGATAAGTACGGCCCAGCGGCCTGCGCCCTTGCCGAACAACTCTCTGGCCGAAAGCGCAATGGCATAGCATGCAAGCACGATAAAAAACCCGGTTGCCATACGCGCGGCATCGGGCTCGCCTAACAACGGACTGAAGAGGCGGAGAAAAAAAGAGGCCACAATAAAATACAGTGGCGGCTTCTCCATAAAGGGTTCGCCTGCCAGGGTAGGTACGACCCAGTCGCCAGTCTGGGCAATATGACGGATTAGCCCGAACGTATAGGCTTCATCCGGTTTCCACGGTTCATGTCCAAACAGCCCCGGTAGTAACCAGCAGATAAAGACAAGCACGCACAATACGAGTGAGATTTGCTGGGGAGCAGGTAAAAAGGGCATGGTCGCGTAAGCGTGAGTGTTGCTTTTACTGGCGAACTTTCGAAGTAAAAAGCGTTCCGGACCTGTTGCCCGCGTAACTGGAAAGACGCTTTGGCAATTTTTTGTATTCACCATTTACTGGCCTGCCCTGCCTGTTTTTTACGTTAATGGGTTGGTTTAAACTTAACCTTGTCGATGCTGACTCAGTCGTCATGTCCATGCGAAAGCTATCTTTTAAATACCCGCTAACCCGATTCATTTCAGATATAACGTATACAGTTAATGCAATGACCTTTTCAATTTTGCTTATACATGGGTGAACTCACCACGAAAAGGGAAGCATTAGCGCTTACTGATATTGCATAAGATAAAGAATTCGAAGTAAACGAGGAATAAACATTCTGTGCTTTAGGCAGAGGTTTAAGATAAGAATGATGTGGGGCTGTTTGTTGAGAAAAAAATTTATGTTGAGCAAAAAACCTGCATCTGTAACACCTCCGCCAAATGAATTTGTTCAAAAAACATCAAAAAGAGGGGGCTTACTCCTCTGTTTCAGTCTCAATACCCTGGCATCCACAAACACCAGTCACATTTTACGAACGTTCTAACGCATTAATAAAGCAAAATAAAGTGTGCTTTTTTGAGGTTAGCGCTTGTCATCTTGATGTAAAATAATCAGATAAGTAATATTAATAAAAAGGACTTAGTCTCATGGTTCCAAAACAGTATGGCGTTGCATTACTCGTATCGTCTTTTATTCTGGGTGGTGCTGTATTTTGTGCCGCGATGGTTAATAAAGGACTCATTTTTGAAGAAAAACATATCATTACGACCGCAGCCGGCAGCGTAAATCTCGGCGAAGTTTATAGCGAAAGACGTGGGATGGATATTACCTTAGCACCTGCATCTGATAATGCCCCGAAAGAAATCAACCTCAGTAACCTGGATCCAAAAAATTTCTCAGACGATATTCATAATGCTTTAACTAACATCGCAAATAGAGTTAACGAGCAGCAAGGTCTTTCCGGAGATAAGGCAATGAAAGCGGGTACGCTGTCCTCTAACTTACCCTTTAAGTTGCATGTAACGACATACATTCAGTACAGATCTGAGCATATACCCAATTACACACTGGTCATCGATGAAAAAGATTTTCTTATCGACAAAGAAATATTTGAAAGACGAATCAACACTGAAGCAGAAAAAATGGTAAAAGAAAGCGCTTCCGCTTTTTCTGCTAACAGTTTTATTAAAAAATAAAACTTATATTTCCCGTAAAATCCTCAAACCAAAGAGTAAAAACTGGAGTATTAACAAACCAGTTTCTACTCTTTTTTTACATCTTATTAGTATCATCATTGGCTTTTTTTTCAGTTTGATCTTTATATGTTTTTTAATTTACACAAAAAGTAGCACAATTTTTGTCATAATCTCTTAGGCGCAGCGCCTTAAGACAGCTCCAATAAGAAAAACTCTGGCATAATTCTCCCCGTCACAGGATTCAGTTTAAAACTGACCACAAACGTTGCTTAGTGAAACCCTTCAGCCTTAATCCAATAAGCTTATCAGCAGGTCATTCCGAAGATGTGGATAACGAATGCGTTTTTAATACCGTTTAGCCTATTCCTTGTAAGATTTCTCGTCATGCAAGCTCCTTTTGAAATGAGTAGCGTGAGGTGTAGCCCATTGATTTAGCTATAGCGAAATTTACAGTAAAGGTTAGCGCGTGCACCAACAACAGCAGAGGTTAATACCAAACTTAAAACAAAGTCCCCGCCATATTATGTACCAGGCGATTAATAAGACCTCTTTTTTGACAAACGATGTGGAGCGTTCTGCCTGCACTGAGCTTCACACGCATGTTTGATGGCGTCGTTCATAGGCTTGTTTGGATTCTGGCTAAATTTCAGTTCATTTTCTGTGTCGTAAGGGTGCTAAACATTTTTTAAGACGAGGTCATGTCAATCTGGCACAAGATCGAACAAGCCCCAAAATTGACGCGATTTATGGCAGTCGTGTCCCAAATCCGTCCCACATTGAAAAACTTGCTTGAGGAGAAAGGAGGTAAGTCATTGAAATATATTGGCGCCCCTACAGGATTCAAACCTTCTAGCTAGTCCTCTGTTCTGTATGTAATTTTTTTCATTTCGATTTGTTACCTGCCCCCAGATATGCCCCCTTAACAAATTGCTCACCACCATGACTGTGGTTTATCAATGAGTGCTTGTGTGAGCTTGGATGATTCATTGAATAGAAAATGTTGAGAAAATTCTTAACCTAACTCACAAACGTAAAATGTATGATACTTAGTCATTTGACTGAAAGGGACTTATTTTGAATGAAAGAAATCGATAAAAATTAATCATGGTTCGTTCTACGTAGGGTTAAGTAGTTTGCTTACAAGCTACTTTCCAAAGACTTCGAAGCCATTATAACATTGACAGGAGAAAACAATGTTTAACTATAAACGGATTGGAGCATTTTTAGTTTTTTTAATAATAGCATACTGCATATGGATTGCTATAAGACCAGCAAAAATAGTCAGAGTTGATAATGATGCGGTTTTTGTAGAACATTTACCGATGACTACAGAAGGGAAATTAAACTGGTGGTTGAAAAACAAAGAATCACTTCAGAAAAAATATCAGATTATCAATACTCCAGATAACTTCACAGTTATCATAATGAATTTCGGTGATTATGAAAAATTACCAACAGGAACCAGAGATGGTTCAGTTAATGACTACACTTGCTTTGATGATACTAATGGCGAGCATAAGAAATGTGTTTATAACAGCATAGCATTAGTTATAAGAGGGAGCGCTAATGGAAAGGAATTTATAAACATAGGCGATAAAACGTTTATCCAGACTTCTGATGGTAGAGTAACACTAAAATAATAAAATATTTTTCAGTAAAGTGCATCACAGTTGAAATAGCCTGACCATGAAAGTCAGACTATTTTAAGACTTTTTGGACTAAATTCTTTTTTTAACAACCCCGTCATCTTCTTTAACAAGCACAGAATTTATTTTGCTTTTCTCTTCTTCAGTGATTTTTTCTTGAATTATTTTTATAATCTTATCAGTATCAACATCAAATGCTAAGGCTGAAAAAAACCACCAGTCAACACTATTGTATTCAACAAGTTCGGTTAATTCAAAACCTTCAACTATGCTCACGATTTTCAAGCAATCCTGAGAGGTGTAATACTCTCTAAACATAATATAAACAATATGTTCGGCAGGATACATTCTATAGCTTTCGGTAATGTTATTTTTCGCTAATAAAGCTACTAAATCATTATGCACTTTATTAAGAAACTCTTTTGCCTCAGAAAATGATATTTTCTCATCTTTCATTTTATCTTTACTTATAAAACCCTACATTTTTATTTATAATTTCTTTAACGCAGATTGATTTTTTGTAAATATAATTCACATACAATCTAATAGAGATTTTTGGAAGAACTCATTGTCAGAGTAAATTATGTCTTTACTAATCACCGTGTGAGCAAGTCCCAGCACATGAGAAAAGACACTCTCAACAGAGGGATAGAGAAGCTGTTAGGAATTGAACATGGCAGAAAGAAGCAACCACCAAATATTATGGGTAATATTGAATATTTTATTGTTCATGATTTGAGAAGAACCAGCCGGAATTTACTTACTTATCCCTCTGTTCCTCCTCATGTGGCGGAGAGGTGTCTGAACCACAAACTGAAAGGAGTTGAGGAGATTTATGATAGGTATGATTACTACAGTGAACGGCAGGAAGCGCTATTAAACTTCGGTAAGTTAGTAAAAAAAGGATTGACAAGTTAACTTTACACATATAAATTCCGTAAGTGTAAAAAGATTCTACAAATAATTTAAAAACATAGGATAAGCTATGAGTAAAATCAAAAATGGAGGTTTTCCTCCTCCTAATGGTAATGATGACCAATTCAATTCTAAACCTGAATATGATGTAGTGGGTTTCGATGAAAACGGAACTACAGTCTATTATTTATGCTTCAAAAATACATTTATCAAAAAAAAACCTCCGATAGCATATGCTACCTATGAAGAAGCTGAACGTGATTGCATAGCCTTAAACCTTCGTTATAATTATTAAAGGCCACGGACCATTCTTTGCAAGATGATTTTTATAATATGGTAATAATGCTTTGAATTCGATATGAGATGGTAAAACAGAGATTTTATCTATCATTGCTAGATAGCCAAAACCTAATTTATTGAATTTCTCTTTCGGAATAAAGCCCTGCTTAGGACTGACATTATTTGGCCATTTATCAACAATCTCTATTAGGAAGTTATTTGGATCGCAAACTTTAATTCTTAATAATGAATCCTCAGGAACATCCGAAAGTATAGGTGCCATTATAGTATGTTCAGTAACCATATCACCTTCTATAACAAACAACCTTTTCATCTCAGGTGTAAATAGATCATTGAGATAGTTTATGTGATTAAAACCACCCTTTTCAATTGCTTCAACCGGCCAAGAATCTATAATCTCAATTTTAAACTTCATTTTAACCTCCCATATATTTACATCATCTATATGATACAAATATATAAGATTGTCAATATCGATAGCGTAAAATTAATTATGAAAAATCTTTTTACTAAATGCCTTGGAAAAATATCATTCTAAAAAATAAAAATCAACTGAGTCAACTTACATACTCCCTACCCTGACATATCGCAGAAATATTATTTAATCAGCAAGTCAAAGGAGTGGAAAGCAGTTATGACAATTATAGTTGTGGTGTAATTGAATAAGGAAAGCCATTTCTTGTCATATGACCACTTTCTGAAATCATATACAGGTGTTTTTTTGCTCGTGAAGATATAACATACAAAAGTCGTCTTGCGGTGTAATCACTATGTTTTCGACTACAGTCAATTATGTCATCCCAATGAGGTATTTTCCCATTTAGCAAACCAGTGCAAATTACAACTTCATACTCATCGCCCTTGGTCGAGTGACATGTGGTTATTTTCACTCCACCTCTGAAATTATAAAAAGAAGATAAGTCACTTGCCCTATAATTCATATCATATTTTTTCATTCTTTTAGTAGTAGCATGAATAAGAGAAAGCATTTCATTATGATAAAAACTACCCTCATGTAAATTTAGCTTAAAAATTCCACAAAATTCAGTTATAACCGCCTCAATCCACAATTCAATACTTGTATCATAATTGGCAAGCATAGCCATGCGGTTTATCTGCGACAAAATAGTTTTTGAAGAATATGGGAAAGTATCAGGTGAATGAAGGTATATCTCAGCGAAAAATTCATTAATGATTTTTTGTCGAATGGTGAAATTTTTAGGCACTCTTTTAACAAAGAACAATTTAATAAAACCCAACCAAAAACTTTCGGAGTTTTTAGGAATTGGAGATATCGTAACCCCATCTATTTCAAATTCATTGCCTAATTTGGAAATGTCCCCTGAGAGCTTAATAACATCAAACCAACTTGGGCAAAGAACAGCGATCTCGTTAGGAGTTATTCCTTGTTGCAAGTGTGTTTCAATGATTCCGGCAACATAATGCGATAATTGTGATTTTTCTATAGAGCTTTCTTTGAGAATGACTGAAGGGAAGTCTTTAAAATTGGATAAAGAGTTAATGTTAAATTTTCCATCTTTATAATTACTATAAAAATTAATAATAGATTGACTACTACGGAAGCATCCTGTTAGATTCATATCTACCAAATCATTAATACCAAAGTATTCTGATAACTCCTCTTTACTTTTAACGATAGCCCCAAGCCCTGTATAAATAGCTTGTTCTTTATCACCTATAAGAGTTAATACATTGTTCTTTTCAGAATACATAGCTTTTAAAATCTCATATTGCAGAGAAGAAATATCTTGATATTCATCAATTAAAATGTGTTCAAACAATAGTGACAATCGTTTGCAAAGAGACCTATTTTTATTAAGCAACTTGAGGGATATATTAAGAATCAGGTCAAAATCAATTAGTCGATTAGCACTTAAATACCTGTGATAATCTCTAACTAAATTAAGCTTATCATCACCTTTAGAGTATGGATATTTAAAATCACTGGTCAATTGAGTGGCAATTCTATCATAAAGACCTATTCCATATTTTTCTTTTAATTCATTAATTATGAACTCCCTCTCGTGTTCATCAATAACACTAAAACCTTTCGCAAGCCTTGGAATTCTGTCCAAATTAGGTTTGATAATCCAGTTCAAGCAAAAACCATGAATTGTTCCAATCCATAGATTTTTGATATCTACACCGAATGAAATCAACCTTTCATAAATAGTATCGGAAGCTATATTTGTATATGTAAGGGCGATGATTCTCTTCTTACATCCCCCTGATGGTTCTTTATTTTCTAACATGTAACAAAGTTTTGATACAAGAGTTTTCGTTTTCCCAGAACCAGGACATGCGGTTAACAATAAATTTCCATTGTGCTTAACAGCATCCCATTGTTCTTCAGTAAGATTCCTGTAAGGCATAATTATAACTCCCATAATCTATAAAAACTGTCAGGACAATGGAGACCATACTCTTGAATTTTATTATTTAATCCGTGCTTAGCGGATATTTTTTCTTCCTCTTCCCATCCAGCTTCTTTCATTAAAGACAAATTATAGGAAAGCATTTTTTCATAGATCGGCATTAAATCCCTATCCATAAGCACATATTTAATAGCTTCTAGGATGTAATCAGGTATGCGATTATCAACAGTTACATGTTCGACCATACTTGTAGCTAACCAACCTTTTCCGATTTTATTTGCAAATTTCAAAGCTCTTTTATATCTTACTCTTATATCACTTGAGTTTATATCACCTATATTTTCATTAAGATCAAACTCTTTACTATAACTTTCTCTCATAACGTTGATAAAAAGTTCGCTATTTTCTACATATTTAACCAATTCAGTCTCAAATGTATTCTCGGCATAAAAAACTGATACATACTCATTATGCTTAATATCTTCATCCAATTTAGCTTTCCGTTGGGCACCATCAATATCTGCATTCACCAAAGATTCCACAAATTTAGAGCCAAAAATATCATCAGCCTTAGTAACATAAGCTGAATCTAAATCTGTTAATATAGCACACCGCCTTTTTAACCTGTCATTATGGAAAAGATTAGCTAAGTGTTTGAATACCGTCCCATCAACTTTTATGAGACTTATACCTAATTCATCTAAACTTATACCTAAAGCCTTCTTTATCATTGTAGGTATAAGAATAAGCTCCGCATCACCTTCTACCAAAATTACACTTTTGGAAAATAGCAAATCACTGCGAATTGCGTCGAGATATCTTTCAATCGAATAGATTTCTTTTTTGTTTAAACCATTCGAAGGCCTATAGATTTCGGTGTAACCTTTCTGTCGTGCTAAAACATTCATCGAAGATATATTTGATACTGAGCTGATCTGTGTAGAATGGGTAGAAACAAAAACCTGTGTGTTTTGAAAGTTAAACTTATCAAAAAGAGTTTTTTGAATATGGGTATGAATATGAGCTTCAGGCTCTTCAATTAATAGGAAATGAGTAATGTGTTCTTCGGTATCTCTGATTTCTTCATATTCATAAAGTTTTAATGCGAGATAAATAAGATTAGCACCACCTAAACTTAAATCATCTAATCTTCCTGAACCATTATAATCTAAAGAATCCTCAACTACTAAGCCGAGCGACTGTATAAGTTCAACGAAATCCTCTGGAAGCTGAGATGACACCATTATTTTAGGAGAGTATGTTGAACCAACCGTATTAGTCAAAGAGGCTGAAATCCTTTCGCTTAGCATTTTTATTTCAGGTATAGAAGATATTTTTTCATTCACTCCCTTTACATCATCAACAACATCAGGACTGCTATTAATCTGTTTACTTTTTAATGTAAGAAGTTTATATAAAGGGTTTGTTTTATAATACTTTAAATCAGCAACTACATTCCTTAATGCCTTAACATATGTGCAAGCTACCTCGCTTCCAAGAGAAAAGAAATGCGGTTTTTTACAACCTAACTTCTCAGCATCATCGTTTGGATCTGAAAAGCTTAGATTTATGAAATCTCCAACTATATCTTTATAGACTTCATCATTAGTAAAGTCTATTTTCGTTCTGACAAATGCTACAGCCTCATAAGTTTCTTTAGAGATAATATGATTGGAAATGTAGTTTGAAAATGCCTCTTCTCTTTTCTCAAAACTATCATTAGTTAAAGACAAATCATAAAGATCTTGTCTAACATTAAATTTAGGGCGGTATATAAAAGTATAATTACCTTCTGTGCCTAACTCATCGTTCCCATCATTCAAGGAATAATTTGCAATTACTTGTTCTTCTTCATACTCACTGAGATCATCAAAATATAAGGTAATAATAATCCAGTGCCCAAATGGTTCTTTCAAACCTCGATTGAAATCTTCGCTGGAAAGTATCCGAGAATTTAGTGGGAGTGAATCATCTAAGATCAGCCTCATGGCATTGAAAAGGTTTGTCTTACCAGAAGCATTTTCTCCGATAATAGTATTGACGGCCCCCTTTAAAAAATGGAAGTTTGACTTATGAAAATTCCTATAATTCTTTATTGAAATCTTTTTAATATACATAGAGAAACTCCCATTTTTAAAAACTGACTAAGCTATACAATTGCAATCGGTTAATTAATTTAAAAACATATTACTGTATAAATATACTGCACGGAAATTCACTTTCTATTATTTTTCCGTTTGAAATTACAGAAATATACATATGCTGCAACCCTTTGTAAGAAGTTTCTTCTCGATGGTAAGCATGGAATATACCATTTTCTTTTTCGTGAGCTTGCTTTATAATTTCAGTTTCATGGTTGTCATTATTGTGTTTTTTACTGGCCTCTGCTCCATTGTTCACAACGCGAAATTTGAATTTAAGTGATTCATAGTTCTCTCCATAACCTTCATGGAAAAAAGCATGGAACTTGATCCATTTGTTTTTAGGAATAACTGAACCACAGCTTATATAATTCTGCTTATTAGAAAAGCCATATTCATCATTGCTATAGGTAATATCAACTTTTATACGGCAAGGTTTAACACCGTGCGGAAGGAGTGAAAAATATTTGGTCTGATTCAGCAAATACTGACCATACCGTAATCTCTCTTTATTTTTAGATGTATAGTCAATAACATATCTATCCGGCTCGCTATTTTTTATTTTATATTCAAGATAATCATTAATAGTAAGCCCTAATTTTTTAACTAAACTCTCGCCAAGCATAATGGAATTTTTTGGAGCCTTATGCTGTAGTTTAGATGCTATATCAACAAAAAAAGATGTAGCAGTGACTTCATTTATACCTGGTATTCCATAGTTACCCCACAAGACATAATCGCTTTCACCTATATCGATACCAATTCTGATACCGATATTTTCATCAGCCACTTCCTTTATTTGTGGTGCTACTATTTCATTCATTACTTCAATAAAATATGCTGCACAATTAATAGCATCGATAGCACTATTTTCTAATGTATTGCGGTCTTCGTTTTCTTTACTTCGGAAGAAAGCCATAACAGCATCTCCCATTATTCTATGTACATGCCCGTCAAAGGCATTAATTGTTTCAATAACTCCAGTGATGATGTTATTTTTAAAGAGAAACACGTCTGAAGGACTGTATGAAAGGCCAAGTTTAGTAGAGCCTATTATGTCTATAAACATTGTGACTACATAACCAAACTTAGTTGTATTATCTAATTCTAAACCTCTAAACTCAGGATGGGTTCCTATCGTAGGCACTTCCTCCCTCTCAGGCTTACCAAAAGCTTCCCGTAAGCCTCGAACAGCTTCGTAATCACTGAGTGGTGTTAAACCATCTCTTATTATAACGCTCTGTGAATTGACACTTTCAAATAATGATTTGCTAAACCTTTCCAGTTCCACATCTTTCGCATCTTCCGATACAGGTTCTAAACTCTCCATCCCCGCAGAGTCAAAAGCTCTTTTGCTAAAGAAATCATAACTTTCTGACTTACTTCTTTTAGATATTTTTTCAATGTCTGAGTTTAAATTTTTATACAGATCTTTGATGCTCATTTTTTATTTCTTCCCATCAGTAATAGGTATAATATGAAGGCAACCAAAATAACGATAATTAATAGAAGCAAAAGAACAAGAAGACTTAAAATTATCACTCCGCTCTCTTCATTATTAAATAAACCCAAAGCATACTCTACCCAAGGAAATGATATCGTCATTAAAAAAGACAAAAGTGACAGCTTCAAATATAAAACCGCTTCTTTTTGCCCTTTATACTTTTTTATTAACCCTTCTGATAGCGTATAATTCAACACTGACAACTGCCTTCCTAAATCTAAATAATTCTCATTAGCTATTTTATTAAAGTAGTCATCCCCACTTTTGTAGTAATGAGTAATATCAACGAAAGAAAAAATGTTCTCTCTGCTACTTTTCTTAATAAAGGGAGCCATTGAACCTAGTGACTTAATAATGGAAAAGATGTTAAGCAACACTCCTAAAATAAGGAACAGTATAAATAAAACCCATGAGAAATTACTATATCCTTCAATTCCACACGGAAGCACTTTTGACAGGTTAACACCAACTATAGTCAAGATAGCTGATGATAATGTTAATAATATGGTTGACTTAGTATTTGCATAGTTTAGATAACTATCGGTCCTTGTCAGTGATTTGATAATCAACTCAATTTTATCTTTATCCATCAATTTTGACCAATCATAGAAAATTCCCTTAAGTCTTTATAGAGATAATTTCATAAAAATAAGAACATTCCTAATAAATTACAGTTCTAACAAATGTATGTCAATAAGTTTCAGTAAACTCATCATGAAATTTTATCTATAATTTTCAAGTATTTAACTAAAAATTACCTCTTACCACTTAAACCAAAATGTAGAAAGTGAATATTAATCGATGTTCTAATATCTTTTAGATATATTAAATGATCAGTTACATTTGTTTTTTCCATTACTAAATCGTTAAATTTCTTTCTGCTACTTTGAGCAAGGGCTAACTTAGCGATGCTCAGTTGCCTTGCTTTTTCTGCCCTTCGGTTGAAAAAGAAAGATCAAAGCAAAAACTTCAATCTCAACCCATTGACGCAATTGACCTTTATGGTAATTATTATAGTTAGCATATGGATATGCTATTAATAAAAATATCAAAAGGAGTTGATATGAAAGAACACAATACTATTTTTGACGATGAGTTCCCTTCTACATTTACCAATGACCCTGCCGTTAAAAAATTACCCCCTAATCGTCTTCGCAAACACTCAGTGACTGTCAGATTAAATGAGGTTGAGCTGAGCAAAGTAAACCAGTTCAGAGGACAGCTAAGCAGAAGCTGTTGGCTGAGATCCTCAGCTCTCAAGCAACTTCCCCCTTCTGTTCCCGAAATCAACAAAGAAGCCTGGCAGGAGCTTACTGGTTCCCTACAGAAACTGAATGATCTTACTTCGTTCCTGCTTCGCAGAGGCGAATATGCTCAGCCACTATCGCAGGAAGTAAGCGCTTTAAAATTGAAACTGTCGCATGTAAGAGATGCTCTGCTGACACTTGAAAAGTGATCATCCAAGATGAAGGGTATGAATAAAATAAAAAGGGGTAAAAACTTCCGAGGAGTCATCTCGTATGCGCTTGCCCCTGCTCCTCATCACATGACTACACCAATGGTGATTGGTGGCAATCTTGTGGGCATTACTGTAGACGAGCTGACCGCCGAGTTCGTAAAGACTCAGAAGCTAAGAGAGGATGTTACGAAACCAGTTTGGCATAACTCCCTTCGTCTCCCAGTAGGTGAATCACTCACTAAAGAGCAATGGAGGAACATTGCTGACGATTACATGAAGCGAATGGGATTCTGTGACACTCACCTCCGTTGCTATGTTCTGCATGACGACGAGGCAGGACAGCACATTCACATCATTGCTTCGCGGATAAACGTTTTAGCAGATGACCAGCTTTACTTGGGCAGGAACGAGAACCTTAAGAGCACTCGTATCATTCAGGAGCTTGAAGAAGATCATCAGCTCACCAGAACGACAGGTCCTTCTCGTGCTACACCACCACAGAAACAGAGGAAGCTTACTCGTAACGAAACAATGATGCAGAACAGGACTGGAGAGAAAGCTTCTAAGAAAGTGATACAGGAAGCGATAGATGCGGTTTTAGTCTTCTTCAATGAAATCACTATCGAGGAATTCACCGATGAACTGCAAAAGCAAAACATATTAGCGACAGCAAACATCGCATCTACTGGCAAGATGAACGGTTTCTCGTTTAAGCATCAGGGAGTCGCTTTTAAGGCATCACAGCTCGGTAAAGCATACAGTTGGTCAAACATGAGTAAGCGAATCACCGTGACTCAACCAATACAGGCTGTTGTTCCTGAATCGATTGCCGACAATGAAAACGTTTCGAATCCCATTGAAGTTCATCCCGCAGCTACACCCCTCATGGCAAATTCCAGAGAACATATCCAGTCTCGCTGGTTGCAGTGGATACCTTACCTTGAGGAGCTTGTTGCTAGTTTGAAAGCTGTTGGTTCAACGATTCTTAATCCTCTCAAAAGAAATGTTATCTATACCGCAATACGAACCGGCAACTCCGAAACACCAAAGATTTCTGAAATAAATTTTCAAAGTTCCGCGATAAAAAACGCTTTCAAACGACTTTAAAGAGCTAGTTTTCAGTGAGTTAAAACTACTCATTAAGTCAAACACTATAAATATTCCCATTCTATTTCAAATTGATAGACAAAAACGATCGATCGTTATTACTGATCAATATTAATATTATGATAGTCATTGACTATCAAAAGAAAGCGATCGATCGGTATAAATGATTTGCTAGACCCCATTTCTAAGCCGTAATGTAACTTCAAACGGAAACACATAGCACACTGATTTATCGGCAGAATAAGCTGATGCATACGTGCGCCTTCGATTCAGTAAAACTAACCTTGGAAGAATCTATGACAGCAATTACTGAAGTAAAACAGCCAAACTTCCTTATGATGAAACGGGTGTGGATTGCTATTGCACTTCCGATTGTCATTTTCTATTTCTCAGGTGTTCAGGGTTTGGTCCAGCTTGCAATCGTATGGATTTTCGCAAGCATCATGCTCTTGATGTTTGCCTATAAAAAATTCCGCATCAAAAAGTGGAATGCCAGCACCAGAGATGTATTCGGAGAGTCTGACGTTGACCTGCTCCCCGTTGATTAATACACCGTGATGTTAGTAATGTCTTCATAAGCCACATGAGGACATCCCCATGAAGAAGCGATTTTCCGACGAA